>NZ_JBQFTY010000004.1:0-460314 GCF_056538885.1 Ruegeria sp. BE1
TTAACTTGAGACACGAATACCCTGCCACGCCTGCGGCGTTCTCGGGACATTCGTGTCACAGAGTGATTCAGGTAAAACCCGAAACGCTCTATTGTGCGGCCTGACCCGTGGCAACGACATCGTGCAGATACTGGCTCAGGTCGTCGCGCAGATCGTCGCGGGCCAATGCAAAGGCCACCGTGGCTTGCAGGAAACCCGCCTTGGAGCCACAGTCAAAGCGCTGGCCATCAAACTTGTAGCCAAAGACCGGAACACCGTTGCCAATGTCTTCTGCGATCGCGTCGGTCAGCTGGATTTCGCCGCCGCTGCCTTTTTTCATCTGATTGAGGTTGTAGAGAACCGATGGTCCAAGAATATAACGCCCAATCACAGCCAGATTTGACGGAGCTTCTTCCGGTTTGGGCTTTTCGACCATGCCGCGCGTGCGCACCACGGGGCCGATATTGTCGCCCACGTCCAACACGCCATATGCGCTGGTCTTGTCGGCCGGAACCTCCATCGCGGCGACCATATTGCCGCCGGTTTCCTCATAGGCTTCGACCATTTGCTGCAGGCAGGGTTTTTCAGCTGCGATCACGTCATCGGGCAACATTACGGCAAAGGGTTCATCTCCGATCAGGCGACGGGCGCACCAGACAGCATGCCCAAGACCCAACGCCTTGTGCTGGCGGATATAGGCAATCGCGCCGCTTTCCATGTTGGTCGCGCTCAGCGTTTCCAGTAGCTGGTCTTTGCCCTTGTTCTTTAATTCCTGCTCAAGGACCAGATTGTGGTCAAAATAGTCTTCCAAAGCGGATTTGCCGCGTGAGGTGACAAAGATGAACTCGGTGATGCCGGCGGCGCGCGCCTCGTCGATGGCGTATTGCACCAGCGGACGATCAACCAGTGTCATGATCTCTTTCGGCACCGACTTTGTTGCAGGCAGGAAACGTGTTCCCAGCCCCGCGACGGGGAAGATCGCCTTTGTGACCTTGCGTGCCATATAACCTCTCAAGCTACTAAAGTAATGTTTGACAGCGTTTTTCTAACGCGCCCTCTTAGGACCTGCGGCGTGAAGTTTCAATGCCGCCGGGGTTGTGCGCTGCCGGTTCCAAAGATCGTGCCACCCCAACGGGCGAGAGTCAAAACGATCAACGGGCCGACGGCGGGACTCTGCAAGTTTTTTAGGCATTGCCATAAATTCGGGCGGATTGGGCGGCCGAAATTATGTCAGTCCAAATCTGGTCCCCCCAAAGCCCGCGAACAAGCCCAGGGGGGATAGGGCGATCAGGCCCCGTTCATGATGGTCTCTAACGGGTCATGTTCGGCCACGAAATGATCCGGTCTGATTTCGGCCAGTTGCGGCACGTAATCGGTGTCGCCATGCGCCAAACGGCTGGGCAGAAACCGCAGCGCCGCTTTGGGATCCATGGGCGAGGGCAGCTCGCCAGGCAGTTTCAGACGCTGCCGGGTCCGTTCGACATCCGGGTCGGGGATCGGCACGGCCGAGATCAACGATTTGGTGTAGGGGTGGATCGGATCAGAGCAGATCACCTCACCATCGCCCAACTCGACGATCCGGCCCAGATACAGAACCATGATCCGGTTGGACACCGCGCGCACTACGGACAGGTCGTGGCTGATGAAGATCATCGACAGCCCGAATTCCTGCTGCAACTCACGCAGCAATTCCACGATTTGCGCCTGAATCGACACGTCCAGCGCCGAGACCGCCTCATCACAGATGATCAGCTTGGGTTTGTTGATCATCGCCCGGGCGATGCCGACACGCTGGTTCTGACCGCCAGACAGCTCATGCGGGTAGCGGTTGATCATGTTGGATTTCAGCCCGACCCGCTCCATCATCTGCGCGACCATGTCCTTGCGTTCCCGATCAGTCAGATCGGGACGGTAGGTTTTCAGGGGTTCCGCGATCGAGGCCGAGATGGTCATCCGCGGATCAAGGCTGGCCAGCGGGTCCTGGAACACGATCTGCAGGTCCTTGCGGTACTTGTTGAGCTCATGGCGTTTTAGCCCGACAATGGGATGTCCCAGCCAGCTGACATTGCCCGCGCTGGGTTCGATCAGCTGCAACACGGCGCGGGCCAGCGTGGACTTGCCGCAGCCGGATTCGCCCACTACGCCCAGCGTTTCGCCCTTGCGGATGTCAAAACTGACACCATCCACGGCTTTCAGAGGCACTTTGCGCCCGAACAGCCCGCCTTTGACGTGGATCGGAAAGTGAACCTTGACGTCATCGACCTTGAGCAGCGGGTCGTCGACCTTGTCCAACGCCTTGGGCGCGTCGCCCGCATCGATGCGCGGCATCGCCTCAAGCAATGTGCGGGTATAGGCATGCTGCGGTGCGCGGAATATTTCGCGCGTGTCTCCGGCCTCGACAAACTGACCAAGGCGCATGACCTGAATACGGTCACACATGCGGGCCACCACGCCCATGTCATGGGTGATCAGGGCAATCGCGGTGCCTTCGTCCTTTTGCAGGCGCACCATCAGGTCCAGAATGTCGGCCTGAACGGTCACGTCCAGCGCCGTGGTCGGCTCATCCGCGATCAGCAGCTTGGGGTTGCACAGCATCGACATGGCGATCATGACGCGCTGGCGCATGCCGCCCGACAGCTCGTGCGGATACTGATCCAGACGCCGCTTGGCTTCGGGAATGCGGACGCGGTTCAGCCATTCCAGACAGCGTTCGCGCGCGGCGGAACCTTGCAGCCCTTCGTGTACCTGAAGCACTTCGCGCATTTGCTGCCCGATCCGCAGATGCGGGGTCAGGGCGGTCAGCGGGTCCTGAAAGATCATCCCGACGTCCGAGCCGCGGATCTTGTTCAGCCTGCCCACCGGCAGGTTCAGGATTTCCTTGCCATTCAGCATGGCCGATCCCAACGCCCGCCCCGCGGGCGGCAACAATCCCATCGCGGCCATGAAGGTCTGGCTTTTGCCGGACCCGCTTTCACCGACGATCCCAAGGCATTCGCTGGGGTTGATGTCGAAACTGATGCCTTTGACGGCCTCGACCACGCCATCGGGTGTGTCGAACTGGACGCTCAGGTCTTTTATGGAAAACAGGCTCATATCAGCGATCCTTCGGGTCCAGAGCGTCACGCAAACCATCACCGATGAAGAACATCGAGATGATGATGGCGACATAGAATGCCAGCGGGTACATCAATTGCCACAGGGTGCCATAGGCCATCGTGCCCGCCCCTTCGGCGATCAGACGCCCCAAGGATGTATAGGGTTCAGAAATGCCCAGCCCCAGGAACGAGATAAAGCTTTCGGTCAGGATCATCTCGGGCACCAAGAGCGAGGCATAGACGATCACCACGCCCAGCAGGTTCGGCAGAATGTGGCGATACATGATGGTGAATTCGCTGACACCTGCTGCCCGTGCAGCTTCGATGAATTCGCGGTTCTTCAGGGTCAGTGTCTGTCCCCGCACGATCCGCGCCATGGTCAGCCAGCCCACCGCACCAAGGGCGATGAACAGCATAAAGAACGACCGCCCGGCCACGACCAGCAACAGGATGATGATCAGGGTTGCCGGAATGGCCAGCATGATGTCGACAAAGCGCATCATGGTGCTGTCGACCCGACCGCCGATGTAACCCGCAGCGATGCCATAACAGGTGCCCACGATCAGCGCGGTGGCCGCCCCGATCAGACCCACCAGAAGTGAGGTCGTTGTGGCCTGAATGACGCGGCTGTAGAGGTCGCGCCCCAGATCATCGACCCCGAAAAAGTGTCCGGTTTCGATTGAGGGCATACCCATGCCCCGCACGTCGCCCATGACGTTCCAGTCGATTTCCTCGTTGCTCCAGACCGCGAAATACGGCCCGATGATCGTGAACAGCACGATCAGACCCAGTATGAAAACGCTGGCCATCGCGGCCTTGTTGCGCACAAAACGCATCCGTGCGTCTTGCCAGAGCGAGCGCCCCTGAATGACCGTGTAGTCCGTGACATCTTCGGCCAATTGGGCGGCTTTTTGTGATTTTCCTAGCATTTGCCTGCCCTCTTAGTACCGGATTTTCGGGTCGAACCAGGCATAGGCCAGGTCGGTCAGAAGGTTCACGATCACGGTCAGCGCGCCGTACAGGATGGTGACACCCAACAACACCGCATAGTCGCGCGACAGGGCAGAGCTTACGTAGGATTGCCCAAGCCCTCCGGTCGAGAAATAGATGTCCACAAACACCGATCCGGTCAGCACATAGACAAAGACCGGACCCAGATACGAGACGACGGGCAACAGCGTCGGTTTCAACGCATGACGCCAGATCACGGTTCTGGTCGGCAGACCCTTGGCACGGGCGGTGCGGATGAAGTTCGAATTCAGAACCTCCAGCATCGATGACCGGGTGATCCGCGCGATGGACCCCATATAGGACGTTGCCAACGCGATGACGGGCATGATCAGGTATTGCCATTGACCCCCGTTCCAGCCGCCACCCGGCAGCCATCCCAGCCACAAGGTAAAGGTCAGGATCAGGATCGGACCCATGATGAAGTTCGGCAGCGCCTGCGCCGCGATCCCCAGACCCACGGCGAAATAGTCGATCCATGTATTGTGTTTGATCGCAGCCGCGATCCCAAGACCTACACCAATCGCGGTCGCCACCAGAAACGACAGCGAGCCATAGGTCAGCGAGATCGGAAATCCCTGCGCGATGATGTCATTGACGTCCCTATCCTTGAACTTGAAGGACGGGCCAAAGTCGAAATGCACAACGATGTTGTAGAGGTAATCCCACAACTGCTTCCACAGCGGCTGGTCCAGCCCGTAGCGCGCCTCGATATTGGCCAGCACCGCCGGCGGCAAGGGCCGTTCCGAGGTGAAAGGCCCGCCGGGCGCAGTGTGCATCAAAAAGAAACAGGCGACGATCAGCAACAGGATCGTCGGAATGGCGACCAACAGCCGCCGCAAACTATAGGCAAGCATTTCATGCCCCCGTGTTTATTGGCCCTGCCCCGGATGTGACCGGGACAGGGCGTGGTTCAAAGACGATTACTCGGCGCGTTTGTAGAGGTCTTTCGAGTACCAGTTCTGCTCGACGTTATTGATCGGCCAGTTTCCGACATCGGTGTCCATCATGTAGACGCCCGCATAGTGGTAGATCGGAATAACAGGTGTTTCCTGTGCAATGATCCGTTCAACCTCGGTGTACAGAGGGGCCGGATCGTCCGAGGTTTTGGCCTCGGCCAGCAGCTCATCGACGCGTGCATTGGCGAATTTGCCATCGTTGTAGCCGGAGTCTGACTGAAGCAGATCCAGGAACGTGGACGCTTCGTTATAGTCGCCGCACCATGCGCCACGGGCCAGATCGAAGTTCTGGTTGCCGCGCTCTTCCAGGAAAACCTTCCATTCCATGTTGGCGAGGTTGGCGTTGACGCCCAGTTTCTGCTTCCACATCTGGCTCAGCGCCACGGCGACCTTCTTGTGCGCCTCCGAGGTGTTGTAGACCATCTCAAAGCTCAGCGGATTGTCGGGGCCATAGCCTGCCTCGGCCAGCAGTTCCTTGGCCAGCTCATCGCGCTCGGGCTGGCTCATCGATGCCATTTCCACTTCGGGCACGGTGAAGTTTGCGGTGGCTTCGGGGGCAAAGGTGTAAGCTTGCGGCTGACCGCCTGCCATAACCTTTTCGGTGATGATCGCGCGGTCTACGGCCAGCGACAGCGCCTGACGGACATTGGGGTCCTTGAAGGCTTCGGGGCCGCCCTCGGACACGTTGAACGTGTAATAGTAGTTGCACAGACGGGGGAAGCTGATGGCCTCGTCCGGGTGTTCTTGCTGCAGGCGCGGGAACTGACCGGCGGGCACATCGGTGCGGTCCAGCTCACCTGCCAGATAGCGGGTCAGGGCCACGTTTTCATCGTTGATCACCAGCGCCACGACCTTGTCGAGGATGGTGTTGTCGTTGTCCCAGTACATCTCGTTGCGCTCGCGGGTCGAGCGTTCCTGCGGCAGATGCTCGGTCAGAACATAGGCGCCGTTCGAGACGATGTTTTCCGGCTTGGTCCAGGCGTTGCCGAACTCTTCGATGACCTTCTGCGGGGCAGGGAAGGTCGTGGTGTGCGTGGTCATCTGCGGGAAATAGGGCAGGGGGGTGCTCAGCTTGACCTCGAGCGTGTGATCGTCGATGGCGGTCACGCCCAGCTCATCCACCGGTTTTTCGCCTGCGATGATGGCCGAGGCGTTCTCGATCGACATCAGCTCCATGAACCATGCGTAGGGCGAGGACAGTTCGGGATCGACGGCGCGCTTCCACGCGAAGACAAAATCGCCTGCTGTCACCGGGTCGCCATTCGACCATTTGGCATCGTCACGCAGGGTGAAAGTGTAGACGTCTTTGCCGTCATTCACGGTATAGCCAGTTGCCACACCCGGCACCAGATTGCCGTCTGCATCCTGGTTCATCAGACCTTCGAACAGGTCTCGCACGATGTCGGACCCGTCCACATCCTCAACGATCTGCGGATCAAAAGACGTAGTTTCATCCAGCAGGCGATAAATAAATGTCTGGTCATCCGCCAGTGCCTCGCCGGTTTCGGGATGCGTGCCGGCGGCAAATGCGGCACCGGTAATCATGGTTGAGGCCAATAGCCCCGCCAGCGATGTTCGAATGTATTTGTTCATATTATGGAACTCCCATTTCTAAAGGTTACCCACGCGCATCCGTTCAGGATGACGGCTGGTCACCATGTTTGTCCGACCCAGAGCGAGACCGGGATAGTTTCGAATGTTGCTTTGCCAGATCGCAATGAACACCGCGTCGCAGTCTTTCCGTTTGCAGTCGGGAATGATTTGCGAAAGTTGCCTTTCACTGACGCCGAAGGTGGCATTATTTCAAAAAAGGTTAAAGCCTTTGCCTGGATATTGGCGGGCAACTGGCGAATTGTGAATGAAACATCGGGTCTGCCGAAATATAATAATGAAACTGGCGGACTTCTTGACACTTTCGTGAAGGTTGCATCTAGCGCTTGACCCCTTGGGGCGGTCTTGGCCGTCAAGATGACGCAAGGGCAGGGGCGAATCGCCGTTATTTCAGAACGCTTCTCATTCCGCTTTTGGGGAAACAGGTTGGTGTCTGGCCCGTGCCCTGTTGCCAGCGTCCGATCGATCGACGGGTTTTGTAACCCGGCAAGCCGTCGGCTCCGCCAACATCATGTCCCTGCTTTTCCAATGCCCGTTGCATCCGGGCTATATCGGACCGGTACAAAGTGCCGACACTCTCCCAAGAGGCAGAGAAATCACCGACGCCATATTGAATACGGTCGCCGACATGGCCGACGAACAACGCATAGAGATCGCTTTTGTTGTAATCTTTCAGGACGTAGAAATTTGGCGTGACGATGAAAGCTGGTCCGTGCCGCCCGGCGGGCATCATCAGGAAGCCCGTCCCGGACAATTCGTGTTTCGGAAATGGCCTGCCCGATACCCGTTGCACACCCATCGCAACCCAGTCCTGTATTGGCCTGCCTTGATCCGGCCCCTCCAGCGCGCAGGACACCGATGCCGGGACCTGCACCTCAAACCCCCAATCGCGACCGGTTACCCAGCCGTGTTGCGACAGGAAATGCCCGATTGAGGCGATGGTATCCTCAGGCGATCCCCAAATGTCAGCTGCGCCGTCGCCATTGCCGTCAGTTGCATAGGTCAAGTAGTTCGAGGGCATGAATTGCGGCTGCCCCAAAGCCCCGGCCCAGCTGCTTTTCATCTTACCGGGCGGGGCATGTCCGGCCTCGGCGATTTGCAAGGCGGCGATCAGTTCATCGGTGAAATATGGCGCGCGGGTGCTCATGAACCCTTTGGTGCCCAAAACCTGAAAGGCGTTGTGGCGAATGGGCACCTGTCCGTATCCGCTCTCACGCCCCCATATCGCCAGAATGATACGGCCGGGGACACCCGTTTGCGCTTCGACCTGCGCCAGGGTGGCCGCATGGCGTCGCGCCATCTGTCGTCCGACCGAGGTCGCCCCCTGAACGGAGCCCGCGTTGAAATATCGGCCCGGCGCGCCGAATTCCGCCTGTTTCTGCCGCTTTGGCACTTGGGATGACGTGCCCGGCGGTACGAGATCGGGCAGTTTCCAGTTCAGCGTCACACCATCAAAGGCCCGGTTCATCGTTGCGCGCGAAACGCCCTTGGCTCTGGCCTGAGGCCAGACCGTGTTTTGCAGCCATACCTGAAACTGACGCTCGACCGCATCACGGTCCTGCGCATGGGCACCGGGGGACAAGCAGCAAAGGCTCAGGGCAAAGAGGATCCAACGCATCATGAAAATATGTCGCCGGTCCAGCTTGCGAAGTCAACAATCGCGCTCCGATGCTTTTGATTGCACCATTGCACCGACATGCGTAAAGGCTGTGAGATGCATTGGAAGGTGCCCCGAAAAACCCTTGTGAAAAGTCGAGACTCTGCCGATAGTTGACCGTGAAGAAGGCGGAAGAGGACAATCAGGCGTGGTCTTATTCAGACCTTCAGTGGCGTTGCTTGCAGGTGCGACAATCGCTGCTTGGACACAGATGGCAGGGGCAAGCGACAGCTTCATGGACCCGCAAGGGCCCATTGCGGCGATCCAAAGGACCCATTTGCTGCGCGCGACCCTGTTGATCATGGTTGCTGTTCTGCCCGTTCTGCTTTTGGTGCCGCTGATTGCCTGGCGCTATCGGCGGCGCAAAAGCAGCAGGGCTGCATATCGGCCTAAATGGGACTTCTCCCCAAGGTTAGAGTTTGCGATGTGGGGCGTGCCCGTCCTGATCGTGGCGATCCTGTCGTTCTACCTGTGGAAAGCCACGCACAGGCTGGACCCCTATACCGCCGATTTCGGTCAGACCCCGGCCCTGAACGTTCAGGTTGTGGGTCTGGATTGGAAATGGCTGTTCATCTACCCCGACCACGGCATCGCCACCGTTGGAGAGTTTGGGATTCCGGTCAATCAACAGGTTGCGATGACGCTGACCACGGATACTGTCATGCAGTCTTTCATGATCCCGGCGTTGGCCGGGCAAATCTATGCGATGCCCGGAATGACAACCAAGCTGCATTTGGTGGCGGATACGCCCAAAACGATGCAGGGCGAGAACACGCAATATAACGGGCGCGGCTTTACCAAGCAGAAATTCCTGACCCAGGCCATGCAGCCGCAGGATTTCGACGCCTGGGTCGAAAGCGTCCGCGCCCATGGCATCCCCTTGACGGACCAGACCTACCGGACGCTTGCCATGCGCACGGACCGCGATGAGGTGCAGGCCGCGCTTGGGACGGAACTCATGCCGCTGAACGCGCTGTACTTTACGTTGGAGGGCAGTGACCTGTTCCACTCGATCCTGCACCGGTATCATGGTGGGCAACCCCTGCCGGTCGAACAGCAACCGGGCACGGCCACATTTGGTCAGGAGGCGCAGCAATGACCGATACCGGTTTCTTTGGCCGCCTGAGCTGGGACGCGCTGCCGATTGTCGGGCTGATCCAGTCCCCCAACGCCAATGAGATCGTAGCCAATGCCGCCGGGGGTATCCTGATCCTTGGGGCAGTAGTGGTTGTGGGCTTGCTGACATGGTTTCGTCTGTGGGGGCCGCTTTGGCGTGACTGGCTGACCAGCGCGGATCACAAGAAAATCGGTATCATGTATATTGTCTTTGCCATCGTCATGCTGGCGCGCGGCGTGCTGGAAGGCGTGGTGATGCGCGCGCAACAGGCGGCGGGGCCGGGGGACGGCTTTCTTGAGGCCGAGCATTTTGCCGAGCTTTTCAGCACCCATGGCACGATCATGATCTTTTTCGTGGCGGTGCCGTTTGTATTTGGCATCGCAAACTATCTGATCCCGCTGATGATCGGCGCGCGGGATGTGGCCTTTCCGGTGATGAACCAGATCAGCCTCGGCCTGACCGTTTCAGCCGGTATGATGCTGATGGTCTCGCTTGTGGTGGGTGAGTTTTCGACCGGAGGCTGGACCGCGTACCCGCCCTATACCGGGGCGGCCTTTAATCCTGGTGTGGGGCCGGATTACTGGATCTGGGCTATTGTTGTCTCGGGCATCGGCACCACGCTGACGGGGATCAACTTTGCCGTTACGATCTACAAGCTGAGGGCACCAGGCATGGGTTTCATGCGGTTGCCGATGTATTGCTGGACGATCATCAGCAGCTCGATCCTGATTGTTTTTGCGATGCCGCCTCTGGGCGTTGCCGCGCTGATGCTGGCAGCGGACCGCTATCTGGATTTTCATTTCTTCACCAACGACCTTGGTGGCAACATGATGAACTATGCCAACCTGTTCTGGCTGTTCGGCCACCCCGAGGTCTATTTGCTGGTGCTGCCCGCCTATGGCATCTATTCCGAGGTTTTCGCCACGTTTTCGGCCAAGCGGCTGTATGGCTATACCTCGTTGGTGATTGCGACCATGTGCATTGCGGTGTTGTCCTTCACCGTCTGGCTGCACCATTTCTTTACCATGGGGCAAAGCGCACTGATCAATGCGGTGTTTGGGGTCGCCACCATGCTGATCGCGATTCCGACCGGGGTGAAGGTCTATGACTGGATGGCCACGCTGTATCGGGGGCGCATCCGGTTTTCTGTTCCGATGTTGTACGGGCTGGCGTTTCTGATGCTGTTCGTCATCGGCGGCTTGTCCGGTGTGATCCTGGCCAACCCCACAGTGGACTATCAGGTGCACAACACCCTGTTTCTTGTGGCCCATTTCCACAACGTTCTGCTGCCCGGTGTGCTGTTTGGCCTGCTCGCCGGGTATAATTACTGGTTCCCCAAAGCCTTCGGTTTTCGCCTGAACGAAACTTGGGGCCGGATCAGCGTCGTGCTCTGGACCGTGGGCTTCATGCTGACCTTCCTGCCGCTTTACTTTGTTGGGCTGATGGGGATGCCGCGCCGGTCTTTCAGTTGGGAGGACCCCAGTTTCCACCCCTATATGATCGTGGCCGTGGTGGGCGCACTTGTGATCCTTTGCGCGCTGTTGTCGGTGGTCTTTCAGCTTTGGGTCAGTATCCGAGACAGAGACAAAACCCGTGTGCCGGTGGGCGACCCTTGGGATGCACGTACGCTGGAATGGTCTACGCCTGCCCCGCCGCCGCCTTATAACTTTGCCATTATCCCTCAGATCACCGAACGCGACGATTTCGCCGCCGCGAAAGAGAGGGGGGAGGCCTATCCGAGACCCGAGGAATACGAGGATATTTCGATGCCCCGCAACACCGGGATCGGGTTCATCCTGTGCGTTCTCAGCGGGGTATGGATGTTCGCACTGGTCTGGTGGATCTGGTGGCTGGCGGCACTGACAACCGCGCTGATGCTGCTGGCCTTTATCCTGTGGACCTTCCGGCTGGATACCGAAGAGGTGATCCCGGCCGCCGAGGTGCGCAAACGGCATGAGGCGTGGCTCGATCTGGTGCACAGCGCAACGCCCGTCGACCGCGACTCTGAGACCGCGCCCGAAAACCGCGGACTGGCCCGCCCCGATCTGGAGGCGGCGACATGAAACGCGCGCCGACACATAGCTATCCGGGGATCAATCTTGGCCGCCGTCACGCCAGCGCGCATAAAGCGACCGAGGTTGTGACCTTTGGCTTCTGGGTCTTCCTGATGAGCGATCTGGTCTATTTCGGCCTGATGTTTGCCATCTACATCACCATGATCGACGCGCAGGCGGGCGGGCCGGGCCCGCATGAGCTGTTCGATCTGCACAGTATCTTTGCCCAAACCCTGATCCTGCTGACCAGCAGCCTGACGGTGGGTCTGGCCATGCTGGCGCTGAAATACAACCTGCCGCGCAGGCGGATCGTGTTGTGGTTCGGGGTCACTCTGGTTCTGGGTCTCAGCTTTCTGGTGTTGGAAATCCGCGACTTCATGGCGATGGCGGAAAAAGGCGGCATTCCTCAGCGCAGCGGGTTTCTGTCTGCCTTTTACGGCCTTGTTCCCCTGCACGGGTTGCATGTGGCGGCGGGCTGTTTGTGGTTGATTGTTCTTGGCATCCAGCTGCGTCTTTTCGGTTTGACCGATCTGCTGATGTCGCGCGTGATCCGGTTGGCGCTGTTCTGGCACTTTCTTGACCTGATCTGGATCGGCATCATAACCATCGTGTATTTCGGAGGTCTGACCTATGGATAACCGCAGCGAGATGCACCGGCGCGAGCGTCGGCGGTATATCGTCGGCTATGGCGGCTCTCTGTTACTGACGGCGGCCGTGTTTACCATTGCCTATGTCTTTGGGCTCCAGACCAAGGGCGTCTACCTGTCAATCGCCTTACTGGGTTTGGCGCAGCTGATCGTGCAGCTGGTCTATTTCCTGCATATCGACCGCCGTCGCAGCAGCCGTGAGGACCTGGATCTGGTGCTGTTTTCCACTCTGGTGATCCTCATCATCATTCTGGGAACGGTTTGGATCATGGGCAATCTGGCGGTGCGGATGCACACTTATCCGATGTAACGCCTGCGACTGTTCGCGAACGCTAAGCCGATCAAGGCCCCAGCGCCGGTCTATAGGCGGGTCAGAACCAACCCCGCCCAATACGCCAGCCAGCACAAACCCAAACTAAGCAGGATGTTCCCCGCCGCAAACAGGATCGTTCGTTCGCGCTGCAACTCTAACGACTGGTAGGCAAAGCTGGAAAACGTGGTGAACCCGCCGCAAAATCCAAAGACCAGACGCTGCTCCTGCGCAGTCAGGTCCACGGCGCCACCAAGATACCCGATCCATAGCCCTAATAGCAGGCTGCCCAGAACATTCACGATCAGGGTGGCAAAGGGCAGGCTGTGATGAACCCGCAGGGCGATCCAATGCCTCAGCACCGCGCCCAGACCGCCGCCCAGACCGAACATGGCGTGCAGGTAAAGATCGCTCATTCTGCGGACCTTTCCCGGTGCAGGCGGCGCCCGATAGCCTCACCCAAGACAGCCGCAGCCAGACCCGCGATGATCTCTGCGGTGGCGGCAGAGATTGCTGTCCAGAGATGCGTCTGGGCCATTCGGTCCAGTTCGGCAACAAAGGATGAAAAGGTGGACAACCCTCCGCAGAATCCGACGGCCCCAAGATGCAGTACATGGGCATGCACCCGGTGACGTATCGCATACAACCATCCCAGGACGAAACAGGCGATGACATTGATACCGAACGTGGCCGTCAGCACCGCGGCGCCAGGTATTTGCGCCGAGAACGCCTCGCGCAGCAGCGACCCCGCAGCGCCACCCGCAAAAACGGCAACGAACATTAACACTGTGGTGCGGACAGAGGGTCGGGTCTGTGTCACGGCCAATCATCCTGTCCTGCTTCGCCTTTGTTTTGGCATACATTTTGCCGCCCGCCGGATCAACAGCCGCCAGATTCAGACCTATTCTCACGACCCCGCCCAATTGCGTGAGGCACAGCACAAACGCTTGCAATCAAACGCTGAACTGATCCACCCTTGCACCAAGCTGGTTTGGCGCAACATTGGGAGAGCACGAAATGGTTGTACGCAGACTCTACTACTTTCTCAGTTGCATTTGCTTGCCTGTGGTCTTGCTTTTGGGGTTCTTCTGGTCACCCGCGCATTGGCTGTTGTTCATCCTGATCCCCTATGCGGTGATCGGCCTTTATGACATGCTGACCACCAAGCATAACGTGCTGAACAATTATCCGGTTCTGGGCCATTTCCGCTATATGCTGGAATTCGTCAGCCCCGAAATCCGACAGTATTTCGTGGAAACCAATGAAAATGGGCGGCCCTATAACCGGATCGTGCGCAGCCTTGTTTATTCACGTGCCAAAGGGCAGGTGGATACGCAGGCCTTTGGTACCCAATACGATATTCATACGGTGGGCTATCACCGGGCCAATCACTCGCTGGCGCCCAAGGATGTCGACGAAAGCGAAGAGCGTATCATGCTCGGCGGTCCGCAATGCACACAGCCTTACAATGCGTCCCGCCTGAACGTATCCGCCATGAGTTTCGGTGCGCTGAGTGCAAATGCCATCCGGGCGCTGAATGGCGGGGCCAAGGATGGCGGCTTTGCCCACAACACAGGCGAAGGCGGGCTTTCGCCGCACCATCTGGCCGAGGGGGGCGACATCATCTGGCAGATCGGCACCGGGTATTTTGGCTGCCGTACGTCTGAGGGCGGGTTCGACAAGGACAAGTTCGCTGAAAAGGCCAAAAAGGACGTGGTCAAAGCGATTGAGATCAAACTGTCCCAGGGGGCAAAGCCGTCCCATGGCGGCGTGCTGCCTGCTGCAAAGGTCGACAAGGAAATCGCCGAAATCCGCGGTGTTCCCGAACATCAGGACGTGATCTCTCCGCCCGTTCATTCTGCCTTTGAAGGACCAACGGGGCTGTTGCATTTCGTTCAGCACCTGCGTGAGATGTCGGAGGGCAAACCCGTTGGTTTCAAGCTCTGCATCGGCAGACCGTCCGAGTTTATGGCGATCTGCAAGGCAATGCTGGAGACGGGTATTCTGCCGGATTTCATCACCATCGATGGGGCCGAGGGCGGCACTGGCGCGGCCCCCGTTGAATTCACCAACCGTCTGGGCATGCCATTGAACGAGGCGCTGATCTTTGTGAACAACTGCCTGCGCGGTGTTGGGCTGCGCGGCAAAATCCGGGTGATTTGTTCGGGTAAAGTGGCCACAGGGTATGATCTGGTCGAGAAATTCGCGCTGGGGGCCGATATGTGCAACGCCGCGCGTGCGATGATGTTTGCCGTGGGCTGCATCCAGGCCCTGCATTGCAACACAAACCGGTGCCCCTCAGGCGTGGCAACCCAGGACCCGATAAGGGGCCGCGCGGTGAATGTGCCGCAAAAACGCAAACGCGTGCATCGCTATCATGACGCGACATTGGAAAGCTTTCGCGAGCTTTTGGGCGCAATGGGTAAAGAAAAAGTGGCAGAACTGCATCCGGGCGATATCCGCCGCCGTACGGCGGATGAGCGGGAATGGTCGTATGCCGAGCTTTACACCTTAATCGACACCGGCGCTTTGCTGTCCGACACGGTGCCCGAGGCGTTTGCGGCCGATTGGAAAATGGCCTCGGCCACGCATTTCTGATGAGGTGACGGGCAGGCCAAGGTCAGAATTGGCGTGGGTTGTTCGCCGCATGGGTGTTGATCTTGCGGATACTCCACTCGACCGAGTCGCGCATTGTTCTGCCCAGGGCCTCATCAAAAGCATTGACCAAATCGGGCGTTTGGTCGCTGGGAGAGATGACATATTCGCGGAAGGAATCCGAGGCGATGATCTTGTCTTCGAACTCATCGATAATCTTGATGTTGATCCGCACCTCGACACGGATGGTCTGGTTGCCGTTCTCATCGCTGATCAATTGGCCCTGAAATTCTCGCAAATCCGGGGCGATCACATAGTCTGCACGCAGCCCGACCGTTGAGCGCCCGACGGCCGCTACTTTGCCGCTGTTTTCATAGCTTTCCACCATCAGGGCCTGAACGATCAACGGCGCCCGGTCCACCCAGCGGGCGCGGGGCAGGTACTGAACCTGCAATGGTGTGGGCTGAATGGCGATCTGGTCGGTGTTCACCGCGGCTGTCGCCGTCGGCTCTTGCACGACGATCTGCTTTTTGACCTGCGGCAGTGACGAGGAAAACGTACTTTTCGGTGTCAAAAGATACAGGTCGTTCGGCTTGGAGGCCTGCCGCAGCGTTCCCAGACCCGCACAGCCCCCCAAGGTTGCCAGGGCGAGACCCAAAAGAAAAAACCTGATCATTGGCGAAACTCCGATGCTTGCGTTCCAAGTAGGAAGCGCGCGGGATCACGTTCGACCTTGTCGACCAGCCGGTCCAGACTGATGACAAGACGTTGGGATTCTTCGATGAACCGGACGAATTGCGGCAGACCCACACGCAGGAAATCCGACATTTGCCGGCGGTTATCCTGCACGATCCCGTCGATGGTTCCCAGCAGTTCCGAGGCTGACTTGGATGCGTTGAGAATATCAGCCGAGATGTCGTCAATCCGGGCCGTGACGTTCTTGACGGTCGAAGATACCTCATTTGCGGCGGTGCGAATGTCATTCATCACCGCGCCGATATCTTCGTTGATCACCTTGTTGGCCGAGTCAAACGCGCGTTCAGCCGAGGTTAGCGTGCCCTTGGCGGTCTCCATCGCGCCGGTGATCGAGCCGAGCGTCTTGTTGGCGTTCAGGAACGTCTCGGAAATTGTGGCAATTGCCACATCCGCCTCACCGGACAGGCTATTCAGATTGTCTGCCAAAGTCCCCACCTTGTCGATCACGGGGCGGATGTCCTGCTGAATGACGCGTTCTGCTGTTTCAATGGTGGTATTGGCGCTGTTCAGTGCCGTTGTTGCGGCCTCTGAGGCTGTCTTTACGCTTTTCAGCGTATCGGTGCCGGTGGTCAGTGTCGTTTCCGCTGTATCCGCCAACTGATCCAGACGATCGGTGAAATCGCCCAGTTTTTTGGCGGCCCCCCCCAAATCCGTCGAGAGGTTCTCAAAATCCGTAAGTGTTTTGTTCAGCTTGCCCGAGGCCGAGGCGACGTTGTCCAGAATGTCACTGACAGCCTGTCGGTTCTTATCGTCCACAACCGCGTTGAGGTTTTGCAGCAGCGTGACCGCCTCATCCAGCACTTTCGGTGCACCTTCGAACAGGGACTGGATTGTGCTGCGTTTGCTTTTGATCACGCTGTTCTGTTCCAGACGCTTTCCGCTGGAGGACCCGCCCGACAATTCGACATAGCTGACGCCTGTGACGCCCAGCGATTGCAACTGGGCGATGGTGTCTTCGGTCACGGGAATGTCGGCGTCGACCTCAATCTTTACCCGCACCTTGGACGGGTCATCGTCATCCAGAGTCAGCGAGATGACCTGCCCAACGGGCAGGCCGTTATAGCTGACACCGGCCGCCGCCGACAGGCCAGACACATTGTCGAACAAAACATCGTAATAGGCGTATTGGCGCGACACTTCGAATTTCGCGAGCCAGAGGAAAAAGCCGAACACACCCAGAATACCCGCAAGGGTGAATGCGCCGATCAGGATATAGTTTGCTCGGGTTTCCATGGCCTCTACCTGTCTTACCCCTTCTCTTGCGCCGCACGCGCCCGGGGGCCGGTGAAGTATTCCTGCACCCAAGGATGATCGACTTTGGTCATTTCTTCAATCGGTCCTTCAACCAGAACGCGTTTTTCTGCAAGCACTGCGACCCGGTCGCAAATGGCGTAAAGGCTATCCAGGTCATGCGTGACCATGAACACGGTCAGACCCAGGGCCTGCTGCAGCTCACCGATCAGGTCGTCATAGGCCGCTGCGCCGATCGGATCCAAACCGGCGGTAGGTTCGTCCAGAAACACGATCTCGGGGTCCAGTGCCAGCGCGCGGGCCAGCGCGGCACGCTTGCGCATGCCTCCCGACAGTTCCGAGGGGAACTTGCCACAACTCAGCTGTGGCAGGCCCACAAGGCTGATCTTGAGACTGCCCAAGGCGCACATCAGTTTTTCGCTGATGCCGGTATGTTCGCGCAGCGGGGCCATGACGTTCTGCAACACCGTCAGCGACGAAAACAGCGCTCCGTCCTGAAACGCAACGCCCCAGCGTTTTTCGATGCGCCGTCGTTCTTCCTCGGGGCCGTTGAGCACATCGACGCCCAGCACTTCGATACTGCCGGCAGCGGGTTTGTTCAGCCCCACAATCGTCCGCAGCAGGACCGATTTTCCGGTGCCCGAGCCGCCCACGATGCCCAGCACCTCACCCCTCCAAACATCAAGGTTGAGGTTCTGGTGCACCACCTGCGGTCCAAACTGGTTGGTCAGGTTGCGCACGCGGATCACCGCCTCGCGTTGCGCGGCGGTGTCTGCGGTCTGTTCCAGCACGGTTCCGTCCATGTCAGACCTCCAGCACCGAGAAGAAGATCGAGAACAGCGCATCCAGCGCGATCACCATGAAAATCGCCTGCACAACCGAGGCCGTGGTTCTTTGGCCCACGCTCTGGGCCGAGCCTTTGACTTGCATCGCCTGCCAACAGGCGATCACGCCAATCACCAGCGCAAAGAAGGGGGCTTTGATCATGCCAATGGCAAAATGCCAGATCCCCGTGCTTTCCTTCAGGCGGGTGACGAACATGCCGGGGCTGATGTCCAGATCGATCCAGCTCATCAGACCGCCACCGATCAGGGCGGACATGTCGGCGATAAACCCAAGGATAGGCAGCATGATCAACAAGGCCACGACGCGCGGGATTACCAGCACCTCAACCGGGTCCAGACCCAGCGTGCGCATGGCGTCGATCTCTTCCTGCACCTTCATCGACCCGATCGAGGCCGTAAAGGCCGACCCGGACCGGCCCGCAACGATGATCGCTGTCAGCAAAATCCCTAGCTCGCGCAGTACTGAGATCGAAATCAGCTCGACCACAAAAATCTCGGCCCCGAACTGTTTCAGCTGAGTGGCCCCCTGAAAGGCCAGAACGACACCGATCAGGAACCCCATCAGGGCGACAATCGGAATGGCTTTGAACCCCACCTCTTCCATCTGAGAGACCAGTGCCGCCTTACGCAGCCGCCATGGCATCACGATGGTCCGGCCCAGCCGGTGCAATGTCAGCCCCAAAAACCCAAGGATGGACAGCGTGTCCTTCCAGCCGCCAACCGTACGGGCGCCGACACTGGCGACCCAATCCACAAAGCTGCGGGGTTCGGCCGGGGTTCCGGGGTCCTCGGGAATGTTGCGCGACACGGTGTCCAACAGGGCAGATTGCGCCGGGTTCAACCCTTTGAACTGCACCTCGGCCCCTGCAGCCCGCGCCCGCTGTGCCAGATCGGCCACCAGCCATGCACCACCAGTGTCCATTGCTTCGACCTCTGACAGGTCGAGCGTGACAGTCCCGCCTTTGGGCTGCACGCTGGCAAAGGCGTGCTCGACACGTTCCAGAGACTGCGTCAGCATCTCGCCCGAAATGCGCAGGCAAAGGCCGTTTGCGTCATCATCCGGGTGTATCATGGGCTGCGTCATGGCCGTATGTGAGGGGAAACCGCGTTGCGCTGCAACGGGTTTTTGCAGATTGCCGGGAAATTGCCCGCGTACAATAGCGGTGGTGTGACAAATTGGGTTCGCCAGCCGGATATTCGATGGTCTACCATAATCATTCCAGCGTTTTCCGGGTGTTACACTGTGATCGGCGCTTACAATGCGACACTATGAAAAGGTTGCCCGAACGCACAAAGCAGGCCAAAGATCGCAGCAGAAACGGTTTTCTGAAATCAGGGTCGATCATATGCAAAAGCCCGGAAATGTTCTGTTTATCATCATTGATCAATTACGGGCCGATTGCCTGAAAGGGGCTTTGGCGGACCATGTCGATCTGCCGAACCTGCGGGCCTTTATGTCCGAGGCGGTGACGTTCGATCGGCATTTCTCGGTCACCAATCCCTGCGGGCCGTCGCGCGCGTCGATTCTGACCGGCCAATATGCGATGAATCACAGGTCTGTTCGGAACGGCACGCCTTTGCGCCACGATGCGCCGACCATCGCCAGCGAGATGCGCAAGGCCGGTTATCTGCCGATGCTGTTCGGGTACACGGACACCTCTGCCGACCCGCGCGCCTATGATGCGGGTGATCCGATCCTGAAATCCTATGAATCTCCGATGGCCGGGTTTCACGAGGTTGTCGAGATGCGGCTTGAGGAATCCTATCCCTGGCGGTCCCACCTGATGCGGCAGGGTTATGAGTTTGGCGAATACTGGGATGTCTTCAAACCGGTCTCGCCAACGGGGGCAACGCCCCGGCTGAACGATCCCGCCCTCTACCGCGCCGAAGACAGCGATACCGCGTTTCTGACCGATGCGTTCCTGAACAGCATGGCTGCCTTCACGGATCAGAACTGGTTTGCCCATCTGACCTATATCCGGCCGCACCCCCCGCTGGTGGCCCCGGCCCCCTATAACGATATGTACGATCCTGCGGGTCTGCCTCTGCCAACCGCCTTTGAACAGGCCGCAGAAGAACGCGCGCAGCATCCGTTTCATGGGCCCGCAATGGATAAGCAAACCGCGTCGGGTTTTGTGGAAGGGTTTGATCAGGTCGAACCCACGCCGGAAAATCTGCGTACCTTGCGCGCGATCTATTTGGGGCTGGCGACCGAAGTGGATCATCACGTGGGTCGGGTTGTGCAATTCCTGAAAGACAGCGGCCAGTATGATGACACCCTGCTTGTCATCACCGCAGATCACGGAGAGATGCTGGGCGACCATCACATATGGGGCAAAATGTCGGTCTATGACGCCGCCTATCACACGCCGCTGATGATCCGCATGCCCGGCAATCAGGACAGGGCGGGCGCGGTGATCTCGGCCCCGACCGAGTCGATCGACATCACCCCCACAATTCTGGACTGGGCCGGGATTGCGATCCCGAATGCCATGGATGGCCGCTCATTGATCCCCTTGTTGCAAGGGAACCCCCCCGACGATTGGCGCAGCTATTCGTTCAGCGAGCTGGATTTTGGCTCACCGGAAAGGCCAAGCCTCTGGCAACAGGAACTTGGAACCGGCCACAGCGACTCGTGTCTGGGCATTCTGCGTGACGACCGCTTTACACTGGTCGAGTTTGCCGCTGACCTGCCGCCCCTTCTGTTTGATCATCAGGGAAAGGGTGAGCTGGAAAACGTCGCCGCCAACCCCGATTATGCCACCGATCTTGCCCGGCTGGGGCGCAAAATGTTGCGCCACCGAATGCGGAACATGGATCACACCCTGTCGCTGCATTCGATCACCGCGCAGGGGCCGGTGTCGAAACCCCGGTATTGATCGGTACGGGTTGCCATGTGTCGCGCCTTTGCCCTCTACACCTGTGACAGATCAGGTGCTAGGCATATGGGGCAGAGAGGGCGCCTTTGGACATAACCGAACAGCATGTAAAAGAGATGACAACCGCCGGTCTGAACCTGATCGGACAGGCGCTGTCGATCTATGACAGCAAGTTGCGGCTTGTGGTCAGCAACCGGCCGTTCCAAACGATGTTTGACCTGCCCGATGATCTGGTCCGCCCGGGCGCGCTGTTCAAGGACACAATCCGATACCTGGCGGAACGGGGCGAATATGGCACGGATGCCGATGCCGATGAGATCGTCGCCCTGCGGGTGCAACAGGCCCTGACGTTCGAGCCGCACTACATGGAACGTCTGCGCGCAGATGGCCGGGTTATCTCGGTCGAGGGTGCGCCGCTGCCCAAAGGGGGCTGGGTCTCGGTCTATACCGACATCACCAACACCAAACAGGCCGAGGCCCTGCTGCGCGCCCGGTCCGAGGAATTGTCCGGTCAGCTTCTGGACCGCGCCGAAGAGCTTTCGGCCACCAACCGGCAACTGGCAGCCGCCAATGCCGCGCTGGAAGAGGCCAAGCGCCAATTGACCGAGATCGAAGCCCGCACCCGCATGACGACCGAGATGATGCCGGCCCATATCGCCCATCTGGACCGGAACGGGCGGTATGATTATTCGAACCGCAGGCTCAGTTCCGTCATGCCGGGCCGGCCCTCGGACATTCTGGGCATGCATATCTCTCAGGCGCTGGGGGCTTCGGCCTTTACGCGGGTCGAGCCGCATTTGCAGAAGGCTTATGATGGCGAAGCCTCGGTATTCGAATTTACCGAGGATCAGGATTCCCGCCGTCTTCGTGTGTCGTTCTCATCCGATGGAGAGGGCGGGGTGTATGTCCTGTCTGTTGACATCACCGAGGAAACGCAGGCCCGCGTTGCTTTGCAACAGACCCGGCGAAGGGCGATGGCGGCGCAGATGACCAGTGGGATCGCGCATGATTTCTCGAACCTGCTGACAATCATACTGGGCATGCAGTCGCGTCTGGACAAGATGACCCTGCCTGAGGAGGCCCGCGAACTGGTGGCCGCAACCCAACAAACAGCCCGGCGCGGGGGTCAGTTGTTGAACCGGATCGCGGACATGACCGGAAACCGCACCTTTCAGCCCAAGGCGACCGATATGAAAGGCTTGCTGGAGGATTTGCGCATTCTCGCCTCGCCTTCTTTGCCGCGCGGCGTAGGCCTGTCCGTGGTCAATACGTTGCCCGACAAACCCCTGATGCTGGATCCAGGGATGGTACAGGACGCGCTATTGAATTTGGTGCTGAATGCGCGTGACGCCTGTGGTGCAACGGGCCAGATCACGATCAGCGCCCATAAGATTGGTGATATCTGGGTTGAGATCGCGGTTTCAGACACTGGATCGGGGTTTGCCAAAGAAGCCCTGGAAAAGGCGCTGAACCCGTTTTTCACCACCAAGGGCAGCCAGGGATCGGGGCTGGGTCTGCCCATGGTTTACGACACCGTGAAACTGGCGGGCGGCGATCTGAGCCTGCGTAACAACCCCCTCGGTGCAACCGTGGCTATGCGCTTGCCTTACCGTCCGGCCCGCGCGGTCCGGCAGGGTCTTGTTTTGCTGGTCGAGGACAATGAAGACCTGCGGGGACAGTTCCGCGATATGCTGGTAGACATCGGATTTTCGGTGATTGAAGCGACCTCGGCCGACGAGGCGCTGGCCCTGACCGCCGATATTGAGGACATCGCCCTTGTGCTGTCGGACATTCGGTTGGAGGGGCAGGGGACCGGGCTGGACCTGCTGGCACAGCTCAAGCCGGCGCTGCCGCGCGTTCTGATGACCTCATTGCCCTTGTCTGACCCGCTGCACCAGCAGGCGCTGACGCTGGCTCCGGTGCTGCGCAAACCGTTTACCCAAGCGCAGCTTTCTGCCGTCATCCAAGCCGAGGCCGCCTGATGTCCGATCCCCTGGTCACCATTGTCGATGATGAGCCCGAAATCAGACGTGTTCTGACCGATGCGCTGGAGGATGCCGGGTTTCGCACCCAAAGCTTTGCCCGCGCGCGGGAATTCGAAGCGGCGTTAAAACGTGTGACACCCGATGTCTGCCTTGTAGACCTGTCTCTGCCAGACACCGATGGCCTGGCCCTTGTCCACCGTCTGGCGCTTGAACAGGGCGCGGCGGTGATCATTATCTCGGGGCGCGCGCAGGTTCAGGATCGCGTCACGGGGCTGGAACTTGGTGCCGACGATTACATCACCAAGCCGTTCGACCCGGCCGAAGTGGTTGCCCGCATCCGTGCCAGGCTACGTGCGCCACGCATTCAAATGTCACAGTCTGACGTGGCCGGATTCAACGGGTGGACAGCCTATTTCGACAGGTATTTTCTGATTGATGGCACCGGTCAGGAAACACCATTCAGCCACGCGGAAGGCGAAGTATTGCGCCTGTTTCTGGAAAGCCCAAAACGCCTGATCAGTCGCGCCCAGATGCAAGAGGCATTGGGTGGCGCGGCAGGCGAAAGCTTTGACCGGGCGATGGATGTGCGCATTTCGCGTTTGCGCACGAAACTGGGCGAAGACCCCAAGAATCCGCGCCTGATCAAGACAATATACGGGGCCGGGTATATCTTTCTGGGGGATGTCGAGTGGCAATAATGCGCCTATCTTTGGCGAGATAATGAAAGGGTTTCGGTGCCCTCATCCTTAAATTATATCTTGGATACATAATGTTAAGTAGAAAAATTGCCGAAAGCTTAAAGACCTGATGTCAGGGGCGACACAATGCCCTGATTATCTGCGTTCAACCTATGGATTCTTGGGGTGGTCAGGAATAACTAACATCATCACTTCTGATCTATACTTAGCGGTACAGATTGGGATTTCGGTAAAACCATAAAGCTGGCATGCATCGAAACTGCTAAAGGTTTTGGAACGTAATATGATCAAGAAAACCTGGGCCAAATGGAAAAACGGCCATATCGGACGCTTGCTGTTCGAAAGCCTCCGCAGCCAGGGTTGGCTCTACGGCATCTCGATGATCGCCATGGTTGTTGTTGCGGGCACGACGGCGGGCACCGCATGGATGATGGAGAACATCGTCAACGCTATGACCGAGCCGGAAATGCGGTCAAAAGTGGGTTTGATTGCCGCCGCTGTCATGGGGCTGTTCCTTAGCAAAGCGGTCGCATCCTATGTGCAGGGCGTCTTTCTTGCACGGGCCGGGAACCGGATTATCGCCGTTCAGCAAGAGCGCCTTTTTGCCAAGCTGATCAAGCGGGGTGTCGGGTTTTTCTCGCGCAACGAATCCTCGGGGTTGCTGATGCGGGTCACGCAGGGTGCGCAGGCGGCCAGGCGGCTGGTCGATGTCATCGTGACCGGCTTTGTGCGCGACCTGCTGACGTTGGTTGGCCTGATCATCGTCATGGTCTATCAGCAGCCGCTTTTGTCGATACTTTTCTTCGTTGTCGGTCCGGTTGCTCTGGTTAGCGTCCGAATGCTTCTGAAACGTGTCAAGGCGATCATGAAATCCGAGATGATGGCCTTGTCCGAGATCATCAAGGTTCTTCAGGAAACGTCTGGCGGCATCACGATCATCAAGGTTTTCGGCCTTGAAGAACATATGGAAGGCCGCATGAACGGTGCCATCCGCTCGGTCGAAGCCCGCGCGAATTCAATCGCCAAACTGCAGTCGATTGCCAGTCCGTTGATGGAGTGTCTGGCCGGTTTCGCAATCGCGGGGATTCTGATTATCAGCACAATCGGCTTCGGCGGCAGCGAACCGACATCTGCAGGTCAGCTGATGTCTTTTATCACCGCTCTGATGATGGCTTACGAACCTGCAAAACGGCTGTCAAAAATGCGCGTTTCTATTGAGACGACGCTGATTCCGATTGAGATGATGTTCCAGCTTCTGGACGAAGAAGACCCGATGAGGGAAAGCCCCGATGCCAAGTCGCTGGTCACGGATGCAGGCGAGATTCGTCTGCGGGATCTGACCTTTGGTTATACTGAAGGTAAGCCGGTCATCTCGAACATGAACCTGACTTTTGAAGCCGGCAAGACAACCGCGCTTGTCGGACAGTCGGGTGGTGGTAAATCAACGATCTTTGGCCTGATCATGCGGTTCTACGACCCTGTTTCCGGTGCGGTTGAAATCGACGGTCAGGATTTGCTGGGCATTAGCTTTGCCTCGCTGCGTCGAAAGATTTCCTATGTCGGCCAAGAGACCTTTTTGTTCTCTTCAACGGTCATGGACAATTTGCGGTATGCGCGACCGGAGGCCACAGACGAAGAAGTGATGGAGGCAGCGCGCGCAGCACATGCGCATAAGTTCATTGAGAACCTGCCCTACGGGTACAATACACAAGTCGGCGAGAACGGCGCCTTCCTCTCTGGTGGGCAAAAACAAAGGCTCGCCATTGCCCGTGCGATTTTGCGGAAATCTGAAATTCTGCTTTTGGATGAGGCCACAAGCGCGCTTGATGCCGAATCTGAGACTTTGGTCAAAGCGGCCCTGGACCGGTTGACCGAAAACGTGACGACCATCGTGATCGCTCACCGTCTGTCCACTGTGCTTGAGGCGGACAAGATCGTTGTTATTCAGGAAGGCCAGGTTCTGGAAGAGGGCAATCTTGAAACGCTGATCGAAAAGGATGGTGTGTTCCGGCAGTTGTTCGACCATCAGTTCAAACAGCCAGCGAAAGAGGCTGCCGCCCAATCAGGCTAGCAAAGACGGTGGGGCACCCTCATTCACGCAATGCCCTGTCCTTGATTTTGACTACAGGCTGCAGCAGGTAGTCCAGAACCGATTTTCGGCCAGACAGAATATCAACCTCGGCAATCATGCCGGGGATGATTTCAACCGCGACACCATCCGCATCCAGCATCGAGTTGCTGGTCTCGATTTCCACCACAAAGACCTCTTCGTCGTTACGTTCGGATCTTGTGATCGTATCGGCTCCGATCCGCATAATCTGTCCGTTCAGTGCACCGTAGCGTGCGAAATCATAGGCGGTAATCTTGACCTTGACCGCTTGCCCGGCGTGCAAAAAGGCAATGTCTTCAGGGCGCACATAGGCCTCAACCAGTAGCGTATCGTTTAGGGGAACGATCTCGACCAGCTCCTCTCCGCTGCGGGCAAGCCCGCCGATTGTTGTCCGATGCAGGCGGTTGACGATTCCACGAACCGGAGACCGCACCTGTGCCCGGTCGGCCCTGTCGCGAAGCGCTGGCAGAACCGGTTCCAGAGCGGCCAGTTCGGTTGTTGCCAGTGCAAGATCGGTAAGGGCAGCACTGCGAAACCGGCTGCGGGTTGCCCGAATCCGGTCGTCAATTTCGTCCAGACCGGTTTTCAGACGGTTGGTGGCCGCAACGGCGCGGGTTTTGCGCCCTTCCCATTCCGCCTCCCCCCGGCGGAGTGACAGCAAGGTGGTCATGGGCTCCATACGCTTTTCGACCAAAGGCTCCATCATCGCGCGTTCTTCTGCCAAAAGGCTGAGTGTTTCCTCAGCGGTGACGCGTTCGACCAGCCCCTCTTCATATTCCTGCTGCCTTTGCTGCCGTTGACGTTCGAAGATCGCAACTTCGGCATATAGCTCGGCCTGCCGCCCCTGATACAAAGCCGTCTCAGACCGCACGACCTCGGGCGCTCCGGCAATTAATTCCGGTGAAAAGGTCAACTCAGTGCCGGCAATTTCCGCATCCAGCCGTTGTATCCTGGCCATCAGTCCAAAGGCGCGCTGTTGTTCCTGGCTGAACTGACTGTCGATCTGGGTTGTCTCAAACTCCATCAACAGCACGCCCTGATCGACAATCTGCCCCTCACGCACCTCCAGTGACTTCAATACACCGGGTTCTGTCGCTTCGATCACCTGTATGTCCGCCGAAGGCACAATCCGTCCATCCACACGCGTGACATCATCCAATTCCGTCAAATGCGCCCACAGGCCCAAGGCAATCAGACAGGCCGCGATGGCCAGCAACAGCACTGATCCGCGTACTGGCGAGCGCCCCCGCATTTCACGGGCCAGCGTGTTCAGGTCAGGATGCTGCGACATTCAGATGCCCTCTCGCTTTGCGGACGTGCCGTGTCAGTATGCTTTTGGGTCCGTCTGTCGCCACTTGCCCGCCTTCGATCACAATGACCCTGTCGACAAGTTCCAACAGGCTGGTGCGGTGCGTGACAACCACCATAGTCGTGTCCTGGGTCGCTTGTTTGAGCCGTCGGATCACCTCGGCCTCGGTTTTGACATCCATTGCGCTGGTCGGTTCATCCAGCAACAGCACAGGTGGGTGTCCGATCAACGCCCGGGCCATCGCAATAGCCTGCCGTTGCCCGCCCGACAGGCCTTCGCCGCGTTCGGCCAGTTTCAGATCATAGCCCAGGGGATGCTGTGCCACGAAACCTTCAACACCCGAGACCTGTCCCGCGTAGATCAAGTCCTGTTCCCGCGGACGGACGGCCCCGCTGTTGATATTCTCGCGCACAGAGCCCGAGAACAGCCAGATATCCTGTAGGACCGATCCCACATTGCGCCGCAAATCGCCGGGGTCAATCTGGCGGATATCCAGACCATCCAACAGGACGGACCCGGATCGTGGTTCATAAAGCCCAAGCAGCAGCCGGGTTATTGTGCTTTTGCCCGAGCCAATCGGGCCCAGGATCGCCACTTTCTCACCGGGTTCAATCGAGAAAGACACCCCGGACAATGTGTCCTCGGGCTGATCCGGATAGGCGAAGTGTACGTTTTTGAACTCGATACGCCCTTCGATATCTGACCGGCTGATCCAGCTGCGCCCAAAAGGCCTCTCGCTTTCGGCCTGCATCAGCGCGTTCAGGTTGCGATAAGCGCTGCGGGCCTGATTGATCCGGGTCAGCGTCTGCGCCAACTGTCCAAGAGGGGCCAGAGCCCGACCGGTCAACATCACCGACGCAACAAGGGCCCCCATGCTTGCCTCACCGTCAGCGATCAGAAAAACGCCGTAGAATACGATCAGAACCTGAGCGGCCTGCTGCGTGAACCCGGTCAGGTTCAGGGCAAACTGCGTCACCATTCGACTGCGTGCGCCATGCGAGGATTGGCGTTCAATCGCGTCTTCCCAACGGGATTTCATTTGTCTGGCAGCGGCGGTGGTTTTGATCGTTTCAAGACCCGACACAGTCTCGACCAAAACAGATTGTTTGGACTGGCCATCGGCAAAGCTGCGCTCTGCCAAACGCGCCAGAATGGGTTGAACGACGATGCCGGCCAGCAACACTACCGGCACAGCCAGCGCGGGGATCAAGGCCAATGACCCCCCGACGAGGTGGATGACAAACACAAACAACGCGATAAACGGCAGGTCTACCAAAGCGACCAACGTGGCCGAGGTGAAAAACTCTCGCAGTGTTTCAAACTCGCGGACGGTGCTGGCCATGGCTCCGGTCGAACCAGTGCGGGATTTCATCCGGATGTTCAGCACCTGATCGAAAACGCGGCGCCCCATCTGCATGTCAGCTTTTTGCCCGGCGCGGTCGATGAACCCGGCGCGCAGCAATTTCAGGATAAAGTCAAACCCCAGTGCGATGCCGACGCCTGCGGTCAGGGCAATCAGGGACTCGGTGGCCTCGTTTGGGAGCACGCGATCATAGACGACCATTATGAAAATCGATGTGGACAAACCCAACAGGTTTGCCAGTGCGGCGGCCAGAACCACCTGCGTATACGACCACCGGTTTGCAGCCATCGCGGACCAGAACCAATGGCCTGAGGATGGTGTGCCGGCCTCTGCAACATCGCTTTGGTGATTGCGGCGAAACAGAATGGCATAGCCGGAATACGTCTTACCTAGGGTGTCTTCGGGAACGGCGCTAACGCCTTCGCCGAAATTCGGATCGAAAATCAACAACTGGTTGTCTGGAGTTCGGCCGTGGTAAACAACTGCCCCGCCATCCTCCAAAATCAACAGGGAAGGAGCGAGGCTTGCATCAAACTCTCTGAGTTTCTGCTGGCCGTACCCAGCCTGCAAACCAGCCTTTCGCGCCACATCGATTGCATCGCGCAGGGTTAGACTGTCCGTTGCGCCGGTTTGCGCCGAATAAAGCGCCGACAAAGTCAGGGGACAGTCCATCTGCGCCGCAACATGCAACAGGCAGGATTCAAGTGGCGAAAGGGCGGGGCTTTGAACACGTTGCGGGGTCATGGGGTGTCACTCCAGCGTCCGATCGATACACCCAGTAAATCCAGAATGTCACCTGTGAGGCTGAGCGCTGCATAATTGGTCAGAAAGAAGTTTTGTTCCGCCAGG
Source organism: Ruegeria sp. BE1 (assembly GCF_056538885.1). Taxonomy (NCBI): domain Bacteria; kingdom Pseudomonadati; phylum Pseudomonadota; class Alphaproteobacteria; order Rhodobacterales; family Roseobacteraceae; genus Ruegeria; species Ruegeria sp. BE1. Next base: position 29,078 of record NZ_JBQFTY010000004.1, read on the forward strand.
ATCAGCCGCTCCTGAGCGTTCACATAGTCACGCTGCGCGTCCAGAATCTCGATCAGGCTGCGTCGGCCTATGGTAAATTGCGCCTGCGCCGCAGCAACGCTGTCTGCATTGGCCTGAACGGCAATCCGGGCTGCGTTCAGACGCACAGCGCCTGCGGTCTGATCGGACCGCACGAATTCCAACTCGCGGCGGATGGCTCGGATGATAGAATCCCTGGCAAATTCCGCTTCTTTCACCCGGGCTTCGGCGGCGGCAATATTGGCGCGGCGTTGGCCGGTGCTGTCAATTTCATAGTTGAGCGACAGATCGACCCCGAAATTTGCGTCATTGTCGTCATCACGGTCGGCGAAAGCTGCAATCTGAACACCTGGCTGACGGCGTGACAGCGCGGCTGCCTGCTCGGCTTTTGCAGTCAGAAGCGCCGCATCGGCGCGTCGAACCTGCGGGCTGTCCAAAACAATCTGACTGTCCGTGCGTGCAAGGTTCGGGGCGGGAACGGGGGCAGGAAGCACGCCGGGTGGGCGGCCGAAAACCTCATGAAACTGGGCTTTTGCGCGATCCAGACGTGCCTTGGCGTCTGCCATCCGGGTCTGTGCGTCGGCCATGCGCGACCGTGCCGTCAACATGTCGGCGGTTGAGCCTGCACCCTGTTCGGATCGCTCTGTGATCTGCTGAACCAGTTCTTCGTGAACGGCGACGTTTTGCGTCAGGATTTGAAGTATCTTCTGCCGGTCAAGCACCAGCACATAGGCTTCGATTGCTGACAAAGCGACAGCCGAAGCCGTTTGCAGCTGCTCTCCACGGCCTTCCAGAACACGGGCTTTGGCTGCGGCCAAGTCATTGGTTGCGGCACCCCCGTCGTAGACGAGTTGCGAGACGCGCAGAAACGGGGTCACATCAGCGGTGTCAGAGTCGATCCTCTCAGACCGCGCATTCACACCGATAGAGACCTGCGGCAGGAACGCCCCTCTGGCCGCGTCCTGATTGGCTTGTGCGATGGTAAGCCGGGTCGCATTTTGTGCGAGATCCGGACTTGTCTCGATCGCCTTGCGAATTTGCTGACCAAACTGGCTTTGTGCAAGTTGGGGGGCAGGTTGACTGGCTCCGGCCCCTATCGACCCACTGGCCAAGGATGTTTCTACGGCGGTCAGGCTCGGTGCCGGTGTACACCCCTGCACAATGGCAATGACGAGAAAAAGCGGTAGAACTCCACATTTGCGATCAAGTTTTAACATAGGTGTTTCACACCCCATAGGTTCCGAAGGAATCGTCGTTCTGAGCATTTGCTACTGCAGAGAGAAAACCGGAAATGTCTGAATTTTCGGTGTATCCCTTCTGTGAAATCTGCTGTTGGGCACGCGCCAGCCACGCAATGTGGGATAGCGAAACCTGATGAGCCTGGAGCAGCGCCAATGCGCCGGTTTCGAACAAATCCAGTTTTGCGCTGTCGGGCAGGGCGGCCAATCTCGCATCGTCAAGGCGCTGCGTTTTCGGCGGAAGAGCAATTTTGTCATGAGACGCGCAGGGTTTAAGCAGCCCCAATTCCTCGATCTGCGCGCAAAGAGCACGGGTTTGCTGAGCGGCCCAGGCTTGGGCTTGAAAAAACCGTTGTACGCCGCGCAAGGTCGGTGTGAGTTTTCCAGCTGTGTCAAAAAATGCTTCGTCTTGCGGATCGCGGCTCAGCAGCCCTGATGCCTCGTCGATACAAAGCTGGAACTGTGTCGATTTACCTGCAGGATAAGGTAGCGCCCGAAACGGGTAGCATCGAAGATCAGAGGGCACATACTGCGAAAGCCACGATCCATCCGCCGCAACAAAAGGCATGGGCATGTCCGCAGTCAGAGACAACAACGCAACAGGCTCGATGCACGTTCCACGATGCTGAAACACAATAGGAAAAGCTGCAGCGGCTTGCATGACCTCCGAGAGGACGACAGGACACTCCGTTCGGTGCGCTGCAAACCCATAAGAGGTATAACGTTTCCAGTAGAGCGACCCGTGACGCGACTGGCTGACCGGAACCGATTTCATTCTTGCCCCCTGCGGTGGGTGGGGCCGCCGGGGCAGCCCCACTGATCCTTACGCTGTCGCACCGGTTGGATCGGTGTGCAGGATGTTGTCGGTCGTCAACCCGCTCAGGTCATCCAGCCCGGACAGCTGAGCGACCGTTTCAACCGAGGCTGAGTTTGGCGCGCTATAATCGACCTTGACCAGCACACTGTCGGTCCCGTCTGTGGCGAGGACGTAGATTTCGTCGCCAGCCTGTGTACCGGTCAGGCTTTCAACCGCTGTCTCAATGCTGCTGTCCGACAAATCGCCAAGAACTGTCGTCAAACCAACAACGCCGGTGTTTGCACCAATGGCATCCCCCGTGGCCAGTGTTTCCACGCCGGTTCCGTCGCCGCGCAGGTCGGAAACATTGAGGTTGCTGAACAGGATTGCATCTGCCGCTTGGGCTTCGGCCCCCAATGAGAACCCGGTGACCGTGTCAACGCCGTTGGCGGTCGGATCGGCTTCGAACACAACGGTGTCGCGCCCGGCACCAGTCACATCGATGGTGTCGTCACCACCCTGGCCCCGGATAAAGTTGTCAACGTCTGTGGCAACCAAAGTATCGGCGCCGTTGGTTCCGAACTGCACCATACTGTCCCCGCCATCGGCCGTCGTAACGGTCAGTTCGATAGGTTTTGTGGGATCAAGAACCGTCATGTCGAACGTCAGCATGGGTTGGGTCGGGTCATTGAAGCTTAATCCAAATCCGGCAAAGCGGACGACGGACGCGCTGACTGGGTTCGTCAACAGAGACAGGAAATCTCCGTTGGCAACGTCGGACCCGGTGTCAAACGAAACGACGGATGGGTCAAACCCCAGATCAATATTCAGCGCCAGACCGCCCGAGAAGTCCTGATCAGGATCGGCATAGACCTGAAACGTGACAGTGTTTCCGCTGATCCCTGCCTGGGTGATGACATAAGCGGCGGGTTCATGCGCGGCGTTCTCGTCTGTGGCTGTCAACGGATCGGGCCCGCCCGAAACCGTTGCATCCGCCGCAAAATCCAGGTCATCGCCTGCATCGAAAGAGGAAAAGTTCGATGCGGCAACCGCCAGCGACCAGCTGCCATCTGCGCCAACAGTTGCGGTGCCGACAGGACTTCCGTTCAAGGAAACATCCACAGACTGCCCCGAGCTGAGCCCGATGGATGTGCCGGTTACGGTGACGCCGGACGTTTGCGCATCCGCAATCGAAATTGCGTTGTTTGCCGCGACAGGGTTGATCGACAAAACCGGGCGCAGATCCGTTGTGACAGATGCTGTCGCCGGCGTTGCCGCGTTGCCTGCCTGATCGGTCACACTGGCCTCAACCGTATAGCCCGTGCTGTCGGACAAGGCGCTCAAGTCGGATGAGGGCACCGTTGCGGACCATGTGCCACCAGACGCTGTGCCAGTATAACTCTGACCATTCAATGTGACGGTCACCACTTGCCCATCTTCGGCTGTGGTTGTGCCGGTGACGTTTAGGTCACTGCCCTGTTCGGAAATATCCAGCTCGGCCCCTACCGGCAGCGGATCCAGCGTCACCGTTGGCGCCGTGAAGTCGGTGTTCAGGTTGACGCTGGCCTGAGAGCTATTGCCCGCCGCATCCGTAACCGATGCTTCAACCTCGTAGCTGGTGCCATCTTGCAACGTGGTCAAGTCCATCGCAGGGGCGGTATAGGTCCAACTGCCACCGCTGACTGTCGCCGTTCCGGTGACATCAACAGTGCCATCCGGGCGCGCGATTTCAACTGTGACCACTGTGCCGTCGGCTGCATCAGATGTGCCTGTAACCGTCAGGTCGGTGCCTTGCTCGGCAGCGTTCATCACTGCGCCGTCGGAAACGCCCGTGATGGCCACTGAGGGCGCGGTGAAATCCGTATCAAAACTGGTGGTGGCCTGCGCCGCCGGGTTGCCAGCAGTATCCGAAACATCTGCTGTAACCGCGATTGTGGCGCCATCCGCCAAGACTGCCAAGTCCGCAGCGGGAACGGTCACGGACCAGGCACCACCGGACGCCGTACCTGTATAGGTCTGACCGTCCACCGTGACGGTCACGGTTCGACCGTCCTCTGCCGTTGTGGCACCCGAGATGGACAGGTCCGACCCTTGTTCGAAGGCATTCAGAACCGAGCCGCTAGACAATGTGTCGACGGATACGGTTGGGGCGGTTGCGTCTTTGGCCAGCGCGACACTGGCTTGAGGGGCGGCCAACCCGTCTGTATCCGAGACATCTGCGGTTACGGTGAAGCTGCTGCCGTCGGCCAATGCTGCCAGATCAACCGCAGGCACGGTGACGCTCCACGCGCCGCCCGAGACAGAGCCCGTATAGGTTTGGCCATCCAGGGTCACTGTGACCTGCTGGCCATCCTGCACATTGCTCGTCGTGCCAGCGACAGTCAGGTTCGACCCTGTTTCCGCTGCGTTCAAAACACCACCAACAGACAGAGGCGTTACGGCAATGGAAGGGCCGGTCAGATCAACCGGAACCGAGGCCGCGGCAGGGACCGAGACGTTGCCTGCGGCGTCAGACACAGTGACGCTGACCGCTGCGGGCACACCGGTCGAAAGTCCGCTGAGATCGGCGCTTGGGATGGTGACGCTCCAGGCCCCGCCAGCAGCCGTGGTCGGATAAGTTTGACCGTTGAACGTGACCGTCACCGCCTCGCCATCAGCTGCTGAGGTCGACCCGGTCACAGTAAGATCGCTGCTGACATCGACCAACTCGATAGACCCGCCCGCGACCGGGTCCAGTGACACTGTCGGAGCCGAGAAATCGGTATCAAAGCTGGCACTGGCCTGAGCTGCAGGGTTGCCTGCCTGATCCGTAACATCAGCCGTGACAACGATGGTTGCACCATCGGTCAGAGCTGCCAGATCTGCTGCCGGAACTGTCACGCTCCACTGGCCGCCCGATGCAGTGCCCGTGTAGGTCTGCCCGTTGACTGTTGCGGTAACGGTCTGACCGTTTTCTGCATCTGTCGTCCCTGTAATCGTCAGATCGGTACCCTGTTCAGCGGCATTCATCACCGCACCGTCTGAGAAACCCGAGACTGTCAGGGCCGGAGGAATCGTGTCCACATCAAAGATGATCGCTTCAGAAGACAGCTCCTCACCATCCGCGTCCAGATTGCGAACAGTGACGGTCTGGTCACCCTGGGGGAGGCTGGCGGCTTCGGCTGCGGTCAGCGACACGCTCCAAGATCCGTCGGCAGCCGGGGTGACGATTTTGGTCACGGTTCCAATGGTCACTTCAACCGTTTCGGTCCCATCCGGCGGTGACAGGCTCAACTGCTCACTGCTGAGCGCATTGGTTTGCACATCCGACAGATTGAGCGGCGGATTGCTGGGAACGGGGGGTGGAGGCGGGGGCGGTGGGGTCACGGCCCCGCCCGTGTCCGCGTCATCGCTGTCGCTACCTCCACCGCCGCCACCTCCGGCGGCGGCAGCGGCACCGGCCAAGCCCAGACCGCCCAGAACGGCGCCGGCACTGCCGATACCCCCACCGGCAGCTGCAGCGCCACCTGCCTCAGCCAGACTGAACTGGGCAATCTCAGCCACGGCACCTTCTGCGATCATGATCGCGCCGCTGTCCAGGACCTGTACATTCTCGGCGTCAACGACCAGTTTGCGCCCATCGGCCAGCTTCAACAAAACGTCGCCATTGTCCAACAGCTTGACCGACCTTACCCCGGGGATCGTTTCGGCGAACTGAAAGGCATAAAGCTCTTCAATAGTGGCCTGCGCCAGGGCGGGCAGGGCCAGAAGTGTCGACCCAAGACCGCCTGCGATGCCGCGCCCTGCCCATCGGCGCATCTTTCCGTCGACCCATTTGCGGATTGTCTGCTTACGCTCAAAATCAGACTGATCGGCAGCCAGATGATGTGTGGAGTCATGTTCTTTGGTCATCTTACCCTCACAGGTGGTTTGCGCGTCCGTCTGAGGGGTCCGGGAAGTTTTCATTTGCTTATCCCTTCGGTGTCTCAGGCAGCCGGACCTGAAAAAATTGAGTTAAACTGGGGCTGAACTCCTCGTTTTCTCCACATTCCCGCTTTGGTTTCGAACTGGGCCTCAGATCATCCTGTAGTCGGTGCCGATTTTGGCGTGGGGTGGTTTGATATGAGGCTTCAATTCGAAGGCGTGGTTGCAACAGGGAGCGCAGCGCTCGATTCAGGTATCGGTGATACGGCTTTAAAAACGTTTAATGGCGACACGTATCTCTACAGCCTGTCTGGACCGGGTGGCGGGATCGTGGTTTGGAAACTGGTCGAAGGCGCTGTGCCGCAGCTGCAGGACACCGAGTATTATGCCGGGACGATCACCTTTCAGGTTGGTGATAGTGGCATTCCCGTTTCGCTGGCTGGAGAGGATCAGCTGGTGCTGGATGTGCGCACGGCAGCCGGTCTGGTCGGGTATGAGCTGAACCCAGACGGCACTGTTGGCGCGCTGTCCGAGACCGATTCGCTGGTGGGCGGTGGGGACATCTCGGCGCTAGCCCAGTCCGGCGGCGTTCTGACCCTTGCCCATGAAGCCACTGGGCAGATTGCCTCTTACACGGTGAATGGCGATGGGTCGCTTTCGGTTGTCACTTCGGTGGCGGGCAGGGCAGATTCCATGCAAGTGGTCCAGTCAGGTGGCGCGCAGATCGTGATTGCTGCCGATGCGGCCACAAATGCGATCAACACTTATGCGCTGGATCAGGACACCGGGGCCTTGTCGGCTGTCGACAACAGTGATGCACTGGCCACTTTGGGGATCGCGGCCCCAACGGCGGTCGAAGTGGTTCAGGCTTATGGTCAATCTTGGGTCGTCGTGGCAGGGGCGGGTAGCAACTCTCTGAGCGTGATGGAATTGGGGAGTGACGGGAGTCTGACCGCGACCGACCATGTTCTGGACACGCGCGACACCCGCTTTGAGTCGGTGCAGGATCTGGCCGTGATCGAGGTGAACGGGCAGGTGTTTGTTGTGGCGGGCGGTGGCGATGACGGGATCAGCCTGTTTACACTCACCCCCAACGGGCAATTGGTGCATCAGGACAGCTTTTCCGACACCAATCAAAGCGGTTTGCAGAATGTCGAAACCATCAGCGTGGCCCATGTCGGGGATGAGTTGCAGATCCTCGCCAGCTCGCAACAGGATGCTGGCCTTACGCAACTCAGTGTGACGGTGGGCGATTTAGGGATCGTTCAGGATGGTTTCGGAGATGTGAACGGAACCGCCGAGAACGATATTCTCAGCGGCAGTGTTTTTGACACCACGTTAAAAGGCGGGGCAGGAGACGATATTCTGATCGCGGGTTCAGGCACGACCACGATGAACGGTGGCTCTGGAGCCGACATATTCGTGATGCAATATGGCAGCAATCCAACAACTATCAACGGGTTCGAGGCAGGCGTCGATCGGTTGGATTTGTTCGACTACTTACTGTTGCGCAGCCCTGCGCAGTTGAATTTTATCAGCACGGATCAGGGCGCGCGGATCGAATTCCGGGATGAGGTTGTCATCCTCAATTCCTCGACCGGCGGGTCGCTGACCAGTGCTCAGGTCTTTGGGTCTGAATTTGGGGGGCCAGATCACATTCCGGTGGATTTCAGCGATTTCGGAGGGCAGGCACCTGGAAGTTCGGATGGGGTTCAGGGCGATATCATGATCGACTCGAACACTGCGAACGCGGCCCTGTCAGATGCAGAAATTCAGTTCACCCCAAATGGTGGCGGAACCATCAGCGTCCAGGCGAATGACGAAGGGCGCTTTGACCTGGATTTGCCGTCCGGGTCCTTTGACGGAGAACTGGACGTCATCAAATCCTATTCCACAGCCAGTAATGAGATCACCTCGCTGGACGCGCTTCAGGCCCTGCGCATCGCCGTCGGGCTAGAGCCGACATGGGGTCCAGCAACGCCGGAAAACCTGATCGCGGCGGATATTACCCAGGACGGGGTGGTCAACGCGCTGGACGCGCTGGCGATTCTGCAGGTGGCTGTTGGTTTGCCCTCGGCGCATGATGCCAAATGGGTTTTTCTGGATGCGGATGCCGACTTGTCCGGCATATCGGCGGGTAACGTCAGCTATGACACCGGCGTCGATGTGACGGTGACCGACAATGTACTGACAGCAGATATGACCTCGATCCTGCTGGGCAATCTGGATCAGGTCTGATGCCGCCGCTACTCGCGGAAGGCCCTGTTGAAATAGTCGGCCATGGGCTTGATCAGGTAGGATAGCGGGCTTCGCTCATCTGTCTTGATCATGGTCTCGACCGGCATGCCCGGCAACAGAACCTGACCATTCAGACGTTCGACCTGATTATCCTCGGGCGCAACTTCGGCGCGGTAATAGGTTTGCCCGGTCGCTTCATCCGTGAACGTATCCGCGGACACAGTGACGACGCGCCCTTCAATTTCGGGTGTTTCCCGCTGATTAAAGGCGGGGAACCGCAGGGACACGGGTTGCCCGATATGCAGCTGATCCACATGGATGGCATCGACGCGAGCCGCCACAAGCAAAGGGGTATCCTGCGGCACCACATACATCATCGGCTCGGCCGGTTGGATCACAGACTGCAGCGCAAAAACCTGACTGCCATAGACCGAGCCGCCAACCGGCGCGCGAATGTCCAGCCGCGACAGGCGTACATCAAGAGACAGCCGCCGTTCCGCCAGTTCCGCAATCTGCGTTTGTGCGTCGCGCAGTTCCGTGATCGCTTCTTCGCGCCGCGTGGCGATCAACTCGACAATCTCAATCTCGGTGGCCGCGATCTGACCGGCAAGCCGCGCCACTGCTGCTTCCAGCCGACCGATCTCGCCGGTCAGGCTGGCCTCTTCCCGTTGCAGGGCCGAAACGCGACTGGCAGGCGTCAGGCCCCGATCCAGCAGGCTTTGCTGGTCCTTGAGCTCATTCTGGATCAGATCGACCTGACGGCGCAAAGATACAAGCTGGGCCTTGGTACCATCGATCTCGCTTTCGATCTGCACCCGCTGTTTGCCCAGCTGTTCGATCCGCTGGCTCTGGGTGTCCAGACGGGCCTCGAACAGGCTTTGCTGGCCTTCGATCAGGTCATTGCCGATATTGTCCCGCTCCTGCAGCGCGGCCAGCCGCGTGGCCAGTGTCTCAGCGTCCGCCCCCTCACGCTCGGCCTCCAGGCGAACCCGGCGCGCCAGCAATTCAAACAGCTGAGATTCCACGATGGTTTTTTCCGAGGACAGAAACGTATCGTCCAGACGCACCAGCAAGTCACCTTCGCTGACGGCATCCCCATCGCGGACGTAAATCTCGCCGACCACACCGCCATCGGGATGCTCGACCACCTGCCGGTTGCTCTGAACCTCGATCACGCCGGACGAAACGATGGCCCCGGCCAGACGCGTCTGCACGGCCCAGATGCCAAGCCCGCCGACCAGAATGACCAAGGCCGCAAAGCCGACCAGCGCGGGCAGGGTGATCTGCCATACCGGGCGCGTATCCTGAGCCACTTTATCCTGCATCTTTATTCACCTGACTGAGGCTTCGTTTGATGGCGCTGGCATTTTGCACCATCGTTGCCAGAACTTCATCCCGGCTGCCAGATTTCACCACCTGCCCGTTTTCCACAACCGCCAGATCATCACATTCCGAGATTGCCTGAGGGCGGTGCGTCATGATGATCGCTGACTTTCCTGCGGCCTTCAGCTCTCGGATTGCGGCGTTCAGCGCTTCGGTGCCGTCGGCATCCAGGGCCGAGTTGGGCTCATCCAGAATAAGCATGACCGGATCGCCATACAGCGCACGCGCCAGCGCAATCCGCTGTTTTTGCCCACCTGACAACTGGCTGTCATTGCCTTCCAAAAAGGTATCATAACCCTTGCTCAGTGACAGGATCAGTTCATGCGCGTTGGCTTTGCGGGCGGCGGCCACTACGGCCTGCGCGTCCGGTTCTTCGGACATTCGGGCGATGTTTTCGGCCACAGTGCCATTGAACAGGGTGACCTCCTGCGGGAGGTAGCCGATATGCTGGCCAAGATCGGTTGAATCATATTGGTCCAGTGTCGCACCGCCCAGCCGGATTTCCCCCACGGCTGGTTGCCACAAACCCAACAGGGCCTTGGCCAGCGTCGATTTGCCCGACCCGCTTTTGCCAATCACACCCAGCGCCTTGCCAGGCTCAAGCTGCAGGGACACGTTCCGCAATGTCGGTTTGTCCGCGCCGGGTGGCACAACAGTCAGTCCCTTGGCGGTCAGCCGTGCTTCGGGCACCGGCAACTTGGTGCGCGGTTTTTCTGGCGGCGTTGCGTCCAGAAACCGGTTCAGCGAGGTCCAGGCCGTGCGCGCCTTTTGCACCATACCCCACTGGCCGATGGCCTGTTCAACCGGCGCCAGCGCCCGGCCCAACAGGATCGAGCCTGCAATCATTGCACCCGGGGTCAATTCATTGCGCAACACCAGCCACGCCCCCAGCGCCAGCATGGCCGATTGCAGGAACAGCCGCAGGGACTTGGTCAGCGATGTAAAGCTGCCGGTCCAGTCGCTTGCGGCAATTGTCTGCCGCAACGCATCGGTGCGCTGCCGCTGCCAGCGCTGTGTGATATCCTCTTGCATGCCTTGCGACCGGACAACTTCGGCGGCCTGACGGGCATGTTCCGAAAACGCGTTTGCCTGGGCCGAGGCGCGTTGCGCCGACGATACCTTTTGCTGCGTCATGGCTTGGTTGAGCAGCGCAATCACGATCAGTAACGCTCCACCGCCCACGGCAAGCCAACCCAATAGCGGGTGAAACAGAAAGATTGCGGCCAGAAACAGCGGGGTCCACGGAATGTCCATCACGGCCAGCAGAACCGGCGAGGAACACAGGTTTTGAATCGATTCCAGATCGCGCAACGCCGTGGCTGGGGCAGAGCGCACTTGTGGAAACAAAGAACGGCGCAGGGTCGCGTCAAAAACGCGTTCGTCCAGCTGTGATTGAAACCGGGCACCGAACCGCGCAACGATGCGGCCGCGCGCGTAATCCAGCATCGCCATCAAGCCATACAGCAGCGCCACCAGCAGGAACAGCGCCGTCAGCGTTTCAACCGCGCGCGACCCCAATACTCGGTCGTAGACCTGCAACATGAACAGGGGTCCCGTCAGCATCAACAGGTTGACGAAAATGCTGAACAAAAAGGCCAGACCCAGAAAGGTCAGGCCTTGGTTCCGCACCTTTCGCAGCTCGTGTCGGGGCGGAGGTGTCGTGCTGGTCTGGCTGTTCACGAATGGGGCCTTTGATATCTTTCGGGTTCGAACGCACATGCGTATGTGCTGGAGCGTATCTTAGGGGTGTTGGGCAATACTGAAAATGTAAGATTTGCTGGATCGGCGAAAAGCGACTTGCCGTCAAGGTGCCACCCCGCAGGGCGCTTTGGAATTGGCTATTTGGCGCTTAGGCTGGTCCCAAGTGCGGTGTCGCAGAATGACCTGACCAGACGGGATTCGGACCGGTCATTCAGATGCGCCATGTAGTACCGGGTTTCGATACGGGCGTCCGTGATGGGAATCGCGCGCAGGTTGGGATGCGGGACGAATTCGAAATCGGCGACAAAGCCAATTCCAATGCCTTGTTCTACCGCTTTCCAGATGGCTTCTCGGCTGCCCAGCTCCAGAATGGGGTCGACCTCGATCCCGCGGTTTCGAATTTCGGCCTCAATCGCGGCGCGCGTGGTCGACCCGGCCTCGCGGCGAACGATCTTTTGGCGGTGCAGATCGCTGATTTTTATCCCATCCCTTGAAAAGAAGGGATGGTCGGAATTCACAAAGGCAACCACCTGATGCGTACTATACAGGCGCGTCGTCACACGCGGGTCTGACTGCACCTCGGCCAGGATCGCGACATCGGCCTCGTAGGACAATATGCGCTCGAAACAGCGTTGGGAATTTCCGAACCAGACATCGAGATCAATTGAGGGGTATTTGGATTTGAACGCGACGATCATGTCCGTGGCGTGAAACGGACCCACTGCCGCGATGCTAAGTTGCCCGGCGTGAAACCCGCGAAAGGAATCCAAAAGGGTTTCGGCATCGACCTCAGCCTGATGCAGGCGTGCGGTGATCGTCAGCAGCTCCCGCCCGGCATGGGTCAAGCGCACTTCGCGGCCGACCCGATTGAACAATTGCACATCATACCGGGTTTCAAGGTCTTTGACCTGTGTGGACAGGGTCGGTTGGCTTATATTCAGCTCATGCGCCGCAGCTGAAAAGCCGCGATAGGTTGCAACGGCATGAAAGGATCTGAGTTCGGATTTTAACATAGTGTCAGCATATGGATTGGCCAACTGAAATCAACTGAGACAATACGGGGGTTGCCGAGCCGCTAAGAGCTAATGGTATTCGGCACTATGAAGATCATGGGTCACGCGCGCATAGGCTTGTGCCATTGCTGTCAAGGTATGTGGCGGACACCCGATCTGTTCCAGGCACGAGGCATCGACAACCCTTAGTCGGCCCTCGAACGCCGTCTCGACGGCGTTGTCGACAGGCGTTTTGTCCGCGCCGAGTGTCAATCCATGATAGTGAAATCCCTGACCCGGCGCGGTCTGGCCCAGCTTGGTCCGAACCCCGTGTGCGGCAAGCCAATCCAGGAATAGCGTTAAGCTTTGATCCAACCCCCGATCAAGTACTGGTTCCGCTTCCGTTTGCCCGTTTTTGCCATGGCGATGGAACTGCACCTGCGTTTGCGGGGTCCACAGGCGGATCGGTTGAACGAAGTCAAAAATCCTCCCGACGCGTCGGCCACGCAGGTGGGGTCCCAAACCAAAATTCGCAGTGAGCAGACTGATAGGTGCTTGGGACACTGCATAAACAGAGGCGTATAAATCGCATCTCCCGTCTTCTTTGTGTTTCACGGTCAGAGCATTGAAGTTGCCGTTGTTGGCATAGGTATGCGCGGGCCCCAGAATGCGGTCCAAACGGAAACAGTTGATCGTGTAGGGGGCATGATCCCGAAATCCGATCTCTTCGATTGATGGCAGGCTGCGGCTGAGCGTCGTGGCCGTGCCCAGAACCCCGGCGGCCAAATAAACCCGCCGGGCACAAATCTGGGTTCCTCCACTCAGATCCAGACGCAAACCGCCCGTTTTCAGCTGTACGCGCTGCACGCGATCCGAGAAAACCTCGACGTTTTGTATTTCTTTCAGCCGCTTTTCCACGGCACAGGCCATCGCATTTAGCTGACTGCCCGGGGCATCCCGGGTGCCAACCAAAAGACGCGGGGTGCTGGTCTCAAAAGCGCGTCCAAGATCGCGCTTCTGTGTGCCTCCGATCACCTCGAATTCGGTCTGTAACTCATCGCAGGCATCCTTGTATGCGGCCCATGTTTGCAGAAACGGGCTTTGGCCCCACGGATCATCGCGCTCGTATACCTGAAGCTGTTTGCCCCAGTAATTGGCAAGCCCACCGACCTCTGCAGCCGCATACATTGCGGGGGCATCGCCTGACACTGGCATGCGGTCGGCCAAACAGGCCGGCCTGCGCCTTTCAAAGGCCACGGATTTCACTTTTGCAGGCCCGCCTTGCCAAGGGTCAGGCGTTGCCCCGGTGATCACGGCCAAAGAGCCTGTGAACCCGCGCATCGCGGTCAGGGCGGCATAACCAGTAGGACCGGCACCGATCAGTGCGATATCAAATTCGCGCATGACACGGCAAACCAAAGACGTCGGCAGGGCGGATAGCGTCACCTGGGTTTTGCATCGCAGAAAGAAACCTCCGCCAATACTGCCTCAAAAACTGAGGCCTACACCAAAACGTTAGCACGGATCAGCGACCATTCGAAAAGCAGGTCACTGGCCAGCGTGGAACACAAATAAGATCCTGAAAATAAACCGGATCTCGAAGATGGGCGAGCGTCGCCCGTACCAATAAAGCCTTGCCAGAGGTTACGACGGTCGCCTTGCGCAAATCAAGAACGCGTAATCTCGCCCGCGTAATCTTGCCACTTTTCCAGGCGAGGATCAGCGGACATGTGCGCTGGATCCCGTTGTTGGTGAAACCGCAGCCGCAAGGAATTCCAGTTTCTAGAACTGTGCATTTTGGGCACCAACGCGGTGGTTATTTTGTCCCAACGATGTCATCGCGGAAAAAGTCCAACATCGCGTTGGTAGCGTCCAAAACAATTGCTGCGTCCGGGCTATGGGATGCGAACTTAAAAAGCTAAAGTCGGTGCTGTAGTCCGGATGTTGCCGCGCTTTTACAAGGTTTGCTGCTGACAGCGTTGGCTCTTCCGCTGCTGGGCAACGAAAAAACGCTCTTTGGAACACTTATGTGCCGCATTTTCTGGTTGGTGCCATGTGACGACCGACCGTAACCAATTGCTTGCGATCAGTGCAAGCCGCCACAATTGTTTGGTGAGAACGCCTTGTACGCTTGCGGATCAAACTGTTGCGTTCCTTGCAACGCTGATCGCTGTTTTTGATCAATTCTGCTCAGCGGTCTCAAACCCGACCTTATGTGTCACACCACAACCCAAGAGGTGACGCCATGTCAGATCTTCCTCGCATCGTGATCGACATCTGGTCGGACTACGTTTGCCCCTACTGCTATCTTGAATTTCCGGTGCTTGAAGCATTGAAGGCCCACAGCAATCAGCCGCTTACCGTGAACTGGCACGCGTTTGAACTGCGCCCCTATCCAAACCCAACGCTCGATCCCGATGGCGATTACTTGCACGATGTTTGGCGCCGCTCCGTGTATCCGCTGGCGGAAGAGCGCGGGCTGCCGCTGAAACTGCCGCCGGTCCAACCCTATAGCAGGGATGCGTTGGCCGCCGCCGAATACGCAAGAGAAAAACAGCACTTCGACGCGTTTCACAAAGAGATGTTCAAGGCGTTCTTTGAGGACGGGCGGGATATAGGTTCGCGTGAAGTGATTGAGGACGTGGCCAAGCAGGTGGGTCTTGATCCTGCGGCAGTATCCGGCGCCATCGATAGTGGTGAGTATCGCGCGCGGGTGGATCGTTCGTTGAGTGAAGGTCTTGCCCTTGGTGCCCAAGGCGTTCCGTCGATCTTTCTGACGGACACCGTTACGGGTCGGAAACTGCGACTACCCGGTGCAGCGAACCTGGCGACATTCCAAGCGGGTTTGACCAAACTGAACGTACTTGATCAGCCTGCATGACACATTGCTCGGCGGCACCGTTTTCGTGGTGCCGCCGTGCAGTTCGTGTTTGTCCGGGTATTCGGCCCTGGCGCGGTACTATCCTTCCCCGGTTTCCCAGTAAGGCGGCGCGCCGAAATGGGTACGCAGGTGATCAACGAATGCTGTAACCTTTTTTGATCCTCGCCTGTTGGGCAAATAGACTGCGTGGATCGCCGTATCGGTTTCGCCATGCCCTGCTGTCCAGTCTGGCAAAACCTGGGTCAATCGCCCGGCCTTAAGATCCTCGCCCACCAGCCAGCTGGGCATCATCAAAAGACCGCCCCCGTTGATCGCTGTTTGTCTCAGCATCTCGGAGTTATTGGCAACCATGTTGCCTTTGACCTTCAGGTTCAGGCTTTTTCCATCTTTTTCCATGCGCCAAGTGCGATCTCCATCTGTGAATGCAAAGCAGAGGCAATTGTGGTCTTTCAGGTCTTCTGGGTGCTGTGGGATATCGTGCTCACTCAGATAGTCCGGGCTCGCGCAGATCAGTCGCCGGTGCGGCGCGAGTTTGCGCGCAATCAGGCTGCTGCTGTCGAGCCTGCCGATGCGGATGGCGACATCAATCCGGTCCTCGACCAGGTTGACGAAACCGTCGCTCAGTTGAAAGTCCAGCTCAATCTCGGGGCAGCGCCGTATGAACTGGCCTATCGCGGGGGCAACATGCATTGAGCCGAAGACAACTGGCATCGACACCCTGAGTAATCCACGTGGCGCACCGTCCGTTTCACTGACGCTGCGGTTCGCATCATCAAGAGCGTCCAGAACCAGAATTGTCTGATCCAGATAACGCGCGCCCGTGTCGGTCAGCGTTATACTTCGGGTTGACCGGTTCAAGAGTTGCGTGCCGAGGCTGTCTTCAAGGGAGTTTACTTGCCGTGTGAGAGACGATGTGGCCATCCCCATACGGCGCGCGGCGGGCGCGAAGCCGTCTTCCTCGACCACGGCACGAAAAGCGCGAAGGGCGGCAAAGTAATCCATCTACTTCCCAAGTCATCGTTGCGCGTTACGCAATACTATTGCCGATAATCGCCAGATTATCAACAAACCGCTGCTGGATCATATTCCCTTCAGACGAAGGAATAGGAGCAAGCCCATGTCCACGGAAAAGATTGTCATAGACGTCGCCATCACCTCGGATTTCATTTGTCCGTGGTGCCGCATTGGTGAGAAGCGGCTTGAGAATGCGCTGGCTATGCTGCCGGACGACATCGAGGTAAACCTTCGCTGGCAGCCCTTCGAACTCAATCCCCGCATGGGCAAAGAGGGAATGAACCGAAAAGTCTATCGGTCGATGAAGTTCGGTTCGTGGGAGCGGAGCCAGTCGCTGGATGCCGGAACCATCGAGGCGGGTCAACCCGACGGAGTCACGTTCAACTACGGTATCATTGAGCGGACGCCTAACACTTTTGCCGCGCATAAGCTGACACATTGGGCAGGCACTCAAGGCAAGCAGTCTGACGTCGCACATCGTATCCTGAAAGCGTACTTTGCCGAAGGCCGTGATATCGGGGATCACGAGGTTCTTGCGGCAATTGCCGCAGAGGCGGGTTTGAGCACGAACGAAGCTCTGGCCTATTTGACAGACGAAACGACCGATGCCGAAACGCGGGACTTGCTGAATGCCTCAGTGCGCTCGGGCGTGCGGGGCGTTCCACAATTCGATATCGAAGGCACAATTGTCAGCGGTGCACAGCCGGCGGATGTTTTGGCGCAGGTCATTGAGTTGGCTGCAAGCCAGAAATCAATTGGCAGGCGTGCTGCGAGTTAGTCGCTAGTCTTGCGATATGCGATCTGGGTTGGGCTAGGCTGCACAATCCTCCGTCTATGAGTTTCAAACTCCGTTCTCTGAGTCACGCAACACCAATCGCCCGGCAGTCCCGCCGACACAGAGTGGTGACCCAGGGAACGGTATGGCCGCCGTCAAACCGCAAGGAGGAAGTCGAATGATGTCTCCAGACCCTAAAGCAAACCTAACAAAAGCACCCAAGCCAGAGCGCCAGATCTTTTCCGACAATCTTGTGCCAGCCGGATCCACATCTGACCTGTCCGCTGCCGCGATGATCGCGTGGTCCCCGTTGGAATTGTTTGGTGACCCCGTCTCTTGGCAAAACACGGAGGCGACCCAATGACACGCGCTAATCCAAATTCGTCACATATGGGGTTTTCCCAAACCTTTGTTCCGGGGCAACTGTCGCTTGGGCTGATGATGCCAACCGCGCCCCTGGTGAACGGTGTGCCCAACATGATTGGGCAGTTGGATCAGGCCGCGCGCATCGATGAACTTGGCTTCGCCACGCTCTGGTCCCGCGATGTCCCGTTGTTTGATCCTGACTTTGGTGATGCCGGTCAGATTTATGATCCATGGGTGTGGCTGTCTCAATTGGCCGCGCGGACAAAAACCATCGCGTTGTCGACGGCTGGTATCATTCTTCCGCTAAGACATCCCATTCACGTAGCGAAAGCCTCGACATCATTGGATGTGCTATCCGGCGGCCGCTTCATGCTCGGTGCCGCATCCGGTGACCGGGCAACGGAGTATCCCGCTTTCGGCTTTGATCATACCGGCCGCGGCCCAGCATATAGGGACGGCATCAAGACGATCCGGCACCTGACGGAGCATGGTTTCCCAAGGTTTACTTCTGGGCGCACGTCCTTTGATGGCGGCCTTGATCTGCTTCCTAAGCCGACCGCGCCGCGACTCCCAATCTTTGCGGTCGGCAGCGGGCAACAAAGCGTGCAATGGATCGCAGAACATATGGATGGATGGATCTCCTACCCCCGTGACATTGAAGACCAACGACGCCGCATCGGGTTGTGGCACACCGCCTTGAACCAGCGCGCGCCCGGTATCTTCAAGCCCTTCGCGCAATCTCTCTTCGTCGATCTGACCGACAATCCCCATGCGCCAGCAAGTCCTATCTTTCTTGGCTTCCGCTTCGGGCGGAACCGGTTGATTGAGCATCTGGACAGCCTGAGGAACCTCGGGGTCCATCACGTGATGATCAATTTGCGGCACAGTACGCGACCTGCCTCTGAGGTGATCGAAGAATTGGGTGCAGAGGTTCTGCCGTATTTCCCAACCCACGGCAGCGTTGCAAAAAATGCAAAGATGATATCGGAAACCGCGTAATTATCATGGCTGCCTACATCCAATAGCTTGAATTCAACCCACAGAAACAACGCAAAAGGGTGATTGTTATGTCCAATCGCAAAAGCAGAGCCATTGTCATCGGAGGCTCACTGGGTGGGCTCTTTGCGGGCAACATGCTCAAGAAGGCCGGATGGGAGGTCGATATCTATGAGCGCTCGGCACACGATCTTGACAGTCGGGGCGGCGGAGTGGTGCTGCAACCGGACGTGGTTGAAGTGTTCCGCGAAGCGGGCGTTGATTTCAGCACCATGAGCCTCGGTGTTCCGTCGCAAAACAGGATCGTCTACCGCAAAGATGGCAGTATACGGGATAAGCGTCCTGCGCAACAAATGCAGACGTCGTGGTCTTTGATCTACACAACGATGAAGGGGGTGTTCGGCGATGGGCACTATCACCGGGGCCGGATTCTGGCATCCATTGAGCAGAACGAAGACGCCAAAACCGTGACAGCGATCTTCGAAGATGGGTCCCGCGAGACCGCGGACCTCCTTGTTGGGGCCGACGGGAACGGCTCGACCGTGCGCCAACTGATCTGGCCCAAGGCGCAACCGACTTACGCCGGATATCTTGCGTGGCGCGGTTTGATCCCCGAGGAGGAACTGACTCCAGCCGCCCGAGATGGTCTGGCCGGAGACTTTGGTTTTTCCAACACAGAAGGGTCGCATATTCTGGGCTATCTTGTTCCGGGAGAGAGTAACGCGACAGAACCCGGCAAGCGGTTCTACAACTGGGTCTGGTATCGCGTCGCGGACCACAACACTCTCCTTAAGATCATGATCGATAAGGACGGAAAACAGCGCGGGTATTCGATGCCCGAGGGAAAGCTGTCAGAAACCTGGAAGGCGCATGTCTATCAAGAGGCCAATGCGCTCTTGCCGAAGCCATTCCGCGAGGTGGTTCTTTCTACTCAGGAACCCTTCGCACAAGCGATCCGGGACCTGACTGTGCCAAACATGGTGCGAGGGCGAGTCATCCTGCTTGGCGACGCAGCTTTTGTCCCCCGGCCGCATACTGCGGCAAGCACGTCCAAAGCAGCGGCGAACGCCCTTGCGCTATATGACGCATTGGTCCGCCACCCTGACGATGTCGACACAGCGCTGCAACGCTGGGAACCCGGCCAGATGATGCTTGGAAAGATGCTGTATCGTCAGGGTACCCAGGCGGGCGACAGCCTTTTGTTTCGCAAAGACATGAGTGAGCGTGTTGGTTAAGACAACCTCCTGAAAGGACTGAGAATTGACTAACATCATCATGTACACAAAGGATGGGAAATAAGCGCCGAGATCAACGAACGCTCCGGACGCAAGACTGCTCTGAAGGTATTCATCGGTAATCATCATGTCGGCAGCTTTGACGATATGGCGGCATTGGAGGTCGCTGGCGATCTTGATTCTTTGTTGGGGTGCGATGCGCACCAAAGCCTACTTGTCGAAACGCATCACAAGGTTGTTGTGATCAGCAGTGGGCTTGCGGGGTGCTCCGCCGCGATCTAAGCGTCGCGCCGGGCTCGAACCTGCGCTGATCAGGGGTCTTTAGGCTGGCGGGTAGCGGAGGTCTCAAAAACTCATTCCGCAGGTGCGCCGCATGAAAATCGTTTTATCTGTTCGTCTGATGACGCAGCGCGGTGGCAGAGATAGCTGCGTCGGCGGAGATTTCCCCAGGTTTGCAATAGGTGAGTTTTGCCTGTTGAGCGTTTCTTGTGCTATCAGGCAAAGAAAAAGTAATGCAGGTTCGCCATGCGACGCGCTTTGAAAACACGATTGAATCAGCTTGGGCCAGGCGCATTGTCGAGGTTGGAGCCTGTCGGCTTTGACAGCAACCGCATGCGCCGCGGGTTGCCGCCCTTGCAGACGCTGATCGCATTTGAAGCCGCTGCACGGTTGCACAGTTTTACTCTGGCAGCCTCAGAATTGAACCTGACACAGCCCGCGGTCAGCCAGCAGGTGAAGCTTCTTGAGCAGAGGCTTGGTGTTCGGCTGTTCCGCCGTTCGAACAACCAGATCAGCCTGACAGAGCAGGGTGAGCAATTTGCCGAAGCTGTCGGTGCGATGTTGGATAACCTCAGTGAAAGCGTTCAGGACCTAGCGCCGGATGCGGGGCGGACCATGCTGACGGTCAGCCTTTTGCCGTCATTCGCCTCTACCTGGTTTGCGGTCCGCGCGGCGCGATTTTTGAAGCTGCATCCGCAGATTGACTTGATTGCCTTATCCACGGTCGCTCGTACGGGTTTTGGTCAAGAAGATGCGGATGTCGCCATTCGCTGGGGGCCTGGAGGCACACCGAATGTCTACGAAGAGAGGCTATTTGGTGAACGTCATATCATGGTGGCTTCGGCTGGTTTGACTGACGAGATTGCAGATGTGAATCGCGTTGGTGACCTGGCTTACCTGCCGTTCTTTCACGACACCAACCACAGTGAATGGCGCACGGTGATCGAACGTAACGGAGGAGATCCCGAAGCGTTTGAGCATGGCGCCTATTTCGGCGACGCCAGCGCGACGTTGGGGGCGATTGCCTTTGGTGGTGGGATTGGCGTTGTCCGGGATATCGTCGCGCAGCATTTTCTGGACAATGGCATGCTGATCGAACTGCCGTTTGAATCGGTGGACGGATCGTTCGCATATCATTTCCTTTGTCCGGAAAGCCGCCTTGAGCAACCGCGCGTACAGGCTTTTCTCAAATGGTTAAGACAAGAGTCACAGGCTGCATAAGAATTCCTTTGGCAATGACCTAGGATTCAACATTTGTAGGTTAGGCTAGGTTGCGAAAGGCTGAGAGAAACACGTTTACCCGGATATTCTCGGAGCCTAATGTCATGGAATTCTCTCTTTTCAATCTGATGACAAAACCGGTTGACGGATCGACGCATGCCGATGTGTTCAACCAGATGCGTACGATGACGCGAATGGTCGATGATGCCGGGTTCGATGTCGCCTGGTTCGCCGAGCATCATTTGTCGAATTACTGCATCTCACCTTCACCGCTGATGACGACCTCGCATATGGCGGGCGTGACCAAACGTATCAAACTGGGGCCTGCGGTGGTGGTGATGCCGTTTTACGAGCCGCTGCGCCTGGTCGAGGATATCTGCCTGACCGATCAGTTGACCGATGGCCGTTTAGTCCTGGGTCTGGGAACAGGATACCAGCCGCGCGAGTTCAAGAAATTCGGCTTTGAAATCAACGATCGATTGATGCGCGGGCTGGAGATCTGGGACTGTATCGAGCAGGGCGTCTATAGTGGTACAATCAACTATCAGGGTCAGCATGTGCGCATCGACGATGCGGCGCTGTCAATTGCTCCGGTGCAGGATCGCATTCGCACCTTTGCTGTGGGCAATGCGCCCGAGATGCGGCAGAAGATGATCGTTTACGGGGCCGAGCCGCTGACCACCCCCGCAATCGGACCAAACTCGATCGTTGCGACGGCGCGGCGGCTGTATTCGGAAACCCGAATGGAGAACGGCCTGAGCGGTGATGACTTCGCCTTTGCTGTGCAACGCTATGTCTACGTTGCCAAGGACAAAGACGATGCGCGGGCGGCGGCTGAGCAGGTTCTGATCCACGCGCGTATGGCCAGCAACATGCGCCGCCCCGAACCGCTGATGAATGGCGCGGATTTGCAAATCGTGCCCTTTGACAATGAACCCAGCCTGGATGAAGTGATGGAACGCGCGATCATTGGCGATGCTGAACATGTTACATCGCGGATTTTAGCCGAGGCGCGGGAGTTTGGCATAACGCATCTTAGTGTGTTCATGCAGATCGCTTCGATCCCATTTGCCAATACCCTGCGGTCGCTCGAACTGTTCTGTGATCAGGTTATGCCGGCAGTCAACGCTGCGCTGGAGGGGGACAAGAAGGCGCTTGCCTCCTGATGTCGGACCTGTTTGCTCTGACCGGCAAGCCAATCCTGATCACCGGTGCGGCGCGTGGATTGGGTGCTGCTATGGCCAAGGCTTGTGCCGATATGGAAGCGCAACTTTGGCTGCAGGATCTGAACGCTGAAGCGGTGGAGGCCACAGCCGCTGATCTCAGGGGGCAGGGGGCAGATGCGCAGGCGGCTGCGTTTGACCTGACGGATTTCAAAGCGTGTCGGGAATGGGTTCAGGATGTTGCGGATAAGGCGGGCAGCATCTGGGGGCTGGTCAACAATGCGGGGATCACCAATCACGGGTACGTCCTTGACCAAACTGTCGAGGACTATCGCAGCATCTACGATCTGCACGTCATGGCCCCCTTTGTGCTGTCGCAGGCAGCGGGCAAGGTAATGCTGGCCAATCCCGGTCCTCAGCGCGGGCGTATCGTCTCGGTCTCTTCAATCGCGGCGACCCATCCCAGACCGGGCATTGGGAACTATGCGTCATCCAAAGCGGCCATTGCCGGGCTGACGCGGTCTTTGGCAGCGGATTTCGGGGCCGACGGTATTTGCGCGAATGCGATTGCGCCGGGATATGTTCTGACCGAAATGAACAAGAAAATCCTGAGCGACAAGGCGTTTGTGCGCCGGATCGAAAACCGGACGCCTGCGGCGCGTTGGGCAGACCCGGCGGAAATCGCGGCGCCGGTGGCCTTCCTGATGTCCGAGGCTGCATCTTACATCAACGGCCAGCTCTTGGCAGTTGATGGCGGAATGAACGCTTTTTTGCAATCGAATGAGGAATAGCGCATGGCGCGTTTGGCTGGAAAAGTCGCTCTGATAACGGGCGCGGGTTCGATGAATGGCGGTATGGGCAATGGCAAGGCGGCGGCCATTCGTCTGGCGCAGGAGGGGGCCGCCATTTGCGCTCTGGACCTGCATATGGACGCTGCCGAAGAGACCTGCGAGATCATACGATCGGAAGGCGGCAAAGCCATTGCGGTGTCCGCGGATGTCACGCATGAGGATCAGGTGCAGGCGGCGGTGTCGCAATGTCTAGGCGCGCTTGGTCAGATAGATATCCTGCAAAACAACGTTGGCATCCTGAAAACCGGCGGCGCGATGGACAGCACGGTTGAAGATTGGGACCTGCTTGTTCATGTCAACATGAAAGCCGCCTTTCTTCCGACCAAACACGTCTTGCCGCATTTCGTGGATAGGGGCGCCGGTGTTGTGACAAATATCTCGTCTATCGCCGGGCTGCGCTACCTTGGTACACCCTACATCGGGTACAACGCAACCAAGGGTTCAATCATTTCCTTTACGCGGAACCTGGCGGCTGAGATGGCCCCGCATGGCATACGGGCCAACGCAATCCTGCCGGGCTTTATCGATACGCCGATGGCGCGGGATATCACTGTACAGAATGCGGACGATCCGGACGCGATTGACTGGGGGGCGCTGGATCGCCAGCGCGCGGCCCGTATCCCGTTGGGCCGTGTCGGCACGCCGTGGGATGTTGCCAATGCGGCCGTGTTTTTGGCCAGTGATGAGGCATCTTACATCACGGGCACCGAGATCACTGTTGATGGTGGGGTTTCGTGTCGCGTGTAAGGCGTCGCATCTTGGCCAAGGGCCCGCTGCGAACATCTGAATACTGCGTTGTCCTGTAGCCTGGTCACCTCGGTCCAAGTATCGAAGTGAAGGGGGTATCCCAAGCTGTGCATTGCGTCATGCCGTTTGGTCCGGCGCTGGGTCTGCCACATTCTTGCGTCTGGTACTTCCGCGCAACCGCTCGGACAATTGCTGGAACACTGCGTACAGCACAGGGATCATCAACAGACCAAGGGTGCTGTCAATGATCATGCCCGCAAAGACCGGGTACCCGATCGAAACCCGACCTGCCGCGCCCGCGCCACTGGCCAGCATCAGCGGCAGAACCCCAAGGATAAAGCATAGCCCGGTCATGGTGACAGGACGAAAGCGCATAAATGCGGCCTTGATTGCGGACTCGTCGATAGACAGTCCATCCCGGGCCCGCATGTTATGGGCAAACTCGACAACCATGATGGCCTTTTTCGCGGCCAGCCCGATCAGCAGAACGATACCGATCTGCGCGTAGATGTTGTTGTTGATGTTGGGGATAAACTGCAGCGGTATGAGCGCGCCAAGAACCGCAAAAATCGTCGAGGCCATGATGGCGAGGGGTAATATCCAGTTCTCGTACTGCGCGACCATGAACAGATAGGCAAAGAGCACGGCAAGGGCCAGAATGAACAAGACCAGATCGCCGGCCTCTACCTCTTGCAGGGTGACATCTGTCCATTCAAGGGTGTACCCGTCGGGCAAAGTTTTGGCCGCGACTTCTTCGACCAGAGCAATCCCATCGCCCGAGCTGACACCGGTCTGCAATTGCGCACTGATCGAGGCTGAGTTGAACAGGTTGTAGCGGTATAGGATTTCGGCCCCTAGTTGCGGTTTGACGGTCACGAATGTCCGCAAGGGCAGGGCCGTGCCTGAGGCGTTCTTGACGTAGACACCGTCAATGTCATCCAGAGACTGCCGATGCTGCGCCTCGGCAGACATGACGACCCAATAGACCCTGCCCTCGCGGACAAAATTATTGACGTATAGGGCGCCAAAACTTGCCTGAAGCGCAGTGAAAATATCGCTGACATGCACTTGCAGCGCTTCGGCACGATTCCGATCAATGTCCAGAAAATACTGGGGCGCGTTTGCCGACATCGAACTGTAGGCCTGTTGCACCTGAGGCTCTTTCATAAGCGCCGCGAGTAAGCCATTTTTAACGGCATCAAACTCCTGAACGTTTCGGGACTGCAAATCCAGTAGCTGCGCGGACAGCCCGCCCGCCTGTCCGACACCGGAAATTGCGGGCAATGGGAACACGAACGAGGTCGCCTCGGGCTTTGCCGCGAGAGTGTCGTTCAGCGCGAACATGATGTTGTACCACTGCGTCTCTTTAGATTTCCGTTCGTCCCAGGGATCAAGCAGCATCACCACCATGCCCACGTTGGATTTGTCGCCGGCAATCAGGCTGAACCCCGCAACCGATGTGACCGAGGCCACCCCGGGATGTTGTCTCACCTCTGCGCCAATATCCAGCAGCACCTGTTCGGTCCGTTGCAGCGACGCGCCGTCGGGCAGTGTAACGCTCGCAAACAAGACGCCGTTGTCTTCGGGTGGGATAAAGCCGGTGGGTGTGTTCATGAAAAGATACACGGTTCCCGCAACCACAGCTGCATAGAAGATCAGGCACAGGGTCTTGAACCGCAGTGTCAGTTTGACCAGGACCACATACCAATCCCGGCAGCGGTTGATCGCATCGGGAACGATCCGGGCAAGCCCCGTGGGGTGGCCTGTCTTGCGGCTAAGGAACTGGGCGCACAGAACCGGCCCAAGGG
This sequence comes from Ruegeria sp. BE1, assembly GCF_056538885.1. Classification (NCBI taxonomy): domain Bacteria; kingdom Pseudomonadati; phylum Pseudomonadota; class Alphaproteobacteria; order Rhodobacterales; family Roseobacteraceae; genus Ruegeria; species Ruegeria sp. BE1. The sequence goes on from NZ_JBQFTY010000004.1 coordinate 54,683, forward strand.
TCAGCGCATTGATCGCTGACAGGGTGAAGGCAAAGGTTATCGTCAGGGCAAACTGAAGATAGATTTTCCCCGTGATGCCGGGGAAAAAGCACACTGGTACGAATACAGCGGCCAGAACAAAAGTGGTCGCGATGATGGGTCGGGTGACCTGTGACATGGCCTTCAGCGTTGCCTCACGCGGGGCAAGCCCGTCCTCCTCCATGATGCGTTCGGTGTTTTCGATGATGATGATTGCGTCGTCGATCACCAATGTGATGGCCAGAACGATGGCAAAAAGGGTGATCATGTTGGCGCTGAACCCAATCAGGTAGATCAGGGCGACGGTTCCCAACAGGGAAACGGGGATTGCAACCGCCGGGATGATCGTAGCGCGGATACTCAGCAGGAACAGGAACGTCACCGCCACGACAATTGTGGCGGTTATCGCCAACGTGGTGATGATCTCTTCGATTGACTGGCGCACCGCGTCGGTTACGTCATACGCAAGGATGTATTCGATATCCTCTGGGAATTGCTTGGCCAATTCTTCCATCTCGGCCTGCACCGCGGTCGAGACATCAATCGCATTGGCCCCGCTTTCCTGAAAAATCGCCAGAATCGCCGAAGGTTGCCCGTTGTAATAGGCAATGGCCGAGTAGTTTTCGGCACCCAGCTCAATCCGTGCAATATCCCTGAGGCGCACAAAAGATCCATCATCCTGTGCCTGAATGATTATGTTCTCAAACTGCTTAGGATCATCCAGCAAACCCTGCGCATCCAACGTGAACTGAAACGCCGTTGTCTCTTCTCCAAATGGGGCAGCACCGATCTGTCCTGCTGCGGCCTCGACATTCTGTCCCTGAATCGCCGAGGCCACGTCAGATGCATCAATGTTCAGTGCAGCCATCTGGTCGGTGTTCAGCCAGACCCGCATGGAATAGTTGAGCGGTCCGAACTGAGTGGCCGCGCCAACTCCGTCAATCCGGCTGAGGGGATCTTGCAGAACATCCGAGGTGTAGTTGCTGAGATAAAGCTGGCTATAGGTTTTCTTGGGAGAAACCAGGTTGATCACCTGCAGCATGTTGCTGTTTTGTTTTGAAGTAGAGATTCCCTGCTGCGTTACGGATTCGGGTAAAAGCGGGGTTGCCAGCGCTACGCGGTTTTGCACGTTGACGGCGGCAATATCGGGGTCGGTATTGATATCAAAGGTGACCGTCAGGGTATATGTTCCCTCGCTGGACGAGGACGACGACATGTAAATCATGCCCTCGACCCCGTTTACCTTTTCCTCGATCGGCGTCGCCACCGCATCCCGGATCAGCGCGGCATTTGCGCCGGGATAGGTGGCAGTGACCTGAATCTGAGGGGGCGCGATAGACGGGAATTCAGCAATCGGCACCAGCCGCGTGGCAATGGCCCCCACCAGGACCATGATCACAGCCAGAACAATGGCAAAGTTGGGACGGTCAATGAAGAATTTGGACAGCATATAAGGGACTACATCCTAGGAGTGGCTTTCGGTCGGGGTGACTTTTTCGTCCTCCCTGACCCTTTGCAGCCCCTGCACGATGACCGTGTCACCTGCCTTGAGCCCCGATGACACCACCCAATCGCGCCCGGTTTGCGCACCCAGGGTTATGTCCTGCCGTTTCGCGAAATTGTTGCTGTTCACCACATAGACGAAATGGCCCTTTTGATCCAACTGGATCGCGGTTTGGGGGATCACAACCACGTCCGCGGCATCCGGATTTTCAAACGTGACGGCCACCACCTGCCCGGGGATCAGCAACCCGTCGGGGTTGTCAAAACTGGCCCGTACCTCGATCGTGTCGGTCGCTGCGTCGATCTCGTTGCTGATATAGGTGACCGTGCCGCGCTTGGCGTAGGTCGAACCGTTTGTCAGCTCCAGCCGTACCCCCAGTTTCGATGAGTTCTGTCCGACCAGCCCCTCTTGCCGTTTTTGGATCAAGTCCCGCTCGCTGACATAGAGGCTGACATAGATTGGATCGATGCTGGTAATGGTCGCAAGCACGCCGGAATTCGAACTGACGAGGTTGCCGACATCTACGTTGGATTTCGAGATACGCCCATCAATTGGACTGGTGATCGTAGTATAGCCCAAATTGATTTCTGCCTGTTCCAGCTGTGCCTGGGCTTGTTTCACAGCGGCCAGATTTGCGCCCAGCGTCGCCTCGGACGCGTCGACGGTGGATTGTGGGACATCGTCGCGCTGCAACAGGGCCACCTGGCGTTCGTATTCCACTTGCGCACCTCTTGCGGTGGATTCCGCGCCTTCGACATTGGCGACGGATTGATCAACCTGCGCCTGATAATAATCGCGTTCGATCTCAAAAAGCACATCACCCGCCTGCACCTGCCCGCCTTCGGTAAACTGGCGCGTCTCAAGGGTGCCCTGGACCCGGGCGGTGATATCCACGGTGCTGACCGCCTCGACCCGACCCACATAGGAATCCGTCAGGTCGGACTTTTGAGTCTGCGCCTTTTGCACAACCACACTGGGGGGCGTCGTATTGGATTGCCCCTGTGCCGTTGCGGCCAATACAGAAAGCAAAGCGGTCGTCAAAATGAGCCAAGCCTGTCGCATGAACACCGATCCACCTTTGTATGAGAGCAATTACGTCAAGGGTTGCATTGGATTGACCCTCAGTCAATTGCCTGCCGGCCAAAGCAGAGCTACGCTGGGACCATCTTTTGCGCGTAGCGGTTGCAAATGGGGCAGGGGATTGCCCGAGAGTGCGGGGACTGACCAATTTGGATTTTCCGGCTGGTGATGTGATGGAGGCAGCCATGACGTCCGATGTTTCAAACGAAGAAAGGGCCTTACCGACAGTATGAAGCGCCTCATTCAAATAGCCGGTACTGTTTTGGTCTGTCTGGTTCCAATTGCGCTGGTTTACGCAGCAAGTGTATATGCGTACAGCCGCTACTTTTTCGAAAGCCAGTCAGAGTTGCCAGGCTGGCCAGACAAGGAAGACTTTGGCGATGCGCTTGAATGGCAGAGCGAGTATCCGCAAAAGGTACGCATTCTGGCGATGGATGGTGGTGCTCTTTACGGGTTGGCGGAACTGGAAGTGCTGAAGGCGCTCGAAGAAAAATCCGGAAAGCCTGTTCATGAACTTTTTGACTTTGTGGCGGGATCATCCACGGGGGCAATCATCGCGTCTTTGTTGTTCAGCCCGTCTCAGGATGATGGCCAACCGCTGACCGCAGAGCAGGCGTTGAAGGGCTATGAGGTTTTCGCAAAGGACATTCTGGGCGCACCGTTGTATCATAAGATACTGACCGGCTGGGGGCTGTTCGGCCCCGCCATACCCAACGAAGGCCGTATCCAAGTGTTTGAAGAGGTATTCGGCGTCACGAAGTTCAACGATTTTCTGCGACCGGCCATGTTTCCTTCGTTCTCGCAGAAAGAGAATGGCTTGCGGGTGTTTCGCAATTGGGATGACGTCGAAGGAAACCTCTATTTGCGGTCCCTGGTGACGGCTGTAACCAGTGCACCGGTATACTTCCCGGCAGTCCAATTGTCCGGGGAGCATGCATCGGGTGAGCTTTTGGGCGATGCCGCCATGATTCTGAACGCGCCCGGCGAAATCGCATATCTGCACGCGCGCACCAACCTGCCCAAGCATCAGGAATTCGTTGTCGTGTCGCTTGGCAGTAAACTGCAACAACCGGTCCCGACGGAAACCGCTGAGGGCGGCGGTCTTATCAAATGGTTCCGTCCGCTGATGCACATGGTGTTCAACGGAGAGGCCACAGTCAGCACGCACGCGTTGGAACGGCATGCTGATTTCGAGTCGTCCATCCAGATAGACAGTTATTTTCTGTCACCGGGCACGGTCGCAGGTGTCAACGGATTTAACCCCAAGCAGGAAAACATCATGAAAATCCGGGCGTCAGGACAGCAATATGTCGCGCGGAATTCCGCGCTGATCGATGAAGTTGTTCAAAGGCTGACAAGCCCGCCTGAATAGAAGCCCTTTCCTCAACACTGCGTCTGAAACCGTATTGCGGCAGGCACTGACAACCGGTCGGAAACCGCCTGTTCCGGCAGCTCAACACCGAACCCCGTCATGCGCAATTCTTGCGCGCACCGGCCACTGATCAAATGCTTGCAGATCACTATACGATCAGGGTTGCAGCGGATTGTTGCTATCCCCGACCCCTCGGTCTCAGGTGGGAATCCGGCGTGATGATCTGTTTGAAAGTTGCGCAGAGTGTGACGAACCGGACAGTCAGCTTCCTTTCACGTCGCCGGAAAAGCGCGCGGCGTTTTCTTTGGCAAAGGCGCTGGCATCTGCATCGGCATCCCAGAATTGCGGGTTCGCTTTGGGTATGGTCAACGCCCGTTGAACGGCGGGGCGTGCATCTATCCGGTCAAACCAGGCGTTCAGATGGGGCAAGTCATCGACATTCACCCGGGCCCAGACATAGGCGCGGGCCCACGGGAACAACATCATATCGGCAATGGTGTATTCATTTGCCGCGATCCACTCACGCCCGGCCAGATGGGCGTTCATCACTTCCATCAAGCGGCGGCTTTCATCAACATAGCGGCGGATCGAAAACGGTTCTTCGTGACCATTGGGGGCTGCGATATGATGGAAGTACATCGCCTGCCCCATCATGGGCCCGACATGTCCGGCTTGAAAGAACATCCACTGCATCACCTCGGATCGCTTGACCGGATCAGTTGGCAGGAAGCGGCCATATTTTTCCGCCAGATGCCACAGGATCGCACCGGATTCAAAAATCGCCCGTCCTTCTGCCCGATCTTCAATTGTCGGGATTTTACCGTTGGGGTTCAGCGCCAGATAAGCGGGTGTCTTTTGTTCCTGCTTCGAAAAGTTGATGTGGGTCAGATCATAGGGGATGCCAACCTCTTCCAAGAAAATGACCGGTTTGTAACCGTTCATTGTTCCGGCTGTGTAAAGATGAATATCAGGCTGGGACATGGTCGACCTCTGTAAATGCGGGTTCTAGACACTTCGGGCGCAGCAAGAATTTGTGAGTAGCAGTGAAGAAAATCAACCAGTATACTTTTAGTAACCTATTGTTCAGCGGAAAGGACCATGATGCGCGCGCGGGTTGAAGAGAGTGCAAGAGGGCGCCGGGTGGCCATTGATGTCTGCCACGAACCTTGTGCCATCGAACGGGGTATGCGGATTATTGGCGGCAAGTGGACGGGTTCTATCCTGTGGCACCTGAAAGATGGGCCGGTCCGTTTTAACGATCTTGCGCGGATGATCGGCGGTGCCAGCAAAAAGATGATTTCCGAAAGGTTGAAACAGCTTGAAGATCAGGGGCTGGTTCACCGGCAGGTGATGGATACCGCTCCGGTTTCGGTCGAGTATTCCATCACCGAACTTGGCGGAACGGCGCTTGGCTTTCTTAACGAGCTGCGGAAATGGAGCGAAGAATTGCCGCGCGACCTGAAACGATGACGCAGGTTCAACAGCCGCAATGACAGGAGATAGCTCCCTATTCTGAAGTCAGACGTATCTGGCGATTTCACCGTCAGTTCGGATCATACAAATACCCAATTCCACGCACGGTTCTGATGATTTCCGGCTTTTCAGGATTGGTTTCAAGCTTTCGACGCAGTCTTGAAATCCTGATGTCGATACTGCGGTCGAACGGGTCCCAGGATCGGTCATGCGCCTGTTCCAAAAGCTGGTCCCGGTTCATAACACGCCCTTTGTTTTCGGCAAAAACCTTCAACAAGCTGTATTCCATGGCAGTCAGCTGAACTTCGCTCCCATCTGCTGCAAGCAGCTTTGCAGCGTCTGTGTCGAGCGTGAAATCCCCAAAGCGCGAAGGGGCCCCGTCAGGAGCTTTGACAGGTGCAGCGTCGTTGATTGCCCCACGTCGCAGGATGGCTTTGATACGAGCTTCAAGCTCTCTGAGGTCAACAGGCTTGCCAAGGTAGTCATCGGCGCCCATCTCCAAGCCGATGATCCGGTCCACAACATCGCCTGCCGCCGTCAGCATGATCACCGGTGTCGTGTTTTCGGGGCGCAGGGACCTTAGAATTGAAAGGCCGTCCTCCTTCGGCATGTTGATGTCCATGATCATGACATCCACGGCCTGTGCGGCCAGAATGGACCGCAGTTCTTCGCCACCAGATGCGGCAGACACTTTGTAGCTGCGCTTGCTGAGGTATTCCTGCAGCATTTCGCGCACATCGACCTCATCGTCGCAAACCAGAATATGGGTTTTTTGATTATCCATCTGTCCGGTCCTTCTGGTCTGTAAGCAGCTTTGCGACAAGTGCCCTGAGCTCCGACGGAGAGACCGGTTTTTCCAGAAATGGCAAACCGGACTCCCGCAGCAAACCCAATGAACTCTGACCCATTGTATCGCCGGTGATATAGGCGGTCCGGGTAAGCATATCGGGGAACCGCGTCAGCAACGCTTCGTAAATCTTGCGCCCGTCGACGCCGGGCATGTTCAGGTCGCTCAAAAGGATATCGTATTTCGTTGTCTGCAGGCGATTTAACGCGTCTTCGCCAGAGGTGACGAAATCCACGTGGATCCCCTCTCTTCTAAGGATTTCGGCATTCAGTTCACCGACTTCCGCCTCATCATCCACGACCAGCGCCCTGTGTCTGACAAAGGTCTGCGGGGCTTTGGGGGGGGCGTCATCTGCGCGTTCCTCAGCTTCGGAAACGGGTAGTGTGATCCGAAAGCACGTGCCCTCAGCTTCGGCCTGATCCAGACTGATCTGACCACCATGGGACAGCACGATCCTGTGGCAGAAAGCCAGTCCAATACCGGTGCCATCGCCGACTTCCTTGGTGGTAAAAAAGGGCTCGAAAATGCGCGGGCGAATGGCCTTGGCTATTCCGGGTCCATTATCCCGAACTGAAATCTCAACCATTCCCGTCTCGGGCTTTGATGTCGCCGACAGGGTGATCTGATCTCCTATGCCTTTTGAGGTCATAGCCTGTTCAGCATTGATGATCAGGTTGAGGATGACCTGAGTCAACTGGTCGGCATCACCGGCGATTTGGGGCAGGTGTTCCGGCACGTCTTGCGTGATACGAATTTCGCCGGATGAGTTGCCATAACCTGCCACATCGGCGGCGGTTTCGATCATGCCGGGCACGTCGACCGACTCAATCTTGCTGGGTTGTTGACGTGCCATCGCCAGAAAGGTCTTAACAATTTTTGCGCAGCGCTCCGCCGCATTGCCGATCTTTTCGATCCTGACTGTCAAATCGGGATCTGTGATTTCTTCGCGGAGCATAAGCGCGTGGCCGACAACGACGGAAAGCGGGTTGTTGAGTTCATGAGCGACCCCTGCAAGCAACTCTCCCAAGGCGGACATTTTTTCGTTCTGAAAGACAAGCTCCCGCTGTTTTTCAAGCTCGGCTTCTATCGCCAATTCGTCCGTCAGGTCACGGGTGTTGGAGACGATGACCTCTTCGCCTTTGAACGTTATGAGGCGCGATGAATCCGCGCCCCAGAACGTTCTTCCGTCCACGTCAACAAATTCCATGCGCCGATCTTTTAGAAAACCGGCCTGTCGCAGATCCTTTAGATAACGGTCTCTCTCACTTGGGTCGGCGTAGTAGGACTTTGAATTGTCAGCCTCGCCAAACAGTGCCCGGATTTCAGGGGTCGCGAACAGCACCTTACCAGTTTCTGCGTGGGTCATGTTGATTGCGGCAGGGTAGGCTTCCATTACCTGGCGGATCAGGGCCTCGGCCTCTTTCTGGACAGTCAGGTCAATTATACTGGTGACAATGACCTCTTCCCCTTTGTAGTCGATCAGCTGCGAGGAAATTGAGGCCGGAAAAACCTCACCACCTTTGTTCACCAGGTCGAGCTTATAGTCATGAACATACCCGTCGGCCAAAAGCTGAGTGACAAAGTCTGCACGTTCCTCGGGGTTCAAATAGTGCTCTTTTGCAGACCGGGAGGGCCCGAACAGTTGCAGAGCAGCGGGTGTGCGATACAAAATCTGACCGTCACCAATCCGGGCCATCGTTACAATCGCCGAGCTGGCGTCCAGAACCTTTCGGATCAACAGATCGCCGTCGCGTTCTTCCCGCTCGGCCTTTTTGCGTTCGGTGATGTCTTCGCGCGTGACAACAAACCCCCCCAAAGTGGTGGGGTGCACTGAAACAAGATAGGTCCGGCCATCCGTTTCGGTCAGCTCGAAATCCTGGATAAACTCAATCCCATTGGCCAGCCGGTCGGAAACCCATTGCTGCTCATTGCCGATGGCATCGGCGTAGATGCCCCTGCGGGCGGTTTCACGCATCAGGATTTCCCAATCCAGGCCGGGTTCCAGCAGATCGGCGACACCTTTGTTCATCCGGGCATATTGTTTGTTGAACAAAACCAGACGACGGTCGTCGTCATAAAGCGCAAAGCCTTCTTTTAGGGATTCAATGGCATCGCGCAGAAGGTCGCGCGCCTTCTCGATTTCTTCAAGATCGTTCACCATGCCCATCGTCATCCTGATTTTCTAAGACATCATTGTTTCATTGCGATTTCAAAATTGCCCTCTTGTGTTTCAATTGTTTCAAAAGCTGGCGCATCTTGCCAGCCTCACCCGAAATCATGCCGGTTTTTGAGCTGGATACAGAGTTGTGTGACCTGCTTCACAGAGCAACAACTGAAACATTTTGCGGGGCTTTCAGAAATCACATTGAAACAATGAATGCCCAGTTTCTACCCATCACAAAAGTAATTGGGTAACGAAGATGACTGTTTCATTTAAACCTGCTGAATCGACGAATGCACCGATTGTCGCGTTGCATTCCTCTGCATCAAACGGGGGCCAATGGGCCCGGCTGACCGAAGATCTGGAGGGCCGTTTTGACGTTATTGCCTTTGATCTGCCGGGCTACGGAAACGCCCCGCTGACCGGCGATTACACTCAGAACGGGATGGCCGTTTCGGCGGCTCCGATCATCCGCGAAATCGAGGCGCTTGGACAAGCCGTGCATCTTGTCGGTCATTCCAATGGCGGCGGTGTGGTCATCAAGATCGCGCTGTTGCGCCCCGATCTGGTCAAGAGCCTGACCGTCTATGAACCTGCCTCTTTTCATGTTCTCAGGCAGGACCAACAGATCGGTCAGAATCTGTTCCGCGAAATCCAGCTTTTGTCCGGCGTGGTGACGGCTGCCGCAGCAGACGGCGATCCAGCCGCGGGAATGCAGCGCTTTCTCGACTTCTGGAATGAAGACGGGTTCTGGGCCTCACTTTCTGCGTCGGCCAAGGGCCGTTTTGCGGGGATGATTTCGTCTGTTATGGCCGATTTTGCGAACGGGTTCGCGGAAACCTGGCAACTCTCGGATCTGTCTGCGCTGCGGATGCCTGCGCTGATCATGACAGGGCTGGAGTCGCCAGAGATCGCGCAATACGTATCCGTCGCCATTGCCAAGGCCCTGCCGAACGCCCGGATCGCGCTGTTGCCTGAACTGAGGCATATGGCGCCGGTCTTCCAACCCGATTGGGTCAATTCGAGAATTATCGAACACGTCGCCAGCGTCGAACGGGCCCCCGTCAAAATCAGCTGGCCGGAAAAGACTGCGGCCTGACCCCATTGGGGCACCGCCTCCATCAAAGCATCAACCCCTTTATCAAGAGGACCAAAGACTATGGATATTCAAACAACTGCCAGTTCCCAGCCGGACTTTACGGCGATCAAAGCGAAACAAAACGCGGCCTGGGGGGCCGGGGATTACAGCAAGGTCGGTGTGACCCTGCAGATCACCGGCGAAGAGCTTGCCGAAGCCATGGATATGTCCCCGAACGACAAGGTTCTGGATGTCGCAGCAGGCAATGGGAACGCCACGCTGGCGTTCGCCAGACGGTTTTGCGACGTAACGTCTACGGATTATGTCGAGGCCCTGCTGGATGCCAGCGGCAAGCGCGCAAAAGCCGAAGGTCTGTTTGTAACCTACAAGGTCGCAGACGCGGAAAACCTGCCGTTCGAGGATCAGTCATTCGACGCTGTTGTTTCGACGTTTGGGGTCATGTTTACCCCAAACCAACAACAGTCGGCTGCGGAATTGCAACGGGTTGTAAAGCAGGGTGGCAAGATCGGAATGGCCAATTGGACCCCCGACAGTTTCATCGGACTGCTGTTCAAAACCATCGGCAAGCATGTACCGCCGCCCGCCGGTGTCAACTCTCCGGCTTTGTGGGGCAGTCGTGAATGGATCGGGGATACGTTTGAGGGAACATGCGAGATCGCTTCGTTCAAGCGCAAAAACTTCATGTTCCGCTATCGGTCGGCCGATCATTTTCTGGACTATTTCCGGACATTCTACGGCCCAATGCAGAAAGCCTTTGATGCGCTGGACGCGGCGGGTCAAACATCTCTGCACGATGAAATAATGGCTTTGATCGACAAGTTCGACATCTCGACCAATGGGTCTTTGTGTATTTCGTCCGAGTATGCTGAGATCGTCGCAAAGCGCTGCTGACAAAATGTGCAAGTGCCCAATGCCAACAGGCATTGGGTCACACTGGTATGCACGAGCGGCTCAAAACTGTGGTAAGAGTGAGTGTGTAGGGGGTTTCAACATGGCTGAGCGTACACTTTATGAGAAATACGGTGGGTTTTCGCAGATCAGTAAGATCGTGATCTCGTTCTACGATGCCCTGCTGGACAATGACGAAGTCGGACCGTTCTTTGACGAAGTCGATATGTCAAAGATGGTCGACCACCAGACCAAATTTATTGCGTCGTTGCTTGGCGGTCCTGCCTCATACACCGACAATCAATTGCGGCAACTGCATTCGCATCTGGACATTTCACACGCGCATTTTGACGAACTTGAAGCGGTGTTGCGGGATGCGCTGGAGAAACACAGCGTTGCCGACGAAGACGTCGCGGTCGTTGTTGCGGAATTCGGAAAACGTCGTCCCCTGATTGTTAGGTAAATCATGACCATCGAAGCAATTAACGAACAGCTGCTGCGCGCAATCGGTGTGGGGGTGGCGCTGCTGGACCGCAAGTCGTTGCAGTTTGGTTTCCGCAACGACACATTCGACGAATGGTTCAGCGCCGAGGACCAATCCGATCATCTGCTGCAGGTCTTTCCCGATTTGGATGTGACTGCGGTTCAGCACAGCCTGTCCGAAAAACAGCGCTATACGTCTGAAATCAGTTTCAAGAAAAAACGCCGAACGCTTGTGATCGCCCTGGACTTTACCGTTGCGCATGATGACGTGCTGGTTCTTGTCTGCCAGAACATCACACGCATCAAAGAGCTGGAGTCCATGATCGATTCATATTCGATGATGGTTGAACGCAACACGCGTGAGTTGAAGCGGGAAAAAGAGCAGGTAGAGAAGCTGCTTTTGAACCTCATGCCAAGATCGGTCTACGAGGAATACAAAACCTTTGGCGTGGTAACGCCGCAGCTTTACGATCCGGTTTCGGTGCTGATGTTGGATTTCGTCGGCTTCACCGAGATGGTCGCCTCGCAGGACCCAAGTGTCACCGTAACCGAACTGAATGATATTTACAGCGCCTTCGACCGCATCGGCGAGCAATTTGGCTGCGAGCGGATCAAAACGATCGGCGATGCCTATATCACCGTTGCGGGCCTGCCTGATCCAACCCCCGATCACGCCAAGGCAATTGCCAATACAGCCATACGGTTCGTGCGCTATCTGAACCGCCGTAACCTCAGCCATCCGCATCAGTGGCGCTGTAGAATTGGGTTGGCGTCCGGTTCTGTGGTCGGCTCGGTCGTTGGGATTCAGAAATATGTCTACGATATCTTCGGGCCCGCCGTTAACCTGGCCTCGCGGCTGCAAGAGTTCTCTGAGCCGATGCAAATAACGGTTCAGGATGAAGTCGCGCAGGTTCTCAAGGAACAGTTAGACCTGGAGGAGCTTGGACCAAGAGACATCCGGGGGTTCAGGACGCAGGATGTTTGGCGCCTTTCAGACAAGTATTGAACACCTGATCTGCAGAACTTTCCGGGCGCAGATTTACTCTGGTGGGCGGCTCACGCTGTTGCGCGAAACGATCCCATGTTCCAGAAAAACGGCCGTGGCGGGGGCTTCGCCGCTCTCCATAAGCTCCAGCAACATCTCCATCGCACGTTGTCCGATCAGATTGCGCGCCTGATGCACCGTTGTCAGTTCGGGTTGAAAAATGCGGGAAAAGGGCACGTCGTCGAAACCCATTACAGATATCTGTTCGGGGACTGCGTAGCCCATTTGTTGCAGACTGCGGATGACGCCCATCGCGGATTCATCATTTGCGCAGAAAGCGGCCGTGGTGCCGGGCCAATTGCCGATCAGTTCTTTTGCTGCCCTCTCTCCGTCCGCATAGGTAAAGCCGCCGGGAATACTCTGGATACAGTCGGTCAGACCGGCCTGTGTCATAGCTTGAACGTACCCGGCAAGCCTGTCGCTGGTCAGAGTGTTATCTTCGGGCCCGGTGATGTGGGCGATTGCCCGGTGGCCCTGAGAGATCAGAAACTGGGTGGCATCGAAGGCTGCTTTGCGGTTGTCCGTGCCCACATGCGGATAGCCTGAACCCTCCAGTCGCTCTGATATCGAAACAGCGGGGGTCCCTTCGGGCAAAATCCCCTTAGGGGGGGCAGTTCCGTTCAGGATCAATGCCCCATCCGCGCGTCCGTTGCGCAAGTTCTCAAGGATCTTGGCATAGCGCGTTTCATCGCCATTCGTGTTGCCGATCAGGATCGTCAGATTGGCGCGGGTCGCAACCTCTTCGATGCCCGAAAGGATTTTGGAAAAGAAGGGGTTGGAAATATCCGGCAGGACGACAAGAACGGTGCCCGAGCGGTTACGCCGCAGCATCTGGGCCGCTGTGTTGACGCTGTAGCCTGTTTCCACAACCGCCGCGAACACCGAGTCGCGTGTTTTTTTCGAAACGATGTCAGGTGATTGCAAGGCCCGGCTGACCGTAGCGGTCGAGACCCCGGCAACCCGGGCAACGTCCCGAACCGTGGGCCGTTTATTCGTACTTCTTGTCATACCTGCGGTTATAGCAGCGCGAATTGTGAAATGTAATCCTTTACATTGAAAATGAAAACGATTACATAAAAGTGAACAGGAAAGGCTTGATCACCTTGGGAGGGGAAATGAAGCTGGGTGTGAACCTGCTTTGTGTCGGTGGCCTGATCGGCGAAGCGCAGCTGGAGTTCTGCAAGCTCGCAGCCGAGGCGGGGTATGATGGCGTGGAGATTCCCGTGCTCGAAGGGTCGGTCGACCACTATGCGTGGCTGGCTGCACAGTTGGACGCTCTTGGCCTGGAACGAACCTGTACCGCGATCACCCCCGACCCAAAGGCGGACCCCACAAGTGCCGACCCAGAGGTCCGGGCGGGAGGCATCGCGCATCTGGACTGGATACTGGAATGCGCGACAGCATTGGGTGCCCAGACCATTGGCGGACCCTTTCATGCGCCGATCGGGCATTTTACCGGCAGCGGACCAACTGTTGATGAATGGAAACGCGGGGCAGAGGCGCATTTCCGGATGGCGGAAAAAGCGCAAGCGCGCGGCATGCTTCTGGCGTTAGAGCCGCTCAATCGTTTTGAAACTCATTTCCTGAATACGGCGGCACAGGCCGCGCAGTATTGTGAGATGGTCGATCACCCGGCGTTTGGGATTATGTACGACACGTTCCACGCGCATATCGAGGAAAAAGACGAGGCGCAGGCGATTGCTGCGCTCGCGGGCAAGATCAACGTTCTGCACGTCTCGGAAAATGACCGTGGGACGCCCGGAACCGGCCAGATTGATTTTGATACGGTTTTCGCGGCGGTCAAAAAGACTGGTTTCGATGGCTGGGTGGTGATGGAGGCATTTGGCGCTGGTGTTCCTGAACTTGCTGCTGCCACACGTATCTGGCGTCCGATGTTCGAAGATCATCCGCAACTGTTCCACGATAGCGCCACGTTCATTCGCAAGGGATGGGCACAGGCATGAGTGGCGATGTCATCTTTGAGATGAAGGGGATCACCAAGGTTTTTCCGGGGATCAAGGCGTTGGACGCGGTCAGTTTTTCTGCGCGATCAGGCGAGGTTCACGCGCTGGTCGGCGAAAATGGGGCGGGCAAATCCACGCTGATGAAAGTGCTCTCCGGGGTCTATCAGGCGGAAGAAGGCGACATCATTCTGCGCGGTCAAAAGGTCCGGTTTGCACACCCGCTTGAATCGCTCGCGCAGGGCGTCAGCGTGATTTATCAGGAATTCTCGCTGCTGCCTGACCGGACGGTGGCCGAGAATATCTTCCTGGGCCGCGAACCCACGCGCCGTTTCGGATTGCTGGATACCGAAAAGATGCGGCGCGATACCCAAAGCGTGCTGGCGTTGTTTGGAAACCGCCATCGGTTTGGGCCCGACACTCTGGTCAGCGATCTGGATGTTGCGCAACAGCAAATGGTCGAGATTGCCAAGGCGTTGTCGCTGAACGCGCAGGTCATCGTTATGGACGAACCGACAGCCGCGCTTAACGACACGGAATGCGAGCTGCTGTTCCAATTGGTCGACGATCTGCGTGGGCAGGGGCGTTCGATCGTCTACATCACCCATCGCATGCGCGAAATCCGTCGTCTGGCGGATCGTGTCACAGTGATCAAGGACGGCAAGGTCGCGGCGGCGTTCGATGATGTCCCTGAAACCGGCCAGATTGTCGAAGCCATGGTCGGGCGTGACATCGGGCATTTCTATCCTGAACCTGCCAGCGCAGAAGAGGTTGGCGAGGCCGTATTGACCGTGCGCGGCGGTTGCAACGACAGGCTGATCGACATCGACCTTGATCTGCGCGCAGGTCAAATCACCGGGTTCGCTGGTGTTCAGGGTGCGGGCCGTACCGCGTTGGCGCTTGCCCTGTTCGGAGCGGAACCGTTTGTGAAAGGTGCAGTCTCGGTTGAGGGCGAAGGCGTCACGTTGGCGAACCCGCGTAGCGCAGCCAAGGCAGGGATTGCCATGCTTCCGGGTGATCGCAAGGCCGAAGGGCTGATGCTGATGCAATCTGTGCGCGACAATGGCATGATCTCGGCCCGCGCCTTTTCGGCCGCGACGGGTGCGCCAGACAAAACGCCGATTTCCACTCTGGATCAGATGGATGCGCTTTTTGACACCTTTGACCTTCGGGCGGCAAATTACGGTGTTGAAATTCAATCCCTGTCCGGCGGTAACCAGCAAAAGGCTATTGTCGCGCGCTGGCTGTCGTTGTCGCCGAAAGTCCTGATCTTTGTCGAACCAACCCGGGGGATCGACGTCAATACCAAGGCCGGTATCTACGCCCAAATGCGCAAACTGGCGCAAGAGGGCGCCGCAGTTATGGCTATCTCGTCCGATCTGCCCGAGGTGCTGGGCATCTCGGATCGGGTCTTGGTGATGAGCGACGGAAAAATCGTGGCCGAGTTTGGATATGGTGCCAGCGAAGCCGAAGTGATGCATGCGGCGACTGAAGCCCATCTTGAACTGGAGGGCGCATGAGACGGCCCCGCAATCTTGCCGCGCTGGCCCCGTTCTTGCTGTTGCTGGTCGCCATGGCGACTTATGTCGCCGTTGCGGTCGCCACTGGGCAAACTCAATACCTGACCGCTGAGAACCTGCTGGGTCTGCTGGGGCGATCGATTGCGCTGGGGATCACGGCCATTGGCCAGACTTTCGCCATTCTGATTGCCTCGATCGATCTGAGCGTGGCGAACCTGATTTCGGTCTCGGCGGTGCTGGCCTCGTCCATCATGTCGGGCGATCCGGCAATGATGCTGCCTGCGGTTGCGGCTGTGCTGGCCGTGGGGGTTGTGGTCGGCCTGATCAATGGGCTGGTCATCACCCAGTTCGAGGTCAATCCGCTGATCGCAACGCTGGGCATGGCCCTGATCCTGCAAGGGTTGCTGAGCGCCACGTTCAACAATTTCGCCGGCGAAGTGCCGGAAGAGTTTCAGGTCTTCGCCTATGGTCAGATTGGGGGCGTTTCGATCAGCCTTATCTTCCTGATTGCGCTGACCGTGGCGGCCTGGGTGTTTCTGCGTTTCACTCGTGCCGGGTCCAACATCTATTCGGTCGGCGGCAATCCGGATGCGGCCAAACTGGCCGGAATGCGTACCACGCGCGTGGTCATCATGGCACATGTGATTTGCTCGGTCTGCGCCAGCATCGCGGGGCTCTATCTGGCCAGCCGGTTGCGTTCAGGCGCGCCGTGGATCGGGCGGGATGGTGTTTATGATCTGGAATCCATCGCTGTGGTTGTCATTGGCGGCACCGCCCTGTCCGGCGGGCGCGGAGGGGTCTGGGGCACCCTGATGGGGGTGATGATCTTTTCGCTGATCGACTCGATCTTCAACATCGCGGGAGTGGACGCCTTCGCCAAACAGATCCTGCGCGGGGTCATCATCGTGGCCGCTGTCGCCGTCTATGCGGTGCGCAGCCGGAGGATCGAGGCATGATGGCTCGTATAAAACAGATCAACCCGGTCTTTCTGGTGCTGGCGCTGCTGTTCGTGGCGATTGCAATCCTGTCACCCTATTTCCTGCAACCGACCGGGTACATGAACTTCCTCAAACGCGCGGCCCCGATTGCGATCCTGGCGGTGGGGCAGCTTTACGTCATCAACTCGGGCGGGTTCGACCTGTCGGCGGGGGCGCTGGTGACATTGACGGTGATCGGCAGCTCGATCCTGCTGGATGGGGATGCAAGTGCGACATGGTGGGTGATCCTCGTTATGCTGGGCGCAGGCGTGATCGTGGGAACGGTGAACGCGCTGGTGGTGTCCTGGCTGAAGGTGCCGTCGATTATCGCCACGCTGGGGATGATGATTACCCTCAGCGGGATTGCCCTGACGTGGTCGGGCGGGGCTCCGCGTGGATACCTGCCCGAGAACTTCCGGTTCTTCGGGCGTTACCTCATCAAGGACATGCCGCTGGTCAAAATCCTGCCGGTTGCGGTGATTGTCATGATCGTGGTCTGCGCCGCGATGTGGTGGCTGATGCACCGCACCAATTATGGCAAACGCCTGATCGCCATGGGCGATAATCCCAAAGCGGCCTTGCTGGCCGGAGTCCCACTCACGGAAACTCGGATTGTCGCTTTTGTCATGTCGTCGGTCTCGGCGGTCATCGCCGGGATATTGCTAGGCGGATTTGCAGGAGTGTCCACCGATGTGGGCGTGGGGCTGGAATTGCAGGCCATCACCGCCGCCGTCATCGGTGGCGCGCAATTGCTGGGCGGGCGCGGCACCGTGGGGGCCACGATTGCAGGCGCGCTGGTTTTGCAGGCGATGTTCACGCTGCTCAACATTTTGGGCTTTCCCAAACCCACCCGTGACGTGGTGCAGGGACTGATTTTGATCTCGGCGGTGGTGATCGCCGGATACCGACGACGCCGATCCGGGGGATAGGCGCCCAATAACTTTTCAGAGGAGGAAACGAAATGATTAAAATAATGACAGCAACCGCGCTGACGGCGCTTGTGGTCGCTCTGCCCGCGCAGGCGCAGAATTTCGATGACCCGGTCGAATTTGCCAAGCAAAAGGACATGCTGGGCGCAGCCGCCAATGGCGATGCGTCAACCCCTTGGCTGCAGCACTATGGCGACGTGATGGCCGATACCTCGGGCTTCAAGAAAGACGGCCCGCACACGATCTGCTTCTCGAACGCGGGTGTGAACAACCCGTGGCGCGTGGTCGGCTGGAACACCATGCAGGCCGAGGTCGAACAGCATGACAGTATCGCCGAGTTCGTGGTGACCGATGCCGAAGGTTCGGACGACAAGCAGATTGCCGATATCGAGGATCTGCTGGCCGGTGGCACCTGTGACGCCCTGATCGTGTCCCCCAACACGACCGCAGCCCTGACCCCCGCTGTGGAAAAAGCCTGTGAACAGCTGCCGGTTATTGTATTTGACCGCGGCGTGAATACCGATTGCCCGGTCACGTTCATCAAGCCCGTCGGTGGCTATGGCTTTGGCATCCAGTCCGGTGAGTTCATTGCGGCCAACGCCCCCGAGGGATCGGACGTGCTGATGCTGCGCATCCTGCCCGGAGTGGACGTTCTGGAAACCCGCTACTCTGCCGCGAAACGCATTCTGGAAGAGGCCGGTCTGAACATCGTCGGTGCGGAATTCACCGATGGCGACCGCGCCAAGACCAAGGCGATTGTCGAGGACTATATCCAGCGCGGCAACCAGTTGGGCGCGGTCTGGATGGACGCGGGCGCAACCTCGGTCGCGGCGATCGAGGCGTTCGAGGATATGGGGCTGGACGTGCCGATTGTCACCGGCGAAGACCAGCAGGATTTCCTGCAGAAATGGCAGGAGATCGGCCTGAACACCATCGCGCCGACCTATCCGACCTATCAGTGGCGCACGCCCATTCTGGCGGCTTTGAAGGTTCTGGATGGCGAGGTGATCCCCGGCCCGGAATGGAACCTGCCGCAACCGGCGATCACCAATGACAATCTGGCGGATTTCGTGAACCCGTCGATGCCGCCGCTGCACTATGCGGGTTGCGGCTGTGAAGACATGCCGGGTTACCCCGAGCGTTGGGGCGGCAAGTAATCAACTGACCCCGTCAGGCCCCGGTCGGGGCCTGACATCCATGTTTTTCAAGGGAGGCTGATATGCCGGGTGCGATCAAAGGGCCGGGGTTATTTCTGGCGCAGTTTGCGGATGACGCCGCTCCGTTCAATTCACTGGGCTCGATTGCAGAATGGGCTGCGGGTCTTGGGTACAAGGCCGTTCAGATCCCGACCTTTGACGGGCGGTTGTTCGATCTGGATAAGGTCGCCGACAGCCAGACCTATTGCGATGAGATCACCGGCATATGCCGCGAAGCAGGCGTTGAGGTCAGCGAACTGTCGACCCACTTGCAGGGCCAGCTGGTCGCCGTTCACCCCGCCTATGATCAGGCTTTTGATGCCTTCGCACCCGAGACCGTGCACGGCAACCCGAAGGCGCGGCAGGAGTGGGCCGTGGATCAGGTCAAAAAAGCCGCCATCGCCGCCCGGCGCATGGGGCTGGACACCACGGTCAGCTTCACCGGTTCGTTGGCCTTTCCCTATCTCTACCCCTGGCCGCAGCGCCCGCAGGGCTTGATCGAAGAGGCGTTCACCGAACTCGCCCGCCGCTGGAAGCCGATCTTTGACGCCTATGCCGAACAAGGCGTCGCAATCGGGTTCGAAATCCATCCCGGAGAGGATGTGTTCGACGGGGCCACCTTCGAGATGTTCCTTGATGCCGTAGACGGACATGAGGCCTGCCGGATCAATTACGATCCTTCGCATTTCCTGCTGCAACAGATGGACTATCTGGAATTCATCGACCTCTATCACGACCGCATCTGCGCCTTTCACGTCAAGGACGCCGAATTTAACCCGACTGGGCGGCAAGGGGTCTATTCCGGCTATCAGGGCTGGACCAACCGGGCCGGGCGCTTCCGCAGCCTCGGCGACGGACAGGTGGATTTAAGCGCAATCTTTTCGAAGCTGACGCAGTACGGATATGACAGCTGGGCGGTGCTGGAATGGGAATGCTGCCTAAAGTCCCCCGAACAAGGGGCGGCTGAGGGCGCGCCGTTTATTGCGCGCCATATCATTGAAACCACGGACAAGGCCTTTGACGATTTCGCAGGCGGCGAAGTGGATCAGGCCATGATCCGATCCATGCTGGGGCTGAGCCAATGACACCTTTGAAACTGGGCATGGTCGGGGGCGGGCAAGGGGCCTTTATCGGAGCGGTCCACCGCATCGCCGCCCGGCTGGATGGGCAATGGCACCTGGTGGCGGGGGCGCTGTCGTCCGACCCACAGCGGGCCGAAGCCTCGGCACAAGAGTTGGGGATCGAACGATCCTATTCCGATTTCCGCCAGATGGCGCAGGCCGAGGCTGCCCGCGACGACGGGATCGACGCGGTGGCCATAGTGACGCCCAACCACATGCACGCGGACCCGGCCATCGCGTTTCTTGAGGCCGGGATCCACGTCATCTGTGACAAGCCACTGGCCGCCACACCCGAGGATGCCGCGCGGATCAAGGCCGCAGCCGAGGCGTCGTCCGCGCATTTCATCCTGACGCACAATTACACCGGCTATCCGATGATCCGGCAGGCGCGCGCGATGGTGCAGGCGGGCGAATTGGGCAAGCTGCGTCTGGTGCAGGTGGAATACGCGCAGGATTGGCTGACGGAACCCGCCACTTCCGACAACAAACAGGCCGACTGGCGCACCGATCCGGCGCGGTCGGGGGCCGGGGCCATCGGCGATATCGGCACCCACGCCTTCAATCTGGCGCATTTCGTGACGGGCCAGGTGCCTTCGCATCTGGCGGCAGATCTGTCCAGCATGGTGCCGGGCCGTCTGGTCGATGACAACGCCCATATCCTGCTGCGCTATGCCAGCGGCGCGCGGGGGATGCTGTGGGCCAGTCAGGTGGCGGTGGGCAACGAAAACAGCCTGCGCTTGCGGGTTTACGGCGACAAGGGCGGGCTGGAATGGGCGCAGGAACATCCCAACCACATGCAGTTCACCCGGTTCGGAGAGCCCAGCCAAATCCTAACCCGGGGGTCGGCGGTTACAACTGAAACATCCCGCGCCGCCACACGTGTGCCTCCGGGCCACCCCGAGGGCTATCTGGAAGGCTTCGCCACGCTCTACGCGGATGCGGCAGCGCTGATCCGGGGGGAGTACCCTCCCCAAATGCTGCTGCCGGGATTAGGCGACGGCCTGCTGGGGATGGCTTTTATCGCAACCACACTCACATCCGACAAAAGCAACGGGCAGTGGCAGGCCATAGGGTAAAGGCCGTGGATGCCCCAACGGCATCGCGTCATGCCAATATGCCTGCGCGTGTAATGCGATCTTTTTTGCACTTGATCATCACATTGCTAGCCGGGTTCGTCTCGTTACCTCGGGCCACCAATTGAAGACCAAATGGTGCGTTTTCGGGTTGCAAAGGCCGTACCGAAATCTTCACCGATCAGCAAAAGCACCGGCACGATGAACAGCGTGATCAAAGTTGCAAATAACATGCCGTAAGCGATTGAAACTGCAGCTGGGATTAGGAATTGCGCCTGTTCTGATGTCTCCCACAATAATGGTGCCAGACCCAGAAAAGTTGTGAGGCTGGTCAGTATCACTGCGCGAAACCGTCGCGTTCCCGTATCAATCAAGGCGCCGGAAATAGTGGTACTGACTTGCCGTCTTTTATTGTAGGTTGAAACCAGCAGCAGGCCATTGTTCACGATCACCCCGCTTAGGGCGATGATGCCGTTGATGGACAGAATACTCAACGGGATGTTGTGCAGCCAATGACCCCATACCGCCCCGACCAGACCAAAGGGCACCACCAGAAGGACAAGCCCCGCCTGCACATAAGACCGCAAGGCGACAGCCAGCAGGCCATAGATGATCAGTAATGCCAGCGCGAAGGCGTGGACCAGACCTGTGCTGGCCTCTTCCTGTGCTTGCGTTTCGCCGAAGAACCCGAATTTCAGATCGGGATGCGATTTCAGCAAAGGTGGCAGGATTTCCTGCAGGAACCTCTCGCGCAGCGCAAACCCGTCGGTGACGTCATGGTTAATGCTGGCCGTCAGGGACACCACACGGCCCTGATCGCCGCGGGTGACTTCATCTGAGATAAAGCCCCGCGTCCAGTTTGCCACGGCGCGAAGCTGAACCCGCTGCCCATCCGGCGCGCTGATGTCCAGCGCCGTGATGTCAGACAGGCTTTGGCGGCTGGCCGCGGGGGTTGTCAGCCGCACCGAAATTTCGCGGCCTGCATCCATATACGTGGCAATCTCAACCCCATCCAGCAGACCATCGATCTGCCGGGCCACATCGTCCACGGTCAGACCCAGAGTTTCACCCAGACGGGTCAGTTCCAACTGGACCTGAGGCTGCATTGCGGCATTTGAACGGTTGACCTGCGTCACGCCATCGGTGGCACGCAAATGTTGCGCGACGATCTCTGACACGTCCTGCAGAGCCGCGCGATCCGGCAGGGACAACTCGACGCTGAAATCGGGAAATCCTGACATCCGGTTCGAGAAATTCAGCTCCTGCGCGCCTTCAACCGGCCCGACACGGTTCCGCCATCGCTGCAGAATTTCGACACTGTCAGCGCGTGGTGAGATTTCCGCCACAATGGTTGCAGACCGGCCCTGCGCCAGCAGTTCAATGGTTGAAATTGCCTCAGCACTTGTTGCGGAATTCATCTCATCGCGAAGGGTAATGCCTGCATCGGCGATCCGCAGGGCTTCTCGTTCAAACACAGAAACCGCCAAATCCGGTTGGGCGACATATGTGATCGTCAGAGTGCTTTGCGGGATGTCGGGAAAGAAAGCCTGTCGGATGACACCACTGGACACCGCATAAAGTGTTGCCGCAAAACAGCCCACCATCAGCAGCAGGCTGGCATAGCGCATGCGCAGGGCAAATCGCAAAGCGGGTGCGTAAACATCCGTCGCAACGCGCCGCAACATGCCCGAGCAGTAGTCTGAGACAGCCGTAAACCTGTCGCCCCTCTGACCCGCCAGATGAGAAGGCAGGATCAGCTTGGTCTCGACCATGGAAAACAGCAGGGTAAAGATCACAATCGTCGAGAATTGCGCCAGAATGCGGGCGAGGTCGCTGTCGATCAGCGTGATGGGAAAGAAGGCGGCAATTGTGGTGAGCATGCCAAAGACGGTTGGCATTGCAACTGCTTGCACGCCCGCATAGACCGTTTTCGCCGACGCGCCGTGGTGAGAAACGGTCTCGGTCACGCTTTCGCCCACCACGATCGCATCGTCGACCACCAATCCCAGCGCTACGATAAAGCCGAACGTGGTCAATTCGTTCAGGGTAAAACCAAAACCGGCGGGCCCCATGAGGATCAGCGCACCGGCAAAACAGACAGGCAGGCCCAGTACAACCCAAAAGGCGACGTGCGGTCTCAGAAACAGGCCCAGCACGATTGCGACCAACAGCATTCCCTGCAAACCGTTCTTGGTCAGTAGCGCCAGCCGGTCTGCAATGAATCCGCTTTGATCATTCCAGACATGCAGCGAAACTCCGGGCGGAAGCGAGGGGCGGCTGGCAAAGGTGTCAACAGTCTCCTGCAACGCGCGCGCGGCGGAAACCAGATCCGAGCTGGCGTTCATTTCAACCGTGAGGCGTATCGCAGGCAGGCCATCAAAACGCAGCAGGCTGCGCGGGGTTTCAAAATCGTGCCGGATATCGGCGATCTGTGACAAGGTGACAATCTGGCCGTCAGGGCCGGTGGTGACGGTCATTCCGGCCAGATCACTCGGGTCCAGCGCGGTTTCCACAGTGCTGACAACAAGCGGCCCGGTATCGGTCTCAATACGCCCTTCCGGAGCGCTGGCCGTCAGGTTGATCAGGTCTGCCGCCAGCTCTTGCCGCGCCAGATTGTACCGGGCCAATGCCTGTGGCGGCACTTCGATCACCAGTTCCGGGGTCCACTCTCCGGCCATGGACAGCGCGGAAATCTCGGGCCGGGCCAACAATGCATCTCGTAAATGGCGCGCGGTACGCGCCAGGGTCTGATGATCGACATGCCCGACAACCGACACATTGGCGACCTCTTCGACCCAGACATCGCGGGTGACGCGGGCGCGTTCGGCCTCGGCCGGCAGGCTGAGCGTTTCGATCTCTTCGCGTATCTGCAGGATCAGGTCGTCAATGTCCGCTCGGGTTTCCTTTTCTACGGTGAAATAGCTACCCGTCGGGTCCGAGCGGCTGCTGATGCGCCTGATCCCCTCGATCCGGCCAAGCGCGGCCTCAATCCTGAGGGTGACGGCCTCTTCGGTTTTCAGGGCTGAGCCGCTGTCATAGGGCACCACGATGCTGACTTCGACCGGAGGCAGTTTCGGAAAGCTTTCGCGCCGGATACCAGTGAGTGAGATCCAGCCCATCGCCAGAATGGTCAGCATGAGCAGATTTGCCGCAATCGGATTGCGGATGAACCATGCGATCAAACCATGGGTCCGCTGCTCAGCCATCAGTGTCGCGCTCGGTGGTGACAGCTGTGCCTGCCTGATAGCTGGCCAGTGGGCTGATCAGCACTTGGGCATTTTCAGGCAGCGATCCTTGGGGTAGATAGGAAAACCCGTCCCGTTCGAAATGTGCGGTGATGGTCATATCCCGCAAACGGTTGTCCTCCGGCAACACATACAAGACCCGGTTGTCAAAGGTCAGCGCGCTGCTGGGTGTTTTCAAAAGTGTCTGCCGCGCCGTACCCTGCAAAGTGATCGCGACAAAGGCACCGGGCAGCAGGGATTGCATCTGCGGCTGCGGCAGTTCAACCCGCAGCCGCAGAACGGGCTGTTTGGTGAAGTCGTCGGCCGTGGCCAGAATACGCTCGGGTGTTGCGACAAACTTGGCCCCCTGATCGGTTGTAATCTTCCCGACCAGTGGCAGGTTGGTCATGTCGTCAAAGCCGCGCGGCAGCAGTTGCGCCCATTCCTCGCGTGTCAGCGCCAGATCGACGATCAGATCACCGGCCGAAATGACTTGGGCCAACGCCTCGCCGGCACTCACATAGGCACCGGGGTACAGTTTATGCGACAGGATCATACTGGGAAACGGGGCCTGAAGCTGCAGTTTGGTCAGATCGGCCTGCGCCTGATCCAAAGCGACCTTGTCCGCATCGCGCCGCAATCGTGCCGCGTTCAGATAGGGTTCGCGCAGAACCAGTGGTGCGGTTTGCGACACCTCGGTCCCGGCCCGCCGGTTGCGGGCAAGCTTGGCCGAGCGTTCTTCCAGCAACAGGTTCAGGTCGCTGGCGGCAAGTTGGGCTTGCGCCTCGGCCACGGCGGTTTCAAAAGGGATCGGGTCAAGCCGCGCCAGCACGGCCCCTGTGGGATGAAGATGACCGGGTTCCAGCATGTCTGAAACCCACAGAATCTGACCTGATACCGGAGCGAACAGGCTGCGCTTAGTCCGGGATTTCACCGTTGTGTGGCGGCTGATTTCCGGGGCGACATGGACCATCTCGACCGGTGTAACGGTGACCAGCGGCCTGTCGGCCGAACCGGCCCCGGTTTCCGCAAACGCTGGGCTGTTCGCGGCAAACAGGCTGAATAGCAGACCCAGCACCCGTCCGGACGGCGATGATTGCGGCAAGGTCAGGGACACTGTGGGCCTCTGTTTCTGCTTGGAACAAGAGCATCCGGGCCGCGCGTCACACGCGGCCCGGTTTTGGTTCAGAACCGTTTGGTGACGGTCATGAAGTACCGGCGACCCTCGGTGTTGAAGTCATCTCCGAAATCGTCGGTCCGGTTCAGCGTGTTATCCGTCACGTTCAGGATGCCGCCATTGATCACCACACTGTCGTTCAGATCGTACTGGGCCAACAGGTCAGCGGTGGCGATGCCATCGACCTGGGATGAGAACTCGGCCTCACCCGAGGTGGGAACATAGGTGTATTGTTCAGACACATAATTCCCGGCCAGCGACAGGCGCAGCTGTTCGGTGACTTGCCAATCCAGCTGAAGGTTGACGGTGTGATCCGGCTGATAGGCCAGCGGACGTTCGATTTCCTCGGTGACCTTGGCATCCAGATAGGTGTAGTTGCCCGAGAACGTCACCACATCCGTGATATCCGCCGAGAAGGTCAGTTCCAGACCACGGGTCACGACCTCTTCGAGGTTCTGGTAGGTGAAGATCGGATTGCCGTCCGGACCAAAGCCCACAAAGTTGTCGAAGGTTGGCGCCAGTGTCCGGTCAAAGGTCCGGGCGGGGGGGAACTGGATCATATTGTCGATCTTGTTGTTGAAGACCGTGGCATCAAACGACACTCTCGGCCCGGCATAAGACAACGCGATCTCGGCGTTGACGCTGGTTTCTGCATCCAGATCTTCCGACCCCAGAAGATAACAGTCGCCCCCGCAGGACACCTGCTGCCAGTTTGGGCTGGTTTCCAGCAGGGTCGGTGATTTGAACCCGGTTGAGACACCGCCTTTGACGATCCACTGGTCATTCAGCTCATACACGCCGTAAATACGGGGGCTGAAATTGGTGCCGTAGTTTTCGTGGTAATCCAGACGCCCGCCAAAGGTCACTTCGAGCCGGTTGCTGAATTCGACCCGGTCCTCGATGTAGATTGCGGATTCCCAGACCGAGGTGGTGCCATCGCCAACCAGGTTGAAATCATCTTCCAGGTTCTGCGATTCCAGCGAGGTTCCCAGAGTAATGTTATGTAAGAACGCGCTGCCGCGGGTGGCGTTTACTCTGGCGTCCAGACCGTAGCTGTAGGATTTGTTCGGCTGTTCCGTGCTGAGCGCGCTGCTGACGCCGACGTCATTTTTGATATGATCGCCCCAGAGTTTGATTTCGCTGGTGCCAAACCCGTGAATACCTGAATAGGTAAGGGCGGCGGCGTTGCGGGTCAGCGGAACTTCGTCATGCTGGCGATTCGAGTAGCCATAGTTGAAATCAAGACGGTTGGCTCCGTCGATCTCATAGGCCAAGGCTCCGTCGAAATAGCGGTTCTTGCTTTCGGGGATACCTCGGCTGGGCTCGGTAAAGAACCCGGTCCGCGGTGGATTGATATCGTCATCATCCGCCTCGCGCCGTGTGTAACCGCCGCTAAGCCGGAAAGACAGTTGATCATTGATCGGGCCGCTCAGGGTCAGACCCGCGCGATAGGCATCCCCGGCCTTGCTGTTGTCCTGCAACGTGTACGAACCGGTGACCGAACCGCTGAGGACATCTTCGGGCCTTTTGGTAATGATGTTGATCACACCGCCGATGGCGTCGGCACCATAAAGCGAGGACATCGGACCGCGCACGATCTCAACCCGTTCGATGGTTTCGATATCCACCCAGTCCAGATCAAAGTCATTGCCCCGGAACAGGTTGGGGTTTGAATTCACGCGCTGGCCGTCGATCAGGATCAGCGTGTAGCGATCGCCCAGGCCGCGCAACTGCACGCGGTTCAGGTTCCCGCTGCGCAGAACGGTGACACCGACAGTACGGCCCAGAACTTCGGTCAGGTTGTTGGCGCCATATTCTGCGATTTCTTCGGCGGTCACGACGGTCGTGCTGGCCGGGGCTTTGCGCAATTCGGTCGCCGTACCCGCCGGCGTGACAACAATCTCACCCAGATAAGTGGCGTCAGGGTCATACTCCTGTTCGGCGTCTTGCGCCGATGCGCTTGCCGCAGTCGCAATTGCGGCAGCTACGGACCAGACAAATCTGTTTGTCCGGTGTCTTGCGGCGTTTGAATGGCGCGGCATGTCCCACGCGTCTTGTTTTGATTCGGTCATTTCGACGTAACCCTCGTCTTGATTTGATTGGATCAAGAGCCGTTTGGCTGCGTCTGCTGCCCGCTATGCGAGAGAGCGCCGAGCGTTGCTCACGAAATCTTGACTTTTTTTGTGGGTTATGGATGATCGCCGCCGCTAGCTCCATGAGAACCGCCATTGCGAAAGCGACAAAGGTATTTGCGCAAGTACCACCAATGCTCGGGGACACGGCAAGCATCCACAACTTGGTAGCTGTGAATGCAGGGAAGACAATGACAATAGACCATTATCCGGGCGGCTTGCGCATCGGGCATATGAACGAAACCGTTGAATGCCCCCGCAACGCGGACGCCTTTCAGATCGAAGCAAAGTTCATCGTCCTGATTGTTTTGAACGGGCGACAGATTTTTACAATTGACGGGCAGCGGTTCGCCCTTAAAGCCAATGAAAAAGACGGCGTGGCCAGTGCCGTGACGATTGCCGTGCGTTCCAGCGCGATGGTGCAGTATCAGGAATCCTCGGGCCGTCCGCTGCGCAAGCTTGCGATTGCGGGTCAGTTGGACTGGTTTAACCAGTTCCACACCGATGCCGACGCGCCCGCGCATTTCGGCAGCGTTGCGCCTCACCGCATTCCGGCCATGGATGGGGCTGACGCCTATTCAACTGCGCTATGGACTCCGGGGCCCCGGGTCATTCGGTTGGCGACGCAAATCATCCTGCCGCCACCGGATGACAATCAGCAGCAACTGGGCTTGTATCGCATGTCCAAAGGGATCGAAATCCTGCGCTGCATGTCCGAGGAAAAGGACGCCCGTCGCGTTGACATGGCCGCGCAAGTTGAAGGCCGCCGTCGGGTCGAGGATATCCGGCTTTATATTCTGGACAACCTCAACCGCGATCTGACGGCCTGCCAACTCGAAGAGAAATTCTGCCGCAACCGCAGATCGTTGCAGCGTGTCTTCAAGTCGGAATACGGGGTCAGCATTGCCGAGTTTGTGCGGAGTGAGCGGCTGAAGCGGGCAAATTCGGCCCTGCGCAACGAGGGGATTTCAATTGCCGAGGCGGCGTTTCTTGCCGGTTATTCTAATACGGCCAACTTCTCAACGGCGTTCCGCCGGGCCTTTGGGATGCCGCCCGCCAAAGCCCGCAGCTGCGAGGCCTGATTTCAGGCCCGCAGCGTCGCCCCGCCATCTACATAGAGGTCAGCCATGGTGACATGGCCGGCCTGGTCGGACAACAGGAACATCGCAGCCGATGCAATGTCATCCGGCTGCGCCAGTTTCCCCAGCGGGATGCCGGTTTTATAGCTGTCCAGATCGCCTGCAATCACGTTTTCCGCCCCTGTCGCATCGCGCCACATGCCTGTTTGCATGGGGGTCATGGTTGATCCGGGCGCTACAAGATTGCAGCGAATGCCGTATGCGCCCAGCTCCAGACCCAGGCACCGCACATACATATGTGCCGCAGCCTTTGACGCCGCATAAGCGGCCATGCGGTGACGCGGTATCCCGGCCGCGTTTGAACCTATGACCACCATCGCCCCGCGTCCGCGCGCCTGCATGCGCGGGGCTGCGATCCCGCACACATTGAACGTGCCCGTCGCGTTGACCCCCATGACGCGGGCCCATTCCTGAGGTGTGGTTTCCTCGGCCCTCATGTATGAGACGACGCCGGCACCGTGGGCTAGCAAGTGCAGCGGGCCCACTTCGCGCTCGACCCAGTCGATCACGTCCCCGACCTGAGCGGCATCGCTGACATCCATGGGTCGGTCATGATCGCCCAACGGCGCTGCGATCCGTGCAAGCGCGTCGGCGGTATCCGTGGCCACGACGATGGCCCCGGCCTGACGCAGATGCGCACAGAGGCTTTGCCCGATCCCACCAGCGGCCCCTGTCACCAGCGCGACGCGATCTTCAAATCCGGTCAGCCTCATTGCGGCGGCGCGCTCAGCTGTGCAAGCGCTGCATCCGTATTCAGGACTTGCCCGCAACACCCCGCAACCCATGCCATCGCCATATCATGGCGCGCCCGGTCGAAATCGGCCTGCGCATCGGCGACGGCAAAGGGTTCGATGTCCAGCTGGAACGCCTCGGCAGCCGTTGCAAGGCAACCGATATGGGCAAAGACCCCCGCGATCAGCAATTGATCCCGCCCGCGTGCGCGCATCAGTGGTTCTAGATTGGACCGTTGAAAGGCGCTGTAGCGGTGTTTGACCAGCACGATATCGCCCTCTTGCGGGGCGATGGCTGGCAATACCTCTTCATGTTCGGCTTTGGCGGACATGCCGGGCCCCCAAAGCTCGGACTGCAAGCCGCGATCAGCACGCAATTGATTTCCATGCTGCGCTGTATAGAACACGGGAATGCCCAAGGCGCGGGCGCGCGCCAGCAGGCGCCCGATATTCTGCATGACCCCTGGCAACGGGTCTTCATCGCCGGGATAGGGGGCGCAGAAATAGCGCTGCATGTCATGTACCAAAACGGCCACGCGACCAGAGGTCAGAGAGAACCCGGCGCGCGACGCAGGCAGGTCTGAGTCGTCAGGCAGAGGATATGGGGCGATTTGGGGTAATCCCATGAATTTTGTCCTTCTTTCAGGCGGGTTCCGACAACCGGTTGGCACGCAGTTGCTGGCGCAGATCCTTGCGCGACAGCTTGCCCACAGCGGTCTTTTGCAACACGGCGACGATTTCGATCTCATCGGGTATCTTGTAAGGCGCGATCTGGCGTGCGCGCAGAAAACGCCGGATTTCAACCGGCCGCACAACAGCGTCCGGGTGCGGTTGCACAAAGGCGCAGCTGCGTTCACCCAGCGTCTCGTCAGGAATGGCGACAATGGCCACATCCATGACTCCGGCAAGCGCGAGGATGTGATCCTCGACCTCTTCGGCCGAAAACTTTTCACCGGCGCGGTTGATTTGATCGCCGGACCGGCCTTGCACGGTCAGGTTGCCCTGCGCATCCTGCACCACAATATCGCCGGTGCAATAGAACCCGTCATCGGTGAAGGCGCGCTGATTGGCGGCGGGATCATTGTGGTAGGCACAGATTGTATAGGGCCCGCGCACCTGCAAATGGCCGGGGCGTCCCTGTGCCACCGGGGCCCCCGCATCGTCCACGACCCGAATTTCATCTGCCGGGCTGATCGGACGGCCTTGGGTGGTCAGACGCAGCACCTCGGCGTCATCCAGACGCGTGTAGTTCACCAACCCTTCGGCCATGCCAAAGACCTGCTGCAGGCGGCATCCCAATGCGGGTTCGATCTGGCGCGCGATTTCCGGCTGCAGCTTGGCCCCACCGACCTGCATCACCTCAAGCGATGACAGATCATGCGGCGTCGCCGGGGCTGCGTTCAACCAGACCTGAGCCAGTGGAGGAACAAGCGCGGTCATCGTCACCCGGTAACGCG
The DNA here is from genome assembly GCF_056538885.1 of Ruegeria sp. BE1. Taxonomy (NCBI): domain Bacteria; kingdom Pseudomonadati; phylum Pseudomonadota; class Alphaproteobacteria; order Rhodobacterales; family Roseobacteraceae; genus Ruegeria; species Ruegeria sp. BE1. Next base: position 85,290 of record NZ_JBQFTY010000004.1, read on the forward strand.
CGATCAGTGCCATGCAGGGTTCGGCCGCCGAATTGGGCGGCAACACCACCATCCCGCCGGCCATGAACACGCCCAGACTGCCCGGAGAGCTGAGCGTAAAGTTATGCGCGACCGGCAGCACTGCCAGGTATCGGCTGCTGCGGGACAGGCCGCAAATCCGCGCGCTTTCGCGCAGGGAATAGATATAGTCGTCATGTGTGCGCGGGATCAGCTTGGGCAATCCGGTGCTGCCACCCGAGATCAGCAAAAACGCAACCGAAGATGCATCCGGGTCATCGGGCAAGGCTGAGGGGTCTGCGTCGACCTGCGTAAATGGCAGAAACCCAACCGCCTCTCCTACAACGATCACATGGGTCAGGCCCGGGCAGGTGGCAGTGATATCCTCCGCCATGGTGCAATAATCAAAGCCATCATGGCTGTCTGCGATAATCAGCCCCTCAGCCTCAGCCTGGGATACAAAATGCGCAATCTCGGTCTTCCGGTGCGCAGGCAGGGCAAAGACGGGGTGCATCCCGGCTGCGAACAGGCCGAACACCGCAACGAAGAACTCGGCGCAATTGGGGAGTTGCACGACGACCCGCGCGCCGGGTTGCAGGCACTGGGCAATCAGACCCGCGCCGAACCGTTCCGCGCGATGATGCAGCTCGCCATAGGTTAGGACCCGTGCATGGGTTTGAGAGGCATCCACGAGTGCAGGCGCGGCGGGGCGGTCCTGTGCCCATTGCCGCAACAGTTGGGGAAAGGTTTCGCCAGTCCAGTAGCCTGCGGCCCGATACGCCTGAGCGCGCGTTTCGGGAAAGGGTTGCACGAGCGGTTGCATGTTATCTCCAATCGTTTCCTGAGCCGCTGTCCGGGCAGCGCAGTGAGTTTCGGGATCTCTTGGCTTTCCGCTCAGATCGCGTGGTCGTAAATCAGCATTGGTCGCCCGAGCGAGCAGCGCTCGACGCGGCCTTGCACCTTGTAAATCTCGGCCAGCAGCTTTGACGTGATCACCTGATCGGGCGGCCCGCAGGCCGAGATCACACCGCCGGACAGCGCCACCACCTGATCGGCCCAGGACAGTGCCAGGTTGAGGTCATGGCAGACAAAGACGCCGATCACCCCGTCTGCACGGGTAAATTCCGAGACACAGCGCATGACAGCCAGCTGATGATGCGGGTCCAGCGCGCTGGTGGGTTCATCCAGCAACAGCACGCCGGGCTCGCAGATCATGGCCTGTGCCAACGCCACCATCTGACGCTGCCCGCCCGAGAGGGATCGAAGTGGTCGCAGCGCCAGCGCCTCGATACCCAGCCGCTGCAGGATGCGTATCGCGCGGTCCTGCAGGGCCTGATCGGTCCGTGCAAACGGGTTGGCTGCGGACTGCGCCGGGATGATAACCGTTTCGATCACGGTCAGCGACAGACCCTCGGGCAGGTGCTGTGGCATATAGGCGATGTGCCGCGCGCGGTCAGACCACGAGGCAGTCATCAGGTTCCGATTGCCATACTGAACGGTGCCGCTGGCCGGTTGCAGCCCTGCGATGGCGCGGATCAACGTGGTTTTGCCCGCCGCGTTCGGCCCGATGACGGCCGTCAGGCTGCCGGGTTGCAGCTCTGGCAGGTCCACGCCGCGCAGCACGCTGGTTGGCCCATAGCTGGCATGCAGGTCTTTGACCGTCAAAACCGGCATCACATCCTCCCCCGTCTCAGGATCAGGACCGCAAAGACAGGGATACCGACAAGTGAGGTCACAACCCCGATGGGCAGCAATACGCCGGGCACCAGCACCTTGCTGACCACCGACGCCAGGGACAGGATGACCGCCCCGCTCAGCAGGCTGGCGGGCAGAAACACCTTGTGATCCTCGCCTACCAACAGCCGGGCAATATGCGGCCCAACAAGCCCGACGAACCCGATCGTGCCGACAAAGGCCACGGCAATCGACGCCAGCAGGCTGATGCGCAACAGGGTAAAGAACCGCAAACGTTTGACGTCGATGCCGAAACTGGCCGCCCGGTCGGTGCCAAAGGCCAGCGCGGTCAACGCGTTACCCGAAGCCAGCGAAAGCGGCACGCATATCATCAACGCGGTCGCCAGGATCGCCAGTTGCGACCAGCTGACCTGCGATACATTTCCCATCGTCCAAAAGACAAACTGCTGAAGGGCGGCTTCGGACGCCACGAATTGAAGAAGGGCGACGAACGCGTTCAGGGCAAACACCAGCGCAATACCCAGCAGGATCAGGGTGTCACTGCCCGCCCCATGCCGGTGCGACAGGGCGCTCAGCAACATGACCGCGCCGAAGGCAAAGACAAAGGCGTTCCCGGGAACCAGCCAGACGCTGGCCAAACCGGGCAGGCCAATGCCGAACACAAAAGCCAGTGCCGCCCCAAGCGAGGCCGCCGCCGACACCCCCAGCGTAAAAGGGCTGGCCAGCGGGTTGCGCAGAATGCTTTGCATCTCGGCCCCGGCCAGCGCCAGTGCCGCGCCGACCAATATCGCCGCGACGGCCTGAGGCAGGCGCACATGGCGCAGGATGACCAGATCGCCATGGCTTGCCCCGTCGGCTCCGAACAGCGCCGACAGGCTGCGGGACACACCGATGCCCGATGGCCCCACCGAGAGATCAAGGCAAAACGACAGGCACAACAGCGCCGCCAGCGACCACAGGATCATCACACGCCTGCGCCGTATGCGCGCGAATGAGATCAGGATGGGGTTGGCTGTCAGATCAGTCATGGCCATCCGCCGCGCTTGTCCAGATCGCACCGGTGAAGTCGAACGGCAGGAATTGCTGATTGATGTCGTCCAGCGTCTGCTGGGGGTCCAGATCGCCGAAAACCTCGGGATGTATCCATTGCGCCAGCAATTCCAGCGCAATGATGTTCAGCGGTGAGTTATGAATCGAATGCCACATGCCGTGGCTGCGCCCGGCCTGTATTGCCTCAAGATCGCGCAGGATTGGAGTGCGGGTCAGATCGACCAGCGATGCGTGTGCCATTTCGGGCGTGATACCGGGACCAACAATCAAACCGTAATCCTGTTCAAGTTGGCGCCCGCCGGTGGCGATGTAGATATCGGGTTGAAAAGCCAGAACATATTCCGGGGCGATCTGTGCGAATGTGCCGGGGATGACCTGAGCCCCGATATTGGTGCCGCCCGCCGCGGTGATAAACCGCCCAAGACTTACATCGCTCAGCGACATGCAGCACGCGCGAACCTGCGTTGCCTGCAAATGCATCAGCACCGAGGGGCGATCAGTCAGAGAGGCCGCGCGTTTCGTCACGCGGTCCCGGTGGGTTTGGTAGAACCGGATAAACGCTTCTGCCTGCGGACCTGAGTCTAGCGCCCGGGCGGCGATGCGCAGGCTGGGCAGCGTATTGTCGAACGGGTTGATGCGGAAATCGATAAACACGGTCGGTATCCCAGCCAGCGCCAGTTGCGCGACCAATTGATTTGTCGCAGGCCCCGCCGGGTCGCTGAGGATCACAAGATCGGGTGCAACCGCGATGACCTGTTCCGCAGACAAAGACGGAGAGCCCCTGGCCAATTCAGGCACGCCGGTAATGCCGGGAAAACGCGCCTCAAGCTCGGCCCTCAGGTCCGGGCCGACGCGTGATTTTGATCCCGCTCCTACGATGCGCCCGCCAAGTTCGGGATCGATCAGGGACAATCCGATGATCTGGCGAAAATCCGACAGGACCACGCGGTCAACGGGGCCTTCAATTGTCACGTTACGCCCGGTGATATCCGTCACGGTGACGGTTTGCGCTGTGCCGGTTAAGGTGCTGAAGCCCAGCAGCGCAAAGGCAATCAGCGATGTTTTGATCTGATCGAGCATATTCTTCATGGTCTGAACCTACTTGTCATCAAGCGCTTGCAAATCGGCCAGCCCGGCATCGCGCGGCAGGCCGAGGGCGGCAAGCATGGCTCCGAATTTTGCGCCTGTTTCTTCGGTTTCAGAGCGGGGGTCCGATCCGGGGACAATTCCGGCGCCTGCGTAAAGCCGGGCCTGGCTGCCGCAAATCTCGGCGCAGCGGATGGCGACATACCATGCGCCGTCGCCGGATCCGTCCGTCCAGCCAATGGCGCCGGCATAAAAATCGCGGTCCACCGGCTCAAGCTCGGCAATCAGATCCATTGCAGGGTTATGGGGCACGCCGCAAACGGCGGGCGTAGGATGCAGCGCGGCGGCCAGAACGGCGCTGGAAGTGTCAGGGTCGCTCAGCGTGCCTTCGATCCAGGTGCCCAGATGCCACATGGTCTGGGTGCTGGTCAGGCTGGTGCCTTCGGGCAGCGAAAGCTGATCGCAATAGGGGGCCAATGTGTCGAGAATATACTCGACAAGAAACTGATGCTCGCGCCAGTCTTTCGAGGATTGCGACAGCAGCGCGGCCGCCTTGGCATCAAAGGCCAGATCAGCCTGACGTCGTGCCGAACCCGCCAGCGGATGAGACCGTATTTTCCGCCCGGTTTTCGAGATCAGCAGCTCAGGCGTTGCCCCCACCAGACAGCGCCGCTGACCATTACGGTCAGGCAGAGGCATCTGAAACGCCGTAACCGCAGGGTCGCCGGAGAGCGCGGCAAAGACGGCACCGGGATCGATTGTCTGCTCAGACTGGGCCAGCAAAGACCGGGCCAGAACCACCTTGCGCAGACCTTCGGTCATGTCAGCTTCGACGTCCATCTGGCGCAACGCCCGCGCCACGCTTTGATGAAAATGCGCAGCAGGCGGTTCGGTTTTGACCGAGTGGAACGGCGTGGTCGCCACTGGCAAGCTGTCTGCTAATGGGTCGCGCTGGCATTGCGACATGCTCAGCATGTGATCGCTTCGGGACCGGTTGAACGGAAAGGCCCCGGCTAAGACGGTATCCCGCCCGTGCTGCGCGAAATGATGGGCCAGCCGCGCCGCCAGACTATCGCGCGTGCCGCCCGCAAGGGGCTGGATGTCCCCGTGGCCCAAAACGCGGCCTTCTTTGCCGCTAAACCGGAAACCCGCGCCCTGTTCGAAGGGCAGAAAATGCTTGTTTTCAGGAAGAATGCTGCTCATGAACTTAACCTTTCCTGTTGGGGGCCGTGCTGAAATTGTTCGTCATGCCGCGCTCATACCGGTGTTGCCATCATCTGCGCGGTCGTGGCATGCCTTGCCGATCAGCAGGTTCATGAGCGGGCCGAGCACTTTCAGTGACGCGGGTGAAACGATGTCTTCATGCGATGCGTTGGGCAGATGATGCACGTCCTGCGCGCCGATATGGCCCAGCCAGCTTGTATCCGGATCAATGTCCGGGAGGTCCGATTTATCGGCAACAAACAGCGTGATCTGACCCGAGAACTGCCCGGTCCGCGCGGTCGACAACAGCCGCACCGCGTCGCGGTAATTGTCGAAGATGTGGCCAAACATTTCGGCTTTTTCGCGGTGGAATTCGTCATCCATAACGTCCCCCATCGCATCGTTGAGCAATTGTTCCTGCTCGCGCTCCGCACCTGCTTCGGCTTCGCCTCCGTCGGGGTCGGACCAGTCGTGCCGCTCGGCCGGGTAGGTGTCCAGAAGGCCCAGAAAACGAACCTCCTGCCCGGCGGCTTCAAGCCGTTCTGCGAGGCCAAAGGCGATGTTTCCGCCCAGCGAATACCCCAGCAGGTAATACGGGCCCTCTGGTTGGATTTCGCGGATCAGGGCGTATTGGTTCTCGCACAGTTCATCCAGATTGGCAGATGTCGCGATCGGGCCGTCCGGGCGCGGCGACTGCAGGCCGATGATCGGCATGTCGTTTTTAAGGTACCGGGCCAGAACACTGTATTGCCAGGACACGCCCGATGCCGGGTAGATGCAGATCAGGGGCGCACCGGTGCCTTCGCGCAAGCGGATCACGGGGTCGAACCCGTCCTGCACCAGCGTGCCCACCATCGCGCCTGCCGCCAGATGCTCAGCCAGTCGTTCGACGGTTGCCATGCTCATGATCTGGCCAACCTGAATTTGACGTTTAAGGTCCTGCCGGATGCGGGCGGCCAGACGCATGGCCAGCAGCGAATGCCCGCCAATGGCAAAGAAATCATCCGTCGCGCTGACCTGATCCAGCCCCAGCAGATCGCAGAAGATATCAGCCAGTTCCTGCTCGATGCCGACAGCCGGGGGGCGTCCCGCAGGGCGGTTCGCGTGATCAGGCTGTGGCAAGGCCCGCCGGTCCAGCTTGCCATTGGCATTGATCGGCAGATGGGCCAGCGGGATACAGTGTTTCGGCACCATATAGGGTGGCAGTTGCGCCGACAGGGCCTGCAGCGCCGCTGCGGGGTCAAAGGCCGCGCTTTCGGGGACCACATAAGCGACCAGCTCTGCCTCGTCCCGGCCATCGGGTTTCAGGGCCAGCACAACCGCGTCCGTGATATCGGGCTGGCGCATCAGGCTGCTTGTGATTTCCTGCGGCTCGACCCGCTGGCCACGAATTTTGATCTGGTGATCGGTGCGCCCCAGATAGACCACGCGCCCGTCTTCATCCCAGCAGGCCAGATCGCCGGTGCGATACATGCGTTGGCCTTGCGTATAGGGATCCGCAACAAAGCGCTCGGAGGTCAGGCCAGCGCGGCCCAGATACCCTTGTGCAAGTTGGACACCGGTCAGATAAAGCTCACCCCCGACACCCACGGGAACGGGGCGCAGCAGGTGGTCCAGTATGCGCAGGCCGGTGTTCCAGACGGGTTTGCCGATGGGCACGCCTGCCGGGCTGCCGGCGTGGGGCAGGGCGGGGCAATAGGTGACGTCGATGGCCGCCTCGGTCGGACCGTAGAGGTTGTGCACCTGCGCCTGACAGTGGCGCGCGAAATTGGCCACGGCCTGCCCGCCAAGCGCCTCGCCGCTGCAGAACACCCGCCGCAGGCTGGGGCAGGGGGTGCCACCCGCAGCCGCAAGCGCATCATTGAACACGTTCAGAACCGAGGGCACGAAATGCAGTGTGGTGATGCTGTGTTGCTGAACCAGTTCCAACAGCATCTGCGGATCGCGATGGGCGTCCACGGGGGCCATGACCAGCCGCGCGCCTACTAGGTAGGACCAAAAGAACTCCCACACCGAAACATCGAAACCGCAGGGTGTTTTCTGGAGGATCGCGTCGCTTTCATCCAGCGGGTACTCATTCTGCATCCATAGCAGCCGGTTCACGATGGCCGCGTGCGAAATCAGGGCCCCCTTGGGCCGCCCCGTGGTGCCCGAGGTGTAAAGCAGATAGGCCGGATCGCAACCCATCAGGTTTGGCGCATCTACCAGATCCCGAACGCATTGCCCCGGACCTGCAAGCGTGTCGAACACCAGTTCGGGGCACGCGGGCACGCCGATTTCAACACCTGTCTGGGTCAACACCAGGCTTGGCTTTGCGTCCGCGATCAGAAACTCCAGCCGGTCCTGCGGATAGCTGAGGTCAAGTGGCAGATAGACCGCCCCGATTTCGATGACGGCAAGAATGGCCACCGACAACTGGGCCGAGCGGGGCAGTGCAACAGCGATGACGTCGCCCTTTTGCGCCCCCGCCTGACGCAGTTGCTGGGCCAGATGCAGGACCTGATGGCGGGTTTGCCTAAAGCTGAGTTGATGGTCGGCATCCTGCAGCGCGATTGCATCCGGAGACCGACCAACCTGAGCCGAAATCAGATCGCGCAGCGACAGATCGGGCAAGTGTAGACCGGTTCGGTTGCTTTCAGTGATCAGATCATCGTCACGCCCCGGCAGCAGGCACAGTTGTGCCGGGGTCGCATTTGGCTGCTGCAAGAGCGTATCGATCAGGCGGCCCAGCATACCTGCCACGCGTTCGGCCTGCGCCGAGGCGTCGCGGCTTTCGATCACGAACTGGATGTCATCGCCGGGCAGAACAAGCAGGGCCAGCGGATAGTGGCTGTAGCCGCGGTTATGGATATCGGCGACGCGCAGCCCGTTGATATCCTGATCGAGATAGCTGTTATCGGGGTAATTCTCGACCACAAGCAAAGTGTCAAACAACGCGTCCTGCCCTGCCAGCCTGTGCAGGTCCGACAGGCTGAGATTGTCATGCTCCATGGCCTGAGCATGGGTTGCCTGCATCCCCGCCAGTTGCGCCCGAACCGGTTGTGCCGGGTTCAGATCGACGCGCACGGGGAGGGTGTTCAGAAACATTCCGATCTGCTCGCCGATACCTTCAACGGGGGCCGAGCGCCCGGCCACGGCGGTGCCAAAGATCACGTCCTGGCGGCCAGACAGGGTGCTGACGACCGAGGCCCACAAGCTCTGCATCACGACATTCAGCGTGACGCCGTTTTGTTGCGCAAATCTGCGCAGGGCGCGGCTTTGTTTGGGTGTCAGTGTCAGGTGATGCTCATCCATCGTGCCGGTGCTGCGATCTTTGTCAAACAGGCAGGTGGGAACGCAATCCTGCAAATGCGCAGTCCAGAACGCTTGTGCGGCGTCCCGGTCCCGGTGGGACAGGGCGGTCACAACCGCGCCATAGCCCTGATCGGCAACAGGCAGGCTGTGGGGCCCATCCCGATACGCGGCAAACAGGTCGCGCAGCAGAATGGGCGTGGACCAGCCGTCAATTATCGCGTGGTGAATATTCACGATCAGAACGTGCCGCTGGGCCTCAAGACGCACCAACTCAGCTGAAATCATGCACAGAGGGTCACGGGTCAGGCGCAGGTTCCGGGTGGCAGCCGTTTCGATCTGTTCAAGGCGGCGATCTCTGTCTGTGCCCTTCAGGGCGCTGATGTCATGCGTTTTCCAGGGCCAGCGCAGGTCCGATCGCGCAGGCAGGGCCATGAAAGGCTCCCCTTCGGTGTCTGAAACGAAGAAGCCTGCCAATTGCGGGTGGCGTTGCAATACAGCGTCAAAGGCGCTGCGCAACCGTTCAACATCCAGCGCGCCGTGCAGTTCAAGGCGCGTAAAAGCGTTGTAGGCACCTGCCATATCACCCAGCGTGGCGTGAAACAGAATACCTTTTTGCGCGGGCAACAGGGGCAAAACCGTTGCGACCTGATCCGGCAAATCGACGAACTGGGCATGAACAGAAGGCGCTGCGTCAATCTGTGTATCGTCAGGCACCACAGGGGTCAGCGCCGGGATCAGATCCAGCACACGCGGCGTCGCAAAAATATCGCGGGTTTGCAGAGCCCATCCCTGTTTGCGTAACGCGTTGCACAGAACCATGGCCGAGATACTGTCACCACCGCAGGCGAAAAAGTCGTGATCCAGCCCGACCCCGTCCATGCCCAAAACCTGCGCAATGGTGGAACACAGCATCTTTTCCAAAGTGGTCTGCGCTGCGCGGGTGTGGCTGGCCGAGGTTTTCGGCAGCGCGCGCTGGTCAATCTTGCCATTCACAGTCAGGGGGAAGCTGTCCACCGCCATGATGGCCGAGGGCACCATGTAGGCGGGCAGGTTCTGGGCGAGTTCTTCGCGCAATTCCTCAATACGCGCGCTGTCCAGATCGCCGGTGCAATACGCCAACAGACGATGGCTGCCGTGAACGGGCTCGGCCACGACAACTGCGTCGGTTACAGCGTCGCAGGAGTTCAGCACGGCGGCGATTTCGCGGGGTTCAACCCGGTGGCCGCGCACCTGTACCTGTTGATCCGTGCGACCCAGAATGTCCAATGTCCCATCCGCGGTCCATCGCACGCGGTCCCCGGTCCGGTACATGGTTTCGCCCACCCGATACGGGTTGGGAACGAACCGTTCCGCCGTCAGGCCCGGCTTGCCGATATATCCAGCTGCAATCCCCGGCCCAGCCAGATAAAGCTCACCCACGGCCCCTGCGGGGAGCGGCGACAGGAAGGCGTCCAGAACATAGGCGTGGGCATTTCCGATTGGTCGCCCGATCCCTGGCTGCGTTCGCCCCGTGACGGGCGCAATTGCGGCATCCACGGTGAACTCTGTTGGCCCATAGGCGTTATAGGCCAAAAGCTGATCCTGACCGGCCAGTGCCTGCCACAACGCGGGTTGCATCGCCTCGCCCCCCAGCAACAGGACCGAGGGGCGGTGGTCGGGCTGCTGCAGCAGCCCCATCTCAAGCAATTGCGCGCAGAACGAGGGCGGGATATCCAGCACGTCCAGCCGTTCGTCATGGACCGCCTGCAGAAAACGCTGGGCATCGTGGCGCTGTTCGTCTTGCAGCACGACAACTTCGTGCCCGAGCAGTGCCCAAAACAGTTGCTCCCACGCGGCGTCAAAGGCGAAGGAATGGGAATGCGCGGCGCGCAGAGGTTGGTCAGAGGCGCGATGGTGCAGCGCCTCTTGCATCAGCCCGCTCCGTTGCGCCACGAGCAGGTTCAGCAGCGCCCGGTGTGAGACCATGACCCCTTTGGGCCTGCCTGTGCTGCCGGATGTGAAGATGATATAGGCAATATCCTCGGGACGCGGCCGTGGCAGGGTTTCCGGGGGCACGGGCGGATAGGCTTCAAGCGCAGTGGCAACTTCGGGGCTATCGAGCCAGACTTGATCCAGCCCGTCTGGCAGCCGAGATGCGGTTTCCCTGGTCGTCAGGATGGTTGCGGGCCGGGCGTCTTCGCAGATCGCAGCCAGACGTGTGTCAGGATAACTGAGGTCCATGGGCACATAGGTTGCGCCACTGATCAGAATGCCGAATTTCACGATGACCGACAGGTCGGATCGGGGCAGGGCAACGGCCACCACGTCACCGCGCCCGATACCGCGCCGATGCAGCAGATGTGCAACCTGGCAACTGCGCCGCACCCATTCCGCGCCCGAGACAGACCGCCCGTCAAACCGCAGTGCGGGCGATGACTGATCTGGCAACGCGCCATTCAGGAACACGTCAGCAAGGGTCGTTTCAGCTTTGGCCGACGCGATGGCCGGCCCTTGCTGCCACAGGGCCAGACTGTCCAGTTCGGCCGCTGTGGTCACCGCGATCTCAGACAATGCGGTTTCAGGTTGCGCAATAAGCTGCCGGAGGATGGCGGTCAGCCGCGCGGCGTGCTGCGCAAGGTCATCACGATCATACCGATCCCCAGGCGCGCGCAGGTCCAGATGCACGCCTGTATCGTCGATCCGCAGGCCAAATTCGGGTTCATCCAGCGGACCGATGGCAAGCCGATGCAACCGAGTGGCGTGGCCCGCGATGGTTTTGTCTGTCTCATACAGGCGGAAATTCAGCGTTGCGGCCCACATCGCCTGACCCGAACCCGTCAGCCCCAGGTCGCGCTGGATCTGCTCAACCGGATAGCGTTGGGCCTTGCGCATCCCGCGCATGGCCAACTGAACGCGCGCGGCCAGTTGCGGCAGAGTGTCAGACGCCTGAACGCTCAGGCGCAAGGGCAAGACGTTGACCACCGGCGCGGTTGAGCTGATTGCGGCGGACCCCATGCGCCGCATCATGGGGACACCCAACACCAGATCATGCTGCCCGGTCAGGCGCGCGACATAGAGACCAATGGCTGCGGTCAGCAGATCGAAACCGGCACAGTTATGCGCGGTTGCGATCCGGTCCAGCTGTGCAATCCAGTCTTGATCCAGCAACGGCGCGCTGAAGCCGGTATTTGCCACAACCCCCTGTCGCGGGGCGGCCCCTTCGCACAAGCTGCGCGGGGTGGGCAGATCAGCGCATTGGCCCCGCCAATAGGCCCCGTCATGCCCCCACCGGTCCGAGGTGCGGTAGGCGGTTTGCTCGGCCACAACCTCAACGACGGGTGTGAAAGGGGTTGGCGCAGCTTCGGTTCCGGCAAGGGCGGCCTCATACAGCGCAACGACCCGGTCAGTCAGCGCATCCAGGCTGTACCCATCCAGCATGATGTGGTGATAGCGCTGGTACCAAATCCACCGCTCGGTCTCGGCCTGTTGTTCGATCCGAAACAGCATGTGATGGGGCCTGAACCCGTCAGCGCCGGTTTCAAGGTCAGTTGCCATCCGCGCCCGCGCGTCCTCCTCGGGCAGGTCATGCACTGTGAACTGAGGAGGGCAAAGATCAGGGCCAGACTGTTGGACTGCCTTTCCGTTCACCTCAAGGAAACAAGCAGTCACCGTATCGGCCTCGGCCAGCGCGGCTTTTATGGCGCGGGTCATCTGATCGGGGTCCAACGCGCCGTGAATATCGATGGCATGCGCAATGAGATAATCCTGAGGACGCGCCGCGATCTGGTGCGCGGTCCAGATGCCTTGCTGCGTGTCCAGCAGATCGAAAGATGTCTTGGTCATGTCGAATGCCCCTCAGGTTGGATCAGGCAAGCAAAGCCCCTGTGTCAGGGGCGCAGGGTTTTCCAGTTGTCTTCGACGTGGCTGAGACACGCCGCGCGCTCGTCGGGTCCATGCACCGCGTCCCAACCGGCGGGGATGTCGCGGAAGTCGGGCCAGATGCTGTATTGACCCTGGGCATTGCGCAGGGCGTAGAATTGATACCGGGTATCGTCGAACGGGTTGGGCTGGACGTTATCCATGGGTCACCTCACCCGACGCAGGGGCCAGTTGGTCGGCCAGCAGGGTGAGTATCCCGCCCATGGTGGGGTTGCGGGCCAGCGCATTGAAATCCGCCTTGATCCCATGCGCCTCCCACCGGGTGACAAGTGTCATGAAATTGATCGAGTTCAGTCCGTAATCCAAAAGGAGTTCGTGGTCGTCAGGAACATCGTCCAGAAAGCTCTGGATGTCGTTGCGGATGGTTTCAGCGGTCAGAGGGGACATGATGTCGTGGTCCTTTGTTCAGGGAAAGGTCAGGCCAGGTCCGGGTCCAGCGGTTTTGCCTGTCGGCGTAGGGCAAGCGCGCACAGGCTCAGCACCAGCAGAATGCCAAGGCTTGAGAGGCCCAGAACCAGAACGGCATGCAGCGGCATGATCATGCTGGCCAGCAGGCCCAGCACCAGCGCGCCGAGGATGTCACCCATCGCGTCCTGCGCCAGCCACAGGCTGTTGACGCGGCCCAGATAGGCGTCGGGGGTCTGACGCTGCACGATGCCATATTGCAGCAGTGCGGCTGTGGACATCAGGTATCCAAACACCACCAGCAAACCCATCACCATCCAGATTACGGGGGCCAGGCCCATGGCCGCAAAGACCGCCAGGGCCCCGATGCTCAGCCAGATCATCAGGGCGAAAGGCCGCTTCCTGTCATGCACCCAGCCACTGAAGACGGCGGCAAGGGTGGCCCCGACCGGCCCCATGGCAAACAACACGCCTGTCATGCCGTTGCCTGCACCGAAAACCTCGGTCGTGAGGGCTGGGAACAAGACCTTGATGCCGGTGCAGGCGGTCAGCAACATGCCCAGCAGAAACACCACCAGCACTTGTTTGCGCGACAGCAAAAAGCGGAGCGCATCGCCCAGCATCACAAAGGGATTGCGGGTTTCCACCGGCTCGACCGGCAGCGGCTTGAGCCCGCGCAGAACTGTGACCGTGGCAATCGTGGCCGCTGTGGCAATGCCGTAGGCCCACGCGACCGGAGCCACCGCCAGCAGCAAACCGGCCAAAGCGGGGCTGGTGATATTGATGACGCGGGTCACGAGCATTCCAAGCGCCCCCGCTTCGACAATGCGTTCGCGCCCGACCACTTTCGGGGCGGCGGCCATCAGGGCGGCCACGCCAATGGCTCCGAAAAACCCGTCGACAAAGGCCAGACCCACCAGCGCCAGTACCGATGGGTTCGCCAGCAAAGCATTGAGTGTCAGGGCCGCAAAGCCCACCCCGCAGACACTGCGCGCCATCAGGATCAGCTTGCGTTGGTCACGGGTATCGGCCAGCAAGCCGCCGATCAGCAGACCCAGAAACAAGCCCGCGGCATCGCTTGCCCCGACAAGCGCAACCCAAAGGGTCGAGGCGGTCAGGTGATAAACCTGTATCGGCACCGCCACGACCAGAAAACCCAGCCCCATCAGCGAGAGCGCACGTGCAGCCAGCAGTCTGCTGTATTGTTCATTCTCGCGCAGCAAGGAAAGGCGGATAAAGGGTGATGAGGCCATGGCTCAGCTCTGCCCCCGCGAATTGGAATTGAGGTGATGGTTGGGATCATGTCCAAACAAGGTTGCAAGTGCGTCGATCAGGGCCGGGCCCCAAATCGCATAATCATGGCCTCCGCTATATGTCCGCATCTCGGCTGCGACGCCTTGGGCCCGAAGGTGGTTGGCGAACATTTGGGTGCTTTCCAGAATGCCTGTGTCGCCTTCATGCCGGGCGCATTCGTAGCTCCCCGCCGTCAAAACCGCACGCAGCCCAGTCCGCCCCGGCAGCGACGCCAAATAGGGGGCAGCAGAGGTCCAGCCCGAAGGGGCCCACCAAAACGAACCTGAAAGTGAGATGAAATTCCCAACCGCCTGAGGTTGCGTCAGCGCTGTATAGGCCGCAGCCAGACCCCCAAAGCTGGAGCCGCTGACAACCACCTGTTGCGCCGCGAAATCCTGCCCCAGCTTTTCGCAGGCAAAGGGCAGGATGCGGTTGATCAAAAACCGGGTGAACCGATCACTGCAGGTCAGGTTCTCGGACCGCAGGGCAGGGGACACGGAATCCACGAACACCGTCGCGACCTGTGGCACGGTCTGATCGGCGGCTGCGGCCTCTAACCGCGAAGGTAGATCCAGATCATTCAGATAGACTGCCCCATCGAACAAAATCTGTAGAACATTGCCTGGCGCACCCGGAACGAACCCGGTCGGTCGGTGAATCCAAATTCTGCGCCCTGATGCCAGTTCCGAGTCCTTGATGCGATGCTCAGTCACGTCTCGCGTAACCGGCCCCAGCAATTGTTTCAGCGGTTTCGATTGTGAGGTCAGGTCAAACAGGCTCCACTGTGCAAAGGGGTCGCTGACCGATCTATGAAACGGCGTTTTGTTAAAAGGGTCCACCTGCGCCACCGCAAGCAGCGCCATGCGATTTTCCCGGGGCGAGGCATTGATATACGGCACGTCCGGCGCGATGCGGTAGGACAGGCGCAGGTCATTCGGGACGCGGAACGAGGCAAACCAGATATCGCTATCGGCCAAACGCTGCATCCAGACATGATCGGGGGCCGGTCCGCCAATCAATCGCGCGTTGCATTTGGCCCCACGCCACAGAAAGGTGACCAGCCGGTGATCCTGCGATCCATTCAGGTCGGGTTCAATCATAGGGCTGCCGTCACGTGCCACTTGCTGCCAAAACGCAGCCATGGTGAGCTGACCCTGCGCAACCTGCATCAGTCTGGGGCTGATCGGCGCGTCGCAAATCTCGCCTGTCGGTTCAGTACTCTGCTCGGACGGTGCGATCTGTTTTGTGATGCAAAGCTGCGCCTGCGCATCTTCGCTCTTGCGCAGTTCAAGAACCGCAGCCGAACCGCGTGTCACAAAGCGAAAACTGTGCAGATCCTGTACGCCCCGCAACAGCATCCGATCGTCAAACCCAGCTTCCCGCAGAATCAGATCGGCCGTACCTGCCGCGCAATTGAGCCAGCCTTCCACATATGTCCCGGGGGTCGAGGACAGCTGCTCATCCAGACCGGAGGCAGTAACTGAGGCTGTGGCGGGCATGTAATTCTCCAACACTCACCCATGAGTGGTGAGTTAAAAAACACGTTGGCTGAAGGAGGGGGTGCCCATCTTTGGCTGTTGCGGCCCTAAATGCCCGCACACCTTAAATGCGTCCATAGCCGGGCCGTTTGTGAACGCGACATAATTGTTTGCCGGGTGTACATCCCTATTTTCGATGAAGCGTGAAAGGCAATATGGATTCCCTTAACGGTGCAATGTGTGTCCGCTGCACAGACAAGGGATGATCTTCCAAATGCAATTTAAGCGTGCTCAGCCCTGGTTTGATGCAACGGGGTTCATTCCTAATTTGGAGGTTTTGAATACTGGAAAAGACCACACCGCGTTTGTTCTAGGTCGCTTTAGTCTTGATCGATTCCGGTCAGGGTTGTTCGAACATTTTCAACTTGAATGTCCAGCCCGATTGACAACCGCAATCCCCAAGCGCAAGGCAGAGTTTCTCGCTGGTCGTTTGGCCGTTAGATACGGCTTTCAGCAACTGTGTTTGCCAGATCTTCCGGTTCCGCAAAGAGAAGATCGGGCACCGGCCTGGCCAGACGGGTTAATTGGGTCGATCAGTCACTCAGGACACTTTTGTGCTGCGCTAATATCCTTGTCAGATCAGGGGTTGGCTGGTGTGGACATCGAAGAAATAGCACACAGTGAAGCCGCTGAAGCGATCAGAACCACTGCTCTGACCCAAACTGAGCAGAACTTGTGTGAAAAGGCGATTGGGCTCAGCGCAAATGAGAGTGCTACCCTGATTTTTTCGGCAAAGGAAAGCTTATTCAAAGCGCTCTATATTCACGTAGGTTACATATTTGGGTTTGAGTGCGCTGAAGTCGTGTACTGCCCGTCCAAAACTTGTTTGCAATTGTGTCTAACACAAGACCTAACCAGTAGGTTCCAGGCAGGAGCACGTTTCGATGTGAGTTATCAGTTCTTCCAAGGCCATGTATTGACATGGCTGCATCAGATCGAGATAGGCTCAGCCTGATCAAACAGGCTCATCGGTTCATCAAACAGCTAGAGAATTGTTTACAGCGGATCATGTTAACTACCTCTATTCCTGATCCACGTTTAGCTTTCGGACACTGACGTAAGCTACGATTTGTTGTCTGCTGATCTTCCACGAAGAGGAGATCAGTTATGTCGAAACGGAAAGGCCACTCGCTTGGACAGATAGGTTGCGCCGAGCTGGCGGCTCAAATCCTGATGAACACCATCGGCCGGGTGCTGCACCACAGGTGAGTCAGGGCTTTTGTTGAAAGCTCTGCTCGATGATCGTTTCCAGCATGCGCTGCGCGCGGGATAGGCGCATGCCGACGGGAAAGGCGGCCTCGAAATTTGCGGCATAGGAAAACTGATCGAGGCAGACTGCCTTCATGCGTCCGGCAGACAGGTAGGGCCGGGCGCATTGGGCGGGCAAATGGCCCAGAAACCGCCCGGACAGGATGGCGGCAGCAATGCCGTCCATATTGCCGCTGTGAATATGCTCGTAAGCCGGCTTCAAACCGCCGGGGCGCAAAGACCCTCCATAATAAGAGCGTGACGCGTAGTCATAGGCTTCGATGTCATCGGGTTCCGGGTCTGCGACATCAAACAGTGGGTGACCGACGCCGCAATAGAGGGCTTGTTGCTCTTTGAACAATGACAGATACCGCAAGCCAGGCGCATGGTTGGGGAAAGTATGGATACCCATATGCAGCTTCTGTTCAAGAATTCTGCGCTCGATCTCAAGCGGTTCCATGACGCGAAGATGCAGTTTCACTTTCGGCATCGCGTCCCGCAGATCGGACAGGATGCGGTCAAATGGAAAATCCTCGTTTCCCAGCAACGCATCGGCGGTGGCGATTTCCAACTCACCTGTGATCTCTCCGCGCACGTTGTTGATGCGCGAGACAAAATCCTGACAGTCGCGCAGGAGGTCGGTCGCCATCTGGTAGACCTCATGCCCCTCTTCGGTCAGCGCAAACCCGGCCCGCCCCCGGCGGCAGAGCCGCATCCCAAGCCGGGTTTCAAGGTCGTTCATCTGTGTGCTGATCGTCGATTGGCTGACATTCAGCGCGATCTGCGCGCGCGAAAAGCCACCGGCCTCGGCCACGGCAACAAAGACACGCAACAAATGAAGATCAGGCGTGGAAATCGACGTCAGCATCCTGTTTCCTACGATAATTATAGATGTAATCATCATTTATCATGGGTTGCCCGGCGGTAATCAAGCGTGATTTCTGGGGCGCAGATGCTGAATGAGGTTTGCCTGCTGTGACAGAATATACTCCGCCGTCTTCACCCGACATGTTCGCCCCGCGTTACAGCGGATTGGCCACGTTTATGCGTGCGCCCGTCGCCCAGTCCTTGGCGGATGTGGATATCGGGTTGTTGGGTATCCCCTATGATGGCGCGTTGACCAACCGCTCCGGCGCGCGCCACGGACCACGCGAGGTGCGCAACCAGTCCAGCCTGATGCGCGCCATCAATCACGCCACGCGGGTGAATCCCTATGAGCTGTGTCGCATCGCAGATGTGGGCGATGTACCGTTCCATTCCGTCTTTGACATAGAAGCGACCCACAAGGACATAGCGGACTTCATCGCTTTGATGGTCGCCAACGATGTAGTGCCGTTGTCCTGCGGCGGCGACCATTCGGTAACGCTGCCGATATTGAGGGCCGTCGCGCCTGAGCCGGTGGCGCTGATCCACATAGATGCGCATACGGACACATGGGACAGTTTTCAGGGGTCAAAATTCAACCACGGTGCCCCCTTCCGGCGAGCCCATGAAGAGGGTCTGATTGATCCGAAGAAGACGGTCCAGATCGGCATTCGCGGTGCGCAGAACGTTTCCGAGGGGTGGGACTATTCCGAACAGGCTGGCATGCGGGTCATGTTCATCGAAGAGGTGCAGGAGCGTGGTATTGTGGCCATCGTGGACGAGGCGCGGGCGATTGTTGGCGACGGTCCGGTTTACCTGAGTTTCGATATCGACAGCATTGATCCGGCCTTTGCCCCAGGGACTGGAACGCCCGAGGTTGCCGGTTTTACCACTGGCGATGCAATGGCGTTGATCCGCGGGTTTCGCGGGCTGAACTATGTCGGCGCGGACGTGGTTGAAGTTTCGCCGCCTTTCGATGTCGGTGGACTGACGGCACTGGCGGGGGCAACGGTGATGTTTGAGCTGCTTTGCGTGCTGGCTGAAGCGCGGCACTCGGTGACGCCGCGATGATGCAAAGCAGCGCAACCTTAGCTGACCAAGGCGGGCTCAGCGGGGCATATGTGCCCGTCTCTCAAGATCATGCCAACGCGATCCTGCGAGAGTATTATGATTTTCAAGGCACGCTGCGTCGGTTCGAGACCGAAAAGGACGACACGTTCCGTGTGTCCTGCCCGGATGGACGCATGTTTGTTCTAAAAATCGCCAACCCCTCCGAACCACTGGAAGAGATTGATTTTCAGACCTGCATGATGCGCCACGCAAGCCGGCGCGATCCTACGCTTGCGATCCCGGACACCATCCAGACGGTTGCGGGGCAAGACTACGCCTTTGTTACCGATGAAGGGGGGCACAAGCGGGTCGTACGCGTGCTCAGCTACCTCAAAGGGGTACCGCTGGATTCAACGGAGTCCAATCCGCGGCAGAGGGTCGAGATCGGCAAGGTTCTGGGCCGTTTGCGGTTGGCCACTGACGGTTTCGATCATCCCGGTGCTGCGCGGCAATATGCATGGGATGTGCAGCATCTGCTGACGTTAGAGCATCTGTTGGCCCATGTGGACGATCCCTCGCAACGCGAAGCGCTGGTACACGGGCTTGCGCGGTTCCGGGGTATCGAACCGCAGCTGCGTCAGTGTCGGCAGCAGGTGCTGCACAATGATTTTAGCAAGTCAAACATTGTGGTCGATCACAACCGGCCCGAATTCGTAACCGGGATCATCGACTTTGGCGATTCCGTCAAAACCGCGATTGCGGTGGATGTGGCGACGGCGCTGCTCAATCAACTGCCGCAAGGGCCCTATGAGGATCTGTTCTATCGCGGACGGGATGTTCTGAGCGGGTATTTGCAGGTTACGGAGCTGACCGAGGATGAACTGGCCCTGATCCCACATCTGGTGATGGGGCGGATCGTCGTGCGTGCGCTTTTGACCTTGTGGCGAACCAAGATGTTTCCCGAAAACACGCGCTATATCATGCGCAATACCTATCAGGGGTGGCATCAGCTGGACTGGTTTCTGGCGCGCAGCCCGGATCAGGTCTCGGACCTGTTGATGTCTTTTGCCGATCAGAAAGGGTGATCGAAGTGACCACTGCCGAAAAACAGACCAAACGCGGTAAGATGGTGAACGGGTTTGACCCGGCCAATACCGAAAACCTTGACCCACGCGCGCGCAACTTTGTGGAACGCCGCGCCCGGCTGCTGGGCCCGGCCTACCGCTTGTTCTATTCCAATCCGGTCGAATTCAGCCGCGCCAAGGGCGTTTTCATGTATGACGCGGACGGCAATGAATATCTGGACGCCTATAACAACGTGGTCTCGGTCGGCCACTGCCACCCGCATGTGAATGCAGCCATCACGCAGCAGATGGAGGTGATGTGCACTCATACCCGCTATATGCAGGATGGAATTCTGGAGTTCGCGGAAACGCTGCTGGACACGTTCGAGCCTGAGATCGGCCATGTCATGTTCACCTGCACGGGGTCCGAGGCCAATGATCTGGCGCTGCGTATGGCCAAGCATCACACCGGCAATCAGGGGATCATTGTCACGTCCGAGGCGTATCATGGCAACTCGGAACTGACTGCTGGTTTCTCGCCCTCGATGGGTGAAAACTCACCGCTGGGAACCTGGGTGCGCAGGGTGCCTGCGCCTGATACCTACCGGGTCGAGACGCAAAACATGGGGGAATGGCTGGCCGCGCGCGTATCCGAGCAGATACATGATCTACACAGACGCGGGCAGGGGTTGGCGGCCTTTGTGGCGGATTCGCTGTTCACCTCGGACGGCATCTTCCCGCAAGAGCCGGGGATGCTGAAACCAGTTCTGGACGTGGTTCGCAATGCGGGCGGTGTTTTTGTGGCGGACGAGGTGCAATGCGGGTTTGCACGCACCGGCAGTCACATGTGGGGCTACCAGCGACATGGCGTAGTGCCCGACATCGTGTCGCTGGGCAAACCGATGGGCAACGGATACCCCGTTGCCGGGATCGCCATGCGCCCTGAGGTGGCCGAGCGGTTTGGCCATGACATGCGCTATTTCAATACGTTCGGCGGCAACACGGTGGCGATGGCAGCCGCCAAAGCAACGCTTGAGGTCATTCAGGATGAAAACCTTCAGGACAATTGCGAACGGGTGGGCCGGATCATGATGGACGGGCTGCGCGACATTGCAGCACGTCACGACGGGATCGGCGATGTGCGCGGAACCGGTTTGTACATGGGTGTCGAAATCGTTCAGGACCAAACCACCAAGACCCCCGACAGTCGCCGGGCACTTGCGCTTGTAAACGAACTGCGCGAACGACGGATTTTAATCTCGGCCACGTCCTTCAACGCCAATGTCCTGAAGATTCGGCCGCACCTGACATTCAGTGCTGAGAATGCCGATAGATTCCTGACCGGATTTGAGGCCGCTTTGAACGCAGTCGCGTGATGCAAGCCTTGGCCATTTCTACCGGAGCGGGCATTCCCCCGCTCCCTTTTTGTGTTCTGCGCAAGAAACGCGCGCTGTTTCCAAATCCATGATGAAATTGCGAGCAAAGTTAATGCGAGCAGGCATTACTTCTAGAAAAATAGATGTAAAGTAAACGATTCCCGTATTTTTCATCACTTTTTGCCTGTGTCTCATACCGACATCAACTGGCCGTCAGAGCCATCTGTGACCCAACAAGGAGACCAAGACATGCAAGACCATTCGATCTTCAGGACAGCCAGAAAGGCCCTTTTGGCTCCGGTGGCTGTTGCGATGGCGACAAACATGGCCGCAGGGGCGGCCCAGTCCGAGGATAGCATCAACTGCATCTTCCCCTTCTGGTTCGGCTTTGCGCCCGTCTTCGTCGCACAGGAGGAAGGGTATTTCGAAAGTGAAGGGCTTGAGGTGACGACGGCCTTTGACAATGACCGTGCAAACGTTCTGCCAGCGATGGCGAATGGGTCGATTGATTGCACGATGCGCACCATCGGCGAAAGCATGTCACGCCCGCGTCAGCCGGATACGACGGGAACCGTGATCGGAACTATCGATATCTCGATCGGGGCGGATGGGGTTGTTGCCTCGGAAGATATTAAATCGGTCGAGGATCTGATCGGCAAAACCATGGCTGGTGAAATCAACCACCCCGGCACCACGTTGATCCAGCACGCGCTGTCACAGGTCGGCAAAAGCATCAAGGACGTGGATATCCAGTTGATCGCCACCGATGACTCGGCAGCGGTGTTCGAGGATCCCAACGTATCGGCGGTCGCGACCTGGGAACCGATGATGAGTTCCATCGTCAAAAACACCTCGCGCGATGGGGCGCATCTGTTGCTGACATCGGCTGATTATGAGGGGCTGATCACCGACGTGATCATCGTCCGGACCGAGGATTTGCAGGAAAACCCCGAGAAATATGCCAAGTTCCTGCGGGGCATCTATCGGGCGATTGACCTCTACAACACCGACCCGGACAAGTTCATAGCGATCTCTGCCCCGGCCTTTGACGTACCGGCCGCCGAGATGAAGGAGTCGCTGGCCGGTGTGAAATACACCTCTTACGAGGAAAGCGTTGACTATCTGCCCTCGGCCGCCGGGGATGGTCAGTTGAAAGAGGTGTTCGACTCTTTCAACGAAATCAACGTGGTGCTTGATCTGCAGGATGCTCCGCTTGAGTATCAGCCCTTTGTTGATGGCTCAGTTCTGGACGGGCTGTTTGACGGCCAAACGCGTTAAGAAACCTGTGTTCCCCGGCGCGGAGGCGGGCCGGGGAGCGCGACAACTCTGATTTCACAGCCAGAAAGACTGACGCGTGTTCAAGTCCCTGTTCGCTTTTCGCAAACCCCTCAATCGCCGCACTGATCTGACCTTGGGCATCGTGGGGTTTATCCTCTTTCTGGCCGCGTGGGAGGTCACGGCAAGATCTGGTGCAATCCGGCCTGAATTCCTGCCGTCACCCATCGATGTGGTAAAGGCCTTTATCGGCCTTTTTGTCGAACGCAACTTTGCCTCGGACATTGTCATCAGCGTGGGGCGTGTCTGGTTTGCCTTTTTGCTGTCCATGATTGTCGCGATCCCGCTGGGCCTGTTGATGAGTACATACAGGTTCGCCGGGGCGATCCTTGAACCGTTCGTGGATTTCGTCCGCTATCTGCCGGTTCCCGCATTGGTGCCACTACTGGTGATCTGGTTCGGCGTGGGCGAGACATCAAAGATCGCGGTCTTGTGGATGGGCACGTTCTTTCAACTGATCCTGATGATCTCGGACGACACCAAGCGCGTACCGGTCGAGTTCATCGAATCCGGCCAGACACTTGGGGCCAGCAATGGCCAGATCATGCGTCACATCATCATTCCGGCAGCATTGCCCAATATGGTCGACAGCCTGCGTATCACGATGGGATGGTGCTGGACCTATCTGATCGTGGCCGAGATCGTGGCGGCGAATTCCGGGATTGGTCATGTGATCTGGTCCCTGAGACGGTTCGTTAAAACCCCCGAGGTTATGGCAGGTATTATCACAATTGGGATCATTGGCCTGCTGACCGATCAGGCGTTTCGCTACGCGCATGCGCGGCTGTTCTCATATCTGCGCAGGTAAACCATGGATAATTTCATTGATATCAAAGATGTGGCCAAGACCTATTGGTCCGATGACGGCAGTACAGAAACCAAGGTGGTTCTGCCGCTTTCCATGACGATTGCTGAGGGCGAGATGGTCATGTTCCTGGGCCCATCGGGCTGCGGGAAGACCACGCTGATGCGGATCGTCGGCGGGCTGGAGACCCCGGATCAGGGTACCATTCACCTGCATGGGGACCTGCTGACCAGGCCGGACCGCAGGCGGGGCATGGTATTTCAGTCCTATTCTTCGTACCCGTGGCTGACGGTGCGCGACAACATCAAATTCGGCACCAGATATCGCAAGGATATCGGAGCAAAGGAAAAGGAAGAGGTCACCGATCACTACCTGAATATGGTTGGGCTGACACGTTACGCGGGTTTCTATACCAACCGTATTTCGGGCGGGATGCGCCAGCGTGTTGCCATTGCACGCACGCTGGCTTCTTCACCGGATGTGTTGTTGATGGATGAACCCTTTGGCGCGCTGGATGCGCAAACGCGGGAATATCTGCAGTTCCAGCTGATGGACATCAACAAGGCCGAGAAAAAAACCACCATCTTCGTGACCCATGACGTGGAAGAGGCGATCCTGCTGGCCAACCGGATCGTGATCTTTTCGTCTCGTCCTGCGCGGGTGGTGCGCGAAATCAAAGTCGATGAGATTCTGCCCATCGAAGACCGCCGCAACGGCACGGCGGACATGGACCGGTTTTTCAAGTTGCGGGCCAATATACTGGAAATCATCCGGGCCGAATACGCGCATACACTAGAGGAAACATAAGATGGTGGCAGAATTGTCCGGCAAGCATGTGGTTGTCACCGGCGCCAACCGAGGCATCGGTTTGGGGCTTGCACAGGGGTTTCTCGCGGCGGGGGCCGACGTGACCATTGTCGCGCTTGAGGAAGACGTGGTGCAGGTGGCGCAGGGATTATCCAAGGATCACGGGCGGGCCGTCGGGCACATCAAATGTGACATCTCTGACCTGCAGCAGGTCAAAGCTCTCTGCGCGTCTCTGGACCGGGTCGATGTGCTGATCAACAATGCAGGTTTTGAGTATATCACTCCGATCGACGACCCGGCGGATCACGTGGATGAGGTGTTTCGACAGATCATCGAAACCAATGTCATCGGTACATTTTCCGTCACGCGTCACCTGCTGGACAAAATCCCGGATGGTGGGCGGATCGTGAACACAGCCTCGATGTGGGGCAAAACGGCGGTGGCCGAATTCAGTGCCTATTGCGCCTCGAAACACGCGGTAATCGGGTTGACCCGGTCCTTGGCGCAAGAGCTTGCGCCGCGCGGCATTTCTGTCAACGCGGTGTGCCCCGGCTGGGTACGCACCGTTGCCTCGATGCGCTCGCTCTCTTTCATGGCAGCGCGGCAAGACCGGACGGAAGCCGACCTGCTGGACGAAATCGTGTCGGCACAGGCGCTTGGCGGGCTGATGGAACCGTCCGATATGGTAGCAATGTACGTGTTTCTGGCCGGGCCCGCGGCTGCCAATATCACCGGCCAATCCTTTACCGTGGATCGTGGAGAGCTGATGCAATGACGCAGGATTTGTCCGGAAAGGTCGCGCTGGTCACCGGCGCGGCACAGGGGATCGGCGCGGCGGTCGCACACGCTTTGGCGCAGGCAGGCGCCATCATCGTTGCAGCCGATCTACAGGATGTTTCGGAAACTATCTCGGGTCTGTCCGGCGCGCGCGGGGTTCTTTGCGACGTATCCGATGCAGACAGTGTGGATGCGCTGTTCCGGTCAGTAGCTGAGAACGAGGGGCGGCTGGACTTTGCAATCAACGCAGCAGGCGTACTGTTCGAAGCGAAACTTGTCGATATGGACGCGTCGGCGTTCGATCGGATGATCTCAATCAATCTGCGCGGATCTTTTCTGATCGCTCAGGGTGCCGCGCGGATCATGACCAAGGCTCGGTCCGGGCGGATCATCCTGATCGCCTCTGAACTCGCCTACCTAGGGCGCGCGGATTACTCGGCCTATTGCGCGTCCAAGGCGGGCGTGGTGGGGCTGACCCGGTCTCTGGCGCGTGAACTTGCGCCTGCGATTACGGTTAATGCGGTCGCACCGGGGCCGGTGAATACACCCATGCTAGATGTCGAAAACATGTCGCCTGAATGGATCGAAAAGGAATTTGACGTTCCCTTGGGCCGGATCGCCCAACCGTCCGAGATCGGCGGGCTGGTGCATTTCCTGTGCGGACCGCACGCCGGGTACTTCACGGGACAAACGCTCAGCCCCAATGGCGGCGCGGTAATGATTTAAGGAGCTTTTGCTATGCAGCTTGCAAGACCCGTTCCCTGGCCCAATGGTGCCAAAGTGGCCTGCGCCATAACGCTGGATATGGATGCTGACAGCTTGATCCATATCCATCACGGCGAAGGAGCACAGAATAAATTGTCGGCCACGTCGATGCTGCGATACGGGCCTGAGGTCGCAGTGCCACGCATTCTGGAGACCTTTCGAAAGTTCGACCTGAAGCAGAGCTTTTTCATCCCCGCCTGGTGCATCGAAAACCATGCCAAAACGGTCGAGGCTATTGTCGCGGACGGGCATGAGGTGGGCTATCACGGCTATATCCACGAGGCCCCCAACAGCCTGTCAGAGACGCAAGAACATGATTGGATGTGCCGCTCGATCGAGATCATTGAAAAGCACACCGGAAAACGACCCCGAGGCAATCGTTCGCCGCTCTATCATATGTCCGCCAAGACACCCGGGTTTCTTGCGCAGGAAGGGTTCCTGTACGACTCGTCCCTGATGGGGGACGAGGTGCCGTATATTCTGCAAACAGGGCAGGGGGATCTGGTAGAGCTACCGGTTAGCTGGGCCACGGATGACTGGCCACCCTATGTCCATGCACCAGACCTTGGATACATGTTCGCGCCCCAATCGCCGGATCGGGCCATGGAGATTTTCATGGCCGAATTCGAAGCGCTCCGCTACTCCCCGGGAGGGCTTTGGATAGCGGTCTGGCACCCCTTTGTCAGCGGGCGGTTGTCGCGCTGGCAAAGGGTAGAAAAAATGATCGAATACATGATGGGAACGGGCGATGTCTGGTTCGCTACGCTGGAGGAGATTGCCAACCACATCAATGCGGTAACAGCGTCCGGAGCCTATGACCCGCGCTACGACAGCCTGCCCTACACCGATGGAATGCAGGTGCCAGCCGATTTGATCGGCAAAGTATGAGTCCGAGCGGTATCAAGAAATGTGTTTAGTTCCCTAAATCAATGGGATTGGTTGGTCTGGAAGAGGTTGATTTGGGAAGGGGGCGAGATAACTATTTTTTTCTGAACCTTGAAAAGTTGAGGCTGGACAGAAGTGAGTTTTTCGTAGCGGTCAACGGCCACAGATGAGAGAAATTGCAATGCCAAACAGTCTCTGCGTTGCCCTATTTTCCGCAGCAGAATGCGGTTGGTCGGATTGATCTTTCGAAATGGAGAGTGACGTGAGCAGCACCGATGTTTCGGTCCCGGACGGGTCAAACCAGAGCCTTGATATCGCAATCTCGGCTGACGGGACTGCGGAAGTAGGGCTCACCTACAAGATACCTGCCCGATGCGGCATCGCGGTCAGGCTTGCGCGGGGGCAGGTTCTCAACATCGTAAATCCAAGCGGTCATCAGGTCTGTGATTTCTTCGCCTTTGTTGCCGGAAACCTGAACGAACATCTGTCGATGCCCCATCTTCATACGTCGATTGCGTCAATCTTCCCGAAGGTTGGAGACATTTTAGTCAGTAATCAGCGGAGGCCATTGTTGACGATCATTACGGACACTTCGCCGGGGGTGCATGATACAGTTATCGCATGTTGCGACCACGCGAGGTACCGCGAATTGGAATGTGAAGGCTATCACGACAATTGCGCAGACAACCTGCGCATGGCGCTGATCGCCATCGGGCTGAAGGCGCCGTTCATCCCAGCCCCGTTCAACATCTGGATGAATGTGCCGCTCAAGACGGATGGATCAACCAGCTTTGAACCTCCTGTCGCGCGCGCGGGTGATTGGATTTCGCTGCGGGCCGAAGCCGACCTTATCGCGGTGATGTCGGCCTGTCCCCAAGACATGACGCCCGTGAACGGCGAAGGGGTCGCACCGGACATACTGGAATTCAGCGTATCGGCGGGCTGAGCCTTCAGCGTGGTACAGTGTCTTATACGAATTACTCACGCAAATGATGACGTTGGTCAAACGCGACGCAATTCGATTTTCAATCAACGACAACGATAGCGGACCAAACTGCGCGGGTTGGGTTTGACCGCTCCACACAGTCTCCACACTTCCTCCTCCTTGTATTCGACAAACCCGGTCATATCCGGCGCATCGCCTCGCTGAGGCTTTGGAGACTATAGGAAGGTGACGGGAATGAGACCGATTGTTTTAACCACATGTTTGGGCTTGGCCGCTTGCTCCGGCGCTTACGAGCCACAGGTGACCGGTGCGAAAAATGCGCAATACGCAACGGATTTGGCGGAATGTCGTATGGTTGCAGATGAGCTTCTGGATCAGGACCGTCTGGTGCAGTCCGAGGCACTGGCGGGTGCTGCGTTTGGCGGTGTTCTGGGGGCGCTTGATGATGGTGGCACAGTGGTCGGGAACGCCGCAGCCGGAGCCCTTGTCGGGGCCAGCGTGGGCGCGCTGGATGGGTTGGATGATGTCGATGTGACCGAACGCGTGGCAGTCAGAAGCTGTCTGATCGAACGCGGGTACACCGTCACAGGTTAACCCAATTAGGGCGGTGATGGATTTTCAAAGCCCGCCCGCTACGGTACACACAGACGGCACTGGCAAAGGGAACCCCGGACCCCATGACAGAAGACTTTCAACCGCTTGTGATGGTGGTCGAGGATGAGCCCGACATCGCCTCGGTTCTCGTCGCGTATTTTGAGCGGGACGGCTTTCGCACCGTGACCGCCCGTGATGGCGAGATGGCGCTGGTGCATCTGGACATGCTTCGGCCCGATATCGTGATTCTGGATGTGAAGCTGCCCAAGAAAGACGGGATCGAGACGCTGCGGGAAATCCAGCAGCGCGGCGATACGCCCGTGATCATGGCCACAGCAATGGGCGAGGACTTGGACAAGTTGCTCGCCCTGAAAATGGGCGCCGATGATTACGTCGTCAAACCTTTCAACCCGATGGAGATCGTGGCCCGCGCCCGCGCCGTTCTACGCCGGGGGCAGGCCGCTATGGGGACTGTTTTGCGGGTGGGGGCGATCGAGGTCGATCAGGACAGCCACACTGCGTGGGTGGTTCAGGACGGGGCAAAGCACGCGCTGGATCTGACGCTGACGGAGTTCCGCTTACTGGCCCATATGGCCCGCGCACCACGGCGGGTGTTTTCACGGGCTGAACTGCTGGATGCCTGTCTGGGCGACAGTGATGCGGTGGAACGGACGATCGACAGCCATGTCAGCCATTTGCGCCGGAAACTGAACGCTTTGGGCGCGCCGCCCTGTTTCACGGGTATACGGGGCGTGGGCTACAGGCTGTTGTCGGAATGAGGCTGCCGCGTCTATCAAAAAGGCTTTGGTTCCGGTTGGCGGTTTGGTTTGTCGCCTTCCTGGCCTTGTTCTTTGTCCTGTTCATCATCGCCTTTGTACTGGTGGACATGAGTTTTGTCGCGGCCATGACGGACGCAGAACGACAGGCTTTTTTTGCAGCCGATGACCGGATCAGCGATCTGGACCCGGTTTCGGAAGGGGCGACATTCCTGCTGGTTCTGCTGGTCGCGCTTCCCTTGTCGGTATTGGCCAGCGTTCTTGTTGCCTTGCGCATCACCCGGCCGATCAGCCATGTGGGCAGGGTGGCGCAGAAGGTGGTGAACGGCGACCTTTCAGCGCGGGCGCATCTGCCCGACAACCAGCAGGGCAGTGAGATCGGGACTCTGATCGGCAATGTGAACAGCCTGTTGGATATGGTGCAGGCCTCGGATAAGCGGATCAGGACGGATGCCGCCGCCATCGCGCACGAGCTGCGTACGCCCTTGGCGGCGCTGCAGATGAAGCTGCACGGCATGATCGACGGCGTGGTGCCGGTGTCCGGCGACGAGCTGCAGCGATTGCTGGCCCAGACGCAGGTGCTGGCGCGCGTGGTGGATGATCTGCGTACCCTGTCGCTGGCCTCGCAGGGGGCGTTGTCTCTGGTCCGGTCGCAGACCGATCTGTTGGTACTGGCGCGCTCGGTGGTTGAGATGCACGTGCGTGTACTGGATGATGCCGGCCTCACGGTGCACGTAAGCGGTGACGCGGTCGTGGCCCGGGTCGATCCGGACCGGTTGCGGCAGACCTTGTCGAACCTGATCGAAAACGCGACCCGCTACGCCAGCGAGGGGGGCGTACTCGACATCCACGTGTCGCAGGACGAGGATCAGGCGATTCTGCGGGTGGCAGACCGGGGGCCCGGTCTGGGGGTCAGTTTCCGGTCGGTCGTGTTCGAGCCGTTCCAGCGTGCCGAGGACTCCAGATCGCGCGATTTTGGCGGCTCGGGTCTGGGTCTGTCCATCGTCAAGGCGATTGCTGAGGCGCATGGTGGATCTGCGCGGGCGCAGCCCCGCGACGGCGGCGGGCTTGAGATCATCGTCGCGCTGCCGATGTAGAAAAGCTCACGCCTCCACACAGTATCCACACAATCTGCAATCAACCATGACCCGTTGGCTGCATCCTTTGCCCATCCCATTGAAAACAATGCGCCGATGGTCATGCCATGGCGCGGATGAACAGCAAGGAATACACAAATGACAACGGGTAATATCAAACTGGGCTGCCTGGCAATCTCAATCCTGACGGCGCTGGGGCTGTCCGCCTGTGGCGGATTTTACGACGAAGTAAGCGTCACGCAGCGCGGCACCCATCTGGACGTGAACGGCGTGATTGACGCGGGTACGTTTTCCACCATTCAAGAGGCGGTGCGCCGTTCGTCCGACATCACCACGTTGCGGCTGGTGAAAGTGCCCGGGTCGGTTGACGATCAGGCTTCGCTGACCGCGCTTGCGGGGCTGGTTAAGAAACACGATCTGGCCATCGTTGTGCCTGCCAATGGCATGGTCGCCTCGGGCGGGACGGATATGGCGTTGATGAGCAAGAAACGCGTGATCGAAAACGGGGCCTGCATTGGCGTCCACAGCTGGGCCATCGGTAATCTGTTTGGATTTGACGCAGGGTCCGACAGGCCCCGGTCTGACGAGATCCACGATCTGTATCTGGATTTCTACAAAACCGTCGATGTGCCCGAGGATTTCTACTGGTTCACGCTTGAGGCCGCATCGCCCGACGACATCCACTGGATGACCCCGGCCGAGATCAACCGCTTTGGCCTCAGCACCACCCGGCTGGACGAATCCACGTCCGAGATACCGCAAGCCCGCGCCGAACGCTGCAACGCCCGGTGGGTGTGACTGGCTTGACACTTCAATAGCCGATGATGCGATTAGGCAACTGAAATTTGCGGGCATTGCGAAACTGTTTCGGGACCGGTTTGTTGCAAGGGAAACTACTTAGTCCCGTTCGTCGTCGCGCCTGCATCAGCCATGTGTGCAACCAGCTGAACGTTTCCGAGAGGCGCGCCTGTCGCGTGCTTGGATAACACCGGTTCACGCAACGGCGTGTCCCACAACGTCGCGCAGACGAGGCCCGATTGGTGGCCGACATGATCGAGCTGGCCCGTCAATACGGCCGGTATGGCTATCGCAGGATCGCTGCACTGCTGAGAGAGGCTGGATGGTCTGTCAGCGATGGGCGAATTGAACGGCTTTGGCGACGAGAGGGGCTGAAAGTGTCAATAAAACAACCGAAGCAAGGACGGCTCCGTCCGCCGTTATTGGTCCTCCCGTCCAAAACATAGCGGTGGACCAGTTCAGTTGGAGGGGTCAGTTCTGAATCCTAAATCTAACCTTACGCCGGCGGATCCGGTTTATCAGGAAAACACGATGCACCTTCAGCGGATGCCTTAGGGCAAAACGCGCCAGACTGCCTTGGTCGGCAACAATAGCCTCAAGCTGACCCGGTTTCTTTAGCCATCTAGGGGCAACAAGATCAAACCGATCTCCGAGAACGCGAGTTTCCATGTAACCCCGCTCAATAGAGCTTTCTCCTGAAACAACTGTGATAGATGGGGTGTCAGTCTCCAACCTCAGATCAATTTTTGGAAAGAGAAATCTCTCGGAAATAACTCCTGACTGTTTCAACGCGAGGTGCAGGCTGCGAGAGAGGGCCTCCAGACTAAACTCGTTTCCGGCGGTTAGATGCGCCGTCAGTTTTCTTTGTCCGAGAGCATCCGGATCATCCGCCATTCGGATCAAGAAATCCGACATCTTTTCAATGGCCAAGTCTCTTGGTTCTTGACGCGGTATATGGAAGGAACCCTGTATAGCACCGCATATTTCCGGCAAGGCGCCGCCGCCTCTCAGACTGACGGGTATTGCGCCACACATAGCTCCTTCAACAATTGTTTGACCGAAGGTCTCGTCGTGAGAAGCTGTTAAAACAAAATCTGCCAATCTGAAATAGTCAGCTAGCTTGTTGAGATCTTTCACGTAAGGGACTTGTGAGACCATTCCACGCGCGGCGTACTCTGATGTAGTTCCCTTTCCAATTACTATTGCGTGAAACTTTTCAGGTGGAAGTCTCTCTAATAACGCCCATGCCTCAGGACCGCCTTTACGTGGATCGTCATAGTTATCGCTCGGCATCAAAATAATTCTTTTTGTAGAGGGGATACTCAGCCTATCCCGCAACTGCGAAACACTGTCCGTATTCGCTGGGAAAAAACGCTGAGTGTTAACGCCAAGTCTTGCTACAATGACTTTTTCATCTACTTCGGCCTGGCTGAAGCCCCGTCCGAGCAAGATGCCTTTGGCGACGTCTGCAGTATAGTTAGAATTTGCTAGAAACCGCGCGTTTGAATGCTCCACAAGGCGTCGTTTGCGCGACAAAGCATCGGAAACATGTGCTGGATTTAGACTAGGGTACTCCTGAGCCGTTGGACAGGCTGCGTCGCAGGATGAGTCTCTGGCCTTTGAACAATCACCGGGGAAAGCACACCGTCCCGTCAGAATGTAGAAATCATGCAGGAAGAAAAAGGTCTTCCACCTGTCCAGTACCGCTGAAAGCCAAATGTGTTTGCGCTCGGCGCCGTGCAGGTTGCCGATGATGACCGCGTCCGGATCAAGAGCTTCCATCGACAAAACCAGACCTTCGTAGTCACGTACTTTGGTCAAGTTTGAGTTTTCTGGGCCTTCGGTTAACGAGAAGCAGAAGACTTCGCAGTTTTGCAGACGCAACGCTTCAGCAACCCGCCGATGTCCGATTCCGGCACCATGCTGAAATCCCACATCATTAATCAATACAATTCGAGGGCGCTTGTTGGACCACTTAAATCCCGGGTTTACCGACGGTCCATTTTGTCTCGGCGTATAGCCGCGTACCACTTCCTTGAGCTCGGCTTTGAATGCTTTTTCCAGATGGGTCTTTTGCTCGTCATGCTTGCGAAAGAAGGAAATAGGCGCGCCAATACCAGATACTTTTCCACCAGCGCCGGCCAACCGCAACCAGAGTTCGTAGTCCATGCTATAGTGAAGGCCCTCCGATACGTATCCTCCGGCTTTCTCGTAGATTTCTCGTGCAAAGAAGACTTCCGGCTGATAAAAATATTGGCCTGTGTTCCACATTCCGTCGAGGTCCAGAAGTTCGCGCTCGACCAGTGGTCGGTCCGCCAGGCTGTAAGTGTGGCGCGAAATCGGCGTTTCATCGGAGAAGACAACAACCTGACCGGCCACCAAATCTGCGTCAGACTTTTCGAAAGCGAGCGCCATCCGCCACAAAGCCCAAGGTGCGAATACGTCATCTGCATTAAGCCACGTTAGAATGTCTCCCGTTGCTCGATTGAACGCCTTGTTAAGAGCGTCAGCTTGCCCGTTATCCTTCTCAATTGTAGCGTCTAGAAAGGAGTAATTCGAAAGAATTTCGGCTGTTCCGTCATCAGAACAGCTATCGTAAACTAGGTACTCCAGGTTTGGATAATACTGATGAAGCACCGACTCCACTGTGTCACGGATGTAGATCCCTGAACGATAAGAAGGGGTTACAACTGTTATCCGTGGCAAAGAGTCTTTGCGAATTCTCATTGCTTCGATGCGGAGAGTTTCGCAAAGTTTCTTGTCGCGGAACCACATTGGGTCGAAGTGACTGTTTTTCAATGAAAATCTCCCCAACAGGTAAAGATGGCACTGTTACCTGGGTTTTTAGCTGCTTCCGATATTTGTGATCTGCACTTTGGCTCTAGTCCCTTGAGTGCAAGGTGCAGCGTTGGCGTCGGATTCTTGTTGAGGCTGTGTGGAGGTTGTGTGGAGAGACCGGTTTCCTGCGTAGCAGCTTCAGTGCGGTCTCATGGTCGGCGCAGTCTCGTTCACATGCCGCTGAGCAGCCTCATCTGGGTTCTGTCGCAAACTTCGCCCCTACCTGTCGGTCGTCCATTTCTGGTAGTGCGCGCCGGAACATGACAGGAGCGGGCTGTGACGATTTCATTCAAGGGCGCGCATTTTCCAAAAGACGTGGTCTTGTACGCGGTCTTCTTCTACCTGCGTTACGGTGTTTCCAACCGGGATCTGGAAGAAATCATGGCGGAACGCGGGTCGATCCTGATCACCAGCAACCTGCCATTCGACGAATGGACGGAAACCTTCGGATCGGAGCGCCTCATCGGCGCCTTGCTCGACCGGCTGACCCACCATGTCAGTATCTTGGAGATGAACGGAGAAAGCTATCGCCTGGCAAAGAGCAAGGCCCGGCAGAACTCCTAAGACACAGAAGAGATTGGTCCTCGCGGACCAAGGCGCCGGTCACCAAAACAGTGGACGAATTTTGCTCCGCCGTTGACATGCATCAAATGAAGAATCAGACCGTTACTGGGATTCAAGTCTTTCACTTCAGCCGCATCTGTCCTGGCTGGTATCGAATTGGTTAACATGATCCGCAAAGGTCAATTCACGCCCGGACTCCGTCCGTTTCAGCGGTTCGCCCAATTGGCAATGTAAACTGCCAATCAATTCCACTGATGTTCCGCCATCCAAAAGTTTGCGACAGAGCAGCTTGGATGTGCGTCATCGACCAAGTTTATTGAGAGGGCACAGGCTACAACCGCCATCCCAAGCCGCAATGTTCTTTTAAAGGTTCCTTTCTCAATCCCCGTCTGCAATCCCGGCTGCACGGGCTTTGGCCCGGCGTGCGCGGTAACTGGGTAGCAGCACCAGAAGGGCGGCAATCACAAGCAGGCCCAAAGTCATCGGGCGCTCCCAGATGAAGCCGATACCATCATAGAGCTGCATGGAGCGTGCGAAATTGTCCTCCATCATCCCGCCGAGAATGAAACCGATCAGCAGCGGTGCAAGGGGATAATCCGCAAACTTCAACGCCGTTGCACAGACCCCGAAACCGACCAGTATCAGCAGCTCGGTCGCGTTATTCTGGCCGATGTAAGCGCCCATAAGAGTGAAGAACAGGATAAACGGGATCAGGAAGTTGCGCGGAACGGCAAGCACCTTGGCGATGTAGGGGATCAGCGGCAGGTTCAGGATCAGCAGAACGAGGTTGCCGATGAACATCGACATGATCACTGCCCAAAATATCTGAGGCTCATCCACCATCAGGCGCGGACCAGGCGTCACATTCAGGGCGATCAGCGCACCCAGCAGAATGGCCGTGGTGCCCGACCCCGGAATGCCCAAAGTCAGCAGCGGAACAAAGGACCCGGTACAAGCAGCGTTGTTGGCAGCTTCAGGCGCGGCAAGGCCTTTGATTGAGCCTTTGCCAAACTCTTCCTGCTCGGCCTTCGGAGCGATATTGCGTTCGACCGCATAGCCAAGGAAGCTGGCAATGGTCGCACCTGCACCGGGCAGAACGCCGATGAAAAAGCCCTGCGCGGACTGGCGCCCAACAACCGGCGCGATGGCTTTCGCCTCATCCCGTGTGATGCGCAGGTCCTTGATATCACCGTCATCCCCTTTCAGATCCTTGGGTTTCAGAACAAGGAACAGCGCCTCTGGCAAGGCGAACATCGCCATCGCCAGTGTGATGAAACCAAAGCCTGATTGCAGGTCCATGATGCCCATGGTGAAACGCGGCAGGTTGAACAAAGCGCCTTCGCCAACAGTCGCCATGATCAGGCCAAGAATGGTCATGATCAACGCTTTGGCCACCTGTCCTGAGCCCGCAAAGGCCGCAATGGCCGATAGGCCGACAACCATCAGCGCGAAGTATTCAGCCGAATGGAATAGCAAAGCAACCGAAGACAGGGCCGGCGCAAAGACCATAAGCAGGATCGCACCCAAGGTACCACCGGCAAAACTGGCAATGGCGGCGATGGTCAGTGCCTTGCCAGCCTTACCCTGCCGGGCCATCGGATAGCCATCAAAGCTTGAGGCCACGGTGCCTGCGACCCCCGGCGCGTTCAGCAGGATGGACGAGGTCGATCCCCCGAAAATCGCGCCATAATAGACCCCCGCCAGCAGGATCAGCGCAGCCGAGGGGTCGCCCATTGAAATTGCAACCGGGATCATGATCGCAATGATCGACATCGGGCCCAGCCCCGGCAGCATGCCGATAAACGTCCCGATCAGGCACCCGGCCACAACCATCAGAAGATTTTGGAGAGAGAATGCCGTTTGCAGGCCAATCAGCAGTCCTTCGAGCATGTCAGCCTCCGAAAATGCCCGGCAGCGGGCGCATGTAAATTCCAAGAACTTCCTGAACCAGATACCAGACGAACCCGGCGGCAATCAGGGCGATGGGGATCATGATGTGCCACTTGCGCTCGCCCAATATGTAAGACCCGATGATCAGGAAGGCCGAGGTGGCAATCAGAAAGCCGACCGGGCGCAGGCACAGTGCGTAGATGACCATCAACACCAGCAGCGCAATCGCCTGACCCAGGTGGTAATCGCCCAGACGGCGGTAATCGATATCCGCCTCTTTCAGTTCGCTTTTTTCAAATCCCAACAGGATGATTGTCGAAGCGATGATGCCTAATATGGACAGAACCTTGGGGAAGGTACTTGGCCAGATGGGATTCCTTTGCATGAAAGGGGGCAGGCTGCCGTCCATCGTAAACCAGGCCGCATAACCGTAGGTCAGACAAATCCCCAGCATAACGAGCGCGATCCAGCGATCCAGTGCCATCGTGTCCCTTCCCATTTCAGTTTGTGTTTTGGGGCAGAGCGGAGACCCGCTCTGCCGATGGTGCCGTTAGAGGAAGCCGAGTTTCTTCATCAGGTCACTGATCTGTTTTTCCTGATCTTCAAGGAAAGACTCGAAATCAGCGCCCGAGTTGTGAATGTTCACCCAGCCATTACGGGCCCGTACCTCTTCCCATTCGGGGGTGTCATACATCTTTGTTATGGCTTCCTGGTAGGCCACCAGTTTGTCTTCGGGCAGGCCGGGTGCCCCAAAGAACCCACGCCAGTTGACGAAAGTGGTGTCGATACCCTGTTCTTTCATTGTCTGCGCATCAGGGGCGGCGTCCACGCGTTCCTCTGCGGTCACACCAATGATCTTTACCTCACCCTGATTGGCCAAATCGACGGCTTCCGAAAAACCGGTCGACAAGGCGGCAATTTCACCAGACAGCAGGGCTGCCATAGCTTTGCCACCGGCATCGTAGGGGATGTACTTGACGCTCAGCGCGTCTTTGCCAGCCGCTTCCATCACCATGGCTGCAACCAGATGGTCCATACCGCCCGGAACCGAACCGCCACCGATCGCGGTGCCACCAGGATCGGCGTCAAATGCGGCCAGAAGATCATCCATCGAGTTGATCGGGCTGTCCTTGCCAACCACGATCGCCGCATAGTCCCCGATTGTGCCCGACACCAGCGTCAGGTCGCGGAAGTTATGCGGGAACACACCTGTCAGAGAGCGGATCACGATTGGCGTCGAATTTACCATCAGTGTGCCGTGGTTGCTTTCGGCGTTTTCAATCAGAAAGCCGATGGCCTTACCGCCGCCGCCACCCGACATGTTTTCGTAAGATGCGGTTCCAACAAGACCTGCATTCGTCAACGCCTCTCCGGTGCCACGTGCAGTTCCGTCCCAACCGCCGCCGGCGCCACCGGGGATGAGAAAGTGGATGCTGTCCACCACCTGCTCCTCGGAAAGTGCAGGTCCAGTCAGACCAATGGCAGCCACAGCTGCGATCAGGGCGCGACGGCCCAGTTTGAGTGTTGTCATAGTGTCCTCCCAAAACCAGAGCTATCAACGTAGCTGGCTGTTCATTCGTTAATCAGAAGACCTTAAAAGGAAAACCTGTCACCAACCTGTCAATCGCGTGGGGTTGATCGGAAAATGCTCTGATGAGATCGGCGACCGCTGCTACTCTCAGTCTTTTGTTATTAGACACCCCAAGAAATTCTTGCACGTCCCGGTTGACTGGTGTCCACTGGCAACAACACGTATCGAGCCTTTGAGCGCAATACCTGAGCCTTGATCTCAACGGGACAAAGTTTGTCGCAGTTCAAACGGCTCTTGTTGCATTGTCGGCAGCATACGTCGGGAGGGGCCTGTCTTGAGAATACTTCTTGTCGAAGATGAACCGGACATTCTGGAACTGAGTGTCATTGCCTTGCGCCAGTTAGGGAACCACGAGGTCACGACCGCCACATCAGGTGGTCAGGCGCTGATCCGCATAGAACAGGCCTCTGTGCCATTTGACGTTCTTCTACTGGATATTCAAATGCCCAGCATGAGTGGGATAGACTTGTGTCGGGAAGTCCGTGCGATTTCTGCCTATGCCCATGTGCCAATTATCATGACGACAGCCATGACGGAGAAGCACTATATTGATGGTGCATTCGCGGCCGGAGCAACGGACTACCTCACCAAACCATTTGATTTTCTGGAACTGAAACACCGCATCGCCGTCGCCGAAAAATATGCTTTCCAGACGGCCGAGTTGGCTAGAAGTGTTCAAAGCGTTCGTATGGCGCGGGATTCCATACAGCTCAGAAAACTCCACAAGATTTCGGACCCTTTACCCATAGATGACGTGCCGCGTGTTATCCGCATGCATGCACTTGAAAGCTATCTCAAGCAGTTGACCAAGATCAGCCTGTCTCGTACCCGCTTTTTTGCGGTGTCAGTTTCCAACATCTTCTGGATTTACGACAGGTGCTCCGATCATGAGTTTTGTGATCAGATAACCGATATAGCCGAGGCAATTTCGGACAGTTTCCACGGCTGGGACACCACACTCATCTCGTACTTTGGCGGCGGTGTGTATGGCGTCGCAACAGATCATGCATCGGTCGAGAGCACGCAGGAATTGTTGTACCGTATTGATGAGGCACTGCACGCGCTAGGACCCGTCTATCAAAACGGCGAGAGTGTTGAAGTCAGTTTTGACGCTATCGAGATTCTGAAACCTGCGATCTTTTCAAAGGTTGGGACAGATGAATTTGTCGACCACCTGTTTGCCAGCCTGCGGACATCAGCCGAAAAAATCGCTGTTCTGGCCTAACAGTCTAAATACGTCGCACAAAACATCGATGCCTTGCATGCGGTTCCGATTTTAGCTGCTTTCGAACAGACCAGTCAGGGTAGACAGCAAAATCATCACAACCAGCGGTCTGAATGACACTGTCAGCTTCCATTGGCTGTCTGGCGCAAGTATCTTCGCCGAGGATCACACCACGTTTAGCGGAATTGAAAGGCTGCGTTGTGAGAAAACGTAATCCCATCAGGTATTTTTTCCAATCGCAGCCGAAGGACACTCGGCCGCTCATAACACCTTTGAGGGTACCCGGCGTTTTCACCAAATTCCGCTTGGCGGCTCTGATCATTGTTTCGATCATTCTCGCCATCTTCTTAATAGGCAATGACGCCTTTGAAACCTTTTACGACTTTACACGATCGCATGAGCAATATGAACTTGACGATATTGCGGTTGCGATAACTGTCTTTCTGCTCGTGTTTCTGGTGATGCTGTTGTTTTCTCAACGGGAAACCGCACAGATTAACAAGTTCAACCACAGCTTTTTACAGGCGATCGATCAGTTGAAAGAAGGTTTCGCGCTTTGGGACCAGAACGATCGGTTGGTCGTTTGCAACTCACTTTTCAAAGAGATTTCACGATCAAGGGGGCGTACTACGACGCCCGGCGTCGAATTCGAAAACTGGCTGTGCAGCAACGATGCAGCGAATATGACGCCAGAAGGTAAAAAGCAGGATGAAGCGCGAAAAAAGGCCCGGTTGAGCGCCTATCAGGCAGGTGCAGTACCGGTTGAGATCAATTGCGGTGGCCGGTGGTATTTGCTGTCGTTCAACAAGCTGCCAGATGGCAGCACCATGCAGGTTTTGTATGACATTCACGAACTCAAGCTAAGCCAATACAGGTTCGAAATTGCAACCCAGGAAGCCGGAATCGGTGTTTGGGAGGCGGCGATAGACACGGAAGCATCGGCCTGGTCCGACAGTTGTTACAAACTACTTGGTCTGAATGCCCAAACCCACGAACCCACTCTGAAGTCATTTTTGACAGTGGTGCATCCAGAAGACCAAAACCGGGTTCAGGAGCTTGTTCAAAAAGCCAGACAAGCGCGTGAGGATTATAAGTTTGAATGCCGTATCGTCCGACCGAACGGGTCCATTTTCTGGGTCTGCTCCATCGGCAAAATGGTGAGTTATTCGGGTACTCCAAGATGGGTTGGTGTTATTCTAGATATTGATCATCAGAAGAATTCCGAGCTTATGAAAGATGAGTTCATCTCGACCGTAAGCCATGAGTTTCGCACACCTCTGACCTCTATCGCCGGGGCGATTGATCTGGCGTTGTCAGGTGCCGCCGGAGAATTGGACGACCAGGTCAAACACTTGCTTACCCTGGCAAACAGGAACACCCGCCGCCTGAAGCTATTGGTCGACGATGTTATCAGCATTCAGAGAGATGGTGCCAATGGGTTGGCGCTTCATCCCGTTCCGATGTCTGCCGAACAAATCCTGCTCGACGCGGTCGCAGCTAACCAATCATACGCCAGCCGCATGGACGTTGACATCAAAGTTGTCCCCGGAAACCACCGGTTTGAGGTGATGGCGGACCCTGAGAGAATTCAGCAAGTGTTTGCGAATCTGATTTCGAATGCCGCCAAGTTTTCAAAAGCTGGGCAGTCAATTGAAGTAGCCGCAGAGCAAGAAGACACGTTCGGAGTATTCTATGTAAAAGACACAGGGTCAGGAATCTCTGAAGAATTCAAAACCGTCATATTCGACAAGTTCACCCAAGAGAATAGTAGCGACACGCGCAAGGTTGGGGGAAGCGGCCTTGGGTTGGCAATATCGAAAGCCATCGTAGAAAACCATGGTGGCAAGATTCACGTAGACTCAGTGTCTGGAGAAGGAGCAACATTTAGTTTTTCAGTTCCTCTTGCAGATGGATAGTTTGCCTATCTCCCTTTTATGTTTGGGTTTCACTAGGTTCTGGTCCTATTAATTCGGTTGCCGCCATCTCGGCTGCACGATTCAAGTCTCTGAGTTTCAGGGGTGTATCGTAAGCAATCTATTCTGGTTTACTGATGAACAGTCTGCCATCGGCTGATTGGTTACTGGGTGATCGCGGTTATGATGCCGACTGGTTCCGCGAAGCTCTGATAGACAAGGGAATAAGGCCTTGCATCCCTGGTCGAAAATCGCGCGACAAGCACGGCCAGTACGACAAGCGACGCTATAAACGCCGTAACCGCATCGAGATCATGTTCGGGCGCCTGAAGGATTGGCGGCGATTTGCCACCCGATATGACAGATGCCCAAAGGCCTTCCTATCAGCAATTGCACTCGCGGCTACCATCTTGTTCCGGCTGTAAATCAATGAGGCTGGAGCCTAGCGAAGCTGCAAAACTGTCCGAAAAGCTGGGACCACTTCAGTGGGCCCACTACCTTTTGATTGGCTTGGATTGCTAAGAGCGAGGATCACCGTTTATTTATCTCTACTCAATCAATTCTTTGTACACATTGGCCATGATCTTCGAGATTTTCAGCCCCATGCGCGGACAATTCATACTTCATTGTGGGAAAATGCAGCGCAAGCGTCCAAACTTCGTTTTCTTTGATATGGATGAAAGTTACGCCATCAAGGCCATGTGCAACCGTCGCAGCCCCTTCGATACCATGAAAATCAACTTGCGCATCTGTACCTTCTTCTGGTTGTGAGATTCTGATCTCATCTCCCGTCACATCTGACGAGCAACGAAACTCGGTAACGCCCGCAAGTGCATTTGAAGCACAGGCTACACCACCAATAAAAACCAATCTTGCCAGCATTTTTTCACCTTGTTCTACGTGTTGTGTCTACGACGACCATCGTGCGTTTTCCTCTTCGAGGATGTTCGATTTTGCTTTGCCGAAGCTGACGCTAATTTTAAGGCCGGGATCGTTGTTACTCGCTGAAATCTTAGCGCCATGTCGTAAGGCAACGGCTTTGACCAGGGCCAGGCCCAGACCATTTCCGCTTTCTCTGCGAAATCCTTCAACGCGATAGAAAGCGTCGAATATCTTATCAAGAAGCGGACCGGGCACGCCAAAACCATTGTCCGAAACATCCAGCACAACCGAGTCTTTGCTAGCTACAAGTGAGACCTGTATCCACGCCTCGGGTGGGCAATACTTGATCGAATTGTTTATGAGGTTGACCAGGAGTTGTTTCAACATCTGTTCATCACCCCTGACCAATATGGTATCGGCGTTGAACTCAGCCGTTACGCTCATTTGTGCATCTTCTGCGACGGGCGAAAACGTTTCGACAACATCCGCAACCAATGCGCTCAGATTAACAGTAGAGAATGGTTGCTTATATGTTCCGGCCTCTATTCGTGATATTCTGAGAATAGTGTCGAACACAGCGCTGAGCCGTTTTAGCTCTGTCTCGAGCTCGTGAAGTCTGGGTCGGGGATCGCCACCGTAGTCAAGCTCACTATAAACCTGCTGCAAGGCCAGAAATCCATGAGACAGGGGCGTTTTCAGGTCGTGCGCAATCGTGACTGCGGTTGTCTGCGTACTGATCATCAGGCTGGACAACCGGTCCAAGTGTCGATTTATCAGTCGAGATACTCTGTCAATCTGGTCGTTCGTCCTGGAAACCGGAAGGCGGACTTCAGTGTTCCCTTTGGACACCATATCGAGCGTTTTCTCAATACGCCTGAGTTTGCTGTAGCTGTAAGAACTCACCCAATAGCCAAGCCCTAGAACAACCACGGTGGTTGCAACCGTCAGTAGCAACAACCCTTCCCAGAGTGTGGTCAATGCTTGGTTCATGGACGTCATGCTGCGCGCCACGACGGTGCGGTAACCAAGATAGTCGGACGCTTTCAGAAGATAGACAGGGCTACCGCCCCCAATCTCGACAAAATCGGGGTCAACCTCGTGCCAGCCATTTGTTTGGGGTATCTTGGCCACCGCGCCGGCAAGGGCGGAGTTGTGTTTGTCAAAAAGCGCGATCATGTGCAGCCCGGTACGGTTTGGGCTATTTAGATGTTCGACTGCGCGCTGAACCGCATCGGTGCCGCCATCCAGCAGGATTTCGTGCAGCAGCAGTTCCTCTTCCAGAATTTGCTGTTCGAGATTGGCCCGCAATGTGTCTTTCAATGCAACATAAGCAGCGTATCCAAACACTGCCGTAATGATCCAAACAACAAGCGCGGCGTAACACGCGGTTCGGAACGGGGCCCCCGAGAAAATACTAGCGCGGTCCATGGAGACTGTACCCTATGTTTCGCACCGTATGCAAAAGGGGGGGATCAAACGGTTTATCAATTTTAGCTCTCAGACGGCTGACATATGTCTCGATCACAGTCGAGTTCGGATCGAAATTGTAATCCCAAACTTGCTCGAGGATCATGTTTCTGGTCACGATCCTGCCTGAGTTGCGCATCAGCAATTCCAACAATGCAAATTCACGGGGCTTCAACTCAATCGTCTGATCCTGTCTGCGAACCAGACGTTTTAAGAGGTCCATCGAAAGATCCAGCACATGCAATTCTGTCGCTGCCACCCTTTCGGTGCGCCGTTTCAAAACGCTTTGCAAACGAGCCAGAAGCTCTGAAAAGTGGAAAGGCTTGACCAGATAGTCATCTGCCCCTTCGGTCAGACCTTCGACGCGATCGCTCACGTCGCCAATTGAGGTGAGAAACAACACCGGCGTCTGATTTTGCGCTGCACGCAGGGCTTTCAATATCGACATACCGTCCATACCAGGCAGCACCCGGTCAAGGATCACCGCGTCGCATTGGTTGTAGAGGCAATAAGACAGCGCGTCGCGCCCATCCTCGAACCACTCAACCGTAAACCCGCTGGAGCGGAGCCCTGAGATCACGAACTCTGCAGTTTTGACATCGTCTTCGGCGACTAGAATTTTCATTGCACTGGCTTTCCAACACGTTGCGCAAAGCAACGTTGACGCAACAAACCCTCGTTCGGGTGGTTCAGGCACATTACTGCGCCTGAACCGTTGGCGCG
The DNA here is from genome assembly GCF_056538885.1 of Ruegeria sp. BE1. Taxonomy (NCBI): domain Bacteria; kingdom Pseudomonadati; phylum Pseudomonadota; class Alphaproteobacteria; order Rhodobacterales; family Roseobacteraceae; genus Ruegeria; species Ruegeria sp. BE1. The sequence continues at coordinate 129,049 of NZ_JBQFTY010000004.1, forward strand.
AGGGGGGGGTATTATAAACTCAACGTCTCTTCGACGGCTTTTACCTGAAGACGGGCCAGCCCCAGATTGGCTGTCTTCTTGTCCAGAGCGACATAGACGAAGATATTCGGACTTTTTTCCAGAGGCCTGATCAAATGAAACTGCTTACCCAGCGTGATGAGGATGTCCTCGATCACGTCATTCAGTTTCAGCGCCTCGATCGCCTGCAATTTGGCACGTACGACTTCCACGTTTGCCGCGCCGGCGGTTTCAAGGTCAAACTTGGCTCCGCCTTCTGTGGCAAGGGTCAGGCCAGTGTCACTGTCAACCAGGCAGGCGCCGATCACACCCTTGATTTCACTAAGTTTTGATATGTCCAAAGACATGATCTTCTCCTTCGTTAGGTTAATTCCAGCAGCTCTTTTGGTGTCAGAACTGCCATGTTGCGGCTCAGATTCTTCATTCGCAGGGACGGTGCCCGGGATCCTAATTGTGTATGTCCGGACCAGTCCAAAACGTTCGCATAATCGCGTGGCAGCCGAGAGAGAGGTCTGTTTGTTTTTAGCCATCTTCGTCACTCTTCGGTTCTGGTGTGGGGGAAACCCGCATCGCTCAAATCACCCCCGCAGGAGTTCGAGCTTTCGCGCCTGGCGCCATTACCCGGTTCGTATGGTGCAACAGCGTGTCTATGAGTTGCTCGTCGATTTGCGGAAGCTCCCTTGGCGCAGCTGGCCCTCGTGGATGAGAAAGCATGGTGGCTTGTAACTGGAACGGTGGCGCAGGACGTGTTGGTTCGAGACCGACAGCCTTCCACAGCATCCGGGCAGCAATCAGCGCTGGTCGGTACCCAAGCGGCAACTGACCGCCAAGCAGCAGTGAGATCGTATCGCCTTTTTCACCTGCAAGGACGTACCAAAGAGAGGCGTATTCAAAGCTGACATAAGCTGCCCCACAAATGATGATGCTCAACATGCTTGCCTTCGACTCATACAAACCAACAGATGAGAGTAGAGGCGACATTCAGTTTAACTGAATTATTCAGTTACTTTAAAAATATGTAAGAATTGCGCTTGCAGGCGGAGGAATAGGTTTGAGTATTCTTGAGATTCAAAAATTACGCAAATAAATCAAAGAGTAACATTCTATCCACAGTGCCTATTGATGCGAATTCTTAACGTTACGTCATGATATCCTGAATCGTTCAGTGTGGACGCCAGCACGTTTCTCTAAAATAACTTTGGTTTTGTGAAATTTAAACTTTGGTAGCCTGAATGCTAATTCGCAAGCTTGCAGCAACCTACCAGATCGCAAAAAAGGCGGCCCTCCCGAATACGACGAAGCGTGCAGGGAGGGCCACCGCGAGGAGTGGCGGGTTCGTAGAGTGAGCGGCATCCGTAGATGCCAGTGTGGCCCGGTTCGAACGGGCTGTGTGTTCACCAGTCCTCGAAGTTCTGCAAATCAACTCTTCCAGTAAAATGCGCGCACTTTCTTACAGGCACTTTTCATCAAATTCAAAATCGTGACAATTTTCCAGATTCTGTGCTCGCGGGTCACTTTCTGCACCACACCGGTACTAGGTTCAGCCCATCCGGTATCCGACATTTCGAAGTGTCACGATCCGCTGGCCAGTCGCCCCGATCTTGCGGCGCAGTCGGCCAACATAGACGTCCACTACATTGGTCAACGGGTCCTCGTTCAAACCCCAGACCGAGTTCAATATACGTTCGCGCGACAGCACCCGGCCGGTGTTGGTCAAAAAAAGAAGCAGCAGGTCGCGCTCTTTCTTTGACAGTTTCACTTCTTGCCCGGCCACCGAAACCTGAAGAGACGCCCGGTCGAACTTCAGATCTCCACAGGTAATCTCGGTATCGCTGAGATGGCGTGCGTAGCCATTGGCGCGGCGATGCAAAGCCTCGACTCGCGCAATCAGCTCGTCGAAATCGAACGGCTTCGGCAAATAATCGTCCGCGCCGATCTTCAGCCCCTCGACCCTTTCTTCGGGGCTGTCCAACGCGGTCAGCATCAGGATTGGCGTCTTTGACTTGCGCGCGCGCATCTTGCGACACACATCCTGACCCTGAATGCCTGGCAGCATCAGATCCAGAAGAATCACGTCATAGGTATTTGTCGCGGCAAGTTCCAAGGCATCTTCACCATCCGGGGCGTGATCCACTGCCCAGCCCTCGGCGGACAGGCCGCGCCGGATGAAATCGGCAACGCGGGCCTCATCTTCGACAAGCAAGATATTCATGATGTGCCTCAACTCTTTCCCTATTCGAAACTGCGCCGAATAAATCAGCGTTGTTCTGGTACCTGCACGTCAACCACTCATTTGCATTGTGCTGGTTTGTACAACTCTTGTCTGGGCGGCCTTGGGCAGGGTTATGACGATCCGCAGGCCACCCTCGGGTCGATCCTGAAGGTCAACTGTCCCACCATGCGCCTCGACGATGGATTTTACGACCGGCAGCCCAAGGCCGCTGCCCTCGATACCTTGACCCGACGCGTTCGAGCCCCGAAAGAACCGATCAAAGGCCTGGGATTTCTCGGTCTCGCTCAAACCGGGTCCATCGTCCTCTATGGCGATCGTGCACGAGGCAAGCCCCTCATTTAGCCTGGCCACAATCGTCGGCCCGCCGTAGCGACGCGCATTCTGCAGCAGGGCCAGAACAGATTGACGGAGGCGCACCTCGTCGACTGACGCCATCACTTTGCTGTCCGGACTATAGACCTGAACCGGATCGGGGAACATCGCCACCGCGTCGTGGATGACCTTGCGCAGGTCAGTTTGCCTACGATCCAGCCTTAGCTGACCGGCTTCAAACCGCGCGACGGTCAACATATCGTCTACGATCTGGTTGGTATGCTTAGCTGAATCCCGAATGCGCGCAAGCGAATCCGAGGCCTCGTCAGGCAGGGAATTCGATGTCCGCAAGGTCACGTCAGCCTCACCCAGAATGATGGCCAGCGGTGTGCGCAGTTCATGGCTTATATCCGCCATCAACCGCTTGCGGTTTTCCTCGCCAGCTTCAAGCTTGTCGATAAGCTGCTGCAGTTCGGCGGTTCTGGCTGCAACGGTATCTTCAAGCCGCTTCTTCTGTTCGGCGCGGTTTGCCTCACGTGCGGCGAGACCCTCGGCCATTCCATTCAGCACGATACCAAGCTCGCGAAACTCGCGGCTGCCCCCAAGACGGACCGGTTCGGAATAGTCTGCCCTGCGCAGCCGACCGACGCCTTCCGCCAACCGTGTCAGCGGCTTTCTGATCTGGCGGTTGAACGACACGAGCCCGATCAGCAAGACCACGATTGCAGCCAATACAATCACATAGACCAGCCGTTCGTTCCATTGCCGAAACGCGATTGCTTCGGCCAGAACCTCTTCGACCTCTTCAACCTCTTCATCCAGCGCGGCCTGAATTTTCCGATCAAGCTGGTCATCGATATCTCCATCAAGCAAAGCCGCCAGACGTTCGATCTGGACCAAGGTCTCAACCGGGTTGCCTTCGGCCGACAGGCTGGCGATGGCTGCGTTTACGGATTCGATGTCGTCCTCAATCTCATCAAGCAACTCCAACTCTTCGATCTCTTCGTCGCCCACCATCTGGATTTCACGCGCGATGGTCATACGGATCGCTTCCAGCGTCTGGGCGATCTTTGCCCGCAGTTCGAGTTCACTTACGCCATCGTCCCGATCTCCGATGAGCAGAGCGTCACCGTGCTGCTTGAACAGGCGGTAGAGGTCCGCTTCCAACCGCAGGTGCAGCCCGTACGAGTCCTGCGCAAGCTGTATCCGCGCATCCCACCATCGGGTTTTCTCGAGGCTGTATAAGGTCAGGCCCGCGAGCCCCCCGAGAAAACCGACGAGAACAATTGCATAGATGCCAAACAGAGTAGATGAGCGCATATCAGACGACCTTTGAGTTCTCTTCCCGATGACCGGGCACGGCTTCCGCGACCACTATGATCGTGGCACTGGACAGAGTCCGCAATGTTGCAAGCAATTCAGATTGATAGGATTGGCACAATGCCCACCGCACTGAGGCGATGACAATGACATCCGCCTTGCCAAGAACAGCGCGGGTCAAGTCCAGCCGCAATGTCTGATGCGGCAACAACCCACTGCCGTTTTCTGCCAGGCGTTGGTCAAGGCCGCGAGGCTCAGACAGAAGATCAGACAAACCAAAGCACCGTATGACCTTGGATATCCGTCTGTCGCCAGGTCGTTTCCTGCACATCAAACTTGCAGATCGGCGCAAACTGCCTTGAAGGCCGATATGATCGTCCCCGATGAAAGCGACTTTCGGGGGGATATCCTGCCCGCCGAAACTTACATAGACGTCAGCGCATCTGTCGAGCCCCGCGATACAGCGCGCGATTGTCAATGCGTGCTGGCCTGTCAAGGCCGAGACGGTGCCGTGGTCCGCAATGAACGCGATGGGCGTCTGATCAACTTCTCCGGTGACTTCGATTGTTTTGAGTCCGATGCATGGCGCTGCCAGCCGCAAGACCTCGGGTTCTGACAACAACCTCTCAGCCTTCTCGCGCGCCACACGCCACGCGCAGTATTGATCCCAGGCACTGGAAAGTCTCTGCAGGGGGTAGGCGACCAGCGCAATGACCGAAAGGCAAGCGGCAACCGTGGCGGGTGCTATGCCGGTTTGGCCGGCTTGCCAGAGCACCACAAGACCCGCAAAGGCCACCCCCAGTTGCAGCGTTGCCAGAAGACCGGCGGTTCGGCCCCGGCGTGCCATCGCATCATTGCGCAACGATGCGCCCTGAGTGTTCAACCTACGCAACTCTCGGTCCGTGCGGCCCATCAGGTCCAGTTCCGGTGCAATCGCAATGCGCTCGATCATGGAAATCGCGATACTTGCCCGGCGGCGGCGCAGGGTCCGATGTCGCCGCTCAAGATGCCAGGCTAAGGCCGCCATCACAGCAAGAGAAAGCCCCAAAGCAGATACGCCGATGATCGCAAGCTCCGGGTTCAGCACATAAAGAATGGCTGCGGCGCCCGGGATCACTACAGCAGCAGACCAGACATCAGGCAGGCCACGGCCAAACCAGAGGCGTGCCGCCGAAAGATCTCCCACGAAACGCAGAGAGAGGGACCCCAGCCGACGTTCTTCGTGGCGGGATTTCGGAAGGCGCGCGATCTTCCGATACAATAGCTGGCGCAGCGATATCGCATAGCTCTGCCCCAGTGCCTCGGCTCGATATCGCGATACCAGCAGACACAGCGCTGCGACAATGCCGGACAAGGCCAGTTGCGCCATGGTCTGTACGGTAAGGGTATTGCCTGCGTGCAGCGCCGCGAACGCATCGCGGGTTGCGAAGGCGGCAACAGCCAATGCGCCGGCCTGCAAGATACTGCTGGATACCACCAGGACCGCATCGACGATGCGGTCCCTTGTGGCCAATCCGGGGAGGAGTTTCATGCGGCCACATCTTCCGGTGCGCGGCGCATCAGCGGCACGACATGCCGGTTGATGACTTCGGGAGACCACAGGTCTTCGCGCGACAGGATCGGGCGGCCTGCGGCCTCGGTAGCTTCGGCGGCAGCCAGAGGTGAGCAACTGACCATCCCCGAAATCGCAAAGGGGCTGAGACCCGCCCGTTCCAGAACCGTCACACCTCCAAGCGCGCTCAGCGCATCCGGTGCTGCGAACAGGATACCATCGAGACGGTCGCGAATGCGCGATGATTGCAGGATGGCCCGGGTTTCTTGCTGGAACACGCCATCGGCTATCTCAACCACCACAACCTCGGCCCCGCGCGTGGCGGCCGTTGCAACCAGCGTGTCAAACCCCGCTTCGATCTGCGCTAACGGCATCCGGTAAGTGGTGGCCATCCCGACATCCGTGAAATCGAGCGCCGGAGCACCACCATCCTCGAAACTGTTGAAATCGCCAAAGGCGCCAGTTCCGGTGGCCTTGATGCCCGCGACGGCAAAGCCCGCCCGCATCAGGCCGTGCCCCAGGCTCGACGCGGCGGTTGTCTTGCCCGAATTCATGGAGGCACCGAAAACACCAATGACTGTAACCTGATCATTGCATGGCAGGCTGGGCAGGGCATAGTCTGCCACGTTGATCACCCGCTCCTCCGCATTCGTCAGCAAGCCGAGCGGCTTTAATCGGGTGGGGTCTTCCATGCGGACATGGGCAGCGTCCACCCGCCCCGCGACACCGCCGCCTGCGACCAGATCAATCAAATCGTCATCAACGATAGCGCTGGCCAGAAACTGATCCGGCGCATAGCGATCCCCTAGGCATAGGACTACGAAATCGCCCGGATAACTAGCTGAGGCGCGGCGCTCGGCCAACTGGATTTTCTTGTGGTGCCCGATTTCGGCAATCTCGCACAGGATGAGATCGCCCGCCTTTGCGGCGTCCATCCGCGTAGAAAGTCCGCGCACGTCGGACCGATCGACCCTGCGGGTTGTGAAGGCCCATTTTGCAGTATTGCAGGCGACAAGAGAGGTTTTTGGAAACTGTGTCATTCTTAACGCCATGACTGGCTGTTCGATGCATTTGTTTTGCCAGCCCCATGTGAGAAAAATCGCAAAACCGGATGAAGCGGCAGCGCGTGATCAGATGAACGACAAATGAACGCGCTGGGTGACGGTCAATCGTCATCTCCCCCATCATCTCCTCCGTCGTCGCCACCATCATTTTCGCCCCGATCGCCGGAATCACGGTCATCGTCGTCCCGCTCGCCCCTCTCGGGCTCACGTGCACCGCGGTCGTTCCGTTCGTCCCGCCCGTTGTCTCGTCCGCCGCGCAGTTCAATGATGGTGATGCGATTGTCTGCGTTGCGATCTATATCCTGAAGCAATTTCCTTGCCCCGGCGCTGCCAAAGGCGGCGACAAGCTCATCAAAACTCAGAACGCCATCCCCGTTCGTATCGACCGAGCGAAAGCTCGCAGTTTGTGCCTCAGCCGTTCCGACGTGACCCAGCCCGGCGCATAAAATACACGTAACGCATATAATGCAGACCCCACGACAGATTGCCCGCAACCAACGTTTGGCTGCCCTACATCCATTCCCCGACACAAGTGTTCCTTTACCCAACGACCCTAAGCCGAAACCGGTGTTTTATTTGGTCCAGTAGGACAACATGGCGCGTGCAAGTGAAGTGCGCATATTCAAAAAAATGAACAGAAAATGAACGTGCGAGAGGAATTCAACAATACACATTGATGCAATGTCTGTTGGAAAACTTGTTAGTCTGGCGTCGGCGGCGTGAGCTAAGAGAGGATCTGGCGCATCTGGTTGGATTGATTATGTGGCGGATTTGCGGTGAAGCAAGCGCCGGGTTTCGATGGTCTTTCGTTTGATCATTTCTCGTTGTTTTAGAATGGACTGCCCGCGTCCGAAGTAGACGTCAGCGGGGGTAAGGTTTTGCAGGCTTTCGTGGTAGCGACGGTGATTGTAGCGCTCGACGAAGGCGTCGATCTGCTGCGTGAGATCGTCAGGCAGATAGTAGTTTTCCAATAGGATGCGGTTCTTGAGGGTTTGATGCCAGCGCTCGATCTTGCCTTGGGTCTGTGGGTGATATGGTGCGCCTCGGACATGATCCATTCTCTGATCTGCCAGCCATTCGACACTCTATGAGTAAGCGGAAGAAGCGGTTTTGGTCGGATGAAGAGAAGCGCGAGATTTGCCATCAGGCCTCGATGGCTGGGGTTTCTGTAGCTCAGGTTGCGCGGCGTTACGCAGTGAATGCCAATCTGATTTTCAAATGGCTGAAAGACCCGCGCTTTGCGCCGGACGTGTCCGCTATGCATTGGGCCGTTTGCCAAAAGCCAGAGCATATCTGGATCACGGCTGTCTGGAGTTGGACAACAACGCAGCCGAACGCGCCGTCAAACCCGTCGCCATCGGACGCAAGAACTGGATGTTTGCCGGATCAGAGGGCGGCGGCAAAGCAATGGCCATCGCCTTCACCCTGATCGAGACCGCCAAGCTCAATGGCGTCGACCCGCAAGCCTAGTTGAGCTGGGTTCTGGAGCACATCGCGGATCACAAAATCAAACGCCTCGATGAACTCATGCCATGGCGTTACGCAGAGCTATCCGCCCAACAATAACTGGTCAAGTTCACCGGACGGACACCATGCAAATACTGGTGACGTCCAAACCGGCGATGTTTTAAAAGACAAACGTCTCGCGGTGCCGCCGTGTTTCCTCAACGCTCAGTTCGTTAAGCGCCGCTTCCGCGCTCGTCATCAAGGTGTCCGGACCGCACATATACACATCTCGCATTCCAATTTGCTCAACCGCCCGAAAGTCTTCGCGCTGCATGCGTCGCGGCTTTCGTTCCAGCGGTTGACCGGCGAACGCCTCGCGAAGTTCATTCCATGCGGACTGCCCAGCCCGTTGGTTTCCACCAGCGCTCTGAAACGCGACGATTTGCAGTCGCACCTGATCCAATACAGAGCAATTTCGCGGCAGAAAGTGCTGTAAAATCGCGATATCATCGTCCCGTCCAGAATATAGCAGCACGATATCGATTGGTTGGTTCGGGGGGTGGGCCATTGCCACCTGTTGGATCCCGTCCCACATCGCCATAAACGGTGTGATGCCAACACCCCCTGCGATCCAAAGCATCTTGCCGGGGATGGTCGGATGCCCCCCCTCAGCACCGGTTGAGAAACACGTAAAACCAGCGCCAGTTCCTTTGAACTGAACGGGAAGCGCCTGCGCTATCAATTGGTCTCCGTTGTTGTGCAAAACGTTCGACATCAAACCGCCCGGTTTGCGTTTCACAGTGACACGCACCTGATTGGTCCGCTCAAAACCATTTCTCTTTGCATCAAAATCCGGCGTGCTGGATAGCGTCCAAGTGCGGACGTAGTCTTCATTTACAAGCTGCGGGTGCGCGTCGTTCAAGTGGGCATAGCCCCCATTTACAAGGCCGGAGAAATCAAAGACACCAAACCCGCCAGGGAGTGGGGTTTGGATCGCTTCGGAAAGCTCGAAATTGAAAGTCGTGATCGTACTGGACAGAGGTTCTGTCGAGACAAGCGTGGCCGTCAGCGCCTCTGCGCTGACATGCGGTTCGATCGCATGGCCATTCCGCTCCAACTCGGTGCGTAAGTATTTAATCGGCGGGTTATAGGGCGACAGCTCTTCTCGGGACGTGAGCTTTAGGTTCAGCCCTCCGCGCACAAAGACTGCCCCCGTCACCTTGATGCGCGTCAGCAAACTTGTGCGCGGCATCAACGCATCCGCGTCATCCTCAAGGAGGTTTTCAGCGTCCCCGGTTATGTAGAGAACCTCACCCGTTGCAAAGTCAGGAAAGACCAGCCCGACCTGTGGGTCGGTCTCGATATTTCCAAGCGATTGATAAAATCGGTTGCCGGAATGATCCGGCAAGACCAAATACGTGCCGCCATCACGCACCTCGTAAAGCCGGACAAACCCTGGCGCGCCGCCGCGGTGATTTACGCCCATGTCGGTCTGAGCGCTGCCATCGCTCGTGTGCTTGGTCGCCAGAAGTACGGTGCTGGCCCGTGCTACGACGGACTTTGCCTCATCGGGCAGCGACGAAAACTGTGCATCAAAGTTGTCATGAACAACTTCGGCATTGCGCGGCATATGCTCCAATGAGCGGATCGTGATGTATTTCGGACAATTCCCGAGGTGTTGATCTGAGATCAGGTTCAGTCTGATCTTTCCCGAACCTTCGACCGACGCACCTTTGATCGAACCTGCCATCTTGTTCCGCCGGCGGTTGCTGAAATCGACGCCCACCCCCGCGAAGAGCTGCGCTTCGCGGACGGCAGTGTGATCTTGACTGAACGCGCGCACAAACGGGTCAAAGGGATTTGTTTCTGCCACCACCTGTATCGCGTTCTCGCCCACGATCTTAATACCAAGCGATGGGTCGCTGCCAGATCGTGTGACCAAAAGGCTCACCCAGGGGCGCCCCTGCCCATCAAGCGTTGCCAGCGGCAAATAGGTTAGTCCTGCAAAGAAGTCGGCGTGCTGCTGCGGCATTTCGCTGTAGATATAGTGCGGGATCGCATCGCTCAGCTCCCGCGGCGTGTGACGCCGCGCTTGCAGCGCCAACTCCCCCTTGTGAGATTTATGTGTCTTTTCCATTACGTGACCCTACCGCGTGTCCTCAGTCAGAGCCCAAGATCGCTCAGACTGGGGTGGTCGTCCGGACGGTGCCCGATCGGCCAGCAGAACTTGCGGTCTGCTTCCTCGATTGGGTGCTCATTGATGCTGGTAAAGCGATGCTCCATGTAGTCATCCGGGTCGAACTCCCAATTCTCATTGCCATACGCGCGGAACCAATTCCCGCTGTTGTCGTGATATTCGTAGGCATAGCGCACCGCGATACGGTTGCCGTCATGGGCCCAGAGCTCTTTGACCAGACGGTAGTCCAACTCCTTGGCCCATTTACGGGCCAGGAATGATTCAATCTGATCGCGCCCTTCGGGAAACTCGGCCCGGTTGCGCCACTTGCTATCCGGCGTGTAGGCCAGCGCGACCTGCGCCGGGTTGCGGCTGTTCCAACCGTCCTCTGCAAGACGCACTTTTTGGATAGCAGTTTCTTTTGTGAATGGAGGCAAGGGATGCCGCAAGGCTTCGGGTGTCATGCGTATGCCCTTTCACTCGGCAACCAGGCCAACGGCTGTTGACGGCATGGCCTCGAAACCGGGCAACGCTTCAAACCGGGCAAGCCAGGCGCGAACATGCGGGTACGGCTCAAGCGAAACGTTCCCCTCAGGCGCGTGCGCCGTGTATGAATAGCTGGCCACATCTGCGATTGTGGGCCTGTCACCGACAAGCCAATCATGACGCGCGAGCCGGTGTTCTAGCTTCTGCATCGCTTTTGCAGCTGTCGCGGCGGCAAAATCCGGGTCCAGCGGCGCACCGAAGACGGTGATCAACCGCGCAGCGCAGGCGCCAAAAGCAATCTCTCCAGCCGCCAGAGTAAGCCAGCGTTGCACATTGGCCTCCCCGACCGCGTCGCTTGGCATCCAATCCGGCGCATAGGTCCGCGCCAGATAGACAAGGATCGCGTTCGAGTCGGACACAACCACTTCACCATCCTCAAGAACTGGCACTTGGCCATTTGGGTTCATCGCCAGAAATTCAGGCGATTTGTGCTCACCTGCGGCCAAATCGACGGGAACAGCTTCATGCGGAATGCCAGCAAGCTTAGCAAAGACCAAGGCGCGATGCGCATGGCCCGATTTGGCAAAGTGGTGAATGCGAACAGCGTTGGACATGTGTCTCTCCGGTTTGGATTTGGATGTTGGCCCAGCAATACACCTTGCATAGGCTAGCGATAATCACCTAATCCTTACTAAGTTTAAGCCCTCAGAAGGCGCAATAAGATGGACAAGATCGACCGCATGCGCGCCTTTGCCCTTGTTGCAAGGAACGCATCCTTCACCACCGCGGCGCAGCACATGGGGCGGTCCGCGCGCCTGGTCAGCAAATACGTGGCTGATCTGGAAAACGCGCTCGGGGTGCAGTTGCTCAATCGAACAACACGAAGCGTCTCTTTGACGGATGCAGGCGCGACATACCTGACGCTGTGCGAGCCGCTTTTGGACGGGTTTGACGAGCTCGAAGACCGGGTCAGGAACGAGCAAGCTTCGTTGCGCGGTGCGATTCATATCTCAGCACCCACGGGCTTTGGCGCGGTGCGGTTGGTCCCGTCACTTGCAAAATTCGCAGAGGCACACCCGCATGTGGAGCTTGATCTGAGGTTCTCGGATCGGCGGGCATCGATTGTTGAGGAGGGCCTCGACCTTGCGATCCGGATTGGCCCTATGCGGGACAGCTCTTTGAAAATCCGACAACTGGGCCGCATGCCTTTGGTTGTCTGCGCCTCGCCAGCCTATCTGGAGCGCGCAGGACGCCCAAACGACCCGGAGGCGCTGACAACGCATGAGTGCATACTGGATGGCAATATGGCCGAGCCCACAGTGTGGAGGTTTGATATCGGTGGCCGGGAAGAAACCGTCCACGTCAACGGGCGCTTCCGGATGAACGCACCCGCCGCGTCAGAACGCCTCGCAGCTCAGGGCGCAGCCATCGCGCGGTGTCCGGCTTATACCGTCGCAGAAGCCCTGAAATCCGGAGAGCTGGTCGAGCTTTTCTCGGAGCACCGAGTTTCGCCATATGTCGTTGCTGCGCTGTTCCCACAAAACCGGCGCCTCACAACCCGAGTACGCGCCTTAATTGAACATCTGGTAAACGATCCAGAACTATGTCCTGATGACAAGCGCTAACGGCCCGAAGCCGACATCCAGTACATTGTCTTGATGCTGCAGTCGCAGGCCGCATAGCGGACATTAGCTGCACTTGCGCGTTGTACTCCGCCAAACGACCGGCGACCGAACTTTTACCAATGGCAACGATCCGGCCAATGAGATGCCTTAACTGACGGCATAGAGTGAATATCAGATGTGCAAGCCTATCATGGAACTTCCGAAATTTCTGAGGAGATAGGGGACACTATTTTGGAAACTATAATGGAATGTCATGGGATCGAACCCAAGGGGCGTGGCGGGTCGGTCTATCGGGCGGATGTGGCTGATCTGGAACTGACAGCACCGGTGGCGAAGGAACCCAAAGCCGCGAAGACGACATCACTCATGGCGGGCGTTTCTATGATCGCTATTGCGTCTGTTCATGGGCTCATGTTCTCGGCGAACGCTACGGAAACCGCCTTCGAAGCCATGGCCGTGAAGGCCAGTGGCGCTGCCATGGTGCCGGACGACTCGGGGGCGTCCAAACGTTCAGCCGATGATGAACAACGGCAAATCTACCAATATGCCAACCAGATGGGACGCGGGCGCGGCACAACCACGGGAGGGCTGCAGGAGCTTAATAGCTGGAATGGGGCAATGGGTATCAGCACAGAACGCGGTCTGCTTACACGGTTGGATGCAGAAGGTGCGGATGCCAAGTCCGGCGTCCAGTCCCGTGTCTTCACGGTCAACTTCGAGAATTCCGAAACGCTGGACAAGACAGAGGATGCCGACTTGTTGGCGGCATACGACGTCCTTGCCCATGGAGCAAAGCCAACCGTTGAGAACGGCGTCTTTGGCGTAGCTTGGAAACCGTTCGTTCTACCTGCGCTCAGCGCAACAAGTGTCACCGGGCTGATTTGGCTTGGGTTGATTGGTGCCGCAGCTACTTATGCTCTTTGGTTCCGGGGTGTAGCGCGTCTGGAGCCCAGTGCAGTCTCGATGCTTGGGATGATGAGTCCTGTAACAGCTGTCGTGCTCGGCTGGGTATACTTGGGACAAACGCTTAGCCTCACCCAGTCTATCGGAGCAGCCATAGTTATCGGCTCTGTTGTGGTCGGCCAGAGCGTGAATCGAAGGGACAATTCGGGTTTGAAAAAATGGAGATCAGCAACAGCTGGATCTGTCTGATGGGTGTTGAGTCACAAACAATGGGCCCAATCACGCAAGTGGGCGAGGAATGGCTCAGCGCCTCGCTCAAGCCCGTTCGACTGATCCCTAGAATAGTCGAAGTCCTAGGTTTCTCCACGCATGAATAAGGGGAAGGGTTCTGGCGCCGCCGCGTCGCGGTGGTTGGATCCTCCCATAAACGCGCTACGTCAAATTTTTTTTTGTTTGTCTGGGTTTACGCGACAAACTGGATGAAACCGATTTGGGACCAGAGATGGTGGCTGGAATGCTGGGAATACAACCGGAACGGTTTCTGAAAGCGCTTCAAAAACAAGGCACAACGCTACCGCGCGAAATCAAACGGCTGCGTATCGATGTCGCCAAGGAGCACCTCAAACAAAACCAGATGACAATTGCAGAGATCGGACTGATGCTCGGCTATTCTGACAAGTCCCATTTCACTCGCTTTTTCCGAGGTCAGACCGGAATGACACCGACCAAGTTCCGAAGCAAGTAAATGTGGTCGAGCCAAATGAACGCTTCGAAGATTAGGTCCTCGTGGGATCAGTTCGGAGAAGTTGTAGTGCGACGTTGAACAGGTTAGTCGACGACATGAATGGTTGGTTGCCACCGCCGATACAACCTCTGCAACTGGCCGTTTCGTTGTGTATTTCGGAGTTAGCAAAGCTTGGTTGCGAAGGTCCGCTTCGGGCTGACTGCGGTCCTTCGGAGAAAAAGTGCGGATGTCTGCAAAGTCCCGCAGAACCGACCTTCTGACGACTTGGTTGAACGTCTGCATCGAGCCCTGAGCGGAAATGCCAAAATTTCGCTGCGCGCGCTCGCAGCGCGGATTTTGCCGCGTAAGCATTACCTTGAGCAGGGCAACGCGGCGCAAAGAGAGGCCATTCGCGCCGGGTGCAGCGAGATTTTGTCAGCCAATGAGCAAGACGCGGACAAAGCGATACTTCGCCGCGCGCGCAACAACGAACGATTTGGTGTTGCTGCTGATCCAGGAAATGGATTGCAATAAAGAGGGAGATGCGCCGTGAAGGTCAGCGGAATAAAGCAGTGCGAATTACTCACGCGCTAATCTTCACTTCGGAGACCAAGCCACCTAAACGTTTCGATGTTCCGAGTTGTAACTTCGCACCGTAGGCGGCCAACAAATCCACGCAAATAGAGAGGCCTAAACCAGTTCCCTTTACAGAAGTGTCCAAGCGACTGCCGGAACGAAGGACTTCGTCTCGGGCACCCTCCGGAATACCGGGACCGTCATCTTCAACGCATATTTCGATGCCGCTGTCAGTGCGCCTTGCGGTGATTTGGAATGTCGTCCGGCTCCATTTGAGGGCGTTGTCGAGGAGGTTTCCGATCACTTCCTCAATATCCTGAGGGTCCATGCGGACGTGAAGACCAGCCTCGCAATCCGAAACAAGCGTCTTCCCGTCGCGCTCTGCCATGACCGAGAACAGTCGGGACAGTCGTTCGACCGAATTCGACAAGTCTGTCCTCGAATGCGTTAGCTCTCCGGTGTTTGTTGCGCGCATACGCGCGAGTGAACGGCCAAGTTGCGCGTCAATTCGGGCAAGGGCTTCTTCCGCAGGCTCTGTTTCTACGCCAGCATCTGACAACTCCGACAGCTCGTTTCGTAGGATGGTTGCCGGTGTTTTGAGGGCATGCGCCAAATCCGCAGCTTGCTTTCTTGAGCCGGAGACAATTTCGCGATTTCGATGCAGCAATTGATTGAGATCCTCCACAAGAGGGGAAACCTCACTCGGATAGTCTTCAGGAACCAGATCATCGCCCTGATCCCAACGATGAGCTACATCGGCGCGCAATTTTCTGAGGGGACCGACAATAGCGGACATCAACAAAAGAGAACTGGCCACTCCGATCAAACCCACCAAACCGAAGACCGGTAACAAGTTTCTTTGTGCGGCGCTGCGTTCGTTGATCAACTCGCTTCTGCTTTCGGCGACAGTTACACCCCACTCCGTTCCGTCTTCGAATGTGATCTTTTGATAGGCGCTGCGTAGGGCTTCACCATCTGGACCCGAGGTGTTCCAAATGATTGTTTCGCCACTTGCGCGCGGTGGTTCGGCGATCGTTTCATCGAAAAGCGAGGCAGATGTATAGATAGCCCCGTTACTGTCCGTTACCTGCCAATACCGTCCCGAGTAGGGCGTGCTATAGGCCGGGTCGAAGATCAACTCGCGCAAGGTTTCTGGGTCATCCGTCGCGACGCTGAGACCAACGACAAGCTGGGTATGGCGGTCCTGCAACGCTCCGTCGAACTGATCAAGAACGCGCGTATTGATGTAGGAAAATACCACCAGCGTGCCGACGCCTACTGACAAAGCACCCGAGGCGATACCTCCGAGTAAGGCCCGTTGGCGCAGCGATAGCATCAGGGTGTATCAATCATGTAACCGCGCCCTCTGACCGTGGTGATCAGATCGGAACCCAGTTTCTTTCGAAGGCGCGTAACGAATACGGCAATGGTGTTGGAATCCCTGTCACCATCATATTCGTAGATGTGTTCGGACAATTCTGTGCGCGACACCATGCGGCCAATGTTATGCGCCAGATAGGTCAGAACCGCGATTTCTTGCGCGGTCAGATCGACCGGTATGCCTCCTACACTGACCCGACCGTTTCGTGTATCCAGTGAAACATCCCCCATTTCTATCACGGGGTTCAACTGGCCGCTTTGTCGCCGCAAAATTGCGCGGACCCGTGCCGCCAATTCCGGCATGTGAAACGGCTTGGTCATATAATCATCCGCACCTGCATCCAGGCCGTCGACACGTTCGCTCCAGCCATCTCTGGCCGTCAGGATCAAGACCGGAGTTTTGACACCAGCACTGCGCCATTCACGTAAAACCGATATACCGTCACGCTCAGGCAGGCCGATGTCTAGGATGATCATGTCGTAAGGCTCAGTCGCCCCCAGATGCAGGGCATCCGTACCATTGTTGGCCACGTCCACGACGTGGCCTTCCGCACCCAAAAGCTTTTTGACTTGCTCGCATAGCTGGGGTTCGTCTTCAGCAAGTAGGATTCGCATATCAGAAGGTTACAGCCAATTCGGGCTCAGCATCACTCTATTTTTTGCCGCCACCATTACCGCCGCCGTTGCCGCCACCATTACCGCCGCCGTTGCCGCCACCATTACCGCCGCTGTTGCCGCCGCCATTACCACCGCCGTTGCCGCCGCCATTACCACCGGCATTGCCACCACCGTTACCACCGCTGTTGCCGCCACCGTTACCACCGCCGTTACCACCCGCGTTGCCACGGTTTCCGCTGTTGCCACGGTTGGCAGAGGCGTTCTGACTGGTGTTGCTATTGGCATTGGTGGAATTTGAGCGCGCCGCCTTGGAAATCTCGCGCCCCACGCTTGAGCGGTTCGAGACGACAGTGCCAGTCCTCGCGTTTACAATGACACTCACGATCTTCCCGCCCGGCTTTTTGACCAGAATACGGTAATATATCTCGTCCGTTTTAAAAGCACGTGCGTCGACCGGGGTTCCACCGAATGTTTTTTCCACGCCTTTTATGACACGCTTCAGCCGGATTGCGCTTCCAGATAACGTTGCCTTGCGCAGCTCAGCCTGTTTGAGTTCGCGTGCGTCTGCATCCGCTTGTCCTGCGGACATGGCGGTCAAAAAAGCCGCAACCAACATAAACACTTTGGCCTGCATAGGTCTCTCACACTCTTTCCAACAAGACTACATGGCCGGAGGTGAACCGATGATGAACAATCAGTTAGCGCTGCGTTCAAGCCCACTCAAGTCAAATGCTGGTAACGAGCGGCGATTCGAATTCGCTTCGACCCGATAGAACGCGACCGTCAGATTCAGCAAACCGCTGTCGCAAGACCTGAGGAGATTGACATGAAAACAACCACTTGCGGACTGATAAGAGCTTCCACAATTGCGATTGCTTTGCTGGGTTCAACGGCCATAGTTGCCACTGTCGCAACTCCTGATTTTGCCTATGCCAAGGAAGGTAAGGGAAATGGTGGTGGAAATGGCAACGGCGGCGGTAAAGGTGGCGGCAACGGCGGCGGAAATGGCGGCGGTAATGGAAACGGTGCCAAAGGGGACAGCGGAGATGGCAGCTCGGCCGGAAACAGTAGCCGCGGGAAAGGAGCCGACAAGAACCGCAGTGGTTCAAAGGCCGGGAATTCCGGGCATGGCACTTCAAAGTCTCAGTCGGCTCAGTCCGGTCAAAGAAAAGGTGGCGGATTTTCACTGAAAGGCCTGTTCAGTGGCAAAGGGAACGCGCGCAAATCGTCGTCCACTTCGAATAAAACCACAACAACCCGAACACAAAACAGCAAGACGGCCCACCGTTCCAAGACTGTCGAAGAGTCTATACGTCCAGTTACCCGCCCCAGGGGCAATCGTATTGCGGAAGAACTTGAAGCGCATCCATCTGAACTGGGCGCGCTGAATGCAGCAAACGCAAGCCCAACTGCGCTGGCCAATGCCTCTCCGAATTCCCGAGTTGGTAAAATTGCCACTTATCGGGATACGGTGCTAGCCGGGGAACCGCTGCGTGAGGACCTGGCAGAAGCGCTGGAGGAACTTGAAAGTTTGGAGCCGCCGGAGCGGACCTTAACCGAGATCGAGAATGATCTGGAAGGCGCATTGCGTGATGTTCAGGACAATCGGGACAAAGTTGAAGAGCTTGAACAGGCACTGGAAGACGCTGGCGGCATGGACCCGGACATAGAAGCTGAGCTGGAAGAGGCAAAGGCCGACCTGGATAGCTCCATTGATGCCGCCGAAGAACTGAATGACGAGAAACAAGCGGCCATCGATTACAATGATGCCGTCGAAGACGTGGAAGATCTGACAGAACGCGTCGAAGAACAAAACCTGGCTGAACGAGAAGCCCTGGAAGCTGCGGCGAACAAGCCCGTCACGGATGCAGTTGAAGAGAAAGTCAAATCGCATTTGGACCTGTAGTCCAAAGCGCGACAAGAACGCGATCGCTGTGGGATGCAGTGAAAGACGGGTCAGGCGCTTTCGGGAATTCGAAGCGCCTGACCCGAGTTGGTTGGTCCATCAACGTTGGCTCCTGAACATCGTGGTGTTGAGCAAAAAGTAATCCCGCCCCAAGCCGGGGCGGGATGTAGATTACAATTCCCTATTTTAGGACGAATATCGAGAATTGTTCGGGGTCTGCTTACTTGCCTTCAGACGTTGCTATGCGCCTCGGATAGCCGTTTGTTTTTTATGATCTCTGTCAGTGCATTTTCGATAGGAGGGAAGCGACCATTGCTCGAATTCATCGTGGTTTGCAGACGCTCTTCAACAGATTTCCTAGAGGTCCGCAGCGCAGCAGCAGTGCTACGGTCTTCAGTCACAAAGGCAGGCTTGACCATATTGTTCCCCTTGATTCAACCAAACGAATTAGGTTTCGTCCGATCCAACCAGGTCACTATGCCCAAGCTTGGTTGAACGCACTGAGAATACACTGTTCACGTTAGGTTAATGTTGTTTACGAAATAAGAACAAATGAACTGCCTGGCCGGGCGGCTTTTCTGATGCGCTGTTCCAATTTGACGGTTTGGAAATTCGTCAGTTGAGAATGTCCTGCCGAACGAACCAACGCATCATAGAAGAAACCACTAGCGACAAGCCAGTCTCCGCCTATTGGTTGGTGAAATCCGGACGAGGATCATAACTAGGATATGGAGCCAAAGGAGGCAAAAAAGATGAAAACGACTTTGGGAATCGCGGCAGCGTTATTCATCGTTCAGACCGCGCCGGTATCGAGCGCGAGTTCCAACGCTCATTCTCACAATCCTAAACATGCTGCCGATTCAAACACGGCAATGAAGCCTGTTCTCGTGAAATCCAAAGCAGGACATTGCCCACCGGGATTGGCCAAGAAAGCGGTTCCATGTGTACCGCCAGGCCACGTAAAACGATATCGGGTTGGGGATTATATCTACGATGGGTATGTGCGTATCGACAATCCCAGCCGATATGGGCTGCGGCGAAACGGCTACTATGTGCGTGCTGGAGACTATGTTTATCAGGTGAACCGAGAGACGCACGAGGTGTTGAACCTGATAGGTGCCATAGCTGATATTCTTAACTAACTACCTTCTTCACTGATAGAGCATCGCTCGGTTTTCTGCCGTTCGGACGCAAATCGTAAACGGGGCAACAGGGCTCAATGTTGCAGTTCCCTTCGGCTTGCACCCACGACTAAACTGCACTCAGCAAATACCTTCCAACGCCGGAGCCCTGGTCTTTGGGACGTACGAGGGTACCCTCGAGGAATGCAATTGGTGTAGTCTCGCACCCGTTCATGTAGTCGCGCCGCAGGGCTGCCTCGGAGAATGCACGAACTTCAACACCTTCGACGACATCCAACAAGACAGCGCATTCAATAGGAGTTTTGGCAAGCATCGCCGCAGCCTCATTCTTGTGTTGATCCAGCGAAGTTTCATCCCAGAGTTGGATGCGGAGTTCGACCCAATTTGGGATATCTGAATGTTTGGTGAGCCGTACTGACATTCTTGGAACTTGGTCAGTTTCTCGTATGTCCGCAACCATGGTCTATGGGCCAAGCGTCAGCGCCTTATGGCGCTGGCGAGGGAAATGGAACAAGCGGCGCACTAGTCACACCTCGCCGATCACTGCAAGGAAATCTGTCGCGATATGCCACTACGGAAACGGTGTTCGAAGTAAGGCTCCTTATCCTGCAATTAGTCGGTGCCACCTACTTGTCGATCCAAGGATACTGTTGTCCTGCGCGGTATTGAACAAGCCCGCACCTGTTGCAGACTCTATCGTTTGGCGTCAAGTAATCCCACCGATGCCACTTAAAGATGCGGGAAACCGGCATAAGGAATGGGTTTGAAAAACGCATCGACCACTCCGTAGTCAAGGCTTTCGAAAATGCTTAGGAATGACACTCAACTTAAAGGCGATAATGGTTGCCTTCAAGTACCGCGCACTCAAAACGTCAAGTACTGATAGAAGTCGCCAGCGACAAAGGCCGAAAGCGCGACAACAAAACCTGATACATAGTCTGTCAGCTTAACCTGGCGCTTCTTTGGGCGTAGGGTCCACTCTGCCCATTTCTTGTAGTCGTCGCTCAGTTCAACATACGCACCACGCTTCATCGTTACCACCATTCAGACTGTCAAAGCTGTACTGTTGTTCGTTTGGAAACACTGTCAGAACTAACCTTAACCAATCGGAAACGTCTCGTTCATGCACCGTTAACAATGGATCGGCTTCGTTGCGGATCTGGAAAAGTTAACCGAGTGTTAACGGCCCGTTTTCTGCGTGTTCAACCGCATTCACTCATATTGTCATGCGATTGCTTGCCTGAAGAGGCTGATGACCGGGATGCACAATGAAATTTGAGGGATGAACGGATGCTGGACCTTACTTTGACCTTTGCAGCTTCCTCTTCATGGGTTGCCGTTGGTTTCATGTCAGGCTTTACCTTTTTTGTAACTTGAAGGGACCTTTAGGCCGATGCACAAGCCATCAACCCCTATCACGGCTGTAATGAACGCATTTCAGTTAGAAAGCGAAGACGCTGACTGCAACGCGGCGATGTGGGCTGCGTGTCAACTCATGGTATTGCTTGGAGACAGGCGGGAGTTGATGCGGGAGTACGCGGACTTGTGGGCCAATAAGTGTAATCCAAATACTCATCTGCAGTTTGGCGCAGACCCCATGTAGCAGGGGGCAACCGTCGAACTCTCGTTTCCCCTCGCGGGGGAATCCTTGCTGCCCCTCGAATTGTGTTGTCTACTGTAACCTTGGCACTGCCCTAGGGGGCTGTACGGGGTTGAGTGAAGTGCCTTGGAACCCATCTTATTTGCACAGTAGATTACCCTTACTTTACGACGTTTGGCGGGGCTAGGGAGCAAGAAACTGACTACTGCCATTATCTTTGACTGCGAGTTCCTGACTGCGGAGGGCTCTCCGTCGAGGTTTTGGTGTGGGCCTTATGATCCAGATCCAGTGATTGCACAGGTGGGCCTTGTGAAACTCAGCTTAAATGACTGCGGTCGCATACTAGATACGTCGCGGTTCTACACCATTCCAATGGATAGAACGGGTCAACGCTTTCCCCTTGATCCTCTATTCATCAAACTGACCGGCATCACTGAAGAGAAACTGGACGCCAAGGGGGCATCACTATCAACCACCCTGGATGCTATGAGGGACTTCGCTGACGGGGCGAAGCTTTGGTCTTGGGGCAAAGACGAACTCAACATGATGGCCATTAGCTGCTACGTGGAGGGTATTAAGCCGCCAATCCCTGCAGTTCAGTTCGGTAACGCCTGCGATTTGCTTTTGAAGGCAGGTATGCCCTACGAGGATCTGAAAGTGACGCGGAGCAATACTCTGGCTGCGTACTACAAAATCGATCATCCCCCATTGCGTGGCCATGATGCACTGGATGACGCGCTTTCAGTCGCCTACACTCTTCAGCACTTGCTCCAAAGCAGCAAGCTTATGCCCGAGGACTTTCTTTGATGACTTCCGCTGGCACGCACTAGCCATCTTTGATGTTTGAAGCCAAATCCACACCAACCCCTTTTGCTGTGTCATCTTCGTCAAGGAAATGAACTCGTTGGGCTTCGAAGGCGGCACGGATCGCTCCTGCGGTTCCAAGCCAGTCGCTCATCTTTGAATGACCGCTCTGGTGAAATCGGCTGCGGCGCAGCGGCGTGCGTGCCGCACTTGCGAGCAAATGCTGCGCTAGCAATTGCAGCGACTGCATAAGTCCGGAAAGTCCGCAAAGTTGACGCTCAAGCAAGTTGCAGCGGACGACCGCAGTGAGCCCTGAGTCACGGATGCTGCAGAGCGGGCAAATGTCCGCTCTGCAATTCCTGTGAAGAATTTGGCAAGCTAATAGAGATTCGTTGTCTGCTTAACGCCGAGAGCAAACGGCGCACCGTTTGGATCACACAGGATGGGGCTATCGGCTTGAACGGTTTCATTATCATTCACAGAAGCCAGACGTGCCCCTTTGGTTTCGGCAGCACGGGAGGCATCGGAGACTGAAGCAACCTTGATGCAAGGAACCCAAGATGCGTTTGAGGCAGTTGACCAAGTCGCGGCATGCTGGATTGCAACAAGTTGGCCCTGAGGCTCGAGGAGGGTGACGCAATCCTTGCCCCGCTGGGGAGAAACCTGCCATCCGAAGAGTTCGATGTAGAACGCTTGCGGAAAGTCATTCCCGTTGCTGACATACACTTCAGGGCCGAACTGCCTTTGCGGTACGGGGAAAGTGTGCCGAGACAAAGAAATCCCCACTAGAGCACCGAGCGGATCGCGGACGAGCGCATTGCGACCGACACCCGGCACCTCGAATGGCTCCCGAACGATCTTACCTCCGAGTGTACCGACGCGGTTGATCGCTATGTCCACATCGGGAACTTCGATGTAAGAGATCCAGCCATTTTCCTGCTCCAGGGGCGTCTCAATCAATCCCGCACCCGCTTCGTCACCGGAAAGGGCAAGGACGAAATCCTGCTCGCCGCCACCCCATGCAAAATCCGATGCCCGCTCGACTTCATACGTCCAGTTGGCGACGTGCTGGTAGAATGCCATCGAACACGCCCTGTCCGATGTGAAAAGGTCATGCCATACGAATTGACCTGCTTTCGACTGTGTCATCGTCTTACTTCCTGACATCTTTGAGCTTTTTGACACCGCGGACCATCTTCCCGAACGCCTTGTCGCGCGACCTTCGTTCCGCAAGACTCGCGGAATTGAAGGCGTCTTCGGCCATGAGCTTGCGCCATCTGCTAAGACGACCGCCATCAAGAGCACCCTCATCGATAGCCTTCAGAACAGCGCATCCCGGCTCGGATTCGTGCTGGCAGTCCCTGAATCGACACCGCACGGCCAACTCCTGAATGTCGGCAAAGAGATCATCAATGCCGTCAGCTGCATCGGTGAGCTGCAATTCCCGCATACCCGGGGTGTCCAGTATCAGACATCCATTGGGCATTGCATGGAGCTCGCGCCGCGTTGTCGTATGCCGCCCCTTGGCGTCGTCCTCGCGAATAGATTGGGTCTCGATGGATTGGCTCTGGAGCAATGCATTGGCTAACGTCGATTTCCCAACGCCAGATGAGCCGAGAAACGCCACCGTCTTGCCGGGCCTGCACCAAGAAGTCAGTTTTGTCCGGGGCGCGTCTCCGCGGGCGTCAAGTGCGACCACATCGATCATGTCCGACACCGTGCGGGCCGTGTCGATGTAGCTTTGCGAGTCCGTCAGGAGGTCGGTCTTTGTGACGACGATGACAGGCGTGATCCCTGCCTCAAAAGTGAGAGCTGCATAGCGTTCCAGCCGGGCCACTTTGAAATCCTGATTGCAGGACGTGACGATAAAGGCGGTATCAATGTTCGCCGCGATCAGTTGTTCCTGCCGGTCGGTTCCGGGCGCACGCCGTTTGATGAGGCTCGTGCGCTCTAGAACCCGACTGGATCGCGGGCGCAAAGGATCCAGCATCAGCCAGTCCCCTACAGTTACATCGGCTCTGGGAGGAAGTATCGTATCGATGCCGTCACCGAGGGCGTGCAGGCCATTGCGATGCACTTCGACAATTCGAACGGGCGGTGTCACCGACAAATCTTCTACGCTGATCTGCTGGGCGAAAAACGGTTGCCATCCCAATGCCTGAAGAGGGTTGAAGTCGGAGTGTCTTCCGGCGTTGCGTGCGCGAAGCGGAAGGAAGTCTGAGTAATCCCTTATCATAGGGTGTCACTTTCATGTCTCTGGCCCAAGTCTGATCTGGGCGCTGTTGGTGAGAAAAAAGTTTGCACATCAAGACTCACCGTCGGCCATAATGTGACGGTGTTTCTTCAGATGTTGAATGTGCTCCGGGAGGCGCGCTGCCTCCCTTCCTTACCGGGACATGAAATCTCCATTTCAGATTATTTGCACATAGGATGAACGCGTGCACAACACAACAGTTGACGGCTGATTTGGAGCTCTTCTTCAGTTACCGTAGCAGCAATTCAACAGGAAAAAGACTATGTCAGCTTTGTCCGCTGAGCAGTCATTTCACGAATAACTACTTCGAGCCTATACCCCCCAAGAAGCCGCGCTATGGCGAAGGTCTGTTTTTGCGCTTGGTCGGCAGCATCATGCTTCCGCGTGCTTATGGTCGGTCATTTCCCGGCGCTCAGCCAAGGCTTGGCGCACAATTTGGAAGGCAGACGACAGAAAGAGCCCGGCCATGACGGTTGCCACGACAAGATCAGGCCAACCTGTTGACGTGCCCCAGACACCAAGTGCTGCAAACATCACTGCCACGTTCCCAATCGCGTCATTGCGCGAACACAGCCAAACCGACCGAACATTGGCATCACCATCTTTGTAGCGGACCAAAAGCAAGACGCTTGCTAGATTGGTAAGCAACGCGAGAAAGCCGACGCCCCCCATTATCTCTGCAGTTGGAACGCCCACAAAGAAGACGCGATAGACAGTCG
Organism: Ruegeria sp. BE1; assembly: GCF_056538885.1. NCBI lineage: Bacteria > Pseudomonadati > Pseudomonadota > Alphaproteobacteria > Rhodobacterales > Roseobacteraceae > Ruegeria > Ruegeria sp. BE1. The sequence goes on from NZ_JBQFTY010000004.1 coordinate 153,907, forward strand.
ATCCGAACACCCAAAGGCCCATCATCAGAAGGCTGATGCCTTTGAACAGTGCTGCATTCGTTCTTGCGCGGAGAGAGGCCCCGATAACAGCAAGCGAAATGCCGTAGGTGAGCGCATCGCCTGCGAAGTCGAGTGCGTCTGCCTGCAGCGCTTGGGATTTGGCCAAATGACCCGCTGTCATCTCGACAAAGAGCATCGTCGCGTTGAGCGCGATCACGATCCAAAGCCGTCTTTTGTAGTCATCTGAAACACCGTCAAACTTGGCGTCATGTCCGCAGCAACCAGCCATGGGAATCCTCTTTCATCTTTGGTTGTTCATGATGTAATGTCTCTAGCGACTAGAGGTTCAAGAGGTTTCTTCATGTTTTCCATTGGCGAGCTTTCTAAGCGCACAAAGGTCAAAGTTCCGACCATCCGGTATTACGAGGAAATGGGACTACTGCCCGAGGCAGAGCGCACGTCAGGCAACCAAAGACGATACGACCAAGCTGGGTTAGAGCGGCTGAGCTTCATCCGCCATGCGCGTGATCTTGGGTTTTCAATTGAAGCAATTTCTTCGCTGATCGAATTGCAGGAGCACCCCGACCGGTCGTGCGAGGCTGCGACGGATATCGCAACATCTCAACTTGAAGAGGTCCGCACCAAGATCAAACGCCTCCGAACACTTGAAAAGGAACTCAACCGGATATCGAAGGGCTGCAATGGTAAAGGCGTTTCCGAAGACTGCTACGTATTAGCATCGTTGGCCGACCACGGCTTGTGCGACAGAGACCACTAGAACACCGAGGGAAGCGGACATTTGACCGCTAAAAGTTAACGGCAGCTAAGTCCGCAATGCGGTCATTGGCACTAAGCGCAGCGAATGTCTGCTTTCGCGTGTTGCCGATAACGCGCTCGCACCGCAACGAAAGTCCGGTTTCTGTCAAACTCTGACGTGTATCGAACGGCCCATATGCTGCCCTGATCGTAAGCTGTCATTCTGCTTCTGGCAATCTTCCGTCAGATTTCTGAAACGTTATTTCAGGAAACATCTGAGCAAGCCTTGTCTGGTCAAGGCGAAGTCCTAGAAGTCGCCTCTGGACACGAATAGGATGCATTCTGGCTGCCACAAGACTTTGAGGTTCAATGCTCCCATTGATATAGCGTCAGGGAACATCTTCATTGGGCAGAAAGTGCCTGCCCAATGATGCCTTCAATGTGGAAATGCTTCTAGAGGAGTGTAACCAAGGTCACGCATTCAGAAGCCCGTGTAACAGCGGTATAGAGCCAATTCCTCGCATATTTGTCGAAGATGTGACTTTCGTCCTCTATAATCACGTGGCCCCACTGGCTGCCTTGGGCTTTATGAACCGTCAACGCGTAGCCATATTTAAACTGCTGAGAATTTTTTCGTTCCTTGTCCGCCAATCTCCCTTCGTCGTCAGTAAAATACTCCGGATGCACCCGTACGCGGTAGTTTTCATGGTCCGGGAAGTCGCACGATTTCAGTTCCAACGACAAAGTCCCCGAAAACCGGGAATTCTTCGGTTCTGAGACGACAGTGAACATGCCTCCATTGACGATACCAAGGCCATGGTCATTGTGCTGACACACAAGGCGGTCGCCAATCTCAGGCAGGTCGCTGGTGCGTCCCAAGGCCCTGCGGATTTCTTCGTTGTAGTGGGAACGAGTGACGTTCCTACCGGCAAGGAGCTGGTCCGCATCCAATATCTCATCGATCTCAAGACTCCCGTCCGGCACCACACGGCTGTTCCCATATTCTCACGATAGTAATCTTTGTATGCTTCGATATAGGCACGATGGAACTGTTTCGTGGCATCCATGGGGGTCAGAAAACGATATTCCGGCCATTTATTCGGCATCAGCTCAGCTTCGCGTGCGCGATACCTCGTAGGGATCAGGTTCAGAACGCGGTTGAGTTTGGTCAGCCGGATGTCGTGTGCAGGTTTGATCATTTAACACATCTCCTTCGGGCCGGGACCGACCTTGCGGTCGAAATCCCGGTCTTGTCTTTGTGCTTGAGTTGGGTGGGAGGTGGCTAGCGCCAGATCAGACGAGGTAGGTTTCTTCTGAACCTGCGTTCCAGCGTCCATCAGTCCAGTGACCCAGCTTCATGGCGGTGTCGCGCAACTTGCGAAATCGGCGACGAGCCTGCTCGATCATCCGATAGCTCTGCCGGTAATCCGGTGCCTCATAGTAACCTAAACGCAGACCTTCGATTTCGCGCATGAGATCACTGGCACGCTTATCGAGAAAGCGAGCCTGATCTTCACGAGAAAGCTGGCGCAGTGCGGTAAGCGGGGGCAAAGGCGGAATCTGCGGCGGAAACAACGGGGTTTCGGTAACCGATCCTGTTCCGTCGATGTTGGTGGGCGTTATATGAGTTAACTCCTGGTGTTCAAGCATCTGGAGCAATTCATTGGTCATACCCAGAAGGCAGCTGACAAGCTCCGGAGCATCCTTGTCGCCATTAAGCTCATCGGCCATCGTCTTCAGCAAGAAAAACACTGTGCCCTTGTCGATGAAATCGTGATTTTCTCCAGAGATATCCTTCTTGAGGTCGATGTTGGGAGCAGTCAGTTTGCCAACATATTTTGTTCCGCCAAGGCGGTTGGGTGAGGCGTCCATATAGGATTCCTTTCGCAGTGAAATTTTTGCGGGCGATCTATTTATTGCCCGACTTACTTATAGCGCTGCGGCTGTCGACTTACGTCTTTTTGCGAAATTTTTTTACCTTGAACTTTGTGACATGCCGAAGTGAACATCCGGTGGCGGGTGATCTGTCTTACAAAACGGTTCTCTGCCGCGTTCTAAGAATACGCTTCTACTTGAATTGATAATAATGAGGTAATGATCGCTACTGTTCACCTCTTCAACTCAGTCGGCCCGACCTTCCGTGCCGATTTGTTAATCGTGACGGCCAACATCGCGTGGACATATCTACTCCGCGCTCGGTTAAAAAAGGAGAGCTTCGACTACCGGCAACCGCTGGATCGAACTTGTTCTCTAAGAGTGTGCAGAAAACAGGACAGCTATCGTTGATGATGATCAGTAGCCGCGTAGTCAAGGCAGTGTGGACGGGCACTTCAGCCAAAGGATCATCTTAGTTACGCAGCCTTGTTTTAGTTGGGCGCAGAAGTCGGAGCGGGAAGCACGCTAGGGAGCGGCAGCCTGAACTTGTAGTTAGTCCCTGGGTTATCGAAATCACTATCGAAAATGGTGGGGCGCGGCACCATCCAAAATTTTCTTTCGAAATATATTAATAGCTTATGATTTTTCTCCGATCTACAACGCGCATCCGACGTTGTGCTTGCTATAGACTTCTTGATCACACGAAAAAGGAGCCTCCCGGCAATGCGCACGCAGATCAGGAATTCGGCACCCGAGTCCAAAACTTCGATGGCTGAACACCACCCTGACATTTGGGTTATGGATACAACCCTCCGGGTGGTCACGTAATGAGTAGTGACGAAGCGCTCCTTACAATCGAGGAATTCGCGGCCGCCTTACATCGCACGATCACCCCCAGAACGGTTCGGACCATGATCCACCAGGGCGAGATCAATGCGGTTCGCCTCGGCAAGCGATACTACATGACCCGCGAGGAATTGAAGAGGTTCACAACGACATGCCACGTAAACGCAAACCGGCCCGGCTCTTCCAACGCAAAGACGATGGCGCATGGGTCATCCTCGACGGAGGACAGCAGATCCGGACAGGCTTTGGTGATGGATTTCATGAGGCAGCGGAAGAAGTCCTGAGCAATTACATCGCCAGCAAAAAGCGGCAAGATGATCGCGTCCGCGACCCGAACGAGATCACCGTCGGCGAAATCTTGGTGCATTACGGCGAGGCCAAGGTAAAGGTGGTCCGCGACAGGGAACGTCTGCTCTACACGATACAGGCACTGTCGCCCTACTGGAGCGACCTCAAGGTGTCCCAGATCGACATCGACAGGTGTCGCGGCTACACGGCTTGGAGACGGTGCGCCGCATGGACCGTCCGGCGCGAGATGAACACCCTGAACGCCGCCGTCAAATACGCCTTGGCGTCGCGCAGGATCAGCCATGCACCGATTGTTACCCTGCCTGAGAAGGGAGTCGCCAATGACCGCTGGCTGACCGAGGAGGAGGTCCAGCGCTTGCTGGAGGCCTCTGCTTCTCACGTCCAGCGATTCATCAAGATAGCGCTATACACCGGGCGTCGGAAGACCGCGATCACACGGCTGAAGTGGATGCCCTCCCTTGATAGCGGCTGGGTCGAGCTCGACAGTGGGGTGATCCATTTCCTTGGCAAGGCCGAGGCCGAGACCAAGAAGCGCAAGGGAATGATCAAGATGCCTGGCACGCTCCACGCAGAGATGAAGACCTGGACGCAGGAGGGGAGCCACGTGGTGTCGTTCAAGGGCGTGCCGATAGATCGGATCGACAAGGCATTCCGTGCTGCCGTCCAGCGAGCCGGTCTTAAGGACGTGACACCGCACACCCTGAAGCACACAGCGGTTACCTGGGCGTTCATGCGCGGCATGACGCTGGAGGACGCCACGGCCTATTTTGCGACCTCGCGCGAGACCCTGGAAAACGTCTATAGGTCGTACAGCCCAGATGCGCTGAAGAACGCAACGGAGATTATGGACTGGAATATCTGAAAAAAAACTGCGGTAATTGGTGGATGCCGGTTGCGAACGAACTGAGCACATCTAGCGAATGAAACGTTGCGGATATCGTTGCGGCCGATCCGCAGAAAACAACAAAGGCGCCCTTGGGCGCCTTGTTTTATTGGTCGGAGTGAGAGGATTCGAACCTCCGACCCCTGCCTCCCGAAGACAACGCAAGGTCATTTGTTCACCTCCTGATCATGGTTTGCCCCAAGTTTTGTTCGCTCTTTAGGGGCTTGGGTTTGCTCGAAACGATGATGCATCACAGTTTGCGCCCTCCGCGCCCAACAGCCGCGATTGCGTCGGATTGGTGATCAGGGTGGTGATGAGCATAGACCTTAAACATGGTTTCAATGCTCACACCGAAATATCCTGCGGCTTCATAGATATCTGCCCCAGCCTGCATCGCCCAAGTGATTGCGGTGTGACGCAGGACGTGCGGTGTAACACCTGTTTCTTCTAGGCCTGCATCCCTGACAGCAGTGGCCCAAGCTGTTTTGATGCTACCTACACCTTGCCCTTTGAAAGACACCACCCAGCGAGGGTCGTTCTCTTCCCAGCGGCGGATATGCCCCAACAGGCGGGGTGCAATGCGGATAGGTGGTTGGCGCTTTTTAGTTTCAGTCTGACCTTGGCCGCGCCTATGCATCATCCCGGTGCTGGTATCGACATGGCCGCCTGACGTGCTGGGCAGAAAGCGCAAGCGTAGAATGGCCGTCTTTCGTGTCCCCGTGTAGAGACCAACAAGGATGAAGCGTGCCAGGTGCTTGGCGTCGTCATTCCGCCATGCCGCCCAAATGAGCTGCGCAGCTTCTGAGCGCGTCAGCCAACGATCTTTTGGTTCAGGTTTCGCTGGTAGATGGACCTTCGGCGGATTGATCAGATATCCTTCTTCCGCACAATAGTTCACGGCTGCTGCAAGCGTGCCGAGTTCTTTTCGGATCGTACCATCAGCGAGTGGAGAGGTTTCCAAAATTGCTTTTGTTTTCGGGTCGCGCTTGGTCACTTTGCGACGCTGACGCCCATATGCCCGACATGTTTCCTTTCGGATCGAAGAAACGGGCAAGTCTCCCCAGAAGGCGACTAGTGGCTCAATCGCAAACCCGATCCGTGCAGGATCCGTAACATTAGGTGCGTGTTCTGTAGCATAGAGAGTAAGCACATCAGCCACCGTCAGTTCTTCTGGCGTAGCTGGACCACGGGGGCGGTCCCGCTCTGCAATGTATTGCCCGAGAGCTTTTTCAGCTTCTGCGCGGTTTCGAGTGCCTGTTGAGATTTCCCCGCGCCCCGTGTCGCGGATAAGCCAGATTCCTGTGTCCTTGCGGAGATAGAGGCGGGGGCCTTTGGCTTGCTGCGGCATGCGTCGATAATCTCCTGATAGTCGTTTGGGTCGATCCGTTTACGGTTCCCAAACATGATCAACAAACCCAGATCGGCGGCGACTCGCTCCAAAGTTGCCTTGGGCGCACCAAGTTCTTTTGCAGCTTCGGCAACGCTGACTGTGAAACCGGCTGACATCTACTTGTCCTCGCCACCCAGAACTTCGACTTCAAATCGGATGAGAGGCAAGTTTGCTAGATGGGCGATTTTGTGGGCCAAGGCACTATGATCGAGCACGATGCCATAAAAGTTCCCACTCGCATTCAAGACTTGCTCGCCATCTGCTAGGTTTCGCAATCTCGCCGCGCCAACTTCGTCGCCCTGGTCTGGCAATGCCAAGAACGTAAACTGATCTTCGCCAGATACTCCCCGAACAGCTCCTGCGCGAATTCGATCCATTTGATCAGAATCCAAGCTATCTCCGGAAAAAACCGCAACATCATCCCAGCGAGATAACTCCGAAAGTACGGGCAACACTGCTTGCGAAGCCACAGATTTCGCTGTTTCAGTCGTAATTCCACTTTGAGTAAACGCGCGCATCACCGCCATTTGAATCACTTCTTCAAGTGTATACTTGTTCCACCCGTTTGATTGCTTGTTGGTGATCAACCCTCGCCGCCGCCAGTCGCGTTGAAGAGCTGTTGAGACTCCCGTCACTATGGCGACTTCCGAAGGACTGAATTCATACGAATTAGTTGTGACGCGATATCGCATGGCAGAACTCCCACTAAGTACGTGAGAGATACCACGCTTTTAAAAACGTGGCAACCCCCACGATCTTAGGGGACTTGAGACTATACTGACGACGCTTCGATCTTTTGTACTTGGCATTCTTCCGGCATTGCGCCGATACCGTCGCAAAGGTCAGAGAGTTCTGCGGCCAATGGCTGAAGGGCTGAAACCATCGCCCAAACGTGATCCAACTCTCTGTTCCTGGTTCCTTTCGCTGTTTCAAAGTCGAGTTCTTCGATTTGGCTTAGTGCCGCGTCCACCAGCCCCGCGACAACATTTGACTTAATGGCGAGGTCATAACGGTTAATCCCACCTGGGAGGATGTCCAGCTTATCCATTGATACTCTCCTATTTGGTTTACTTTAATAACACTGTTGTTATTTGAGACGGAATGACTGTCAATAAAAAATAACATGGTTATCATTATGAATGCTGTGCAATGCAAAATGGCAAGGGCCGCTCTGGGACTAGGCGTTAGAGAACTGGCAAGTTTGGCCGGAGTGGCTCAGGCAACGGTATCTAGATTGGAGCGCGGTGAAGAATTGAAAGCTTCAACGGTGCTGGTAATAAGAACTGCGCTAGAAACGGCTGGCGCTGAGTTTATACCAGAAAATGGTAGCGGTGCCGGAGTTCGTCTCCGAAAAGAAGGAAAATCCATATGACCATTCTTCATTTAAATCTTGAAGAAATAAAATCTGTTGCTCGTGCAGGAGGAGGACTTCGACTGAACGCGCAGAACTTTTTTGTTGAGGAGCTAGCAGGTGTCGCACGTGCTGCAAAAGCAAAAGGTGCCACAATTATTCTTGAAGGATGTGCGGCTCTGACAGCCGAAGATATGGCGGCAATTGGCCGGGCAGGCGACGGGTGCGTGATCTTTGAATAGGGCGGGCATTTAGCCCGCCCCTGTGCCGCGCCTACCGAATGGAGGTATTGGAGACCGCACTTGTCAGGGTTTGCCCACTCTCTGACTAACGGGGTCGCTTCTGGCACATTGCCGTTACCAAGGCGCAACCTGCCTATTCTGGTTTCAAGTCCACGATTTGAAGTGCCGCGCCGGGATCGATCCCAGCCTCTTTGGCCTCGGCCATTGCCTTGATGATCGCGGTCATGGCTCGCGCCCGTCCGCCAGCGTCAAAGGCTTGCAAGGGGCGCATCACGTCCAGTTCCACGGCTCCGCCGAGTTTGGTGCTGGCTTCTTCCGCAATCTGAGCGGCGATTGGTTGCAGCACCCATTGGGCGAGGTGGCGCTGTGCTTCCCGTACCATTGGGCCAGTGGTCGATGGGTTCGCCAAACCGGGCAGAATGCCAAAGGCCATGTTGATTGCGTCCCGTGCCGCCGCCAGCGATTCCTTCGTCATTGACTTGGATAGATCCGGGGACAGATCGTCCGGTGCTTTGCCCGCATTTGGGTGCATCCCGCCAGCGACAGCATGAGCCACACCTTCCAGGACAAGGACAGAGCCGCGACGGCCTCGGAAAGATGCGCGCATATCTGCCATGTCTCCGGCCCCGCTATCAGGCAGATGCACTATTTCCGATCCGAGAGGCGCGTTTTCATAGACTTCCGTCAGGGCGGTTTCCAGCGCATTCAAAAGGCCGGCGGTCAGGCTGGCGCGTTTAAGTGGCGCTGTGCCGTAATATGGGGCAACTGGATCACAGCCGATCCGAATGTGCAGCACCTCGCCTGCAAGGGCTGTTTCGGTACGCCCACCGCCAGCCTCAGAGACGGACACGCGATAGGCGGTCGGGATACCGTCGCGGGTACGCAAGTCCCAATCGCTGCAAGGAATCAACCCGTAATCACGGATCAGGAACACCGCTTCACCGCGCAGGGCAAGGCTGCGCCCAATGACCGCCAAGGCGCGGCGATCAAGCAGATCGGCCCCGGTCACATCGGCCATACTCAGGCCACTTTCCCAGAGAGAGACGCAGCTTTGCGTGGTGGCGGTCAACTCCGCGATCCCACGACGGCCGGAAACGTAGGATTCCCGCGCCGCCATGATTTCCGCCGTGAAGCCGGATGATGCTGAACGGGTTTCTTGTTTTCGTTTGAATGGCCAGATCATCAGAGCCTCCAACGGTTGAGGGGATGCGCCGAGACGCGGAGTTCTGGGCCATCGGCAGACCAGTTGCGCGCCTCGATCTGGGCTTCAGGATAAGCGGGTCGAGTGACGGCGCTAATCTCGAAGAGGTCAGCAGATCGAACCGTACGCAGAAGTGCCGTGCCATCGGATGCGACAGTTTCGGCCCCAGCCTTTGCGCCGACGCGAAAGCCTGGTGACAGCCCCATAATAAGCCCCGCTGCAAGACCGCCGAGGAAGTCCTGAACATAGGACACCGCCCGCATTTCAGGGGCGATTGTTGCTTCAAAGGTCAGGGCGTCGTTACCATCCGTCACGGTCAGACTGCCCGCCTTGCGGCTGGCCAAAGGGCGATCAAAGTCGTGGCCCGCCAGAAAGTGAATGTCCTGACCGGTATCAGCAATGCGTTTGGCAAACGCCCGCGGGGCGATCACCTCTTTTCGGGCTTGCCCGGACGCACCACCATCCCAAAGGACAGTGGCAACGCCGTAGGGAAAGCGGCCCCGGAGGCGGGTTGCCCCGTCCTCGGAGCGGCGGATTTCAATCCCGCCATTTGAGCCGCCAAAGAGCATGTTACTGGATCCCCGTCAGAACTTCGGTTTGCACCGAACGGGAAACAGTCACATCCATTGTGGTCAGAGCCGTCAGACGCAGGCCACCGGATTGCGCGTCGGAATACGGATCACGGATCAAGTCCACCGCGCCCCAAGTGCCGACAAAGAAGGGCGGAACGCCGCCAACGGTCGTGGTCATGACCGCCACCGATGCCGCCGGGTCGCCGGTCGGTTCCGCCAGAGCATTGCTGGACAGATGCACGTTACCGATCTTGGCTACCAGCCGATCCCATTCGGAAACAGCAGTTCCAGCGATCAGATCATCGTCCATTCCATCGAATACTTCGGGCCGCAGCAGCAGGTTGACCGCGCCGGGGCCGTTCGCCGCGTTCGCTGTCATGAACCGCACCGCCGCCGAACGAAACGCCGCATAGGACGCTGCCGCGCTGATTGCGGTTTCGGTGATGTTCCAGCCTGCCGCCCCGGCCAGAATGCCAGTCGGTTCACCAGCTGCGCCGCTGCCTTGGAACACTGCGCGGTCAAGAGCCTCTTCAATCGCGCCGTTCATGTCGCGCCGCACCGCCTGTTCCAGACCGGCCCCGGACTGTTTCAGCGTCTTACGCGTGATGCGCATCTGAATACCCAGATTGTGATCAGGTTTCAGAGGTCGATCCAAGGTGGTGTACGCCGCAGGCCCCGGCACATTACCCGTCTCAGAACCAGTCCAGCCCGCCGAGACATTGGACGTGGTGACGGGGTATTCCTGTTCGCCGATTCCGACATTGATCATCCGGCCACCCATTCGCATGGCACAGCTTTGGGCAAACAGGCGATCAATGATCGGGGCCGTGCGAACCGGGTCAGGCGTCCCGCTGGCGACAGTTTCACCGGCCCGGATTTCCAGCGCATCCCATGGAACCGGCACACCACGATAACCACCCTGGCTGCGCAGTTCGGAGACGATTTCTTGTGTGGCCCCGTCCAATTGCCGCCCTTCATCCAGAGCAAGCGCGACCTGGCGCATCTCAAAACCACCCATCAAGTCAGACCATTCCCGATCCGAACGGGTTTCGAGTTCCGCCCCGGCTTCCCGGCGCTCTTCATCCTCTGCAATCAGAGCGGCGCGATAGCGGGTTTCATTGGTCCGGTATTCGCCATCGAGCGTTTCCATCGAACGCACTTCATCCTCGGACGGTTCGGCCTTCCCGGCCAAGGTTGCGATCTCTTGGCGGATTTCGCTTTGCCGCCGTGCGATCTTCACTGAATCAAGCATTGGTCACTCCTGTTTTGCTTGGTTTCTCACCGCCTTCGGCGATGTATGTTCGCCACCAGTCGTGAACTGATGCGCACATCTCTGGAGCCCGATGTTGTCTTTTCGGGTCCGCATTTATTCTCTGTATGCAGGTGTCGGGGCGCGTCAGGATTGGACGCTCTTCAAGCGATCCAAGTGCCAGCTTCCACGCCGTTCTCTCAGATTGTGAGGCGGCTGATTTAATCAGCCATGCTTTTCCACTGATCGCCTTGGATAGCCCTCGGATGGCTGCGTCGTGGCGTTTGAAAGCTTCGTGAACCAAAGACTTATCGGTTTCCCAGGGTTTGCCGCCGATTTCCGCAAGGAACTGATCAAGATCAATGATTACATCACCTGCGCTGGCATTCCTGTGGACGTAGGTCGTCTTTCCTGCGCCCGGGGGTCCAAAAACCAGCACAACTGGAATCGCCGATTTTTGGACTCCAAACGGGATGCTGAAACTTGTTGCCCCTTTTTCGAGATTTTTGACGGCTAATTTCCAATCAGTGTGTTTCTGCGGCGTCGGTTTATGCCCACATTCCAAGCGGGTTTTTCGGGAATGGCACTTTGGGCAAAGACACTGCAGATTCGCTGGGTCGAAAGACAGTTCCGGATGCGTTCTGACAGGTTTAATGTGGTCCACTTCTAGCCGCCCACGTCTGCCACACTGGCGGCATTGGCCGTTATCACGGTCGATAATTTCCACCCGAAGCGTTTTCCACCGCTTGGTTCGAGTAACGTGTCGAGAATAACGTTGATGTTCTTTTCTTATGCCCATGTCACTCTCGCCTGTCTTGTGGGGCGGCCCATAATGCGCGCGCCTTCTGCCACCGCCAGCACGGTTGCGGCAGCGGCATCGATCCGGCCCGTTGATCGGGCCTTGGCCAGTTTCATGTTGTTGGCGGGGTCGCGCAGCGTAACTGCATCAGCGAAAGCCGAGCGTAGAAGCAGGGAAGGCGACGATTTCACCTTGCCTTCAAAGCAGGCGCGGCGGAACCGTTCGCAATCCTCGCCCCCATCGCGGAAGCCCTGACCACGCCAGATGATTGGGGAACGGATACCGGCCCGCTCAAGGGCCTCGCCAAGTTCGGCCTGTTTGTAGCGGTCGGCGCAGATAGCCGCGATGGGCTGGCCTGCAACGTGTTCCATCAGGTCGGCCAGCCAGGGAGCCACTGGCACAGTGGCGTCACCGATCACAGACAGTTCGCCACGCTCCTGCATTTCGACATAACGCCGTGACACGCCATCTTTGGCACCGCGATCCGCAAGGGACGGTTGCGACGGGAACGCGCCAAGGCACTCCAGTCGCCCGCTGTCCGGCCAGTAGAACGCAGCGGCAGACATGCTGGCAGAGCCGCCGAGATCCAGCCCTATCACCACCTGGCCTTTGCGTGCGGGCAGTTCCGACACTTCGCAATGCAGCCATTCGTCCACCGTCAGCAGTAGGTCACGAGTTTCACCGGACACGCGCTCATTGCGGTTATAGAGCCGGAAGGTACTGAGGCTGGACCCACCGCGCGCGATCGACACCTTGGCCTGTTGCTCAAGCCACTCGATGGATGCTCCGATGCCTGCCACTGCGCCGGGGTTGGCAATCAGCAGGCTTTCCCGGTCATCGGCTGGCAGTCCGGGCGGCGGGCGGTGCTCCTGCACATAGGTGCCGGGTTGCGGATTATCGAGCCATTGTGAAAACGGGTGCGCATCATCTGCTGCCGAAGTGGAAATGATTAGCGCCCGTCCACCACGTTTACCGAGGGACGACATAAGCGCCCCCTCAAGGTCGTTGCCCTGTTCCAATGGCCAGTGGCCGCGCTCATCCATCAGGACAAGGTTCGGAGCTGTGCCGAGGGCGCTTTTGCCGTCGGCTGCGATTACTTTGAGTAGGTGATGCCCGCCATCGCCGTCATATTCGATTTCCAAGCGCGGATTTTTGCGGAATGTGAGGTGCTTGCGGATCTCGACAGGCAGGCTGGCGCAGAAAGCTTCAGCAAAGTCAAAAGCGATTTTGCCCTGTTCCCGTGTACGGGCCGCGATCAGAATATGGCGGCGGGGCTGGGGGTCCCATGCGCCCAACAGCGCGCCAAGGGCGATGCCAGCAGACAGGGCGGTTTTGGCATTGCCGCGCCCGATACTTAGAACTGCGACCTGGGTGTCATCGGCCAAGGCCCCTTCCACAAATTGCTTTTGAAAGGGTGCCAGCCGGATTGGGTCGCCAGCTTTCGGGCCTTCGGGAATTTTCAGAGATTCCAGAAACTGGACTGCTGCTTCCGGGGATGGGAGTTCCAGATTCCGTCTGTGAGCGAGAAGAGATAACTCCCCCGCGCGGTCGCCGAAATCCATATAATTCTGGGCATTGGGACCATTTTCAATGAAGCCAGCCATTTACTCGCTCGTCTCTCTCTTCGTTTGCACCGTTGAGCATGTTTGCTCATTGGTGAGGTTCGGAGCAGAAGGCATAGGACGACTGCCTACGCTCGAAAGCGCAGCAGTCCCCATGCCTTCCGCGTGTAGTTCCTGCTCATCGGAGCCGGTCCATCGCATCAGGCCCGACTGGTTGTGCGTTCCCACCAGTCAGTCAGTTGCTACTTGCGACGCTTGAACGCTGCGCCGGGGATCGGGCTTCAACCTCTAGGACTGCCCTTTGCCTGTGATCCCGCCCGTGGTAGGCTTTCACCCGTGGTGCCACCGTTGTGACCCGATCCACCACTTCGGCCCTGCGTATGGTGGCGCGCAGGGTCGCTGCTTTCGTTACCTCTCGATCAGTTCAAGGTCGTCTGGCGGAGTTGCCAGATCGTTGATCATGCGGCGCATGATGTGCGCTTGCTTGGGGGATGGACGCCACGCCGGGCGCTTGCCATGGCGAGCAATGGACTTGGCAAAGCCTTGCGCCCATTCATCGCCGTCACGCATCGCGCGGCGCATGACACGCGGCCAGTGCAGAGTCATGATTTCATCCAATTCCAGTTCGATCATATACGCACTCCCCGGTAACGGGTGGCGATGCGGGCGGTATGCGGTGACAATCCGGCATGACCACGCTTTACGTCGTAGCCGTTGTCCAGATAGAGCGCCGCTTGATCCAACACGGCGAGTTGCAAGTCCGCAGGAACGTTAGAATGATCCGAGCCAAAACCAGCGTCGTATTCCACTCGCAGACGAGTGGTATCCCGAAGTAGAGTGGACGGTAGGTCTTTTCCTTCGATGAGGTGTAAAAGCGGACGGCGGCCAGAACCGAAGTGAAACTGTTGAGCGTTAAGCGATGTTACTGTTCCATCCGTTTCGACGGCTGAAACTAGTACTGTTGCGTCGTCCTGCGCCGGACCGATGGGTAAACGGTAGGTTGCACCTTCGACATGTGGCCCCGAAACGGCAACTCTAATTCTCTGGGTGATTAGAGCAATTTCAGCATGATCCTCAATTTCAAGACAGGCTGAATTCAACAGCTGTTGGACGTGCCGAAAGAGTTCGATCTCGCTTTCCGGGAAGATCCTGAGGTGGTCCGATATCATTTCGTCGGTGACAGGTAGGGTAGATGAGCGGTTAAGGCGCTGATAATGCATTACGCGATCTCCACTTCAGAGATGTGGTTGCGGAAGGCCATCTGATCGGCTTCGGGCAGAGCTTCATATGCCGCCAGCGCATAGGATTTGCGTTCATTCAGCGAAGCAAAAGACGCCCACCAACGCGCATCTTCCATTGGGCTGAGAAAGGGCGGCATGGGACCATCGGTGAATTGAAGGACGTTCTCAGCGATCAGTCCCGCTTGGTCAGGAGTGTCCAGTGAACGAAGAGCGGCCCATGCCATCGCGGCGCGCTCTTCAATGGTCATCCGGGCCATTGCCACAGTGACGAACCCGGCCCATGATTCAAAATCACCGAGGGTCAGCGCATAGCCCAACACGCGCGACATGCGCTTGTGTTCGGGCTTCATATGCTTGGATAGGATGGAGGATTTGCGGTCCCTTTTGGGCGCAATTTGTGAGGCATCACAGTTTGCGCCGCGTTCAGCCGCCGCCAAATCATCGTTAAGTGATTGATTTGATTTGGTCGGAGTGAGAGGATTCGAACCTCCGACCCCTGCCTCCCGAAGGCAGTGCTCTACCAGGCTGAGCTACACTCCGACCGTGGCGGGTGATCTATACCCGGGGATTGGGATGTGCAAGGGGGATTCTCGGGGCAGCGGCAGGATTTCCTGATCAGGATAGAGGGCCCGTTTGATAGAGGCGGATTTTGGTGCCTCCGTGGTCTACCACGGGGCCGGGTGCCAGAAAGGGCAGGCGGGTTGCCCGGGCCAGCGATTGATTGCTGGTGACGATGCCGACGCGCCAGCCGCTGAACCTGTTCGCAAGGGTTTTGCCCAGACTGCCATACAAAGACCGCAGGCGCTTTTCGTCGCCAATTCTGGCACCATACGGTGGGTTGGCGATAATCAGACCCGCCGGACCAGCAGGTGGTTTGATGTCACTGACCGATTTGCATTGGAACCGTGTGATCGTATCGACCCCGGCGCGCTCTGCGTTGGCGCAGGACGCGTCTATCGCTCCGGCGTTGCGGTCCGAGCCGTAAAATACCAGGTCTGTTTCGCGCGCGTTCTGGCCTTGGCGCATCTCAGCCCATGCTTGCGCATCGAACCCGTTCAACGCTTCGAACGCAAAGCTGCGGGATCGTCCGGGGTTGAGGCCCAAGGCGATTTCGGCGGCTTCGATGACAAAGGTGCCCGACCCGCACATCGGGTCCAGAACGGGTTCTGACCCGTCATAGCCGCATTGGCGCAGGAACATCGCAGCCATCGTGTCGCGCATCGGAGCCTTGGCGACAGCCGGTTTGTGACCGCGCTTGTGCAGCAACTCCCCCGATGTATCGACCGAAAAGGTGCAAAAGTCCTTTTCGATGCGCAAGAGAACTCTGAGCTCTGCGTCAGAGGATACTGACGCCCCGAGTGTCTCGGAAATCGCGTTTTCGACACGCTGTTTTGCCGCACCCGCATGGTAGATACGGGATTTGCGGCTGGTGGCCTCGACCTTTACCGGGACATCGGGGCGCAGAACGTCGGACCAAGGGAATTTCCGCGCGCGTTTGTCGAGCTGGGCAAGATGCACCGCAGGAAATCCGCCGAGGCGCACCAGAACTTTGTTGGCCCCGCGCAGGCACAGATTTGCGCGCCAGACCTCGGGCCATGTGCCGCGGCAACTGACGCCGCCCGGCACGATTTTCGCCCCGGCGAATCCCTTCTCAACTGCCTCGGCATGCAGGGGGGGCTCAAGCCCCGGGGTGGCCACCAGAAAAATCTCAAGTTCGCGCTTTTGTTCCATTCGCTGTGCTTACACCGGAACCAAACTGTGCGCGACACGCAATTTACGCAGCAAAAATGTGAGTTTTCAAAGGAAAGTGAGATTCGCTGCGTATTTTGGGCGGTAACAGGTTTGCTTTTGGTATCATCCCCGCGTAAAGGGGCCCCAATCAGAATTACGCCTGCGGATTTTGGACGCCTTTGCGCGCTTTTGCGACGACGTGACAAGATTTCCGCGTTATTGTCCGGCCCCATGGCGGTGTCGGCAGGGCTGGCGCAGATAAAGAGGCTTGGAAGACAGTAGCGATATGCAAACTTTCAAACTGAAAAAGGGGATGGAGCTGCCGGTCGCCGGGGCCCCGGACCAGACAATTCACCCGGGACCGGAATTTACCTCAGTTGGGGTTTTGGGGGGCGATTACCTGGGCCTGAAACCGCGTATGCTGGTTCAGGAAGGCGATATGGTTCAACGCGGTACTCCGCTGTTTTGCCACAAGGATGTGCCTGATGCGATGATGGTCGCGCCGTTGACCGGTAAGGTCGTCGCGATCAATCGTGGTGCCCGCCGTGTGCTGCAAAGCGTCGTGATCGAGGTTTCGGATGCAAATGACACGGGCGTCGATTTCTCGGGCGTGGGCGATGCCGACAGTGCCGAAGGTGTAACGCAGAAACTGTGCGCTGCGGGTCTGTGGACCAGCTTTCGCACACGTCCCTACTCCAAAATGCCCGAGCCGGGGACGAAGCCGGCTGCGATTTTCGTGACGGCCATGGACAGTGAGCCATTGGCGGCGGATGCACGGGTGATCATCGAAGACGCCGGGGACGCTTTTGCTACCGGTCTGGCGGCCATCGCCAAGCTGACCGATGGCAAGACCTATCTGTGCCACAAAGACGGGGATACGATCCCCGGCGTGGATGTGGCGAACGTCGAAGCTGCTGCGTTTTCGGGGCCGCATCCGGCGGGTCTTGCCGGCACACATATCCATTTCCTTGAACCCCTGGCGGGTGAAAAGCAGGTTTGGACCATTGGCTACCTGGATGTGATCGCCATCGGCAGATTGGTGCAAACCGGCCATTTGGACCCGAACGTGGTTGTGGCCATTTCCGGGCCGGGCGCGCGACAGCCGCGCCTGATCCGCACCGTCATGGGCGCGTCGACCGAAGATCTGACCCGCGATGAGGTTGATGTTGAGGGCACTGCACGCGTGATCTCGGGCTCGATCCTGTCGGGGACGCATGCGGATGGTCCGACGGCCTATCTGGGGCGTTTTGCGCGCCAGATCAGCATCATCCGAGAGGATCACGACCAGATTCCGATGGGCTGGATTCGTCCGATGCCTTCGAAATTCGCTGTGCAGCCGGTGCTGGGTTCAGCCTTTGCAAAGAAACTATATGCGCTAACGTCCAACCTGAATGGTGGACGCCGTGCGATGGTTCCGACAGGTACGTTCGAAGAGCTGATGCCGCAGGATTATCTGCCCACGCAACTGTTGCGCGCGTTGCTGGTCATGGACACCGACACGGCGCAGGCGCTGGGTGCGCTGGAGCTGGACGAAGAGGATCTGGGTCTTGTCGGCTTTGCCTGTCCGGCGAAATATGAATACGGGCTGGCGCTGCGCGACTGCCTGACCAAGATTGAAAAGGAGGGCTGATCCAAATGGGTTTGCGCAGCTTCTTCGATCGGATCGAGCCGAACTTTACCAAGGGCGGCAAGTACGAAAAGTATTTCCCCATCTACGAGATGGTGGAGAGCTTTATCTACACTCCGAAAACCGTAACCACCGTGGCGCCTCATGCGCGGTCTTACGTGGATATGAAGCGGATCATGACCTATGTCGTGATCGCCACGATCCCCTGTATCCTTTGGGGGATGTACAATACCGGCTATCAGGCCAACACGGCCATTGCCGCGCTGGGGCCGGATTCGGCCACAGGCTGGCGGATCGCCATCCTGCAGATGTTCGGAATTTCGCTGAACCCCGACAGTGTGTTTGCCAACATGATGCACGGGCTGATGTATTTCCTGCCGATCTACATCACAACGCTGGTTGCTGGCGGTATTTTCGAGGTCATCTTCGCCACCGTGCGCGGACATGAAGTGAACGAAGGCTTCCTTGTATCTTCAATGCTTTACACGTTGATTTTGCCCGCCAGCACACCGCTTTGGCAGGTCGCGCTGGGGATCATCTTTGGCGTCGTGATCGGCAAAGAGGTGTTTGGCGGCACCGGTAAAAACTTCCTCAACCCCGCGCTTGTGGGGCGGGCATTCCTGTATTTCGCCTATCCTGCGAACATGTCCGGCGACACGGTCTGGACCCCGGTTGACGGGTTCTCGGGCGCTACGGCGCTGTCGGTTTCGGCATCAGACGGGTATCAGGCTCTGGCCGCTGACGGCATCACATGGATGAGTTCCTTCCTCGGGCAAATTCAGGGCAGTTTTGGTGAAACATCGACACTGGCCTGTATGATCGGTCTGGCCTTCCTGCTGACGACCCGGATCGCCAACTACCGCCTGATCGTGGGCTGTCTGGCCGGTACGATCGGCTTTACACTGCTGCTGAATCTGATCGGATCGGACACCAATCCGATGTTCGCGATGCCGTGGTATTGGCACGTGGTGATCGGCGGCTATGCATTCGGTCTTGCCTTTATGGTCACCGAGCCTGTTTCGGCCAGCCATACTAATATGGGCCGCTATATCTATGGTGCGCTAATCGGTGTCATGGTTGTGATGATCCGAGTGATCAACCCGGCTTTCCCCGAAGGCATGATGCTGGCAATCCTGTTCGGGAATGTTTTCGCTCCGCTGATCGACTATTTCGTCGTGCAAGCCAACATCAAACGGAGGGCGCGTCGCCATGTCTGATACGCAATCCCAAGAGCCCAAAGGCGCGATCGCCAAGTTTCTGGCGGCCTCGCCGGATTCGGTCGGCAAAACAATCTTTGTTGCCGTCGCCGTCTGTCTGGTCGCGTCCATGGTCGTGTCCGCGGCCGCTGTCAGCCTGCGCCCGGTGCAGGAAGCCAACGCGCTGAAGGACAAGCAAGTCAACGTTCTGCAGGTGGCAGGCGTCTATGAACCCGGCGTCGACGTGACCGAAGCCTTCGCCGCGTTCGAGCCGCATGTGCTGGAGCTGGCCACCGGCGACTTTGTTGATGATCAATTCGATCCGGCCACGTTCGATGATCTGGCGGCGGCCAGTGATCCGGACCTCAGCGTCGCGCTGGACAATGACCCGGCGGGGATTGGCCGTCAGTCTAAATACCGCGTGATCTATCTGTTGCGCGACGATGCTGGCGATTTGGACAAGGTGATCCTGCCGTTGCACGGCTATGGCCTGTGGTCCACGCTCTATGGCTTTATCGCACTGGAAAACAACGGCAACGATATCTACGGTCTGCAATTCTATCAGCATGGCGAAACTCCGGGCCTTGGGGCCGAGGTAGACAACCCCCGCTGGAAGGCGCTGTGGAACGGCAAACGTCTGCGCGATGACGCAGGCGATCTGCAGATCACCGTCGCCAAATCGCAGCCCGCCGCTGGCCCCGACTTTTATGTCGATGCGCTGGCTGGGGCCACGCTGACCTCGGTCGGTGTCGATAACCTGGTGAAATTCTGGATGGGGGATGCGGGTTACGCTCCGTTCCTGGCCAAACTGCAAGCAGGAGAATTCTGATGTCTCAGACCAAGAAAGAGATGCTGGTCGACCCGCTTGTCGACAATAACCCGATCACCCTGCAGGTGCTGGGCATCTGTTCGGCGCTGGCGGTTACTTCGTCACTGCAGGTGTCTTTCGTGATGGCGCTGGCGGTGACGTTTGTGACCTCGTTCTCGTCCTTCTTCATCTCGTGCCTTCGCAACCAGATTCCCGGTTCGATCCGGATCATCGTGCAGATGGTGATCATCGCTTCGCTGGTGATCCTGGTGGATCAGGTGCTGAAAGCCTATGCGTTTGAGATTTCGAAAACCCTGTCGGTTTTTGTGGGTCTGATCATCACCAACTGTATCGTGATGGGCCGGGCCGAGGCGTTTGCGATGAAGAACCCGCCCGTTGCGTCCTTTATCGACGGGATGGGCAACGGGATGGGCTATGGCCTGATCCTGCTGTTGGTTGGATTTATCCGCGAGCTGTTCGGGGCCGGATCGCTGTTTGGCGTCACCATCCTGCAGACCGTCAACAACGGTGGCTGGTACGTGCCCAACGGCATGCTGCTGCTGCCGCCGTCGGCGTTCTTCATCATCGGTCTGATCATCTGGGCCTTCCGCACATGGAAGCCGAACCAGGTGGAAGAACGTGAATACAAAATTCAGCAGGTAGAGGCCCACTGATGGAAGGTCTGATCTCACTGGCCGTAAAGGCCATCTTTGTCGAAAACCTTGCGCTCAGCTTTTTTCTTGGCATGTGTACCTTCATTGCCGTGTCCAAGAAGATCTCGACCGCGCTGGGTCTGGGCATTTCGGTCATGGTGGTGCAGGCCATCACTGTGCCCGCGAACAACCTGCTGCTGAACTATCTGCTGAAACCGGGCGCGCTGGCTTGGGCGGGCTTTCCGGATGTGGACCTGACCTTCCTTGGCCTGATCTCATACATCGGCGTGATCGCGGCGATGGTTCAGATCCTTGAGATGGTTTTGGATAAGTATTTCCCGCCGCTCTACAACGCGCTGGGGATTTTCCTGCCGCTGATCACGGTGAACTGCGCCATTCTGGGTGGTTCGCTGTTCATGGTGGAACGCGACTATAACTTTGCCGAAGCCACGACCTATGGTTTGTCTTCAGGCTTTGGCTGGGCGCTGGCGATCACTGCGATGGCAGGTGTACGCGAAAAGCTGAAATATTCGGACATTCCCGATGGTCTGCAGGGTCTGGGCATCACCTTCATCACGGCGGGTCTGATGGCGATGGCCTTCATGTCCTTCTCGGGCGTGAAACTGTAAGGAGGGCGACATGGAAACCTTTGGCTTAGGTGTAGCCCTTTTCACCGTTATCGTTCTGGGTCTGGTCGCCATCATCATGGCGGCACGGTCCAAGCTGGTCTCGACCGGAAATGTGAACATCACCATCAATGGTGAGAAAACCATCTCGGTTCCCGCCGGTGGCAAGCTGCTGCAAACGCTGGCAGCCGAGAAGCTCTTTGTGCCCTCGGCCTGTGGTGGCGGCGGCACCTGTGCGCAGTGCCGGGTGCGGGTGCATTCGGGCGGCGGGTCGATCCTGCCGACCGAAGAAAGCCACATCACTAAGCGCGAGGCAGGCTGTGGCGACCGTTTGTCCTGTCAGGTGGCGGTCAAGCAGGACATGGAGGTTGAAGTCCCCGAAGAGGTCTTTGGCGTCAAGAAATGGGAATGCACCGTTCGCTCAAACGACAACGTGGCGACCTTTATCAAGGCGCTGACGCTGGATCTGCCGGAAGGTGAGGATGTGAATTTCCGCGCCGGTGGCTATATCCAGATCGAGGCCCCCGCGCACCAGTTGAAATACACTGATTTCGACGTGCAGGAAGAGTATCGCGAAGATTGGGACAGGTTCAATCTGTGGCAATACGAATCCAAAGTGGCCGAACCCATTGAGCGTGCGTATTCGATGGCCAACTACCCGGATGAAAAAGGCATGATCATGCTGAACGTCCGTGTGGCCTCACCGCCTCCGGGGTCCGAGGGTATCCCTCCGGGTCAGATGTCGTCTTACATCTTCAACCTGAAGCCGGGCGACAAGGTGACGATCTCGGGTCCGTTTGGCGAGTTCTTCGCGCGCGAGACGCAAAAAGAGATGGTGTTCATCGGCGGTGGCGCGGGTATGGCGCCCATGCGCAGCCACATCTTCGATCAGCTCAAGCGCTTGGAAAACCGCGACCGCAAGATCAGCTTCTGGTACGGGGCTCGCTCCAAGAAAGAGATGTTCTTTGTCGAAGATTTCGACAGTCTGGCCGAAGAGTTCGACAATTTCGACTGGCATGTCGCCTTGTCAGATGCCCAACCCGAGGATGACTGGAAAGGCCACACAGGCTTTATCCACAACGTTCTGTTCGAGGAATACCTCAAGAACCACCCCGCGCCCGAGGATTGCGAATTCTACATGTGCGGACCGCCGATCATGAACCAGTCGGTCATCAACATGCTGCTGGATCTGGGCGTGGACCGCGAAGACATCATGCTCGACGATTTCGGCGGGTAAGAGAAAAAAAAACCGGCGCATCCCGCGCCGGTTTTTTTACAGCCGCAGGTCGCTGGCCTCGGGTGGCAGGCAGGATTTGACGTCAAACAACACGCTTTGATCCTTGCCAAAAGCACGCACCTGCGCGGGATCGAGCGCCAGGAATTCCTGATGTGCAACCGCCAGAACGATACCGTCATAGGCCCGGGTTTCAGGCTGCGCGACCAATGAAATCCCATATTCCTCTTGCGCGGCTTCTGCGTCAGCATGGGGGTCGTGCACGTCGACAGAGACGCCATATTCCTGCAACTCGTCGATGATATCGACCACGCGGGTATTGCGCAGATCGGGGCAGTTTTCCTTGAATGTCAGCCCCATCACCAGCACGCGGGCAGCGGCAACATTGATCCCGTCGCGCATCATCCGTTTGACAAGTTGCGAAACGACATACCCCCCCATGCTGTCATTCAGCCGCCGCCCGGCCAGAATGATCTGCGGGTGATGGCCCACCGCCTCGGCCTTGTGGGTCAGGTAATAGGGGTCGACACCGATACAATGCCCGCCGACCAGACCGGGGCGGAAGGGCAGAAAATTCCATTTGGTCCCCGCCGCGCGCAGCACCGCTTCGGTATCGATATCCATCCGACCAAAGATCATCGCCAGCTCATTAACCAGCGCAATGTTCAGATCGCGCTGAGTGTTCTCGATGACCTTGGCGGCCTCGGCCACGCGGATGCTTTCGGCCTTATGGGTGCCTGCTGTGATGATCCGGGCATAAAGCGCATCGACCAGATCTGCCGCCTCGGGGGTCGAGCCCGAGGTGACCTTGCATATATCCGCAATCCGGTGCGTTTTGTCGCCGGGATTGATCCGCTCGGGGCTGTAGCCGGCGAAAAAGTCGCGGTTGAACACCAGACCCGAGGCGCGTTCCAGAACGGGCACGCAATCCTCTTCGGTCGCGCCGGGGTAAACGGTGGATTCATAGATCACCAGATCACCCGGTTTCAGCAACCCGCCCACCATTTCCGACGCGCGCAGCAAGGGCGACAGGTCCGGCTGTTTGCCCTTGGTGATCGGGGTGGGAACGGTCACGATATAGGTGTCGCACCCCTCCAACTCTGCCGGGTCCGTGGCAAAGGACAGGCCCTTGGCGGCGGTCAGGTCTTCGGGCTCAACCTCAAGCGTGGCGTCATGACCGGCGCGCAGGTCGGCGATCCGGTCCGCGTTGATGTCAAACCCCACAACCGGGCCGATCTTGCCAAAAGCAACCGCCAGCGGCAGGCCAACATAGCCCAGTCCGATCACGGCGATCTTGCGGGCGTTTGCGTCTGTTTCAAACATTGGCGTCACTTACCATGATAGTCACGGAACCACGCCACAAAGCGCGCGATTCCGTCCTTGAAATCCGTCTGAGGACGATAGCCCGTCAGGTTTTGCAACAGATCACTATTGGCCCATGTGGCCGGAACGTCTCCCATTTGCATGGGCATGTAATTGCGAATGGCTTTCTTTCCCAGCGCCTCTTCAATGGCTTCGACAAAATCCATCAGCCGCACTTTGTCACCATTGCCGATATTGACCACGCGCCACGGCGCGGCGGGCGAAAGGCTGTCTCCGGGCTCAATATCCTCGGCGCTGGCGGGCCGGACCGGGGGCACGTCAATCAGCAGACGGATGCCCCGCACAAGATCATCGACATAGGTAAAATCGCGGTGCATGTCGCCGTGATTGTAAATGTCGATCGGACGATCTTCGAGGATTGCGTCGACGAATTTGTACAGCGCCAGATCGGGGCGGCCCCAGGTTCCATATACGGTGAAAAACCGGAACATCGTGGTCGGCAGGTTCCACAGATGCGCATAAGAATGGCCCATCGCCTCGTTTGCCTTTTTGGTGGCGGCGTAGATGGTCAGCGGCGTGTCAGCCTTCTCCGTTTCGGTGAAGGGCATCACCTCATTTGCGCCATACACGGATGAGGTTGAGGCCATGAGCAGGTGGTCGACCTCATGCACGCGGGCGACCTCCATGACGTTGAAGGTGCCCACGATGTTCGAGTCGATATAGCTGCGAGGGTCTTCCAAGCTGTAACGCACCCCGGCTTGACCCGCGAGGTGCACAATCACATCCGGCTGGAAGGTGTCGGCGACCTGCATCAGGCGCTCATGATCTTCCAGCATCGCTTCGGTCGCGGAAAAGCCGGGTGATTGCAGCAGCATCTGGTGGCGACGTTGTTTGAGGGCGACGTCGTAATAATCCGTCATGCCGTCAAAGCCGTGTACGACAAATCCTTCGGACAATAACAATTTCGCCAGGTGAAACCCGATAAAACCCGCCGTACCCGTGACCAGAACCCGCTTCATTGAATCCTTGACCTCAACATCCTTTATTGACGCATCAGGGATACTGTTGCCGTGCCGAGGTCAAGGGAAATATCAGCGCGGCAGGTTAGCCGACGATCATCTGCTTCATCCGAAGTGCCTCATATTCCAGCTCTTTCAGGCGGAAATGCACCACGTCTCCGATGGTGATGACCCCGCACAGGTTGCCGTCGCGCAAGACAGGCATGTGGCGGAAACGGCCTTCGGTCATGGTTTTCAGAACATCGTTCAGCCGGTCATCCGGCGTGCAGGTCTTAACGTCCTGCGTCATCAGATCCTCGACGGATTGCGGCAGGGTCTGACCCGGCGTATCAGCCATCCGCCGCACAATGTCGCGTTCGGACAAAATACCCTGCAACGCCCCGTTCTGATCCGTCACAAGGACGGCACCGATCCGCTTGTCCCGCAACGTATTGACCACCGAATGGATCGTGTCGGCGGGCCGGACCGAGAATACCGCATCCCCTTTACCTTCAAGCAGCTTGGCCACGGTGGTTTGCGACGTCGACAGGTTTGACTCTGTCGATTGGCTATATGTGGACTTGTCAGCCTTGTCGCCACGCGATGGGGACTGGTAAGAGGTTGGGGCCATGGGCAATCTCCTTATGGTTCTTGCAAAGTCTTTCCCTTTCACCTTAGCGCAGCTAAACGACCTGTATAGGGTGCATTTTTGCTGATCGGCAGAAACCCTGGCCAAAAAAGGACACGTAAGCCTTTGAGCGATCTGTATCTTACCCCGCCTGTAGCCGTGTTGATTTTCTTTGTGGTGGTGGTCTGCGGCCATAATTTCCGCATGGCCTGGAAACGACAGCCTCCGGGTTGGAAAAAACGCGCCTGGCTGTTTGGGGTGCCTGCGGGGGTTGGTCTGCTGGTCCTGGGCTTTTTGCCGCTGAAATTGTAGGGCTGGTTTGACTCTGACAAAGGTGGCTGGCATATGCCGGGCACTTGTATTCAGGAGACCTCAGATGCGTCTTGTGCCTGTGCTGGCCGTCCTTACATTTTTGTCCGGCTGCCTGTTTGACAGCGAGCCCGAAGTGGTGCGCCTGTCGGGCGAAACCATGGGTACAACGTTCAACATCACAGCGATTGGTGAGGATCTGGACGAAAACGCCCTTGCGACTGCGGTTCAGGAAACGCTGGCGGACGTGAACGCCAAGATGTCGAACTGGGATCCCAATTCCGAGGTTTCGGTATTTTCCGCGTCAACCAGCACCGATGCTGTTGCGGTGTCGGATGAGTTTGCACTGGTCCTGGCGGCCGCAAATGACGTGCACGCCAAAACCGACGGGGCGTTTGACGTCACACTTGGCCCTCTGATCGAACTGTGGGGCTTTGGGCCGCGCACACCGGAAGACCCGGTGCCCTCGGACGCCGAGATCGCCGCAGCGCTCAGCGGTGTGGGCCAATCGCGCCTGTTGTCGCTGGACACTGACGCGGGAACGCTGGTGAAATCCGACCCTGCGGTCGGGATCAACCTCTCCGCGATTGCCAAGGGCTATGGCATTGACGCGGTGGCCAAGACCCTGCGCGACGCCGGGATTGAGGATTATCTGGTCGAGATCGGCGGCGATCTGGTCACCAAGGGTGAAAACGACAAGGGCGAAGCCTGGCGGATCGGTATCGAAAAGCCGCAGACCGGCGCGCAAACCCCTCAGCTGATCGTCTCGGTCGGTGATCTGGGGATGGCCAGTTCGGGTGACTACAAGAATTTCTTTGAGCAGGACGGCGTGCGCTATTCGCATATCATCGACCCGACAACAGGCCGCCCGATCACGCACAGGACCACCTCGGTCACGGTTCTGGCCGAAAACGCCATGATGGCCGATGCCTGGGCCACGGCGATGCTGGCATTGGGTCAGGAAAAGGGCCTGGAACTGGCCGAAAAGCATAAACTTGCCGTGTATTTCATCTCGCGGGATGTGACAGGTGGCGAAGATGCCTATATCACGGTACACAGCACTGCGTTCAAAGACGCGCTTGGCACCAACTGACCGGTAGGACCCAAAATGAGCACCTTTATTCTGGCTTTCATTCTGCTTGCCCTCGTGATGGTGGGGATGTCGTTGGGTGTGATGCTGATGGGTAAGACCATCAAGGGCAGCTGTGGCGGCCTGAATGCGATTTCGGGCGCAGACAAGTGTGTTGTCTGCCAGAAGGATGTAGATCCAGACTCGCCTCTTCGCGATCAGCTTCAATGCAAACGCGCCGAGAAAATGCTAGAGCAGATGGAGCGTGAAGCGCAGGCGTAGTTTACGCTTCGCCGCAGACCGAGAATTGGTTAGCTTGCCCCCTGACTAAAAGGGGGGCGCTGCCTTGGCCAAAGCCAAAAACATTCTGTTCATCATGTTCGACCAGCTGCGCTGGGATTACCTGAGCTGTTACGGCCATCCGCATTTGCATACCCCAAATATTGACCGTTTGGCCGCGCGGGGTGTGCGGTTCGATCGCGCCTATATTCAGTCCCCCATCTGCGGCAGCTCGCGCATGTCCACTTATACGGGCCGGTACGTGCATTCGCACGGGGCGTCGTGGAACGGCATCCCGCTGAAGGTGGGCGAAATCACCATGGGCGACCATCTGCGCAGGGCAGGGATGGATTGCTGGCTGGTCGGCAAAACCCATATGCGCGCGGATGCCGAAGGCATGGCGCGGCTTGGGCTGGAACCTGACAGCCTGATCGGTGCCCGTGTCGCCGAATGCGGATTTGATGTGTTCGAGCGTGACGACGGCATGCGCCCCGAGGGCCCGGATGGGTTTTACGACCCGGATGGGGCGAAGGAATACAACAAATACCTCAATGAAAAAGGGTACGACAGCGATAATCCGTGGCATGACTTTGCCAATTCCGGTCTGGATGCGGATGGCAACGTGCTGTCAGGCTGGTTCCTGAAAAACGCGTCCGAGGCGGCCAATATTGCCGAAGAGGACAGTGAAACGCCTTATCTGACCGGACGCGGCATTGAGTTCATGGAAACCCACGATGGTCCGTGGTGCTGCCACCTGAGTTTTATCAAGCCGCATTGGCCCTATATCGTGCCGGAGCCCTATGCCTCAATGTACGGGCCCGAGCATGTGCTGCCGGTGGTGCGGTCCGAGGCGGAACGCGAAAATGCCCATCCGGTGCTTCGGGCCTTCATGGATACTTTGATCGGCCAGACGTTTTCGCGCAAAGACGTGCGCGATGCGGTGATCCCGGCCTATATGGGGCTGATCAAGCAGGCAGATGACCAGATGGGGCGTCTGTTCGATTGGATGGACCAAACCGGCCGGATGGAGGACACGATGATCGTGCTGACTTCGGACCACGGCGACTTTCTGGGCGACCACTGGATGGGAGAGAAGACGTTCTTCCACGACGCCTCGACCAAAATGCCGCTGATCATCTATGACCCGTCCCCCGAGGCCGACGCGACACGTGGCACGGTCAGCGACGCGCTGGTGGAATCCATCGACCTTGCCCCGACCTTTGTCGAGGTTGCTGGTGGTCAGGCCGCGCCGCACATTCTTGAGGGGCATTCACTGCTGCCCATCCTGCACGGACAGCGGGCTGAAACACCCCGCGACGTGGTGATTTGCGAATATGACTACTCGGCCTCACCCATTGCCGACATTCTGAACGCGTCGGTGCGGGATGCGGTGATGTTTATGGTGGCCAACAGGAAATGGAAGCTGATCCATTGCGAAGGTGATCATCGGCCTCTGCTGTTTGATCTGGAAAATGACCCGGATGAGCTGGTCGATCTGGGCGACAGCCCCGATCATGGCGATGTCATCGCCCAGATGTACGATCATCTATTCACCTGGGCCCGCCGCCCATCGCAGCGCACCACCCGGTCCGCGCAACAACTGATCGACATGCGCACCAAAAGCCGGGGCACGGGCGTTGTGCTGGGGATATACGACGAAAACGACATCCCTCTGGATCTGACGGTAAAGTACCGGGGCCGCAAAGCCCGCCCATTTGGCGCGTTAACAGGCAAAGACAAGCCGCGCCATTAATTCTGTGCAGCTGGCGGCAAAAGGCGGTTCACCCGCCGGTGGTCAGGCGATACAAGACAAGGCAGAGCAGAAACCCGGAGAGCCGAAATGACCGCCCCCAAACCCGTTGTCCTGTGTATTCTCGATGGTTGGGGGCTGTCGCAAGACACAAAGGCCAACGCGCCCTATCTG
Organism: Ruegeria sp. BE1; assembly: GCF_056538885.1. NCBI lineage: Bacteria > Pseudomonadati > Pseudomonadota > Alphaproteobacteria > Rhodobacterales > Roseobacteraceae > Ruegeria > Ruegeria sp. BE1. The sequence continues at coordinate 182,588 of NZ_JBQFTY010000004.1, forward strand.
GCGAACACACCGACATTCGACGCGATCATGGCCAAGGGGCCGCACGCGACTCTAATCACGCATGGTCCCGAGGTTGGGCTGCCAAGTGGCCAGATGGGCAATTCCGAGGTCGGTCACACCAATATCGGCGCGGGCCGCGTTGTTGCCATGGATCTGGGACAAATTGATCTGGCCATCGAGGATGGCTCGTTCTTCGACAACGATGCGCTGCAGGATTTCATTGCTAAGGTCAAAGCCACCGGTGGCACTGCGCACCTTATGGGGCTGGTGTCGGATGGTGGGGTCCACGGGCATCTGAACCATATCGTTGCCGCAGCCAAGGCAATTACCGATGCAGGCGTGCCCGTTGCGCTGCACGCCGTAACGGATGGGCGCGACGTCGCGCCGAAATCCGCGCTCACCTACATTGCCGAGCTTGAAGAGCGTCTGCCCGAAGGCGCGCGTGTCGTGACGGTCAGCGGGCGCTATTTCGCGATGGACCGCGACAATCGCTGGGAACGCGTCAGCGAGGCCTACGGCGCGATGATCAAAGGGCAAGGCAGGGCGGCGGCTTCGGCCCATAGCGCGGTTGATGCCGCCTACAATCAGTCGGAAACGGACGAATTCATCGTGCCTACCGTTCTGGAAGGCTTCGATGGCGTGAAAGATGGCGATGGGGTCTTCTGCCTGAATTTCCGTGCGGACCGTGCCCGTGAAATCCTGCGCGCGATTGCCGAATCGGGTTTTGCCGATTTCGACACCGGTCCGCGCCCGAACCTGTCGGCGCTGCTGGGCATGGTGGAATATTCCGGCGGCCACAACGCCTATATGACTACCGTATTCCCCAAACGGGACATCGTGAACACGCTGGGTGAATGGGTCGCCAAAAAGGGCCTGCGGCAGTTCCGTCTGGCTGAGACCGAGAAATATCCGCATGTGACCTTCTTCCTCAATGGCGGTAAGGAAACGCCCGAGGACGGCGAGGATCGCTTTATGCCCAAATCGCCCAAAGTGGCGACTTATGATTTGCAGCCCGAGATGTCCTCGGCCCAGGTGACAGCCAAATTTGTTGAGGCGATTGAGGCTGGGTATGACCTGATCGTCACCAACTATGCCAACCCGGATATGGTCGGCCATACGGGTGATCTGCAAGCCGCGATCAAGGCGTGTGAGGCCGTGGATCAGGGGCTGGCGCAGGTGGTTGCAGCATTGGAAAAGGCTGGGGGCGCGATGATCGTCACTGCCGATCACGGCAATTGCGAGGTGATGGTCGATCCTGAAACCGGCGGGCCGCACACGGCGCATACGTTGAACCCGGTGCCCGTGGCCTTGGTCGGTGGGCCAAAGGGTGCGAACCTGCGCGACGGGCGCCTGTCCGATCTGGCGCCCACCCTGTTGCAATTGATGGGTCTGGAACAACCGGCCGAGATGACCGGGCAGAGCCTGCTGTCATGAGGCTGTGTGCACTGGTTCTGGCGTCTTTTGTTGGCGCGCAGGCACAGGCCCAGACCGACCCGTCGACAGCAGCGTTGGACGCGGCGCAGATGCTGGAAGAGGCGTCTGTCGCGCTGACCGAGGCCGAGCGCGCCCGCGACAGGGTCCGCGCGCTGACCGATACCATCCAAGCCTATGAGGCGGGCCTGTCCGCGATGCGCGAGGGTTTGCGCCGTGCCGCCACGCGAGAGGCACAGTTGACCGCAGAACTACGCGTGCGCGAAAAAGAAATCGCGCAATTGCTGGGCGTCTTGCAAACGATTGAGACAACGGCTCCGCCTGTTCTGATGTTGCACCCCTCGGGGCCGCTGGGATCAGCGCGGGCGGGCATGATGTTGTCCGAGGTCACGCCAGGTCTGAACGCCCGCGCGCAGGCGTTGGCCCATGATTTGCACGAGGTCCGGACCCTGCGCCAACTGCAGCAGAGCGCCTCTGAGACACTGACCGAGGGGCTGACAGGCGTTCAGACGGCACGCACGCAGCTTAGCACGGCCATTGCGGACCGCACCGACCTGCCGAAACGCTTTGTCGAAGACCCGGTGCGCACGGCCATCCTGATTTCGTCCACGGAAACTCTGGAAGGGTTCGCCAGCGGCCTCTCGGAAATTTCCGAAGGCGAGATTGCGGAAACCAACGCTGATATCTCCGATCTGAAGGGGCAGATCGCCTTGCCCGCACAGGGTGTGGTTCTGCACCGCGCCGGGCAGACGGATGCCGCGGGCGTGAACCGCCCCGGTGTTGTACTGGCCACCCGCCCGCGGGCAATTGTTACATCGCCCACCGCCGCCACGATCCGCTATCGCGGTCCTCTGCTGGATTTGGGAAATCTGGTGATACTTGAGCCGCAGCCCGGACTTTTATTCGTGTTTTCCGGCCTGCAAGAGGTTTACGGCGACACCGGGCAAGTGATCCCCGAGGGCACTCCGGTCGGGCTGATGCCGGGCGAAACGCCGGAAATCGGCGCAATTTTGTCAACAAGAGGTGATGGCACTGGAACTGACCGGTCAGAAACGCTCTATATAGAGGTAAGACAAGATAACACCCCCGTGGACCCGGAGTCGTGGTTTCGGACCAGCAAGGATGGATAAACGAGTATGAAGAAATTTGTGATGGCCGGTCTGGCCGGAACCATAGCAGGCGTGATCGCGACCACTCAGATCGCCGGCCCGCTGCTGGCGCAAGAGGCCGAGAACAACGCCGGCGTCTATGAACAGCTTGATCTGTTCGGCGATATTTTTGAGCGCATCCGCGCGCAATATGTCGAAGAGGTCGAGCCCGAGGAACTGATCGAAGCCGCGATTGACGGCATGCTCACCTCGCTTGATCCGCATTCCAGCTATCTGTCCCCTGACGATGCCGAACAAATGCGCGTCCAGACACGGGGTGAGTTTGGTGGACTGGGGATCGAGGTCACTCAGGAAGACGGTTTCGTCAAAGTCGTCTCGCCCATCGATGACACCCCGGCGGATGCGGCCGGGATCGAAGCGGGGGATTTCATCACCCATGTCGATGGCGAAAGCATTCTGGGCCTGACGCTGGACAAGGCGGTCGATCTAATGCGCGGCCCTGTCGGGTCCGAGATTGTGATCACCGTTGTGCGCGAGGGCGAGCAGGAGCCGTTCGATGTCACCATTATCCGCGACACGATCAAGTTGACTGCCGTGCGTGCGCGCACCGAAGGCACCAGTGTTGTCCTGCGGGTGACCACCTTTAACGACCAGACCTTTCCCAACCTGCAGGAAGGGTTGAAAGAGCAGATCGAAGAGGCTGGCGGCATCGACAAGGTCAATGGCTTTGTTCTGGACCTGCGCAACAACCCCGGCGGCCTGCTGACCCAGGCGATCAAGGTCTCGGATGCGTTCCTCAACGAAGGTGAGATCGTCTCGACCCGAGGTCGTGATCCGGGGGAGGGCGAGCGTTTCAACGCCACTATTGGTGATCTGGCCGAAGGCAAACCGATCGTTGTGCTGATCAATGGTGGATCGGCCTCGGCGTCGGAAATTGTGGCCGGTGCGCTGCAGGATCACCGCCGCGCCATTGTGGTCGGCACCAAGAGCTTTGGCAAAGGCTCGGTCCAGACAGTGATGCCGCTGCGCGGGGATGGCGCGATGCGCCTGACCACATCGCGGTATTACACGCCGTCGGGCCGCTCGATCCAGGCGCTTGGCGTCAGCCCGGACATCATCGTCGAACAACCGCGCCCTGTGCCTGAGGCCGAGGAAGAAGACAATGACCGTCCCGCGCGTTCCGAGGCCGATCTGCGCGGCAGTCTTAACAATGACAGCCTCAGCGAAGATGAAATCCGCCAGATCGAAGAAGACCGTGAGCGGGCCGAGGCAACTGCCGAACTGCGCGAAGAGGATTATCAATTGGCCTATGCCATCGATATTCTCAAAGGATTGTCTGCCTTCAATCCGAACGGGCCGTCCCAGTAAACCAATCGGGCCGCCCCTTGGGCGGCCTTTTTTCAGTGGTCAGCTTTCCACCTTGTGCAGCTTTTCTTCGTCCAGCAGCAGCGACAGAAGAATGCCCACCGAAACTGATAGTGTGGCAAAAAGGAAAGCCATGTTCATGCCGCTTTCAAACCCGGCTGAGATGGCGCTCTGGACTTTTTCGATGTCAGCGGCGCTCAGCTTGTCCATCACAGCCTTGGACGAGGACGTGGACAGCGTGCTGCCATTGATTGCGCGCTGATCGGCGGCAGACATCTCAATGCCCGCGGCGGTCAGGTTTTCGGCAAGACTGCGCAGGCCGACCAGATACATGATCGCCGTGGCGCAGGCGACCGAGATCGCCCCGTATACAAGATGGGTCATAAAGCTGAGCCCACCCACCAGCCCGGCGCGTTCCGGTTTCACGGCGCAAACGGCTGCCGTGCCCGAAGGCCCGACCGTCAGCGTTGCCCCAAGCCCGATCATGGCCATACCGGGCAATATCTGGAAATACCCAAGACCCGACGGCATCAGAACCACACTGGCTGCCCCGACCGTGGCGCAGGTATAGCCCCAGAACAAAAGCCGCTTTGGCCCGAAGTCATTGTACAGCCTGCCGGACAAGATCGACCCCACCGCCAGCAAGACCGTCAAAGGGGCCAGTCCGATGGCCGATTCAAGGCTGGACCAGCCCAGAACCTTTTGCATGTATTGCGGGAAATACATCAACCCGACAAAAGCGGCCGAGACGTTGAACATGTTCAGCCCCAGCGTGATAAGGAATTCCCGGTTCTGCATCATCTGCGGCATCAGCAGTGGCTCTTTCACCCGTTTTTCCACCTGCGGGAAAAAGGCAAACAAGGCGGCGCTGACGACAAACAGCATCAGCAACGGGGCCGAGGTCCAGCCCCAATCCGCGCCTACATCCAGACCGTAGAGCAGCAGCAAAACGGCGAAGGACAAGACAACCATTCCGGCAATATCGATATGCTCTCCTTGTTTGTGTTGGGTTTCACGCTGCATCAGCAACAGGGCCGTCACCATAGAAATGGCCGAAAACACTACATTGGCCAGGAAGAACAGCCGCCAATCCCCAAGCGTAACCACCGTACCGCTGATCAAGGGGCCAAAGACATTGCCGCAGGTGACGCCAGACAGGATCAGCCCCATAACCATTGCGCGATGCTCGGGCGCTGAGACTTTGGTGGCCCCAAAAGCCAGAGTGCAGGGCCAGACGCATCCTGCCCCGATACCCTGTAACGCGCGGGCGATGATCAGGAAATCCAGGCTGGGCGAGAAAAAGCACATCACAGATGAGAACAGAAAGATCGCCAGCCCGATCAGCATCATCTTGCGATGACCATACATATCGCCCATGCGCCCCCCGGCGACCATGGTCATGGCAAAGAACAGCGCGTAGATGTTCAGAACCCACTGCGTGCTTGTGATATCGGCGTCAAAACTGTTCTCAATCGCTGGAACCAGGATCAGCGCGCCGGTAAAATCGATGCCGATCCCAAACCCTGTCACCATAAGCGCGATGACCTTGACGATGCTGCTGCGATCCATGAGCTTGCCCAGTTTGTTGCGGCTGAGGCAAGGATGCACGGGAATCCGTTGAAAAGATAGGGACTTACCCCCTAAAGCGTTTCGGGTTTAACTTGAGACACGAATACCCTGCCACGCCTGCGGCGTTCTCGGGACATTCGTGTCACAGAGTGTTTCAGGTAAAACCCAAAGCGCTCTAGCCAGACGCGCTGCTGTTTTGTACCCGCCGAAAGGCGCGTTTCAACATGTCCAACTCGGCCCGCAGCAATTCAACCTCGGCCCGGAGGTCATCTGCTGCCGGTGACCCGGAAATGATCGTCACATCACCCAGCTTTTCAGCACTGTCCGCATCGGTGATGACACAGCAATGTACTCCGTCGGACAGCGCGGACTGAGGAACGGTAAACTGGATATCCCAGCCGTCCTGTGCTTTGGTAACGCGGACGTCGTCTAAAGGCTCACCCTGATACAGTACGGCCAGTTTGGGTTCGCTCGCCCTGCGCAAGTGCCCTTGCCAAAGGCCATCTTTGAACCGAACGGGTGTCAGATCAGAATGCATCATGGTCACAGCTCTTATAAATCGGCGCGGTGGTGGCGGCACAGAGTCAGATCGCGCAATGAAACGCGATTCATGCCGGGGTTTTCGAAAATCAGATCCAACCAGATCTTTTCGACACGCGCCTCGTTCAGCGGTAAATGCGCAAGATCGAAATCGATCGAATTAGAGTGCTGAGACAGATCCAGCTTGCGCAGAACCTGTTCGGTGTTTGGCCCATGTTGGATGTTCAGGCGCGCGAATGCCTCTAACGTGTGTTCCGACTCGATCACAGCATCCATCCGCATCAGGTGCTGTTTGGTCAGCCCCTGCGCGGCCTCGGGCGGCAGTTCGACCGACAGGGACAGAAACGAGCCTTCGAATCCGAACACCTCGATCATCAGCCGAAAGGGTGCCAGGTCCTTTTCGTGCCGGTTCCGGGCCTGCCGCAGGGCAATTTCGGCCAATGGGCAATCGTGAAACAGGGTCGTTTGCGGGTCCATCCTCGTCTTGCGCGCGGCCGAGGCCACACCCGATCGCGCCAGAGGTCCGCGCCACAGGTCGGGTCGCCAGCACCAGTCCGTTCCCAATGGTTTGGGGAACTGATCCGATCCTATGCGTGGGCGGGCCAACCGACCATCCGCCTCGTGCACGACCCGATCCAGAACAAAACGCAATCTGCGCGCTTCATCCCGCTGCAGGCGCAACCCAGGCTCGGTCTGTGCCCCGACATCGGTCAGGGCTTTGCGCCAGCGGGCGACAATTCGGCGGTGAATATAGCGATCCAGAAGTCTGCCCATGGCCCCATCGTTCAGAAGTTGCCCCTGTTTAGTCAAAGACAGTGCAGGGGTGAAAGGTGAATAAAACAGATTAAGATCGAATTCTCGCAAATTCGTGAACCGGAAAAAGGGTCAAAGCCTCTGACAGTTCTTTGCGCGCGCATCGAAATCTTGCATTCCCCTGATCCAATGCGTACCGTCTGACACCTGATTGCTTTGGGTCACCCAGAATAACGCATCCACTAGATTTGAGGTTGGACCGGGGCATGGAACCCACTCTGTTCGCATTCATTTGGAAACACTCAAAGAAACAACAGCTTGTGTTGCTGTTTCTGACTGTTCTGTCCTTTCCGTTTCTCTACGCCTCGCTGGAATTGCCCAAGCAGATCATCAACGGGGCGATCGGTGCCCCCAGTGATACGGTGACGGTCCTTGGGATCTCGGTCACGCAGGTGCAGTATCTGATGGTCCTGTGTTTTGCCTTTCTGGCAACCGTGATCGTCAGCGGGTTGATGAAAATGCGCATCAACACGATGAAGGGCATCCTGGCCGAACGCATGCTGCGCCGCCTGCGATTTACCCTGATTCACCGCACCATGCGATTCCCCAAATCGTATTTTGCAACCACCAGCCAGGGTGAGCTGGTGTCCATGATCACCTCCGAGGCCGAGCCGATGGGCGGGCTTATGGGCGATGCCATCGCACAACCGGTGTTCCAGTTCGGTCAGATGATGACCATCGTGACCTTTCTGTTCATGCAGAGCGTCTGGTTCGGTCTGGCCAGTGTTGCGCTGATCCCGCTGCAGGCCTGGCTGATCCCGAAGCTTCAGCGCCAAATCAACCTGTTGAACAAGGAACGCATCCAGGAAGTGCGCAGCCTCAGCTCTGAAATCGGGGAAAGTGCGGCGGGCATCAGTGATCTGCGCACCAATGGCGGCTGGCGCTATCGGCTGGCGCAGTTCAGCCACCGTCTGGGCCGTTTGTTCGAGATCCGCTTTAAGATCTACAACAAAAAGTTCTTCATGAAGTTTCTCAACAACCTCATCACGCAGATGACGCCGTTCCTGTTCTATTCAGTAGGCGGCTATCTGGCGATCAAGGGTGAGGTGACCGTCGGCGCGCTGGTGGCCGCGCTTGGGGCCTATAAGGACCTGAGCGGCCCGTGGAAGGATTTGCTGACCTACTACAACCAGGTGCAGGATATGTCGCTGCGGTGGGAGGTTGTGACCGAACGTTTCGCGCCCTCGAACATGATCCCCGAAGAGCTGTTTACGGGCAAACCCGAGGTGATCCCACGCCTGCGCGGTGAGATTGAGCTGCACAATGTGACGGTGCGCGACAATGACGGCAAGACCATTCTGGAAGACATCGATCTGACGATCCCGAAAGGCGCGCGCGTGGCGATTCAGTCGGATCACGCCTCGGAACGCAACGCGCTGGCTCAGGTTCTGACCCGCGAGGTCCTGCCGGTACAGGGTGAGGTCATAATGGCGGGTCATAACCTCAAAGACCTGCATCAATCGGTGATCGCGGCGCGGATCGGATACGCCTATTCGCGCCCCTACCTGTTTGACGGCACTTTGGGCGACAACCTGTTGATGCCGCTGCGCCCGCATCCCCAGCACGAGGCCGAAGCGACCGAGACGCCGAGCCGCTGGCAGATCGAAGCGGCGCGGGCCGGGAACCCGACGGATTCGCTCAGCGACGAATGGATTGATCCGGGTCTGGCTGAGCTGGACGATATCGAGGACATCCGCGACTGGTGGTTCAAACTGGTCGAGGCGATGGGTATCGACGAATTCATGCTGCGCCGGACGCTGCGGACACGGTTCGACCCACGGGTGCATCCGGTTTTGGCGGAAGAGGTCGTGAAACTCCGCGACACGGTGGCCGAGCGGCTTAAGGAAAAGGGGCTGGACGGGTATGTCTATCGCTTTGATCCGGACCGCTTTAACCCGGCGGTTCCACTGGGCGGGAACCTTCTGTTTGCCACACCTTCGCGGGACATCACCCCCGATTTTCTGGCCGGTGACCATCGGTTCCGCAACCTGTTCGGCATGCACGACCTTGCCGATGATGCAATGACCATGACCAGCTCGGTGCTTGAAACGCTGGATCAGGCTTTTGGTCGCGATGGTGCGGATCACCCGCTGTTTCTGCGTCTTGGCATGTCCAAGGACATGTACCACCGCCTGCTGGACATCAAAGACCGCCGCAAATCAAAAGGCGACCAGGCAATCACTGAGTTTGAACGCTCGTTATTGCTGACACTGCCGTTTCTGTTGACGGCGGAACAGATCGGCCCTGATTTCCCCGAGGAATACAAAGACCGCATCCTGTCCATCCGCCGCGACCATTCGGAACGGCTGCGGGACGCTTTGGGTGACATGTTCGTGCCGCTGTCGCCGGACGCTTATCTGCCGCGGCTGACGGTGATGGAGAACGCGATTTACGGGCGGGTGTCCCTGTTGGCCGGGGCCTACGCCGAAGAGATCGAGGATGTGGTCGCACAGGCCATCAACGAGGCCGGGCTACGACGGCGGGCGGCCTCGACCATGTTCGATCTGCCGACGGGGCTGGGTGGGAACAACCTGCCAACCGTGTTTCAGGAACGCGCGGCGTTTTCGCGGGCGGGAATCAAGCGGCCGGACATTTTGATTCTGGACAAGGCGCTTGCCAGCCACGACTCCGAGAGCCGCCTGCGCACCCGTCTGCGGCTGCGTGAGTTGCTGCCAGAGTCGATCATGATCTTCATGGAGGACCATTTCGCCCATCCCGAAGCCTATGATCTGTTTATCGAGATCAAAGAAGGGCGGATTGACGGTGTCTCGCGGACTCAAACCCGCCACGAAGACAGCCCCTCGGCAGATCTGAGCAAAAAGCTTGAGATCATCGCCTCCACCGAGCTGTTCTCGGGCATTGACGCACGTAACCAAAGGCTGCTGGCCTTTTCGGCGCAATGGTTTCATGTTGCGCCCGGCCAAATGATCTTTTCCCGCGGGCAAGTGCCCGACGCTGCCTATTTGTGTATTGCAGGGCAGGCCAATCTGATGTGGCCCGAAGAAGATGGCGGGTCGCGGACGATCTCAATCATCGAACCCGGGCGTCTGATTGGGGATCTGTCGATCATTACCGGCGACGTACGCCAATTGGATCTGGTTGCCGAAACCGAGTGTACCTTCCTCCGAATCGGTGCGGAAGAGCTGCGCGCCGTTGTCGAAAGCGACGCCTCGGTCGCAGTTCAGCTGCTGGAAACGGTGGCCGGGTACCTGACCACCTTGTCCCACCGGATCAACACCGCGCAAACCCCGTCGGATATCTTCGCGGACGAGCCGCGCTCGATCCAGGGCGAAAGCAGCGACCAGAATGCGTGAGCCCGCCGCCTATTCCGCGCATGAGCAACTGGTGGCCACCGCCCGGGCCCGGCCCGAGCTTTGGCGTCTGCTTGCAGGTCTGGTCATAGTCGTTGCGCTTTACATGGCGCTGAACTCGGTCCTGTTTGCCGCTATCGGTGGAATGCTGTCGCCGGATCAGGCTCAGGGGTTCCTGCGGGGCACAACGCCTCTGGCCACACTGGTGCTGCTTGGCAGTTTCGGGTTTCTGACTGTCGGTGTTGCGGTTGCCGTGCAAAAAATGCACCACCGTTCGTTTTCCGACATTTTGGGGCCGCGTACCCTGCGCCGCCTCCAGTTCTGGCAGGTTTTGCTGGCATTGGCGGCCGTAGGCATCGCAATGCTGCTGTTGCCGCCCTACGGGATGGGCGAGCCGTTGACACAGAATCTGACGTTTTCGAGCTGGCTGTTGCTGCTGCCATTCTCAGTAACGGCAGTCCTGATTCAGACCAGCGCCGAAGAAATTCTGTTTCGCGGCTATATTCAACAGGCTTTGGCGGCGAGATTCCGGTCTCCGATCCTGTGGATGGGCCTGCCGTCGGTGTTATTCGCCGCCGGTCATTATGCGCCGGGCGTGTCCGGGGACAACGCGGTTCTGATCACGATCTGGGCCTTTGTCTTTGGCGTGATCGCCGCGGATCTGACAGCCCGATCCGGCACACTGGGGCCTGCTATCGCATTGCATTTCATGAATAATGCGTCGGCCTTACTGTTCATCTCGTTACCTGAAACCCTCAGTGGGTTGGCCTTGTATCTGGTGCCCTATGAGATGTCCGAGGCCGATCAACTGCGCCAGTGGTTGATGGTGGATTTTGCGGTCATGATCGTCTGCTGGCTTGCTGCGCGTCTTGCACTCAGGCGTTGATTGCATTTACTTCCGTTGCGTCTTATTTGACGTCAACGCCGCATAACAAGGTTCCGACATGAACTGGATCACAAACTACGTCCGCCCCCGGATCAATTCGATCTTCTCGCGCCGCGAGGTGCCCGAAAACCTTTGGCACAAGTGCGACGAATGCGGCACGATGCTGTTTCACCGCGAGTTGGCAGAGAACCAGAATGTATGCACCCAGTGCGATCACCACATGGCGATCACACCGCGTGACCGGTTCACGCACCTGTTTGACGGCGGTATTTTCACCGAGGTCGAGGTGCCCGCACCCAAAGACGACCCGCTGCAATTCCGTGATCAAAAGAAATACCCTGACCGCATGAAAGCGGCCCAGAAAAAGACCGGCGAAAAAGAGGCGATGTTGGTCGCCGCCGGTGAAATCGGTCGCACGCCGATCATTGCCGCCGCGCAGGATTTCTCGTTTATGGGCGGATCGATGGGTATGTACGTGGGCAATGCCATCATCGCTGCCGCGCAAGAGGCGGTAAAGCTCAAGCGCCCGCTGATCCTGTTTTCGGCTGCCGGTGGCGCACGGATGCAGGAAGGTATCCTCAGCCTGATGCAGATGCCGCGTACTACTGTGGCGGTTGAGATGCTGAAAGAGGCAAACCTGCCCTACATCGTCGTGCTGACCCACCCCACCACCGGTGGCGTGACTGCGTCTTACGCAATGCTGGGTGACGTGCATATTTCGGAACCCAATGCGCTGATCTGTTTCGCTGGTCCCCGCGTGATCGAGCAAACCATCCGCGAAAAGCTGCCCGAAGGGTTCCAGCGCGCCGAATACCTGCTGGACCACGGCATGCTGGACCGCGTGACCAAACGCACCGAGATGCGCGAAGAGCTGATCACCATCACTCGCATGCTGATGAACCAGCCCCCGGCGGTCAAAGGCGACCTGCCTGCGCCCGAGCCCGAAGACGCCCCTGTCGATGCACCCGCCGAGGACGCGGCCGAGAAATGACCAACCAGACCTCGGACGTCATCCTCGACCGGATGATGGCGCTTCACCCCAAGATCATCGACCTGACCTTGGATCGCGTTTGGCGTTTGCTGGCCGCACTGGACAATCCGCAAACCAAACTGCCGCCGGTGATCCACATCGCTGGTACCAATGGCAAAGGGTCGACCCAGGCGATGATCCGCGCCGGGCTTGAGGGGGCAGGGCTGTCGGCCCACGCCTATACCTCGCCGCATCTGGCGCGGTTCCACGAACGTATCCGTCTGGCCGGAGAACTGATTTCGGAACCCGCCCTGACCGAGGTGCTGGATGAATGCTACGCCGCGAATAATGGCGAAAACATCACCTATTTCGAAATCACCACCTGCGCCGCCCTGCTGGCCTTTGCCCGCACGCAGGCCGACTACACGCTGCTTGAGGTCGGGCTGGGTGGCCGTCTGGACGCCACCAATGTGATCAACGAACCTGCCGTGACGGTGATCACGCCGGTCTCAATCGACCACGAACAGTTCCTGGGCGACACGCTGGGCAAGATCGCCGCCGAAAAGGCAGGCATCATCAAACCCGGCGTGCCCTGCATCGTCGGCCCGCAGCAGGACGAGGCGCTTGAGGTCATTGAATACACCGCCGCCCGCCTTGGCGCGCCGCTGCTGATCCACGGCCAGCACTGGCACGTGCATGAGGAAAACGGACGCCTGATCTATCAGGACGAAACCGGTCTGCGCGACTTGCCGCTGCCGAACCTGCTGGGCGCACACCAGATTCAGAACGCAGGCGCTGCGCTCGCTGTTCTGCGCCACCTGAACCTTGGCGATGACGCCTATGAGGCCGCCGTGACCCGCGCCGAATGGCCCGCGCGGATGCAGCGCCTGAAAACCGGCCCGCTGGTTGATTCCGCGCCACAGGCCGAACTTTGGCTCGATGGCGGGCACAACGCCGCTGCCGGGATTGCGCTCGCTGACGTTCTGGCCAAACTGCCTGCCCGCCCGACGCATATGATCTGCGGCATGCTCAACACCAAAGATGTCACCGGCTATCTGGCCCCGCTGGCTGGGCAGGCACAAAGCCTGACCGCCGTGTCCATCCCGGGTGAGGCCGCAACCCTCAGCGCCGAAGACACCGCCGCCGCCGCGACCAAGGTCAACCTGCCCGCCACCACAGCAGACAGCGTTGCTGAGGCCCTTAAGGCCATCACCACCCAAGACCCGCAGGCCCGCGTGCTGATCTGCGGTTCACTCTATCTGGCTGGCCATATCCTGCGCGAAAACGGCTGAACAAATCCCGCGCAGCTTCATCTGTCCAAAAATATCCCGGGGGAGTCGCGCAACGCGCGGCGGGGGCAGAGCCCCCTATTTCCCCCAATCCTGATCCTGCATTTCCCGCAGGCGTGAGGCGGTGCGCTCAAACTCGAACGTCCCTTCGCCCTCAACATACAACATCTCGGGCTCCGCTGCGGCGGAACAGATCAGCCGGACCTTCGCCTCATAAAGCGCATCGATCAAAGTCACAAAGCGCTTGGCCTCGTTGAAATTGTTGCGCGACAGGCGGGGGATATCCTCCAACACCAAAACCTTCAGTTCCTCGGCAATCGCCAGATAATCCGCAGGCCCCAGCATCCGTCCGCACAGATCATAAAATGACGCCCGCGCCACCCCGTTGCGGAACGCAGGTAGTTCAACCGAGCGGCCCTTGACCTGCAGGATCAACGGCTCAGCCGCGCCACCTGACAAGTCGTTCCAGACGCTGCGCACGCTCTGCCGCGCCTCGGGACCAATCGGGGTGAAATAGACCGGTGCACCTTCCAGACGGTTTTGGCGGTAGTCGGTGGGTGAGACCAGTTCCCACACCTGAAGCTGGTCCTTGATATGCGCGATAAAGGGCAGGAACAGCTGCCGGTTCAGCCCGTCCTTATAAAGATCGTCCGGATGCCGGTTCGAGGTCGTAACAACCACAACCCCGCCTTCATACAGCAGATCGAACAATCGGCCCACGATCATCGCATCGGTGATATCGGTGATCTGCATCTCGTCAAAGGCCAGCAGTTTGACCGATTTCACGACCTCCTGCGCAACCGGGGCCAGCGCATCCTCTACCCCATCCTGACGGGCCTTGTGCATGCCTGCGTGGATCTCCTGCATGAAGGCATGAAAATGCACGCGCCGCGCGGGAATATCTTCCAGCGCATCCACGAACATATCCATCAACATGGACTTGCCACGCCCGACTCCGCCCCACAGGTACAGCCCCTTGGGCGGCGGGGGCGCTTTGCGGAACAATCCGCGTTTGACCGGAGTAGCAAGCGCTTCGCGAATACGCTCAAAATGCGGCAGCACCGCCTCTTGCGCGTCATCGCGCGTCAGGGTTCCGTCGGCAATGCGGGCATCGTAAAGCGAAATCAAATCCGTCATGGGACTGAGCCATAGCGCCCACGCTGCCCCTTGAAAAGCGGGCAGTTTTCCCGATGCATCAAATTTCCTTACGCGTGACCGCAAATCTGCTGATTTGACGCACGGCCCAAAACCCCTAACGTCCACAAGACCACCGTATCCGAGACACTCATGCCGCAAACCGCTCGCCTTCTGAACCCGATCCTGATCGTCGGGTGTATCATCATCACCGTCAGCTTTGCCGTGCGCGCCTCGTTTGGCGTGTTTCAAATTCCAATCGCGGAAGAGTTCGGCTGGCTGCGCACCGACTTTTCGATGGCGATTGCGATTCAGAATCTGGCCTGGGGAATTGGCCAGCCAATCTTTGGAGCGATGGCCGAAAAGATCGGGGATCGACGTGCGATTGTCCTTGGCGCCCTGATCTATGCTGCCGGGATGGTGCTGTCGGCCTGGTCCGTCACCCCGTTCGAGCATCAGATGTATGCGTGGCTGGTGGGTTTCGGTATCGCGGGGACTGGCTTTGGCGTCGTTCTGGCTGTTGTGGGTCGGGCCTCATCGGATGCAAACCGATCGATGTCACTGGCCATCGTGACAGCAGCGGGCAGCTTTGGTCAGGTTCTGGGTGCCCCGACGGCCGAGTGGATGCTGAGCTTCCTTCCATGGCAGCAGGTATTCATCGTGTTTGCCATAGTTATTTTGGCCCTGATCCTGACGCTCCCGTTTATGCGCGCACCGCAGGTCGCCTCAAAGGTAGAATTGCAAGAGAGCATGGGCCAGATCGTTGGCCGCGCTTTCCGCGACCCGTCTTATGCTTTGATCTTTTTGGGCTTTTTCAGTTGCGGTTATCAACTGGGCTTCGTCACCGCGCACTTCCCTGCCTTTGTCACCGAGATGTGTGGCCCCATCCAGCCCGGAGGGGTACTGCATTCGATGGGCATCACCACGACGTCTGCCCTGGGGGCCATGTCTATATCGCTGATCGGACTGGCAAATATCGGTGGTACGCTGCTGGCTGGCTGGGCTGGCAATCACTTTCCCAAGAAATACCTGCTGGCGGCGGTCTATACCGCCCGTACATTGGCTGCGGCGGTGTTTATCGTCTTCCCGATCACGCCGATCTCGGTCATTGCCTTCTCATTGGTGATGGGATCGCTATGGCTGGCAACCGTACCGCTGACCTCCGGTCTTGTCGCGCATCTCTATGGTTTGCGCTATATGGGCACGCTTTACGGCATCATCTTCTTCAGCCATCAGGTCGGCAGCTTTCTGGGCGTCTGGCTGGGGGGCCGCATGTATGACCAGTACGGAGATTACACGATGGTCTGGTGGATCGGCGTCGCCATCGGCGCATTCAGCGCCATTGTCCACCTTCCGATACGTGAAAACCGCCCAACACTGGCTGCGGCCTAGTCGCCTCGGTATTTGCTGATGATATACCGGCTGGTCATCAAATCCAGATGCGCGCCGCCGCCGTTTTTGAACAGGGTGATCGCATTGGGATCGGGTGCAAAGCGGTCTAGATCATAATAGTCAGCTATCAGGTCTTCGCGGGTAATGACGCCCTCTGCGATCGGTATCTTGATCTCACCAATATGATCGACGGTTGAATCAAAGCTGTCCATAAAGATGCGGGCCCGCTGCAGTGCAAGGTCTTCGGCCTCGCGCATGTCCGGGCGATAGGCCCCGACAAGGTTCAGGTGCTGACCGGGGCGCAGCCATTCGCCTTTGATGAAGGGCTCAGTGCTCATCGTGGCCGTCACGATGATGTCCGCGCGGTCCACCGCATCGGGCAGATCGTATTCGACGTCAATACTCCCAAGCCGCGCGGCCAGAGCCTCAGCCTTGGCGCTGGTCCGGTTCCACAAACGGATTTTGGCCTGAGGAAACCCTGCGGAAAACGCTTCGCATAGGGATTGCGCAACCGGTCCGGCGCCAACAACTAAGATATTGCGGCTGTCGGGATTGGCCAGCCGCAGGGCGCCCAACAGGCTATCCCCGGCTGTCTTCCACTTGGTGACTAGGAAAAAATCCACCAAAGCTGCCAGCCGACCATCCGCGTCATCGTAAACACAGACCGACCCATCAATCAGCGGCCGCCCGGCCTGAGCGTTGCCCGGGAAAATCGTGGCGGATTTCACCGCTATCCCCAGCCCGTCAACCCATGCGGATCGGGACAGCAGCGTATCCTCACCCCGGTACAGAAACGTGTCTTCGATCTGTGCTTTGGGCCGTTGGTGACCCTCTGCAATGGCTTCGGTCAGCTCGACCCAGTCCAGATTGGCTTCGCCTTGCGCAAAAGGGATTTGCAGGACGTTCATTGCGCCTCTTCCTTCGTCAGCAACCCCTCGGACACCAGACGGTCAGCCCAGCCCTGCGGTCCTGTGAAATGATGCGTCTGCCAACCACGCGCCTGCGCGGTTTCGATATTCTCGATCCGGTCGTCCGCAAACAGCAACGCCTGAGGGGGCACGCCACAATCTGCCTCAACCATCTCATAGATCGGAACATGCGGTTTTACCGCCTTCATCCGGCCCGAGACATAATGCCGGTCAAACTCATTCAGAAACGGGTAAACGGTTGTTGCATAGTCGAAATTCTGCACCCCGAAATTTGTCAGTGCAAAGACGGGAACACCTTTGACCCGCAGCGCCCGCTGCAACCGGATCGAGTGCGGAATCTCAGGGGCGGCCAGCTCAATCCAATTGTCGTGCCACATACGGATTTCATCGCGCCACGCGGGGTATTTCTCGGCCCAATTGTAGATCGTGTCGGTGAAATGATGCCCCTGATCGACCAGATCGTTCATCCCGTGCAGGTCCACCTCATCGAACATGGCCCGGCGGCGGTCTTCGCCGATGACCTTGTCGTAATAGCGTTCCGGTTGCCATTCGATCAGAACGTTCCCGATGTCAAAAATCACAGCTTCAATTGGCATGTTACGCCCCTGTTGAATCACTTTTTCATTGCCGCCGACTGAACCAACCCCAACCCGGATTGACAAGGCGCAACCGCAGCGCGGCACGCGCTGCCCGGCCCAACGAGAGGACGCGCATCTTTGATGCGCTGACTATCGGCGGGAGGGTTACCGGCGTAGCGCGGCCCGCAATTCCCGCTCCAACGCGTCCAGAAAACGTGACCGATCCGCCTTGCCAAAAGGTTTACCGCCGCCGCCCGCGCCCAACGGGTTTGCTGCGCGCAGGTCAGCCATCAGATCACGCATGGCCAGTTGCTGACCGATATTGGCCTGCGTAAACGCCTCACCATTGGGGCGCAGCACCCGCGCGCCAGCCTCAACGCATTTGGCGGCCAGCGGAATGTCAGACGTCACCACGACATCCCCCGGACCGCAGCGTTCGGCGATCCACTTGTCAGCCTCATCAGCCCCCTCGGCCACGATCACCACCTGCACCAGAGGGTTGGCCGATGGCCGCAGCCCCCCGTTCGAAACCAGCGCCATTGCCACTTTGTGCCGTGTGGCGACCCGCTCGGCCTCGGCCTTGACGGGGCAGGCATCGCCATCGACATAGAGCGTGGTCACGCTTTTTTAGCCTCTTTCTTGGCGGGTTCGGCAGGTTTTTTCTTCACCTTGAACTCTTCGGGGATCGGCATGCGGTTGAACGCGTCCAGCCCGGCAATCTTGTAGGCTTCGGCCAGTGTCGGGTAATTGAACGTGTTCTGAACGAAGTAATCCACCGTACCTTTCAGGTTCAACACCGCCTGCGCGATATGGATCAACTCAGTCGCGCCTTCGCCCACGATCTGCACGCCCAAAACCCGGCGGGTTTTCAGCGAAAACAGCATCTTCAGCATGCCATGTTCCAACCCCATGATATGTCCGCGCGAGGTTTCGCGGAACCGCGCGACGCCGACCTCATAGGGAATCCCTCGTTCCTGTAGCTCTTCCTCGGACATACCACAGGTTGAGATTTCGGGCACTGAATAGATGCCATAGGGATACCAGGGGCTTTCTGGCAGGGTAGGGGTGTCCAGCGCATGGCAGGCCGCAACGCGCCCCTGCTGCAACGATGTAGAGGCCAGCGAGGGGTGCCCGATCACGTCGCCCGTCGCGTAAATATGTGGCACGGCGGTCTGATAGGTTTTCCGATCCACGCTGATCCGGTTGCGGTGATCGGTTTCCACCCCCACCGCCTTGAGGTTCAGCGCCGAGGTTGCGCCCATCCGACCCGCTGCAAACAGCAGCATCTCGGCCCGGACATGGCGACCGTTTTCCAATGTCACCTCGACATGCGAACCCGCGTCCTCGATCTTTTCCACTGCAGAGCCCAAGCGCAGGTCCACGCCGTTTTCGCGGATTTGATGGGTAAAGTCGTGGATCAGGCGGCTGTCGATGAAATCCAGGAAAGTGTCGCGGGGCTCAATCAGTGTCACACGCACATCCAGCGCCGAGAACATGGTGGCGTATTCTACTCCGATCACCCCGGCACCAATCACCACCAGCGAGCGGGGAATTTCCGCCATCTCAAGGAAGTCATCCCCATCCACAACGGTTTTGCCGTTAAAGGGCACATAATCCGGGCGATAGGTCTTTGTCCCGGTCGCGATCAGGAACTTGGCCGCTGTCAGACGGGTTTTGTCGCCTGCGTCGGTGGCGACCTCAACCTCATGCGGGCCGACAAACCTGGCCAGCCCGTTCAGCGTGTCCACGTGGTTACGGTTGAACTGATGCTCCAGCACATCAACTTCGTGGTCCAGCGTCATGTGCAGGCGCGCCTTGAGGTCCTCGGCGCGGATTTGGTCCTTCACCCGGTAGGATCGACCGTAAAAGCTCCGCTCGCGCCATCCCGACAGGTTCAGCACGGTTTCGCGCAGGGTTTTGGAGGGGATGGTGCCCGTGTGCACGGATACGCCGCCAAACCGGTCCTTGCGGTCGATCACCAGAACCCGGCGTTTCAGCTTGCCCGCCTGAATGGCTGCCGACCGACCTGATGGGCCGGACCCGATGATGATCAGGTCATAATCGTAGTCGCTCATGCCTCAGTCTCCGTATAGTGCTTCGGCGTGGAAGGTGATGTGGTCTTCCATGAAGGTCGAGACAAAGAAATACGAATGGTCATAGCCGGGCTGCAGACGATAGGTGGCCTGCTGGCGACGTTCGGCAATGGCCTGTGCCAGCGCTTCGGGGCGCAGCAGATCCATGAACTGGTCGCTTGCGCCGGTGTCGATCAGGATCGGGCCGTCAAAACCGACCTCTTTCATCATGACCGAGGCATCATGCTTGGCCCATGCGGCCTCATCATTGCCCAGATAAGCGCTGAGTTGTTTGCGGCCCCAATCCGCGCCGGTCGGGTTCGATATGGGCGCAAAGGCCGAGACCGAGCGATACCGGCCCGGCAGGTTCATCGCCAGCGTCAGCGCGCCATGTCCGCCCATCGAATGGCCGGTGATGGCCTGACGGTCCATGTCGATGGCAAATTTCTCGGCCAGCAGGGCAGGCAGCTCCTCGGCCACGTAATCCCACATGTTGAAATGCGGGGCCCAGGGTGTCTGCGTTGCGTTCACGTAGAACCCGGCACCCTGGCCCAGATCGTAGTCTTCGTGATCGGCCACGCCTTCGCCGCGCGGCGAGGTGTCGGGAAAAACAACCGCGATGCCTTGCTCGGCTGCCCACGCTTGGGCTCCGGCTTTGGTCATGGCGTTTTCATGGGTGCAGGTCAGGCCGGACAGATACCACAGCACCGGAACCGGGCCATCCTTGGCCTCGGCAGGTAGGAACAGACCAAAGGTCATATCGCATTGGCAAGCTGAAGAAGCATGGCGGTACACACCCTGCACACCACCGAAACAGGCGTTTTCCGAAAGGGTTTCCATCTGGCTGAATCCTTACACTAAGTTCGAGCCATGGCTAACGCCCTCAAAGCCGCACGTAAAGTGCGGCAGCCTTCGGTAAAAGAGTATTTTGCGAAAAGGTGAAGATCAGAGCGTCGCCACCCACGCAATCACGATAGGCACGGTCAGGATGCTTGCGGCTGTGGACAGCAGGATGGCCGCCGACGCCCGATGCGGGGCCACGCCGTAATGCGCCGCCAGCATATAGACATTCCCGGCCACGGGCAGTGCGGCAGCGGCGATGGCGACAGTAGCGGCAAAGGCATCAACAGGCACCACCCATATCAGGACAACCGCGACGCAAAGCGGGTGAATGACCAGCTTGCAAAAGCTGAGCCACGCGGCGACCTCCATGCGTTCGGCAGATTTCGAAGCCAGCGAAGCGCCTATGGCGAACAGGGCACCCGGTGTGGCGGCCCCGCCCAAAATGGTCAGGAAATCGTTCAGCGGACCCGGCACTGGCACCTGAAACGCAGACCACAGCATACCGGCTGAGATTGACACGATCATCGGGTTCTTGATCAAACCCAATCCGATCAGCCGCAGGGTGGCCGGGGTCAAGCGCCCGTCGCGCCCGCCATTGATCAGGATCACGATAAGGGATGAAAACACCACCAGATCGACGGTCAGAACCAGCATCACTGGCCCAATGGCGGCCTCGGACAACAGCAGGGCCAGCATCGGCAGCCCAAGAAAGCCCACATTGCCGATGGCGGCGCATTGAGCTTCGACCGCGGAGGTGGGAATGTCCAAACCCCGCATCCAGGCCACGAATGTCGCCAGCGCATAAACCGTCGCCGTTCCCAGCAGGTAGCCGATCACCAACCGCCCGTTGAAAATCTCGGCAAAGGGCAGGGTGGCGGCAAAGCGGAACAGCATGGCCGACAGGGCAAAGAAAAACACGAATTTGGTCAGGTAGGCCGTTGCCTCTTCGGTAAAGAACCGGCTGCGCCCGGCCCAATAGCCCAGGCCGATGATCGCAAAAAACGGAAGCGTGCGTAGAAAGATATCGACCATGACCAGAGTGTTAGCATTGTTTGACAGCGCGGCAAGCCTCTTGCCAGGGCTGAACCGTGTCACAAGTCGATTGCGCAAAATTGAACAAAATTCATGGTGTTGAGGTCACGTTCGCGACGCGAATCGTTGTATCTGAACTAAACGGTTTATAGTTTCAGGGGATCAACGCATTAAGGAACACCCATGACCGAGACAGCCGCCATCCTTCGCACAGGTCGTAAATTCGATCAGGTTTTGCGCGGTGCCCGAGAGGTGTTCATGGCGGATGGGTTCGAAGGCGCCAGCGTTGATGACATCGCCCGCGCGGCAGGCGTCTCAAAGGCGACACTGTACAGCTATGTCCCCGACAAACGGCTTTTGTTCATGGAAGTCGCCCAGACCGAATGCAAACGGATGGCTGAGAACGTCATCTCGATGATCGATGATTCCAAACCCGCGCGCGAGGTTTTGACAATCACTGCAACACATCTCGCGGCGTTTCTGGTTTCGGATTTTTCACAACAGGTCTTTCGCATTTGCGTCGCAGAACGCGACCGCTTTCCAGAGCTGGGCAGCGTGTTTTTCGAAGCCGGGCCGAAGAACGGCCAGCGCCACATGGTCGAATATCTGGAAAAGGCCGTCAAAAAGGGCGAGCTGGCGATCGAAGACGTCCAGATCGCGGCCGAACAATTCTCGGAGTTGTGCAAGGTGCGCATCTGGACCAAGGCCGCGCTGGGTATTCAATCCAAGTTCGATCAGTCCGAGATCGACGAAATCGCGTTGCAGGCCGTTGATATGTTCATGGCACGCTACGGGGTTTGACCAAGATTTAGGCAAGCGCAGGGGCAGACAGGCCAAACCGGCCAATGATGTTTGACAGACGCACCGATCTGGCAAACCATCGGGCGGATGCAACTCAGGCCCTGTGACCCTTGACCAGTGTGAATACCAATTTCTCGCGGCGACTGAACGATTTGCTTGTTCAGATTTACCCTGCCCACGATCATGCAAAGCTGGCGCATCAGATCTCGGATGCCTTCTGGCCCGAGGGCTCGCACAGGCGCAAACAGGGGCGCAAGCCAGGCAATACGCTGTGGTCGGAAAAAGACAGTGTTCTGATCACCTATGGCAACTCGATCGAGGATCAGGCCCACAAGCCGCTGGACCTGTTGCATGATTTCCTGATCCGACACCTGAGCGGTGTGGTGAACGGCGTGCACATCCTGCCGTTTTTTCCGTTCACCTCGGATGACGGGTTTGCGGTGTCCGATTATTACACCGTCAGCCCGCAGCTTGGGGATTGGGCGGATATCACCCGGATCGCGGATGACTTTCACCTGATGTCCGATCTGGTCCTGAACCACGTGTCCAGTCAGGGTGCGTGGTTTACCGATTTTCTTCAGGGCAAAGCCCCATATGACAGGTTCTTTTTTCAGGCCTCGCCCGAGGATGATCTGTCAGACGTCGTGCGCCCCAGAACCACGCCTTTGCTGCGTCAGGTCGACACCAATCAGGGTGAAAAGCACGTCTGGTGCACGTTCAGCCATGACCAAGTTGATCTGGATTTCTCGAACCCCGAGGTTTTGGTTGAGATGCTGCGGATCATCCGCCTGCATATCGACAAGGGCGTGCGCATTCTGCGCTTGGATGCGGTGGCCTTTGTATGGAAAGAGATCGGCACCAATTGCATTCACCTGCCGCAGACCCATGCCATCGTGCAGCTGCTACGGTTGCTGTGCGACTACGCGACTGAAACGTTGGTGCTGCTGACGGAAACCAACGTGCCGCGCACCGAAAACCTCAGCTATTTCGGCAACCGGAACGAGGCGCATGCGGTCTACAACTTCCCCCTGCCGCCGCTGATCCTGCATGCGATGCAGTCGGGTACGGCGCAGTATCTGCGCGAATGGCAGGCCGCGATGCCACCCGCGCAGTTGGGGTGTGCCTATCTGAATTTCACCGCCAGCCATGACGGCATCGGCATGCGCCCCGCCGAAGGCTTGCTGCCCCCGGATGAAAAAGAGCGCATGATCGACACCGTGCGCCGGATCGGTGGTCTGGTGTCAATGCGCGCGCTGCCGGATGGGCGCGAAGAACCCTATGAACTGAACTGCGGGTATTTTGAGGCGATGCGCGCCACCTTCGCGGGCAAGGATCAGTATCATCTGGCGCGATTTATCTGCTCGCAAACCATCGTCATGTCGCTGGAGGGGATACCGGCCTTTTACATCCACTCGCTGCTGGCCACGCCGAACGACCATGAGGCCGTGGAACGGCGCGGCATGAACCGGGCAATCAACCGGCACCGCTGGCACTATCCCGATTTGTTGGCGCGGCTGGCCGATCCGGGCTCCAACCAGGCGCTGGTGCTGTCGGAACTGTCCAAACGTCTGCGCCTGCGCGCCCAGCAACCGGCGTTCCACCCCAACGCCACGCAATTCACGCTGCGGCTGGATGATCGCGTGTTTGGCATCTGGCGGCAAAGTCTGGATCGCAGTCAGTCGATCTTTGCGCTGCACAACGTCTCGGTCGAGCAGGTCCATGTCAGCCCCGCTGAGATCAACATGATCGCCGAAGAAGTCTGGACCGACGCCCTGACCGGAGAGATTTTGGCCACCAACGGCCCTGACATCGTGTTGGCGCCGTATCAATGCCGATGGGTCACGAACGCGGGGTGAATTCCTCCAAATCGTCGGATACGGCGGCTTTGAGGCGCAACAGGAATTCCGGATCGGCGGAATGCACCCGGTTCCACGTGGGGATGAACGGGGTCTCATGCGGGTTGTCCAGAAACACCTGACCCGCGCGGATGATGTTTTCGGCGAACAGTTCGATGGATTTCTCTTCCTTGTGCCGATCCAGCTCTAACCCGTTCATCTTGGCATCGGTATAGTAACCCTCCAGCAGATCCAACGCGGACCGGTAATAGGTCGCCTTGAGCGTGCGGAAGGTGTTGGGCGTAAAGATCGTGCCATCTGCGGCCAGTTTGCGGAAGATCGCTTTGCAAATATCGGTGGACATGCGCGACAGGCCCCGACCCGCGTCCTCAGGCGACAGGTCCTGGTGTTTGTGATCGTAATTGTCTGCGATCTCGACCTGACAGACGGATTTCGGGGCCAGATTGCGCCACGCCTCGGACAGCACCCCGATCTCTAACCCCCAATCCGACGGGATGCGCAAGTCGGGTAGGGTTGGGGTGCGGATGGCGAATTCACCGGACAGCGGATAGCGAAAGCTGCGCAGGTAGTCGAGGTAATCGCGATCCCCGATCACTTTCTTCAGCGCAATCAGCAGCGGGCTGACCAGCAGGCGCGTGACACGGCCGTTTAGCTTTCCGTCACCGACGCGCGGATAAAACCCCTTGGCCATTTGAAACGGGAATGTCGGGTTGACCACCGGATAAACCAACCGATCCAGCATCCGCTGGTTATAGGTCACGATATCGCAATCATGGATCGCCATGACCGAACTGTCGGCACAGGCCAGCAGGTAGCCGATGCAGGACCACACATTTTTGCCCTTGCCCGGCTCTTGCGGCGCTAACCCCAGCTCTTGCAACTGGGATTGCAGCTCGGTCAGTCGCGGGCTGTCATTCCAGATCACCGCGTGGTTTTGCGGCAGATCGGAGAAAAAGCTGCGGGCGTGGCGATACTGCGCCTCATCCGCCTGATCCAAACCGATGATGACTCGGTGCAGGTAAGAGACCTGCGACAGCTCTTTCAGAATACCCTCCAGCGCTGATCCCTGCAGTTCGGAGTAAAGGCAGGGCAGGATCAGGGTGATCTTGCGAGTTTGCGAAAAGACCGAGATTTCATGCGCCAGATGCTCGGCCGGTCTGCTGCGCAGATTGTGGAGGGTGGTGATGTTTCCGTTCTGATGAAAATCTGCCATGTCTTCTGCCTTTTGTCAGAGCCTCGCCGTCAGGGTCAAAATCGCCTCTGCCCAGCCCTGCGGTCCAGTTTGCGTTGTCCTGAGAATGCGCGCTTCAATCTCGGGCGGGAAAGAGGGGATTTGGGGGCCATCCGGATTGGCAACAACCACGCCCCGATCTGCCGTCTGGATCATTTCGATGTCATTGGGCGCATCCCCCAGGGCCAGCGTCTGCCGGGGGTTCATGCGGTCAATGACCTCAGCCATAGCATCGGCCTTGGTTTTGCCGTGCGACAGGGTCAGAAACCGCCCACCACGCCGGGCATGCAGACCCGCACGAGCGGCCTGAGCCAAAAACGCCTCCAATGCCGCGTCTGAGCCCGTCCAAAGGCCCGGTTCACTAAACTGGCGCTGACGTGCAAGAGTTGCTTGTTTTGACGGTAGACCAGTGTGTTGTGCAACATCTAGATCCGTCATATCGCCGAAACCAACAAATCCCGGCGGCAGTGTTGCGAGGGTTGATCGCACGTGCCGATATACACTGTCATCTTCGGCGCAGGCTTGGTCAGGCCACAGAATTCCGGCGCCGTTTTCGACAATCGCGGGCATGTGGGTCAGGCTCATATCCTGCTGTAGTGATCGGATTTCAGCGGCAGTCTTGCTGCTGGCCAGAACCAAACCTGCGCCCAACTCGGTCAACCGCGTCAGCCCGGGCTTGGCCGCATCCCAGCTATAGTCGTGGTGGTCCAGTAAGGTTCCGTCGAGGTCGGAGAACACCAAAAGCGGCAAGGAAGGGGCAGCGGCATTATTCATTACCCGGAAAGTAGAAAACTGCCGCTGCGCGATGTAAATCCATTGTGGCGAATTTTACATCATACCGAGCGCCCACGCCTAAAAAATAGGCACAGGCGTCGCGGCTCACTCGATGAACGTGCGGGCCAAGCGGTCGCTGATGGGCTGCGACAGATAGCTGATCACCGCACGCTCGCCTGTATTGACGAACAGATCGGCGGGCATTCCGGGCACCAGTTCCAGTGCGGCCACCTCTTGCGATTGCTCTGGGTCCAACTGAACCCGTGCCTTATAATAAGGCTCACCCGTGCGCTCGTCCTCCAGCGCGTCGGCTGAGATGTCAAAGATCCGGCCACTGGCTTCGGGCACATCCGCCTGAGCGAAAGCTGACAGGCGGATACGCGTGCTCTGACCGATGCGCAGCTTGTCGATATCGCCGGTCTTTACCCGCGCCTCGACGATCAGGGCCTGATCGGCAGGGACAATATCCATGATCGGCTCGCCCGGACGAATGACGCCGCCCTTGGTCGACACGCCCAGATTCACGACGCGCCCGCTGGTCGGGGCCAAAACCTGCGTCCGCTCAAGCCGGGCCAGCGATCCGGCGAATTGCGGGCGGATCAGGTCCAGCTGCGCCTCAACCACCGCGAGTTCGCCTGCGATGACCTCATCGCGCAGTTTCTTCTGGCTGAGCAGCGACAGCTCCAGCTCTTGCATGCGGTCCTGGGCCTGCGCGATCTGGGTCCGCAGGGACGCGTCCGACCCGCCAAGACGCTCAAGCTCAATCTGCCGGGCGCTGACCCGAGTGGCCGCCACCAGACCCTTGGCCAGCAGCGTTTCCAGATTGGCCAGCTCAGCCCGCGTGATGTCCATCTGGTTCCGGGTTGAACGCCGCTGCTCGGTCAGACCTGCGATCTGATTGCGCAGGCTGGTAATGCGCTGTTCATTGATCTGCTCTTCGGTGCGGCGGGCGCGGGCTTCGGCCTGAAACAATTGCTTTTGCGTCAGATAGGGCGACACCCAGTGCAAGCGGTTCATGCCGTCGCGGAACCCAGCCAGCGCGGTGGCCTCATCGAATTCGGCCAGCCCGCTCATCTGCGCCAGCAGGCGGGCCCGGCGCACGGAAAGCTCGCCCAGTTGGCTGCCTTGGACGCTGAGTTCTACGTCAATCTCGGTGCTGTCCAGCTGCACAACCGGCTGTCCGGCTTCAACGAATTGGCCGTCATAGACCAGAATGGCTTTGATAATCCCCCCATCCAAATGTTCGACCGTTTTGCGGTCGCCCTCGACCACGAAAGAGGCGGGTGCAACCACGGCCCCGTCCAGTTTCGACGCAAACGCCCAATAGGCGCTGCCACCGACGAAAACCGCCAAAGTGAACAGCCCGAACAGGACATAGCGCGTGATGCTGGAAGAGGTATCCGTGATCTCTTTGAGTTGGGTTTCGTGAAACCCGACGGCGTTGCGGGACGAAGCGTATTTGATCAGGTCGCTCATTGGGCCGCTCCTTGGATCTGAGTTTCGTTTGCAGGGCGCGCGGTTGGTGTGTCCAGCACGTTGCGATGGGTCACTTTCAACACGTCCTGCTTATCGCCGAACTGGGCTTGGGTGCCATTGCGCAGCACCATCACCTTGTTGGCGGCCTGCAACGTGGCCGGGCGGTGCGTCATGACAATTGCAATCGCGCCCCGTTCCTGTACAGCCAGCAGCGCATCGCGCAGGGCCTGTTCCCCTTCGGCATCCAGATCCGAATTCGGCTCATCCAGCACCAGCACGAACGGGTCGCCGTACAGCGCGCGGGCCAGAGCCAGACGCTGACGTTGCCCACCCGACAGGAAAAAGCCCTGACCGATGCGGGTTTCATAGCCATCGGGCAGGCTGCTGATTAGTTCATGCACTCCGGCCTCACGGGCGGCGCGCAGAACTTCGGTGTCGTCGATTTCCACTGAGAAACGGCCGATGTTTTCGCGAATGGTGCCGTCAAACAATTCCACATCCTGCGGCAGATAGCCGATCTGCTTGCCCAGATCCTCGGAATTCCATTTCGACATGGGGCTGCCATCCAGCAGAACTTCGCCGCGCTGCGGGTTCCAGATACCGGCCAGCATCTTGCTCAGCGTGGTCTTGCCCGACCCGCTTTGGCCAATCACCGCCAAAACATCCCCGGCCTTGAGGCTGAAATCGATCCCGCGCAACGTGGCGTTCATCGCGCGCGGCGGGGCCGCCTGTGCGATGCGGGTGTCCAGCGATTTGAATGCGCGCGGCAGATGCAGGTTGGCCGGTGCCTCGGCAAAATCTTCGGTCAGTTTCTTGATTTTGGTGTAGGAACCGCGCGCCGCCAGAAAGGTCCGCCACTGGCCGATCAACTGATCAATCGGTGCCAGAGCGCGCGCCAGAACGATGGTGGCCGCGATCATCACACCGGCGGTGGTTTCCCCGGTGATGGCCAGCGCCGCGCCAAGGCCAAGGGCGGCGGATTGCAGGCCCATTCGGATGGTCTTGGACATGACGGAAAAGCTGGCGATGCGATCTGCGGCGCGGGTTTTGTGCTGATGCGCATCCGCCTGCAAAGCCGTCCAGCGGCGCACGAGGTCGGATTTCATCCCCAGCGCCCGCACCAGTTCGGCGTTCCGGTCGCTGGTCTTGAACAACGCGTCCGAACGACTGCGGGTTTGCGTGGCCTGTTTCATCGGCTCGCGGGCACGGGCATTGTTGACCAGCGCCATGATGGTCAACGTGATTGCCCCAACAAGGCCCAGAAGGCCCAGCAGAGGGTGTAGCACATAGAGCACCATCAGATAGATCGGAATCCAGGGCGCATCGAAAAACGCAGTCAGGGTTGTGCCCGAGATAAACTCGCGAAACCCATTCACATCTTCGACGAGGTTTTCACCGGCTTCGTTTTCGCCTTCGACGCGGCGGCGCATCGCGGCCCCCAGCACGGGGGCGCCGACGGCCATCTCGAACCGGGCGGCCAGTCTGCCCAGAATGCGCATCCGCATCAGGTCAAGGCAGGCAATCACCACAAAGACGCCAGCCAGCAGCATGGACAGGGCGATCAGTGTGTCGGGGTTCTGGCTGGTCAGCACACGGTCATAGACCTGCAGCATATAAAGCGGCCCGGCCAGCATCAGAAGGTTCAGAAACAGGCTGAAGACCGCAACCGCAACAAAACCTTTGCGCAGCGATCCCCAGGCGGATTTGACGGGATTGTGGTTCTGGAACATGTCTTGGGCCCTTTCCGGCTAGAAAAACGGGGCGACCCAAGGCCGCCCCGTCAGGGTTCAGTTACGCAACAAAGTCGTTGTCGTTCAGATCAGCACTGTCGATGCCAACCAGACGCACCGTGCCTTCGTCACCGAACGAGATCAGCGTGTCATTGCCATCCTGGGCAACGTTCACCTGACCACCGAAATCGGGGCCAAAGTCACCGAATTGCAACGCATCGCGACCAATCTCGAAATCCTGGATCGTGTCGTTGCCGAAGTTCTCACCGAACGAGAACGTATCGCGACCCAGACCACCGATGAGGATGTCATCGCCACCTTCACCCGAGATCACATCGCCACCGGCCCCACCGTTGATCACGTTGGACAGATCGCTGCCGATGATCACGTCGTTATCATCGGAACCGATCACGTTTTCGATCGATTGCAGCGTGTCGGTTTCAACCTGATTTTCGATCACGTCTTCGCCGATCACACCCAGCACACCGTTGATAACACCATTGGGCCCGATGCCATCGCCTGGGTTGGGGTCAAGGGTTGCACCGGCATCAATCAGGGTGTCCTGAACCACCGGACCATTCTGACCCGCCGGGGCGTTGTGCAGATGGATCGGAGAGACAACGCCAGGGATCGGGGTGAACAGTTCGGCCTCGCTGATGCCGACAACGTCCAGCTGGCTGGAATAGGTCACCTCACCCGTGTTCAGGTTCTGCGTGATGACTAGTGTCGCCTCACCGGTTGCTTCGCTGTTGGACAGCGGCCCCGGTTCCTGCGCTGCATCCAGACTGCCGCTGAGGGTGACAGTGCGGATACCATCCACTGTGACGTCATCCTCAACCAGCAGCTGCCCGCGGATTTCCCCGCCCCGGAACTGCGCCGTGTGGATGTTATAGTACAGGTTGCCCTGTACGGCCTGCTCGACAAACTGGGCACCGTTTGCGATGGCCGAACCGAACTGATCCGGGTCTGCAACCAGCGCATCTGTCACAGTAACGCTGAAGCCGGTATCGCGGGTTGCTGTACCGTTGCCATCGGCGTCCAGACGGACCTCAACCGCAACATCCAGATCCGAGAAGTCGGCCGTGTCGATGCCCTCACCACCGTTGATGAAGTCATTACCCAGCCCGCCAGTCAGAACGTTGTCGGCATCGCCGGCGATCAGGACGTCATCACCGGCACCGCCGAAGATGTCACCATTGGTGGTGCCCAGATCAACAAAGATGTCATCGCCATCGCTCAGCAGAACGTTGCCGTTGATCACACCTTCCTCGTCGTTGACGATGGTCACAACACCCGCGTCCGATGCGTCAATCGCGTTGACCGTGCCGCGGATTTCACCTTCGTTCAGGATCGCGCCCAACAGGTTCAGGCCACCATCGACGCGGATACCAGCCGCGGCGTCCGAGTCCTCGGACCCTGCGATCAGGCCCTCGTTGACAACAACACCTGCAAAACCTGCATCGTCCTGACCTGTGAACAGGCGCAGACCGTCCCCGACCTGATTGCCTTCGACCGCGTCGCCGCGCCCCTGGAAGACACCATCGTTAAGGACAACCGCCGACACGACGTCACCGGATTCGTCGCCGGTCTGCAGCGAAACGGCGGAACCGTTATTGCCTTCGCCTGCATCAACCAGACCGCTGTTGGTAAAGGTATAGTTGTCAGCCGTACCATCGGCATAGACCGTACCATTGCGCTGGTTGCCAGTGCCCAGGATGTCGCCTTCGTTGACAACCTCAAGACCTTCGCCATCGATGTTCAGCGCGCGGCTGTCCGAGGACACGGTCCCACGGTTGACGAAAGAACCACCAGAGTGATCGCCCGTACCAAAGTACACACCGTTCTGAACGCCTGCGAACTCGCCGCCTTCTTCGTTGAGCAGAAGGCCCTGGAAGTTGACGTTGTTGACAGCGCGGAACGCACCAACGGTACCGTTTGCGCCCTCGGACGTGACCGTGCCGCTGTTCAGGATGGTTCCGTCAAACAGGGCAGGGCCGAAACCGCCGCCTTCCAGACGTACACCTTCCAGACGGATACCGTCACCCGCCGTGCCCAGACCTGCGCCTGCGTTGCCGCGTCCCGCAACAGTGCCATCGTTGGTGACCAGAACGTCGCCGTTGCCTTCTGCGTCCAGCGACAACGAGATGCCCGAGCCCTGATTGCCTGCGCCCGCGTCAATGGTGCCCGACTCGGCGTTGGCGATCGAGAAGTCGCGCGCAGTGTCATCCGAATACACGGTGCCGTTGCGCTGATCGCCTGTGCCCAGAATGTCGCCTTCGTTCAGGACGCTCAGCCCTTCACCGTCGACATTCACCGCCCGGCTGTCCGACGAGACAGTCCCACGGTTGACGAACGAGCCGCCTGTGTGGTCACCCGTGCCAAAGTAGACACCGTTCTGAACACCCGCGAATGTGCCGCCTTCCTCGTTGAACAGTTCACCCTGGAAGTTGACGTTGTTCACCGCACGGAACGCACCGACAGTGCCGTTGGCGCCCTCGGACGTGACTGTGCCGCTGTTGGTGATCGTGCCATCGAACAGGCCGGGTTCAAACCCGCCGCCTTCCGGGCGCACACCTTCCAGGCGGATGCCGTCACCGGCGGTGCCCAGACCTGCGCCTGCATTGCCGCGACCGGCGATGGTGCCTTCGTTGTCAACGGAAACGTCGCCGTTGCCTTCGCTGTCCAGCGACAACGAAATGCCCGAGCCCTGATTGCCTTCGCCCGCGTCAATGGTGCCGGATTCGGCGTTGGTGATCGAGAAGTCACGCGCGGTGTCATCCGAATACACGGTGCCGTTGCGCTGATTTCCGGTGCCCAGGATGTCGCCTTCGTTGACAACCTCAAGACCTTCGCCATCGATGTTCAGCGCACGGCTGTCGGACGAGACGGTGCCCTGGTTCAGGAACGAACCGCCCGTGTGATCGCCGGTTCCGAAATAGACGCCATTCTGAACGCCTGCGAACTCACCGCCTTCCTGGTTGACCAATTCACCCTGGAAATTGACGTTGTTCACCGCACGGAACGCGCCGACGGTGCCGTTGGCGCCCTCGGATGTGACCGTGCCGCTGTTGTTGATGGTGCCTTCGAACAGACCGGGGCCAAAGCCGCCGCCTTCCAAACGCGCACCTTCCAGACGGATGCCGTCACCGGCGGTGCCCAGACCCGCGCCCGCGTTGCCGCGACCCGCGATGGTGCCTGCGTTTTCAACAGAAACCTCACCGTTGCCGTCTTCGTCCAGCGACAGCGAGATACCCGAGCCCTGATTGCCCTCACCGGCATCGATAGTTCCGGTCGCGATGTTGTTGATCGAGAAGTCACGCGCGGTATCATCCGAATACACGGTGCCGTTGCGCTGATCGCCGGTGCCCAGAATATCACCGCCATTCAGCAGATCCACGCCCGAGCCGTCGATATTCACGGCACGGCTGCCGGATTGGATGGTGCCAAAGTTCAGTACATCCAGATCATGTTCGGCATCGCCGATATACAGACCATTGCGCGGGCCTTCGATGACGCCGGTCGAGGTGTTGAGGATCTCGCCCTCGGTATTCGCCCCGTCGGCAATACGGATACCGGCGGCCGTGCCCTGATTGCTTTCGGTCGAGATCAGGCCGCTGTTGACAATCTCGGTCTCCAGAATGGTGCCTTCAACACCTTCATCGATCCGAATGCCGTCGCCTGCCAGCGCGGTGTTCGACGCCGCCTGACCGCGGCCCTGAATGGTCGCGCCTGCGCCGTTGAACACGTCGGTTTCCACCCGGTCACCGAATTCATCACCCACCTGCAACGAGATACCTGCGCCGCTGTTTCCAACGCCCGCGTCGATAGTGCCGCCTGCAAAGTTCGAGATGGTGACATCTTCGGCAGTGCTGTTGGTGTAGATCGTGCCATTGCGCTGATCGCCGGTACCGATGATGTCGCCAAAGTTGCGGACATCAATGCCCTGACCCTGAATATCAACCGCACGGCTGTCAGAGCTGATGACCCCGCCGCTGAAGTTGTCCAGGCTGCCCGAGCTGCCTGCACCGGCAAACTGAACGCCATTGAACTCACCCGCGATCTCACCAAAGTTGCGGATCGTCGCGCTGCCTGTGACCTGAACGCCTGTGGCATTCACTTCGGGGCCGTTATTCGCCTCGATCAGGCCCGAGCTGAAGTTGAACACTTCAACATCCTGACCTTCGGCCAATACGGCCGCCACGGCGTTGTTGGTGATGATCTCGCCAAAGTTCAGCAGGCGCGAAAAGTCATTGGCCAGTACAAAGGCCGGGGTGTCGTCGACCACGGTACTTTGGAAGAAATTGTTAACGAGGGTCTGACCGTCGCGGCTTGTTTCTTGCGCCAGCGTTGACGAGGTCAACAGACGCGCACGAATGCCTTCTATGAATTGGGACAGCATGAGGGACTCCATCATGGGTTTGCGTTTTACGGCTCACCCGGTGGTCTGGGCGCGTCGCATAGCAAAGGGGTAGTCACCACCGCTGGTCAGCTAAAATACATCCTGCGAATTGGGGATATAACAAATGCAAATACTCACGAACTGCGTGAAGTGATCACAGGTTGTTTTATTTATTTTCAATGGCTTAAAAAACTGTGGTCCCCGTTAAGATACTATTCAGTGGCGGCTATTGACACTTATGTGAGCCGAATTGATCGGGTTTTGATGCAGGCATGCCTCCGTTAGGCTATGACTCCCCTAAGCCCGACCGGCCTTATAAGAGTATCGAATAGCCGCAATCATGAATTTCAGAGATTTGGAATATGTTCTGGCCATCGCCAAACACGGTCAGTTCAGCCAGGCGGCGGTCGCCTGCAACGTGTCTCAGCCCGCATTGTCCAACCAGATCAAAAAGCTTGAACAGGAACTGGGCGCCGATCTGTTCCTGCGCCTCAACAATGAGGTACGCCCGACACTGTGCGGGGAACGTGTGATCGCCATTGCCGAGCGTATCCTGAACGACGCCCAGACCCTGCGCGACACTGCAACCCAGTTCCGCGACCCCGAGGCCGTGCCGTTTCATGTGGGCATGACGCCCACCTTGGCCCCTTACCTGACTCAGTATTTCTCGGAACTGTTCAGCACGCTGTTCCCCAGAATGCGGGTCAAGATGGTCGAAGACCTGCCGCATAACATGCTGCAAATGGTCGAGGACCACACGCTGGACCTTGCGCTGGTGGCCAAGGTGAACAACTCTGCCGCACTGGATTTCACCTCAATCTGGGCCGAACCACTGTTTCTTGCTGTGCGCGAGGGGCATCCGCTGTGTCAGTTGCCCTCGATCGCACCCGAGGACGTGCCCTCGCATGATTTTATCCGGCTACCCCATAGTTTCGGCTATGATCTGGAAGATCGCCTGCCCAAATCGGACCCGTCGAACCGGGCCAGCAAACGCTTTGATCTGAGCGCTTTGCGGTTCGAAACGATCTGCCGGCATATTTGCCATTCGGATGACTGCACCATCGTCTCGGCGCTGGCGGCCGAGCAGTTCAAGGGCGACAACTGGCCCTTGTGCTTTATTCCTTTCGACGCCCCCGGCAACCTGCGCAACCTTGGCGCCGCGACCCGGCCCGGTTGTCCCCGCAGGCCGTTGCTGGACCGTATCGGCCAGTATATTCGTGAAAACCCTCCGGTCGGCGTGACGCCGACCTTTCAGGACTGAGATCATATTCCCCCGTCCAATGGGTCTTTGGGGCTATGCCATCTAACCGCTGGGCGAATACATCTGAATTGGTGTAAGCATCGGACAAGACACCTTTTCCAGACCACAGCCATGCCATGCGCGGTCTAATCACAAAACAGGAGGCCGCCCCTGATGCCGGATCTTTCCGAATACCGCCAACTGGCGCAAATCATGTCCGTGGATGCCGTAGCTTTGGTGCCCGGCCCAAACTTTACACGGGCCTTTGGAAAACCCTTTCCAAGCCATGAGCGCCCTATTGTGGTGGTCATCCCGGCCCAGGGCGCACCCGCTGCGATTATGCCCAATCTTGAATTGGGAACATGGGCGCTGGTCGGTTTCGAGGGTGAGGTCTTTGACTGGATGGACCAGACCGGGTACGACGATGCCTTTGCCGCCTTGGCCAAGGCGATGCCGCTTAAATCCGTGGCCGTCGAGGGGCAGGTGATGCGCGTTTTTGTGTCCAAGGCGCTGACTCAGGCAATGCCCGGTTTGCAAATCGTGGATGCCGAGCGCGAAATCTCCGGCCTGAGGATCATCAAGACCCCAGAGGACATTCAGGCGTTGCAGGCTGCGATAGATATCTCGGAACGGGCGCTTGAGCGTGTGATCGCGGATGTCCGGGTTGGCCAGACCGAGAAGCAGATTGAACAGGCGTTGATTCAAGCCCTGTTTGCCGAATGCGCAGAATCGCTGGCTTTCGGGCCAATCGTTGTCGCGGGTGACAACTCGGCCCGGCCCCATGGCGCGGCCCGCGTGGACTATCAGATCAAACCCGGCGATGCGCTTCTGTTTGATTTCGGCGCGCGCAAGGATGGCTTTGCCGCAGACATCACGCGCACGTTCTTTGTTGCCGAGGTCTCGGATGAGGGCCGGGATGTTTATGACACGGTGCTGCGGGCCAACCTGGCCGGGTTCGAGGCCTGCCGCCCCGGCGTTTCGGCCCATGACATCGATGACGCCGTCACCCGTGTGCTTGAGGCTTCGGCCTATGCGGATCGCATCCGCACCAAGACAGGCCACGGGTTGGGGCGTGACGTGCACGAGGCCCCGTATATCATGCGCGGAAACCATCAGGAAATCCGCACCGGCATGGTCTGGACGAACGAGCCCGGACTTTACGATCTGGGTAATTTCGGGGTCCGCATCGAAGATGATGTGCTGGTGACCGAAGATGGCTGCCGGTCCCTGACCAGCTTTCCCAAAGAGCTGACTATTATCGGGCGCTGATAACGGTCACTTTCCCTAAAGCGTCTCGGGTTTAACTTGACACACGTGTACCCTGCCACGCCTGCGGCGTTTTCGGGACATTCGTGTCGCAGAGTGATTCAGGTAAAACCCGAAACGCCCTAGTCAGGTTTTGCGCGTGGCCCGTACCATCTCTAACAGTTCATCTTTGGTGCGCTGAATGTGGCGGGTCAGCAGCTCACACGCCTCGGTGGTTTGCCTGGCGCGGGCCAGAGCCAGCAACGCACGATGGTCTTTCTTGGCCGGGTCGCGCTGCTCCATAACACTCAGGTGCATGCGCACATAGCGGTCGGCCTGAATGTTGAGCCGCTGCAGAATCTCGGAACTCAACCCCCGATGCGCCGCAGCATAAAGGGCCGCGTGGTATTGTGTGTTCAAACTGCCCCACCGTGCGACATCCAGGGCGTCATAGGATGACTCCATATCCTCAAGAAGGCGTTCGCAAGCTATAAAGTCAGCCTCGGTTATTTGCGGAATGGCCCGCGCGAACAGATCAACCTCCAGCAGGGTGCGTAAATCGAAAATCTCACCGATTTCCGACATGGAATGCGTGGTCACCGAGGCCCCCCGGTTGTTGGTCAATTGCACCAGCCCTTCGGCGTCCAACCGTTTCAAAGCCTCGCGGATCGGCATGCGCGAGACATCATATTCTTCGGCCAGGGCCTCCTGACGGATAGCTTCGCCCTCGGCCAGT
Source organism: Ruegeria sp. BE1 (assembly GCF_056538885.1). NCBI lineage: Bacteria > Pseudomonadati > Pseudomonadota > Alphaproteobacteria > Rhodobacterales > Roseobacteraceae > Ruegeria > Ruegeria sp. BE1. Next base: position 219,339 of record NZ_JBQFTY010000004.1, read on the forward strand.
TCACCACTGAGAATCCGTTCGCGCAGATCATCGGCAATGGCTTGGGGTAGGCTTTGCCGGGCAATCGCGCGGGTTTTGGGCATTTGATCGGCCTCGGGCATCAGGAAAGTGTATCCAAAATACAAAGAGAGAGGATGGTTTCCAAGCCCTTCAAATTGCGAAGTTTGGCGCGCGGATCGTTGCGTGTTTTTCCTATAGTTCCAGCCAATACAAAACATCAAAACAATCTATTGGACCGATGAAACGATTTCCACCAGATTGCGGCCAAACCAGCGAATCCTCATATTCCAAGAGGCCCCGGATGTGGACATATTCAAACCCGGTCAAAACCCTGTTCGGCAGTGGGGTGTTCAATCAGGTTCCGAAACTGATCGCTGGTCGCCGCTATGCGCTGATCACTTATCCAGACGACAGATCGCTGGCATTGACGCAACAATTGGCAGATGCCGCTGGACCTGCTGCGCTGGTGATAAATGACATTGCTCCGAACCCGGATTATCGCCTGTTGCGGACCCAATGCGCGCGTTTCCGGCAAATCGCGCAAAAAGTCGAAGTGATCGTCGCTTTGGGCGGCGGTTCTGTGATCGACTCGGCCAAGGTCTTCGCCGCTGCCGACGGTGATTTTAGCAAGGTCGCCGAATATCTGGAAACCAAGGCAGGGGGTGAAACCTTAAGCGCCACGCCGATCATCGCCATCCCCACAACGGCGGGAACCGGCAGTGAGGTCACCTGCTGGGCCACGGTCTGGCAAGAAGAGACGGGCAAGAAATACTCGCTGGCGCGGCCCGACCTCTATCCCGAAGCCGCCGTGATCGATCCGGCGCTGATGGTGAACAAACCGTATGGGCTGACGCTGGCTACCGGTCTGGATACGCTGTCGCACGCATTGGAAAGCATCTGGAACGTCAACGCCAATCCGATCTCGGCGTGCCATGCTGTCGCTGCCGCCCGGCAGGTTCTGGACACTTTGCCCGCGCTGCTCAGCGATTTGGGCAACCTGCAATTGCGCGCCCGAATGGCCGAGGCGTCGCTGAGCGCCGGGCTCGCCTTTTCCAACACCAAAACGGCCATAGCACATAACCTGTCCTATCCCATTACGCTGGGATGGGGGGTGCAGCACGGCATCGCGTGTTCCTTTACGCTGCCGATGATCCTGCGCTCGGTCGCCGGGATTGGCGGATTTCGGCAGGAGGCGCTGCATGCAGTGTTCGGGCCGGACCTGATCGCAGGGGCAGACACGCTGAACAGCTTTCTGACCAGCCTCGGCGTTGCCACCCGGTTCGCAGAATACGGCATTTCTGACAGTCAGCGGGCAGACATTATCGACGCGGCCTTCGCGGGTGAGCGGGGCCGAAACTTTGCCGGAACCAAAGCCGCCTTTCTCGAAGCCGAGAAAGCCATGCAGACCCAACGCCCCAAAGTGGCGTGATTGAATTCAAATCCAACTCAGGCGCAAAAGCGCCCTTACCAAGGACCCCCAAATGACCATTCACACCCCTATCACAGCGAATGAGCGGGTTTACCCTGCACCCAAGGTTCCTGCGATTGCGATCTGTCTGGACGGATGCGAGCCGGAATATCTGGAAGTGGCAATCGCCAAGGGCCTGATGCCGACGCTCAAGCGCATTCGCGAGACCGGCACCGACCGTCTGGCGCATTCGGTGATCCCGTCGTTCACCAACCCCAACAACCTGTCCATCGCAACTGGCCGCCCGCCCAGCGTGCATGGCATCTGCGGCAACTACCTGATCGACCCCGACAGCGGCGAAGAGGTGATGATGAACGATGTGCGGTTCCTGCGCGCGCCGACCATCTTCTCGCAGTTTTACGAGGCCGGGTATCGCGTTGCCATGGTCACCGCCAAGGACAAGCTGCGCGCGCTGCTGGGCGCGGGGCTGAAGTTCGACGAAGATCGCGCGGTGGCGTTCTCGTCCGAACGTTCGGGTGAGACGACGAAGGCCGAGCACGGCATCGACAATGCCAGCGATTGGCTGGGCATGCCGGTGCCCGAGGTCTATTCCGCTGAGCTGTCCGAATTTGTCTTTGCCGCGGGCGTCAAGCTGCTGAAGGAATTCAAGCCCGACATTATGTATCTGTCGACCACGGACTACATCCAGCACAAATTCGCCCCCGAACAGCAGGGCGCGCTGGATTTCTATGCCATGTTCGACAAGTATCTGGCGCAGCTGGATGAGCTGGGTGCGGCCATCGTCGTCACCGCAGACCACGGCATGAAGCCCAAGCATAACGCAGCGGGCGAGCCAAACGTGATCTATGCGCAGGACCTGATGGACGAATGGCTGGGCGAAGGTCAGGCCCGTGTGATCCTGCCGATCACCGACCCCTATGTGGTGCATCACGGCGCGCTTGGCGCGTTCGCCACCGCCTATCTGCCCGAAGGTGCGGACAAGGCCGACATCATGGCCAAACTCGATGCAATTGACGACATGATCCTGGTGGTCGACAAGGAAGAGGCGATCCGCCGCTTTGAGCTGCCCGCCGACCGGATTGGGGACATCGTCATGATCTCGGGCGAGAACATGACCATCGGCACCTCGGCCGACCGCCACGATCTGGCCGCGCTGAAAGAGCCGCTGCGCAGCCATGGGGGCCTGACCGAGCAGGAGGTTCCCTTTATCGTCAACCGCGTCATCGATCTGGGCAACGCGCCCGAGCTGCGCAATTTCGACGCGTTTTTCTACGCCACCACAGCGGCGGCTCAGTAAATGGACGGGACCATGAACAGCTCTGAAATCCGCAATGAGGGCATGCGCATCGGCGGCGAGGTGGTCTTTACCGAGGCCACCGTCCCCGTGCACTATCCCTATACCAACGAGGTGGTCGGCCATGTGCCCGCGGGCACGGCCGAGCACGCGCGCAAGGCGTTTGAGATCGCGGCGAACTACACCCCCAAACTGACCCGGTATGAGCGCAGCCAGATTCTGCAACGCGCCGGCGAGCTGATCGGCGAGCGCCGCGAATACCTGGCCAAATGGCTGACGCTGGAACTGGGTATCTGCCACCAGCACGCGATCTATGAGACCAAGCGCGCGCAGGACGTCTACCAGTTCGCCGCCGCCGAGGCGCTGAAGGATGATGGTGAGATTTTTTCCTGCGACCTGACCCATAACGGCAAGGCGCGCAAGATCTTCACCAAGCGCGAGCCGGTTAAGGCCATCAGCGCGATCACCCCGTTCAACCACCCGCTGAACATGGTCAGCCACAAGATCGCGCCCGCCATTGCGACCAACAACTGCATGGTATGCAAACCGACCGAGCTGACGCCGCTGACCTGCCTGACGCTGGCGGATATTCTGTACGAAGCCGGCCTGCCGCCCGAGATGTTTCAGGTGGTCACCGGCTGGCCGCAAGACATTGGCGACGAGATGATCACCAATGACAATATCGACATCATCACCTTCACCGGTGGCGTGCCGGTGGGCAAGATGATCGCCTCGAAAGCGGGGTACAAACGGCAGGCGCTGGAGCTGGGCGGAAATGATCCCCTGATCGTACTGAACGACCTCAGTGATGCCGATCTGGACAAGGCCGCCACCATCGCCGTGGCCGGGGCCACCGGCAACTCGGGCCAGCGCTGCACCGCGATCAAACGCATTCTGGTGCAGGACAGCGTGGCGGACAAGTTCGTGCCGCTGGTGCTGGAGAAGGCCAAAAAGATCAAGTTCGGCGACCCGCAGGACCCTGCGACCGAACTGGGCTGCGTGATCGACGACAAGGCGGCCGAGATCTTTGAAAACCGCGTCTATCAGGCTGAAAAGGAAGGGGCGGAAATCCTCTATCACCCCGGCCGTCAGGGCGCGCTGCTGCCGCCCATCGTGGTCGACAAGGTGCCCCATGACAGCGAGCTGGTGATGGAGGAAACCTTTGGCCCCATCGTGCCCATCGTCCGCGTGCCGGACGATGACGCGGCGGTGATGGCGATTTCCAACAGCACCGAGTTTGGCCTGTCCTCGGGCGTGTGCACCAACGACCTGAACCGCGCGATTGCCTATATCAACGGTCTGGACGTGGGCACCTGCAACATCTGGGAACAACCTGGCTACCGCATCGAAATGTCCCCCTTCGGCGGCATCAAAGACAGCGGCAACGGCGTCAAGGAAGGCGTCATCGAAGCGATGAAGTTCTTCACAAACGTCAAAACCTACTCTCTGCCATGGCCGGAATGATCCCGCTCTGAACCAAGAAAAAGCCCCGGTCGTTCGAGCCGGGGCTTTTTTGTTTCCATGGTTCTGAGCGTCAGAACATATTCCGCGTCGGTTACACCTGCTCTGGCAGCAGATTGGCCGGGATGTCCTGATAGCACACAGGCCGCAGGAACCGCCGGATGGACAGCGTACCCACGGATGTCGCCCCAAAATTGGTTGAGGCGGGGTAGGGGCCGCCATGCACCATGCTGTCGCAGACCTCGACCCCGGTGGGGAAACTGTTGGCCAGCAAACGGCCTGCCTTGCGCTCCAACAACGGCAGCAGGGCCTGCGCGTCGGCGGTGTCGCCATCGTCCAGGTGCAGCGTACAGGTCAGTTGCCCTTCGATGGCGCGGGCGCTTTGCTGCATCTGGGCCGCATCACGGACGCGCACGACGATACCCAGAGGGCCGAACACCTCTTCCTGCAGCTTGCGATCAGCCAGCCAGTCATCGCCGGAAACCGAGAACAGATAGGGCGCGGCGTCACGGGTTTCGCAGCTTGTGCCCATGATCTGGGTCACGCCGGTGCCAGCGGCAACCCGCGATACGCCATCGCGATAGGCATCGGCGATACCGTCGGTCAGCATGGTCTGGTCGGCGGTAGCCGTTAGGCCCGCCTCGGCCGCGGCCTGAAACGCATCCGCCTCGGGGCCGTCGATAATGACGGCGATGCCCGGATTGGTACAGAACTGACCCGCACCCATGGTCAGCGAACCGGCCCAACCTGTCCCGATCTGTGCCCCACGTGCGGATGCGGCCTGCGGCAGGATGAACATCGGGTTGACCGAGCCCAGCTCGCCAAAAAACGGAATGGGTTCGTCGCGCTGTGCGCACAGGTCGAACAGCGCGCGCCCGCCCGCAAGACTGCCGGTAAAGCCCACGGCGCGGATCAGCGGGTGCTGCACCAGACGGGTGCCCACATCGCGCTTGCCGCCCTGCACCAGAGAGAACACGCCGGGATGTACACTGCAGGCTTTGATCGCCGCGTCGATGGCCTGCGCCACGATCTCACCCGTGCCGGGATGGGCCGAATGGCCCTTGACCACCACCGGGCACCCCGCGGCGAGGGCAGCAGCGGTATCTCCACCCGCCACCGAGAAGGCCAGCGGAAAGTTCGATGCGCCGAACACGGCCACCGGGCCCAGCGGGCGCTGGATCATCCGCAGGTCCGGGCGGGGCAGGGGTGCGCGGTCAGGCATGGCCGGGTCGTGGCGCATGTCCAGATAGCCGCCCTGTTCGATATGGTCGGCAAACAGGCGCAACTGGCCCACGGTACGGCCACGTTCGCCCTGAAGGCGGGCTTCAGGCAGGCCGGTTTCCTGGGTTCCGATCTCGGTGATGGCATCGCCCCGCGCGTCGATCTCATCGGCGATCTTGCGCAGCAGGGTGGCGCGCTCGGCCCGGGTGGACCAGCCAAATGTGGCGAATGCCTCTTCCGCTGCCTCAACAGCGGCGTCTACCAGCGCGGGGGTTCCAACGGGAAAGTCATGGCTGGGGCCATGCGCGGGTTCCGAGGCAAAGGTTGCGTCCGAGCCGACCCAGTCGCCGGCAATCAGGTGTTTTCCGATCAACATGATCTTCGCTTTCTTATAGCAGGCCGCGTTGGGCCAGGTTTCGCATGAGATGAGAGGCCCCGAAGGTCCATTCCGGGCACTCTGTCGACAGGCGCACTGTGTTGGTCAGCGCGCCCAATTTGTCATTGGCAATGGTGACAACATCGCCCAGCTTATGGGTGAACCCGCCACCGGGCGTGTCGCGATCCTGCGTCGGGGCAAACAGTGTGCCCAGAAACAGCATGAACCCATCGGGGTACTGATGATGCCGCCCGACGGTCTGGCCCACCAGATCGGCAGGGTCTCGGCTGATCTGCGACATGGATGAGCTGCCGTTCAGAACGAACCCATCCGGTCCGGAAACCGTCAGCGTCAGTTCCGCCTGGCGCACATCATCCAAGGTGTAGCTGTCGTCAAACAGCCGGATCATCGGGCCAATGGCGCAGGAGGCATTGTTGTCCTTGGCCTTGCTCAGCAGCAGGGCCGAGCGCCCTTCGACATCGCGCAGGTTCACGTCATTGCCCAGCGTCGCGCCCTTGATCTGACCCTGTGAGGTGACCGCCAGAACAACCTCGGGCTCGGGGTTGTTCCAGGTCGAGATCGGGTGCAGGCCCACATCCGCCCCAAAGCCCACCGAGGACAGAACCTGTGCCTTGGAAAACACCTCGGCATCGGGGCCGATGCCGACCTCAAGATACTGGCTCCACAACCCCTCTTCGATCAGAGCTTGTTTGACCTCTGCCGCAGCCTCGGACCCCGGCACGACATTTGACAGGCTATCACCGATCCGCGCCCCGATACGTGTGCGGATGGCCTCGGCCTTGGCGGGATCGCCTGCGGCCTGTTCCTCGATCACCCGTTCAACCATTGATCCGGCGAAGGTCACACCGCAGGCTTTGACAGATTGCAGGTCGCAGGGGGCCAGCCAGATGTGGTCGCCGTCCAGCGGCCCAATCGCCTGACCCGGCGCAGAGCGCACATAATCTGCAGTATCCTCGCGCTCCAGAATATCGCGTGTTGTCGGGGCAGCCTTGGCGGTGATGTCCACCAACTGGCCATCCCGCAGGGTTACAACGCAGGGGCCGATACCGGGCCGCTCTATTCGGCCAAGCCACAGCCCGGCAGAGTCCAAATTCATATTCGTCATGTCAGGTCCTGAGGTTATAGGCACGCGCCGCATTCCCACCCAGGATCGCATCGCGTTCGGATTGTGTCAGCGCCGCAAGCAGCGCATCGGTTGTGGCGACCCATCGGTCATAGCTGCTGGCCAGGGTGCAGACCGGCCAATCGCTGCCCCAGATCAGACGCTGGGGCCCGAAGGTGGTCAGCAAATGATCCACATAGGGGCGCAGATCGTCGATGGTCCAGTCGCCTGCGGCCTCGGTCACCAAACCGCTGAGCTTGCAATAAGCGCCGGTATCGCGGGCCAAAGCGGCCATGTCTTCGGCCCAACCCGCAAGGACACCTTCACGGATCAGCGGTTTCGATCCGTGATCGATCACCACGCGCATATTTGGGTGCCGGGCCAGCAGTTGGCGCAAAGGCCCCAGATGCTGCGGCAGGGTCAGGGCATCAAAGGTCAGATCGTGGCTCTGCAACCCCTCAAAGGCCGGGGTCAGAGCGTCGGCGATCATCCAGTTCGGGTCCGGAAGGTCCTGAATCATCGGCCGCAACCCGACCAAGGCCGGATGTGCGGTCAAAGCCGCGATTTGCGCAGGCGCATCGGCAGCCTCAAAATCTACCCATCCGACGACGCCTTTGATAAACGAGTTCTGATCGGCCAGAGACAGCATGTAATGCGTCTCGGCCACCGTGGGGGCAGCCTGCACCAGCACAGTCGCGTCAATACCTGAGGCTGCCAGCAAAGGCGTCAGATCCTGAGGTGTGAAATCGCGATACAGGGCCGTCAGTTCTGGTGTCAGCCAGCCATAGTCACCCCGCGCCACAGCCCAGAAATGCTGATGTGCATCGATCCTCATCCAATGACGCCTTTCTTGAGGATGATGTTGCCGTACAAGCGTCGCTCGCCCGTCTGAACGATGGCAAAGGCGCTGGCCGCGCGATCGTAAAAGGCAAAGCGTTCCAGCCCCTGCACGCGGGCCGGGTTGTCCGCCGTGGCATCGATGATGGTCTGGAAATCGGCAACCGCCTCGGGCACCGCGTCCGGATCGCCGACCACCTGCATGGTCAGCGCCGGGTCGTGCACGAAACTGTCCAAGGGCATAACCGACAGCACCGCGCGCAGAATCTCACTGGCCGAGGACCCATCGGCGCGAATACAGGTTGGACCAATGCTTGAACCCGGAAAATTCGCATCCGCAATCACGATTTCATCGCCATGGCCCATGGCCCGCAGGGCGTGCAGCAGTTCGGGCGACAGGATGGGGTCGATATTACGCAGCATGGGCGGCTTCACCCGGCAGCGGCGCGTCTGCGCGGATCAGACCCTCGCCGCGCAGATCAGACCACAGCGCGGCCGGAATCTCGCGATCCAGCAGGGCGACATTGGCCTGCACCTCAGCCGCGTTTACGGCACCGGGGATCACGGTTTTGACGCAGGGATGGCCCAGTACAAACTGCAGCGCAGCCGCAATCAGCGGGGTGTCATGCGCGGCGCAAACCGCTTCGATCTTGCGCACGCGGTCCAAAATGTCATCGGGCGCATCGGCATAGTTGTACTTGGCTCCGGGCACTGCGCCGGTCGCCAGAATGCCGGAGTTATAGGGCCCGCCCAGAATGATCCCCACGTCGCGCTTTTCACAGAGCGGCAGGAAACTGTCCAACGCCTCCTGCTCCAGCAGCGTATAGCGACCGGCCAGCAGGAACCCGTCGAAATCGCCCAGACCCAAAAGCCGTTCGCAGACCTGCCATTCGTTCACACCGGCACCGATCGCGGCAATCTCTCCGGCGGCGCGCAGTTCGGTCAGGGCTTTGTAGCCGCCGCCGTCGAACAGCTCTCGGACCTTTGCATCGGACATTTCCTGACTGCCCTGGCTGAAGACGCAGACATCATGGACCAGCAGAATATCGGCATTGGCCACGCCAATCCGCTCGCGGCTGGCCTCATAGGATCGCATCACCCCGTCATAGGTATAGTCGAACACAATGCGTTTTTGCGGCACATCCACGAAGGCTTCGGGTGTGACCTCATGCGGCTCGCAATCCAGCAACAGACGCCCGATCTTGGTCGACAGCTGGATGTTTTCACGGCCAAACCGGGCGATGGCCTCGCCAAAACGGTGTTCGGACCGGCCCAGCCCGTATTGCGGCGCCGTGTCGAAAAAACGGATGCCTGCATCATAGGCTGCTTGCAGCGCCGCCTGCGCATCTTCGTCCGAAACTTTGCGATAAAGATTGCCCAACGGCGCGCCGCCAAACCCCATGCGGGTCAGAGGCACCGGTCGTGCGGTCCGGTGGTTCAGTAATTCGGTTTGCGAAACGGTCATCCTGCCTCTCGTCTGGGTTGGGGAGTGGTGTTGAACAAATGCGGTTGCTGCTGTTGCAGCAGTTCGATCCGGGGCATCAACTGCCCCAGATGATCATGCATGGCCTGCTGCGCCGCAGACGCGTCGTTGTTGTTGATCGCTTCCAGAATCGCGCGATGTTCGGCCAGAGTTTCCGCAATCCGGCCCGGTTTCGGCAGCAACAACATACGCGCACGATTCACCTGCAGCGAGACCGTCTGCGCCACGTCTGGCAGGCGGGTGATGCCGGTAAACTCCATCAGCAGCGCGTGAAAATCTTCGTCCGCCTGGTAAAAGCCGGGAATGTCATCATCTTCGATCAGCAGTTCCTGAAGGCGCATATTGCGGCTCAGCTTCTTGCGTTGTTCGTCGGTCAGGTCGCGCGCAACCTTGGCGACAGCGGCCAGCTCAAGCGCTTCGCGCAGGAATGCCCCCTCATGAATCTCGGTCATCGAGAAATATGAGACGCGCGTGCCCGATTGCGGCACCACATCGACAAGCCCTTCGGCAGCCAATCGCGCGATCGCCTCGGAAACAGGTGCGCGCGACACGCCCAACTGTTCGCAGATCGGCGCCTTCCTCAGATTCGCACCAGGCGGAAAATCAAGCGCGAGGATCGCTTGCTTGATCGCCAGATAAACGCGCTGCGCCAGCGACCCTTCGGTCGTTGTGATGTCCCGCAGAAGGGTCGCATCAATATCCTGAGGTTTGTTCATAACGGCTGGCCTAGCATACTAACATGTTAGTTGACAAGTCTGTCTTCACGGCTTAGCAGTTTGGGCAAGCAAGCGGGAAAACGATGCAAGCAGACGAACAAACAAAAGACGCAACGGCCGGTATGCGGGACGTGATCAAGCTGAACCCGGATGACAATCTTGTTATTGCTTTGCGGGACTTGTCCTCGGGCGATCAGCCAGAGGGCGTACCGGTTCCATTGTTGGGATCGGTGTCACGCGGGCACAAAATCGCAACCGCCGCAATTGCTGCGGGCGAGAATGTGATTCGCTATGGGCAGATCATCGGGCAGGCCAAAGCGGATATTGCGCCAGGCGAACATATCCATGTGCAGAACCTTGGTATGGGCGATCACCAGCAGGACTATGCCCATGCCAGCGCCAATACACCGCTGCCAAGCATCCAGTCCGACCGCGTCTTTCAGGGCTATCACCGCGCGGATGGCAAGGTCGGGACGCGGAACTATATCGGCATTCTGACAACGGTAAACTGTTCCGGATCGGTCGCCCGCTTTATTGCCGAGGCCGCCAACAAGTCCGGCCTTCTGGATGCCTATCCCAACGTGGATGGCATCGTTCCGATCGTTCACGGCACCGGCTGTGGCATGTCTGCGACCGATGAGGGCTATGCCACGCTGTTCCGCACCCTGGCGGGCTATGCGCAGCATCCGAACTTCGCAGGTATTCTGCTGATCGGTCTGGGTTGCGAAGTGATGCAAGTCGCCGATCTGGTGGGGGGCCGCCCAATCCGGCCAGATGGCGCCTTGCGCTATATGACGATCCAGAACGAGGGCGGCACGCGCCGGACCATCGAACGCGGGCTGAAAGAGGTGCAAGGGATTGCCGAGCTGGCCAATCAGGTCACGCGGCAACCGGCGCCAATCCGACATATCACTGTGGGAATGCAGTGCGGCGGATCGGACGGGTATTCCGGGATCACCGCGAATCCTGCTTTGGGATATGCCTCTGACCTTCTGGTGCGCCATGGCGGCACCACGATCCTGTCCGAGACATCGGAAATCTACGGCGCAGAACACCTTTTGACCCGGCGCGCCGAAACGGTGGAGGTCGGTGAACAGCTGATTGAGCGCATCCACTGGTGGGAAGATTATACCGAGCGCAATGGCGGTGAGATGGACAACAACCCCAGCCCCGGCAACAAGCGCGGCGGTTTGACGACCATTCTGGAAAAGTCTTTGGGCGCGGTTGCCAAGGGCGGCACCGCCCCTTTGCGCGGCGTCTACAAGTTTGGTGAGATCGTGGACAAAACCGGTTTTGTCTTCATGGACAGCCCCGGTTTCGATCCCTGCTCGGTCACTGGGCAGGTGGCGTCGGGGTCGAACCTGATTGTGTTCACGACCGGCAGGGGATCGGTCTCAGGCTACCAGCCGACGCCTTGCGTCAAGCTGGCGACCAATTCCGAGATGTACGCGCGCATGGCTGACGACATGGATCTGAACTGCGGCGACATCGTCACAGATGGCGTCAGCATCGAGGCCAAGGGCGAGGAATTGTTCGAGATTCTGATCCGTGTCGCCTCGGGCGAGAAAACCAAAAGCGAGGAACTTGGATTTGGCGGGGTCGAGTTCGTGCCCTGGCAGATCGGCGCAGTGATGTAGCCTGCGTCACGCCCTTGGGGAGAGGGGCAATATGGGAGAAGACATGACAAAACTGGTCGATATGAAGGGGATCGAAAAGTATTTCCCCGGCGTGCACGCGCTGAAATCCGTGCAGTTCGATCTGTTCCCGGGCGAAGTTCACGCGCTGATGGGCGAGAACGGGGCCGGGAAAAGTACGCTGATGAAAATCCTGTCGGGCATCTATCAGCGCGATGGCGGTGATCTGGTGATCGGGGGTCAGTCGGTCAGTCCGACCACCCCGCGCGAAGCGCAGGATCTGGGTATCGGCATCATCCATCAGGAACTGAGCCTGATGAACGATCTGACCGTGGCGCAGAACATCTTTATCGGACGCGAACCGCGCAAAAGCTTTGGGCGTTTGGATGAGGCCGCGCTGAATGCGCAAACGGCCGAAATCTTTGCCTCGATGAACCTGAATCTGGACCCCAGAACGCTGGTTGGCAGCCTGACCATCGCCAAACAGCAGATGGTCGAGATTGCCAAGGCACTGTCCTATCGGTCCAAGGTTCTGATCATGGACGAACCTACTGCGGCCCTGAATGACGCCGAGATTGCCGAGCTGTTCGTGATCATTCGCCGCCTCAAGGCCGAAGGCGTGGGGATCGTCTATATCAGCCACAAAATGGATGAGCTGAAGCAGATCGCCGATCGTGTCACCGTCATGCGCGACGGCGAATATGTGGGCACAGTTGGCGCCTCCGAGACACCGATCAGCCAGATCATCGCGATGATGGTGGGCCGCGAGGTGAACGAAGAACCGCTGGACGTTCCCGATCTGGGGGGTGCTGAGGTCTCATTGGAAATCAAGAGTCTGACCCGCGGTAAAGAGATCAGGGATGTCAGCTTTTCCGTTCAAAAGGGCGAGATTCTGGGCTTTGCCGGTTTGATGGGGGCAGGGCGCACCGAAGTTGCCCGCGCCATATTCGGGGCCGACCCGAAAGAGGGCGGCGAAATCCGGGTGCATGGCAAAGAGGTGTCGATCAAATCGCCCAAAGACGCCGTGCGCGCCGGGATCGGATACCTGTCCGAGGATCGCAAGCATTTTGGTCTGGCCACGGGTATGAACGTGCGTGACAACATCGCCTTGGCGTCGATGGACCTGTTCACCGGGACCGGAGGGGTTCTGAACGACAGTGAAATCAGCACCACCGCCAAAGGCTATATTGCCCAGCTGGGCATTCGCACCCCGTCAGATGTGCAAGAGGTGCGGCTGCTGTCAGGCGGCAACCAGCAAAAGGTTGTCATTGCAAAATGGCTGCTGCGCGATTGCGACATCCTGATCTTTGACGAACCGACTCGCGGCATCGACGTGGGTGCAAAGTCCGAGATCTACAAACTGCTCGAAGAACTGGCCGAACAGGGCAAGACCATCATCGTGATCTCGTCGGAACTGCCCGAGATCATGCGGCTGAGCCATCGTATCGCGGTGATGTGCGAAGGCCGCCTGACCGGCATCCTGCCCGGCGGAAAAGACACCACTCAGGAAGACATCATGCATCTGGCCACCCAGCGTGAGGCGGCGATGCAGGTAACAGGGACAGTCCAATGACCACAGCTACGGATATCGACAAAAAGAAACCCCTTGCGGGTCTGTCGGAAAGCGGCGCCTATCAAAAGCTGCTGGCCTTCGCCAGTCTGATCGCATTGCTGATCGGGTTTTCAATCGCGTCGCCGAATTTCATGCAAACCTCGAACATGATTGCGATTCTGCAGGCGACCTCGGTGAACGGAGTTTTGGCTGTGGCGGCCACTCTGGTCATCATCACCGGCGGGATCGACCTGTCCGTGGGGACGCTGATGACCTTCTGCGCAGTGATCGCGGGGGTCGTGCTGACCTATCTGGGAATGCCCTTGTTGCTGGGCGTCGCAGCAGCGATTGCGGCGGGGGCTTTCTGCGGGCTTTGCTCGGGTACATTCGTGGCCAAGATGAAAATCCCGCCCTTTATTGCCACACTAGGCATGATGCTGATCCTCAAGGGTCTGTCGCTGGTCATCTCGGGCACACGACCGATCTATTTCAATGACACGCCGGGATTCGACCAAATCTCGCGCGGGTCACTGATCGGAGAAGTGTTTCCGGCGCTGCCCATCCCGAACGGCGTGCTGATCCTGTTTCTGGTGGCGATTGCGGCATCCTACATCCTCAGCCGCACGGTTCTGGGCCGCTATACATTTGCGCTGGGATCGAACGAAGAGGCAGTGCGCCTGTCCGGTGTCAACACGGATGCGTGGAAGATGCGCATCTACGCTCTGGCGGGTGCAATCTGCGGTATCGGCGGCATCCTGATCGCTTCGCGCCTGAACTCGGCCCAGCCAGCGCTGGGTCTGGGGTATGAGCTTGAGGCCATCGCGGCTGTGGTGATTGGCGGCACGTCCCTGTCGGGTGGGCGCGGCACCATACTGGGCACGCTGATCGGGGCGCTGATCATGGCGGTGCTGACCAACGGACTGCGCGTGCTGTCCGTGGCGCAGGAATGGCAGACCGTTGTCACCGGCGCGATCATCATTCTGGCCGTCTATGCCGACATGGCGCGGCGCAAGAAATCCGGTTGAACAAAGCAAAGACACAACGACAAACAGTGGAGGAGAAAAACATGTTTACACGTCGTTTCCTATTGGGTGCGCTCAGCGCGGCCACGATTGCGGGCCCGGCCTCGATGGCGGCAGCTGAGGATATCTATATCCCGCTGGTCTCGAAAGGTTTCCAGCACCAGTTCTGGCAGGCGGTGAAGTCAGGGGCCGAACTGGCCGCGGATGAATACAACGTCACCATCACCTTTGAAGGCCCCGACAACGAGACCATGGTAGACCGCCAGATCGACATGCTGGCGGCAGCGCTTGCCAACAACCCCAAGGCCATCGGCTTTGCGGCACTGGACAGTCAGGCGGCAATCCCGCTGCTGAAGCAGGCCAATGACAAGGGTATTCCGATCATCGCCTTTGACAGTGGCGTCGACAGCGACATCCCGCTTTCGACCGCAACAACCGACAACCTTGCAGCGGCCGGTCTGGCCGCAGACAAGATGGCCGAGAAACTGGGCGGCAAAGGCAAAGTGGCCGTTGTGGCACATGACCAGACCAGCCGCACCGGGATCGACCGCCGCGACGGTTTCGTCAATCGCATGGCCGAGAAATACCCGGACATCGAAGTTGTCACCGTTCAATACGGACAGGGTGACCACCTGAAATCGACCGAGGTGACCAAGGCGATCCTGACCGCGAACCCGGACCTGAATGGCATCTTCGGCACCAACGAAGGCTCGGCCATCGGTGTGGTGAACGGTGTGCAGGAACTGGGCACCGAGGGTCTGGTCATCATCGGCTATGACAGCGGCAAGGCCCAGAAAGACGCAATCAAAAGCGGTCTGATGACGGGTGCGATCACGCAGAACCCGGTTGGCATCGGCTATGAAACGGTCAAGGCAGCGGTTGCCGCGCTGAACGGTGAAGAGGTTCCATCACTGATCGACACCGGCTTCTACTACTATGACGCGTCGAACATGGACGACCCGAAAATCTCGGCCGTTTTGTACGACTAAAGCTTTGGGGTTTTACCTGTCTAAGGTGAAACCCGAAATGCTAAAAAGACACATATAGCTCACGGTAGACTGGTCCGCCTGTTTCAGGCGGGCCGGTTTCCGTTTGGGCTTTGGTCCCCGAAAACCACGGTCGGTGCAATTCCGCCGGAACACTCATTTTGGGATTTCATGTTTTTCGGATAATTGTGTTAGGGTTGCGCCCATATTCTCAAAATTCATTTAAAGGTAGTTGATCCATTGCCAGATACATCCAGCAGCGTATTCAGAATGCGTCCATTGGAGAAGGCGGATCTAGAGGTCATTACACCCTGGTTTCAGAACATTGATGATCTGGCCAGATTTGACCGCACGTCCCGCATTCCATTCAACCAAGCCCAAACCGAAGATTCATGGTCCGATGCGTTTGACCCGTCCGGCAGCAAGGGAAAATCCTGGTTCGTCGTCGAGTCGGCAAATGGTGACCTGCTTGGGCTAACTGGTCTTGAGGCGATTTCGCCCATCAACCGCGACGCCATCATGGCCATGTTTGTCGAAAAATCATCGCGGCGTCTTGGAATTGCGATACGGGCAACCGCGCTATTGGTTGACTTCGCATTTCGGCAGCTTGGCTTGAACCGGCTAACGTCCTACTATCGGGATGACAATCATATCAGCCGTGATCTGGTAGAACGGTTGGGATGTCGGGTTGAAGGGACCATGCGGCAAGCCTGGTATACGGATGGGGCATTTCACGATATGGTCGTGGTCGGCATTCTCAGGCAGGACTGGCTGGACCGGCGCGCGGCTTTGGCGCAGGAGCTTGACCCGAAAACGGTCGTGACGTTTGGATCAGGCGACGCATCGACGTGGTCCTGGCCTCCGCAAATCGGCAATGGTTCGTAACAGGTGTGATTTTGCTCTCAGATTGCAAAAGCATTTCTTGTTATAAAATGACGGCAGGGTTCGAGTACGGACGACCAGACGAGTATCTATTGTGAACACTTCAAGTTCAAATCCATCAATTACACAAAAGCTGGGCGCGGTCTTGTTCGCCGATGTTGTCGGCTATTCTCGCCTCATGAGCGAGAATGAGCTCGATACATATAACGCGCTGAAATCACTGATGACGCAGCTGGAAGAAACCTGCGCGGCCTTTCAGGGCCGCGTGGTCGAGGTGCGCGGGGACGGCGTTCTGGCGCTGTTCGAAACGGCCACCAGCGCGGTGGAATTCGGTGTAGAGCTGCACCGCATCGCCAGCCAGCACAATCAATCCCGCCCCGATGATCAGCGAATCAATTTCCGGGCCGGTGTGCATCTGGGTGAAATCCTGATCGACGATCGCGGCATCCATGGCGACAACGTCAATATCGCCGCCCGACTTCAGGAAATCGCGGAACCGGAACGGGTCTATGTCAGCTCAGCTGTCTATGATCAGGTCTGCAACCGGCTGCGTTATGGTTATGAGTTTCTGGGGCCCAAGCAGCTCAAGAACATCCTCTCGCCCGTCTCGACCTACTGCGTCCGCAGCGAGGTCGCCGGGGCAACAATGGCCGGGACAATGCGTCCGGATGTGCCGGGCGACATTCTGGAACGCCCCGATACGCCCTCGGTCGCCATTCTGCCTTTCAGCAGCCAGGGCGGGGACGAATCCGACAGCTGGATTGCCGAAGGTCTGACCGACGACATCATCATGAACCTGTCCAAGTTCCGCAATCTTTTCGTCATTGCGCGGAACTCGTCATTTTTCTTCAAAACGCAGTCCATGTCGCCAAAGGAGGCCGCGCAAAAGCTGAACGTGCGCTATGTCGCCCGTGGCAGCGTCAGACGCTCGGCCAGCCGCATTCGCATCTCTGCAGAACTGGTGGACGCAACCTCGGAACGAACCATCTGGGGTGAGCGGTTTGACCGCAAGATCGACGATATTTTCGATATTCTGGACGAGGTGACAGAATGCATCGTCGCGGCCACAGCTGTGATGATCGAATCCCACGAAAAACAGCGCATGATCCAGTCGATCCCATCCGATCTTGAGGCATATGGGTCGGTGTTGCAGGGCCAGTATCATATTTTCAAATACACCCGGAACGACAATCGCAAAGCGCAGGATTTCTATCAGTCCGCTTTGGCGCGGGATGAAAACTATGCCCGCGCCGCCGCTGCGTTGTCACGTACGCTGAATATCGACTGGCGGTATTCCTGGACCGAGGACCCCTCAAGCGCGCTGGATCAGGCGCTGAGCTTTGCGCAGCGCGCGATCGAGCTGGACCCGACCGATGCCCGCGGTTTTGGAGAGCTGGGCTATGTGCATCTGTACCGCAAGGAACATGACGCCGCGCTACAGTCTTATCGCCGGGCCTTGGCGCTTAATCCCAACGATGCGGATATGCATTCCGACTTTGCCGATGCTCTGGCCCATTCGGGCGACAATGAAACGGCGATCACGCATATCCAGCAGGCGATGCGGCTGAACCCCTATTTCCCGGATCAGTACCTGTGGCATCTGGGTGGAGCCTACTACAATCTGCGCCGCTACGACGACGTGATTGCAACCGTCAACAAGATGAACAACCCGACGGAGGGGCAGCGGATGCTGGCCGCCAGCTACGCCCAGCTGGGTCAAACCGACCTGGCCCGTCAGATCGCGGACAAACACCGGGTTGCTCATCCCAACTTCTCGCTCGAACGTTGGGGCGCGGTTCTGCCGGATCGTCTTGAAGAAGACACCCAGCACTTTGTCGAAGGTCTGAAAAAGGCAGGGTTCTGAACAGAAAAGGGCGCGTGAACAACGCGCCCTTGGTCTGAAACTTGAACAGCCGGGCTTAGTCGCCGCCGCGCGCCTTGGCCCCGCTGACCTTCGCGCCGCTGACTTTGGCACCCGAGACCTTGGCCCCGGACACTTTCGCACCGCTCACCTTGGCACCCGATACTTTGGCGCCGCTGATTGCAGGACTGTCAAAGCCGAAATAGATGTCGAGCAGAACCTGTTCGAACTGGCCAGTCATCACGTCCATGCGGATGGTGAAATCGGCCTTGTCATAGTCCCAGACGCGGATATCGTTGGCCATCTGGTACTCGGCAGAAGCAACGCCTGAAAGAGTGGGCGAGACAGGCGCACGAGCCCCTTGAGTGTCTGGCGCGTTATCCATCGTGGCTGTTTCACCCTCACCATGCACAAGGAAAATGCAGGGCTCAGGCAATTCATAGTACGTGCCTTCATAGGCAAAGCCATAAATTCTGGCGAACCGGGCATCATCATCCAGTTGTTCGGCCAAATGATTGTTTTGACCGCGCCGTTTTCCGGGCTTGTCCGTTTCTTTGAATTTCTGTTCGCCCAGACCAAAGTTACCATCCTGTAACCAAAGACCTTTCTGGGTACCACGTCTAACCTTGATGACCGTGCCGCGTTTGAATTGCGTTTTGTTGAACCATGAATTGTCACCGTCATCTGCAACTGTGTAGATGCCGTTCTCTGACTCTTTGGCCTGGTTCTTGACCAGCACACGATCCCCGGCATTCAGCGGCACACCATCGACGGTGTCACCCTGCAAAGGGTCGAGCGGTGCCGTGGTCGCCGCTTTTACCTTGGTCTGCGTGTCGATTTTAATCTCTTCGACTGTTCGCCCAAACAATAACACTTCTGAAAAACTGAGAAGGGACTCAGACATAACACTCTCTCCCAATTGTGGGAGCGACGGAGTCCGAACCCTCATCTCCCCCTTTTTAAAATGCACCCGAACAAGAAAATCCGGGCTTATTATCCAAAAATCATCCTAGGTTTGCATGCCACAAAACGGTTCAAAAATAAAGGGAATTGGTCATTCACCCGGCACCTGCGTACGGACCGAGTTTGAGTGGCTGTCTTCTTCGGGATCAGGCACGCGCGGTCCTGCGGTTGTCAGGCCGATATCGCGCATTCGAAAGTTCCCTTCGATGATGCGGCGAAAGGCACCGCCGGTGATTTCCTGATCAACGGCCAACAGCGCTTTTTCTACCCCGAAATAGCTGAGCATATCCGCATCCAGACGTTCCCATGCATCGGCCAGATAGGTGCCAAGGTAATCCCGCGCCTCAAGCAGAGCGACGCGAAACCCTTCGGGGTTTTCTGCATACCTGGCGTCAAAAATGCCCTGCATCACCTCGCTGTAATTGGGCGAGTCCTCCAACTGGTCAGACAGGTGTTCTTCTTCGGCCGAGATCAGGTCATGCACCAGCAGCCGTTCGTGATAGATATCGACAAATATGTCGAACATGGCTCCGGTCAGCGGTTCTGACAGCGCGTGTTCGCTGGACCATCCTGAAGCGAACTCTGACAGCGATCGGGTATTGGCCGCCATACGGATCTGGGCGTTGTCCGACAATTCGGCAAAGCGGCTAAGACGATTGAACGAATACAGGTTTCCCTTCGTGTTCTCCAACAATGCGTCAACCACGGACCCGAAATGCAACGACGCCAGCAAAGCCACCAAATCTGCGGCAGATTCATGAAACCCGTAATACTCACCCCCCGCATCCCCGTCCGAGGGCATTCCGATCACGCTGTAAATGATGGCATGCCCGATTTCATGCGCGACCACATCGAAGTTCAGACTGTAGGGGCGGTATTCATTCCCATGTTCATGTGTTCCCCCGGTTTCCAGAAAGCCCCATCCGATATGCGCATTGTCGAGGCTGGGCAGCAGCGATAACTCCAGCCGGTCGAAATCCCGCGCGAAATGCCAGGGGATCGGGCGGTCGAAATAGCCTTGCCAGACATCCATGGTAAAATGGGCCGAGCCAAACAGATGGGCCGCTTCGAATGCGGGATCGGACGGATCTATATGGATGAAATTGCCAAGCTCATCCGGCATGGCAGGGGGATGAATGTATCCATCCCAGGGGGGTAGATACATACCGGGTCTGTTGGGCCCCGGAACAATCGCCCCATAGGGCGTGGTTTTTCCGACCGGGTTGACCGTGTACATGCGCGGGCCTGACGGACCCGGGCCAATACTGCCCTGCGGGGCGGAAATTTCGACAAGTTCCAGCGGTGCATCGGGTTCCAGAAAAGGAGACTGAGGGTAAAGTAAAAACCGGGTTCCCGGCTCCTCCTCGATCTGATCAGGGTCGTGCATGTAATACCCTCCGGTGCCGGGCCCCTAGTCGCAGGACCTCTGGCGATACAAATACTCGGCTTTTATCAATTCATAAAACGCATCGCGCCCGGTCAGACCCAGCGCCACTGCGTAAGAGTCAAGATCATCGGGCACCTCCTGGTCAAGATGAGATTCAAAATACCAAACCAAAAGGCTTAACCGATCCACGTCGGACTGACCGGCGGAACCGGTGTATCGGGCCTTGTTCCGGGCCCGGTCGCGCAATTCTGGATAGTCGTCCGACAGACGTAGCTGGGTCAACAGCTGCGTCTGTAACCTGTTGGCCCGCGCGGCGATGGCGGCCTCGGTCTGGGCACTTTCAGTCAACATTGCCTCATAGCGCTCGGGGGTCAGATCGTTGTCTTCGATCCAGCCCATCAGATCAGCGCGTCGTGTCAAACCCGCGGCGCCGCGATGGGCCTCCATCTGTCGGATCAGATCGGCACGGTCGGGCGTCTGACCGCGTCGGGTGGTCTCTTCGCGGGCCAGCAGCGCCAAAACGGCGCGGTCGCGAAATGAGGTATAAAGGTCAGGCCGCAGCCGCAGCTCATCGATCACGGCATCCGCATCTGATGCGGTTTCTCCATCGACGCGCGACCGCAGCGCCTTCCACATCACCGTTGGTTCGGTTCGGACCGTGTCAATGGGGGGCAGGGGAGTGCCTGCCAAATGATCAGCCATCTTTTGCAGCATGGCGACCGCATCCGTCGCCTTTGCATCAACGCGCCCATCTTTCAGCCAGTGCGCAAAATCATCCACGCCTGGCTGATCCTGAAGGGACCCAAGGATATCCGACCAGATGCGTTCGCGATAGTGCAATGCCTTTGCGCGGCTTAGCACTTGCGTGGCTGTATCGGGCGGCAATACACCGTCGCTTTGGGCCTTTGCCACCGTGGCCCGGATCGACACCATGGGTTCGCTGAGAGGTTGAAACCCAAGCTCAGCCGGGCTGTGCAGAACGGCCACTTCGTCATCATCCTGCAGCACATCGCTGCGGTAATCCTCAAAAATGGCACCAACACCGATCATACCGAAATCAGCCAGTTCGGCGGCGCGCAAAGCGCCCATGCTTGCACTGCCAAACACGGGGATGCCCTGTTCCATCGCCCAGAGAATTTCCTTGTGCCAGACCGAGGGCACGCCGTCGAAAAACCCATCGATAATGCCTATGGCCGGAGGGTTTTCTTTGACCACCCGATAGACATCCCCTTGCCGGACAGGCGGCAACAGCCTTGCATCCAAATGCTGGGACACGGCCTTGGGCGACAGGGTAGGGCCGACAAAAACAACGGGCTTCATAACTGACCTGCCAGAATACGCTCGGCCCGGGGGCCCGCTACATAATCGGGATCGTCATGGGGGGCCTCAAGACCCGGGATAACCGCACGCACCACGGCAACGTCAAACTCGGGCCGCGACAGATCGACCGAGACAACCTGCGTGATCCCAACCGCAGCCAGCCGTTGCAACAGCACGGCAAGGTCCTCTTCGAAAGAGCCTGTCGCAATGGAAGGACAGTCAAGAAAGCTCTGATCCGCTTTGGTGTCGTCGATCAGATCGCGTATGTATTGGGCCCGCTCTGTTTTCGCCTGATCGGTAAACTCAGCCGGGTCCAGATCATCACGCGCACCCGAGATATATGTCAGCCGCGTCTGGGCGGCCTCGGTCACGGCGCGCAGAAAGGCGATGGCCCGATCCGGGTGGCAGCCATCCCCGATCCCGATATGCCCCGGCTGTCCGTCGGACTCGCAGATCACACAGCGAAAACACGCAACCCCGATGTCCGAGGTCGTGTCCCAAACCCCAATCTCCAACCCTGCCTTTTTGATCATGCCGATCGCTTCAAGGCAGAGCGGATGGTCAACGCTGCTCAGATCAAGACGTGGCAGGCCCGGCTGATGACTCCATAGGGTAGTGGCATCCCGCTCAATGAGTTCGCAAATTGCGTGGCAGGTGGCCTCGATCCGGTTATTGCCCGAGGCCAGCCCGTTGGTCGTGCGTGGGAAAGCGCCTTGCCCTCCGGCAGGTGGCGACGTCGTATAATCCGTATCCACCATTTCCAGCGGCACCCAACACGGCTGATCCGCGGCCAAATCCGTGCCTTGAACCCAAAGTGTATCGCGGTTCGGATCAAATCGCCCACCCGTCACCCGGGGCAGGCCCGCGACGTCAACCACGGATGCCTCTTCGTTCAGATCTGAAAACCGGGCCAGACGCTGCGGGGCCTGAACACGTTCGGCATGCCACGCTTCAACCGCCTCCATCACGCCCGAGGCTCGGGCGGCCACCAAGGACAACCCTTTGCCCAGCGATACGGCGACGGACCTCGAATTGGGACGGGACACCATAACAGTCGGTAATCCAATCCGGTCCAGCCCGGTCAGGTTTGCGATCCGGGTAATGCCCATGGTTTTGAGAAACGGTTCGACGATCTGCAACGTCTGTTCAGGATCACGCAGCCTGTGTGTGTCCAACACATACTGCTTTTGCGAAATATCGGGCATAATATGACCTTGCTGAAATTCATAACCGCAACGTCAAAATCTCAGCGCCGGGCCAGTCTTTGTCTGTGCAGGATGATGGATCGCCGTGATCCGGTCAACTATCGCGTATATCGGGTAACGCGTATTATGTTAAATATATCGGGATAAGAACAAATCTACCGTGCTGCCGCGCTCGACCGTCTATCTTCGGCTGATAAGCTGGACACGCTGGTTCGGTGATCCCGCCGAAATCCGGGTTTGACTTAACCGGTTTGGGCATACTGATCACCGCAGGATTGGTATGGGGCTGGTATGGCTCAACCCCGACCACAGTCACCGGCGAAAGCATCATCGTGCGCCGCGCCGGGCTTGAAACACTCAGGAAATTGCCGATCTGACCCAAAGCGTCGACAACGCGCAGCACGAGATTGAGATCCTGCAACAGGCGATTGAACAGAACTCGATCCTGCGCTCGTGAACAGAACTCGATCCTGCGCTCGCCCTTTGCAGGGCGGATTGTCGAAGTCGGCAAAGGCGTCGGCGACCTTGTCAGCGCAGGCGAGCAGTTGCCCAAGCACCGGATTCCTCACGCCTGGCATCAGGTGAGGCAAACCTGACACTCAAAGCGATGGACGCTGGGCCGGGGCTGGTTTACCAGCCATGAATTGACGCGTAATAAGCGACCACCCAAATCAATTGGGCAACGGGTTTGAGGAGGCCGATCCATGACGGCGCAGCAGCAGCGGATTTCGATTCAGGACGCCTTTGCGATGGCCATGTCGCACTATGAGAAAGGCGCGCTGCAACAGTCGGTGTCGTTGTTGTCTGAAATCGTCAAAACCGCACCCAACCACGCGGACGCGCATCATATGCTGGGGCTTATTGCGTTCCAGACCGGCCAGAGCGATCCGGCGGTCAAGGCGGTGGCGCAAGCCATTCAACTGCGCCCCGACAATGCAAATTACCTGGCGAATTACACCGAGATTTTGCGCAGCGCAGGACAGCTGGACCAAGCCCGGACCACTGGTGAGCGGGCGGTACGTCTGGCCCCGGGGCATGCCGCCGCGCATTCGAACCTTGGCTTGGTCTACTACGACCTTGAAGAGCTGGAATCGGCCCGCCAGGCGCAGGAACGGGCCCTGGCTATATCGCCGGAATTTGACCGCGCACTGAATAACCTCGGCAGTATCGCCCGCGATCTGGGTGATCGTGCCAAAGCGACCGAGCGGTACCGGCAGGCCCTGCGTATCAACCCGGCCTCCTCCGAGACGGCAAATAACCTGATTTCCGTCCTGATCGAACTCGAAGACGTGGAGGCGGCGCGTTCCGTGGCCCAATCCCACGCCAAATCCGCACCGCACGATCCCGAGCTTCATCGCAATTTCGGCCGGATCTTCATGCTGCAAAGCGATCTGGACAAGGCCGAGAACGCATTTCGCAATGCGATTTCCCTGGATGGAAAGAAAGCCGACAGCTTTGTGGGCCTCTCGCAGGTTCTGTTTGAAAAGAACCATCCGAAACTGGCCCTGATCGAAGTCGAGCAGGCCCTGTCGCTGGACCCTGATAACGCCGCCGCCTGTCATCAAATGGCTTTGGTCAAGGCGCATCTGGGGGACGTAGAGGCCGCCAAGCGCCTTTATAACAGAGCGCTTGAGCTCAAACCGGACATGACCTCCAGCCGGCTGGCTCTGGGGCATCTGGCAATGGAACAGGGCGACTTCGACAGCGCGCGCGCAGTGTTCAATGCAGCAGCTGACGCCTCGGATGATCCGCTGAGCGCACAGATCGCGCTGGTGCGGCTGGACAAGATCACCGAAGACAGCCCCGTCTTTCAGGCGCTTGAGGCCGCGTTACCAAAGGCCGACGCAATGCTGCCGCAAAAGGCCGTATCCTATCATTTCGCGATGGGCGACAGTTATGAAAAGCTCAAACGCTATGACGAGGCGTTCGCGCAGTTCGAAAAAGGGGCCAAGCTGAAACGGTCGCTGATCGACTACGATCCGGCCGAGACCGAAAAGCTAACCGAGGCTCTGATCGCAACTTTCAACGCAGATCGCATCGCCGAACTGCGCCGCAGCGCCATTCCAAGCGCGAAGCCGATCTTTGTACTGGGCATGCCCCGCTCTGGCACCACTCTGACGGAATCCATTCTGGACGCCCATCCGCTGGTCACAGGGGCTGGCGAGTTGAACGATCTGCAGCAGCTTTTCGGCAACCTGCCCGACGGGCGCACCAATGTCCCGCAGGCAATTGCGGGTATGACAGGCGCTGACCTGACCCGGCGGGCCGAGGATTACGTCGCCATGCTCACGCGGCTTGGCGCCGATGCGCCGCATGTTGTCGACAAAATGCCCGCGAATTTCCAATTGGTCGGTCTGATCCACGCGTTGATGCCCAATGCCAGCATCATTCACATCACCCGCGATCCGCTGGATATCTGCCTGTCCTGCTACACCCGCCTGTTCGAACGCAGCCAGCTACACAGCTATGATCAGGTTGAGCTGGGTCAGTATTATAATTCTTATGTGCGGCTGATGCAGCACTGGCAGGCTGTTCTGCCCGAGGGCGCAATTCATACGATCCGGTACGAGGATCTGGTCGACGACATTGACACGGTCGCGCGCGGAATCACCGATTTTTGCGGGCTGGAATGGTCGGACAACTGCCTTGAGTTTTACACTGGAAAACGCCGGGTACGCACGGCCAGCGTTCAGCAAGTACGCCAGCCGCTTTATGCCACCTCAAAAGAGAAATGGCGCCGCTACGAGGCCCACTTGCAACCGCTGATCGAAACAATTGGGGATAACCGCCTCTGACCGTCTTTTACCGCGGGCAGTGTGCGTTTGCAGTGAATCCTACATCCTGAACCGGATTGCGTCCGCCTGGGCAGCCGTCTCACCAGTATAGGCCCGCACTGCTTTGTCCAACAAATCGGAAACGGTCCGTTCCAGATAGGTCAAAAAATCCCTGTCCTCGATGGTACGCAATGCGACGTCCTGCGGCAGGAACCGCCGCATCTCCGAAGCAAACGCGCCTTCCTGCAAATACGCGGGCAACATGGATTTCGTCCTGTCTATGCGCTCGGGGTAATCCTGAAGACCAAATTCATCGACCCGTGCCCTAAGCCAATCGGGGTTCAGCGTAGCCTGATTTTGTTGCAGCCAGCCAAGGTCCCAGATATCGCGAAAGCGAATGCGCCTTTGATGCACAGACGCCGGAAGCGAGACGAGCTTGTTCGAAAATATCTCGTCCTTGCTCATCGTGGGAACCAGAAGATTTCCAAGACCGGTCGGGAGCACCGGGTAATTGCTAAGGATGGCTTGGGCATCGCGGGTCTGCGCAACCATTGTTGCGATGTCGATCTTGATCTTCTGCCGCGGCAGGTTCCTTCGGCCGGAATCCGTAATGACCGAGATCTGCCAGGTGTCCACTTCGACGGGTCGGCCATCCTCAGTCCGCGCCTTTGGATCGCGCACCGACACCTCAAGCCCATACCGGGCCGTCAGATGTTTTTCGAGCGCCGCCCCAACGCCGTCGATTTGCGCCTGACTAAAGTCCGGTCCTCCGGTGAAATCCAAGTCCTCACTTAACCGGTTGCCACCATAACACAGACGCAGGGCAGTCCCGCCATGAAACACCAGATCTTTCAGGAAACCCTCGCGATCCAGACACCACAGGATTTCATAATGTATCAGCTCTTTGGTCACGACAGGCGCAAGGCCGGCCATGTCAGGCTGTTCCCTTAGGGCCAGCGTAACCAACGCCTTCAGGTCAACCTGCTCAACCATCGTTCATCACGTCTTCATAGGCCTCTTCATCAATCAAATGCGTGTTGCGCCCGACACGCAGCAAATCCCGCCGAGCGGCGGTAGGTGTGGCAAGACGCAAGGGCCGACCCACATCCACCGTGTTTTCCAAAATGTCCAAGGGGCTGCGCTTGGTGTTCGTGAACTCTATGCGGCCAAAAGGGGTTTGAAATACCCCGGACCGGCCTGTGGTCATCACAGTAATTCCCGCCAGTGGTATCTGAGAAATGATACCATACTCCGACAAAGCAGATTCCAGGCTGAGATAACAATAGCTGCCCCTGCGGATGGCGACAGCGATCTCTTCGATAAGGTCGACGCCTGTCCTGTTTGATCTGGTATGGACAAAAACACCATTGGCCGCCCGCACGAGGTCACCCGACTTTATCAGGCGTTCAAGCCCCTTGCGAAAAGCCCGATCCGTGTCATCCGGGAACAATTTGCGCAAGTCAGCTGTGGTAAAGACCACCCGGCCCTTACGTCCCCAATCTGATAAAATCCGATGCGCGTCTGTGCTTTTCATAGATCAAGTATACCTGAATATCCCTTTTATGGGATATTTTTGTATACTTGTAAAGAGCATCGTCGTGACCTGACCATCCCGCCTTTGACGGCAGCAAACGTCAACCGAACGTCTGGGTGTTGACTCCGTTATCGACCTGCCCTTAATTTCTGTTATGACAGAAATAACAGATATATCCGAATCGTCCGCCCGATCCAAATTCATTTTATATTGGGGCGACATGGGCAGCCAATGGGGCGTGAACCGTTCGGTCGCGCAGATTCACGCGCTCTTGTACCTCAGCGATACGCCTTTGAATGCCGAACAAATCTCGCAAGAGTTGGGCATTGCCCGGTCGAACGTATCAAACTCGCTCAAGGAACTGGTCGGATGGCGGCTGATCCACCGTGTTCCGGTTCCCGGTGATCGACGCGAGCATTTTGGCGCTGAAACCGACGTTTGGGAGATGGCCCTGCTCATCGCCAAAGGCCGCAAAGAGCGCGAGATTGACCCCGCGATGCGCGCCATTGATTTGTGCGTGTCGCAGGCCGAGACGGAACGGAATCTGAATCCCGTCGTGCTTGAGCGTATGCAGAACATGCAAGACTTTTTGAACACCGCAGACAAATGGTCGGATCAGATGTTGTCTGTGCCGAAATCCAAACTCTCGACCTTGATGAAAATGGGCGACAAGGTCGTCTCTCTTTTGAAAATTGGTGGAAAGAAAACCAAGACGTAAAAAATTTTGGATACTTATTTCTGTTTATACAGAAATATCAGGAGATATTGAATGATGTACCAAGACAGTTTCTCGCGACATGCAGTCGGAACCGAAGACACCCGCTTTCGCGACCTGATCGGTGCCGCCGCATGGTCCACTCTGCCCCGATCCGTACAGCGCCGGTTTGGCCACCGCCTGAGCGATGGCGCAAGCGTGGTTTACCAGGGCAAGGTGATGTCCATGCGCATGTCATTCATGGGCAAGGTATTGGCGCAAATCGCCAGGCTGATCGGTGGCCCCCTGCCAATTGACACAACCTGCGTCGGGCAACCCGCTATTGTCACCGTGACTGAAGATCGCGCGGGCTGTGGCCAGTTCTGGGTACGCCAATACGGCCGCAAAGGAGGGTTCCCGCAGGTTATACACAGTTCAAAACGCTTCGCAGGTCCAACTGGGATCGAGGAATACATCGGGGCCGGTATTGGAATGGCCCTGCGGGTCAGCGCAAATCCCAAAGGTATCCGCTTTCACAGCGTGCATTACTTTTTGCACATCGGGTCCCGCAAGATGCGGCTGCCCCGTTGGTTGCAACCCGGTCATCTGACCATAACGCATGAGGACAAGGGCAATGGGCAATTCCTGTTTTCCCTATCCCTGCACGGCCGCCTGTTCGGAGAACTCATCCGGCAAGACGCCCTTTTTCACGACAGATAAGGATTTACCATGGACAACCCCCTGCTTTGGACATTGATCTCCATCCAGATTTTCATGGGCGCGTTTGACACTCTGGTGCATCATGAAGGCACAGAAAGGTTGGCCTGGCGTCCTTCACAAAAGACCGAGCTGCGCCTGCATGCGATCCGCAATGCCTTCTATGCGGTCATCTTCCTGTCTCTGGCCTGGTTTGAGCCTCATGGCGCATTTGCCATCGCATTGACCGCGATCCTGATCCTTGAGGTGCTGATCACCCTTTGAGATTTCGTAGAAGAGGATCTGACCCGCCGTCTGCCCGCCACCGAGCGGGTCAACCATACCCTTCTGGCGCTGAACTATGGTGCCATTCTGGCATTGGCCGCGCCCTATCTTTGGGCGTGGTCCGCCCTGCCTTCGGCCCTGATACTGGTCAGCTATGGGGGTTGGAGCGCAATGGCCACGCTGGCCGCGCTGGGTGTCGGTCTGTTCAGCTTGCGCGATTTTATGGCCGCTGAACGCAGCGCGCGGCTGGTCACTGGCGAACCTGCGGCACTGGTCGCAAGCCTGGCGCCCCATCAGCACCTGCTGATCACCGGAGGGACCGGCTTTATTGGCCAACGGTTGGTGCAGGCGTTGGTCGTGGCGGGGCATCACGTCACCATTCTGACTCGCAACCCATGCCGGGCCGAGGGCCTGCCCCACCCGGTGCGTCTGATCTCTGATCTTAGCCAGATCAGCACTACGGAACGCTTTGATGCCATCATCAATCTGGCCGGAGAACCTGTGGCGAATGGGTTGTGGACGGCCCGCAAGCGAAAGCGCATCATCCAGTCGCGGGTTTATACAACGCAGGCACTGAATGCCCTGATCCGACGGCTGAACCACAAACCGTCCAGCCTGATCAACGGATCGGCGGTTGGCTGGTACGGGCTTGGGGGTGACGAGCCTCTGACCGAGGCCGCACCCCCCTCCCCCGCCTTTGTGCATCAGGTCTGTGACGCATTGGAAACGGCGGCCAGCGCGATCGCAGAGCAAGGGGTGCGCGTTGTCTACTTGCGCATTGGGCTTGTTCTGGGCGTTCAGGGCGGAATACTGGGCCGCCTGCTGACCCCGTTCGAGTTTGGCGGCGGTTGCCAATTGGGGGACGGGCGGCAATGGATGCCGTGGATTGAATTGGATGACCTTGTGCGGGCCATCGCCTTTACCCTGTCGCGCCCGGATATCAGTGGCCCTGTCAACGCAACGGCCCCTCATCCGGTGCGAAACTCCGATTTCACCCGCGCACTGGCCAGGGCACTGCGCCGCCCTGTCTTTTTGCGGGCACCCGGCTGGTTGATCACTTCGCTTGCAGGTGAAATGGGGCGCGAAACCCTATTGAGCGGTCAGCGTGTCCTGCCTAATGTGTTGCAGGCCAAAGGCTTTGTTTTCATTCACCCGTATCTGGCCCCTGCCCTGGCCACGCTTACGGGGGCAAAAGTGGTCAAAGGCCACCCTGCCCCTCAAAAGCGGCCAATCTAGCGTGACCCTTGCCACGCAACGCCGGGCTCCAACTGATAGCCCCACGGCAATCCGGCGTTGCGCCACCCGTTGACTGAGCGGCGACCAGAAGCGTCCCTGTCGCCCTCGAACCCTTCAATCAGGTTCCAGACATTCGTGTAGCCCGCCTGGGCCAACAAGCGCACAGCAACCGCCGATCGCGCGCCAGACCGGCAGGTGACAAAGATCGGTTCGTCTTTGGATTTTCCCTGTTCGGTCAGAACAGCATCGAATTCCACCACCAGATTGGCGTTGTTCCGCATCCGGTATTGACCGCTGACCGGGTCCACCTGATGTGTCACAAGACCCAGCGGGATGATCTTGTCCAAGCCCTCGGGATGGCCGACAAACGAAATCTCGATTGGATCGCGCACATCCACGAACAGGATGTCCGGATCGCGCTGCAACGCGTTATGTGCCTCGGATGGGGTCAGATACAGCCCCAGCGGGGTGCGTTGCCGATCCGACAATTGCCCCGGATCGACCTTGGTTTCTATCGGATTGGCAGCCAGCAAAGGCGAGCCAAACAAGGCGCTGGCCAATCCCAGTTTCAGAATCGACCGCCGTGACGGATAGACACGCCCTGTCATTGGCTGGCCTTTTTGTCAGTGCACAAACCCAGCATTGCATAGATCGGGCAGAACTTGATGAAGGCCGTCACAACGAATACCGCGCCCAGCCAACCCCAAAGCCCAATGGTTCCGGTCAACGCCAGAACGATCAGGGCAAAGCCCAGAATCAAACGCAACACCCGGTCAATCGAGCCTACATTGGATGTGAATTGCATGGTCGAATCTCCTTGATCATCTGACCGGAGAATCGCAGGTTTCCCGCGGGCGATATGTGACCAGATCACACAGACCCAGTTTTGGCATGAAACCGCAGGGCTGCGCGGTCCTGCAAATGGATCACCCCCCGTTCCAGCGACACCCATCCGCGATGTTCAAAATCCTTGAGGATACGGGACATGACCTCGCGCGCGCTGCCAAGCTCGGTTGCGATGCGTTGATGCGTGGTATGGATTTCTGGCGCATCCGCGCTGCGCTCCAGCAACCAAAGCGCCAGCTTCTGATCCATCCGGTTCAACAGCAGGTCATCAATGACCTGGGACAGTTCGACTATGCGCTGCGAAAAGGCCATAAAGACAGCCGCCCGAAACGCCTCATCCTCGGCCAGCAACGTGTTGAACCGTTCCCGACCGATGGCCAGCGCAGTCACGGGCCCCTCGGCATAGCCAAACCCGGAATAAGGTATGTCGGACAGCATGCATGAGGTCGTCATCACACAGCTTTCATTCGGCCCCACACGATACAAAACGACTGTGCGGCCAGATGGGCTGGTCTGTTCAACACGAACAATACCCGCCCGCACGATCAGGAACACCTCACCATAGGCTCCAGGGGCGAACAGCCGAGCGCCGTCCTTGATTTCGATCTGCTTTCCCTCAGCCTCAAGCCGATCAAGGATCGCGTTGCTCCAGTGTTGCAAAGTCATGGGGTTGCCCGTTTTTTTGAGCTCTGTTCCACCGGTTTTACTCGACCAAAACCGCCTTTTGAACCCGCTGAAATTCGACGAACCGACACAGCGCTATTGCCCGGCCAGTTTGTGACGATGACCACGGACGAAGATGGCCGCAGTTCACAATCAACTTTCAGTTCTGTGGCGAATTTCTTCACACTCCAGTTTGATTTGAAACCCTTCTGATAGTTGATCCGCAACGCAGGGGTTTGACCGCTCGATCAGGTTCGCAAGTCGCTCAACGATCTTTGCATTGCCACGATCAATGCGTCCCGCTCTGCCGCCAGTTCCCGAGTGGATCGGCCGTTTGCTTCGCTTTGAACACCCTGCACCAGCGTCTCGATGACCTCATCCGTGAGGTGGGGCTGACCCAGATCGTCCCACCACCCGTTGAACGTATCGCGGAAATGGTCGCAAAATGCGCGCAGGCCGCCATCACCCGCACCGAGGTTGAACAGCATCGTAGGACCCATGGCCGCCCACCTCAGACCCGGGCCGGCCCACATTGCCTTGTCGATGTCTTCGACCGAGGCCACGCCTTCCACCGCCATATGCACCGCTTCGCGCCAGACGGCGGCTTGCAGGCGGTTGGCCACATGGCCGGGCATTCCCTTATTGATCCGGATCGTGACCTTTCCGATATCCTGATAGAATGCCTCTGTACGCTCCAATACGCCCTGCCCTGTCCGGTCATTTGCTGTCAGCTCCACCAATGGGATCAGATGAGGCGGGTTGAAAGGGTGGCCCAGGACCAACGGCGCCGGGTCGGCCCAACCGGCCTGCAAGGCCTCTAAGGTCATTCCCGACGTGGAGCTGGAGACAATCGCATCCGCGCCTAAGGCGGGCTCGATTTCGGCATAAAGCGCGCGTTTGATCCCGGCGCGTTCGGGCACGTTTTCCTGCGTGAAAGCCGCGCCCTCAACCGCCTCAGCAGCGGTGGTCGCAAAATACAGCGCGTCTGGTGTGCCGCGCTTGGTCAGTCCCAACTTGTCCAAAGTGGGCCAGGCGTTTTCGATCGCGGCGCGGATGGTTTCTTCGGTGTCCGGTGCGGGGTCATACACGGTGACCGAGCGGCCTGCGGCCAGAAACAGGGCCGCCCAGCTGGCCCCGATCACTCCGCCCCCAAGAACAGCTGTATGCGAGACATCAGACATCAAAATAACCCGGGATTTAGGGGGGACGCGGCGGTCATGCCCCCGTCGACAGTGAAAAGCTGACCGGTGGCAAAACCTGCCTCGTCTGACGCCAGCCAAACCGCCATTGATGCAATATCACGCGGCTGGCCGAACCGGCGCGCAGGATGCCGCGCAATCGCGTCGCGTTTTGCGGCAGCGGGATTGTCTGCAAGGTCGAACCCGGCTTCTAGCATGCCTGTGTTGATCCAGCCCGGGCAAATGGCATTGCACCGAGTTTCCGGGCCATGATCCACAGCGATGGAGCGTGTCAGCCCGTGAACAAAGGCTTTTGACGCGTTGTAAAGCGCCATGCACGGGTCCGCGACCTGACCCGAAATTGAGCCGATATTGATGATGCTTGCACCGGGTTGCATGGTCGGGATGAAAGCCCGGCAACAGTTAAAAACGCCCCGGCAGTTCGCATCGACAACCAGGCTCCAATCCGCATCTGTACTGTCGGTCACTGTCTTTTCGACCTGCACCCCCGCGTTGTTCACCAGGATATCCAAAGCACCCAGATGATGGGCCGCCTGATCCACTGCAGCCGGGTCAGTTACATCAAGGCTCAGCCAATCACAGGGCAAATCCGCCGGCCCTGCCCCGCGCCCACAGGTGGTCACCTCTGCGCCTTCGGTCAGAAAAGCCTCGACAATGGCGCGTCCGATCCCCTGGCGTCCGCCGGTGACAAAAGCCCGCTTTCCAGCCAGCCGCATCATAGCCGCATCTGCTGAACCTGCGCGCTCAGCCCGCCGTCCAGAACCCAGAGCTGGCCGCTGGCATAGCGCGCCTCGTCGCTGGCCAACCAGTTGACGAGGTTTGCGATATCCTGCGGCGTGCCGTAGGTGCGCATGGGATGCACGTCGCGGACCGCCTGCTGCAACTGATCGATGGTCTGGCCACCCCCGCCCGACCCGTCACCGGTAAAAAAGCTCTGCAGCATGGGCGTGTCGATATACCCCGGACAGATCGCATTGACCCGAATACCTTCCGGCCCATGATCGCAGGCCATGGCCCGGGTCAGCGCGTGAACGGCCCCTTTGGTGGCGCAATAGGCGGCCAGACCGGGATCGGCGATGAACCCGTCATATGAACCGAAATTGATCAGTGATGCCGAGTGACCCTCTTTCGCGGCTACCCGCATCAGGGGCAGCGCATGTTTCGAGGTCAGAAACGTGCCGGTCACGTTGACCGCGAAAGAGCGGTTCCATTCTTCAAGGGTGGTCTCCTCGATGGTCTTTTCGATCTCGATCCCTGCGGCATTCACCAGAATGTCCAGCTTACCCTGTTCCTTGCGAACCTGCCCCATCGCGGCGATGGTTTCGGGTTCCGACGTAACATCCAGCTGGACAAAACGGCTCGCCGACTCACCCGCATTTGACATCGAGCCGCTTTCGCTGAGGTCTGCTGCGTAGACGACCGCCCCTTCCTGTGTCAGCCGATCAACGATGGCGCGTCCAATGCCGCCGCGCCCACCGGTCACAAGCGCCACTTTGCCTGTCTGCATGCCCATCATGATGTTTCTTCGGTGGGCGGATAGCGATAACGCGCGGCGGCCACAGTCCAATCCATATGGTTGCGCACATATTCCTGACTGGCATCACGCGGCGGGTTATAGTCCCATGGCTCGCACGCACCTGCCTCCATCGCGGCATGCAGGGCGCGGCGGGATTTTTGGGTTCGCATGACGTCCTGCCGCAGCGCGGTACTGTCCCAACGCTCGGCCACCTCAGCCGCGAAACCGGCGGCAACGGCTGCATAATCCGGGTGAACGGCAAGATTGGTCCGTTCCTCAGGGTCGCGGGTCAGGTCATATAATTGCGGCGGGTCCACGTCGCAATGGATGTACTTCAACGTTCCTCGCCGGATCATGAAAACGGGCCAGGGCGTCATCTCGGCGCAGTATTCAGCAATCGCTTCGTCCTCTGCTGCAGGTTCGCCGCGCGCAAGGGGCATGAGGGATCGGCCATCGATAGGCTCGCCCAGCATATCGCGCCCACCCCCGGCGAGTTCCAGAAATGTCGGCAACAGATCGACAAGGGAACAGGCATTGGAAACCGATCCCTGCGCCACATCGGGACCGGCAAATATCAGCGGTACCCGAGCCGAGTGTTCAAAGAAGGTCATCTTGTACCACAACCCTCGCTCACCCAGCATGTCCCCGTGATCAGCCGTCACAATGATCACCGTGTTGTCGATCTGGCCGGTCTCCTCCAACGCCTTGACCATCGCGCCGACCTTGCTGTCGAAATAGCTGACATTGGCCAGATAGGCACGACGGGCGCGGCGGACCTCTTCCTCGGTCAGTGCGACGGTCGAGGCCTCGATCCCCTCCATTACCCGGCGTGAAAACGGGTCATGCTGGTCCAAAGGCAGCCCTTCGGGCATGTCGATCTCATCATCGTTGTAGAGATCCCAGAATTCCGGCTTGGCCACATAGGGGTCATGCGGGTGGATAAAGCTGGCCACCAAACAGAACGGCGTAGCCCGCCCCGCGGCATGATCGCGGCCCCGGTCTATCAGCCACCTTCGGGCGGCGAACTCAACCTCGTCATCGTAGTCGGTCTGATAGGTGGCGACGGCCACGCCGCTTTCCTTGACCGTCTGCATGTTGTGGTACCACTTGTCGATCCGCTCATCATGGGCCTCCCAATCGGGGGTCCAGGCGAAATCCGCAGGATAGATATCCGTGGTGATGCGGTCCTGAAACCCGTGCATCTGATCGGGGCCGACAAAATGCATCTTGCCGGACAGGCAGGTGCGGTACCCCAGTGATTTCAGGTAATGGGCAAAGGTTGGCACGCTGGCTCGGAATTCAGAGGCATTGTCATAGGCCGCGATCCGGCTGACCAACTGGCCCGACATGAAAGCAAACCTTGAGGGCGCGCAAAGCGGCGAATTGCAATAGGCCGCATCGAACCGCACCCCCCGCGCCGCCAGCGCATCTATGTTGGGTGTTTTGGCGGTTTTATGGCCATATGCGCCGATGAAGTGTGGGGCCAGCTGGTCGGCCATCACGACGACGATATTGGGCCGCGTCACGGGGACACCTGCGCATAGGCATCCAGAACCAGCCCGTGGAAATGGTGCACGGCATGTTCCGACTTACCCGACCCCGACGGGTCTGAGACGATCCGACCCTGGGTAAAGGCAGGTGCCTCCATCCCGCGCTGCACGCTTTCGACAAGGCTGATGTCTTCAACCTGGAGCACTTCGTCCAGATAGCGCATGGCATCTACCTCCATTGCGTCGGGTTCGGGTGTTTCAAGGAAGAAATCATAAGTCTCCAAGGTGCGATCAGGGCCCACCGGGATAATGTTCAGCACAATCATGCTGGACCTGCCGGGATAGCGCATCAGGCACGTGGTCGGCCAAAGCCACCAGACCGCGTGGGTTCGCACTGTCGCGTTTGAAACGTCATAGGCGGAATTGGGGCTCTGCCCGGCCTCGGCCATATGGCTGGAATAGATGCCGTAGGTCGTAACTTTGTAAGTATCCATATCCACCAGATCGCAGAAATCCTTGTGCGCGGTTGGGCAATGGTAGCATTCCAGAAAGTTATCGACGACGTTTTTCCAGTTCGACCGGATGTCATAGGTCAGGCGCTTGCCAAAGGTAAGCTGCTCAATATCCGGTGCCCAATGGCGGATTTCGGTTTCCAGATTGCCCGATTGCGCGGCCAGCGGTGCGGCGTCGGGATCGAGATTCACAAAAATGAACCCAGCAAACACGGCGACCTGCACCGAATCCAGGCAAATTTCGCGCGGGTTGAACCCCTCCAGATGCTCGGTCTCAGGCGCGCGGACAAGCTGGCCATCCAACTTATAAACCCAGGCATGATAGGGGCACATGATGCGCGTGGTTTCACCCTCGCCGCTTAACAACTCGTGCGCGCGGTGTTTGCAGACATTGTAGAAGGCCCGCAGCTCGCCCTCACGATCACGCAGGACAGCGATGGGGTGCCCTGCGATCTGCGTCGTCACATAAGAACCCGGCGTGCGCAGTTTTTCCACGTGGCAGACCCACTGCCAGGACGTGGCGAGGATGGCCTTGCGATCGACCTCATACCATTCTGGGTCAACATATGCTTCTTTGCGCAGCGAAAGGGCACGGTTTGGGTCTGGATCGTAGCCCTGTTTGATAATCTCAAACGCGCGCTGATCTGGAAGCTGAGCCATGTGCTGTCCTTGTGACGAGAATCAGAATTTCTGCCTGTCAGCATTTCCCGTATCAGCGTCAGAGGCTTTACATGGCTGGCCATCTGTTGTTCTTAATTCGCCACACCCCTGGGGGCGCGGTGCATCGGCCACGCCCGGAACTCGAACGGTATACGGCCTTGTATCCGGTCTTTGCTGGGGGGAAGACCAAACCGATCCTTATAGGCGCGGCTGAAATGGACCTGGCTGGAAAAGCCGCTGGCAAAGGCGATCTCGGACATGGTCAGATCGGTCTGCGTGACAAAGCCCCGTGCCCGATCAAGGCGAATATCGCGATAGTACAACCTGGGGGTTTTGCGCACACATTGGGCAAATAAGCGATCCAGTTGCCGATGGGACAGGCCCACGCGCTGACAGACATCAGCAATCGACAAGGGGTTCTCAAGGTTGGTCTCCATCACCTGAATAGCCGCCCGCACGGCGGAAGGCACCGAATTCCCCAAAGGCTCAGCGTCTTGGGGAAATTGCCGCGCGCCATGGCCGCGCACCGGCGGTGCAAACACATAGCGCGCGGCAGCATTGGCCAAGGCGCTGCCATGGGATTGCTGAATCAGATGTAACGCCAGATCAAGTGACGCCGCCCCACCGCAACAGGTCACACGTCGGCGATCAATGACCCACAACGCCTCGCTGATACCGGTGTTGGGGAACAGTTCCTGAAACGAGTCTATGTGTTCGTAATGCACTGTTGCCGTATAGTTTTCCAGCAAACCGGCGCGGGCCAGAATGTAGGCACCGGTATCTATGCCCCCCAGAATGGCCTGCCGCTTGGCAGCATCTCTCAGACACGCACGTAACGCAGAAGAGACATGCCGCTCCGGTTCCCAACTGCTAGAGACAAAGACAATATCGGCCTTGTTCATTTCCGCTTTGGTGAACCCGCTGGTCCTGATATCCACGCCGTTACTGGCAACCACCATACCCCCGGACTCGGATACGATCTTCCAGCGGAACAGTGGCATACCTTCCAGATAGTTGGCGGCACGAAACGGGTCGAGAAACGACATCGTGGCAGCCATGTTAAAATACGGCGTGACCGCGATCCGCAATTCGGTTGTTTTTAGAGTGTCATCGTGACCAGCCATTGTGTCAGCTCCGATTGACTGAGCTGCAACCGTAAATGGCATGGCCAGTGATGTAAAACTAATGGCGAGATAAATTCACTGGGAAGAAACGCCCGTCCCTTCAGCCCTCACGCAGACCCAGCTTGGACAGCAGCCGGTCGCGTTTCATCAGCCACCAGCCAGCCTCAATCGGCCAGAGCGCATGATTGTCGCCCTCGCCCAGCTGTGCGGCGGCGTGCAGCGGCCAGTTGGGATCGTCCAGCAACTCTCGGGCAAGGGCGATCATGTCGGCATCCCCGCGTTCGATCACCGCGTTACATGTGTTGGTGTCCCACAGAAACCCGACGGCCATGGTCGGCATGTCTGCCTGTGCCCGTACCTGCGCGGCAAAGGGTACCTGAAAACCCTGGGTGATTGTCATCCGCTGCGGGCGTTCTTTGCCCCCGATCCCGCCCGAGCTGCAATCGATCAGGTCCACCCCCGCAGATTTCAGTGCTTTGGCAATGTCCACAGTGTCTTCGATGGTCAGACCGGCCTCAAGCCAGTCGGTGGCGGACAGTCGAAAAGCCAGCGGCAAATCCTCGGGCCAGTTTCGGCGGATCGCGCGCGCGACCTCAACGGCGAACCGCATCCGATTTTCGGCCGTTCCCCCCCATTTGTCGTGCCTTTGGTTGGTGATTGGGGACAGGAATTGATGCACCAGAAAACCATGGGCCGCGTAGACCTCAATCACTTTGAACCCCGCGCGATGGGCGCGCCCGGCGGCGTTACCGAAGGCTTCGATGACAGTTTCGATGTCCTCTTCGGTCATCTCACGCGGGGTCGGCCATCCATCGGCATAAGGCAGGGCCGAGGGTGCAAATGCGGGCCACGCCTCTTCGCCCCGGTCTGAGGCGTCCACATCATCCAGTGGCGTTTCCCCGTGCCAGGGGCGACGCTCAGACGCTTTGCGACCCGCATGGCTCAGTTGTATCCCCGGCACTGCGCCTTCCTGTTCAATAAAGGCGCTGATGCGTTTCAGCGGTTCGACCTGGCTGTCATCCCACAGCCCCAGATCGCCGACAGTGCGGCGTCCGTCGCGCGTGACCGCGGTGGCCTCGGCATAGACCAGCGCCGCACCACCCATGGCAAACCGTCCCAGATGCACAAGATGCCAGTCATTGGCCTGCCCTTCCTGCGCGCGATACTGGCTCATTGGGGAGACCGCGATGCGGTTCTTGAAGGTGACATCGCGAAGCTGGAGGCTGCTGAAAAGATTGGGCATTTCGTTGTTCAAACCTGTTCTTACGCCTCTGCGGCGGTCGGATTAATCCTCAATCATGCTGGGTGTCTGGCCATAGGTCCTGTCACGCAGCATGGCGTTCGACACGGACAGCAGATGCGATTGCATGACCTCGGCAGCGGCCTGACTGTCCCGCGCTGCGATGCTGCTGAACAGCTGCTCGTGCTGTTCGCCCAGACGCACGAGTGTCGAGGGCGAGTAATGTGTTTCCCGTTGTTGGGTCCAGGCCGATTGCTTGCGCACGGCGCGGATTGAATCATAGACCGTCAGGAACAGCGGGTTATGGGCAAGCTCGGCGATCTTGTAGTGAAACACGTCATCCGCGACCCCGTAGGCCTGAGTATCTGCCGCGTCCAAAGTGGCCCGCGTTAGCTGTTCCAGCGTGCGCAACTCTTTGGCCGTGGCGCGCTGTGCCGCAAGGGCCGCAAGGGCCGGTTCGATTTCCAGTCGCACCTCCATCACATCGCGGGGCATCACCTTGGCCGCAACGGTGCGAAAGGGACTGGCACCCACAGCAGGGGGCGGCGACACAAATGTACCCTGCCCGTGCCTGCGAAACACGGTGCCGTCTTCCTCAAGCTGGTCCAGAATGCGACGCATGCGGGCGCGGGTCACGGCCAGCGCCTCGGCCAAGGCGCGTTCAGGCAGCAGTTTGCCGTTCTTCAGGAAATCGCCAGTGTCGATCCCCGCACGCAGGGCAGCGGTCAGCTCGGTATCGGTAGGACAGGTCCCCAAGGTCAGAACGCTCCGATCAGGTCGTAAAACATGCGCAGCGACGTAAGCATCAGGAAGCCCCCAAAGGCAAGGCGCAAAGCACGTTGCGAGATCGTATGCGCAATGCGAACCCCCACATGGGCAAAGCTGGTGGTCAGCGGAATGATCAGCGCCGCGGCGATCAGGTTGACATAACCGACGGAGAATGGCGGCAAGCCGGTTTGCCCCAGCCCCGTCGCCGCATAGATCAGCGCCCCCGGTAGGCCGATAACGAACCCGATCGCGGCCGAGGTCCCAACGGCGCGGCGGATGTCATAGCCCAGAAAGTTCAGAACCGGCACACAGACCGTACCGCCACCAATGCCCATCATTGCCGAAATCGCCCCGGCAAAGACACCGGTTGCGGCCCAGACACGAGGCGAAAAGCTGCGCGGCGTGTCGGAGTTGCCGGGTTTGCGAAAGATCATGTCCAGCGCCACCAGCGCGGCGACCGTGGCGAAGACGGCCACCAGAATATAGCCGCTGACCACACCGCCCAGCAGCCCGCCGATGATCACGCCCACCAGAATGGCCGGAGCCCAGCGTTTCAGCAGAGCCATGTCCAGTGCGCCGCGTTTGTAATGGCCCCAGCTGGAGGACAAGGCTGTAAAGACGATGGTGGCCAAAGAGGTCCCGACCGCCACCTGCATGGTCAGCGCCGGATCGCTGCCGGTCAGGGACAGCGCGAAATACAGCGCCGGGACGATGACGATGCCGCCGCCAACCCCCAGCAGGCCAGCCAGAATGCCACCGAACACGCCGGCGGCACCCGCTATGGCGATCAGGGTCGCAAGGGTTGAAAGCTCAATCCCGCCCATGCATCACGCGGGATCGCTGGCCAGCGAGCGGCTGACCCGCCCCTCGGCCCGCCGTTTCGCTTCGGCCTCCGCAATCGCGGCATCCAGTGCGGTCCGGTCGGGGTTGCCCGAAAAATTCTGTTCGCTGGGCATCGCCTCGACAAAATGCAGATACCGTTCTCCGGCCACATCATACAGCCGCCGCAGCTCGGCCAATGGGTCGGCGTGATCGTCGCTGCGCATATCCAGCCACGCGTGCGATTGACCCCGGTGGATGACCAGACCGGCGGCTTGTTTGCCGCGCTTGTCACCACCTGCGCGCTCGCCCGCCTCCATCGCGGTCATGAGGCGTTCGGGAAAGGGCATCGCGGTCTCGGCGGCGTAGGTTTCAAAGGTGGCATCCACAACGTCCGGCCCGGCCAGCATATTGCCCGCAACCGAATGCTGCGCCCCGATCCGATGCCCGGCCCAGTCGATGCAATCTGCCCCGGTAAAGGCGGCGAAGCGCCCTTGGCTGTCCATCAGATGCGCCTGGCGTGCAGCGCGCCCCTCGTCGCGCTGCACAAGGTCATCGAGAACATCCTGGGCTGCTTCGCCTGCCTCCAGACGTCTCAACCCTTCGGTCCCCCAGACCGGGTTGGAAAACGCCTGAGAGGCAATCGCGCTGCGCGCGCCAACGCAGGGCACCCGCGCTCCGCAGGCGAAGAAACGGCTGGCCACGATCAGGCCAATGGCACCGGTTTCGGGGTCTTTTGCGATCAGGGAATAGGTCATGTCACCGCCCCACCGCATAAGCCTGCATCAACCGCGGCGTCGCCGCCGCGCGCAGGGTTCCATCCGTTTCGCGCAAGGCGGCGGTCAGGCGGCCCACCGTCCATGGCTCGGCCACGGTGACTTTGTGGCCGCGCGCGCGCAGGTCCTCGATCACGGTCTCGCCGAAACTCGCTTCGATCATCATCTCGCCGGGGGCGGCGGCACGGGGATAGAACGAACCCTGAAAGTGCATCGAATGGAACAGCGGCGCGTCCATGCATTCCTGCAAACCCAAGCCGAAATGCACAAAGCGCAGGAACCAGATCAGCTGCCACTGATCCTGCTGATCGCCGCCGGGTGTGCCGAACACCAGTTGCACCCCGTCCTTTTCCGCCAAACTGGGCGTCAGCGTCGTGCGCGGTCTGCGCCCGGGTGCCAGAGAGGTTGGCAGGCCCGGTTCCAACCAGAACATCTGCGCCCGGCTATTCAGCGGAAAACCCAGCCCCGGAATGACCGGCGAGCTTTGCAGCCACCCGCCCGAGGGCGTCGCGGCCACCATGTTGCCCCAACGGTCGATCACATCCAGATGCACGGTGTCACCGCGTTTCTCGGATAAGTGCGACATGGTGGGTTCCCCCGCACTGGCCCCGGTTCTGGCCGAGAAATCGCGCGCCGCACGGGCGATATAGGCGTCGGCCAGATGTTCATATCCCGGCACCCGGCCCGGGCGTTGTTCCTGCGAGGCATCCGCAGTGATCAGCGCGCGCCGTTCGGCAGCGTAAGCGTCGCTCAGCAGATACTCCATCGGGATGTCGCTGTGATCGGGATCACCGTAATAGGCCTCGCGATCCGCATAGGCGAGCTTCATCGCTTCGATGATTGTGTGGACGAATTCGGCCCCGTTGGGGTCCATCGACCCAAGGTCGATGCCCTTAAGGATCGCCAAGGCCTGCAACAGAACCGGACCCTGGCTCCAGGCGTGGGTCTTGTGGACGGTCCAGCCGTGATAGTCGTAGGTCAGCGTATCCTCATAGGTCGCCTGCCAATCGGCCATATCCGCGCGCGTCATGACACCGGCGTTCCGCTGGCCTGAGACATCCATGATCTTGGCATCGGCCAGATAGTCAAAGATGCGGTCGGCCACGAACCCTTCGCGCCACGCCCGGCGGGCGGCGTCGATCTGATCTGCGCGATCCTCATGGGCAGCCTCGGCATCCGTCACAAGCCGCTCATAGGTCGCCGCCAGCGCGGGGTTGGCAAAGTTGCTGTGCGGCTCGGGGGCTTTGCCATCCGGCATCCATGTTTCGGCAGATGAAGGCCACTCGTCCTCAAAGAAGTCAGACAATCCATCAATCGTGTGCGCGACGCGCGGCAGAACCGGGTGGCCGTCGCGGGCATAGGCGATGGCAGGCTCCATCACTTCGCGCAGCGGCAGTTGCCCGTGATCGCGCAGCATCAGCATCCAGCCATCAAAGGCTCCGGGGATCACGGTCGCCAACAGGCCCGAACCAGGGATCAGGTTCAGGCCCAGCCCGGTGTAATGCTCAATCGTTGCCGCTGCGGGTGCGGGGCCTTGCGCGCACAGCACCTGCGTTTTACCGGTCTTGGCCGAGTGGAAAAGGGCTGGCATGTCGCCTGCCGGGCCGTTCAGATGCGGCTCGACCACTTGCAGTGTCATCGCGGTGGCCACGGCGGCGTCAAAGGCGTTGCCGCCCTTTTCCAGAATACCGAACCCCACAGCCGAGGCGATCCAGTGGGTCGAGGTGACGACGCCGAAAGTGCCTCGGATCTCGGGGCGGGTGGTGAATTCAGTCATGGTAGCTCTCCGAAATCAATGTTCGCGCGGGTCCAGCGCATCGCGCAGCCCGTCGCCCAAAAGGTTGAACCCCAGCACCACGAGGAAGATCGCGATGCCCGGCCACATGGCCATCCACGGGGCCTGGTTGAGGAAGTTCTTGGCGGTGTTCAGCATCGATCCCCA
Organism: Ruegeria sp. BE1; assembly: GCF_056538885.1. NCBI lineage: Bacteria > Pseudomonadati > Pseudomonadota > Alphaproteobacteria > Rhodobacterales > Roseobacteraceae > Ruegeria > Ruegeria sp. BE1. The sequence continues at coordinate 262,865 of NZ_JBQFTY010000004.1, forward strand.
GCTTGGCGCGGGCGGTTGCTGGCCGAGGCCAAGGAAAGATAGCGACGCCTCGGCAATGATGGCGGTGGCAATGGTCAGCGTCGCCTGCACCAGCACAGGTGGCAGCACGTTGGGGAAGATGTAGCGGCTGAGGATTTTCAACGTCGGCAAACCGATGGCACGTGCCGAGGTCACGTAGTCTTCGGCCCGTACCGACAGGACCTGCCCTCGGGTGAGGCGGATGAAGATCGGGGTGGCCGACAGGCCAATCGCAATCATCGCATTGGTCAAAGATGGGCCCAGAAACGCCGCCAGCGCGATGGCGAGGATCAGGAACGGCGCGGCCAGCAACGCCTCGGTGCAGCGTGAGATGATCGCGTCAATCCAGCCGCCGAAATAGCCCGCGACGATGCCCAGCGGGACGCCCAGAAGGACGGCGATTCCGACCGAGACCACGCCAGCCAGCAAAGACGCCTGTGCGCCCCAGATCATGCGGGACAGCACGTCCCGCCCGATCTCATCGGTGCCAAACGGATGCGCTGCGGTGGGTGGTTTGCGCACCGCGCCCCAGTCGGTGGCCGCCGGGTCGGGCACTGGCAGGATCGGGGCCAGAAGGGCGATCAGCACAAAGAACGTGACCAGAAAACCGCCCAGCATGGCGCTTTTGTGGGTGCGGAATTTCTTCCAGACCCGGTTTTCGGGACGCCGCGCGAGGATGGGATCGGCTAGGGCCATGTCAGGCGTTCCTCAGACGGGGGTTCAGCAGCACGTAGGCCACATCCGCCAGCAGGTTCATCACAATGAACCCCACGGCCGTGACCAGAACGATGCCCTGCACCACGGCATAGTCACGATTGAACACCGCATCGACGACCATCTTGCCGAAGCCGGGGATGGTAAAGATTTGCTCGGTCAGAACGGCGCCTGCAATCAGCTCTCCGAACAGCAGCGCGGTCAGCGTGACAATCGGGGTCAGCGCATTGCGAAAAGCGTGTTTCAGAACCACGCGGCGTTCATAGAGACCCTTGGCGCGCGCGGTGCGCACGTAATCGGATTTCAGCACGCCCAGCATCGCCGACCGTGTATGCCGCATCAGTGTCGCGGCCAGCGCGGTGCCCAATACAAAGGCGGGCATCAGCATGGTGGTGATCGATTTCACCGGGTCCTCGGACAGCGGCACATAGCCCGAGGCTGGCAGAAGGTTCAGTTTCACCGACACCAGCAGGATCAGCATGATCCCCAGCCAGAAATTCGGAATCGACAGCCCGGACAGGGCCACGATATTGGCGATGTAGTCTGTCACGGTGCCTTTTTTGACTGCGGACAGGATCCCAGCGGGTATCCCGATCACCAGTGCAAACAGGATCGCCATGACGGCCAGTTGGATCGTCACCGGCAGCTTTTCGGCAATCAACTCGGTCACCGGCTGATTGGTCCGCAGCGAAATCCCCAGATCGCCCTGCAACGCGTTGCCCACCCATGTGAGGTATTGCACCGGGATCGGATCGTTCAGGCGGTATTTCTCGCGCAGGAATTCCAGCACTTCGGGATCGCGCTCCTCACCTGCCATGGCAAGGACCGGGTCACCGGGCAGCAGTTTTTGCAGGCTGAACACAAAGACCGAGATCAGCAGGATCGTCGGGATCGCAATCAGAATGCGGCGGAGGATGAAAGACAGCATAAGATCAGGGCTTTCGGTCAAAGGTACCCGCCCGGCCACAGGACCGGGCGGGGGGTGAGAGGCTTATTTCTCCAGCTTCACGCCTTCCAGACGGATCATGCCGTCGGGGTAAGGGGTGAACCCTTTGAGGCCATCATCCAGCGCCCAGATCCATGTCTGGTGGTAGAGGTACACAATGGGCATATCCTGCGCCAGAATGTCCCGCGCGCTGTCATATTCCGCCTTGCGCGCATCGAAATCGGTCGAGGCGCGGGCGTTGTTCAGCATCTCATCCACTTTCGGATCGGAATAGTGGCTGTCATTGATGCCGCCGCCGGTGGTCATGAACTGGTGGATATTGCCATCGGGGTCCACGCGGCCCGACCATCCGATCTGGCTGGCCTGATAGTCACCGGCGCTTTGATCGGCCAGCAGGGTGGCGAATTCCTTGGACGTGATCTCGATATTGATCCCGGCCTCGGCGGCCATGGCCTGCACCACCTGCATCAATTGCAGCGGAACGGTGGTGTTGGGCACCTGAACCTCAAGATCGATGCCGTCGGGATAGCCCGCCTCGGCCAGCAGGGCCTTGGCCTTGTCCACATCGCGCGCAGGCACCGGGTGATCGGCGTCATACCAAGGGGACGTGGGCGGGAAAGGTTGGTTGCCCGGTGCGAACGCACCCTCGAACACGACTTGGTTGATTGCATCGCGGTCCAGAGCGTAGCTGAGCGCCTGACGCAAACGTTTGTCATTGCCCCAAGGGTTGTCGCCCTTGTCGCCATTGTTCACGTTCATAGTAATGCCTTGATACCCCAACGAAACAGCGCGTTCGACGTTGATACCACCATCGCCTTCGGCCTGCGCCAGATCGGTCGCGGCCAGACGTTCCAGCATGTCAATGTCACCCGATTGCAGGTTGGCCAGACGCACAGTGGTGTCCGGGATCGGCAGGAAGGTGACGCTATCGAAATGGATTTCTTCCGCGTTCCAATAGTCGGGGAACCGTTCCAGCGCGATCCGGTCCTGTGCCACGCGTTCCTTGAATTTGAACGGGCCGGAGCAGACCGGGTTCAGGCCAAAATCGGCCCCGGCCGCCTTGGCTGCGGTGGGGGAAACCATCATGCCCGACCGGTCGGCGAATTGTGCCAGAAGGGTCGCATCAGGTGCGGCCATGTTGAAGCGGACGGTATAGTCATCGACCACATCCACACCGGTGACCGATTTCAACTCGGACTTGCGGCGCGATTCCTCAAGGTTTTGCGAGCGGTCGATATTGTCCGCCACGGCCTGCGCGTTGAACGGCGTGCCGTCATGGAACACCACGCCTTCGCGCAGCGTCATGGTCAGGGATGTGCCATCCTCGCTCCATTCCCAGCCAGTCGCCAATTGCGGGATCAGTTCCAGATCAGGGGTGATGTCGACCAGCTTGTCGCACATCGAGGCATAGACAATGCGCCCCACGAAAGTACGTGACTGATCAGGGTCCAGCACATCGGCATCCGATTGTAGGGCGATACGCAGATCGGCAGCCTGGGCGGATAGTGCCGTGGCGCCAAGTAATCCGGCTATCAGTCCGGTTTTCAAGACATTCATGATAATTCCTCTCTGTTTTTGGCAGAATTCTGCGAAGATTGGACAGCCGCGCGATACAGCGCGAACCGCTCTTCTGCTCCGGCGCTGCGACGCCGTGGCGGGGCCGGTTTTCCGGCCTCTGGTATGGTTTTCCAGTGATGGCAGGCGACGTGATGGTCCCCGCCTGCGTCATCCAGAACCGGGGCCTGCGCCCGGCAATCATCCTGTGCAAAGGGGCAACGCGTATGAAACCGGCACCCCGATGGCGGAGAAGACGGGCTGGGCGTTTCCCCCGTCAGAGCCATGTGATTACGCGCGCGGCCCGGTTCGGGTTCCGGGATCGCCGACAACAACGCGTGGGTATAGGGGTGGCGCGGCTCTTCGAACACCTGATCCGCCGGGCCGGTTTCGACCACCTGTCCCAGATACATCACCGCGATTCGGTCGCTCATATGCCGGATCACGGCCAGATCATGGGCGATGATCACCAGCGTCAGGTCCAGATCTTGTTTCAGATCGTTCAGCAGATTGACCACCTGCGCCTGCACAGACACATCAAGCGCTGAGACAGGTTCATCCCCGATCAACAGCTCCGGCCCCGAGGCCAGCGCACGGGCGATCCCGATCCGCTGCCTTTGACCGCCCGAGAATTCGTGCGGGTAACGGTTTGCGTGGTCCGGCAAAAGCCCGACCTGCGCCAACAGCGCGGCCACTTTCTGACGGCGCGCGCCTTCGTCCAGTTCCGGCGCGTGGATCTCCAGTGGTTCACCAACCAGCTTGCCCACGGTCATGCGCGGGTTGAGCGAGGAAAACGGGTCCTGGAACACGAACTGCATCTTTTGGCGCAGCGGGGCCATGTCGCGGCGCGCGAGGTCCTGAACCTCTTGCCCGTCAAAAAGAACTTGGCCGGATGTCGGGCGATCCAGACGCATCAGCAGGCGGGCAAGCGTGGATTTCCCGCAGCCGGATTCCCCGACGATGGCAAAGGTCTCGCCCTTGCGCACCGACAAGGATACCCCATCAACCGCGCGCACAACCGTCTTGCGTTCGAACAACCCTGCGCCCAGCGTGAAATGACGGGTGAGGTTCCGCGCCTCAAGGATTACATCGCGCATCGGACCCCCTTGAGCTGTTCCAGCGGGGCATAGTGGCAGGCAACGGCATGCTCTCCCTGCGCTATCTCTGACAGGCTTGGACGTTCGGCACAGTCATCGGTGGCAAAGGGACAGCGCGTGCGAAACCGGCACCCTTTCGGCATATCGGCCAGTGACGGCACCGTCCCCGGAACGGTGATCAACCGATCCCGCGCGCCGGCCATCCGTGGAACCGAACTCATGAGGCCAATCGTATAGGGGTGTTGTGGGTCGTCGAACACCGCATCCACCGGGCCGCTTTCGACGATCTGGCCACCATACATCACGGCTACATTGGTCGCGATTTCAGCCACGACACCAAGGTCGTGGGTGATGAACACAGCGCCCATGCCGGTTTCGGCCTGAAGTTCCCGGATCAGGTCCAGAATCTGCGCCTGAATGGTCACGTCCAACGCCGTTGTTGGCTCATCTGCGATCAGCAGCGACGGGTTGTTGATCAGCGCCATCGCGATCATCACCCGTTGCCGCATGCCACCCGAAAGCTGATGCGGATATTCATTCAAACGTTGTTCCGGAGCCGGGATACCAACGCGGCGCAGCATGGCAAGCGCGCTTGCGTCCGCCTCAGCCCGACTGCAGTTGCGATGATGCAGGACGGCCTCGGTGATCTGATCGCCGACCTTGAACGCGGGGTTGAGCGAGGTCATCGGCTCCTGAAAGATCATCGCCATCCGGTCGCCCCGCGTTTCCGCGTCAACCTGCTGGGTGCGCAGGTCATAGGTGTGGCCCTCAAACTCCAACTGCCCCGAGGGGATGTCGATCACGTCGCGCGGCAGCAACCCCATCAATGCCATTGCTGTAACCGATTTCCCGCAACCGGACTCGCCCACGATGCACAGGGTTTCGCCAGCCTGGACCGACAGGCTCAGCCCGTCAACCGCCGCCGCTGGCTGACCACGAAATGACAGGCTGAAGGCGGACAGTTTCAGGATCGAACCGTCCGATACTGGCTGAGAACTGGTGGCGCGGTCGGGCAACGATTGCAACCTTTTCATGTAACCTTTATGCGATTGGTTGCATTTTTGAAATCTGCTTGTCAACGCATGATCGTCTTTTTTCGCCCCGCCTCGCCCGATTGCGGTGGAATGCCTTTGATTTGAGCAACGCGAATACCGAACGGCCCAACGCTTTGCGCTGGCATCAGAATCCGTGATTTATGATGGTCTCAGACGAAACAAGGCGGCCAAAAGACGCCTTTTTCTAAGCCGAACAGGCCAAACTATGCGCCGTTGGGTTAGAAGTCACAGGTAACTGGCGCGGGGGAATCAGCAACCAAAGGTGAGGGCAGCTGATTCCGGGTTTGTTGGTTTGCAGGTCTTCACTTGGCGCGAAGATCGGCGTCCGCCTGGTCCAGGAACCACGCATAAGTTTCGCGAATACCATCTTCCAGGCCAACACGCGCGCGCCAGCCCATATCCGCCAGACGGGACACATCCATCAGCTTGCGCAGGGTGCCATCGGGTTTGCTGGTATCCTGCGTTATCTTGCCGTTAAATCCGGTGGTTTTCGCCACCAATGCTGCCAGTTCCGCGATCGACACATCTTCGCCGCAGCCAACATTGATATGGCTCAGCATCGGTTCCGTGTTTGCCGCGTAGACATCGTGGGGAAGGTCGAGCACGAACAAGGATGCCTCGGCCATGTCATCCACATGCAGGAATTCGCGCCGAGGTTTGCCGGTGCCCCAGATTACCACCTCGTCCAGACCGTCCCGCTGCGCCTCGTGGAACCGGCGGATCAGGGCGGGCAGAACATGGCTGTTTTCGGGGTGGAAATTATCCCCCGGCCCATAAAGGTTGGTCGGCATGACCGAGCGGTAATCGACCCCGTGCTGCCGGTTATAGCTTTCGCACAGCTTGATCCCGGCGATCTTGGCCACTGCATAGGGTTCATTGGTCGGCTCAAGAACACCGGTCAGCAGGGCATCCTCGCGCATGGGCTGCGGTACAGCGCGCGGGTAGATGCAGGAACTGCCCAGTTGCAGCAAATGTTTTACACCCGCCGCAAACGCCTGATGGATCACGTTACATTCGATCATCAGGTTGTCGTAGATGAAATCCGCCGGATAGGTGTTATTGGCGTGAATCCCACCCACCTTTGCGGCGGCCAGGATCACAACATCGGGGCGTTCAGCCTGCATGAACTCCCGCACGGCGGCCTGATCGGTCAGGTCCAGCTCGGCATGGGTGCGGGTGATCAGCTCCAGCGCTTCGCCGGCGTCTTTGCGGTCTTGCAAACGGCGCAGGATCGCGCCGCCAACCATGCCACGGTGGCCTGCTACATAGATCTTGCGCATGGGGCTCTCCTCAGCCGTTCTCCAGACTTACCGGCAACTCATAGCCATGCTCTTTCAGCAGAGCGTGGCGTTTGGCGGTTTTCAGGTCTTCGACAACCATCTCGGCACACATTTCCTGAACGGTCAGTTCCGGCTCCCAGCCCAGTTTGGTCTTGGCGTTGGTCGGATCGCCCAGCAGCGTTTCCACCTCAGCCGGACGGAAATACTGCGGATCGATGCGCATGATCACGTCGCCGGGTTTCAGGGCAGGCGCGTTGTCGCCCTCGATCGATTTGACGGTTGCAATCTCATCCACACCCTCACCGGTGAAGTCCAGCGTTACGCCCAGCTCGGCCGCCGACCATTCGATGAACTGACGAACGGAATACTGCACGCCGGTTGCGATCACGAAATCTTCGGGCGTGTCCTGTTGCAGCATCAGCCACTGCATCCGCACATAGTCTTTGGCGTGGCCCCAATCGCGCAGGCTGTCGATATTGCCCATATAGAGACACTGTTCCAGCCCCTGCGCGATGTTCGCCAGACCACGGGTGATCTTGCGGGTCACAAAGGTCTCGCCCCGGCGGGGGCTTTCGTGATTGAACAGGATGCCGTTGCAGGCATACATCCCATAGGCTTCGCGGTAGTTCACCGTGATCCAGTAGGAATAGAGCTTGGCCACCGCATAGGGTGAGCGCGGGTGGAACGGTGTCGTTTCACGCTGCGGGATTTCCTGCACCAGACCGTAAAGCTCTGAGGTCGACGCCTGATAGAACCGGGTCTTTTTTTCCAGCCCCAGAAAGCGGATCGCTTCCAGCAGGCGCAGCGTGCCGATGGCGTCGACATCGGCGGTGTATTCGGGGGATTCAAAGCTGACCGCCACATGCGATTGCGCGCCGAGGTTGTAAACCTCATCCGGCTGCACTTCCTGAATGATACGTGTCAGGTTCGACGTGTCGCTCAGATCACCGTAGTGCAGGTGCAGTTTCGGGTTCGGAACATGCGGGTCCTGATAGATATGGTCGATCCGCTGGGTGTTGAACGACGATGCCCGGCGCTTGATCCCGTGAACTTCATATCCTTTTTCAAGCAGAAATTCGGCCAGATAAGATCCGTCCTGCCCGGTAATTCCAGTAATCAAAGCCTTTTTTGTCATCTTTTCGTCCCACGGAATATTGGTGCGTCTTTGACGGCTCAAAAACAGCAAGAATGGGCGAATTGCAACCCAAGACCACCTTGAACCCGTTCCACTGACGGCAACTTCCTGCTTTTCCCCCTAAATCCGGTCTGCTTCGTCAAAGCGACGCTGTCCAGACTCGGTAGCGGCCCTGCCCTGTCACCTCGCGGATCAGGCCACGCCGGGTAAAGCGATCGATGTTGCGCTGAACGGCGGCGCGCGAGGCTTTGGTCAATTCCTCGGCCAACGGCGCCGAGACCATGGGCCAGGCCGTCAACACGTCGATCAGCAAGGGCGGCGTGCGCCCGCTGAGCCCGCTTGTGGCTTCGCGCGCGCGCTGTTCCCAGGCGCTTACACGGTCCAGATGCATCAATGCGGCCAACGCGGCCTGCCCCGAACCGCGCACCCAGGCGGAAAGCTTTTCATCCACTTCCCCGACCCCGCGCAGCGCGCCCGGGCCGGACAGGGCCAGCGGCATGAACATGGCACCGCCGCGACCCATCGTGGCCGCGTGACGGGCGGCAATGATGGCAGCTTCGGTGTCCTGACCAATTCCTGGTGACAGGGCCCGCCAGGCGTGAAAGGCTATTGCGGCCTGGGTGACAGGGTGCAGCCCTTCGGTGTTGCCCATAACCTCGGCCAGATCGGCAACCGCTTCGGGGATGTCATCGATCCCCTGCGCCATACGGTCCAGAAACGCTGTCAGCCCGGTTTCCCAGCCGCCGTCAGATGGGCCAGAACCCGCCGTCAAGCGACGCACAGCCCAACCGGCGCGGAACAGGGCCTGCACGTCATCCCCGGTCGCCCCGATCCGTAGACCTGTCCACAAAGCCAGCCGGTCCACGCTGATCCGGTCGCCGGTCCACCAGCCCAGATCAGACACATCCATCAAAGCAAGACGATGCCCCCATCCTTTTGGACCTGCGCGCAAACGCTCATCCAGCGCTCCGAAGATCGCGGCAAGATCGGCAAGCTCATAAGACAGTTCTGCCTGTGCCGCGCGCCATTCCCTTGGATCGAACAGCAGACGCCGGTCCGCCTTTGGGCCCGGCGGCAGAAACTCATCAATCGCCTCTTCATCCGAAGGCGGTAAGAACCACAGATCGTCGTCCTCGGGCGGGTCCACGTCATAAATACTGGCGGGACCGACCGCATCCGCGTCGTCTTCTGGATCAGGCAGGGCAGGTTTCGGCGTCATACCCCGTATATTTCGAGGATTTGCCGCGGTTCACAAGGCGTTTTTACAGCCCCGGCCCTCAGCCCGCGAAAGTCTTGCTCAGCAGGTCCAGCTGACCGCTCAGATCGGATTGCCCTTTGCTGCCAATCAGCATGTAGCCATATCCGTCCTGCGCCCATGTTGCCGTGGCCAAGCCGCTCAGAACCGCCTGTTTTACATCCTTGCTGGGGGCGCCTTCGCCCTGGCGGATCACACAGAAGGCAAAGGGCTGCCCCTGCTCATCAGCAAACACCACCTGAATAAGCGGCTTGCCTTTAAAGGACAGAACCTGCGCGCGTTTCAGCTCCATCCCCGGCAGCGCCTCAAGCGCCTCACGGTTCAGCGAACGGCCCAGTTCCGCCTCGGCCAGCGCAAACTGTGCGTCCAGCGCCTCGGGTGAACTGTCTAGCGAAGCAATTGTGTCGGGCACGTAAAGCGACTGGTAAATGGCCGCCTGCTGTGCCCATCCCAGTGGCTCCGGCCGGGTGAACCAGACCGTGGTCGACACAGCGACAATGGCCACCGAGGCGGCGACCGCCAGCAGGCGCAACCCGCCGCCCGCAGCGCGTACTGGTGCCGCTGGCACCGGGTCAGGCAGATCAACAACAGGTGCCTCGGCGGGCACATGCTCAAAGACCGATTGCACAACTTGCGCAAACGGGTCCAGCGCCATCAGACGCTGCTCAAGCTCGGGGTCGGCCTCGACTGCTGCTTCAATCGCGGTCGCTTCGGCCTCTTCCAGTGTGCCTTCCAGATACGCTGTCAGCGCCTCATCGGAAAACTTCATTTGCCACTCCGTCGAACGGCGTCCGCAGCATCGTGCTGCATCACGGATTTCAGTTTCTGCCGGGCGTTGGACAACCGGCTCATGATGGTTCCTATCGGCACCTCCAACAACGCAGCGGCTTCGCGGTAGCTATAGCCTTCGACAAACACAAGCATAACTGTCTCTCGTTGCGCTTCTGGCAGGTGCATCACTTCTGTAAACACCTCAGCCGCGAAAATATTCGTTTCAGAATCCGGTCCGGGTGCAATTAATTCCACCTCGGGCGTGACAGACAGCGCCTGCGCCTTGCGAACCGAACGCGCGCGCACCTCATTCAACCAGATCGAGCGGCAAATCGTCATCAGCCAACTGTCCAGCCGATCATGCGAGGTGACCTGATGGTGGCGCTCCAACGCGCGCAGACAAGTGGATTGTAGCAGATCATCGGCCACGTCGGACGCCCCCGACAGGGCCAGCCCGAACCGCCAGACACGTTTCGAATGTGTCTGGATCGCGCCGCGCACCGCCTGTTCGGAATTCATTTCAACGTCCATCGAATAAATTGCGACCTATGTGTGTTTGTCTTTCACGGACCGGGCCCGCGGGGTCAGGACTGACATATACTTTGGAGGAAAGAAATGAAACTTCTGTTGAAGGCAGTCACAATTGCGTCGGCAATTGTTGCAACCCCAACGCTGGCGGAAACCTGGACCCTGGCCCCTGACGCATCGCATTTGGCCTATGGCACCGTAAAGAAAGACACCGTTGGCGAGGTCAATTCTTTCACCAATCTGAGCGGCCATGTCAGCCCCGACGGCAAGGCCGAGATCGAGATCGACCTGTCCTCGGTCGAGACCAATATCGACATCCGCAACGAGCGCATGATCGAACATGTGTTCCGCAATGCGGGCACCGCTGCCCTGACGGCTCAGTTCGATATGGATGAAGTCAAGGCGCTGGCCGTCGGTGAAACCGCCGTCATCGACGTCGAGGCCGCTCTGTCACTGGTGGGCACAGATGTCGAGTTTGATGCCGAGATGTTCGTGCTTCGTATTTCTGACACATCGGTGATGGTTTCAACCAACGACATGGTCTTCCTCAGCACCGAAGATGCCGGGGTGAATGCCGGAGTGGACAAGTTGATGGAGCTGGCCAGCCTGCCCGGTATTACCCGAACCGTTCCGATCACCGCCCGTCTGGTGTTCAACCTGGATGACAAAGAGGCCGCAGCAGCATCCGCTGCTCCGGTCGCGATCGCCGCATTAGAGGGTGATCTCAAAGCCGGTAAAAAAGTGTTTCGCAAATGCAAGGCTTGCCACCAGCTGAAAGAGGGTCGCAATGCCGTCGGCCCGTCACTGCACGGGATCATCGGCGCAACTGCAGGTCAGGTCGAGGGCTTTCGCTATTCAGGGCCCTTGCAAGAGTCGGGCCTTGTCTGGACCCCGGAAACTCTGACGGCGTTTCTGACCGACCCCAAGGGCACCGTACCGGGTAACAAAATGCAGTTTCCCGGCCTGAAAAAAGACGAAGATGTGGTTAACGTCATCGCCTACATCCAGGCCGAGTCTCAGGACTAAGGTCACCTATATGCGTCTCCTGTGGCGCGGCGCTTTGCCGGGGCCACAGGGCGCGGAGGGTCGGTAAATGGCTACAGAGCTGAAACACATCATCCTTGCCGCCCCAATAGAACTATTCGTTTCCAAAAGGTTAACGCTGGAACAGTTTTTTGAGAAAATTGCATCAAACTATGAGGTCCAGGCTCAGCAAAACCTGCTCTCGCTTTGTATGCCCGGACAGTAATTATCTGTTTTTTAACACACAAAGTAACAATCAAGACCATCAGTAAAGCCTAGTTATACTCGGTCCCGTCGAAGACCAATCTTGTGTTGAAACAACACTTTTCATTGCCGACCTTCTGCAAAGACGAGAACTGGTAGCCAATTTTACGCGGGCCTTTATTTATGTCGTGCAGCCATGCAGAGAGCACAATCGCAACAGTGTTGCGCCCTTCCGCACTCAGGATTTTGACTTTGAAATGAAGCAAACGCCAATCAACGAAGCGCAATTCCAATCCATCCCCGCTTCGATGAACGATGTCTCCGAAAACGACTCGATTGACCTTATGGCCCTGCTGGGAACGCTGTGGCGCGACAAATGGATCATTGGCTTGGCGACCATCGCGACCCTTTTGATTGGTGTTTACTATGCCTATGTCGCTGCGGTCCCGCTCTATCGTTCCACAGCCGTTGTCATGCTTGAAACCGAACAGGCCAGCGTGGTGGATTTGCAAAGCGTCGTAGGCGGTCTGGCCGGTGACACGGTCGAGGTCAATTCCGAACTGGAAGTGCTGAAATCCCGTGGTCTGATGGGGAAAGTCGTCGACAGGCTGAACCTGATCTCGGACCCTGAATTCAATAGTGACTTGCGGCCTGTTTCGACCATCCATCAGGCCAAATTGTTCATCAAATCCACGCTTGGAGCACAGCCCGAGCAACCTCAGCTTCCCGAGGCATTGTCGGCACAACTGACACGGGACAGCGTGATCAGCGCCTTGTTGGACAGGGTATCGGTCCAGAACATACGCCAGAGTCTGGTGTTCAACGTCACCGTAGAAACGGAACAGGCCCGCAAATCCGCCTTGATCGCAGACACGATCGTCGAACTCTATGTCCTCAACCAGATCGAAGTGAAGTTTGACGCCACCGAACAGGCCACCGAATGGCTGACCGGGCGCGTGTCCGAATTGCAGGTTGATCTGGAAACCGCCGAAGCGAAGGTGAATGAGTTCAATGCGACCACCGCTTTGATCTCACCCGAGGCGCTGCAATTGCAGGAAGTTCAGCTTAAGGAACTGCGCGAACGGCGGGTCTCGGCCGAGGCGACCCGGGTTGCGGCTCAGGCGCGGTACGACGCCCTGCAAGTGGCAGACAGCCGGGCTGCGCAAGCCGAGGCGAGCGACGATCCGCAGCTGCGACGCCTCTACGCTCAGGTCGAGAACAACGGATCGGGTGAGGCCGCCTTTGACATCGCGTTTCAGCGGCTGGTCGCGCGCACCGCGCTTGAGGCACAACGGGCCACCCAACAGGCGCAGACCCTATCGCAATCCGCCGATGAACTGAGCCGACAGATCGGCCAGCAAAGTGCCGACTTGATCACCCTTCAGCAACTCGTCCGCGAAGCCGAGGCCGTTCGGCTCCTATACGAGTATTTTCTGGCCCGCTTGAAAGAGACCTCGGCGCAGGAAGGTATCCAGAAAGCAGACAGCCGCCAATTGTCGAACGCGGTCATTCCCTCTGTGCCCGCTTCTCCGCAGAAATCACGCATTCTGGCGCTGTCGGGCATTCTGGGCCTGATGCTGGGTGCCGGTATCGTGTTGCTGATCGAAATGCGCCGCAAAGGCTATCGTTCGGCGCAAGAGTTGGAGCGCAAGACAGGCTACAGCGTTCTGGGTCAAATCCCCACATTCCCGGCCCGCAACCGCCACAAAGTTCTGCAATATCTGGCCGACAAGCCCTCATCCGCCACGGCCGAGGCGGTTCGAAATCTACGCACGTCGCTGATGCTGTCCAATGTGGACCAGCCGCCACAGGTTGTTGTGATCACCTCCTCCTTGCCGGGTGAAGGGAAAACCACCAATGCTCTGGCGTTGGCGCAGAACTTTGTCGGTATTGGCAAGAAAGTCCTTCTAGTTGAGGGCGACATCCGCCGCCTGACCCTGACCGGACAGCTTGAGGGCGCGCCCGAGCGTGGGATCGTGTCGGTTTTGTCCGGTGATATCCCAGCGCCCGCAGCGATCTTTCAGGACCCCCTTCTGGGCTGTGATATTATGGCTGGCGAAAAGACCTCGGCCAATGCCGCGGACCTGTTTGCCTCGGACCGGTTCCGCCATTTTCTGGAAGAGGTGCGCAAGCACTACGACATCATCCTGATCGACACGCCGCCGGTGCTGTTGGTATCAGACGCGCGCCTGATCGCACGCAACGCAGATGCGGTGCTGTTGACCGTCAAATGGGATGCAACATCCGAACAGGACATCGCCGAGGCCATGCGCCTGTTCCACACCGACAACCAGCGCCTGACCGGTCTGGTTCTGGGACAGATCAATGCCCGAACGGCCAAACATTACAGGTATTCCTACGGCAGTTACGCGAACAAGTACTACAATAACTGACGTCTGGTTCCGAACCGGCAAAACAAATCTGCCTCGCCTACAGAAGGTCTGGTTTGCGTTTCCCCAGCCGCACTGAACGCGTGTGCGCCGCCGACAGGTTTCAGGCGTCAATCGGCAACATGATCGATCACTGCCGTCATACGCACACGTAAGTACATACATTATTAACCAAAAGTTCACTTTTTTCTTAAATCTTTCATAACACTGGCCTGTCCGGGTCAGCGTTTGAAACCCGTCTTGGCCAGCCAAGATCGGGTTCAGGTCTGAGAGCGTTTTGTGATGTTGGACTTTTCTCAATCTGTGCATCCGCACGATTTTTCCCTGAAACCGGCTACCCCACCCAGATCCGTTTCAAAAATCTACACATGGGTTGGAAAACGTATTTTTGACATCATGCTGGCCTTGCTTTTGGTACCGATAGTCGCCCCTGCGGTTCTTTTTCTATGGTATCTGGTGCGTCGTGACGGGGGGCCGGGTTTCTTCGCCCACACCCGCGTTGGACAGAACGGCAGACTGTTCAAGTGCTGGAAAATCCGCAGCATGGTCGTGGATGCAGACACCCAGCTAAAGCACCATCTTGAAACGAACCCCAAAGCGGCGGCGGAATGGGACCGCGACCATAAACTCAGCGATGACCCCCGGATTCATCGCTTGGGTCATATCTTGCGCAAAACCAGCCTCGATGAGTTGCCGCAAATCTGGAACGTGCTGAAAGGAGACATGAGCTTTGTCGGCCCGCGCCCTGTGGTTGCAGTAGAACTGCTGAAATATGGCAGATCTGCTCCGGCATATATTGCACAGAAACCGGGAATTACGGGAGTTTGGCAGGTTTCGGGAAGAAATGGCATAAGCTACCGCGAACGGGTTGCAATGGATGTCAGCTATGTCGCCAAACAGAGTTTCCTTTTCGACATCGTCATCCTTGCCAAAACTCTGGTCGCAGTGTTCTTAAAAACAGGTCGGTAAGGCCTGGCAGACGTAAAATGCTGAAGGGCCCTCATTTCAGTTTACACTTCACAAAGATCATTCCGAACCGCCTACCGAAAGCTCGATCACTTCACCTTCTGCCGCTTCGGCATCCGCAGCATCATGTGTCACTAGAATCACAGGCAGCCTCGCGGCCTTTGCACGCTGAAATACAAGGGCGCGCATCTGCGCACGCAGAGTGATATCCAATCGGGAAAAAGGTTCATCCAACAGCAGCGCCTCGGGTTCGGACAACAACATCCGCATAAGGGCCACCCTGGCGCGTTGACCTCCCGACAAGGTGGCTGGGTCGCGATCTTCGAACCCTTCCAACTCGATCTCAGACAAGGCTGTCCGGATCTTGTCTCGGCGATCAGCAGTACGGTGCGGCAAGCCGAACCCGATATTTTGCCCAACAGACAAATGCGGGAACAATAGATGTTCTTGAAACAGAATACCCACCTTGCGGTTTTGCGGTGGCAAACCGTTCAGGATACGACCGTTCAAAGCAATCGTGCCCTCGGCCTGAAAGGTCGGTGGCAGCGTGCCCGAGATCGCTGCCAAAATCGTTGACTTCCCAACCCCTGACGGGCCCATCAGGCTGACGACGCCTCCCTGCGGTACAGTTGTGTGAACCGAAATCAGTGGCCGACCATCTGCATAGCGGATCACCAGATGATCCAGACTCAGACCCGGTTTAGTCATGTCGCAATCCGATCCTGTTTCTGAATACGATCCGTGGGATCAGCAATGCCAGCGCAAAAGGCAGCCAGGCCGCCAAGGCCAGCGCCAATGTCCAGATTCCGATGGCCCGGCGGTCGCCGCCAGAAAACAGAGCAAGCGCCTCGGTCGTCAAGGTGCTGACACGCCCGCCCGAGGTTAATAGCGTGGCGAGGTATTGGCCCACCGACACCGCCATCCCGACCGCGAGCGCCGTCAGGATCGGGGCAAGCAGCATGGGCAGGCGAATGCGGAACAAAATCTGGGTTTCGCCTATCCCCATACTGGCGCCGATACGGGCATAGCGGCTGTCCAATGCGCGGAACGGACCAGCCAGCGCGAGAAAAACATAAGGCAGGACAAATACAAGGTGGGTCAGGATCACAGGGACCAGGCCCTGCGCCGCGCCAATCTGGATCATCAGAATCTGCAATCCGGGCAGAAACGCGATCTGAGGCAGGATCAGCGGCAGATACAAGATCAGCAACCCGGTTCGGTTCATCGCCTGCCCGCGCCGTGTCTCCGCCTCAAGGCAGCTGACCACAAGGATCAGCGCAATGAAAGCGGTGGCAAAGGCGAGGCCAAGCGTCAGCCGGGTCAGGTCCAAGGCATCCGGACCGTACCTGTCCCAGGCAGTCAGGTTGAATGTCTGCGGCAGCCCCTCGGGAAAGCGCCAGCGGCCGGCGAAGGACCAAACCAACTGGCTGAGCAGCCCACCGAAAATCGCCAACCCGGCCGCACCACAGACGATCAGCGCCGCACCCCGCGACAGGTGATCGCGCAATCCTGCGCTGCGCTTGCCGCTTTCGACTGCGCGATGGACCAGAACCGCCACCAGCTTTTCTCCGCCACGCCACAGGATGATTGCGCCGGCGACCAACCCCAGTTGCACCAATGCGGCAGCGGCAGCCGGGGCGCGCAAAGCCAGATCGGGATCAGTCATCCAGCGCAGAATGAAAATCGACAGCGTCGGCGGGCGCGACGGACCCAGAACCATTGCCACGTCCACATTCGACATCGCATAGGCCAGCACCGCGTAAATCGGCAAACGGATCTGCGCATAAAGCGTCGGCATAACAGCCAGAAACCACCCTCGCACTTTTCCATATCCCAGTGCCTGAGCCACTTTCATCCGATCCGCAGCGTTGATCTGAGGCAACGCGGCCAATGCCATCAGCAAAAGAAAGGGCAGCTCTTTCACCAGCAATCCGGCCATCAGGGCCCAACCACCCGGGTCTTGAACGATCAGCACATCGGGCGGCCGATCCCAGCCCGTCAGCCAGGGTGAGGACAAGCGTGCGATCCAGCCCGAAGGGGCAATCAGAAAGGCCAGCCCCAAAGCCGCCGCTGCATGCGGCACGGACAACAAAGGGGATAACAGCCGCTCAATCCGGATGAAGATCCGCGTGCCATGCCAGCCAGCGATCAGAAACAGACAGCATAAAAGCGCGCCGAGGGTGGATAGAATCCCGGTCTTCAACGACAGCCAACCGGCTTGTACAAACCCCGGCTCAGCCCACATCTGACGCCACGGATCGACAGAAAGTGCATTATTGCCGTCAAAACGCATGCCACCGAAGGCCGGGACAATCGTGCCGAACAATCCGGCGGCGATCGGCCCCAGCAGAACGGCGATGGTCACAGCCGGCGCAAGGCCAAGCCCTACGCCGGATTTGGTTTTAATTGCCAACGCCGTAACGCTCGGCCCAGTCTTTTTCGATCTTGGTCATCCAGCTTGGATGCGGCTCAGGCAGAACCTGACCCAGCTCAGCCGGGGACAAGGTGGCGACGCCAAGCTCCAACCCATCAAAGGCGGCGCGATCTTCGGCAGGCAAAGCGTCCATGTCCAGCACCGTGCCATAGCCCAGAACATCAGGGCGCTGTGCCCGCAGTTGGGCTTCGGGGCTCAGCAGGAAATTGGCGACGACCATAGCTCCGGCCTTGGCGGAGGCATTATAGGGGATGGCTACGAAACTGGCATTGCCCAAGGTGCCGCCGTCCAGCACAAAGGTGCGAGCGCTTTCGGGCAATTGCTGGTTTTCGATGGCGGCGGTTGCCTCACCCGGCGAAAAGCTGATCGCCATGTCAACCTCACCATCATTGATCAATTGCAACTGGCGCGGTCCGGTTTGCGGATAGGCCCGACCCGAGCGCCACAGGTCTGGCGTGACATCTTTGAGCCAGCCCCACAAAGGAGCTGTGACCTCGGCATAGTTCTCTCCGGCCGGTTGCTGCAGTACCGCAGGGTCCTCGACCAGTTCGATCAGCATCTGTTTCAGGAAGGTGGTGCCCAGAAAATCGGGTGGCTGCGGAAAGGTGAAACGCCCGGGATTCGCGGCGATCCATTCGCGAAGGGCGGCTGCGGATTTCGGTGGTTCCGGCAGAACCTCACTGTCATAGATGAAGACCACCTGCGCCATGGCCCACGGGCTTTCAAACCCTTCGGTGGGGACGGTGAAATCGGTGGTGACAGTCTTGCCGTCAACATCCACAAACTGCCAGTTGGGCAAGGCTTCGGCGAAGGGGCCGAACAGCAGATTGGCCTGTTTCATCGCATTGAAATTGGCCCCGTTAATCCAGATGAGATCAATGGCGCCGCCGCTGTCCTTGCCACTGGATTTCTCGGCAATCACGCGGCTGACCGCATCTGCCGTGTCCGTCAGTTTCACATGTTCCAGCGTGACGCCGTGGTCTTCTTTGACGCGGGTTCCAACCCATTCGATGAAGTCGTTGGTCGTGGTCGATCCACCCCAGGCGTTCCAATAGACCGTCTGACCGTCTGCCTCGGACAGCACATCCTCCCAATTGGCAGGGTCGGGTTCCGCCCAGGCGGCTCCGGCCAAAACGGTAAGAGCGGCGGCAATAAAGTGTTTCATGGACGTTCCTTCATTCCAGAGGGGGCCTTAGTGTCTGAGGGGGCGAATTCCTGACGGGCCAGCAGGATGCGCGAGGCAGCAGTGATAAAACACGCCGCGCCAAACACCCAGGCCATTGGGGCAAACCAGGCGGGCAACAGGCAGATCAGGACAAAGAAGGCTATGGTCTCGGTCCCTTCTAACAGCCCGCCGGTGAAATACAGCGACTTTGAGCCGTGCTTGCGGGATTTCATCCCATGCTTTTCAGCCAAGATCGCGTAGGCCAGAAATGTTGCCCCGTTGAAGTAAAAGCTGGTCAGCAGCCATGCGCCCGCAATCGCATTTACGGCCGTATCGGCCCAGATAAAAGCCATCGGAATGACGCCGTAAAACAGGAAATCGCAGGTGATATCCAGATAGCCGCCAAAGTCCGTTTTTTGCTGCGCCCGTGCGACGGCCCCATCCAGCCCGTCGGCCAGGCGGGACAGCAAAATCAGCACAACCGCCACACCGGGGAAGCCCGCAGCAATCGACGCGGCTGCAAGCAGGCCAAAGCCCAGACCGACCAGAGTGACCGTATTGGCCGACATGCCCCGTGCCGCAAGCCTCTGGCCCAACGCGTTCAAAGGCGGGTCGATCAGAGGGCGGATATGGGTGTCAAGCATCAGCGGTTTTCGAACTGTGTCGGGTCAGGGGGACATACTGAAAGCCTGACCCATAGACAATGAATTACAAAGCCGCACGCCAACCGCTTACGCAGTTGTGATCAGGTGTTGCAAACACCTGACAGGTCTGGGCTGAGCCACATGGTTTTACGCGCAGCAGGCCGCTTTGAACGGCTCGTATATCTCGTTGAGCCGCAGACACGCCCCGAAGATCTGCCCAGGATGACCCGTGCACGTCTCAGACGATGTCAAAAATCAGATCATTGGTTCCTTGCTGAACCCTTTGACCATCCTGATTTAGGACGTCGAACCTGAAGGCAATAATCCCCCTCCGGCCCGAAGAGGTTTCGCGCTTTGACACGACATGCAGTTCGGCCCGGATCGTGTCGCCCGCAAAAACGGGCTGCTCAAACCGCCAGTTCCAGCCCAGCGACGCCAGGCCGTCTGGGCGCGCTGCGGACTGGAACTTCAACCCGTCGACCACGGACAGGACCAGCAACCCATGTGCCACGCGCGCCTTGTAACCCAGCTGTCGCGCGGCCTTATCATCCAGATGCAGGTGGTATTTGTCGCCGGTCAGCTCGGCAAAGGCCTTGATCAGGTCCGCCGATATTTCGGCAGACCCGGTTTTCATCACATCCCCGACCTGCAGGTCGTGATACCCATAAACCCCTGCCGTCAGAGGGTCGGCGCTCATACCGGAACCGGAGCGTCTTCGCGCAGCAGACCCTTGGTTTTCAGGTCGGCCCAGAATTCGGCCGGGATGTCGTGGCTGAACCAGTTCAGGTTCTGGTCCAGCTGTTCAACCGTCCGGGTTCCGGCCATGAAGGTCGGCACCGCCGGATGGGCGACGACAAATTGCAGCGCAGCGGCGGGCAGGGGCACGTTGTATTCGGCGCAAACGGCCTCAATCTTGCTGACTTTGTCCATGATGTCCGCCGGGGCCGGAGCGTAGTTGTACTTGGCGCCTTCTTTGGCCCCCGTCGCCAGAATGCCCGAGTTGAAGCCACCGCCGACAACAACCGCCGCGCCGCGTTCTTCACACAAGGGCAGGAATTTATCCAAGGCATCCTGTTCCAGCAGGGTATAGCGGCCCGCCAGCAGGAAGCAGTCAAAGTCGCGCTGTTCCAGCGCGGCATGGCAGACCTCCCATTCGTTGACGCCAACGCCGATGGCCTTGACAACGCCCTGATCGCGCAGGCTCTCCAGCGCCTTCCACGCGCCGTCCATGGCCTGTTTGAACACTTCGGGCTGTTCATCGCCGCGGGTGAACACGTCAATGTCATGGATAAAGCAGATGTCCATCCGCTCCAGCGCCATACGGTGCAGGCTGTCCTCGAACGAGCGCATGATGCCATCATAGCTATAGTCGAAATGCATGGTGAACGGGGCAGCGTTCGTCCATGGCTCAAAGTTGATGTCCTGACGGCGCGCTGGCTTCAGCACCCGGCCAACTTTGGAAGACAGGATAAAGTCGTCGCGGTTCTTCCAGCGCAGGCTGTGTCCCGTGCGCATTTCAGACAGGCCGTGACCATACATCGGGGCGGTGTCGAAATAGCGCACACCTTTGTCCCAGGCATGCTGGATCATCGCGTCCGAGGTCTGCTCATCAATCTCGCGAAAGATGTTGCCAATCGGCGCGGTGCCAAAGCCAAAGGCCGAGACGTTCAGGTCCACCCGGCCAAATTTGTTCATCGTATTCGGATTCATGCAAGCCTCCCAAATGCAAACCGGATCGCCGAAATTTGCACAGTCATTAAGTAACTGTTTGGTTATTTAACCTATTCGGTCAAACCGATCAACCCACTTGACGAGTGCTCTATGGGTCGCATATTAGTAACTAATTGGTTACATTACGGGGCGCTACAATGTTTCTGACGGAAACCCACATTCAGGTCCGCGATATGACCCGCCAGTTTGCCGAGGATGTTATCCGACCTGCGGCCGAGGAGCTGGATCGGGACTCACGCTTTCCGGCCGAGATTTACGAACAAATGGCCGAGCTTGGCCTGTTTGGCATCGGCGTCCCCGAAGAGTTGGGCGGCCCCGGCTTTGACACCATCACCTATGCGCTGGTGATGGAGGAATTGTCGCGCGGCTATGCCTCGATCGCGGATCAATGTGGGCTGCTGGAACTGGTCACCACCTTGCTGGTACGGCACGGGACGCCGGACCAGCAAAGCAGATGGCTGGGCGATCTGCTGTCTGCGAAAGTCCGGCCCGCCTATTGCATCACCGAGCCCGAGGCGGGCACCGACGTATCCGGCATTCGCACCACGGCGGTGCGAGACGGCGATGGCTGGGTGTTGAATGGCGGCAAGATCTGGATTCACAACGCGCCCGTGGCCGATGTGGGCTTTGTTCTGGCCCGCACCGACCCCGAGGCCGGGCATCGGGGCATGTCGATCTTTCTGGTCGATCTGCACGCCGATGGCGTCACCCGCGGCCCGAAAGAGATCAAGATGGGTCAGCGCGCCAGCCAGGTTGGGCCGCTCTCCTTTGATGATGTCCGCCTGCCCGCCGATGCCCTGCTGGGCACCGAAGGGCGCGGGTTCCACATGATGATGAGCGTTCTGGACAAGGGCCGCGTCGGCATCGCCGCATTGGCGGTTGGCATCGGTCAGGCGGGGCTTGAGGCCGCAACAGATTATGCCCAACAGCGCAAGCAATTCGGAAAATCCATCGCCGATTTCCAAGGGGTTCAATGGTTGCTGGCCGATATTGCCAAGGATGTCGAGGCCGCCCGTCTGCTGGTGCAATCGGCAGCGTACAAAATCGACACCGGACAGGACGCGACCAAAGCGTGTTCGATGGCCAAGTGCTTTGCCGGGGATATGGCGGTACAGCGGTCCTCGGATGCGGTGCAGGTCTTTGGCGGATCGGGCTATATTCGCGGGTTTGAGGTTGAACGCCTGTACCGGGATGCCAAAATCACGCAGATCTACGAAGGGACCAACCAGATTCAACGCATGATCATCGCCCGCGAGCTTCTGGCAAAAGGGGCCGCCGCATGAGCCGCCCCGCAGCACTTGTCACGGGTTCGTCCCGTGGGATCGGATTGGCCGCCGCCGTCGCATTGGCCCGCGAAGGGTTCGCCATCGCGGTAAACGGCCCCGTGATGGATGCGGAACTGCAAGGCGCCTTAGACATTATCCGCGACCTTGGCGTGCCCGCCGTCGCCGCCGCGTTTGATGTGTCGGACATCGACATCCACGACGCCCAGCTGGACGCCATTGAGGCTGAAATCGGCCCGCTCACCACGCTGGTCAACAATGCCGGCGTCGGCGTCTTGCAACGCGGCGATTTGCTTGAGGTGACCGAAGACAGCTATGACCGCTGCATGGCGATCAACACCAAGGCCATGTTCTTTCTGTCACAAGCCTTTGCCAAACGGTTGGTGGCACGCGACCGGGACGCTGGTTTGTTCCACAGCATTGTCAATGTGACCTCGTCAAACGCAGTCGCCGTCGCCGTGCCACGCGCGGAATATTGCGCGTCGAAAGCCGCAGCCGCGATGATCTCGAAAACCTTTGCGGTTCGGCTAGGGCAGGAAAACATCGCCGTCTATGACGTGCAACCCGGCCTGATTGCAACCGACATGACCGCCCCGGTGATCGAGATGTATGACCAGCGCGCCAAGGATGGGCTGACGCTGTTCCCACGCGTCGGCCAGCCCGAGGATATGGGCAATATCATCGCCTCTCTGGCCAGCGGCAAACTCCCCTACACAACCGGTCAGGCAATCTCCGCCGATGCCGGAATGCTCGTTCCCCGTTTCTGAGGTGCTTTCATGAAAATTCAGCTGCCTGATACCACCGGAAAACTGCATGACTACGCGCTGGTTGGCACCCCGGTTGCGCCTTCCAAACTGACACCGAATTCGGCGCGGGTCCTGTATTCCGCCGCACATGTCGTTGCTGATCCCTTCGGCGACCACGATCCCACCGGCCCAGCCCATGTGGACTGGGCCAAGACCATGGAATTCCGCCACTATCTGGCCGGAATGGGAATGGGCATTGCCGAGGCAATGGACACCGCGCAGCGTGGCATGGGGCTGGACTGGAACGGCGCACTGGAACTGATCCGGCGCACCAAGGAAGAGCTGCCCGACGCGCTGGTCGGCAACGGCTGCGGCACGGATCATCTGGACCCGGCTGACGCCAAATCGCTAGACGACGTGCGCCGCGCCTATCTGGAACAGGTCGAGGCGATCCAGAAACTGGGCGGGCGCATCATCCTGATGGCATCGCGCGCTTTGGCAAAAGTGGCGACCGGACCGGACGACTATATTGCGGTCTACAACGATGTTCTGGCCGCCTGTGATGAACCCGTCATCCTGCATTGGCTGGGGGAGATGTTTGACCCGCAGCTTGCCAGGTACTGGGGATCGGACAATTTCGAAGACGCGTTGGAAACCGTGCTGTCGATCATCGGCGCCAATGTAGACAAGGTGGACGGGATTAAGATCTCGCTTCTGGACGCCGGGAAAGAGATCATCATGCGCCGCCGCCTGCCCGAAGGCGTCCGCATGTATACGGGGGATGATTTCAACTATCCCGAACTGATCGAAGGCGATGATCAGGGGTATTCGCATGCGCTACTGGGCATTTTCGACCCCCTCGCCCCGGCCGCTGCTTATGCAGTCAGCAAGCTGAGCGAAGGGGATGCCAAGACCTTCCGCGCGACGCTGGACCCAACCGTGCCGCTGGCGCGGCATATCTTCCGCGCACCGACCCAGTACTACAAAACCGGGGTCGTGTTTCTGGCCTGGCTGAACGGATTCCAAGATCACTTCATCATGCTGAACGGCGCGCAGGCGGCGCGCTCTTTGCCGTATTTCGCGGATTGCTTCAAAATTGCGGATGAATGCGGCCTGCTGCGTGACCCGGATTTGGCGGTTCAGCGCATGGGCCACATGCTGAAACTCTACGGGGTGTAGCCCGGATGCGCGATTTCTCGCAGGATCACTCGGCGCTGGCACTGAACACCGCAACGCTGGGCCACAATCTCGATGGCTATGGTGCGGGGTGGAGCCCTGAGCAGGTCATCGATGCCTGCGCGGCACGTGGCTATGGCGGGATCACCTTTTGGCGGCGTGAACTGGACAAGCGTGCCACCCAGATCGGCCAGCGGGTGCGGGAGGCCGGCATGCAGGTGGTAGGCCTGTGCCGCACGCCGTTCCTGACGGGGCCTCTGGCGCTGCCGACCGATCGGGAAATCATGGATGATTTTCACCTGTCGATCGATCAGGCCGCCGCGCTGGAAACCGATGTGCTGACCATCGTCACCGGCGGGCCAGAGCCGGGCACAAAGGGCGTTTTGGAAAGTCAGAAAATCCTTGCGGACCGCGTTGCGCGTGCTGCGCCCTACGCTGCAGAGCGTGGGGTTAAACTGGCGCTAGAGCCGCTGAATCCGGCAACCGCCGGAAACCGCACCTGCCTGATGACTGCGGCGGATGCGTTGAATGTCTGTGATGCGGTTGGTGCAGTGAATGTCGGCGTGGCCATAGATGTCTATCACGTCTGGTGGGACACGACACTTGCCGACACCCTGGCGGCCCGTGGCAAAGGGCGCATCTACGGCTATCATCTGTGCGACTGGCTGGCCGACACCACGGACGTCCTACTGGACCGGGGGATGATGGGCGATGGCGTGGCAGATTTGCGAGCCTTGCGAGAGGCGGTGGAAAACGCGGGCTATGATGGCTTGTGTGAGGTCGAGATATTCTCGGCAGAAAACTGGTGGAAACGCGACCCAAACGAGGTTTTGGACGTTATCGTCGACCGGTTCCGCCGCTGCTGCTAGGCGCCAAGATTTTTCGTCGAAAAATCTCAGCCAGCCCAAGTGTCATATTTCAATATCGCAGACAAAAACGCCGTCCAGCCCACCGGCAGTTTTGGCAACGATCCGACCGCCAATTTCCTGATGGGTCGGGTCAACCAGATAGGCATCCCGCACAGCCGCATCGCGGAAATCGAACCAGAACATATCATTGAAATCCCGCACCAGATCAGTCTCGACCGAGACGTTCCGGCGGCTTTGAAAATCGAGAATGCCGTCGATATGCGCCTTCAACCCCTCCAGATCATTGTAAATCGCTGTCTTCTCTGCCTCGGAAACATCTGTTTCAAAGCGCACATGCACCAGATGACGTATCATAATTGTCTTCCTCTGTTGGGGAATTACCAGAAATCCGCTTTCTTACGGTTTTTGAACGCGGTCAGCCCGATCTGCAGTTCGGGCTGGGCAATGGCAACGCGACCGGCCAGCGCGTCATAGACCCGTTCACGCTCTTCGCCTTCGGCGGCATTGATCAGCATTTTCACCAGCTCGGTCGCAACAGGTCCACGATGGCGCATACGATTGGCCAGCTCGGTCGCAGCAGCCATGCCCTGACCTTTCTCAGCCACCTCATCAACCAACCCAACCGACAGGGCGTCACTGGCCGAAAACTCCTGTCCAAATACAGCCATCCGCCGCACCAATCGCGAGCCAAAGCGGCGCACGGTCCGCTGTGTACCAGACCAGCCGGGCACAATCCCCAGCGCGGGTTCGGGCTGTCCAATGCGGATGTGATCTTCTGCAATTCTGTAGTCAGCGCAGGCCGCCAGCTCCAGCCCGCCACCCAGGACATGGCCGTTCAACACGGCGATGATCGGTTGCCGCAAGCGGGTCAGAGCGTCCAATGCCTGATGACCGTCCCGCAGCCAATGCCGTCCGAAACCGTCAGCCGTATGCGCCGCCCAGGCATCAATATCACCCCCGGCGCAAAAGGCTTTGCCCGCCCCGGTCAGGATCACCACATGCGCACCCTCGGCGCGTTCGATCTGACGGCACAGGGCCATCAGCTCATCCATCATGGATTCGGTCAGGGCGTTTAGCCGTTCGGGCCGGTTCAGCGTCAGACGGGCGATACCATCGGTGATATCCAGCAGGAAATTCTCCATCACGCAGACGCCAGTTCCAGCCCCATCAACGCGGGGTCAAACAGGGACGCGTCCATCGTTTTCAGGTCATCTGACACCAATAAAGGTGTCGCCGCCTGATCCAGCACATCGCGCTGAACATCCAGACCGGGCGCGATTTCCGTGACCATCAGCCCCTGATCCGTCAGCTTGATGACGCAGCGCTCGGTCACATAGGTCACATCCTGCCCCTGTGCCTTTGCGCGCTTGCCCGAGAAAGAAATCTGGTCGACCTCATCCACGAATTTGGCCACTTTGCCCTCTTGCAGGATTTTCAGCTGACCGTTTTCGATCTCCATCTTGGCCCCGGCGTTGAAATTGCCCGAGAAGACGATCTTGCGCGCCCGCGCCGTGATGTCGACAAAGCCCCCTGCCCCTGCGGTCCGGTGCGGGATGGCCGACAGGCGCGAGACGTTGACCGAGCCATTCTTGTCCACCTCAAGAAAGGACAGCAGCGAGGCGTCAAACCCACCCGCCTGAAAATAGCAGAACTGGTGGGGCGAGGCGACGAAGGCTTCGGCATTGGCTGAGCAGCCGAACTTAAAGTCCAGCAGCGGCACACCACCCACGGCGCCCTGTTCGATCATCCAGGTGACCGAGCCATGCAGCCCTTCCTCGACAAGAATGCGGGGAACATTGGCCGAGATGCCAAAGCCGATGTTTACGGCCCACCCATCCTTAAGCTCGTGCGCGACGCGGCGCGCGATCACCTTGCCAACGTTGAATTCGGCGGTGCGGAAGCTTTCGATGGGGCGCGTCAATTCACCCGAAATGGCCGGGTCGTATTCGGTGGCCGTGGTTTGCAGTTGATCCGGGGCTTCGACAATAGCGTCCACCAGAATGCCCGGCACATGCACGTCATGGGGGCGGATACTGCCCGCCGCCGCAATGCGTTTTGCCTGCGCGATCACGACACCACCGTTGTTACGGGCGGCCAGGGCCATTTCCATCGCGCCCAGATAGGCGCCTTCGTGTTCAAAGCTCAGATTGCCTTTTTCATCCGCTGTCGTTGCACGGATGATGGCAACATTCGGGGCCATGGATTTGAAATACAGCCACTCATCGCCCTCGAACTCCATCCGTTTGACGATGGGCTCGGCCCGGGCAGAGGCGTTCATGGCGCAGCCTTCGATGTCGGGATCGACAAACGTGTCCATCCCCACCTTGGTCAGAACACCAGGGCGCTTGGCGGCGGCTTCGCGCAGCATGTCAAAGATGATGCCCGAGGGCACGTTATAGGCCCGCACTTGTTCCGCGGTGATCATCTGCCAAATCAATGGCGGCTCGGCTTTGCTGGGCCCCGAGGGGTACGAGCCCCCGATGATCCGCGTGATAAGGCCCGGCTTGGCGATATGATCCACGCCTTTGGTGCCAAACATATCCCCGGCGGCAATCGGGTGGATCGTTGTCAGATCGCGCGGTGCGCCTTCGGCCTCAAAACGTTCGCCAAGGCCCTTTAGCACCGCATCCGGACAGCACAGACCGCTTGACGAATTCACCGCGACGGTTGCCCCGTCCGGCACAAGATTTGCTGCTTCGCGCGCCGTCATCTGCTTGCTCATGCGATCCTCACCAAAGTAACTAAATGGTTATTAAGTTATGCCGCGATGGCGTTCGGAAATCAACAGGAATTAGTATGCCACGGCAATTGACCTGACATTAAGTAACTATTAGGTTACTTTCAAATTTGTTCTTTGGGAGGACCACCGTGAACATTTACTTTGAAAAAACCAATCAGCGTACATTTGGCACATTCCCCCTGACCGGCAGCGAGCTTCGCGACGCGATGAGGATCGCCGCCGAGGTCGGGTACCGGTCTTTCGATACCGCGCAAATGTATGGAAACGAAAAAGAAACCGGCGATGCGCTGGCTGAGCTGGGTTTGAACCGGGACGAGATTTGCGTCACCACCAAGGTTCACCCCGACAATTTCACCGAAGAGGCCTTTCTTCCGTCAGTTGAAGAAAGCCTGAAAAAGCTGCAACTGGACTATGTCGACGTATTGCTGCTGCACTGGCCCCCGATTGGCGGGGACATTGCGCCCTCGCTGAAACTGCTGGAACAGGCGCATGCCAAGGGCTTAGCCAAGAACATCGGTGTGTCGAATTATACCGCGCAGATGATGCGCGATGCTGTCAAAATCATCGATACACCCCTGGTGACCAATCAGGTTGAATTCCACCCGCTGCTCAATCAGGACACCCTGCTGGCCGCGGCGACCGAGACGGGTATTCCGCTGTCATCCTATTGCTCGGTCGCGCGTGGCGAGGTCTTTAAACACCCGATTTTCGAAGAGATCGGCAAAACCTATGGCAAAACAGCCGGTCAGATCGTGTTGCGATGGATTTTGCAAAAAGGCGTGTCGATCAACACCATGTCGACCAAACGCGCCAATATCGACGCGAATTTCGACGTGATGGATTTCACCCTGTCCAGCAACGACATGGACCGGATCGATGCCAAAACCCACACTGGTTTCCGGATCGTGGGCGAAGACCTGGTGCCCTGGGCACCCAAGTGGGACTGAACAAAAAAGGCGGTGCCCTGAGCAGCACCGCCTTTTTTCGGGAACACACTAAGCCGTTGAGAGCGTAATGGCTTAGTGATTTCCCCGGATCATGTCCGATGCCTTTTCCGCCATCATGATGGTCGGCGCATTGGTGTTGGACCCGATCAGGCTGGGCATGGCCGAGCTGTCGCAAATCCGCAGACCATCGATCCCATGCACCCGCATCTGCGGGTCAACCACGGCCATTTCATCCACACCCATCTTGCAAGTGCAGGACGGGTGATAAGACGTGCGACCGTATTGACGGGCATATGCCTCGTAATCGGCCTGCGTTTTCACGCTGTCATCGGGAAAGCGGATCTGCCGGACATATTGCTGCAAGCTTTTCTGACGGAAGATCTCAATACTATGCTTCACCCCCTCGACCGAGGTTTTCAGGTCATCCGGGTGGCCAAGGAAGTTGGGATCGACCAGCGGCATGTCCTCAACCCGGTTTGACCTCAGGCGTACGGTTCCACGTGCCTTGGGCCGCAACGTATAGGAATTCAGCGTGATGCCCGAGCTGCCCTTGGGCACGCTGGGCACGCCAGCCTCGGCCCCTGCCCCGGCCAGGAAGTGGAATTGCAGGTCGGGCACCGGTGCGGATGTATCGCCGTACCAAAAAGCCCCGCCCTCAACCACGTTTGACGCCACGGGGCCTGAGCCAAACAGGTAATACTGAATACCCGCCCATGCCGCCCAATGGGGCTTGTTGTATTTGTCCAGACTGTGGTGGCCGTTCAACTCGGCTACGATGTCGATGCCGAAATGATCGTTGAGGTTTTCGCCCACACCCGGCAGGTCGTGTTGGACTGTGATCCCGTGTTCCTGCAGATGCGCCGCGGGTCCGACGCCCGACAGCAGCATCAGCTTCGGCGTTCCGATGGCGCCCGAGGTCACCAGAACCTCCTGATCCGCCGTCACGGTCTCCACCTGCCCGCCCTGATCGAACGCAACGCCGGTGGCGCGGCCGTTCTCGATGACGACCCGGTGCACCTGACAGCCGGTTTTCACGGTCAGGTTCGGGCGCGACAATACCGGCCTGAGATACCCAACCGCAGCCGAGCACCGTTTGGCCTTCCATGTCGTTGTCTGATAAACGCCCGCCCCTTCCTGAACAGGACCGTTGAAATCAGGGTTGTATGGAATGCCCGCCTCTTGGCACGAGCGCACGAAGGCCCGGGTCATTTCCTGCGGTGAATCCAGATTCGAGACACCCAAAGGCCCCTCGGTGCCATGCCAGTCACCCGACAGGATGGCGTTGCGTTCGGACCGGATGAAGTATTTCTTGATGTCGTCGAAAGACCAGCCTTCGCAGCCTTCCTCATTGGCCCAGCGGTCATAGTCGACGGGATTGCCGCGCGTGAACACCTCGGCATTGATCGAACTGCCGCCCCCCAAGACGCGCCCCTGTGCATAGGGGATCTCACGGTTATTCGCATTGACCTGCGGGACAGTGTTGAACCCCCATGTGTGCGGGCCATCCGTCATCTTGGCAAAGCCGACCGGCATGTGGATCAGCGGGTGGCTGTCCTTGCCGCCCGCCTCCAGCATCAGGACCTGAACACTGCTGTCCTCGGACAGGCGATTGGCCAGAACGCACCCGGCCGAACCCCCGCCGACGATGATAAAGTCGTATCCGTTTGACGCCATTATTCCACCCAATGCGTGCGCTTGCCGATCTCAACATGGATCGACTTGATCTGCGTGTACTCCTCGACGCCGTGCATCCCTGCCTCACGCCCCCAGCCCGAGGCTTTGAACCCGCCAATCGGCAGTTCGGGGCCACCGGCCAGCGTGGTATTCACCCAGAACCGGCCCGCCTGAACGCGCCGCGAGATGGTCAGCGCCTTGTCGATATTCTTGGTCCAGACGCTGGCGGCCAGACCATATTCGGTATCGTTGGCGATCGAGATCGCCTCGTCAATCGTGTCAAACGGGATGACGACCAGAACCGGGCCGAAAATCTCTTCGCGCGCGATCACCATGTCGTTGGTCACATCGGTAAAGACAACGGGATCAATGTACTGACCGCCCGAGATTTCGGGTGTTGTACCGCCGGTCAGCAGGGTCGCGCCCTCTTCCTGACCTTTGGCGATGTAGGACAGAATGGTACGGTTCTGCGCATCGGTCGTGATCGCGCCCGCCTGTGTGCGTTCGTCCAGCGGGTCGCCCACGCGGACCTTACGCAGTTTGTCGACGACCATCTGGGCGAATGTGTCCGCGACCGAGCGTTCGACCAACAGACGCGCGCCAGAGACACAACATTGCCCGGTATTGAACGCGATGCCAAAGGCCACGCCGTCTGCGGCATCCTCCAGATCGGCATCGGCAAAGACGATCTGCGGGTTCTTGCCGCCCAGCTCCAGCCCCAGTTTCTTGAAATTGCTCTGCCCCGAAGCGGCCACGACCGACCGACCTACGCTGGTCGATCCGGTGAAGGACAGCATGTCCACATCCATATGCTCGGCCAGTTTCTGACCGATCACGCTGCCCGAACCCGTGACCACGTTGAACACGCCATCGGGCAATCCGGCCTCGGACAGGATTTCAGCCAGCATCAGGGTCGTGGCGCTGGTCACCTCGGACGGTTTCGCGACGATGGTGCACCCCGACGCAAGGATATACGGCACCCGTTCGCACAGGATCAGGAACGGGAAGTTCCACGGCGTGATCAACCCCACAACGCCGACCGGCTCACGCGTGACGATGCCCATAGCGCCGTCACCGCTGTTGTTGAAACTGTCGCCATGCAGTCCGCGCGCCAGACCTGCGGCGAACTCAAACATGCCAATACAACCCGAAACCTCGGCCCGCGCCTGGCTGATCGGTTTGCCGTTTTCCAGCGTTTCCCAATAGGCGATTTCATCCACGCGCGCCCGGATCAGTTCAGCCGCTTTCAACAGCACCGCCGCGCGGTCCGCCCCGGACAGGCCACACCAGCGCCGGTCGTCAAACGCCGTCCGGGCCGAGGTAACGGCGGCGTTCAGGTCATCCTCGGTGCAGCGCGGAATACGTGTAACGGGGACGCCGTGACCGGGGGACGCGCGTTCAAACACGTCGCGATCCCCGGCGGGCACCCAGTTGCCGTCCATAAAGAACCCGAATGTGCGCGGCTCGGAGGGCGGTGTCAGAATGTGGCTTTGTTGGTCCATCAGAAGGGCTCCAGAATTGGGGCGAGAGGTTACGCCGAAGCGTCCAACCCGTCGCGGAAATCGTTCCAGCCGCCGTCCACAGACGACGGCGCGTCATGCCATTGATGCAGGATCTCACCGGTGGCGGGGTCCTTGTCGGGGATCGGCAGCATCATGATCCGCTTGACCGCCGCCTGAAACATCTCGGGCGTCAGGTGGGCTTCTTGAATGTTGTCCCAGTCACGTCCACCTGCATAACCGCCGACCATCATGATGTCGTCGGAATGGCCCACCATTTCATGGCTGACACCCGCGGGCATGACGATCACGTCGCCTGCCGAAATCCGAACCTTGGTCCAGCCTTCGACCGACAGGTTGAACTCCATCCAGCCGGTTGCGCAGCCAAGGCATTCATGCGTGGTGGAATGGAAATGCGGGTATTCGTAGACCCCCGGGTATTCCCAGTTGTTGCCCCACCCGTTCGCGCGAAACCGCGTCTTGACCGCTTCGACCCCGCCACCGGGAATTGCGCCCCGGTGGATCAACAGCGGAAACCGGCTGTTGGGGATCATGCCTTCGGGTTTGGATGTATAAACTTCGACAGTCATGTGCGCTCCTCCCAATTTGGCTAGTCTGTCAAAACGATCTGAGTCTTCAGGTCCTGTGGCCGGTCAGCAAAACTGTCGAAGGCCAGTTGTATCTGCTCCAACGGATAGGATGCGCCGGTAAAGCGCCCGGTCTTGATCCGCCCATGGGTCAACAGCGTCAGCGCATCGTGCATATCCTGCCCCATGCCCGCGACGGACCCTTTGATCGAGTTTTCCTGCAGGATGGTTTGCAAGATATCGACCGGCAGCGTTTCGCCTGCACCGGTGATCCCGAACGCCGCGATATGTCCGCCCTTGCGGATGAGGCGTGTGGCTTGCTGATAGAGCGCGGGCAATCCCACGCTTTCGATCACCACATCCGCGCCGCGCCCGTCCGTGTATTGCAACACAACTTCTTCAAGCGTGGCGGGGTCGGTCACACCAATATCCGCCCCGGCCTCAAGCGCCATGTTGACGCGATCCTCGGACAGATCGGCCACGATGATCGGGGCGGCCCCAATCGTGCGCAGCAACTGAACATGCAGATTGCCGATGGGCCCTGCCCCCAACACCACGACGGACTGACCAAAGGTGATGTTTGCCTTGCGCGCGCAACGCACGACACAGGCCAGCGGCTCGGTCAACGCCAGAACCTCAGCCGAAACCGCGTCGGAGGCCGGGATCACCAGTCGGGCAGGCACCGAGATATACTCGGCGAATGCCCCGTCCATCGTGATGCCCATCTGTTGCATCTCGGGGCAGTTCAGAACCTCATTTCGGCGGCACCAATAACAAGTGCCACACCCGATATTCATATCGACCACAACCGGCGCACCGACGGTCAAGCCGCTGACGCCCTCGCCCAGTTCGGAAATCGTGCCCGTGAACTCGTGACCAGGGATCATCGGCAGGTTCTCGGCTGCGTAATGCCCGTTGAAAATGTGAATATCCGTGCCGCAAATCCCGACCCGAGTGATGCGCACCAACACCTCGTTCTGGCCGGGTACGGGGCGCGGGACATCCCGCACCTCGAACACACCCGGTTTCACCAGAACGGCGGCGCGCATGGTCTGTGTCATTTGACCACCCTCAGCTTGGTGCGGTCGATGGTCAGCGCAATCGCGACAATCAGGATCAGGCCGAACACCATCTGCTGCTGGGTCGCGTCCACCTCGAAATACAGCATCGAGGACCGGATCACCGCCACGATCAGCGTGCCGATCAGCGTGTTGATGACACCGCCAACGCCACCGGTCAGCGGTGTACCACCAACCAGAACCGCGACGATTGCAGGCAGCAGGAACCCGTTCGCCAGTGTGGGAGAACCACCGGAGAGTTTTACCGAGAACAGCAGACCCGCAATCGCCGCCAGTCCGCCGGACAGAGCAAAAGCCATGATCTTGATGCGATTGACATTCAGGCCCGAGGCCACGGCGGCAGGCTCCCCCGCCCCCACGGCCTTGAGAGCACGGCCAAAGGTGGTCCGCGATTGCAGGAACCACGCGCCCAGAACAAGCGCGGCTGCGATGAACAACTCGCTGGGGATGCCCGCCAAAGAGCCAGTCATCCAGCCAAAGGTCGAATCCCGCAAGGTGGCATCCATGAACAACGCCCGCTGACCCGACATGTATTGCGCGGCGGAAAAGGCGATACCGCCTACAGCCAGGGTCGAGATAAAGGACGGCACGAACAAACGCGTCGTGACAAAGCCCGAGATCCCGCCCAGAACGACGCCGGCCAGAATACAGATCAAAGCTGCGCCAATGCCAAAGGTCGGCAGGGCAATCGTGGCCACAACCGTGGTCATATTGGCCACCGACTGCGCCGACAGGTCGATCCCGCCGATATAGATCGCGAAAGTCATCCCCAGCGCCATGATGAACAGGGGCACGATGTCGGCGGCCATCGAGATCAGGTTGGCGGGCCGCAGAAAGTTGGAATCCGCAGCGCCAACAACCAGCACCAGAACCAGCAAGGTGATCCAGGGCAGATGGGGTTTGATACGTTCAAAACTCATGAGATCGGCCTCAGATCATGTGGTGGACAAGGTCGTACAGCGACGGCTTGTCCCCCGGGCTGCAATCGAAACGTTTTTGGGCGACACCGTCTTTCAAAACGATGATCGTGTGGCTGAGGCCGATGGCCTCTTCCAGCGTGTCGGCCACCAGAACGATGCCGACGCCGTCATCTGACATCTCGCGCACCATGTCATAGACATCTTCCTTGGCGCCAATATCCAGACCGCGCGTCGGGTGATCCAGCAGGATGATGTCCGACCCGGCCGAACGCCACTTGGCCAGAACCACCTTTTGCTGGTTGCCGCCCGACAACCCGCCGCAATCCTTGTAGACATCGGGGGTTTTGATTGCGAGGCGATCAATCCACTGGTTGGCCAGAGATTTCTCCTCACCAATGCGCAGCACGCCCGAATTCGCGTAATTGCCCATCTGACTGAGGGTCATGTTCTCATACACATTCATGCCCGCCACGATGCCTTCGACCTTACGTTCGCGGGGGATATAGCCGACGCCCTTGGCGACCCCGGCCTGCGCGTTGAACCTGGTGATCGTTTCCCCCTTGAGGGCGACCATTCCCGAAGACGGGGTTTCCAGACCAAAGATCGTGCGCAGGATCGCCTCACGCCCCGATCCTTCGGTCCCGACCAGGCACAGGACCTCTCCGGGGCGCAGGTCGAAAGAGATGTTCGAATACTTGCCCGCCACCGACACATCGTCAAAGGCAACCAGCGGCTTCGCTTCGGCCTGATAGGGTTTCTGCTTTTGCTCGCGATAGTATTCCTTGTCGACGTCGCGGCCGACCATCTTGTGCTGGATCGCATCCACATCGGCGTCGTCATGGGCAACAACGTCCACGACCTCACCATCTTTCATCACGTAGATACGGTCTGACAGGTCCAGAACCTCATCCATACGGTGGCTGACAAAGATAAAGGACGCCCGCTTGGTCAGTTCGCGGACAAGGCTGAACAGCAGTTCCACCTCTTCCTTGGCCAAAACGCTGGTCGGTTCATCCAGCAGGATGACCAGATCGCCATCGATCCGTTCCTCCAGCGTCAGAACCTTGGCCAGCTCCACCAGCTGTCGCTGCGCAAAGGAAAGTTTCGACGTTGTGGTGCCCGGATCGATATCCAGCTTGACCTTGGCCAGCTGCTTGCGCGCAGCCTCGGCCATGGCCTTCCAGTTAATCACGCCGTAGCTGACGAATTGCTGCTCGAACCCCAGAAAGATATTTTCCATCACGGTCAGGTTGGTGATCAGGGATTGTTCCTGAAACACCATGCCGATGCCGTGATCCATCGCCTGACGCGGGTTCTGGAACCGGACTTTGGTGCCGTCGATGGTGATGTCGCCGCCATCAGGCTGGTAGGCGCCATAGATGACCTTCATCAGCGTGGACTTGCCCGCGCCGTTTTCACCGACGAGGCCCACGATCTCACCGCGTCCGATCTTGAAATCCACCGATTTCAGAGCGTGAACGCCGGGGAATTTCTTGTCGACATTGATCAGTTCGTACATCTGCCCGCCCCTATTTCACGAAGGTTACGGATTTGCGGTCGGTCGACAGAACCACCGCGGCGATGACCAACACGCCCAGAACACCGTCCTGCACGTAGCCGGGCAACCCGATCACAACCATGCCGTTATTGATGACATTGACGATCAGCACCCCGATCAGAGTGTTCCACACTCCCCCGATCCCGCCCCACAGCGCGGTACCGCCGACCACAACAGACGTGATCGAGACAAACATGAAATTCGACCCGGTCGCGGTTTCCGCAATCCCGATCCGGCCCACAGCCAGCAGCGCGCCAACGGCATAGAAAACACCGGCCAAAGCGAACCCCATGACGCGCACGCGGTTGACGTTCAGACCCGAGGCATGGGCCAGTTCCTCACCCCCGCCCACGGCATAGAAATTGCGTCCCAGCGTCGTACGCGACTGGATGAACCACGCGATCAGCAGGAACAACAGCGCGACATAGCACATGATGGGAAATCCGAACCAACGCTCGGTCAGCAGGGATCGGAACAGGTCATCCTCAACACGTATCCTGTCACCGCCGGTCAGCAGCAGCGCAAAACCGGTGCCGACAAAGCCCATCGCCAGCGACGCCATGAAAGACGGGATTTTCAGCAGGACATGCACCAACCCGTTCACAAACCCGATGGCCGCCCCCACCAACAGCGCCAGCGGGATCGCCAGCCACGCCCAAGAGGCCAGCGTGCCGCCCAAGGCGATAAAGGCAAAGGCAAAGACCACGGCACAGACCGAAACCGTGCCCTCCATCGACAGGTCAATCGACCCCATGATGATGATAAAGGTCACGCCGATGGCGACCATCAGCGCCGGCGCGGACGAAATCCCGATCCGCGCAAAGTTGCGCAGCGAAAAGAAACGGGGCTCCATCGCCGTAAAGAACAGGACCAGAACCAAAAGGACGATCAGGGGCGCCCATTTGATCAGAACATCCCGTGTCAGCACATTGCTCACGTGCTTCCTCCCACTGAGTGATTTGGTGGGGTCGCGTGTACCGCAGACCCGAGTGAGCGGGCCAGCCCAAAGACCGGCCCGCAATCACATTACTTGTACTGAATCTGACCGTTCGACGTGGACCAGAAGTCTTTCCAGTCATAGGTCGGAACGCTGTCCAAAAACTCGGCCTTGAACGCCAGCGCGTCTTCAGGTCTGACCATGATGGTCGGGCCATAGAACTCGCGGTGTTCGTTCGGCTCGTCCGACGGCTTGAAGTGGCCGGTGGCCGCGTAATAGGCCAGCGCCGCCGTGATGCCGCCGCCCCAATGCGGGTTGGTGAATACGGTAGCCAGAATCTTGCCCTCGCCGACCAGTTCAACCGCCTGCGGGTTGCCGTCATAGGATACGATGGGCATGTCCTCGATCCCTTCGGCGCGCAGCGCCTCAAGCACACCATAAGCGATGGTGTCGTTGGCACAGTGGACGCCTTTGATCTCATCACCGTAACGGGTGAGGAAGGCGCTCATGACTTGGTTGGCCTTCTGCGTATCCCAATCCGCTGGTTCTGCGGCCAGCAGCTCGACATCGGGATAATCCAGCAGCGCGGTCTTCAGACCGGCCAGACGCTCAATCGCAGGGTTGTTCGAGGCGATACCGCCCAGATGGACAACGCCGCCGGTTCCGCCCATCGCATCCAGCAGAATGCGCGCGGTTTGCTCGGCCGGGCCTTCGTCGGACCAGCTCATGTGGCTGACATAGTTGTCGCCGAAATCCCACGGATGCAGGTCATCGGTCTTGTTCCAAAGGGTCGAGACATAGGCCCCGGCCTCAACACAGCTTTCCACCACCGGGCGGGCGTTGGGCGCGTCGTTGGTATCGATCGCCAGCGCCAGTTCACCATTGGTTTTCGACAGCAGCGCCTTGACGTCGGCCAGCGACTTCTCGGATGAACCTTCATTGATCAGGTGGGTCAGGAAATCCTTGGGCTTGCCCAGGCTTTCCACAAACGCCTCACCGCCCGAGACGATTTCGTTCCAATACGGGTTGGTCCGGTTACGATAGGACCACGCAACGGTCGGGTCCGTGATCGCCGCGCGCGCCATGCCGCCCAGCATGGACGAAATCGCCGCGCCGCCGACGCCATAGGCCGAGGCCAGCAGCAGGTTCCGACGGGTTATCGTCTCCTGTTCGATGTATTTCTTGATGAATGACATGACGTCCTCCCTTTTCCATCAGCATATGGGATCAAAGGCATCCGCATATCTGCCCCTCCCCGGCGACGATCCCGCACAGCGGTATTGTCCGCCCTTAATGCACTAACTAGTTACTTCTTTACGAAACGCTGTGTCAAGCGTTAAGACTGTAAAAGACAACGGTCTGAAATGATCTGCGGACAGGCAGTTGAAGAACACCTGCCTTCTGTGCGACATGCATTTACTACATGTGCTGTGGCAGGACAGCTGCATGGCAAGGGAGGCGGCTTTGGACGAAAAGACGACAATCAAAAAGAAAAGAGACGCCGAAGCGACCAAGGCGCGAATTCTGCGGGCCGCCAAGAAAGAATTTGCCAAACACGGGCTGGGCGGCGCGCGGGTGGATGAAATCGCCGAACGCGCCAATGCCAACAAACGGATGCTGTACCATTATTTCGGCAGCAAAGAGGGGCTGTTCCGCACCGTGCTTGAGGCCGCTTATCTGGACATTCGTAGCGCCGAACGCAAGCTGAACCTCGAATCCCTGTCACCCTCGGACGCGTTGGAATCGCTGGTGCGGTTCACCTGGGATTATTACCTCAAGAACCCCGAATTCATCACGCTGGTGAACAGTGAAAACCTGCACCGCGCCCGCCACATCAAAGCGCTGGACAGCCTGCCCGAAACCACCCGCGGGCTGGTCGAGATGGTCGAAGGCATTCTGAAACGCGGCGAGGCCAGTGGTGAGTTTCGGTCCGGCATCGATGCCACGCAGCTCAACATCACCATCGCTGCCATCGGGTATTACTACCTGACGAACCGCTTCACCGGCTCCTACCTGTTTCAGCGCGATATGATGGATAAACAGGCCCTGAACGAACGGCTGGACTTCAACGTCGAAAGCATCATGCGGATCGTGCGCAAAGACTAAAACCCGCAGGCAAAACGGCTGTGCATTGTTGATCCGGCATGCTGCCGACCGTTCGGCGGTTGCATTCGCCCGCGACTTGCAAACCAGTGGCCGCATCAGGTAGTGCTGGTTTCAGCCCGGTCTATCTACCTTAAACCAATAGCTAAATTGAACCTCTGTGATTCAATTCCGGCCACAATTAATAGACTTGCAAATAAGCCGTATACTCAACCTTTCAGGAGGGCAAAAT
Organism: Ruegeria sp. BE1; assembly: GCF_056538885.1. Classification (NCBI taxonomy): domain Bacteria; kingdom Pseudomonadati; phylum Pseudomonadota; class Alphaproteobacteria; order Rhodobacterales; family Roseobacteraceae; genus Ruegeria; species Ruegeria sp. BE1. Next base: position 302,125 of record NZ_JBQFTY010000004.1, read on the forward strand.
ATGAAGAGAGTTTTCAAAACTATTGGTCTTGGCGCGGTCGCATTGGTGTCTTTGGCCGCCTCAGCCAGCGCTGAAGAGTGGCGTTTCAACAACTTCCTGCCGGAAACCCGGCCTGAAACCGCAGAACTGGAGCAATTCGTTGCGGATGTGAATGGGGCTCTGGGCGGTGAGACCGAGCTGAAACTGTACAGCGGCGGCTCACTGGGCCTGCCGAACACAGACACGCTGCGGTTCCTGCCGAAAGGTGCGGTGGAAATGAGCCTGATCTGGGCGAATTACCTTGGACGTGACGCACCCGCGCTCAGCTCGGTCGTGGTTCAGGGTACTATCGGATCCATTGAAGAGTTCGAAAAGGCGATCCCGACCGTTCGCGAGATCTATCAGGAAGAATTCACCGACTGGGGCGTGACCTCGGTAGGATATGTGCCCATACCGATGCTGTCAGTGTCGGTCTTCTGCCGGGATGAGCCGGTGAACACCATCGAGGCGTTGAAATCCAAGAAACTGCGCGTCTGGGCCCGCGATCAGGTCGAAACCTTCACCCGTCTTGGCGTGGCCGCCCAGATCATTCCGCAGGAAGAGATGTATGTGGCCCTGAAAACCGGCGTGGTCGACTGCGCGCTGTATCCTGCGCTCTATGCCGATACGGTTTCCCTGCAGGAGGTCGCCAAATATGCCTCGTTCCTGTATCCGATGGCATCTGGGCCGTATGTGATCGGCGTGGCCAGTGACAAATGGGACGCCACCGACGACGCCACGAAAGAGGCGATTGCAACGGCAGCAGATGCCCTGTGGGAGCGTACCAACCAATACGAGGACGATTACGAGCGCGAGCTTGCAGCCCGTGACAAGCTGGTCGAACAGGGCGTGACCTGGGGCGCGGATTTCTCGCAAGAGGACCGGGATCTGTTCGTATCCAACGTCACTGAAATCTGGGCCGAACTGGCAGAAGAGGCCGGCGGCAATGCACCTGAATATCGTCAACGTGTGCTGACAGCCCTGGGTCGCTGATCGCCAGATGGCTTTGAAAGTGAAAGAAATATTTGCGTGGGGGCTGGACCGCCTGGCCCTTGCGTGTGCGGCGGCATCCGCACTGGGCATGATCGCCATTGTCGGCATCATCGTCACCAGCGTGTTGATGCGCAAATTCGCCAATACTCCGCTGCATATCACCGAAGAGGTGGTTGGGCTGCTGCTCAGCGTCTCGCTGTTTCTGGGCCTGCCGATGGTAACCTTGCAGGCCAAGCATGTGCGCGTCTCGCTTATAGCCGATATGCTGAAGGGCCCGGCGCAAACCCTGCTGCAAATCGCGGCCCTGCTGATCGGTATCGCGTTTTTCCTATGGCTGATCATTGAGACGATCCCGTGGTTCGAGTTCGCCTTCAAACGCAACCTAAAGACCGAAACGACGCGTATTCTGCTCTATCCCTGGATGGCGCTGATGCCGCTTTCGCTCACCCTGACCCTGTCCATCTTTGTGGCGCGTCTGGTCGGCATACTGGACCGCGTTGACGATGCCAAAGCTGACATAGAATGAACCATGACTAAAAAGGCGCTTTGATGTCGTTCTGGCTTACTTTGACAGGTGCTTTGGTGGTCACTGCCGGCACCGGTGTGGCGCTGGGGGCCGCATTGGGCCTGACCGGGCTTTTGATCCTGTACTTCTTCTCGAACGGGGCCACGTCGCTGGCGGTGGACGCGATCTGGAGCGTGTTCAACTCGTTCACCCTCAGCGCAGTGCCGATGTTCATCCTGCTGGGTGAGATTCTGCTGCGCAGCGGGATCAGCGAAAAGGCGTATACCGCGTTCTCGCCGCTGTTTCGGCGTATCCCCGGCGGGCTGCTGCACACCAATATCGCGGTCTGCACCCTGTTCGGGGCGGTCAGCGGCTCCAGCCTGTCGACGGCGGCGGCTGTGGGTTCGGTCGCGTATCCCGAGATGTCGAAACGCGGCTATGACAAGGATACCATCGTTGGCAGTCTGGCAGGTGGCGGCACGCTGGGTCTGCTGATCCCGCCCAGCCTGTCCTTTCTGATCTACGGCGCGCTGACGGAAACCTCGATCGGACGCCTGTTCGCGGCAGGGATCATCCCGGGCATTCTGGTCGGCCTGATGTTCATGACCTATCTGCTGATCAAAAGCACCCGCAACCCCGCCATCGCACCCCGGGACGAGAGCGCCGCCTCCGTGTGGGAGATACTGGCCGGTTTCCGGCATATCTGGCCCCTGCTTGCATTGATCATCGCGGTGATCGGCAGCATCGTCGGCGGATTGGCCACCCCGACCGAGGCCGCCGGGGTCGGCGTGGTGCTGGCCGCCATCATCTCATCGCTGTGGGGCGACCTGACGTGGAAGAAACTGGTCGAGGCGGTCTATCACTCGGTCCTGCTGTTTGCCTCGGTCGGGTTTCTGGTTCTGGGGGCGACGATTCTGGCCAAGTCGACCAGCATTCTGGGCGTGCCGCAGCAAATCCTTGAGGTCGTGGCCGAAAGCGGCATGGGCACCTACAGCGTGTTGCTGATCGTTGTGCTGATCTATCTGGTTCTGGGCTGTTTCTTTGACGGGCTGTCCCTGATGATCATGACCCTGCCGGTCGTGTTTCCCTTGCTGACCGGGCTGGGGTTCGATCCGATCTGGATCGGGGTCATCATCACCATCGTCATCGAAATCGGACAGGTCACCCCTCCGGTCGGGCTGAACCTGTCTGTTCTGACCGCGCTGACCAATAACGAGGTCAGCCTGGGCCGCGTCGCAATCGCAACCGTGCCCTATTGGCTGATCCACCTGTTCGCAATCCTGATCCTGACGCTTTTCCCGGCATTGGCGCTGTTTCTGCCAAACCTGTTGTTCTGACCCCAGCGCACATGCCCGAACTTACTTCAGCTTTGCAACGCCCAGCCCGACATTGAACTTTTCACACCAGATCCAGATCTCATTCATCTTCGAGACGTCGACGCCTGCGGGAACCTGAAAGGACTGCGCACCCGAGTTGCTTTTCAACAGCCCCATCAGGGTCGAACTGTCATAGCCATTTCGACCCAACGCCACTTTGGGGTCCGGCGCACCATCGAACCAGAAATCACCCTGCAACTCGACAAAGGACTTGCCGCCCTTGGTCACCAGTTTCGCCTGACCCTTTGTGACGTGGCCATTCACACCCTTGAACTTGCCCGCACGCCCGTCAGCCGCCAGTGCCGGTGCTGCGATTGCCATCCCCAGAAATGAGGTGCCTGATATCAAAAGTGCTCTACGATTTACCATTTTCCAGACCTTATATTGGTTGCAATTGTGGCAAGCCTAACCGCAAAAAATGGGGATGGAACACGCCTGACGGCCACGTGAACCAATGCGATTGCATTGTGTTATCTGCGCGGACGCACCGGGGGACGGGCAGGAATTTCTTTCCGCGTGATCAATGATCTGTCAAAAAGTCGCGTGCTAACCTTGTGTTGATTGGCCATCCTCGGTGCGATGAGACATCATGCTGCGAATAACCGAACTGTCCGGCCAATGCGCTTTTTGAAACACGGAGAAGACGTGACAGTTAAACGAGTATCATTGCCCCGGGCATGGATGGTTGGCCTGATGGTCCTGATGTCCCATCCCGCAGCCGCGCAGCCGGACATCCTTGTGCTGGGCGACAGTCAGATTTCGTTCGGTGCGGGCAAGGAATACCTGCGGTTTTTCGATGATCTGGCCGAAAACTGCGACATGACCCCCCAGCGCAAAAAAGCACTGGACAAGCTGGGCGCGCGCAAAGCCGCGGCCATCGGGGTCAGATCGACCTCTTTGCAATCCTGGACATCCACCAGCGGCGCAACCAAGGGCGCGATTTGTGATGTGGACAAGAAATACGGGGTCAATGCCGGGGCCTATGGTATCGATGGCAACCCTGATCGGGTCTTCATCCAGATCGGCAAAGGCGCATCCTATCAGTTCTGCAAACCGAAAGAGACCGCCTTTGAGGCGATGTTTGCAGATGGCTATTACAAACCAGACCTGCTGATCCTGACTTTTCTTGGCAACTCGGCAGATCGGTGGGCCAACTCTCGGGACGCGGCCGAAGAAGATGCGCGCAAGACGGCAGCCCAAATCCCAAAGGATGTGCCGTGTGTCTTCATCTCAAGCGCGCCGGTCTATCTGAAAGCCACGAATGACAAACGGATGAAAGCCCAGACCGAAATCGCCCGCGCCTTTGAGCGGGTGGGCGACAAATGCCACGTGGTCGAAGGATTTAACGCTGAAACGCGGGCTGCAATCGAAGGCAAGCCCAAGTTCTTTCGGCGCAATGATGCGGGGCGCGTAAAGGACCCGCATCACCCAAGCCCGGCAGCCATCCGGAGCTTTCTCAAGATCAATGCACCCGCGCTGTGTGATGCAGTGTTTTCGGCATTGGAATAGACGCATAGGCAGGGGGAAACAATGCGACTACTCAGACAGGTTTTCGGCATCGTGTGCGCACTCGGGGTTTGGGGGGTGGCCGCCCAGGCGAACGAATTTGAATCGCCGGAAATCCTGATTGTCGGCGACAGTCAGATCTCCTTTGGCTCTGGCCCCGCTTTTCTGGAGTTTTTCAGCGATATCAAACAGCATTGCCATCCGAATGCGCAGCAAAAGGAAAACCTCAAGCGTCTTGGAAAAATGCGCGTCGGTGTCATAGGTGTGCGTTCCAGTTCGATCGATTCCTGGACAGCACGTTCGGGCAAATCAAAAGACACGATCTGCAAAGTGGACCCGAAATGGAGAGTGAATGCAGGGACCTATGGGTTCGTGAACCAAACCGACAAGAAATTCGTGCAGATTGGGCAGGGGAAAGAATATCAGTTCTGTACTCCCAATGCCTCTCCCCTCGAAGCGATGCTGCGTGAGGACTATTACGAACCCAAGCTGATCCTCATGTCATTTCTGGGCAATTCGGCAAAACGATGGGCCAATAACCCAAGTGCTGCGACTAGGGACGTCGAAAAGCTGATGGCCCAGTTGCCACCCGATCTGCCCTGCATCTTCATGACCACGGCCCCGGCCTATAAGAAAAAGATCGTTGAACTGCGCCTGCGCGCGCAAAAGAACCTGATGGATGCGTTCAAAACGACCGGGCTGCGCTGCAGCTTTGTTCCCGGCGCGACCCCCGAAACGGTGGCTGCCAATCAAGGGAACAAAGACTATTTCCGCCTGAACAAAAAGGGCCTGGTCAAAGACCCGTACCACCCAAACGAAGCCGCGGCCAAGAACTTCTTTGCGCTTGAGATGAAACAGATCTGCACAGCGATTTTCGATCAGATCGCGCCATCGAAAGAGCAAAGCTAAGGTCCTTAACCTCGCATATAAGGAAGCCGCGCCAGAACATCCAAACCCTGCTGTTTCCAGAAATGCAGCAGGTCGATGAAAATCCAGTTCTCGGTCAGTTTGTCGCCCGAGCGCCGATACATGTCGATCACCCGCATGTCGCCGGGTTTGCCCGTCGCCGGCATCCCCATGAACCCGCCTGACGGCGTCAATGTCAGGTTCGGCCAACCGAAAAATCCGCCGAAATTACCCTCGGCAATCCGTGCGACATGGCCATTGAAAATGCGATCCGTGAACCCTTCGCGGAAGGGACCCGCATGTTGTTGGGCATAGCGCTCGATCGTGTAGGTCGCGCCGATCCCCGTCGGGCCCCACCAGATCATGTCGTCATTCCAACTGCGCGGCAGTTCGGTCAGCAGGCCCTGCTCTTCCCTGCCCTTCCAGTCGCGAATGTCGTTGATCATGAACTCGATGGCGTCCAGCGTCTTTTGACCCTCGGCCGGGTCCTGTTCGTCAAACATCACGCCGTCATGCGTCATCGGTCCGGGCTGTACCAACTGCGCGCCGGTCTGGGGCGGAAACGGGTTCAGCCCCGCCTGCATCATCAGGTGCGGGATGTCGAAGAACATCGCTGTGTCAGTGATTTTGTCGCCCTCGACCCGAATGAACTCGGCATAGCGCAGCATGACAATCTTGTTGGTGGGCGGAATATCCAGCCATGGGTGATCGAACAGGCCCATCAGATGCCCCATCGAGGCCACCCAAATGCCGCCATCCTCCAAACCGTTTTCTCCGGCCATAAACAGGTCCAGCCGCCGTTGCAGACGTGTCACCGAGCTTTGCAGAGGCACCCAGAACGTATTGGCCACCTCGACCGGGTCGTGAATTTCGTTGAAAGGATGATAGCCGCGCCAGATGGCATCAGGCGCGCAGTATTTCCAGGCCGCCGCGACGGGGTTTTCATCGATCGCAGCATAATAGTCGCGCACAAGCGCTTTGGCAGATTGCAGAGTGGTCATATATCCGGTTCTTTGTTTTGAGTAAGCTTTACAGTCTCAGTCCGGCCTCAGCCGGGCTTTGGCGATCTGCATCATGAGATCAAATTCGTTAAACAGCTGCCATTCCTGTTCCACACGCCCTGCCTTGACCCGCCATTGGGTGATACCCCAGATCTGACAGCGTGCGCCGGTGGGCGATTTGTACATATCCGTCTGGCCGGTATGCGTTGCCTCGGCGCTCCAGCGGGTGGAAACAAGCCAACCCTCAAGATCCGAGCCCATCCAGTAGACTTCGTCGACCTGCAGGGCCAAATCCGGAAAGGCTGCCCTCAGTCCCGAGACATAATCCGCATAGGCTGATCGTCCGGCAAAGGCGCGCTCGGTGGTACCTTCGAACGGCATCCTTTCGGCATAGTCCGTCTGCAACGCCTCCATGTCGCCGTTCCAGATGTTATCGTGCACCCGCCGCGCAAAAGCGTCCGGGTCAAAGCCGTCAACCGGTTCGGATACCGACAAGGGCTGCTGTGGCGCCGTTGCCCGGCGCAGCTCGTCCCAGGTGGCCTGGCTGCGTGGCCATCCAGCCGGGGGATCGGCGGCAAGGCGCTCTGCCTCGGCCCACAGGTCCAAACCCAGCTGCTGCAGCATGGCCGAGGTGTTGTAGAGGACATGCTCCAGGAAAATGTCATTCTCCAGCGCCACGCAATTGGCGATGACCATCACATTGATCTTGCGCCCCGTGGCACCCCCATAGCGGCTGGGGTTCGTATTGGTACCCATGATCCGCGTCAGGTGAGAGGTATGAAACCCGATCTCATCATCCCCGGCCCAGATGACCTCTTCGGCGTCCAGCACGATATCGGGAAACGCGCCGGTCGTATGATGTGTGTCCGCGATGATTTTCTGATTTCCGATTTGCAGACCGTAATCGTCATAGACCAACGAGGTTGGGGCATAGCAATCACCGATATAGTCGACGCCCTGCTTGTCGGTTTCCCAGATGCGATGGGTAATCCGCACGATGTAGTCGATGATGTTTCGATACTCCGGGTCAAAGCCTCTCAGGCTCTGACCCATGCCGAAATCATCAGGGATACGGACGGTTCGTTTCTGCGTATAGGCCCCCAGCGAAATATCATAGCTTTGCGGCATATGATGCCGGGCCAGGGGTTGCGCAGGTCCGTATGTTCGCGACATGTCCCCTCCTCTATCAGCCTTTCACGGCCCCTGCGGTCAGGCCGCTGACGATCTGACGCTGGAAGAACAGAACCAGGAAGAACAGCGGAACCAGAGCACTTACAGCTGCTGCGACGGCGAACATGACGTCTCCGGTTTCGCGCACGGTTCCCAAGAAGCTGGCAATTTTCGGCACCATCGTCTGGTTTTCCGAATTCAGCAGAACAGCCCCGATGGCAAAGTCGTTATAGGCCAGCAGGAAACTGAACAGACCCGTCGTGATCACGCCCGGCCACATGACCGGAATGATCACATAGCGGAAGGCTTGGAAGCGCGTGCAACCATCGACCATGGCGCTTTCGTCCATGTCCTTGGGAATGTTCAAAAAGAACGAATGCAGCATCCACAGGGTAAAGGGCTGGTTGATCGCCACGAGCACGATGATTGTCGTGCTGAGCCGCCCCCAGATATTCCATTCAAAGAATGGCAGCAGGTAACCCGCAACCAAAGTCATGTGCGGCATGGCCCGGAATACAAGGGCAATCATAAGCAACCAGAACGCGTACCGATAGCCGGACCGGGCCAACGCATAGCCGCCCAGCGTTCCGAGAGTCAGAGAAATCACAACCGTGAAGAACACAACAATTGCTGTGTTCAGACTGTTGCGCCAGAACTCTTGTTCAACCCAGGCCCCTTGATAACCCGCCCCAGTAAAGGCACTGCCGGTTTCGGCTTTGGTCATCACACCATAGATCGCGTTCGTCCAGTCTGTCTTGGAAAAGAAGTCAGGCTGAACTTTGAACGACCCCCAGAGTGTCCAGAGGAACGGGCCAGCGGCGATGAAAATCCACAGGACCACAAAGCTTGTCGTGAACCAGATCAAGCCTTTTGAACGTCTGTCGGCGACGGATGATGACATGATCAGACCCTTTTCCGGTTAAAGTCGCGCCAGGTGCGGATCAGCACGGGTGTCAGCAGGATGGCCACCCCAATAATCGTCATGATCGAAGAGGCCCCTGCCGAACCGAATTGCGGAATGTCGCCGCCACGCAGGTCATTGTAGATGATATACGACAGAGAGGTTGCTTTGGCCGAAGCCTGAAACGCAAGGATGGGTTCCAGCATCCGGAAGTTATCCATCAACTGCATCAAGGTGATGAACACGACCAAAGGCATCATATAAGGTACGACCACAAACCGAATGGACTGCCAGCGTGTGGCACCATCGATCTTGGCAGCCTCAAGCGTTTCCTTCGGAACTGTCTGCAGCCCCGCATAAAAAACGATGAAGCTGAACGGGGTCGAGCTCCAGATGCCATAGACAATCAGCATGATCCACGTCAGCGGCGTTGACGCCTTGAGCGACAGGTTCGGGTCATTGAACACCCACTGCAGGGTCGCGCCGATGATACCGTCCGCATCCACCATCCAGAATATGATCAGCGCCCCAACCAGCGGCGTTACGATCATAGGCAGCAGGGACACGAAAATCGTCGGACCCTTCAACAAGGTCGGCACCCGGTTCACGGCCAGCGCAACGCCCAGCCCAAAAACAACGACCAGCGGCGTCACAACAAATGTGTAGGTCAGGGTAAAGATCAACGCTTTGTAGAAGGGCAGGTTCAGCAGTTCCGAAAAAAACTCGCCCATTGTGGCGCTTTCAGACCAGGCGACACCGACCTGTTCAAACGCAAGGTGCTTGCGGTTTGTATATGTCCCCAGCCCGTTGAACCGACCCAACGGGGCCTCTTCCCGCAAAGCGGCTGTCGCCTCGGTATCGACCTGCAAGACCGTGTCGCAATTGAAAGGGGTACAGTTTTCAACCTCGACCATGACCTGTTCGTGCTCGACAAACAGGGACTGGATCGCAACCGACACGGTAGGCAGCGCAATAAACAGGATCATTGCGGCCAACGATGGCAGGATAAACCAGAAAAACGTACGATGTTTCATTTCCAGACACCTCTGTCAACGTCGCGACGGGGAAGACCCGGGGCAGGCATATCCGCCCCGGTTCAAGTGCTTAGAGGTAACCGGCCTCTTTGGCAGCAGCGATATAGGCCGCTTCGATGTCCGCCAGTGTCTGCTCGGCGCTTTCATTGCCTTGCAGGAAGTCGGGCAGCTCTTCGAAGAAGGCCTGATGCAGCAGGCCCATATAGGGCAGCATCGGATAGGGTTTGGCTCCGCCGGATGCGGTTTCAGCCACACCAACAGCCGCTGGGCCCGGCTTGTACGAGTCCATCAGCCAGACTGCCGCGTCGTTATTGGCCTCGACCATCTTGGGCGAAATACCGTTCATCATGGCGATAAAGGTCGCCTCGGCATCCTCATCCGAGATGTTTTTCGAGATCGTGAACCCATCCCACCACAGCGTGGAGGACGGAGTATCCCCTCCGGCAACTGAAGGTGCCGCCGCCAGTACGGTGTTTTCTGCAACGCCACCTTCCGCGCCTTCACCGGACAGCAACTCGCCACTGCTGGAGCCCCAGAGCTGCGCCATCGCCAGATCGCCTGATTTCCAGATCGGAACGACGGTTGCGGTGTTATAGGTCAGGAAATCCGGGTTCGACAAAGACACCAGATCTTTCATCATATTCAGCGTGGCTACACCGGTTTCGTTGTTGATCGCCGGCTCGGCCGTTCCGGGTTTAAAGAATTCGCCACCATGGCCCAGATACATGTTCACGAACTCTTCGCCCAGGTTCCAGTCAGACATGCTGAGGAAGGCAAAAGGGTGATCCATGATGCCGGCATCCTTGATGGCCTTGCCGGTTTCGACAACTTCTTCCCAAGACCCAGGAACAGGCTTTCCAACCTGATCCAGAATGTCTTGACGCACGAACAGGTGCTGCGCGTTGGCCATGAACGCAATCGCCATGATCTTGCCGTCGATGGTGATCAACTGGTTCTTGCCCAGGCTTTGGCCGTGCTTCGCCACCAGATCATCCAGCGGCCGGATCAGACCTTCGTTCAATAGCGGCACGATCGAGGAATTCGCAACGATGACCGACGTGTATTCGGCCGGATTTGCGGTCAGTGCCTGAACCGTGATGTTGCGGAAATCCTTATTGTGGTTGGCGGCGACGGTCACGCCGCCTGTGCATTCAGCCGCCGCAGATGTAATCGCCTTGAGCGCGGGGAAGTCGTTGGCCAGCACGTTGACGTTGCCGCTGGCAATCTCACATTCGGCATAAGCTGCTGTCGTCAAAAGCGTCGCAACTGCGCCGACCGCAAAGCTTTTCATGAAAGACATACTAAGAACCCTCCGGTTGGACCCTGTTACGCAGGCAGTCGCCTGCAAGTTTAGAATCACCATTTACTGGTGTATTGTGCATTCGCATTCATCATTATGCCAATTCAGCAGCATCTGACAAGAAATTCCTTTCTGAGCGCTAAATCTTATCAATTATTCAAAATAAGCGGCTAGTTTTTATCCGCTCGCATCCCCAAACCAGACGTGAGTAAAAGTTCCGCTTGCCAATTTATGCATTCACTGACAGTATTTTTGCGTACGCATGCAATTGATGAGATCGAGATGGCCGAGATTCAGCTTAAAAACATCTCCAAGCGTTGGGGATCGTTCGTCGGGGTGCAAAACTTTGACCTGACGATCGCGGATAAAGAGTTTCTGGTCCTCCTCGGGCCTTCAGGCTGCGGCAAGACCACCACAATGCGCATGATTGCCGGGCTTGAGGATGTCACCGAGGGCGAAATCACCATTGATGGCCGTGTCGTCAACGATCTTGACCCCAAAGACCGCGATGTCGCGATGGTGTTTCAAAGCTATGCGCTTTATCCGAACCTGGATGTCTATGAGAACATCCGCTTTCCACTGAAAGTTCGCAAAATCGACCCCGCGAACCACGATGCGAGGGTGCGTCGGGCGGCGGAAATGGTCGAGCTGACGGATTTCCTGCATCGCCGCCCTGCTGAGCTGTCTGGCGGCCAACGTCAGCGCGTCGCTCTGGCCCGCGCCATTGTGCGCGAACCGAACGTTTTTCTAATGGACGAACCGCTGTCCAATCTGGATGCCAAACTGCGCGTCTCGACCCGTCACCAGATCAAGAACCTCAGCCATGAACTGCAGGTGACGACGATCTACGTAACCCACGACCAGATCGAAGCAATGACCCTTGCTGATCGCGTTGTCGTCATGAGCAAAGGTGTGGTGCAGCAAGTCGGCACCCCGACGGATATCTACGACAGGCCCGCCAATACTTTCGTGGCCAGTTTTATCGGCAGCCCCGCCATGAACCTGCTGGAAGGCGAGATTTCAAACGGCACCTTTACAGGGCAGAACACAACGATCAGCGGTCTTCCGACGCAGCACTCGGGCAAGATCACTCTTGGGTTCCGCGCAGAAGATGCCACGCTGGATCCCAACGGCACATCGTCAGCACCGCTCTATTCGCTGGAACTGTTGGGGGATGCCACGGTGGCAACCATGAAACTGGGCGGCACCCTGGCCTCTGTCCGGGCGGGCAAGGAATACCGCGCAGAAATCGGTGACCAGACGGCAGTCCACATCCCTGCCGACGTGTGCCACCTGTTTGATGCCAATACCGGCGAGCGATTGGACTGACACACCATGTCCACCAGATTGGAATACGATTTTATCGTGATCGGCGCAGGTTCGGCCGGATGCGCGGTGGCAGCAGGCTTGATTGACGCCAAGGTCGGCAGCGTTCTTGTTCTGGAAGCCGGACCATCCGACAAATGGCCCCTTGTCCGCATGCCGTTTGGCCTGATCTGGATGATGGGCAGCAAAACCCGCGACTGGCGTTACAAGACGGTCGGCATGCAGGGGATCAACGGGCGATCTCTGGCTGTACCGCGTGGCAAGATGATCGGGGGGTCAGGCTCGATCAATTCGATGGTCTGGTATCGTGGCTGCCGTTCGGATTTCGATGATTGGAATGTGCCCGGTTGGGGTTGGGATCAGGTCGGCCCCGCCTTTGAAGGTATTGAGGCGAAAATTGCACCGGCGCGGATGGACACGCCTCACCCGCTGACCCGATCGCTGGGGTATGTGTTCGACAATGACCCCGACGCCGAGGTGACGCCCGAGCGTGAAAGCAGCGGACCCTGCCGGTTCAACATGCATAACGGGCGCCGGTGGTCCGCCGCTGATGCGTTCCTGCGCCCTGCCCTGTCAAAAGGCGGGCATGTCCGGCAAAAAAGCAACGTTCAACGCATCCTGCTGGATGGCGACCCCGCCAAAAAGGTCGAACTGACTGACGGCACGCTTTTGACCGCGCGCAAGGGCATTGTTCTGTCGGCAGGCGCGATTGGATCGCCCGAAATTCTGATGCGGTCCGGGATTGGTCCGGCGGATGATCTGCGGCGCGCGGGCTATGACGTCGTGCGCGATGTCGCTGGTGTCGGAGAGAACCTGCACGATCATCCCGGCTGTGGTATCCACTATTCGGGCCCCAATTCAGGTTATGGTCTGAATATCAATGACGCCTGGAAATGGCTGTCGGGGCCCGTGAACTGGCTGACCACGGGGCGCGGCATTCTGGCCTCATCCACCTGTGAAGGCGGGTTGTTTTTCGACAGCACCGGGCAAGGCAACCGGCCCGATATTCAAAGCCATTTCATTCCGTTCTACATGGATTGGAAGGGGCGGCGCTACACCATGGGCTCGGGTTATTTTGCCGATGCCGTGGTGTGTCGCCCAAAGTCGCGCGGCCGTCTGAGCATGACGCGCGAAGGGCTGGCGATCGACTTTGGTCTGTTCAATGACCCCGACGATCTGGATCGCCTGACCCGCGGCTGGCTGCGCCTGCGCGACATCATGGCGAACGCCGATCTGTCCCCACATGCCGCGCCAGAGGCTTTCCCCGGCCCCGCCGTTCAATCCGAGGACGAAGCACGCGCCTATATTCAGGATCGGGCGGCGACGGCATATCATCCTGTCGGAACGCTGCGTATGGGTACAGACTCGGATGCGCCCGTAAACGAGCGCCTGCGCTTCCGGGGTGTTGACGGGCTTTGGGTTGCCGATGCCTCGATCATGCCCAGCATCACCAGCGCCAACACCAATGCCCCATCCATGATGATTGGTCACCGCGCCGGTCAGTTGATTTCAGAGGACGCCGCATGAAAGGTTCCCGCCCCGAGCAAGCTGTTCTGACCCGTGACACGGACCTGAGCAAAACCGAAGACACGCGCCGCGTGATCGAAACCATGGTGGATGGTCTGAACGACCACCGCATTGACGATATTGGTGAGTTTTTCAGCCAAGGGTTTCGCTGGATTGGCAATCAGGGCTGCGGCACCAAAACCGGGCTGCAAGAGTTTCAGGACAACTGGCAACGCCCATTTCAGGCCGCGTTCTCGGACAAGACCTGCATTGATGAGGCGCGACTTTACATGGGCGAATGGGCCGCTGCGTTCGGTCGACAAGAGGCAACACATTCCGGCGAATTTCTGGGGATCGCGCCCACCGGCAAACGGGTCGAAATTCGCTACATGGATTTCTGGAAAGTGGTCGATGGCAAGATTGTCGACAACTGGGTGAATGTGGATTTCGCCCATGTCGCCGCACAGCTGGGCGTCGATCTGTTCAATGGCGAAGGCTGGGAAGCCTATGACCGGGGGGAAAAGACACCGCCCCGTCCTGCAAACTGAGGGTTGAAACAATGGCAATTGAGTATCTGAAACGCGGTAAATCTGACGCGGACCGGGCCGAGGACGACGCCAAGACCCGCGCTGTGGTGGAAGCCACCCTGAAAGACATCGAAACCCACGGCGATGCCGCCGTGCGTGAGTTGAGCGAAAAGTTCGACAATTACTCGCCCGCCTCATTCCGTCTGTCGCAGGATCAGATTGACGATCTGATGGCCCAGCTGACCGAGCGTGAACTGGCAGACATCAAGTTCGCGCAGGAACAAGTGCGCAACTTTGCGCAGGCACAGCGCGATTCGATGCTGGATATCGAGGTTGAGACCCTGCCCGGCGTGATCCTGGGCCATAAGAACATCCCGGTGCAATCGGTGGGCTGCTACGTCCCCGGCGGCAAGTTCCCGATGGTGGCCTCGGCCCATATGTCGGTGGCCACGGCCAGCGTTGCGGGTGTGCCGCGTATCATCGCCTGTACGCCGCCTTTCAATGGCAAGCCCAACCCTGCCGTGATTGCGGCCATGCATCTGGGCGGCGCGCATGAGATTTACGTTATGGGCGGCATTCAGGCCATTGGCGCCATGGCGCTGGGGACCGAGACCATTGATCCCGTCCACATGCTGGTCGGCCCCGGCAACGCGTTTGTGGCTGAGGCCAAGCGTCAGCTGTTTGGTCGCGTCGGCATTGATCTGTTTGCTGGCCCGACAGAGACGATGGTGATCGCCGATGAAACAGCCGCCGACGCCGAGCTGTGCGCCACCGACCTGCTGGGTCAGGCCGAACATGGCTATAACAGCCCCTGCGTGCTGCTGACCAATTCGCGAAAGCTGGCCGAAGAAACCCTGGCTGAGGTTGACCGCTTGCTGGGTATCCTGCCCACTGCGGGCACGGCGAAAGTGTCATGGGATGAATATGGTGAGGTGATTGTTTGCGACACCTATAATGAGATGTTGCAGGTGGCCGATGACATTGCCTCGGAACATGTGCAGGTGATGACCGACCGCGATGACTGGTTCCTTGAGAATATGACCTGCTACGGCGCACTGTTCCTTGGCCCGCGCACCAATGTGTCGAACGGGGACAAGGTGATTGGCACAAACCACACCCTGCCAACCAAAAAGGCGGGGCGCTATACGGGCGGTCTGTGGGTTGGGAAATACCTGAAAACACACAGCTATCAGAAGGTTCTGACCGATGAAGCAGCAACGCTGATCGGTGAGTACGGCTCGCGCCTGTGCATGCTGGAAGGCTTTGTGGGCCATGCCGAGCAATGCAATGTGCGTGTGCGCCGCTATGGTGGAATCAACGTTCCCTACGGCGAACCTGCCCCTTACCGTGAGGCCGCTGAATGAGCGACGTGCATTCAGCGAACAAGGCGCTGATGGCACCGCTTCGGGCGGCGATGTACGACTTTGACAGTGTCCGTGTTCAGGCCGCGTTGAACGGCGCGATTTCTGCAGATGCAGTCATTCACATGCCTTATCCTTTCGGTGATTTGACGGGCCCGCAGAACTTGTACGACACCTGCTACGCGCCGTTGCTGAATGCCATGCCGGACCTTGAGCGGCGGGATTGGATCGTAATTGGTGGGAGAACCGAGCACGGAGACGATTGGATCGGTTGTGGCGGGCACTATTTTGGCACGTTCGTCGCCCCCTGGCTGGACATTCCGCCTACCGGACATTTGACTCATATGCGGTTTCATGAATTCTACCGCATTCGGGCAGGCGAAGTGGTCGAGGTTCAGACCCTTTGGGACATTCCCGAAGTGATGATGCAGGCGGGCGCATGGCCCATGGCCCCATCCCTTGGGCTGGAATTCTGCGTTCCGGGTCCAGCGTCGCAGGATGGAATTGTCGCAGGCCAACGGGACGAGGCCAACTCTCAGGCATCCTGCGACCATATCGTTGAAATGCTTGAGTATCTAAAGAAGCATCCCAGTCAGGGCGGCCCCGAAGTGATGGAGATGGAACGCTTCTGGCATCCGCGTATGAACTGGTATGGTCCAGCCGGCATCGGCACCGGGCGCGGCATTGCCGGGTTTCGCAATTGGCACCAGATTCCATTTCTGTCGGGCATGCCGGATCGTGGGCAATATGTGGATGACATCACCTATCACTTCTTCAGCGACGGGGACTATGCCGCCGTCACCGGCTGGCCCAACATGATCCAGACCGTAACGCATGATGGGTGGATGGGCATCGCGCCATCAGGAAAACGGATCACCATGCGCAGTCTGGATTTCTGGCGGCTGGAGGGTGGGAAAATCCGTGAAAACTGGGTTCTGGTCGATCTTCTGGATGCCTATGCACAGCTGGGCGTTGACGTTTTCGCCCGCCTGCGCGAGTTCAATAAGGCCCGCGTGCCGGGCCGTGTGCCCTTTCCCGTAGGAGATGTCTGATGGACCTGCCCCCTGCCCCTTCGTTCCGTCTTGATGGCAAACGCGCGCTGGTGGCCGGGGCGTCCTCGGGGATAGGGCTTGCCTGCGCGGTAGCTCTTGCCAGCCATGGGGCGCATGTGACACTGGCCGCGCGCCGGGCAGACAAGCTGGCCGAAATCGCGGACGCGTTTGCCGCAAAGGGCTGGGCGGCTGAGGCGCTATCTTTGGACGTGCAAGACGTAACTGCGACCGAGGCTGCGGTCGACGCAAACGGGCCCTTTGGCATCCTGATCAATTCGGCGGGGCTAGCCCGTCACACCCCGGCTCTGGACACCACCGAGGCGGATTTTGACGCGGTGAACGGCCTGAACTTCAAAGGTGCCTACTTTCTGACGCGCGCGGTGGCACGTGGGCTGATTGCAGCTGACAAACCCGGCAGCCTGATCAACATCACCAGCCAGATGGGACAGGTCGGCGGCATCGACCGCGCGGTCTATTGCGGCACCAAACACGCGGTCGAAGGCTTCACCAAATCGATGGCAATCGAATGGGGCCCGCATGGCATCCGCGTCAACACGCTGGCCCCGACCTTTATCCGCACCCCCCTTGGGGAACAAACGCTGGCCATCCCCGAACGCCGGGCCTGGATCGAGGACAAGATCAAGCTGGGCCGGGTGGGCGAACTGGACGACATCACCGGCGCTGCGGTCTATCTGGCCTCGGACGCGTCAAGCCTTGTGACCGGCACGGCGCTGCTGGTCGATGGCGGCTGGACGGCAGACTGATGGCGGACAAGGTGACATCATTTGACGTGGCCCGCCTTGCGGGTGTCAGCCAATCTGCGGTCAGCCGGGTATTCACGCCCGGCGCCTCGGCCTCGGCGGCGACCCGGCGCAAGGTCACAAAGGCCGCCGAAGAGCTTGGCTATCGCCCCAACACATTGGCCCGCGCGATGGTATCTGGCAAAAGCCGGGTAATTGGTCTGGTCGTTGCCTATCTGGAAAATCAGTTCTACCCCATGGCGCTGGAGTATTTGGACCGTGTTCTGAAAGAGCGCGGGTATCACATCCTTCTGTTCATGGCCAAGAACGATGACAACGTAGCCGATATTGTCGATGAACTGATGTCCTATCAGGTGGACGGGATCATTACTGCCTCGGTCGACATGTCCAATGACATTGCCAAACGCTGCGATGATGCCGGCATTCCGGTGGTGATGTTCAACCGCGGCCAAGAAACTGGAAACCTCGCCCAGGTCACATCGGACAACCTGCAGGGCGGGCAGACGGTCGCGCATTTTCTGGCAGGCGGCAATCACAGGAAAATCGCGCATATCTCAGGCTGGCAGGAATCCTCGACCGGGCTGGACCGCATGCGCGGCTTTGTACAGGGCCTCAAGGACCACGGGCTTGAGCCCTTTGCCATCGAAGACGGCGCTTACAATCAGGAAAAAGCCTCGGCCATTGCGCGTGCGATGTGTGGCGGTCCAAACCGTCCGGATGCGATCTTTGTCGGGAACGATCACATGGCCTTTGCCGTCATGGACACGCTCAGGTTCGAACTGGGGCTATCCGTTCCAAACGATGTCAGCATCGTGGGCTATGACGATGTCCCCATGTCGGCCTGGCCCGCCTATGACCTGACGACGATCCGGCAGCCGATCAACAAGATGGTCAACGCCACCGTCGACGTCTTGCTGGCGCGGATCGAAAACGGCGCAGCCTCGCAACGCATTCAGATTCCCGGCCCGCTCAAAATCCGGGGCTCGGCCCGAAAACCACAAGGCTTCAACTCATGACCTATGCAAACAAATGGACGGACTTTCCCGATTACATCCTTGGGATCACCAAGGAGATCTGGGAAGATCGCGGCACCGAGACGCTGAACCGCTATTACGCGCCTGACATTCCGGTGCGCACACCGATGGGGGTCAGCCATGGAAATCAGGGCGTGATTGCCGCGACCATGGCCACCTGCCACGAGTTTCCCGACCGCCAGCTTTACGGTGAGGATGTGATCTGGTCCTACTCGGACGAACATGGGCATCTGTCGTCGCACCGTCTTCTGACCACCGCGACGCATCTTCAGGATGGGCAGTTCGGCAAGGCCAGCGGTAAGAAATGGGTGGTGCGCGTCATCGCAGATTGCGCCGCCAAGGGTGAGACGATCTATGACGAATGGCTGGTGCGCGACTATGGTGGCCTCGTCCGCCAACTGGGGCTGGAGCCCGAAGAGTACACCCGAGATCTGATCGCAGCCGAAGGTGGGCCGGACAAAGCCGCGCGCCCTTTTACCCCCGAGATCGACGTGGATGGCGGTTATCACGGGACCGGCAATGATAACGAATGGGGCGCCCGCTATGCCGAGACGCTGACGCGCATCATGAACAAGGATTTCAACCATATTCTGACCGATTACGACCGGGCCGTAATCGGGGAATATGCGGGCGCGCAACAGGCCATCGGGCGTGAGGCGGTCAGCCGGTTCTGGGTCGGCCTGCGCTCGTCCTTTCCAAATGCCGCGTTCAAAATCCACCACCAGATCGGCATGGACGGGAACATGATGTCACCACGAGCCTCGGTGCGCTGGTCGCTGGACGGCACCCATGACGGCTGGGGCGCCTTTGGCCGCCCGACCGGGGCCAAGGTGCATGTGATGGGCATGTCCCATGCCGAGTTCGGCCCCTGGGGCCTGCGCCGCGAATTCAGCCTGTATGACGAAGTGGCGATCTGGAAACAGATCCTGCTGCACACCGGGACTGTCTGAGTGAACCACCGGGTCTCATATCTGGATGCCAGTCAGGCGACGCGGCGTTTTCACGCCCACCGGGCCAGCCTGCGGGCGCGACGGCTGAACAACCGACCTCCCGGAGGGTTGGTTTGATTTCGTCAAACCAACCCCTTTCAAGGAGAAAAAGACCATGAGCACTATTGAACAACGCATCGTCCGCTATGGCGAGCTTCAGCCCTGCAAAACCGCCTTTATCGACGCCCATACGCCGGGATCGGACCAGAAGGAAAACTTTACCATCGTCGGCGGCGGGGTCTCTGAGAGCCCCGACCAGCATGTCCATATCACCGACAAGATCGGCTTTAACATTGGCGCGGCGGGGCAACCTCCGAAATGCCGCAACTCGCTGCACAGCCACACCACGGCCGAGGTGTTCTTTGTCGCCAAGGGCCGCTGGCGGTTCTTCTGGGGCCGTTATGGCACGGCGGGCGAGTTCATTGCCGAGGAAGGCGATATTTTCAACATCCCCACCGGCATCTTCCGGGGCTTTGAAAACGTGGGTCAGGATTACGGCATGATCATGTCGATTCTGGGCGGCGACGATGCCGGCGGTGGCGTGACATGGGCCCCGCAGGTCATCGAGGACGCGCAGGCCCATGGTCTGATGCTGGGCAATAACGGTGTGCTCTACGACAGCAAAAAGGGCGAAGAGCTGCCCCATAACGTGCAGCCGATGCCTCTGCTGACCGAAGACCAGCTGAAAGCTTATCCCGAGGTTCCGGTCGAAGATGTCGTGGGCAAATATGTCGCCCGCTATTGGGACCTGATGGCGCTGGGGGCCAACAAACCCGCCGTGGTGATCGGTGAAAACGGACTGATCAAGGATAAGCCGGGGTTTGAGGTTGATTTCCTGACCCGCGGCTCTGGCGTTGAGGTCCCGGTCGAAGCCACCAAACCCGTGGTTCTGATGCCCGCCAGCGGCCACTGGCGCATTGGCATCGACGATGTGGTTGTCACCCTGTCCAGCGGTGACACGGCGCTGGTTCTGCCCGGCGAACGCTATAGCGTGACGCCGTCGATGACCGGTCAGGCGGGTCTTTACCGGATCACCGCAACCGACGATCCGGCAGGCGCGACCTGGACCGGCGCCTAAACCAACAGGTGGTCGCAGGCCAAAGCGCTGCGGCCACCCTGACGACCAAGATCAAGGAGACAAAGATGACCCGCGTTCTGACGACCCATGTGGGTAGCCTGCCCCGCACGCAAGAGGTGGTGGATTTCATCTTTGCCCGCGAGCGTGACGAGCCTTACAACCCCGCTGCCTTTGATGCCTGCATGACGGCAGCGGTTTCACAGACGGTGAAACAGCAAAAGGACGCGGGGATCGACATCGTCTCGGATGGTGAGACGTCAAAAATCAGCTACGCGACCTATGTCAAGGATCGCTACACCGGGTTTTCCGGCGACAGCCCCCGCAACGCGCCCGCCGATCTGAAAATGTTCCCCAGCTTTCTGCAACGTCTGGCCGATGCTGGCGGCACGCCCCAATATGCCCGCCCGATGTGCACCGGAGAGGTCCGCTCCAAAGGGCAGGATGAGCTGCAGAAGGACATTGCCAACCTCAAGGCGGCGATGGCCGAACACGGGATTCAGCGCGGCTTCATGAACGCCGCCAGCCCCGGTGTGGTGTCGCTGTTCCTGCAAAACGACTATTACAAATCGCGTGAGGCTTATTTGGCCGCCCTCGCAGATGCGATGAAAGAGGAATATGAAACCATCGTCGCGGCGGGTCTGGACCTGCAGTTGGATTGCCCCGATCTGGCCCTGTCGCGCCATATGCTGTTCACCGACATGTCGGATGAGGAATTCCTCAAGATCGCGCAGATGCATGTGGACGCGATGAACCATGCCCTGTCCGATGTGCCCGCCGAGAACGTGCGCGTGCATATCTGTTGGGGCAATTACGAAGGCCCGCATCTGTGCGATATTCCCATGTCCAAGATGTTCGACACGCTGATGGCCACCAAGTCGCGCTATGTCCTGTTCGAAACCTCGAACCCCCGGCATGGTCATGAATGGACCGTTTTCCGTGATCGCAAGGCGGATATTCCCGACGACAAGGTACTGGTCCCCGGTGTGGTCGATACAACGACCAACTTCGTTGAGCACCCCGAGCTGGTGGCGCAACGCATTGCCCGGTTCACCGATATTGTCGGCGCTGACCGCGTGATCGCAGGCAGCGATTGCGGTTTTGGCACTTTTGCGGGCTTTGGCGCGGTCGACCCGTCGATTGCCTATGCCAAACTGACCGCTTTGTCCGAAGGTGCGGCCTCCCTGCCGGAGGCGTAGATGACACCCCTGCTGCTGCTGCCGGGGATGATGTGCGATGCCCGGCTTTTTGCCCCTCAGATCCACGCCTTTGCGCCCGCGCGCGCCGTATCCGTGCCCGCGCTGTCGGGCCGGGATTCGATGGAAGATCTGGCCCGACAGATCCTTCAGTCCGCGCCGGACCGGTTTGCCCTGGGCGGGCTGTCCATGGGCGGTATCGTCGCGATGGAGATCGTCCGGCAGGCCCCGGATCGGGTTGCCGGTCTGGCCTTGCTGGACACCAACCCTCTGGCCGAATTGCCCGAAATTCAGGCCCGGCGCGCCCCGCAGATGGACAAGGCCCGCGCCGGCAATCTGGAAAGCGTCATGCGCGACGAGATGAAGCCGAACTATCTGAGCGTGGGCGAAAACAGGGCAGAAATTCTGGACCTGTGCATGAAGATGGCGATGACCCTCGGGCCTGATGTGTTTTGCGATCAGTCCGCTGCATTGCGGGATCGACCGGATCAAAGCGCCACTTTGCGCGGGTATCACAATCCCGCGCTGGTGCTGTGTGGGCGCGAGGATAAGCTGTGCCCGGTCTCACGACACGAGCTGATGCACGACCTTCTGCCTCAGTCGGAACTGGTCATTATCGAGGGCGCAGGCCATCTGCCGACCCTTGAGAAACCCGATGAAACCACCACCGCGCTTGGTCACTGGTTAAAGGACGTTGATGATGAACGATGAATTGCTGACCCTGCTGAAATCGGTGGATACACCGACCGTCTGCAACGCAATTGAGGTCGCGCAGGGCGGGCGCGGGTTTGATCAGTTCACCCGAGGCACGGTTCTGTGCAGCGACCCAGACGCCGGTGCCATTGTCGGCTATGCAAGGACTGCGAAAATCGCCGCCGTCGCGCCGCCGTCAGAACCGGCGGATGTCATCAAGGCCCGCCGGATGGACTATTACCGCCACATGGCCGAAGGCCCCCGCCCCGGCATTGCCGTAGTCGAAGACCTGGACGGTGAAAACGCCGTTGGCGCCTATTGGGGTGAGATCAACACAACCGTGCACAAGGGGTTTGGCCTGTCCGGTGCCCTGACCAATGGCGTCATGCGCGATCTGGGCGATCTGCCCGATGGCTTTCCGGTCATTGCAGGTTCGGTCGGGCCCAGCCACGCCTTTGTCCATGTACGTGAAATTGGAACACCTGTGACGGTCTTTGGTATGCGCGTCGAAGATGGCGATCTGATCCACGCGGACCGCCACGGCGCGCTGGTGATCCCTAAGGGCGACATCTCCAAACTGGCTGAGGCCATTCACAAATTGCTGGACACCGAAAAACTGGTGCTGGACCCCGCCCGCGCCGAAGGCTTTGATTTTGCCGCCTTTGAAGCAGCGTGGAGCGCCTTTGAAAAAGCCCGGACATGAAAAGGCCCATCACTGGGACGGGCCTTAGAGCATTTTTTAGTACCTAGTCCGACCCGATTGTCAGGTTGGACGGGGTGCCGACTGGATCACAAAAGCGCCCGCACCTTTTCCAGCAACGCCGCGTTGACGGCGACGCCTTCGGTGGCGGCGCGTGTGCGCTTGTTCAACCGCCCGTCACCGGGCAGGCGCGCGCCGTCCTGATCGCGGAAAGACGCAATCAATTCAGCCAGCTTGCCCTGAAACGCCCCGCCTGAGGTTGCTTGCGGGTCAACAGCGATAAAGAACTGCCCGGTTTTCGGCGGGCCACCTGCGGTGCCCGAGAACGGGCTGGCCACCGCGCCAAGGGTCGCGCCGGTCATGGCAGCGGCCATCAGCTCAACAGTCAGGGCGATGCCAACGCCTTTGTAGCCGCCTGATGGGACCATCGACCCTTTCAGACCCGCTTCGGGGTCGGTGGTGGGCTGCCCATCAGCGTCCAGCACCCAGCCTTCTGGCACAGGCTGACCTTCGCGGGCATGTTTCATCACTTCGCTTTTTGCGATTGTGCTGGCGGATTGATCGATCAGCAGTGCGGCATTGCCATCCGCGTCGGGAGCCGAGATCGAGAACGGGTTGGTGCCGACAACGGGCTTTGCGCCGCCCGACGGCGCAATCGAGGCCGGGGCGTTGGTGAACCCGATCCCCAGCAGACCTGCCTGCGCCAGACGCTGTGTGTGCACGCCCAAAACACCACAGTTATACGAGTTGTTGATGGCCAGAACCGCAACACCCTGTTCGCGCGCCAGCGGGATCAGTTTTTCAAAACCCAGATCAATTGCGCTGTGGGCAAAACCGGTGGCGGCATCCACGGTAACCACCGCAGGGCGCGGCTGTTCGACAACAGGTTTTGCAGCCCCGTCCACCTTGCCGCATTCCACATGCTGCGCGTAGATCGGGATATAGGCCAGACCGTGCGACGCCACGCCATCCGCCTCGGTCATCGCCGTGGCAACCGCCAGGGGGCGTGCATTTTCTTCCGATGTTCCGGCTTTGACGAGCGCGCGGAAGGCGAGGTCTTCAATTTCGGACAGAGACAGGGTTTCGGTGGCGGTCATAGTTCGTTCCCGTTCGTAGATGTTGTTGCCCCGATCAGGGGGCGGTGTTTCAGTCGTTATCGCTCAGACCCGCGCCTGCACCGCGCAGGCGGCTTTCCTCGGTCGCGGGCGCGAAAGTGCGGTGCGCAAAGGCACTGAGCCGCTGCCAGTTGCCGTCCGAAACCTCGGCGCGCAGCACCGCTTCGCGGCGGCCTGTCATGCTGGCAGGCGCGCTGAAAACCATCTTGTCCGCATGACGCGCCTCAAGCGCCTCGGGCGTGGCCTGCACGCAGATCTGACGCCCGTCCGTTGCCAACCGCGCGTCTTGCCATTCCGCGGCAACCGGCACGCCCAAACGCAACGCAGCACCCCCCATGAACGGCACAGCCAGCAGCGGCAGGCTGACATTTTCCATGATGATCGATCCGCGATCCATCAAACGCACGGCGCAATCGCTAAGGGACGCGCCCGCGATCAGAGGGCTCATCCGACGGGTCGGCGCATGCCAGATCTCAGCGCTGAGCGATACGGGCGACACGTCAATCGACGGGATACGATCATTCATCTCAAGAAGATCGGCCAACAGGCCCGCACCCGAAAACCCGAAAGCAGACAGCCAGCGCGTCCCCTTGGCGGCCTCTTCCGCCAGTCCCCAGGACAGGCCCGCGCCACGCGCGGCGCGTTTGCTCATGGCTTCGATTTCATTCAGCGAGTGGCTCATGCAGCGGCCTCTTCAATTTCCGGGAAAACCCAGTAGTCAGCATTCTCGGATGTCAGCTCATGCGGCAGGGGCGCGTTTCCGTACATGCAAATGCGCACCCAGCGGTCCGAGCGGGGATCAAATTTGGTCGCGCCAAAGAACGACAGCTTGCACCGCAGCATGTCGATGGGCAGCACCCGGTCGGAAATCGTGTTATCCCGAATTTCCGCATAAGGCGCGCGGCCTACGATCTGCACCCGGCGCAGAACATGGCGATGTTCGGGGTGGCGCAGCAGGAAATCCGCGACCTGCGCATCATCCGACCAATGAGCCAGAGCCTGATAAAGCAGTGCAGCATCCCGGCCCGGGGCCAAGGGTTGCTCGTATTCCTCGATAGGTTCTTCGAACCGTTCGCCCAGACGTGGCTCAAGCTTTTCTTCGGATACATACCAGGCGCGGGCCTTGCTGGCCGGAGCGGCCCAATCCGTCTCAATGGCCCAGCCGTAGATATCCTTCATCAATGCCCGCAGATCGCCGATCTTCATCGCGCCCGCGATGCGGAATGTGGCGGTGTTGTCTGCCGCCATGCCCTCGGCAAACTCGTCAACCAGCGCCCCGTAAGGCTCTAGCATCAACGAGGCAATCCACTCCTGCCCTTCCAGGCTCAGGGTCTGTTCGGCCCAGCAATACAGCGCATCCCAGGGGGCGTCCGCTGTCAGATCAGCGGTCTTAAGATAGTCGGTGATCTTGGCGATATCAGCGCGCAGGGCGGCCAGTTTTTCGATCTGGATCGGATGCTCGGAATGCCATGTCCCGACAATCTGCATGTTCCGCGACAGCACATCCCGGAACAGCGCGATCTCAGCCTCGCTGGCGTTTTGCACACCGCGCACCACCTGAATGGCGCCTTCGCGGGCAGCCATCCAGTTGTTGAACAGCACGGGATGGTTCAACAGAAACGGCGCCATGCCCAAACCTGTTGAGTTGCCAATTCCCATGGACCGCGCAATCGCGCCATCCAGCTGGGCGGCCTGCGTTCCATTCTGGGCAGCGCGCGCATTGGCCATGTACTGGACCAGGTCGGTCACGAACCAGCGCGTCAGGTAGACCGACAGCATCTCAACCTGGAACGGGGCGCGGAATTCGGGACGGTCGGCGATCATTTCCCGGTCAGCAGCGCCCAGTTTACCCGACCCGTAAACGGCGGTGGTGCGCATCAGATAGCCTACGTCGTCAATTTTCTCGGTCGAGGGCTGGCGGCCCTCGGCCAACTCGCTGACCACATGTTCCCACAGCCGCACCGAGCGGTTGGCGCGCGACACGGACAGCTCGCTTCCTGTGACGCGACCGGCTTCCTGAACGGGGATGTTATGCGACAGGCGTTCGATGTCATCTGCGGATGGCACGCCATCGAACAGGGTGAATGTGGCATCCCAGGCCTCGGCGATCACCCGGTCCGAGCGTTTCTCGGGCGGCAGGTCATGGGCATAGGCGATCAGGGAATAGGACCGCTCGGGCCCATGTGCGGTATAGACGGCATGACCGACACCGTTGGCATCAATCTCGAACGCGGTTTGTTCAAACCGCCAGTTTTCCCGGGCCAGTCGTCGCGTCAGAATACGCATGAACGAAAGGCGCGACTGATGCATAGAGCCGAGGCGCGCAAGGCGCATGACGGTGTTCGGGTCGCGTCGGGAAACGTCAGTCATTCGAGTATGCCTCCTCAGGTCGGTTAATCACTGGTCTCCTGAAATCTTCAGGGAAGTTGTCGGGCCGGACAAGCCGGCCCAACCTAGCGTCGTTAGCTTTCCTTGCCTTTCGCCAGCGTGATGCGCAGCGCATCCCACAGCGACGGTAGCAAGATCAGCGACACCGGAACAGCGGTCACCACGATAAAGCTCTGCAGCTTGGACACACCGCCCGATCCGACCGAGATCAGGATGATGGCCATAATGCCCATTGCGATGCCCCAGAATACGCGCAGCGCGGCGGGCGGGTTGTTCTCGTTGCTCATGGTCGCAGAGATGACATAGCTCATCGAGTCGCCGGTGGTAGCCACAAAAATCGTGGTCAGGATCAGGAACAGGATCGAGATCAAAAAGCCCATCGGCAGGTTGTTGGTGATGGCCAGCAGCGCGGCAGGCAAGTTGAACCCTTCGAACGCGGCAGCAATGATGCCGGGGTTTTCCAGTTCCATCGCGATGCCGGTGCCACCGATGATGGTGAACCAGAAGTTGGTCACGATCGGCGCAATGATCGACAGCATGATGATGATCGAGCGGATCGACCGGCCCCGCGACACCCGCGCGATGAACATTGCCATCAGCGGGCCATAGCCCATGAACCAGCCCCAGAAGAACACGGTCCACCAGCCCAGCCAGCCGGGTTCGCCGAACAGACCGGCCTCACCACGGTACAGAGCCATCTGGAAGAAGTTGCCCACATAAGTACCAAAGCCCGAGAAGAACGAGCCGAAGATGAACCCGGTCGGACCCGCGATCAGAACGAACAGCAGCAGGAACGCCGCCAGGATCACGTTGACCTTGGACAGAATCTGAATGCCGCGCGACAGACCGGTCATGGCCGAGATCGTGTAGATCGCGGCCAGACCCGCGATCACGGTCGCCTGCAGGGCAAACGTATCCGAGAAACCGAACAGATCGGCCAGGCCATAGCTGACCTGCAGTCCCAAGAAGCCAATCGGTCCAACCGTGCCCGCAACCACAGCGATGATCGAGGACGCGTCGGCAATCAGACCGATGGGGCCGTTGATCGCCTTGTCCCCAAAGACCGGGTACAGCAGCGTGCGCGGGGCCAGCGGCAGACCTTTTTCATAGTGATAATACATCAGCATGACCGTGGTCAGCGATCCCAGAATGGCCCAAGCCAGGAAACCCCAGTGCATAAACGCCTGTGCAATGGCCGGGTTGACGGCCTCGGCAGTTGCACCTTCACCACCGTAAAGCGGCGCGGGGTACAGGAAATGGGCAATCGGTTCACCTGCCGCCCAGAAGACGCCGCCGCCGGCCAGCAGCGTGCACATGACCATCGATCCCCACTGGAAGGTGGTGAATTCAGGCGCGGCGAGACCGCCCATGATCGCCCGACCGCCGGGCAGAATGCACAGCAGCAGACCGATCAGGAACGTGGCCAGCAACAGCACCTGCCAGTACAGGCCGAAATAGGTGGCTGCGATGGTGAAACCCCAATCCACCGCACCTGACAGTGCGTCAAGATTAACCAGTGCCGCGATGCAGAACAGCGCGATAAATCCACCCGAGATCAGGAAAAGCGGCTTGTTCACGCGGCTTTCCTGTACGGGGGCAGTGTTCAAAGATGCCTCAGACATCTTTCCTCCGTTAAAAGTAGTCAGGCCAGCTTGTTTTGAGTTGCGGCCATGGCTTCGTTGATTGGCTGACCTGCATCAGGCGAGCGGTTTGAAGTTCTCGTCAAAGAAACGGTACCAGTTGCCACCCATGATCCCGGCGACTTCGTCGTCGTTCATGCCTGTGGCGCGCAGTCCTGCTTCGATGTTTCCGAAATCGCGGTTGTCGTTGAACCAGCCTGGCATGGGCGGGAAACCGGGGGCCGAGGCCGAGCCTTCGCCATAGTCGATTTCTTTCGTCCAACGGCCCACGCGCATCCATTCCACGATGCTGTCGGGCTGGTCCTGACACAGGTCGGTGCCGATCCCCAGATGCTGTGCACCGTATTTATCCGCCGAGCGCGCGATCATCTCGCAAAAGCTTTCCAACGTGCAGTCGGACTTGTCTTTCAGGTGATGCGGATAGACCGAGAAGCCCAGCATGCCGCCATTTTCCGTCACCGCGCGGATCACCTCTTCGCGTTTGTTGCGCAGGGCGGGCGACCATTCATGCGGGTTGGCATGGGTGATGGCGATGGGGCGTTCGGAAAGCTCAGCCGCCTCGATGGTCGAGCGGTCCGCCGAATGGCTCATGTCCACCACCAGACCCACGCGGTTCATCTCTTTGATGACCTGCTTGCCCATGCGGGTGATGCCGGTGTCTTCGGCCTCATAACAGCCCGTGGCCAGCAGCGACTGGTTGTTATAGGTCAGCTGCATGAAGCGCGCGCCCAGATCGTGCAGAATCTCGATCAGGCCGATATCGTCTTCCATCGGGGACGGGTTCTGAAAGCCGAAGAACACCGCCGTGCGCCCGGTTTTGCGGGCCACGTCGATGTCGCTGGCCCAGCGGCCTTTCATGATCAGGTCCGGGTATTGCTCGAACCAGCGGTTCCACTTTTCAAAGTTCAGAACCGTTTCGCGAAAGTTTTCGTGATAGGCGATGGTGACGTGGATCGCGTCCACGCCCCCCTCGCGCAACTGGCGGAAAACCTTTTCCGACCAGTTCACATACTGAAGACAATCGATCAGCATCAGACAGGACCGGCGCTGATATAGGCGGTTTTGACCGTGGTGTAGAACTCGGCCGCAGCCTTGCCCTGCTCACGCGGGCCATACGAGCTGTCGCCGCGACCACCGAAGGGTACGTGATAGTCGGTGCCTGCGGTGGGCAGGTTCACGGTGACAACACCGGTGCGCGCGTTGCGGCGGAAGTGCGTGGCGCGGGCCAGCGACTTGGTGACGATGCCCGAGGTCAGACCAAAGTTGGTGTCGTTGACGACGCTCAGCGCCTCGTCATAGCTGCCGACCTTGATGACGCTGGTCAGCGGCGCGAACATTTCTTCGCGGTTGATGCGCATGTCGTTGGTGGTGTTCAGGAACACGCCCGGCGACATGTAGAAACCTTCGTGCGGCATCTCCAGACGCGCACCGCCACAGGCCAGTTCCGCGCCCTCGGACTTGCCGATACCGACATAGGCCAGGTTTTCGTCCAGCTGCTGCTGGCTGACGACGGGGCCCATCTGAACGCCTGCTTCCAGCGCGTGGCCCACTTTCATCGCCTGCGCACCGGCGACCAGCTTTTCTACGAAGGCATCGTGGATGCCCGCGTGGACAACCAGACGCGACGAGGCGGTGCATTTCTGACCGGTGCCACCAAACGCACCACCAAGGGCCAGCGTCACCGCCAGATCCAGATCGGCATCGTCCATGACGGCAAGAGCGTTCTTCGATCCCATTTCCATCTGAACCTTGGTCAGGTTCTGGATGGCAGCGGCAGCAATGCCCTTGCCCACCGGAACCGACCCGGTGAAGGAAATTGCGTTGACCTTGGGGCTTTCGACCAGACGCTGACCGATCGAACGGCCCGAGCCCATCACAAGGCTGAACAGACCCTTGGGAATGTCCTGACGGTTGATGATCTCGGTCAGGGCCACAGCCGAGGCCGGGGTGATGTTGGCAGGTTTCCAGACAACCGCGTTGCCATAGCACAGCGCCGGCGCAATCTTCCACGATGCGGTCGCGGTGGGGAAATTCCACGGGCTGATGATGGCGACAACGCCAACGGCCTCACGGCGCACGTCCACCTCGATATCAGGGCGCACGGAATCCGCATTCTCACCGATCTGACGCAGGCACTCGGCGGCGTAATAGGTAAAGAACTGACCGGCGCGGTAGACTTCGCCCTTGCCTTCGGCCAGCGGCTTGCCTTCTTCGCGGCTCAGCAACGTGCCCAGTTCCTCGGCGCGGGCCATCAGTTCATTACCGATGGCGTTCAGAACAGCCTGCTTGCGCTCCAGCCCATAGGCGGCCCACTCTGCCTGCGCTACGCGCGCCTGATCCAGAGTTGCCTCAAGCTGATCCGCGCTGGCTTGTGCAAACACACCGACCAGATCGCTCAGATCCGACGGGTTGCGGTTCTCTACTTCGCCTTCGCCAGCCAGCCATTCGCCAGCGATCAGGTTTTTTTGAATGTCAGCCATAACGGTGTCGCCTCATCAGGAATTAGTCGATTGGATATGGACTCTTTTGCATACATCAATCAAACTAAATTTATTGAATGATACTTCAACAAAACTGAAACACCTCACATGGCTCTCAAAATCGAAATGCTTCGCGGCTTTGTCGCTGTTGCACGCAGCGGAAATCTGACGGACGCTGCCGACACCCTGAAACGCACCCCGTCCGCTGTTTCGATGATGCTCAAACAGCTTGAGACCCATCTGGGCGAGCCCCTGTTTGAAACGGATCGGAAAAACAAACTGACCGCGTTGGGCGAGTTTGTGTTCGCACAATCAGAGCAAGAATTGCAGCATTTCGACAATACGGTCCGCGCCATCGAAAACTACGCCGACGCCACGCTTGGCCATGTTCGGATCGCCACGGTTCCTTCTGTGGCCGGGATGATCATACCGCGGGTTTTTGCAAGAAGCATAAACGCTTATGACGGCGTTCGGGTCGACTTGCGCGACATGGATTCCAAATCCGTCCTGCACGAACTGTCCCGTGGCCGGATCGATATCGGCATCGCGACGGTCGGTGCAAACGGCTCTGGGTTGCAAAGCCAACTTTTGCTGACCGACTGGTTCGGAGTGCTGCTGGCCCCGGACCATCCGTTGGCGCAAAGTCAGGCGCCGATCAGCTGGGACGCGCTGAGGCACGAGCGGCTGATTGCAAACAGCCTGTCCGAGAATATAACCGGCGCCGAGGCACGGGACCTGCATGCCAGGTCCCGCTTTTCCGCCCACAACCTGACGTCGATTTTGGGGATGGTCAGGGCCGGTCTCGGCGTGACGATCCTGCCGGAAATGGCCGCGAATTCTTCGGGGCAGACCGACTTGGTCTTCCGACCGCTGGCGGATAAAACGGTAAAACGCGAAATCCATCTGTTGCGCAAAGCTGATTCTGCCCTGTCTCCGGCGGCGCGCAAACTGGAACATGACATCCTTGAAACGGTTGCCGAGATGACCAAAGAGCATCGGACATGACGGAAAACAAAGATAGGATCACGCTGGGCATCCTGGTCTTTCCCGGCTTTCCCATGGCGTGCCTGACATCGTGCATTGAACCCCTGCGCGCCGCGAATGAAATCTCGGGGCAGGATGCGTTTTCGTGGACCGTGATCGCGGAAAAAGACGCGCCCGTGCAGTCTTCGGCGGGGGTGTCATTTTCGCCGGATATCGTGCTGTCGGATGTTAAGGCGCTGGACCATCTGTTATTTGCCGCAAGTCCGAACAGCGTGTTTGACAGCCCGTCCAAGGCAAACGCCGCCCTGCAGCGGCTGATCCGGGCCAACACACGCGTCGGCGCCATCAGCGGCGGCGTTTTTCCCCTGGCCCGCAGCCGCCTGACCGGCGACAACCCGTTGTCAGTGCACTGGTGCTACGAGGCCGCCTTTCAGGCCGAATTCCCCGACATTCCGATCCATGGCACCGTGATCTGCGAAGAGGGCGCTTTTACCACCATTTCCGGGGCGTCAGCCGTGTTTGATCACATGCTGACGCTGATCGAAAACCGCCTTGGCGGCGACATCATGGCCGAGGTTGCCTGCTGGTTCCAGCACCCCTTTATCCGCAGCGGTACAATGGCGCAGAAAGTGCCCGCAATCTCGACCGCGCAAAGCCAGGACCTGCTGCCGAAACAGGTGGCCCGCGCCATTCAGCACTTTGCCGAGCATATCGAGAACCCGATACAGATCAGCGAGGTCGCCGACGCCGTTGGCCTGTCCGCGCGGTCGCTGGAGCGCAGCTTCAAAAAGGCGACAGGGCAAAGCCCGTTGACCTATTACCGTCGGATGAGGATGAATCAGGCGCGGCAACTGGTTTTGTATACCAATGACCCGATTGCCGAGGTCGCCTATATGGTCGGCTACGCCACCCCCGGTGCATTCATGCGCCACTACCGGGAAACGTTTGGGGTCACGCCGATCAGTGACCGGCGTGCCAAGAACTCGATGCGGGTGGGCAGCGATGATGTGCTGCCCTCGGGCTGAGGGTCAGGCGACCGACTTTGCCGCCCCCAGCAGACCGTGATGCAGCGAGGCCGCCGATGACCGGGGCGCGATGATAGCCATGCGGTCCTCGGCCAGACGCCACAGGAAGACGCCCAGATGCTCTGCCGTGGTACGGATCGCCGCGCCGGGTTCCATCGTGCGGACCGGAGCGTTGGTCAGCCGTTCGAACAGATCGCACAGCGCCGCGCCCTGCACGTCGAACCGGCACCAGCCGTCCGTCTGTTCAACCACCGAGGCGCTGTCGCCCACAACGGCCTTCAATTCAGAGGCCAGCAATTCGTGGCTGTCGTGGGACGCGGTGATCATCCACTGATCCGGGCCCGTCCAGAAGGCGGCATGTTCTGCGGCCTCGGCGGATTGGCCGACACCGGGCAGCGTTAGACCGATCTTGTCGGCCAGCGCCTTTTGCACGGCATTCGCCTGATCGTTGCGCGCTGCGACCGAAGCCAGCGCCTGATCCACGACCTCGGTGATGGTGATTGTGCCAATGGTGTCGGTGCGCGGCGTGTCGCCGCCCAGCGGGGTGATGGGTTTCAGTTTATGCACGAAGCTTCTCCCCTTCCGGGTCCACGAAATGAGCGCTGACAATCTCGACCATGACTTCCTGGCCTTCAAGCGGGTTCACCAGACGCAGTTTTTCACCCATCCGGTCCGAGCCACCTTTAACAAAAGCCAGCCCGATTGAGCTTTGCAGGATCGGCGAATAGGCGGCCGAGGTGACATAGCCCTGATCATGGGCCGCATCGACCGGCCCGGTGGCTTTCATCAGATGGCCGCCCGCAGGCACGCTGTCCTTGGCGTCTACCGGTTTGAGACCGACCAGCGCCAGCGCATCAGGGGTGTTCATCCCCTCACGACGGCTGAGAACATTGCCGATACAGTCCTTTTTGGTGCTGACCATACGCGCCATGCCAAGGTTCAGAGCCGTGGTCGTACCGTTCAGCTCATTGCCGGTCGCATGACCCTTTTCGATCCGCATGACGCCCAAGGCTTCGGTGCCATAGGGCATCACGTCGAACTCTTCGCCCGCCTCCATCAGCGCGCGCATCAGCCCGTCGCCGTAACGTGTGGGCACCGCGATCTCATAGGCCAGCTCGCCCGAGAACGAGATACGGAACAGCCGCGCCCGCAGCCCGCCGCACACGGTGATCTCACCACAGCCCATGAAGGGGAACGCCTCGTTCGAGATGTCGAACTCGGGGTCCACGATCTTTTGCAGCAGCTTGCGGCTGTTGGGACCGGCCACGGCATATTGCGCCCAGGCCTCAGTGGTCGAAATCAGTTGTACGTCCATATCCGGGCAAAGGCATTGGCGCACGAATTCCATGTTGCGATAGACCAGAACCGCGTTGGCGGTGGTGGTGGTCACGACAAAATGGTCCTCGGCAAACCGCGCAGCGGTGCCGTCGTCATAGGCAATGCCATCCTCGCGCAGCATCAGGCCATAGCGGACCTTGCCCACGGGCAGTTTCGCAAAGGCGTTCGAATAGATCATGTTCAGGAACGCGGCAGCATCTGCACCCTGCACATCAATCTTGCCCAGCGTGGTCACATCGCACACACCGACCGAGTTACGGGTCTGCAGCACTTCGCGATCCACCGATTGCCGCCAATGGGTCTCACCCTTGCGCGGGAACCATTGGGCGCGCAGCCAGTTGCCGACCTCGACAAACACGGCGCCCTGTTCCTCGGCCCATGTGTGGCTGGGCGTCAGGCGGGTCGGGTGGAAATCCTTGCCCACCGCGCGGCCACCGAACGCACCCATCGCCACAGGCGTATAAGGCGGGCGGAAGATGGTCGTGCCGGTTTCGGGGATGGATTTGCCCGTCAGCTCGGCCATCACAGCCAGCGCACCCACGTTCGAGGTTTTGCCCTGATCAGTCGCCATGCCCAATGTGGTATAGCGTTTCAGGTGCTCGACCGAGGTAAAGTTCTCCTGATGCGCCAGTTTGACGTCCTTGACGGTCACGTCGTTCTGGTAATCCAGCCACGCGCGTTTTGCGCCTTTGACGTGCCAGAACGGGCTGATCGAAACCGGTGCATCCGCCGCTGCGGGCAGGTCGGCAGGGGATGCGGTGATCCCCAGATCGCCCAACGCAGTTACAGCCGCAGCCGCACCGCCCTGTAGCGCCGCGTCGGTGGTCAACTCACCTTTGGCCGCGCCAGCCACGATCTGGCCGACGGGCAGGCCGTCGCCCGGCACAAAGGCGTGGATATCCGCGTTCCAGACCGGGCGACCCCGCTGATGGCAGGTCAGGCCAAGGTTCGGGTTCCAGCCGCCGGACATCGCCAGCGCCTCGCAGTGCAGATCGCGGGTATAGCCCTTGTCGGTGCGCACCTGAACCGAGGTCAGACCCAGACGGCCCGAGGTGTTGATGATCTCGGCCCCTTTCAGAACCTCGGTGCCCTCAACATCCGCAGCGTCCGCGCGGGTATCGACAATGGCCGGAACCTTGACGCCCTGCGCCATCAGATCGCGCGCCGTCTGGTGCGCGTCGTCGTTATTGGCAAAAACCACAACCGATTGCCCGGGCGTTGCGGCCCAGCGGTTGGCATAGGCCCGCACCGCGCCGGCCAGCAGGATACCGGGCCGGTCGTTGTTTTCGAACGCGATGGGGCGTTCGATGGCCCCGGTCGCGATCAGCGCACGTTTGGAATAGATGCGCCACAAGGTCTGACGCGGCTTGTCCGCTTCGGGCGCGATCAGGTGATCCGCGTTGCGTTCGACGGCACCATAAATGCCGTGGTCATAGGCCCCGAACACGGTCGTGCGCGGCATGACCCGCACGTTGTTCATCGACGCCAGTTCAGCCAGAGCCTGCGAAACCCAATCCGCGCCGGACATATCGGCCAGCGCGCCGGTCTCGGCAATCAGACGACCGCCCATGTGGAAATCTTCATCGGCGATAATGACCTGAGCGCCCGCGCGCCCGGCCGTCAGCGCCGCCGCCAGACCGGTCGGACCCGCACCGATGATCAGCAGATCGCAATGCAGGAAACCTTTGTCATAGAGGTCGGGATCATCCTCACCGGTCAGGCTGCCCAGACCGGCGGCTTTGCGGATGATCGGCTCATACAGCTTTTCCCAGAACGCCTTGGGCCACATGAAGGTCTTGTAATAAAACCCGGCGGTCAGGAAGTTCGAGAACCGGTCATTGATCGCCATGAAATCGCGTTCCAGCGACGGCCAGCGGTTCTGGGAATTGGCGCTCAGGCCCTCATACAGCTCGGCCACGGTGGCGCGAGTGTTGGGTTCCTGCCGCCCGCCCGAGCGCAGCTCGACCAGGGCGTTCGGTTCCTCGCTGCCCGCGGTCAGCGGGCCGCGCGGGCGGTGGTATTTGAACGACCGGCCCATTAGGCGCACACCATTGGCCAGCAGGGCCGAGGCCAGCGTGTCGCCCTGATAGCCCTGATAGGATTTGCCGTCGAAAGTGAAACTCAGGCTGGCGTCACGGTTGATCAGCCCGCCGTTCAGACGATTGCTTTGCGTCATTGTTCTGCCTTTCTGGCCGCCTTGGCGACAT
This sequence comes from Ruegeria sp. BE1, assembly GCF_056538885.1. Lineage (NCBI taxonomy): Bacteria > Pseudomonadati > Pseudomonadota > Alphaproteobacteria > Rhodobacterales > Roseobacteraceae > Ruegeria > Ruegeria sp. BE1. Next base: position 338,232 of record NZ_JBQFTY010000004.1, read on the forward strand.
CGCGCGCCAGTTCGACATTCAGAATTTCATGCGTCAGCGTGTTGCGCGTGACCACCAGCCACGACCGGTCGCCCTGTTCGTGATACCAAAGCTCACGGTGTTCGCCCGCCGGATTGTCGCGCAGGTACAGGTAATCGTGAAACGCCTGCGCCGCGTCTTCGGCCTGCCAGTCGGGGCGGTTGATCAAGGTCGCATCACCCAGATAGGTGAATTCCTGTGCGTCGCGCGGCCCAAGGAGGGGATGGTTGATCAGCATGCTTCGACCTCCGACCCTTTGTGAATGATGTTAATGTCGCGCACACGCTGCATCCATTTGGCGCGCAGATCCTCGCTTGTGGCACCGATGTCATAGGCCGGTGTCGCCAGCGGTTTGCAGGCCGTCACGTTGATTACGACAAAGCCTGAAAACTCGGGCTCAAGATCGGGCCAGCGGTTGGTGTAAACCGGGCGCAGCGACGGGTAACGCGGATTGTCGCGCGGTACATAGGTTGCCTCACCCTGAACAAGCAGACCGCGGCGGGTCAGAATGTCGACGAAATTCACCTCGACCTGCGGGCGAACCGCGATATTGGCCAAGGTATCCGGCGACCGGATTTCAGCGAAGCTGATCGTGGTGTCGTCATGAACCACAAAGGTCCCCTTGGGGGATACGTTCGGGTTTCCGTCGGCATCAGCAGTGGCGACAAAGCCCAGATGCCAATGCTCGATCAGGTCGCGTGCAAACTTGTTGATCATGGCCTTGTTCCTCAGTGCAGGTTGGGTTGGGCGCCCTGCCCTTTTTCGTCGATCATGTGGCCGGTCATGAACCGGTCCAGCCGATAGGCGGTCGCGGTTTCATGCGGACGGTCGGTTTTCAGAAGATGGGCAAAGCAATAGCCGGACGCGGGCGTGGCCTTGAACCCGCCATAGCACCAGCCGCCATTAAAAAAGAGCCCATCGATATGCGTCTTGTCGATAAAGGGCGAGCCGTCCATGGACATATCCATGATCCCGCCCCAGCTGCGCAGCAGGCGCGCACGACCCAGCGCCGGGATCAGCGACATGCCGCTTTCGATCACATCCTCGACCACCGGCAGATTCCCGCGTTGGGCATAGGTGTTGTACATGTCGATGTCACCGCCAAAGACCAGACCACCCTTGTCGGACTGGCTGCAATAGAAGTGACCCGCACCATAGGTGATGACGCCCGGAATAAACGGCTTGAGCCCCTCGGACACAAACGCCTGCAACACATGGCTTTCGATGGGCAGGCGCATCCCGGCCTTCTCCATCACGCGGCTGGAGCTGCCCGCAACCGCGACGCCGACCTTCTTGGCGCCGATGAACCCACGACTTGTATCCACACCCAAGATCTTGCCGTTTTCAATGCGGAACCCGGTGACTTCACAGTTCTGAATGATGTCTACGCCGCGCATATCCGCACCGCGCGCATAGCCCCATGCCACCGCATCGTGACGCACAGTACCGCCCCGGCGATGCAACAGACCGCCCTTGATCGGGAACCGCGCATCGTCAAAGTTCAGGAAGGGATACATCGCGCGCACACCGTCGGTATCCAGCAGCTCGGCATCCGATCCGTTCAGGATCATCGCATTGCCCCGCCGCCGCGCCGCATCGCGCTGTGCATCGGTGTGAACCAGATTCAGAATACCGCGCTGGCTGACCATCGCGTTGTAATTGAAGTCCTGTTCAAGGTTTTCCCACAGCTTCAGCGAGAACTCATAAAACGGCTCATTCCCGTCCAGCAGATAGTTCGAACGGATGATCGTCGTGTTCCGCCCCACATTGCCGCCGCCGATCCAGCCCTTTTCCAGAACCGCAATCCGCGCCCCGCCAAATTCCTTGGCCAGATAATAAGCCGTGGCCAGACCATGCCCGCCGCCACCGACGATGACATAGTCATACGCATCTGCTGGCGCAGGGTCGCGCCATTGAGGGCCCCAGCCCTTGTGGCCGGTTACGGCCTCTTTGAAAAGTCGCAGCGCCGAGTATCGCATGAAGGCTCCTATTCGTTGCAGTCTTTAATCTGCGTCACGACGGGCCAAGTTTTCACTAGCGGTTTCGGACACAAAGACTCTCAGAACCGACAAAATAGGCCCGCCCACCTGTCGCAACTGCGATCAAACAGCAAGCCGGGTGGCCTCTCATCACTATAAATAAGTTTTACTTATCTTTTTATGTCTCTTGGTCATTTTTGTTTACGAAATAAAGAATCACCGCTAGAACCCGGGAAAGCGCGACAGAGGAGTAGCGAGAAATGTTTGACGCCAGCACGACACACAAAGTGGTCTTGGGAGTGATCGGCGCAGATTGCCACGCCGTTGGAAACAAGATCCTGGACAGCCTTTTGACCCGGGCCGGAATTCAGGTCGTCAACTTGGGCGTTATGGTCAGCCAAGAGGAATTCGTGACCGCCGCTCTGGCAGAAAACGCCGACGCGATCCTGGTCTCATCGATCTACGGGCATGGCGAAATTGATTGCCAGGGCCTGCGCGACCGCTGCGAGGCTGCGGGCATCGGCAACATCCTTCTCTACGTCGGCGGTAACCTTGTGATCGGAAAGCAGGATTTCGCCACCGTCGTCACCCGCTTCAAGGACATGGGTTATGACCGCGTCTTTCCGGCGTCGGTGAATATCGATCAAGTTGTGGCACTGCTGAAAGATGATATCGACATGCGCCGCCTTCCGAATATCGGCCACAACTCGGGTGCCTTCGCACCAGAGTTCGCCGACTGGGCCGCAATCTAGCAAAGGCAGATGGTGACATGACCGGCACGCCAGAAATCACGAACTCCAAGCTGCCCGATTCCGTTTTCGACGCCGAGCGTGAGGGCGTTCTGCAATCCTGGCACACCGGTGCCGATGTGGATTTTGAAGCAGGTCTGGCCCGCCAACAGGCGCTGCCCGTGGAAAAGCGGTTTTCGGCGGCCTTGGCGGATGCGGATGAAAATGGCAAGACGCTGCTGCAACCCCGCGCGGGCGTCGCGCTGTTGCGGGAACACACCGCGCTGATGGAGGGGCTGGCCCCGTTCTGCGACGTGCTGCCCACAACAATTGACGCCTATACCCGCCACAACCGCTATGACGAGGCGCAGAATGGCATCGACCGGTCTCGCGCGGCGGGCACCTCGCTGCTGAACGGATTCCCGGCGGTCAACCATGGTGTGGAAGGCTGCACGCGACTGGTCGAGGCTGTGTCGAAACCCATTCAGGTGCGTCACGGCACGCCCGATGCGCGCCTGCTGGCGGAAGTCACGCTCAGCTCGGGCTTTTCGTCTTACGAGGGCGGCGGGATTTCCTATAACATCCCCTATGCAAAGAACATTCCGCTGGAGCAGTCGATCCGCCACTGGCAGTACTGCGACCGTCTGGTGGGCCGCTTCGAAGAACAGGGCATCCGTATCAACCGCGAGCCTTTTGGCCCTCTGACCGGGACGCTGGTGCCGCCTTTTGTCTCGCATGTGGTGGCCATCATCGAGGGTCTGCTGGCGCTGGAACAGGGCGTGCGCTGTATCACACTGGGCTATGGTCAGGCGGGCAATCTGGTGCAGGACGTCGCCGCGCTGCGGTCACTGCGGCGGCTGGGGCACCACTATTTCCAGAACGCGGGCTATGACGATTACCAACTGACCACCGTGTTCCACCAGTGGATGGGCGGCTTCCCCGAGGATGAGGCCAAGGCAACCGCTGTCATCTGTCTGGGCGCACTGGCCGCGAAACAGGCGCGCGCCACCAAGATCATCGTCAAAACCCCGCATGAGGCCAGCGGCATTCCCTCGCTTGAGGCGAACCAGGCCGGGCTTAAAGCGACCCGCCAGATGGTCAACATGATCGCGGACCAGAACCGCAATGACGGCAACGAGATCCTGACCGAGGTCGAGGTGATCGAGGCCGAGGTTCACGCCGTCATGCGCGCCGTCCTGAAACTGGGCAAAGGCGATATCGCGCGCGGTGCCGTACTGGCCTTTGAATCCGGCGTCATGGACATCCCCTTTGCGCCAGCCATCGGCAACGCGGGCAAACTGACGCCGGTGCGCGACAACCACGGCGCGCTGCGGATTTTTGAAACCGGAAATGTACCGCTGCCCAAGGATGTCATGGCCTTCCACCGGGACCGCATCGCGGAACGCGCAAGGTCCGAGGGGCGTGAGGTGTCGTTTGACATGGTGGTCGATGACGTCCGCGCCATCTCGGCCAGTAAACTCATCGGTCGGCCCTCAGTTGCCGCTTAACGCACAGAGAGTGTCATGAAGATCAAAAACGTTGTTTTCGCGCCGGGGCTGGCCTCGTACTATTTCGACGATCAGGCGGCGATCAAACAGGGGGCCAAGCAGGACGGGTTTGTCTATTGCGGTCAGGCCCTGACCGACGGCTTCGCCCGCGTCCGGCAATATGGTGAGAGTGTCTCGATCCTGCTGGAACTGGAAAACGGCCAGATCGCCGAGGGCGATTGCGCTGCCGTTCAGTACTCCGGTGCCGCCGGGCGGGATCCGCTGTTTCTGGCCTCATCCGTCATTCCGTTCCTGCAGGAACATCTGGCCCCTGAATTGATCGGGCATGACGTACGCAGCTTCCGCGAAAGTGCCGAATTCTTCGATACGCTGATCGTAGATGGCCAACCCCTGCACACCGCCGTGCGCTATGGCTTGTCGCAGGCTTTGTTGTCGGCAGCGTCGATTGCCAAAGGCAAAATGAAGTTCGAGGTCATCTGCGACGAATGGGGGCTGGAGGCCATCGCTTCCCCTCTGCGCCTGTTCGGGCAAAGCGGTGACAACCGCTATGAGGCCGTGGACAAGATGGTGTTGAAACAGGTCGACGCCCTGCCCCACGGCCTGATCAACAACATCCCGCAGAAGCTGGGTGAAAATGGTGGCAAGCTGGCCGAATATGTCACATGGCTGTCGCGCCGCATTCAGGATCTGCGCACCGATGACAGCTATCACCCGGTGCTGCATATCGACGTCTACGGCACGGTCGGCATGATTTTTGACAATGACGCGGTAAAGATCGCCAACTATCTGGCGTCGCTGGAACAACGCGCGGCCCCGTTTGATCTGTATATCGAAGGGCCTGCCGATGCTGGTTCGAAAGAGGGTCAGATCACCCTGCTGCGCGACATTCGTGCCTCGCTGCAGGCGCTTGGCAGCAACGTCAAAATCGTGGCCGACGAATGGTGCAACACCTATCAAGACGTGGTCGATTTCGTCGACGCCGATTGCTGTGACATGGTTCAGATCAAGACCCCCGATCTGGGATCGCTGCACAATACGGTCGATGCGGTTCTCTACTGCAAAGCCAATGGTGTCGCCGCGTATCAGGGCGGCACCTGTAATGAGACCGACATCTCGGCCCGCGCCTGCCTGCACGCGGCCATGGCCACCCGCCCCGACCGCGTGCTGGTCAAACCCGGCATGGGCTTTGACGAAGGCATGACCATCGTTGCCAACGAAATGCACCGCACCCTTGCGCTTTTGAACACACGAGCTGCCGCATGACCGATACCCCTCTGAAACCTTACGACGGCCTGCTGGTCGTATCTCTGGAACAGGCCGTCGCTGCCCCCCTCGCGTCGTGCCACTTTGCCCAGGGCGGCGCGCGCGTCATCAAGATCGAGCGTGATACCGGCGATTTCGCCCGCAAATACGATGGTGCGGTCAAAGGCTCAGCGTCCTATTTCGTCTGGGCCAATCACGGCAAGGAAAGCCTGTGTCTGGACATCAAAAACCCCGACGATGCCGTCCTGCTGCACCGCATTCTGGACAAGGCGGATGTGTTCATCCAGAACCTCGCCCCCGGGGCCATCGCCCGCGCCGGGTTTGGCGAGGACGTCCTGCGCAAACGCAACCCGCGGCTGATTACCTGCGATATCAGCGGATATGGTGAGGATGGGCGCTATAGCGACATGAAAGCCTATGACTTTCTGGTGCAATGCGAAAGCGGGCTGGTGTCCGTGAACGGTGCGCCCGGACATCCCGGTCGGATTGGCGTTTCGGTCTGCGATATCGGCGCCAGCATGAACGCAATCATCGGCATCCAAAAGGCGCTGATCGCGCGCAGCATCAGCGGTAAGGGCAGCGCGGTTAAACTGTCCCTGTTCGACACCGCCGCTGACTGGATGACGGTGCCGTTGATGCATACGGTTTATGCGGGTAAAGCGCCGCAGCCGGTTGGCCTGCACCATCCCTCCATCGCGCCTTATGGCGGGTTTACCACGAAGGATGATGAGATTCTGGCAATCTCGATCCAGAACGAACGCGAATGGAAGCGCCTCTGCGCCGATGTGATCGGGCAACCCGAACTGGCCACCGATCCACGGTTCTGCGACGCGGCCCAACGGGTCGCCAACCGTGCCGAACTGGATGCCATCGTCGCCGGGTTTTTTGCCGGTCACGGCCGGGCCGAACTGGAGGGCAAACTGTTTGCGGCGGCCATCGCCTACGGGGCCGTGAACTCGGTCGGCACCTTTGCCGAACACCCGCAGCTGCGCCGCACGCCGGTCACGCTGGAAAACGGGGACGAAGCGCATCTGGTCGCCGCCCCCGTGCGCCACAGCTTTGATCCCGAAACGCCGCGTTTTGGCAGGGTGCCTGCACTTGGGGAACACACCGATACCATCCGGTCCGAGTTCGCCCAGACGGCCGCCGCATGATCCGATCCTACCTGTTCACCCCCGCGCACCGGCCCGAACTGGTGGCCCGCGCGCATGAACGGGGGGCGGATGCGATCCTGCTGGATCTGGAAGACAGCGTGCCGCGCGACCACAAACAGGCCGCGCGCGACGGGCTGGCCGACGCCGTTGCTGCGCTAAAACAGCATGGCATGTCGGTTGCAATCCGGGTGAATGCTGATCTGGGCGAGTGCGTTCGCGATCTTGAAGCTGCAATCCTGCCCGGCGTTGATGCGATCATGCTGCCCAAGGTCATCGGAGGGGATCACCTGCGTCTGGTGGACGACTACCTGTCGATGCTGGAACGTCAGGCCAAACTGCCCGACGGCCAGATCAAACTGATCGCGCTGATCGAAACGGCCCAAGCCCTGCAAAACGCAGCAGACATCGCCAACTCAACCCCCCGCCTGACCGCATTGGCTTTCGGGACCGAGGATTTCTCGACCGATTGCGGCCATGCGCCTTCAGTCGAAGCGCTGCAAGCCCCAGCTCAGACACTTATTCTGGCGGCCAAAAGCGCCGGTCTGCGCGCCATTGGCCTGCCCGGCAGCATCGCTGAGATCAAGGATATGGATGCCTTTGGCACCTGCGTCACCCTGGGTCGCGCCATCGGGTTTGACGCCGTGATGTGTATCCATCCCCGGCAGGTCGAGGTGGTGAATGCTGCCTTTACCCCCAGCGCCACTGAGATCGACCATGCGACCCGAGTGGTTCAGGCGTTTGATGCGGCTGTGGCACAGGGCCTTGGTGCGGTGATGCTGGACGGCAAGATGATCGACCCGCCCATCGTCGCGCGGGCGCAGGTTATGTTGCAATCCCTGCGTCCTTGAAGAACTCCGCCATGAAGGCAGGGCCTTTCTGATCCACAAAATCCCGAAACGCCCGCGCCGCCGGGCGCAGGGGTTTGTCGCGCATGTGCAGAACGAACCAGTCGCGGAATTCGGGCATGCCTTCGACGCTCAGGATTTTCAGCTTACCGGCCATCGCCTCAAGCGCAATCGTGTGGGCCGAGATAAAGGCCAGCCCCATATTCGCCATCACCGCCTGTTTGATATTGGCATTGCTGTCCATTTCCTGCGCCTTGGGCTGTGGCAGGTCGGAATCGGAAAAGAAGAACTCGTGGACCATCCGCGTGCCTGACCCGCGCTCGCGCACAATGAACTGGTGATGCGGCAGGTCCGAGCGGCGGATTCGGCTGGAACGTACCAGCGGATGATCCGGGTGCCCGATCAGAACATAAGGGTGCTTGGCAAACTGATGCGCCGTCGTCTCTAACCGGCGCGGAGGCCGCCCCATCAGCGCAAGATCGATCTGGTCGGTATCCAGCATCTCGATCACCTCGCGGCGGTTTGCGATCTTGAACTGCAGGTCGCATTCGGGGTGTTCCTGCTGAAATTGTGCCAGCAGATGGGGCCCGAAATTGCGCGCCGTCGTCACCATCGCTACCCGCACCCGGTGATCCAGCTTGCCCTGCATGATCTGGACGACATCCACTGCCTCGGCCAGCGTTTCGGTCATTCGTTCGGCATAGGGCACCAGCGCCGTGGCAACCTCGGTCGGGATCACGGACCGCCCCGATTTCTCGAACAAGGGCGCGCCGAATTCCTCGCTCAGTCGGCTCATCTGCATCGAGACCGCAGGCGGGGTCAGCGATAGTCGTTCCGCAGCGCGCACAAAGCTGCGCGTTTCGATAGCCACCAGAAAAATCTGCAACTGGCGCAGGGTGATCTTATCTGAGGATGGCGGCATTGCGGCTCCTGTGACCTAGAATGAGGGTTTGCGGGTAAAGAAATCCTCTCCCTTGTCGTCAATAATCACAAATGCCGGGAAATCCACGACTTTTACGCGGAAAACGGCCTCCATGCCGAATTCGGGGAAATCCAGCGTTTCGATGCTTTTGATGACATCCTTACCCAGAACCGCCGCCGCCCCACCGACCGAGCCCAGAAAGAACCCGCCATGGTCCTTGCAGCTTTGCACCACGGATGACGCCCGGTTGCCCTTGGCGATCATCACGCGCGACGCCCCCAGGGCCTGCAATTCGGGCACATAAGGGTCCATCCGCGCGGCGGTGGTCGGCCCGAACGAGCCCGAGGCATAACCGTCGGGTGTTTTGGCCGGACCTGCATAATAGACCGGGTGATTGTAGATGTAATCGGGAAGGTCTTTGCCCTCGGCGATCATCCGGGCCAGTTCTGCATGCACCAAGTCACGCGCCACGATCATGGTGCCGGACATCAAAACCGGGCTGGACACGGACAGCTTGGACAGTTCCGCACAGATACCGTCCATCGGTTGGTCCAGATCGATCCGGGTCGCGGATTTCGCCGCAACATCCTGCGAGGGCAGGAATTGCGCCGGGTCATGCTCCAACTGTTCGACCCAGATGCCATCCCGGTCGATCCGCCCTTTGATCTGACGATCTGCCGAGCAGCTGACACCCATGCCAACCGGCAGACTGCCGCCGTGGCGCGGTAGGCGGATCACCCGAACGTCGTGGCAGAAATACTTGCCGCCAAACTGAGCACCCAGCGACATGTTCCGCGTCAGCTCCAGTATCTGCGCCTCAAGCTCCAGATCGCGGAACGCGCGCCCATCCGGGCTGCCAGATGTGGGCAGATCGTCCAATTCCTTGGCCGAAGCTTTCTTGACCGTTTTCAAACACTGCTCGGCCGACAATCCGCCAACTACGATCGCCAGATGGTAGGGCGGGCAAGCGGTGGTGCCCAGCGTGCGTATCTTTTCGTCGAAAAAGGCCAGAATGCGCTCGGGCTCCAACAGACGCCGGGTTTCCTGGTACAGGAACGTCTTGTTCGCCGACCCGCCGCCCTTGGCCATGAACAGAAAATCCAGCGCATCGCCGCTGCGTGCCTCGATGTCGATCTGTGCGGGCAGGTTGGTGCCGGTGTTCTGTTCCCGGTACATGCTCAGCGGGGCCATCTGGGAAAACCGCAGGTTCCGCGTCTCCCACGTGTCCTTGACCCCTTGCTCGACGGCGTCGTGCAAATCGCCCCCCACCAGCACATTCTGGCCCTTTGCGCCGTGAATGATGGCTGTACCTGTGTCCTGACAACTTGGAAATTCCCGTTCCGCCGAAATCACCGCGTTTTTCAACAGTTCCAACGCCACATAATGATCATTGGCCGAGGCATCGCTATCGTCCAGAATGCCGCGCAACTGCGCCAGATGGCTGGGCCGCAGCAGATGCGAGACATCCGCAAACGCGGTCGCGGTCAGGGCGCTGACCGCCTCGGGCGAGACGCGCAGGAAGGTTTCATCGCCAAATCGGACCGTTTCCAGCCCGTCATTGCCGAGATAGCGATAGCACGTCGTGCCGAGTGTTTTCGTTGTCTGGGTCATGGCGCGGACCCTAGTGATTCACTACCTATAATTCAATTCTTTTTATTTTTTAGTATCTTTAAGTAATACAATATTACCTTACTTAAGTTTTGGGCCTAGCCGTTCAACAGCAGTCTCGTCTGTTCGGCCTCGGCGCAGACCCATTCGGCAAATGCTGAGGCATCGGGCGACAGCTGTGTCCCCGCACCATGCACTAAGTGATACTCTTCTATTCCCCGCAGGCTGAACTCTGGCAGGCAGCGAGCCAAACCATACACATCCGTCAGGTGATCGCTGGCCGGAGGACGCGCCAAGGCAATACCACCCTTGGCCGAGGCCAAGGCCAGCGCGGACAGGGTGGTGTCGACATAGGTGATCTTCGTGTTTGCAGGCGGCACATCCCCGCCAAAAATCTGCACCCAGTTCATTCTGTGATCCGACACTTCGATCAGCGGAAAGGCCATCAGATCCCCCAAATCCCCGATCTCTGCGGCAATCTGCGGGTGCGCCACCGGGTACAGCCATTCCCCAAACAACGGGCGCGCCTCGGTGCCCGGCGGGGGCGGGCCAAAGGCAATCCACAGTGCCGCGTTGCGCGGCGGGAGTTCGGGACGCCCAACCATCGACGTCAGTTCAAGCCGCACATCCGGATGACGTTCAAGAAATTGGGGCAAACGAGGGGTCAACCAGCCCACCGACAGCGTCTTGGACACTGCCACCGTCAACGGCGGCCCCACCGGCGCCGCGATTGCGGCGGCGGCGCTTTCCACCCGGCCCAGCGACTCACCCACCACCGCCAACAGCGTGCGCCCGGCTTCGGTCAGCGACACACCCGCCGCCGCCCGGTTGAACAGAGGCTGACCCAGATGCGCCTCAAGCGCACGGATCTGCTGGCTGACGGCCGGGGGCGACATCGCCAAACGCTCGGCCGCGCGGGCAAAGCTGCCGGCACGGGCGGCGGCCTCAAAAACGCGCAACCAATTGAGGGAGGGAATACGACGGGACATGAGCCAAGGATAAGCTCAGCTTAACCTCGGGGGCAACAGAGATATCTTTTTAAGCGCCGCCACCGGTGTAGCCTGTTTCAAGCAGTGGGAGGATTTCATGCTGGATGCAGACAACAACCATGTAGACGCCTATCGCCAGAACGGCTTTGTCGCCGGTCTGCCCGTGTTCTCGCAACAGCAAGTCGCGGCGCTGCGCCAACAGATCGAACGCCTTGAGGCCCAGCACAGCGCAGGCGCAGGCGGGCATGATCTGGGTCAGTTCTTTCGCGTGAACGGCCATGTGGTCATCCCGTTGCTGGCCGAGGCTGCGCGCACTCCGGCAATCCTGAACGCGGTTGAGGCGGTTCTGGGGCCGAACCTTTTGGCCTGGTCGGTTGAGCTGTTCATCAAGGAACCCGGCAGCACCAAGACCGTCTCGTGGCATCAGGACATCACCTATTGGGGCATGGGCGAAACCGATGACGAGGTCACCGCCTGGGTCGCGCTTTCGGATGTCTCCGAACAGGCGGGCTGCATGCGGTTCATTCCCGGCAGTCATAAGGGCGGCATCGCCGATCACGAAGATACGTTTGATGAGAACAACCTTTTATCGCGCGGTCAGAGGATCGCCGGGATCGATGAAGACAAGGCCGTGCCCGGCCCGCTGAAACCGGGTGAGATGTCACTGCATCACGGGCGCTGCTTCCATGCCTCAGGGCCCAACCAAAGCGCAGACCGGCGTATTGGGCTGGCGATCCGCTATGTCACGCCCGAGGTGCGTGATCACGCCCCGGGCAAAGACTGGGCCATGCCCGTGCGCGGCGAAATCCCTGCCGGTGGCTGGGATTGTATCGCCGGACCACGGTCCCTGTTCCATTCGGCGGATCTGGCGCTTTATAATCGGATATTGGAAGGTCAGGCCGCCACGCTGGCGGCGGGGGCCGATCAGGATGTGGGCTTGTACAGCGTTGGAGACCGGAAATGAGCGAAACAGTCAGCTTCACTGCAATGAAAGACGGCACCAAAGAAGAATACGAGCTGCTGGAACGTCTTGAAAAACCCTTTCTGGCGCTAACCGCAAATCGTGTCCTGGACGAGCTGCGCCGCGCCGGCGAGGTCACCTTGGAAGGCTACCGGATCAGCCGCTTGCAACACGGGCTACAATCTGGCACCCGCGCCCTGCGCGACGGGGTGGATATCGACTGGGTGGTGGGTGCATTGCTGCATGATATCGGCGACGGACTGGCCCCACAAAACCACGACCGCATGTCTGCCGAGGTCATCCGACCCTTCGTGCGGTGGGAAGTGTCCTGGACGGTGGAACATCACGGCATCTTCCAAACGCTTTACTACGGGCACCATTACGGGTGGGACCGCAACGCGCGCGACCGGTATCGCGATCACCCCCTGTTCGACACCTGCGCCATCTTCTGCGAAGCCTGGGATCAGTCCAGCTTTGACCCCGATTACCCGATGGAGCCGATGGACACCTTCGAGCCCATGGTGCGCGAGGTGTTTTCGCGCAAAGCCTATGACCCCGCGGTGATCCGCGAAGGCGAGGTGACCGGCCTGCCCGCCCAACTCGCGGCAGGGTAATAGCTAGGCTCGGGCGCCGCTGACAAACCATCCCGGCGCGGGTGTTTATCAGACGCGCAGCCTGTATGATACCGACACGTCCGATCTGTATGAGAGAACCGTGTCCGAGATTGATACATTAAACCACTGGCTGATTTCCGATGGCCGGTTGCTGGGCGATGAAATCGCGATCGTTCAGGGCTATTGCGAGGGGTTGGTGAAGCTTGGCGTGCCGCTGGCACGGGCGCGGATTGCGCAGAATTACGCGAACCCTTTGCTCAGCGCCTGGGGCATCATCTGGACCCCGGACGAAACCCGCCGCTACACGGTCCCCACAACCGTCCTGTCGACCAGTTCCTGGCATGGCAGCCCTTTTGAACACGTGGTCACCCAACGCCGCCCGCTGCGCAAACGCCTGTCCGGCCTGAACCTTGAGGATGAACACCCGGTCTATGCAGAACTGGCCGAGGCAGGCGCCACCGACTTTCTGGCCATCCCTCTGGAACATGGCAACGGGTCCGTTCAAGGCACCAGCTTTACCTCAAATGCCGAGGCCGGGTTTTCCGACGCGCATATCCGCTATATCGAAGACTCGCGCCACGCGCTGGCCGCCGCGTTAGAGCCCATCGCCATGCGCCAATCACAACAAAGCCTGCTACAGACTTACCTTGGCCATGGCCCTGCAGAAGAAATCGGGCAAGGTCACATCAAACGCGGCGAGTCCAAGACCGTCTCAGCCGCGATCCTGTTTGCCGACCTCAGGGGTTTCACTGCCAAAGCGCAGATGTGGCCGGAACAGCAATTGCTTGAGATGATGGGCGATTACTTTGAGATGGTCGTCGCCCCTATTCAAGAGGCAGGGGGCGATGTGCTCAAGTTCATGGGCGACGGTATTCTGGCCGTCTTCGATCTGGGAAAGGACACCGCCCCCGCCTGCACAGCTGCCGTTCGGGCGGCAGAACAGGCGTTGTCCAATCTGGCCGAGTATAACAAAAATGCCACGCGCAATGGGCGCGAGGAAATCGAGTTCGTGATCGGACTGGATGCAGGGCCGGTGACCTTTGGCAATATCGGCAGCCCGGACCGGCTGGATTTCACGGTGGTTGGTCAGGCCGTCAACGTGGCTAGCCGCGTACAGGAACTGTGCAAGCGGCTGGGTGAAACGCTTCTGGTCACGGATCGCGTCGCACGTCATATGCGCGGCACCGTTCAATCCGTTGGGCATTACGCTATCCGTGGCGTGACCGGGGACATCGACGTTTTTAAACCTACCCGGGCGGACGACTGACATCTTCGCAGCACCATGTCCCTCCGGCCGATCATCTGACGGTACACACAATACACAGACCAAGTTTCTTGTGTTCCGGGCCCCGTTCCCGCACAAATGCCCCAACCATTCCCAAGCGCCAAAGACACATGCCTGATCTTCTTATTCTCGGCTCTGCGACGCAGGCCATCCTGCAGCGGCTGCAAGAAGCCTTTACCATCCATACGCTGGCCGATCTGGAGGCTGACTGGCTGGATCAGAACGGCCACCGCGTGACGCATGTTCTGACCAATGCCCATGACGGGATGCCCCCGAAAGTCATGGACGCCCTGCCCCGCCTTCAGATGATCAGCTGTTTTGGCGTCGGCTATGATTCAATCGATGTACAGGTGGCGCGGTCGCGCGGCGTCATGGTCACCCATACGCCGGATGTGTTGAACGCCGAGGTCGCCACCACCGCCGTTCTGCTGCTGCTGTCCTGTTACCGCGAAGTTCTGCGCGACGACGCCTTTGTCCGCTCGGGCCAGTGGGAGACGGGCGCGCGGGCTCCCTTTAGCCGATCAGTCGACAACCAGGTGATCGGGCTGCTGGGCTTTGGCAGAATTGGTCAGGCCATCGCCCGCAAACTGGAACCCTGGTCGCCGCGCATCGTCTACCATTCCAGAACGCCCAAAGACGTCCCCTATCAGTATTTCGATGACCTGACCGCGATGGCCGCCGAGGTGGACGCGCTGATCTGCATCACACCGGGCGGCGAAGAAACCCGCCATCTGGTGAATGCCGAGGTGCTGCGCGCCCTGGGGCCCAAAGGCACTTTGATCAACGTGGCACGCGGTTCGGTCGTGGATGAGCCCGCCCTGATCGACGCGCTGTCTGGCGGAGAGCTGGGCTGGGCCGGGTTGGATGTGTTTCAGAACGAACCCTTTGTCCCCGAGGCGCTGCGCCAGATGTCAAACGTCGTGCTGCTGCCCCATGTCGGAAGCGCCACGCATGAGACACGCCATGCGATGGCCATGCTGACCGTCGACAACCTGCTGCAACACGCCACAGACGGCACGGTCAAAACGCCTGTGCCCGAGCTGAGGGATCGTGCCGAAAACGCGCAAACCATGCGGGACACATGATTACGGGCTGAAGATCAGCACGACAAACACCAGAAACAGCACACAATGCATCGCACCATTCAGCACATTGGTGCGCGCGCCACCGAAGGTCATAAGGCTCATGACCAAAGTCAGCAGCAGCAGAACCATGGAACTGTCGCTGAGACCCAGGACAGTGGTTGTACCGCTAAGCAGGCTGATCGCCAGCACCGCAGGCACCGTCAGCCCGATCGTGGCGAGCGCCGAGCCTAGCAGCAGGTTGACCGAGCGCTGCAGGTGATTGGCCCGCGCCGCCGCCAGCGCAGCCAAGCCCTCGGGCGTCAGAACAAGCAGGGCGATAACCACACCACCCAACGCAAGCGGTGCTCCGGCTTGCACGATGCCAATATCCACCAGCTTGGCCATCCGCTTGGACAGCAGCACAATCGGCAGCAGCGTCAGCAGCAGCATCACCGTGTGATACCCTGTCGAATAGACCGGCCCGTGCCCGTGATCCGAGGCCGGGGGCGGGGCGTTTTCGCTGACCGGTTGCAGGAAATAGCCCTGATGCCGCATCGTCTGCACCGTCAGAAACGCCGCGTATAGCAACACGATGATGATCCCGAAAAACGCAGCCTGCGGCACCGAGAAGGTCGGGTCCTCGGTCGAAACGGTGAATTTCGGCAAAATCAGGCTCAGCACTGCCAGCGGCAACAGGACGGCCATGAACGCCTGTGCGCCCTGCAGGTTGTACTCCTGTTCGCGGTGGCGCAACGCCCCGATCAGCAGCGCCAGCCCGACCAGACCGTTCAGCACGATCATCAGCACCGCAAACATGGTGTCACGCGCCAGTGTCGGGGCCGCCTCTCCGGTCAGCATGATGGCGGCGATCAATGACACTTCGATCCCGATCACGGCCAGCGTCAGGATCAGCGTGCCATAGGGTTCACCCAGCAATTCCGCCAATGCATCTGCGTGTCGTACAACGGCAAAGCAGGCCCACATCATGACCGTAAAGATCACGACGAACAGCGCCCCTGCCATCCACAGATTCTGTAGATCATACAAAAGTCCATCCGCCCCGAACTGAAAGACACACAGCGTCAGGATGATCATCGCCGTGGGGGCTTCGGCCCGTATCATGTTCAACGGGCCGGGTTTTGCGGGTGCGGGCTGATCTGTCATGGATCACTTTCCCAAAAGCGGCGGGCCGGGCCGGGCGTAAATGAAAATGCGGTGCTCTCAGAGTGTTACACGCAACCCGCCTGGGTCAAGATTTTCCTATCCACCGTGGTCCCGGCGCGTATGTCAGCCCGAGATCATAGAGCCAAGCTGGTGTTTCAGCTCTTTGGCATCGATGGGTTTGTGGAGCAGTTTCAGCCCGTGCGCGTTGCATTCCTCGGCCGTTTCCGGCGACCGGTTGGCCGAGATGATACAGGCCGGCATATCACCGAATTCCGCCTTGATCCTGCGCACCGCTTCGGTGCCGGTTTTTTCGTGATCCAGCTGAAAATCCGCAACCACCGCATCCGGTGTGATACCAATCTCACGCAGCAGGTCCACAGCCTGATCCTCACTGGCGCATTCCAGCACATGAACACCCCAGGATTCCAGGATCAGGGTCAGTGCGTTGCGCAGGTTGGCGTCATTTTCAATCAGCAATACGATGACATCGACCAGCTGACCCGTTTTCTTGTCCGGCACCACGGGGCGGCCATCCTGAAACGGACCCTGATCCAGCACCGGGGGCACCTCGATGGAAAACACCGTGCCCTTGCCCAGCTCGGACCGCAGATGGATGGGGTGTTTCAACAACCCGCAGGCGCGTTCGACAATGGCCAGCCCCAGACCCATGCCCTCGGCCGCGCTGGCATCGGATTGCACGCGTTTGAACTCTTGAAAAACAATATCCCGCTGATCGGCGGCAATGCCTATTCCGGTGTCCAGAACCTCGATCGACAGACAGGATTTGCGCCGTTTCACCCCGACCAGCACTTTGCCCCTGTCCGTATAGCGGATCGCGTTGGACAAAAGGTTTTGCAGAATGCGCCGCAAATAGCTGGCGTCACTGGCCACAAGGGCGCTGGTCGGAACCACCCGTAAATCCAGCCCCTTGGCCTGTGCAACCGGGCGGAACGCATCCTCCATCTGTTTGAACATGTCCCCTATCGACACCGTGGACAGATGTACCGTGGCACTGCCGCTATCGAGTTTCGAGATATCCAGCAGCGCCTCAAGGATATGTTCCACACTGTTGAGCGCGCTTTCCGCCTTGGTGGCCACATCCCGTGTGTCCACCTGATCCGGCCCGCTTTTGAGAGAGGCAACATAAAGCTTGGCGGCCGACAGGGGCTGCAACAGGTCGTGACTGGCGGCTGCCACAAACCGGGATTTGGACGCGTTGGCGCGCTCGGCCTCGCTCAGCGCGTCGGCCAGCTCGACGGTGCGCGCCTCGACACGTTTTTCCAACAATTCCTTGGCGTCCAGCAGGGCCTGCGCTGATTTGCGTTCCGCCGTGACATCGGTGAAAGAAATCACATAGCCCTTGTCCGGCATCTCTTGCGCAAAGACAGAGAGGATTTTTGACCGCCCCCGATGCAATTGAAACCGCAGCGGCCGCCGATAGGTGCGCCGCCTGGTCCAATCGGACAGATCGGTCCAGGTCATCCCCGGCTGAAAGCTCATGTTCGAGCCCAACCGGTCATAGAGCGTTTCAAACTGCGTCCCCATCTGGAACTGTGTGACCGGGATGGCCAACAGCTCGCTTGCCCGGTTGTTCCAGCCGACCAGCCGGTGCTTGTTGTCGAAAATGCAGACACCCTGATCGATATGTTCCAGCGTGGCGCGGATCAGGCGCGATTTGTCGTCCAGAATACGGTCGCGCTCTAGCCGCTCGATCCGCATCATATCGGTCACATCCGTCTGCAGGATCACCGTCCCGGCATCCGGCGTGCGGTGTTCGGACACCTGCAACCAGCGATTGCCGCTGAGGCCCACATTGAACACCACATGATCATCCACATGGCGTGCCAGCCGCAGTTCGGCCCAATCCCCGGGGGTGACCCCTTCGGGCAGCGACAATGAGCTCGACCGACTGACAAATTCGACATATTCGGTAAAGTGCAGCCCCGGTTTCAGCCAGCCCTGAATATCGGGCATATGCAGCCCGAACCGGCTGTTGCAGAGGATCAGCTTTTCATTGCGCCCAAACAGGGCAAAGCCATCCTGCACCGCCTCAATCGCGTTCGCCAGGTCGGCGCGTGCGGCTTCGGTTTCCTGATTGGCCTTGGCCAGTTGCGCGTTCGAGGCGTTCAGCAGATCCAGCGCGCGTTCCAGATCATCCGTGCGGGTGCGGATTTCCTGTTCCAGCACGGCGGCCCGCTGAAACTGCGCATAGGCCGCACCCGAGGCATCGGTGGATTCCTCGACCCGCCGCATCAGCGCCTCAACGATCCTCAACAGCTTTTCGTTCTGACGCTCAATCGGGTCCAGGGGGTCGGTGAGATGCTCAATCATCCCCTAATCTTCCCCGGGCGGGTAAATCGCCACGCCGGTCATCGTCTGATTGACGTGGAGCGAGTTGAACTGCTCACCATAGGTCGAGAACCCGACCACATGATTGTCCGACAAAATGCCCGAGATTTCATGCGTCTTCTGCTTTTCCTGCGCCTCAAGACGCCGCAGGATACAGTCGCAGGCCAGAATCGTGTCGGGCCTTTGCTTTTCGCCAAGCGCGGCGATTTCTTCCTGCAGATGCACCACCATGTCGCGCGGCTCGGCCAGGGTCAGAACCAGACCTTCGTCAATGGCCGAAAAGAACACCAGATCGCCATTTCCTGCCACCTGTTGAATGGCGCGCACATGGTGTTGGCCGCCGATCTGCACCACAACCGGATGTGCGGCAAATGTAAACGGGGTCAGCTGTTCGGGGTCCTTGCCCAGAATACGCGCATATTCCCGCGCCGCCGGTTCCGCGTTGATTTCCTGTACGATGCGGTTGGCCGGATCAGCCTTGGTCACGACCATGCGCTGCGCGGCGGGCACAAGGTGATCGGTCTTGAACACCTTGATCGGACAGGACGTGCGCACCTGCACCAGAATGGCGGCGTTTTCCAATGCCTGCGCGCCATGCAGAACATAGGTGTGGCCAAAGGCCGTCCCATCCCCCGCCGATCCGCCAAACAAAGGCACCGGACCCAGACCCATGGCCAGTTCCGATGTCAGCTTGTCCTCTTTGGTGGACAGCCCGTCGATCATCAGAAAGGTAAACTCATGCCCCCAATCGGGAAAGCTGCGCATCATCGCATTCCGGTTATGGATCATCCGGGCAATAATGTCCTGCGCGCTGAAATCATCCAGGTCCGGTACCAGAATGGTGCGCGTTTCAAAATGTGACCGCGGCAAGGCCAGCGCCACGATCTGATCCTCGCTATAGCCGCCTTTGGCGAGCTCTCCGGCGGTGGTGCATCCGACAACCATCGTTGGCGCGAACTCCCGCTCGGCCTCGGCGATCACTGTCGCTGCATCGGCGTTCGGGCTGACAAACAGGATAACCAGCGCCATCGGGTCATTGCCCAACGACCGGGACAATGCCCGGATTGCCCTGTCGGCGTTGCACTCTGCAAATGCCGTTTTTACGATGCCTGGCCTGCCGGATTGGGCGGTGGCCCATCCGAATGCTTGGTTCATCGTGCCTCCTCCCTAAAGCGCGACGATTCCTGCGAGGTTAGAGTATCTTGCCCTAATCTTGCAATACGCTGGCAAAGGACGCTTTCTTGGCGATCAGCACCGCCTGCGTGCGGCTTTGGACCCCAAGTTTGCGCATGATCGCAGTGACATGCGCCTTGACCGTGGTTTCCGCGATCGACAGGTCATAGGCGATCTGCTTGTTCAACTTGCCCTCGCAGATCAGTTGCAAAATGCGGCCCTGCTGATTGGTCAGCGCCGCAAGCCGGTTGACCGCGTCGCTATGTTCATCCTCTTCCTCTTCTTCGATCAGCACGCAGCCTTCGGGAACAAAAATCCCGCCCGCATGCATCGTTTCGAACGCAGTGCGGAACACGTCGCGTTGGCTGTGTTTAGGCACATATCCGGACGCGCCCGCCTTGATCACCTGGCTGATCACCCGGTTGTCGGTCAACGAAGACACAACGATCACCGGCGCGTCTGCTGCGGCTTTCAAACGGACCAGCCCATCCAGCCCGTCTACATCGGGCAGGTTCAGATCCAGCAGCACGGCATCCGGGTTCAGGCCCCCTGCCAGCAGCTCCATCGCCTGTTCCAGACGGTCTGCGGTGTGAATTTCGCCAATCTCGGCCACGCTGCGCAAGGTCATCGACAAGGCGTCGCAGAACAGCGGGTGATCGTCGACAATCAGAACATTCTCAAAATCATTCTGTCGGGCGGGTTCTGCAAGCATAAGAGGCGCCTTTGCAAAAATACGTTCTCTGATCCAAGTCTAGCAACCCCGGCGCGAAACGCCTACTGGCCGAAGGTCGTAGATCACAAAAACGCGCGCCCGGCTGGCGGGCGCGCGTTCTTTTTGGGGGTCAGGGCTCGGCTCAGTTCGCCGAGGCCAGTTCCTTGGGCAGGCGGAAGGTCCACAACGTGCCACCTTGATTGAGGTAGTTGACCTTCTTGGCCACTTCACCGCCCCACAGCGGAACCGCACCGCCCCAGCCGGATATGATCGAGACATACTGTTCCCCATCCTGTTCCCAGGTCACAGGCTGACCCACGATGCCCGAGCCGGTCTGGAACGACCACAGCTTTTCACCGGTTTCGTCATCCAGCGCGATGAACTCGCCTTCGGGGGTGCCGAAGAACACCAGACCACCAGCCGTCGTCATCACACCTGACCACAGCGGCGCGTCGTTCTTGTATTCCCACTTCCACTCGCCGGTATCGGGGTCAATCGCCTTGAGCGAACCGATGTGATCCTCGTAGTTCGGCTTGATGGTAAAGCCCGCGCCCAGATAGGCCGCGCCTTTCTTGTAGGTGATCGGCTCGTTCCAGATATCCATGCCCCATTCGTTTGAGGGCACATAGAAATTGCCGGTGTTCTGCGAGAACGCCATCGGCATCCAGTTCTTGCCCCCCAGGAAGGACGGCGAGGCAAAGATGACCTCACCCTTGTTGCCGTCGGCCGCAGCGGCCGGATCACCGGGGCGGTTGTTTTCCACAAAGATCGGGCGGCCGGTGTCATCGATACCATCGGCCCAGGTGATGTCCTTGACGAAAGGTGTCGCCGAGACGAACGCGCCATCCTCGCGGTTCAGGACATAGAAATACCCGTTCCGGTCGGCGGTCGCATAGCGCTTGTTGCCCTCGCGGTCGGTATAGGCGACGACTTCGTTCACACCGTCATAATCCCAGCCTTCACGCGGGGTGGTCTGGAAATGCCACTTGATCTCGCCGGTTTTGGGGTCGATGCCGATGCGGCTGGCGGCATAGAGGTTGTCGCCCTTATTGCCCTCGGTCGGGGTGCCCGCATTGCGCAGCCAGCTGTTCCAGGGGGCCGGGTTGCCCGCGCCAAAGACCAGCGTGTCGGTGTCAGCATCGTAAGAACCGCCCAGCCACGTCGCGCCGCCGCCGGTTTTCCACATGTCACCGGGCCATGTCGCGTTCAGCTCACCGGTCATGGTGCTTTCTTCGCCGTTCAGCGTACCCATATGGCCTTCGATCACGGGGCGTTCCCAGACCAGATCGCCGGTATTGACGTCACGCGCCTGAACCGCGCCGACGATGCCGAACTCACCACCCGAGTTGCCGGTGATCACAAGCCCATCAACGATCAGCGGGGCCGCCGTATAGGAATAGCCCGCCTTGTAGTCGGCGATCTTGTCGCGCCAGACCACATCGCCGGTGTCCTTGTTCAGCGCCACGATACGCGCGTCCAGCGTGCCGAAAATGACTTTGTCGCCATAGATGGCCGCGCCGCGGTTCACCACGTCACAGCAGGGCAGAATGCCTTCGGGCAGGCGCGCATCGTATTGCCAGACCTCTTTGCCGGTCTCCAGATCAATCGCGTAGAGGCGCGAATACGACCCGGTGATATACATCATCCCATCATAAATCAGCGGCTGGGTTTCCTGCCCGCGCTGCTTTTCACCGCCAAGACTGAAAGCCCAGGCCGGAACCAGATTCTTGACGTTGTCCTTGTTCAGCATGTCCAGCGGGCTGTAGCGCTGCAAATGCCGCCCCATACCATTTGTCACGACCTGAGTGGTGATCGTTTGGTCATTGGCCAGATCGTCTTCGGTAACTTCTGCATAGGCTGCGCCAGATGCGAGAATGCTCGCGGCGGCGGCCATGATAAACCGGTTCATCGGTGTCCTCCCTAGACTTATGTCTTTCCTCCACGCCGAATCTCCGACGCGTCGGGATTGTTGGCGAGTGTATTATTCGCAGGCAGGCACTCGTGTTGGAATTGCACATTGGTCGTAGGGCGGTGCGGTCGGATTTCAACCCAAAAATCGCAACCCACCGAGCCAAGAGAGCACGTCGATTTTCCCATAAATAGCAGAGTGTTAGGTCAGTTCTGGTCTTGCAGGCTGTTCAGATAAGCCAGGATAAAGTCCTGCACTGTCCGGTCCTCGATGCCCACATGGCGCATCTTGGTGCCGGGCATGAAGCCATCATTGTCCTCCATCCACGCGCGCAAGGCCGCCGGTGTCCAGACGATGCCCGAACCGGCCAGCGCCTCGGAATACTCATAGCCTTCAACCGTGCCCGCCTTGCGACCCACGATCCCATCCAGCTGCGGGCCATAGCTGGGATCGGTTGCATCCGGCGCGTGGCAACGGCGGCACTCTGAGAAGAACAGGGTTTCCCCGGCCTCGACCTTGACGCGGTCAAAGGTGGACTGCGCCGATGCGGGTGCGGCCGCGATTGCGCAGGCGGCAAACCCAAGGGACAGGATGAAGTGTTTCATGTGATCCTCCGAACGTTTGTCGGAGTATAAATCCGCGCCCCGGACCCCAAGCTTGACGCATATCAAGAAATCAGGCGCGCGGCCTCATCCTTTGGTCGTAGAAAACGTAGAAAAACGGGCCATTTCAGAACAGCGGCGCGTATTTCCATTCGTCTGCGTCGGGTGTGACCTCGTTCGGATCATAGTCTGATGCCTGCAGACGTTTGGCGATTTTCAGACCGTCGCGGGCGGCCTCATCCACATAGGCGCGGCCCAGTTCCGGGTCCTGTGCCACCCCGTGACCGCGCAGCAGGTTCAGGCCGTAATTGAACTTGCCCACCGGATCGCCCAGATCGGCTGCGCGCTTGTCCCAGGCGGCGGCGGCATCCGGGTCATAGTCACCGCCCAGCCCATTGTTGTCCAACTGCCCCATCCACGTCATCGCGCCGGTATACCCGGCATTGGCGCAACTTTCGAACAGCTTGCGCGCCATCTCATGCCGACCGGATTTGGTGATGTAATAGCCGGTGGCGCAGGTGGTCATGTCGGTGACGCCATTGTCAATATTGCTCATGACGCGGCCAAAACCGGTGTCCTGCGGATTGAGTGTGCCATACTCATCCTCGACCGTTTGGGCCGAGGCCGCTGTGCCAAGAACCAGCAGGGAAACTGCGATACGGATCATGTAAGAACCCTCCGTTTGGCGGGCATCCTAGCGCATTGGGGGCTGCATTTCACCTCTGCTATGGTCGTAGACGGCTCAGCCCCCGGACCGTTTGAGGCCACGGGCCGGATCATACCCCCACAGCGCAAGGCCCAGAAACACCAGGCCGGCCAGGATGGTCCAGCCCAGGGCCGCGCCGTTGAACTCACCATAAAGCGCAAAACGGATCAGCTCGACCGCGTGGGTAAAAGGGTTGAGCGCGCAGATATCACGCAACAGAGCCGAGCTTTCGGCCATTTTCCACAGCGGGTAGAGCGCCGAGGACAAGAAGAACATTGGAAAGATGACAAAGTTCATGACCCCGGCAAAATTCTCAAGCTGTTTGATGGCCGAGGACAACGCCAGACCCAGTGCCCCCAGCATCAGCCCGGCGATAATCAGCGCGGGAAAGACGCACAGATAACCGAACCACGGCATATCGATGCCGTAGAGCGCCGCCACCGCCAGAAACGTATAGACCTGCAGGATCGAGATCGTGGTGCTGGCCAGCAGACGGCAGAAGAGAAGCCACCACCGCGGCAGAGGGCTGGTCAGCAGCAACCGCATCGACCCCATCTCGCGGTCATAGACAAGGCTGAGAGAGCTTTGCATGCCGTTGAACAGCATGATCATCCCGCACAGGCCCGGTACGATGTAGATCTCATAGGTGATGTAGGTCTGATAGGGCGGCGTGATCGACAGGCCCAGGGCCGCACGGAACCCGGCCGCAAAGACGATCAGCCAGACCAGCGGGCGGACCAAAGCGGCGATGAACCGGCTACGCTGACGGACAAAGCGCAGCGCCTCGCGGATCAGGATCGCGCGCAGGGCGATCAGCGCGCCGGTCACGCGGTGGCTCCGGTCATCGACAGGAACACCTGCTGCAGCGGCTGGCCGCCGGTGATGTCGCGACAAGTCCCCTGTTCCAGCATCTTGCCCCGATGCAGGATGGCAAGCTGATCGTCGGGCGTGATCTCATCGGTCAGATGGGTGGCCCACAACACGGTCAGCCCGTCCTGCGCTGACAGATCATGCACATGTTGGGTGATGGCACTGCGGGCGGCGGCATCCAGCCCCACCGTCGGTTCGTCCAGCAACAGGACCGAGGGTTCGTGGATCAGACAGCGCGCAATCTCCAGCCGTCTGCGGTGACCGCCATTCAAATCGCGGGTGCGTTCGCCTGCGCGCTCGGCCATATCCAAACGTTCCAACGCGGCGGCGATCCGGGTCTCGGCGGCGCGGCCTGACAGGCCATGCAGGGCGGCGAAATAGCTGAGGTTGCGATGGACGGTCAGGTCCAGATCCAGCGTCGGCTGCTGGAACACAACCCCGATCTGCGCCAGGGCCTGACGGGGCTGTTGAGAGATGTCGTAACCGGCCACCTCGATCCCCCCCCGCCCGGTGGTGAACAGGCGGGTCAGCAGGGAAAACAGAGTTGATTTGCCCGCGCCATTGGGCCCCAGCAACGCGCAAAACGCGCCCTGCGGGACGTGAAAGCTCACATCATCAAGGGCGCGTTTGTCGCCATAGGCGTAGCTGACATTGCGGACCGAAAGCCCTGTCACTTAATGGTAATCTCCAGCCGCTGCGTTTCACCGGTGCTGCCCGGCACTTTCAGATAGTAGCTGCCCGGCTTTATCGCGACAAAGCCTATTTCCATCTCGCCCGCCTCATCGAACTCAACGGAATCCACGCCCAGAGGCCGGATTTCCAACCCTTCGACCACGATTTCATCCACCCAGATCGCGCGGAAGAATTCGGGCCCGACCAATGCCAGTTCCTGGCTGCCATCACCCTGGATTTCGAACTCGTAATAGGTGCCGGATTTCAGCTCCCACGGGGCCTCGGCCAGTGGCACACCAGCAGAGAGCGTGATTGGCGGCAGGTCCTCCTTGTTCTTGGCTGACAAAATGCCCGCCAGACCAAACCCATCGTCGTCGTCATCATCCGCGATGGCAGCGGCGGGCAAAGCCAAGGCCATCATTACAGCCGCAGATATCAGTCGGTTCATCTCTTCAATCTCCTCAATCCTGTCAGTTGGTCGGACGGAAGGCCGCGCCCCAGGGGAAACGCCCAACCTTGATCGTCTTGATCGGTTCGCGCTTGGACACATCGATCACGGTCACATCGCCCGACACGCCGTTGGTGGTAAACAGCAGCGACTTGTCGGCATTGAAATCCATATGCCAGACGCGGCGACCCACAAGGATGTAGTCCTCAACCTCATAGGTTTCGGCATTCACTGCCGCTACATGGTTCGACGGCCCCAGCGCGACAAAGGCGGTCTCATCGCCGTTGGACAGCTCAAAGCCCACGGGCTGCACCCGGTCGGGGTGAACGCCTTCGACCTCAAACTCGATCTTGGCCTTTTCGGTCTGGGTTTCCACGTCAAACACGGTGATGGTGCCACCGATTTCCGAGCTGACCCACAGCTCGGTCCCGTCCTTGACGAACTCCGCATGGCGCGGGCGGGAATCGACCAGAGTGTTGGCGAACAAATCCTGCGTTTCCGTGTCGATCCAATGGGCCATGTTGGTGGTCTCGGACGTGGTGATGGCGATCTTGCCATCGGGCGACACGGCCATGCCTTCGGGTTCGATGCCCACGTCGATCTGCGCAATCACCGTGCGCGATTCCGTGTCGACCACCGTGGTGATCGCGTCGTCCTCGTTGGCGATATAAAGGTGCTTGTCATTGGGATGCAGCACGAACTGCTCGGGGTCTTCGCCCGAGGGCAGGTCATGCAAAATCTCACCCGTTTCCGGGTCCATCACCTGCACCGAGTCACTGTCGGACGCGCAGATGTATAAAACCGAGTAATCCTTGGAGAACGTGATCCCCCGCGGGCGTTCGCCGGTCTCAATCGTGCGGATCACCTCAAGCGTTTCGATGTCGATCACGCTAAGCGTGTCGTCCTTTTCATTGCTGATCCATATCTCATCCGCCATCGCCGGAGCGCAGAGCGCGGTCGCTGCCAGAAGTGCTGCTAATCTCATCGCTACTACTCCTTGAATGCCTGACACTGGCTTTCGGCCTCATCAATGCCCAGCGTGTCCAGTTCGCTGCGTTGATGCAGGAACCCCTCAAGCGGGGCCATCGCCACCACGGCGCGGTCGGTGACCAGCGGGATGGGCTGCCGCAACTGGCCGTTCCAGGCCCGGAAGTTCATCGCGCGACCCTTGAACCCCGCCAGTTCGAAATCATCCGACAGGATGTAGTCGCGCAGGACGGCTGGATCATCGGATTGGGTGCGCGTCACCGCCTCGCCCAATGCCCGGTAAGCCGCCCAAGCCGCGTAGTCTTTCGGACGCATTGCCCGCCCCGCCTGTTCGGCAAAACGGTTCTGCATCTGCACCGCACCCCATTGTTCGACCACGCGCGACCAGGTGACGGGCTGCAGCCCCTCCGATCCGGCAACGGGGCGCGCCTCCCACGTATTAAAGGGGATATAGCGGCCGAAATCGTCCAGCTCATCGGCCACAAGCAAGACGTCGTAGTCGCCGAAATCCTGCGTGAACAACGGCACCTCTTGCGCTGCGTTGCGCCGCAGATCGGCGTCAAACACCCATGTTTTTTCGGCCTGAAGCTCCAACCGGAACTTTTGCAGCGACAGCTTCAGCGCCTCGGCAAAGGCATGATCCCCCGGATGATTGCCCGAGATCAGGACGATCTCGTCCCACCGGCGTTTGACGAGGAACTGCGCCAGCGCATCGGTGCGCATCACGTCCGATGGCAGAGTGTGCAACAGGTTGGCACGGCAGTTGGCTTCGCGCAGCGACAGATCGGGGGCTGACGCGTTGAACAGCACCGCACCCGCCGCCACGGGCAGATCGGCGACCTCAAGCTGCGCTTGCGCGGGCGCGTCCAGAATCACAAACGGACCGTTGGCCAAAGCCTGCCGCGCCGCTTGCGCCCAGTCACCGCCCACGGGCACCGTTGTCACCGTCAATTCGTATTTGTGGCCCAGAAACTTGGCCGTGGTCAGGTTGTCAGCCAGACCCAGCTCGGCCCCCGCCATGCCCAGGTCTTCGGGAATCGGGTCAAGATTGGACAGGACCGGAGGGCGCTCAACCTCTTGCTGCAGATAGGTCACCGAGATTTCAACCTCGGCCTGCGCGGCGCCTGACACCAACGCCAAAGCTGCAACAACATTGGATAGTCTGAACATGTCTGGGTCTCCTCCCCCGTCATCAGAGTAAAAACCTGAGGATAAAGGGAAAGCCATCCGACCTTAGTCGCAGATTTGCGCCATCTGCAACCAAGGTCGAATGTCGCGATGATTCTGCCTGCGCTATGACCGGGGAAAGCATCAATAGGAGGACACGATGCGTCTTGGTTTTTACAGCGCGGCGCTTGCGGCATCGGTGACAGCGGGAATGGCGCTGGCGCATGGCGATGTCGCGCCCCAGCCGGTAAACACGGATGCCCTGCCCGACGTGAGCGAGGAGTGGCTGACCGAAAACCCCTATCGCGAACTGGGCGAAGAGGTCTGGCAGGCTGCAATCGAGATTGGCGATTCCGGCTATAACCAGAACTGCGCGCGCTGCCATGGTCTGGGCGTGGTGTCAGGCGGTCTTGCCCCCGACCTGCGCTATCTTGAGGCCGAAGAATACGGCGATGAATGGTATATCGAACGCTTCCGCGAGGGCTATACCCAGAACGGCATCACAAAGATGCCCGCCTTTGGCGATCTGCTGGGGCAAAAGGCCGCCTGGGCCATCCGCACCTATATCGAAACCCGTCCCGATGACGGTGCGCTGGACGATCATTCGGACCGGTTGAAGGAAATCCGCGATCAGCTTGCGGCCATGGCCGATGGCGCGGATGGGGACGCCGCCGCGCTGCAATCCGAACTGACCGAAATCGCGGGCACGATTGAGACCGGCTCGGGCGCACCGGTGGCCGACTCGGTTGCTTTGCGCGCCGCGGTGCTGATCTCGGGCGAGGCCCCGGATTTCGCACAAGCAGCCGAACAGCTGACCATTGGCTTGTCTGCCGCGCAATAGAACGGCAGACTGGGGCACATGATCGGACGCCATTTCGTATTCTCCCTGTTGGTCGCCGCCCTTTCAGCCGGGTCGGCTCTGGCCAGGTGTGAAGATCATGTGCCCCAACCCAAACCCCAGAATGCCAGCCGCGATATTGTGGGCGCAGACCTCGATACCATTGTCGAGCGTGGCTATATCGAATTCGCCGCCTATGAGGATTTTGCGCCCTGGTCCTTTGAAAAGGACGGCAAGATACAGGGCGTGGATATCGAAATCGGCAAGCTGATCGCCCAGGATCTGGGGGTCGAGCCGCGTTTTAATCTGGTCGCGGCAGGGGAAAACCTTGAGGCCGACCTGCGCAATTGGGTCTGGAAAGGCCCGCTGATCAACGGGCGCGTGGCCAATGTCATGCTGCACATTCCCTATGACAGCGACTTTGCCTGCCGGGTCGAACAGGTGGTGTTCACCGGCCAGTATCATGACGAGGAAATCGCCATCGCCTTTCGCCGCGATGCCTATCCCGAAGACCCCCCGGTTCCGGCCTATTTCCGCTTTGACACCGTGGCGGTTGAAAACGACTCGATTGCCGATTTCTACCTGTCGTCCTTTCCCGGTGGTCAGCTGTCGCAGAATGTGCGCCGCTTTGCGACCGCCGATCAGGCGATGGAAGCGCTGGCCGCAGGCGAGACAATGGCCGCAATGGGCCCCCGCGCCCAGCTTGAGGCCGGGCTGACCCCCGATCTGGATATTCACACCCCGCCGCTGCCCGGGTTTGCCGTCAGCACCTGGACCAATGGTGTGGCCGTACATTTTGCTTATCGCGGGCTCAGCTATGCGGTGGATGATGCCATTTATGCTGCCCTTCAGGATGGCCGCATCGCTGAAATCTTTGATGAATACGGGCTGACGCACACCCCGCCGGAACTGCGCTGACTACACCCAAGGTCGCATATGCTTTGCGGCCCCGACGCCCTAGGTTGGAAAAAACTCTGGAGGAGTGACATGGAGTTACATGACAGCCGCACAATTGCCGCGCCACGATCCGATGTCTGGAATGCCCTGCTGTCGGCAGAAGTTCTGCGCGAATGCGTCCCCGGCTGCCAAGAGATTTCCGGCACCGCAGAGGACGGGTTTGACGCCACCGTGATGCAGAAAGTGGGACCGGTCAAAGCCACCTTCAAAGGGACGGTCACCCTGTCCGACATGGTATCGGGGGAAAGCCTGAAACTGTCGGGCGAAGGCAAAGGTGGCGCTGCGGGATTTGCCAAGGGTGCGGCGGATGTCACGCTCTCGGACGTGCCCGAAGGCACTTTGCTGACCTATAACGTGGATGCGCGTGTGGGCGGCAAGCTGGCGCAATTGGGCGGTCGCGTCGTGGACGGGTTTGCCAAGAAAATGGCCGATCAGTTCTTTCAGAATTTCCAAAGCGCGGTTGAGGTCGAACCGGCCGCTGCGACTGAGGAGCCGGTGGCTGAACCGGACCAACAGTCTGAGGAGACGACCGAAAAGAAAAGCTGGCTCAAGCGCGTTCTGGGCGATTGAGACAAGGATTTAAGGGAGGAAAACCGAATGAAGTTATCATTAAGTGTGAATGGTCGCGTTGTTGAGGGAGAAGTTGAAGGTCGGACGTTATTGTCTGGCTTTTTGCGTGATCATCTTGGGCTGACCGGGACACATGTTGGGTGTGACACGGCGCAATGTGGCGCCTGCGTGGTGCATGTGAACGGCGAGGCCGTGAAGTCGTGCAACATGCTGGCGGTTGAAGCTGCTGGGGCCGAGGTTGCCACGATCGAAGGGCAGGCCAATGCGGATGGGTCTCTGAACGTGATCCAGCAGGCGTTTCAGGATCATCACGGGCTTCAGTGCGGGTTCTGCACGCCGGGCATGGTGATGAGCACGGCTGCGTTGCTCAAGGAAAACCCGCGCCCGACCGAGGCCGAGATCCGCAAGTATCTGGAAGGCAACCTGTGCCGGTGCACGGGCTATCATAACATTGTCAAAGCGATCATGGCCGCATCGGGTCAGGACGTCAGCAGCATCGCAGCCGAATAAGGCGAGACCAAGAATTTTCGACGAAAATTCTTTCCCAGGGAGGAGAACAAGCAATGCCCAAAGACAGTGGCATCGGAGCCAGTTCCAAGCGGCGCGAGGACGTGCGCTTTCTAACCGGAGCGGGTAATTATACCGACGACATCAACGTGGCCGGACAGGCCTATGTGTATTTCCTGCGCTCGGATATCGCGCATGGCAAGATCAACAGCATCGACACCTCGGCAGCCGAAGGCATGCCCGGCGTGGTCCGGGTGTTCACCGGTAAGGATTTCGAAGGCGTGGGCGGCATCCCCTGCGGCTGGGAGGTGACGGACAAGCACGGCGCGCCCATGCAGGAACCGGCGCATCCCATTCTGGCACAGGGCAAGGTGCGCCATGTGGGTGATCCGATTGCGGCCGTGGTGGCCGACAGCCTGGAACAGGCGCGTGACGCGGCCGAGGCGATTGACCTCGACATCGCGGAATTGCCCGCCGTGATCGACATGAAAGCCGCCGCGCAAGAAGGCGCGACGCTGGTTCATGACGATCTGAAGAACAACATCTGCTATGACTGGCAGCTGGGCGAGGCCGATGACGCCAAGGTCAATGAGGTGTTCGCCAACGCGGCGCATGTGACCACGCTGGACCTGGTGAACAACCGTCTGGTCGCCAACCCGATGGAGCCGCGCGTGGCGGTGGCGGAATACAGCCGCGGGACCGAGGACTATACGCTCTATACCACCTCGCAGAACCCGCATGTGATCCGCCTGCTGATGTGCGCTTTCGTGCTGGGCCTGCCCGAGCACAAGGTGCGCGTGGTGGCCCCGGATGTGGGCGGTGGCTTTGGCACCAAGATTTTCCACTATGCGGAAGAAGCGTTTGTGACCTTTGCCGCCAAGGCCTGCAACCGGCCCGTCAAATGGTCGGCCAGCCGGTCCGAGGCGTTCATGTCCGATGCCCATGGCCGCGATCATGTGGGTACGATCGAACTGGCGCTGGACGGGGACAATAACTTTGTCGGTCTGCGCACCAACACCTATGCGAACCTTGGCGCCTATCTGTCGACGTTTTCCAGCTCGGTTCCGACCTGGCTGCACGGCACGCTGATGGCGGGCAATTACAAGACGCCGGTCATTCAGGTGAACGTCAAGGCGATGTTCACCAACACGGTGCCGGTGGATGCCTACCGCGGTGCGGGCCGGCCTGAGGCGACCTATCAGTTGGAGCGCGTCGTCGACAAGGCCGCGCGCGAGCTGGGGGTCGATCCGATTGCCCTGCGCCGTCAGAACTTCATCACCCAATTCCCCTATGACACGCCGGTGGCGCTGACCTATGACACCGGGGATTACAACGGGACGATGGACAAGCTTGAGGCCGCCGCCGATCTGGCAGGCTTTGCCGCGCGGCGTGCGGCAAGCGAGGCCAAGGGCAAGCTGCGCGGTCTGGGCATCAACTGCTATATCGAGGCCTGTGGCATTGCGCCGTCGAACATCGTTGGCATGCTGGGCGCGCGCGCAGGGCTCTATGACGCCGCCACCGTGCGGGTGAATGCCACCGGATCAATCAGTGTCATGGTCGGGGCACACAGCCACGGGCAGGGGCATGAGACCGCCTTCCCGCAGGTTGTGGCCGACATGATCGGCATCGACGAGTCGATGGTCGAGATCGTGCATGGCGACACCTCGAAGATTCCGTTCGGCATGGGCACCTATGGCTCGCGCTCTTTGGCGGTCTGTGGCTCGGCCATGGTCAAGGCCACCGAGAAGGTGATCGACAAGGCCAAGAAGATCGCCGCCCATCTGCTTGAAGCCTCCGAGGCTGATATCGAGCTGAAGGACGGTCAGTTCAGCGTGGCAGGCACCGACAAGTCGGTGGCCTGGGGCGATGTGACCCTGACGGCCTATGTGCCCCATAACTATCCGCTGGAGGTCGAGCCGGGGCTGGAGGAGACCGCGTTTTACGACCCGGCCAACTTTACCTTCCCCTCAGGCGCCTATGCCTGCGAGGTCGAGTTGGACCCCGAGACCGGGCAGGTCACCATCGAGGCGTTCACGGCGGCCGATGACTTTGGCAATATCGTTAACCCGATGATCGTGGATGGTCAGGTCCATGGCGGTATCGGTCAGGGCATCGGTCAGGCGCTGCTGGAGAACTGCGCCTATGACGAAAACGGCCAGTTGCTGAGTGCGTCCTTCATGGATTACGCCATGCCGCGCGCCGATGATGTGCCCTTCTACGGCGTGGATCATTCCAGCCAGACGCCGTGTACGCACAACCCGTTGGGCGTGAAGGGCTGTGGTGAGGCCGGGGCGATCGGCTCACCGCCGGCTGTGGTCAATGCGGTTCTGGATGCGATGAACTCGGGCGGCAAGGCGGTGGATCACATCGACATGCCAGTGAGCCCATCTCGCGTCTGGGCGGCGATGAACAGCTGAGAGGTTGGGGTAGCTGGGGGCTCTGCCCCCAGACCCCCGGGATATTTATAGCCAGATGAAGAGCGGATCTATGTTCTTCGGAAAGGAAAAGCGAAATGTACAGTTTCGAATTTGAAAAGCCCTCGACCATCGCTGATGCGGTGGCTGCGTTGGGGGCCGAGGATGCGCAGGCGTTGGGCGGGGGGCAGACGCTGATCCCGACGCTGAAGCAGCGGTTAGCGGCGCCCTCGGCGCTGGTATCACTGAGCGGAATTACCGAGATGCAGGGGGTTTGTGTCGAGGATGACGGCTCGGTGGCCATTGGCGGGGCGACACCCCATGCCACGGTGGCGCGTGAGGCGGCGGCCAGCTATCCTGCGCTGGCGGCTTTGGCCGGGCAAATCGGCGATCCGGCGGTGCGCAATCGCGGCACTATTGGCGGGTCGGTGGCCAATAACGACCCTGCCGCCTGTTACCCGGCCGCTGTGCTGGGCTCGGGCGCGACCATCGTGACCAACACGCGCCAGATCGCGGCGGATGACTATTTTCAGGGCCTGTTCACCACCGCGCTGGAAGAGGGCGAGATCATCACTTCGGTTCGCTTCCCGGTACCGCAGGCGGCGAGCTATCAGAAGTTCCTGCAGCCTGCCTCGCGCTTTGCCCTGGTTGGCGTCTATCTGGCGCGGTTTGCGGATGGCGTGCGCGTGGCCGTGACCGGTGCGGGCGAGGATGGCGTGTTCCGCTGGTCCGAGGCCGAAGAGGCCCTGTCCAAGGAATTCCGCGCCGACGCCCTGATGGATCTGCGCATCAACCCGGCCAACATGCTGTCGGACCTGCATGGCAGCAAAGACTATCGCGCACACCTTGTCAGCGTCATGACAAAGCGCGCCGTCGAAGCCTGTTCGTAACAGAGCATACACAATACTCTCAAAGCCCCGGGTAAACCCCGGGGCTTTTGCTATGCCGGGAAGGTTCTGACGGAGCCACTCTGGTGAACGCAGATCGCGGCAGTATCGTCTGTGGTTCGGCCAAGGATGGTTTGAACCTCACCCGCATCCGCGTGGCACAGCGCCGTGGACAGCGCATCTGCCGATGTGGCGTCCGCAGCCTGCACGCTGACCGTTGACCATTGGGGCGATCCTGCGCTGGTGGGGTTCAGGATGTGAAACTGGTCATCCGCCAGACGCAGCGCGCCCGGGCTGGACGTGGCAATCGCCCGGTCCCTGAGCCTCAGGGTCTGCACGATGCCATGCTTGGGGTCGGACACGCCTAGGGTCCAATTGCGCCCAGCTGCATAGAACTCGCCGATATTGACCAAGACGTTCTGCCACCCGTGCTGGCGCAGCACTTGCGTGACCAGATCGGTGGCGTACCCTTGTGCAATGCCGTTCAATGTCAGCGCCTGCCCCGCGTCCAGCTTGATGCGGTCCGGTGCGATCAGGACACGATCCCATCCGATCTTTTCACGCGCAGCCTCAAGATCACCCCTTTGCGCAAGGGCCTGCCACAAGGGTTGCACGGTTGGGTCAAAGCGCCCCCCGGTCAGCCGGTAGGCGCGGTCGCAGGCCTGCAACACCGTGAACATCTCGGGTGCAGGCGCGTTCAGATAACCATCGCGGTTCAGGCGGGACAGCGCGGAACTCGGGCGGTAGAGGCTGAACAGCGCCTCACACCGTTCCAACACCGCGCGGGTGCGGGCAATGGCGGGTTCGGCGACATGGGAGCTGGAGTCAAAAGTCAGGCTGACCTCGGCCCCCATTGCATAGCCCTGCCACCTTGTGGGCTGCGCCGCCGCCGGAGTGGCGAGTGCGGCGGCAGAGATGGTCAGGAAACGGCGGCGATTCATAATTCGGCAGCAACCTCTCGGGTCCGGCGGCGGGCGGCGACAATCAGGGGGACGCATTTTGTGCTGTCGTCATGAATGGTCACGCAATCGAGGCATTGAAAGCACTCATCATACTGAATGCGTCCGCTTTTGGCGATGGCCCCGTATTTGCATTTGACCTTGCACAACTGACAGGGTGAGCCGCATTCCGCACGACGGTCGATCCAGTCGCGCCCGCGCAGCAGGCCGCCAATGGCCATGAATGCCCCCAGCGGGCAGACATAGCGGCAGAACCCTTTGAACAGCACCATGCCCAGAAACAGCCACCCCGCCGCATAGGCCACGTAATACCATTCGCGCACAAAGAAGGTGGTGACGGCGGTTTTAAAGGGTTCAACCTCGGCGGCTTTGTCCACCTGATCGGGGGCGGCGAATACAACGCCCACAAGCCCTGCGAGGATGACGTATTTCAACCATTTCAGACGCCTGTCCCAAGCCTCGGACGGTTCGATCTGCGGCAGGCGCAGGGCTTTGCCCAAGTGATGCGCAAATTCCTGCATCGCACCGAAAGGGCAAAGCCAGCCGCAGAACAGCCCCCTGCCCCATGCGATGAACCCTGTGATGGACACGGCCCAGATCAGCAGGGAAAACGGGTCATAGAGAAGGAATGCGAAACTGCCGCCCTCGACCGCCGCCCGCAATGTGCCCAGCACCGTCACGATCGACAGCTGCCCCTGCCCCCACCAGCCGACAAAACCGATGACAACCGCCAGCACGCCCAAGCGGATCGGGGTGAACAGAGGCTGCGCCGCCAGCGCATTCATACGCAGGCTCAGCGCGGCAACCAGACCGGTCAGGAAGAGCCCCAGAACAATCATGTCCCCCTGACGGTTGCGCAACGCCTCAAGCCATGGTGGCACAGGCGTGATCTGGACCGGGCGGGTAAAGAACCGCTCGGGCGTGATGTGGGGCACCTCCAACGTGACCGCGCCTGTTTCGGGTTGGAACATGCCATGTTCGCGCACCGCCAGAACCTTCAGAACCCAATCGCGCGACGGATCAAAGCCAAGTCGGCGATCCGTGCGCAGGATCATGGCGGTGCCGTCGGGCAAACCATCGGCCAGCTCCACAAACAGATCGGCATCGCGCAGGGCCACCGGAAAGCCATCCTGTTCCGCCGACAGCCAGTCCGGCGCCGTGTTGCGCACGAAATCCTCGCTGACCAGCCCATGGCGCGCGGTTTCGATCACCAGAATCGGCTCATCATTGTCCGAGATTTCCAGAAAGCTCTGGAGGTCATCGAAACTGTCCTCGGCCAACGCGGCGCGGGCGATGGAGGTCGGGCCCAGATCGACAACCCAAATGTCCAAATAAGGCTCATCCGGGTAATCCTGTGCCTCGGGGTCGTCATCGGCCCATAGGGTGCCTGCAAACAAGGCATCGACCTGCGCGTTGGTATAGGTTTTGCGCGTGGCGATGCCCTGATCGACCAGATCCTGCCAGGTCAGAACCTCTTGGTGTTCAGGGTCGGGAAAAGCGGGGGGCGCGGTGGCCAGCCCCTGCATCTTTTCACGGGCCACCGCCAGCGCGGCCCCCATGACGGATTCGTGGGCAATGCGCACGCTGGCGGTCGCCTTGGTGACCCCATCCAGATAAACAAGCTGTGAGCCTGCGGCGGCATCGCCATAAGGTGTGCCCACCACAATCGAATCTGAGATCGACAACCCGCCATATTGCTCAAAGAACTTGTGAAACGGGGCCTCGCCCAGCCCCGAGACAAAGATCGGCTCATTATGTTCGATCAGTTGGACATCCAGAAACCGCCCCTCAAGATCCAGCACCACCAGCAGGTTGATCGGCGCGCCCGAGAACCCCGGCAAAGGGGCCAAGGGTTCGGATTCAAACACATATCCGGCCTCACTGCCGCCGGAGTTCAACAGGCTGTAGACCCCGTCATCGTTCAGCGCATCGCCCAGCGAAAACGGCGCGC
Source organism: Ruegeria sp. BE1 (assembly GCF_056538885.1). NCBI lineage: Bacteria > Pseudomonadati > Pseudomonadota > Alphaproteobacteria > Rhodobacterales > Roseobacteraceae > Ruegeria > Ruegeria sp. BE1. Next base: position 375,012 of record NZ_JBQFTY010000004.1, read on the forward strand.
GGATATAGGTTTCGACCTGCTCACGCGGCAGCGGTTCGGCCCGGGCCAACAGGCTGCTGAACAGCAGAAAGACAAGGAACAGGATCGCGCGCATGGGCGTGAGGTTATATTTCCCCCCGCAACCGTGACATTCGACAAAAGTCCTAGGCCGCTGCTTCTACGACCCCAAGACGGTTGACGCGGCCCTTCTGCCCCTCAACACTGTGTCCCATCCCTACGACCAAAGCAGCATTTTCCGAAAATCGCACCGGTTGTAGGTTTCAGACAACGCCAGTCATTCATCGGGAGGACATCATGACCTGGAGCACACCAAAGCTGAAAGAAGTGAACTGCGGCATGGAGATCAACATGTATTCTCCGTCTCAGGACGAAGGCCGCGAGCACGAGCCCGACCTGTTCTGATCACGTAAACGCAGCGGAGGCCCAAAGTGCATTTCCTGGTTCTTGGGGCTTCTGCAGGTGGCGGTTTGCCACAATGGAACTGTGGTTGCCGGAATTGCGAGGATGCCCGCAAGGGAAACATCCCGCCCTCCGGCCAATCGTCTTTGGCGGTGTCGCCGGATGGTCTGAATTGGAGCATCCTGAACGCCTCGCCCGATATTCGCCAGCAGATGCTGGACAGCCCGAAAATGCACCCGCGCGCGCTGCGCGACACGCCTGTGGCCTCGGTGCTGCTGACCAATGGGGATATCGACCATATCGCCGGATTGCTCAGCCTGCGGGAACAGACCCCATTCACCCTCTATGCCACGGGCGATATTCTGGACGTGCTGTCCCAGAACCGGATTTTCGATGCGGTCAACCGTGAGAAAGTGGGCCGCCGCCAGATCGCCCTAGGCGATGAATTCACCTTGCAGGCGGGATTGCAGGCACAGCTTTTCGCAGTGCCCGGCAAGGTACCCCTGTTCATGGAAGGCGACAGCGTCCAGACCGATCTGCTGGGGGAACAGACCGTGGGCGTCCGGCTGACCACTGCAGACAAGACCGCCTATTACATCCCCGGCTGCGCGCAGGTGACCGATGACCTGCTGGCCCGGATCGCGGATGCTGATCAGCTGTTCTTTGACGGCACGCTTTGGGATGATGATGAGATGATCCGCACCGGCACCGGGGTGAAAACCGGGCAGCGGATGGGTCATATCTCGATCAGCGGGCCTGAGGGGTCGATCGCCCGGCTGCAAGGCATCCGAGCCGCCAAGACCTTCATCCACATCAACAACACCAACCCTGTTCTGCAACCCGACAGCCCGGAACGCGCCTTTGTGGAAACCGCAGGCTGGACCATCGCCTATGACGGGCAGGAGATCACGATATGAGCCGCGACAGCCTTGAGGCCCGCCTGCGTCAGATCGGGGCCGAGCGTTACCACGACAAACACCCCTTTCATCACCGGCTGCACAGCGGGGAGTGCACCCCCGATCAGGTGCGCGCCTGGGTGATCAATCGCTGGGCCTATCAGGCGGCCATTCCGATGAAGGATGCGGCCTTCATGTCGCGCTGCGCCGACCCCGATATCCGGCGCGAATGGCGATCCCGCATCGAAGACCATGATGGCGGCGTGACCGAGGGCGGCGGCATCCGGCGCTGGCTGAAACTGGCCGAGGCAGTGGGGCTGGACCCCGACTATGTCGCCTCGGGCCGTGGCATCCTGCCGGCCACGCAATTCGCCGTCGATGCCTATGTGCATTACGTGCGCGAAAAGCCCCTGTTGCAGGCGGTGGCGTCGTCTCTGACCGAGCTGTTTGCCCCGAAAATCCACGAACAGCGGATCGAGGGCCTGTTGCAGCATTACGATTTTGCCAACCCTGACAGCCTGTCCTATTTCCAAAAACGCCTGACCCAGGCCCCCAAGGACGTGGCCTTTGGCCTGAACTGGGTGCTGGATCAGGCCGACACGGCAGAAAAAGAGGACATGGCGTGCGAGGCGCTGATCTTCAAAACCAACGTGTTGTGGGCGCAGCTGGATGCGCTCTGGTCGGGATATGTGGAACCGGGCCTGATCCCGCCCGGCGCGTGGAAGCCGGGGGAAGGTCTGCTATGACGCTTGAACTGCACCAGACCGACCGCCCCTATCTGCCGCGCGGCGTGCGGGTTCAACGCGACACGGTGCGCGACCGCATGGTCCTGCAGGCCCCGGAAAAAGTGATCGAACTGGACGATATCGGCGTCGCCATCCTGTCGCGCGTCGATGGGCAGACCCCGTTTGGCCAGATCGTCACCGATCTTGCCACAACATACGGCGCCCCGGCCGATCAGGTCGAAACCGACGTCCAGCGCTTCCTGCAAACCCTGCGCAGCCGCCTTTACGTTCTGGTGCAGCCATGACCGCCCCTGCCCCCATTGCGCTGCTGGCGGAACTTACCCACCGCTGTCCGCTCAGCTGCCCCTATTGCAGCAACCCTGTTGAGCTTGAGCGCAAAGAGACCGAGCTGGACACCCAGACCTGGGTGGATGTGTTCCAGCAGGCGTTTGATATCGGTGTCCTGCAACTGCACCTGTCGGGGGGCGAACCCGCCTCGCGCCGGGATATGGAGGAGCTGACGGCACAAGCCGCCCGTATCGGTCTTTACACCAACCTGATCACATCCGGCATCGGGCTGACCCCAAAACGGCTGGACCGGTTGGAAGAGGCGGGGCTTGATCACATTCAGCTGTCTTTGCAAGGCACCAATGCCGATCTGGCGGATCGCATCGGCGGCTATCGTGGCGGCTTTGACCGCAAGATGATCATCGCAAAGGAAATCGGTGCGCGAGGCATCCCGCTGACCCTGAATGCGGTGATGCACCGCCACAACCTTGATGATCTGGACCGCACAATCGAAATGGCCGCCGAACTTGGCGCGCGCAGGCTTGAGGTCGCCTGCGTTCAGTTCCACGGCTGGGCCCTGTCCAACCGCGCCGCCTTGCTGCCGACGCTGGAACAGACGCTGGCCGTCAAGGACACCGTCGCGCAGGCCAGTCAGGACTTGCGGGGTATTCTGGCCATCGATTTCGTCCCCCCCGACTATTATTCGGACTTTCCCAAAGCCTGCATGGGCGGCTGGGGCTCCACGGGCCTGAATGTGACGCCAAACGGAACGGTTCTGCCCTGCCACGCGGCACAAACGATCCCGACCCTGTCCTTTGACAATGTCCGCGACAAACCGTTGGCAGAGATTTGGCAAAACGGCGCGGCATTCAATACCTATCGTGGAACGGATTGGATGCCCGAACCCTGCCAAAGCTGTGACCGCAAGGAAATCGATTTTGGCGGCTGCCGCTGTCAGGCCATGGCTCTGGCCGCAGATGCCGGCGCCACCGACCCCGTCTGCCGCAAATCCCCAATGCACGACCGCGTGGTCGAGGCCTTGAGGAGTTCGTCGCAAGACGACAGCGCGCTTGTCTATCGCGCGACGCCCGGCTGAGTATTGGACGCGGTTAAAATCCCCGCATTCGGTCTTCCCAATCGAAATCTACGGCTGATTGCCCAACGACATGAGCGCGACTTGAACCTTCTTGTTGCAAAGGTGCATGCATCGGATGTTCCGACGTCGCATTCGCACCTGTGTTCGGACTGGCGCCCAACACAGCGCCAACCCGTTTGTTTCAGATACAGCCGGGATCAGAACACGATCTCGGCCGTCAGACGCAGCGAACGGCCGGGTTCATTCAGCGGCACCACTTCGCCTACAAATTCCTGCCCATAGGTGGCGCGGTTTGCGTAGGTTTCGTCAAACAGGTTGATCACTTCGGCCCGCAGGGTCAGGTTTTGAAACTGTTCCGGCGAATACTGCGTAAAGACGTTGACCACGGTATAGCCCGGCAGTTCGGGTCCGCGCCCTCCAGTGGCGAAATCGAAGGTGTCGTCATAGTCAAACGCCACTTGCGCGTCGCCGCCGATCAGCACGCCATTGGCAAACTGATGCGCCGCCTGAAGGGACAGGAATTCACCCATCGGCATGGTCAGATAGTTGCCGGTAAAGGAATCCGCGGTGCGGCCGTTCACCTCGGTATCGATGTTTGCATATCCCAGGCGCACAAAACCGCCGTTCCACGCATAGCCGACACCCAGCTCGAAGCCTTGCGATTCCACATCCGCGGTAACCGCCGGTCCCGCGCGGTACGAGGCGGCGCGGGCGTTGTCGATTTCGGTATGGAAATACTTGGCGTTGAACACCCAGGCACCCGCAGTATAGCCAGCGGCCACATAGGCGTTCTCGGATGTCACATCCTCGATCCCCTCGGCCGGATAGGTCCAGGCCGGGTTCATGATGAAGTTCTCGGCCAGTTCGATCCCGCCCCAGACATTCGAATATCCGGCCCCAATCGTGAACTGATCTGTCAAAGCGTATTGCGCCGCGATATTGCCTGACACGCCGTTTGTGGACTGGTCCGAACCATCTACCCCGGTGAAGTCCTGAAAATCGCCGCGCAGACCAAAGGACACATCCGTGCGGTCATTCGGCTGGGCCCGGACCTGGGCAAAGACACCGATATTCCGCAGCTTTTCTTCGCCCGCTTCGTTGAAGGCCGGGTTCGGCAGGTATCTGTAATCGGTCTCGGCGGTGTCATCAAAGAAATCCACGCCGGCGTTGACTTCTACGCGCCCGAAATCGAAGCGGTTCGAAAACACGCCGTTGAAACTGTCGGTTTTTCCGAAAACCGTCTGCTGCGTCGGCAGGTCCGTTTCGTCCAGATCCAGATCGGTGCTGCTGTAGGCCAGCAGGAATTTAGGGTCCCACAGACCCTTGGGCTGGTCCTCGGTATAGGTAAAGACCACATTTTCGCGGTTCAGGTCATAGGGCCGCGTCAAGGGCACGGGGCGTCCGCCGACGATCTGACCGATATTGGCGCGGTAGGGTCGGGCCTCATCATCACGTACGTTTTCATAGGACAATTCAAAGCGGTTGCCGCTGTCGGTCTGATAGGCCCCCTTCACCAGCCCGCTTGTCAGGTCCGTACCCGATCCGATGATGTCATTGCCGCTGCCATCGACCTGCGTGCCGCCGGTCGCGTATTTCAGATAGCCGATATATTCGAACCCGCTCTGACGTCCATAAAGCGACAGGCTGTTGGCGAAGATATCACCGTTTGTCCGGTATTCGAACCGATAGCTTCCGCCGAAATTGGCCCCATCCACCAGCAGATCGGCGGCATCCTTGGTTTCATAAGCCAACGCACCCGCCAGCGCCCCAGGCCCCGCATCCGCCGGAGCAACACCGGGATCGACGCGTGCCGACTTGAGCAGGCTGGGGTCGATCAGGGTCGTCGTGTTGTGGTGGAAGATTTTGTTGTTCTGCCGCGCGCCGTCAATCGTGATGGCCAGATTGTTTTCCTCAATCCCGTTCACATACAGCTTTTGGGACATCGGAATCGAACTGCCAACCTGAATGGTAGGCTCTGCCACGAACAATTCCGACAGGTCCGCCGGATTCGTCAGTGCAATCTCGTCGCTGGTGATGTTGATCTCTTCGCCTTCCGGATCTTCCAGAGTCGGCTCGGATATCACAATGGTTCCCAGGAATATGTCGTCGTCGGCCAGCGCGGCAAGCGGCATCATGCCCGCAGCCGCATAGGCCAGATATCGGTGTGTTTTCATGTCCTAACCCGTTTTTTGTATTTTGATCGTCTGGCTAGGTGATGAATGGCTACCGATGCGGGCTGTTTGGCACAGTCGAAATTGTACTTCAATAAGTAAAATACAATATTGAAAGAAGAACCGATGTCGTCTTATTAGGACCGACCCCACTGGCTCTGGTTCACGCCATGTGCCAGAAGACGATGGATATCTGCCCAGCCAGTCCTTGCGACAGCCAAGCCTTCAACTCTGAGGATTGTTATGTTCGCAAAGTTTGGTCTTGCATTTTGCCTACTGGCGACACCGCTGGCGGCACAAACCGTTTCTGTTGAAACCTACCGCGGGGCGCAGGATGTGCCCGCTGACCCCGAAAAGATCGCGGTGTTTGACATGGCTGCGCTGGACAGTCTGGTTGCATTGGGGATCGTGCCGGACGGTACGGTTCAGCCGGTCTATGTTGATTACCTGCAGGACGCCACCCGCAATGCCATCCCCGTCGGCACATTGTTCGAACCCGATTATGAGGCAATCGCGACAATGAACCCCGATCTGGTGATCGCCGGAGGCCGGTCTTACAAGGCCGTGCCCAAGCTGAACAAAATCGCGCCCACAATCGACATGACGATCTGGGAGGACACCGTGGGTCAGGGGCTTGATCGCCTGGCCGCTTATGGTGAGATTTTTGGCAAACAGGCCAAGGCGACCGAACTGGCAGACGCGTTCCGGGCCAAGGTCGAGGCGACGCGCATATCCGCCTCGGGTCAGGGATCGGCGCTGGTCGTGATGACCAATGGTCCAAAAATCTCGGCCTATGGCCCGAAGGGTCGGTTTGGCTGGCTTTACACCTCGGTGGGTCTGACCCCGGCCATCGACGAGATCACCGCTTCGACCCATGGCGAAGCCATCAGCTTTGAGTTCATTCATGACGCCAATCCCGACATCCTGATCGTCATCGACCGCATGGTTGCCATCGGTCAGGACGGAGACAGCGCGCACAGCGTTTTGGACAACGCCCTCGTGCACGAAACCATGGCCTGGAAGACGGGCAAGGTTATCTATCTGGACAGCGCGCCTCTCTACATTGCGGCGGGCGGGATTCAGTCCATGACCCACACGCTGGATCAGATCGCAGACGCGTTCAAGGCCAACTGATCTGTGCGCACCTCACGGCTGGCCATTTGGGGCGGGTCCGGCCTGATCCTGGCCCTGTCTGTTGTCTCGCTGGGGGTTGGCGTGATCGACCTGCCCTGGCATCAGGCTTTGCGCGATCCGGATGCCTTTCGCGTTCTGATGGTCAGCCGCCTGCCCCGTACATTGGCTGTTCTGATTACCGGCGCGGTTCTGGCCATGGCCGGGACGATTCTGCAGGCCATCGTGCGCAACCGTTTCGTCGAGCCGATGACAACGGGCACCGGACAGGGTGCGGCGCTGGGGATATTGCTGGCGACGGTCCTGATCCCCGGCGCGCCGCTGATCCTGCGCATGGGGATGGCCGCCGCAACCGCTTTGGCTGCGGCGTTGGGATTTCTGGCCATCGTCCGGCGGCTGCCGGTTGCGCAGCCCCTGATGGTGCCGCTGGTCGGGCTGATCTATGGCGCAGCTCTGGGGGCGGTCGGCGTGTTCTTTGCCTATCAGTTCGACCTTCAGCAAAGCATCGGAATCTGGACGACGGGTGAATTCTCGGGCGTTCTGAAAGGCCGGTACGAGCTGTTGTGGCTGGCGGCCCTGGCCGGGGTGTTGGTCTATCTGATCGCCGATCAGCTGGCGATCGTCGGAATGGGTCGCACCATGGCGACGGGGCTGGGCGTGAATTACCGGCAGATCATGGCGGCGGGTTTGATTGTCGTTTCGGTGGTGTCGGCGCTGACGGTTGTCACCGTGGGCATGATCCCCTTTGTCGGGCTTGTGGTGCCCAACATCGTCTCACGCCGCTATGGCGACAACCTGCGTCAAACCCTGCCGCTGATCGCTCTGACCGGGGCCGGGCTGGTGCTGATCTCGGACATTATGGGCCGCCTTCTGCTCTTTCCGTTCGAAATCCCCGTGGGATCAGTCTTTGGCGTGATCGGAGCGGTGTTCTTCCTGATGATCCTCTATTCGAGGTCGCGCAGTGCCTACTAAGTTTCTGATCGGTCTGAGCCTGAGTTTTGTACTGTGCTGTCTTGCCTACATGACGGTGGGCGTCACGGCGGGATGGGATTTTATCCTGCCGTTTCGCGGCACCAAGCTTGTGGCGCTGGTGGTGGTGGCTGTGGCGGTCAGCACCTCGACCGTGCTGTTCCAGACCGTATCGGGGAACCAGATTCTGACCCCGTCGATCATGGGGTTTGATGCCCTTTATGTTCTGATCCTGACGGGATCGGTCTATGCGATGGGGGGGCTGGCCGTGGCCGATCTGGCCCCTACCCTGAGCTTTTTGGTGACCGCAACCCTGATGGTTTCGGTGTCTTTGCTTTTGTTCGGGACGCTGTTGCTGGAAACGCGGCAAGACCTGTTTCGCATGATCCTGACCGGCGTGATCCTGGCCACGTTATTCCGGTCGCTGACAGCCTTTCTTCTGCGGGTCATCGACCCCAACGAATTTGCCTTTATCCAGGTCGCCAGCTACGCGCGGTTCAACGATCTGTCCACCGACACTTTGGCAATCGCAGCCCCGGTCGCCGTATTGGCAACCTGCGCGGCCTGGGCACTACGCTTTCGGCTGGACGTGCTTGTGCTGGGCCGCGATCTGGCCATTGGTCTGGGTGAGACACCCAAAACCGCCTACCTTATGGTCTTGCTGCTGGTGGCAGTCATGGTGTCGGTCTCAACGGCACTGGTCGGGCCGGTGGCCTTTCTGGGCCTTCTGGTGGTGTCCTTGGCCCGCTTTATCCTGCCTAGCCCCTATCACGCCCATCTCTTGCCGGTTGCGGCGTTGATCTCGGGTATTGCGCTGGTGGGCGGGCAGCTGCTGATGGAGCGTATCTTTCACCTGATTACACCCCTGTCGGTGGTCATCGACCTTGTCGGCGGGGCGGTTTTCCTGATCCTTATCCTGAAGAGTTTGCGCAGATGATAACGCTAACCAACGTAACCCACCGCCATGATGGCAAACCGGTATTGCGGGATGTCTCGGTCCAGATCCCCGGCGGCGGGGTCACGGCGCTGGTTGGTCCCAACGGTGCAGGCAAATCCACACTGCTCAGCCTTATCGCGCGCCTGCAACCTCTGCAAACAGGGCAGATCACGATCAAGGGTCAGGACGTTCAAACCGCCCCTGCCCGCGACATGGCGCGAACCCTGGCCATCCTGCCCCAAACGACCGAGGTCGCCCCCCGCCTGACCGTGGCGGAACTGGTCGGGTTCGGGCGCTATCCCCACCACCGGGGCCGCCCGGGGCCGCAGGACCGCGCCAAGGTGGATGAGGCCATCGAAACCCTGGCCCTGTCCCCCTTCCGTGACCGTCCGCTGGACAGCCTGTCCGGGGGCCAGCGCCAACGCGCCTTTGTCGCCATGGTCTTTGCGCAGGACACGGATTACGTGCTGTTGGATGAACCGCTCAACAATCTCGACATCGCGGCCAGCCGGGCGCTGATGCAGACCCTGCGCGCCCTGGCCCGCGACCACAGCCGCACGGTGGTGATCGTGCTGCATGACATCAACTATGCCTGCGCCTATGCCGATACGATGCTGACCCTGTCGGACGGACGGCTGGGGCCATGTGGCGCGCCGCATGACATCGTCTCGGACGAGATGATGCGGCAGGTGTTTCAGACAGACGCGCGTATCGTGAAAACCGGCAGCAAGGTTCTGGTCGAGGTCTGAAACACACGCCGATAGATTCAGCGCTGTGTTCCTTCAGGCCAGATGATCCTTGAGGAACGCCTGCACCGGGGCCACCAGACCCCGTTCGTCATGCGCGACACCTTCGACAAGATCAAACTGCACGGCGCATCCCACGGATTTCAGCGATGCGGCCAGACTGCGCAACCTGTCTATGCGGGTAAGCCCGGTGTCGTTTATTCCCGGTGTCCAGAACATCTCATGCGGTTCAATCGTGATCTCCCACGTGTCGGTATCCTTTGACCCCACCACACATTGCACCGGAACCTGCCCGACCATTTCGGGCTTGATCGGACCGCCCAGATATTCGGCCATGCCGTCCAGCCCCAGAGGATACCGTTTGGTTGGATCACACAGCGTCACAACCCCCGGCGCGCCAATTGAGACCGCGCGCAGCCGGTCGGGATGGGCATAAAGGAACCGGTGGGCAAAATGACCGCCGCCGGAAAACCCGTGCAACAGGAACCGGTCGGACTGAACCCGGTAACGGGCAGCAACCTCGTCCACCATCGACAGCAACGACAGGTCAAACCGAAACTCGCGCGCCCGCAGCAGTTTGTAATTCTCCTGATCACCGATAAACAGCAGGTTGCACGGGAATAACGGGGCCAGCACGATGACCTTGTGCTGCTCAGCAAACGCGGCAAACCCGTCGCGATACAGATGCGGTGCCCGTTCCGTGCCATGTATCAGAACCACCAGCGGGTACACCTGATCGCCGTCTTTTTTGTAATCCTTGGGGACATACAGACAATAGCTCAGACGCGGCTCGCTCTGCAGTGTATAAAACGGGGTGTGCCCCTTGTCGTAATACCCGATGGGAAACACCGCTTTCGCGACCTGTGCACCCGTTGTCATGTTGTCTCTCCACCTGTAAACGCCATGCGGCGCCGACCTTTTGTATTTGTCGGCGCAAAGTACACTTGCGATTACCTTATGAAAACAGTAAAGAAAAGACCATGCCGGACACAACGCCTCCTGCTCGTAAGGTCTCGGACCTGCAACGCGAGCTGGCAGCCCAAATCATAGATGCCGCAGCAAAGCGGGGACTGGCCGCTGGCGCGCCGCTGAGGGAATCGGTGCTGGCCAAAGAGCTGTCGGTTTCGCGCACTCCGGTCCGGGCAGCGCTGGATTTCCTGTGCGAAATCGGCGTTGCTGAACATCGTCCGCGCAGGGGATATTTCCTTTGCCTCGAGGCCGACCGGCTGCCCGATCTGGATTACCAGACAACCGGTCAGCAAGCTTATAAGCTGTATCACAAGATCATCGACGCCTACTTCGCCGGTGAGCTGTCTGACCGGATCAGCGAAGCCGAACTGATGCGGCGGTTTCAGACCGAACGCCCGCCCCTGCAAGAGGCCCTGTTCCGATTGTCCAACGAAGGGTTGGTGCGGCAGAATCCCGGCTATGGATGGCAGGTCACGCCGCTTGCAAAATCGCGCGAAGCCGAGGCGGCGGACATGTTCCGGTTTCGCCTGCTGCTGGAGCCCGCCGTTTTCCTAGAGCCCGGATACACCGTTGATCCCAAAATGGTTGCCGATCTGCGTGCAGAACAAACCCACCTGATCGAGACGATCCCGGCCCAATTCGATCTGACACGGGTATATGAATCCAACATCCGCCTGCACGGGGCATTGATCTCATTTTGCCGAAACAGATTTCTGATCAACGCGCTGGATTCAGATGAACCTGCGGATCGGATGAAAGAGTATCAGCATTATCAGAACAAGACCCGCACGTTGCAGGCCTGCCACGAACATATAGCCATTCTGGATGCGGTTGCGGCAGGCGAGCTAACCCGCGCCTCGGACCTCATGCGTGCGCATATCCTGTCTGCCAGAGAATCCAGTTTCTAAACAGGATTGCATTGGACCTTTTCCTGGCACTCTCTCAACGCCTTTTCGGCGCAGCGCTTTCAAGCAGACTGCGCGCATTTTTAACCGTTTTTGCGCATTATATGGGCATACCTGGTTTCAAGTGGTAGAGGTCCCCTTTTGGTCAGCTGCGACATCAACCCAAAACATCACTACCCCCCTGCCCTTGCCGCACCAGAAACTGGCGCCGCAAGGTATTGCGGCCCGGACATGTCCCACTAATGCCCGGACCGTAAATCTTACCCGTGGGTAACATCGTCCTCTTCTTGAAGGTCGTCGATCAAGGCTACGATCGCCTCCTCCAATTTCGCACGATCCACGCGGGTGAAGTCCAGGTCATAACGCAGCTCAAGCCGCCCACCAGAGGCTGAGCATTTGGCCACCCCTGCCCTGCCCGACACCTGGAAAGTTGTCTTGGCCCGTCGGGTTTTACCACCTGATGTGGGTGCGGGTTTGCTGGGTGCAGCAGGTTCCGCTTCGACGAAAGTCCGCAGGATTGCCACTTCCCGCGCGCCATCACGCTCGGGTTCGGCCATCAAGGCGGTGCTGACATCGCGGATCAAACCGGGCTCTGCATCCAGCTTGCGCTTCAGCTCGACGCCCAGATTGCGCGGGATATCGTTCGGGTGAACCAGCACCTTGTCCAGCCGCATCAACAAACTGGCAAAGGCTCGGATATAGCTGCGCTTGGTGTAGCTCGCGGATTTGAAAAGTTGCGCCACCGCCTTGTCCACATCGACACAGTTATTGGCCGGGTCTTCGGCATAGGCGCGTGCAAGCGCGCCCATCTCGGCGAAAGAGATATCTTTGCGGATCAGGTTCTCATCGACCATCCGCCGATAGCTGTCATTCAGATCCGCCGCATCCGCGATCCCGGCCGGGATACGCGCGTATTGATCGTCCCCGGTTTCCTCAAGCAACGCCCGATAGGCCGACAGGCGGCGCATCCCCTGGATCAGATCAAAACGCCCATCCGCCCGCCGCTCCAGCCGGATCGGGTTCGACAGGCCAATATCGCGAATCGACTGTTTCAACTCTTCCAGCTCTGCGTCCGGCCCCGGTGCACGGTCGCGGGTCAGCTTTTCGGTCACCACATCCGCCAGCGCCACATGCTCGGTCACCAGACCATCGGCTTTCAGGCGCACCAGCTCATGCGCCAGACGGTCATTTTCGGCGCGGATGGTGTCCTCGGTCGATTGCTGATCGCGCAGCGCCTCGGCATTTTCCGAGATCGCGGCGGCCATCGGGCCCCGGCGTTTCTCAAGAACTTTGTCCGGAATTTTGCCGACCGGGATATCCTCCATCGCCGGCATATCGATGTCGAACATTCTGCGTTTGCGGCTCATGCGTCATCCTCCAGCTGATCCCAGGCCGACAGCATCACGCCCCGGAATTCTTCGTATACATTGTCAAAGGTCGAGCGCGCGCGGCGCCAGGTTTCGCGCGTCATCTCGCGATAATCCATCTCATAGACCGAACTCAGGAACCGGCCCGATTGCTCAACGGCGCGGGTCATCTCTACCGGGTGTTCGGCGACATGCTCGCCAAAAACTTTCTTGAACGCGTCGAACATGGCCAGATGCAGGGCATTGCCGGGTTCATACCGCGTCAACAGAAAGCGCAGCTCGCAAAAGGTTTTGGGTAAACCGATCTTACCCGTGGGTAAGGTCTTGTCGAACCCATATGCCAGATCCTCAAGCGCCTCGGCCAACTGACCGATGAATGAGGTGGTCGAGTCGTATTCCCAATAGCCGGGGCCCGAAGGTACATAAAGCATATCGGCCGCGAAAACCGCATTCATCGACTGGTACCCAATGGCAGGCGGACAGTCGAACAGGATCAGGTCATAGGCGTCATCCGGGATCTGATCCAGGTACCGTGACACAGCGGCAAAGAAGGACCATTCGGGGTTCAGGTGTCGATACTGGGCAGACGCAAACTCGACAAAGGCCGCGTTGGCACAGGAGGGGATCACGTCGATGGTCGACCATGAGCTTTGCTTGATAAAGTCGCTGATGCGCAGATCGCCAAGACCCATGTCGGTGATTGAGGGCGGCAGCTCACGCCGGGGCAGGGCGGTGCCGGATTCGGCGGCAGCCGGGCGGTTGTTCATCCGCTCGGTCTCGCGGATCAGATCGCGGGCCATAATACCCCAGACGGTGAAATCCTCGGCCACATCGGTCAGGCCCATGGAATGGCTGAGCGTCGCCTGAGGGTCGAAATCCACCACCAGCACCCGGTAGCCATCCAGCGCGGCGGCATGGGCCAGATGCAGCGCCACGGTGGACTTACCAGCGCCACCCTTGAAATTCGCAACCGCAGCACGAATGGCGCGCTTGCCAACAGGGCGGGGCGGCATCAGGGACTTGCGGTTCACCTTCAGGCGACGACGCAGCTCGTTCACCTCTTCAAGACTGAACCAGCGCTGACGGCCGTCGGGCTCAACCTCGCCGCCGGGCAGGGTGGGGTCAGCAGCCAGCTTGCCGCGAAAGGTCGATTGATTGACGCGAAAGATCAACTCGGACACTTCCCAGCTTGAAAAGCGCCGCAGGGTTTTCTCCATCTCGGGGCTGAAGGTTTGCTGGCGAATCCAGCCCTGCAGTTTGAGGGATTGGTTGCGCAATGCGTTCAGGTCTTCGTGCGTATACATGCCTCGGGTCTCATCGTTTGGGACGCTATTTTATATGTGTTTCTTATTTACGCTTGATTTGCGCTTTACGCAAAAGAAAATATACTACGAATGTGAACTTACCCACGGGTAAGAAAACAAGGGCTTAACGCGCGCCTGTTGATTCGGGGTGCATGAAAGGCGGCTTAGGCGCCGACACTATGCCAAGCCACAGGATTTAGGGGGTCGTTTACGACCTGAAGACTGCATTTAGGGGGACAAAATGCCCCAATAAGGGGACATTCAGTATGTCCCCCATCACCAATACTTCACCATTTTTATTTTATTATTCAGGAATGGGATTTGCGGAGTTCGATCCGAAAATCAGACTCCGCTTGACAGAATCGCAGCTTTGGACGCTAATCAGCGCATCGACTTGAAAAGCGTTGGCAAACAGCGCAGGGAATTGCGGTATATCCGCTTGAGGCAGTAGAGAGCAGTGAGAACGGGAATGCATGTTGCAAAACCGGTCGGGCGAAATGCGCCTGCCCTAAAATATGATATTCTATCCGCACTGACGGTGCATGCCTTGTCTGGCGACAAACACAGGCAGCGCAGCATCCTGCGTATCATCGCGCTCATCACCACCCGCTACAATTGGCGAACCAACGAGCTTTCCATCGGTCGCGAGGAAATTTCCCGGTTGTGGTCCGTCAATGAACGTACGGTCAAACGCGAGATGGCCAAGCTGCGCACGATGGGATGGATTTCGATCAAACGACCTGCAGTGCGTGGTCGGGTGGCGGTGTATGAAATCGACCTCAAACAGGTGATGTTGGACACGTCCGAGATTTGGCCGGTGATTGGAACCGATTTTCATGCGCGTATGTCGGATGAGCCGGAAACGGATAACACGGTTGTTCCCTTCACGGCAAAACCCGCACCGCCCGAAGCGACAGGGGGGGATGTGTGGGGGCAGGTGCAAGCGATCCTGCATGGGCGTGACCCCGAGCTTTGGGCCAGCTGGTTCCGGCATCTGACCGAGGCGGACAGGGCAGGGGGCGTCGTAACCCTGATGGCGCCATCGCGTTTCATGGCAGATTACATCGCGCAGAAATGGAGCGGGCGTCTGCTTGCCGCCTATAACCGCGTAGACCCCGCCGTGCGCAACCTGCGGTTTGAGGCCGTCGAATGAAGCACGAGCGGACCAGATGACAGAATTGACCTGCCCCAATTGCGGTGCGGCGTGTCCGGTCACATTGCGCAGTGCCAAGCTTGTGACATGTCTGTCCTGCAGCACGACCCTGATGCTGAACGGTGCGCATGTGGAGGGCGCAGGCGAGCAAGGGGTGATGCATGATGCACCGATGCTGTTTCAGATTGGCGATACCGTTGAACTGGGCGACTCACCCCTGCTGATCCTAGGGCATGCGCGGTTTTCTTACGGGCGTGGATTCTGGGATGAGTTTTGCACGACGGATGACAGCGGCGCGGTGATCTGGGTCTCGGTCGATGAGGGTGACGTGGTGGAACAGCGGCGTATCCCCGATGGTCAGGCGCCCCGTGCGCAACCTCCGTTCAAGCCGGGTGAAACGATAGAGTTTCAGCGCTCCACCTATGTGGTGAGTGAGGTCGAGCAGGCGGAGTGCATTGCCCTGCGGGGTCAGTTCGACGAAGCGCTGCACGTGGGTGAGACCTATGATTTCGTCAATGCCTCGGCCGATGGCTACAGCCTGCTGTCGGCTGAGTTCTGGGATGGCGGCGCATCCTGGTACGTGGGGCGCTGGCGCGATCCGTTTGGGATAAAGGTGCAGAGATGACCCGCGCGCCGGATCTGACGACGATCAATTGCACCTCATGCGGGGCTGGGCTGGACGTTTTGGGCGGTGGCAGGGTAATCGTCAAAATCTGTGAATATTGCGGATCAGAGCTGGACGCCCAAAATAATTATACCGTTCTGCGAAAGTTCGCTGATTTGCAGAGACCCCATACGCCGCTATCGCTTGGGATGCGCGGCACCTTCTATGATGTCGAGTTCGTCATCGTTGGGCTGGTGGAACATACCGAACGCTGGGCAGGGCGGGTGTTTACCTGGATCGACCATCAGCTGTATTCACCAACCCATGGCTATGCCTGGCTGACGCTGGAAGACGGTCATCTGGTGTTCTCGCGGCGCTATCGCGGGGAGGGCTGGATATCCGAGCATTGGGTTGAAACCGCGGACCACCCGCCATCCGTGCGCACCAGTCAGGGCACGTACCGCTATTACGAAACCACCCACAGCACGATCACCTATGTCGAGGGCGAGTTTACCTGGAGCCCAAAACTGGGTGAGCGCACGGTGACAATCTCGGCCATGTCGGACGCGGCGATGCTGGGGTTTTCGGAAACGGGGACCGAGCGGGAAACCTATCGCTCGATCTATGTCTTTAAGAAAGAGGCCGAGGCTGCGTTTGGGCAGCCGCTGGACATAACCCCATATCGGGTTCATCCGCTGCAACCCTTTGTCGAAGGTAAAAACTATCAGTTTCTGCTAAAAAGCGCCTTCGTGTTTGCCGCCATCTGCGTGATGCTGGCCTATGGGTTCAGCCTGTATAGCGGGCGGGATGTTGTACGCTCTTACAAAATCGACGTGAGCGATCTGCCGGTTGAGATACCGCTGCCGCTGGAGGCGGATAACAAGCTGGCGTCGATCAGGCTGCAGGGGAATGTGCAAAACAGCTGGGCTTATCTTGAGATGGGGATGACCGATCCGCAGGGCGTTCCCCTGTTCGAGGCCGGGCGGACCATTGAATACTATTACGGGCGCGACTCGGATGGCGATTGGCGCGAGGGGTCATCCTCGACGGAATTGCGGTTCCGTCCCGAGCAGTCCGGCACCTATACGCTGGCCCTGTCGGTGGCCGACGAAGGGTTCTGGACCGGGGTCGGGGCAGGGCGGACAGCGAACCAGCCCGTATCGCAGCTGACGCTGGATGTGCGGGCGGGGCAGTTCACAGGCAGATGGATGGCGATGCTGGCGGCGGCGTTCGGGGCATTGTTCCTGGTTCAATTCGCGCGTAAAGCCGTGCACCGATGGGCCCGCTGGTCCGGGTCTGACTGGGTAGACGAGGATTAACGTGACGCCGTTCCGGATCATTTTTCTTGCGATCTCAGTCGTGGCCATCGGGGCCACGGGATACGTTTCTTATTACGGGTACGGATCGGAAAGCCGTGACCTAGACACATCCGTGCGCGTCGGCAGTGGCGGCGGCGGGTATTATCGATCAAATCGCGTCAAATAGCGGGGACATCATGGATTATTTTGCAGCCATTCAGATTGCCGAGGTGATCAGCACGATCTTTTACACCTTCCTGGGCGTCGCGCTGATGTGGGCGGTGTGGAAGGTGATCGACTGGCTGACCCCGTTTTCCATCGTGCGTGAGATCGAGCATGATCAGAACATCGCGCTAGCGATCGTGATCGGGCTGCTATTCGTGTCGGTCGCCATCATCATCGCGGCTGTCATCCTGTCATGACACCGGCCCGCGCGGTCGAGGCGCGCGCCGCGTGGCTGTTGGCGGCGACGTTTCTGGTTGCCGTTGCGGGCCTGATCTATGAGCTGATCGCGGCGACCCTGTCCAGTTATCTGCTGGGGGATTCTGTCCGGCAGTTTTCGCTTGTGATCGGTATTTTCCTGTCGGCGATGGGTCTGGGGGCGTGGTTGTCGCGCTTTGTGACCCACGCGTTTTCCGGCTTTGTCTGGGCGCAGATCCTGCTGGGGATTGTCGGCGGGTTCATGGCGCCGGTGCTGTTTCTGAACTATGCGTGGATGGGTCATGTGGCGACGCCGCTATATGCGGCGCTGATCCTGATCGGGGTTTTGTCGGGGATGGAAATCCCGCTGATCGCGCGGGTTCTGGAAGAGATCGGCGCGCTGAAGTTCCGGTTCGAAAACGTGCTGAGCGTGGATTACGTCGGCGCGCTGGTGGCGTCGCTGGCCTTTCCGCTGTTGGTGATCCCGCATCTGGGGCTGATGTCGGCAAGCCTGGCCTTTGGCGGGTTGAACCTGGCGGTGGCGGGGCTGTCCTTGCTGGTGTTTCGGCACTGGGCCAGCCGGTTGCAGGTGGCGGTTTGGGCGCTGGCGCTGACGGCGACGCTGGTGGCGTTGTGGCATTCGGAAAAGCTGGTCTCAGTCACCGAGGCCGAGCTGTTCGAGGATGACGTGATCCTGTCCGAGGCCACCCCCTATCAGCAGATCACCGTGACGCGCTATCGCGACCGGGTGCGGCTGTTTCTGGATCACTCGATCCAGTTCGATACGCTGGATGAGCATCGCTATCACGAACCGCTGGTGCATCCGGCGATGGCGCTGGCCCCGCGCCGGGCGCATATTCTGGTGTTGGGCGGTGGCGACGGCATGGCCGTGCGCGAGGTGCTGCGCTACGCCGATGTCGAACAGGTGACGCTGGTGGATCTCGATCCCCGCGTGACCGAGATTTTCCGCGACCACCCCGATCTGTCGGCGCTGAACGATCATGCCCTGTCCGACCGGAGGGTCACTGTTCTGAACCAGGATGCCTGGCAATTCCTTGAGCGGGATGCGGGGGGTTATGACGTGATCGTCATCGACCTGCCGGACCCGAAATCCATTGCCCTGTCGCGGCTGTATTCGCGGCAATTCTACGGGCTGGCCGTTGAAAGGCTGAGCGGGCAGGGCCTGTTGGTGACGCAAGCCGGGTCGCCGTTTTTTGCGCGGCAGGCGTTCTGGTCCGTGGTGGAAACTCTGAACCACAGCCGCAATCCGCAGCAGCCGGGGCAGGGGCTGCACAGCCTGCCGTATCACAGCTATGTGCCCAGCTTTGGCGAATGGGGCTTTGTGCTGGCCTCGCAAGAGCCGCTGTCGCGGCGGGTTTTGCAATTGCCTGAGGGGCTGACCTATCTGACCGATGATGTGTGGCAGGCCACGCAGGTCTTCGGCGCAGATATGGGCCCCGTTCCGGCCGAGGTGAACACGCTGCAGACCCATGTTCTGACCGGCTATTATCTAGACGGGTGGGAGCACTGGTTCCGCTGAACCCCGGCTGATGCGGGTGATCTCGACCCGGTCTGGGCGCAGCTCTTGTTCCAGTATGTCGGCGGCAATCTCGGGTTGGGCGGCGCCGCACATAAAGATGTCGATGGCGGCATAGGCTTTCTCGGGCCATGTGTGGATCGAGATATGGGATTCCGCCAGCAACAGCACGCCGGTGACGCCGCCATGCCCGCCGAATCTGTGCAGCTTGCTGGTCAGAACCGTGGCCCCGGCGGCCCGGGCGGCGCGTATCAGGGCGCGTTCGATCCGGTCCGCGTCACGCAGCGCATCGCCCCCGAAATGATCGATCAGTAAATGAGTACCCGTCGCCGGGGGTCTGCCAACATCCATATACCGCACTTAGCCTTTGCCGGGTGAAATGGGAAGGGACCGACCGGGTGCGCGCAGATGGTCTATTGAAATCTGTGGGGGAATAGTATACCGCCGCATACAAACAAATGCCGGACCGTATAGATCATCGCGACTCCGGCCCTGATCGCCACCAGATGCAAACAGCCGGAATAGCCATGAGCCTTTATACAGATTACCTCAGTGAGATTGAAACCCGCAAAGCCGAGGGCCTGCACCCCAAGCCCATCGATGATGCCGCATTGGTCAAAGAGATCGTGGATCAGATCAAAGATGCAGGCAACGAACACCGGGACCAGTCGCTGCAGTTCTTTATCTATAACACACTGCCCGGCACGACGAGCGCCGCAGGGGAAAAGGCCAAGTTCCTGAAAGAGATCATACTGGGCGATGCAGTGGTCGAGGAAATCTCGGTTCCTTTCGCGTTCGAGCTGCTGTCGCATATGAAGGGCGGCCCCTCGGTCGAGGTTCTGCTGGACGTGGCCCTGGGTGATGATGCGGCGCTTGCTGCTCAGGCGGCTGAGGTGCTGAAATCGCAGGTCTTCCTCTATGAGGCCGACACCGACCGGTTGAAGGCGGCGTTTGAGGCGGGCAACCCGGTGGCGCGCGATATTCTGGACAGCTACGCCAAGGCCGAGTTCTTTACCAAGCTGCCCGATCTGGATGAAGAGATCAAAATCGTGACCTATGTGGCGGCCGAGGGCGATATCTCGACCGATCTTCTGTCGCCGGGCAATCAGGCGCATTCGCGGTCAGACCGAGAGTTGCACGGCAAGTGCTTTATCTCGGACAAGGCGCAGCAGGAGATTGAGGCGCTGAAACTGCAGCACCCCGACAAGCGCGTCATGCTGATCGCGGAAAAAGGCACCATGGGTGTGGGATCGTCGCGGATGTCGGGCGTGAACAACGTGGCGCTGTGGACGGGCAAACAGGCCAGCCCCTATGTGCCCTTTGTCAACATCGCCCCCATCGTGGCGGGCACCAACGGGATTTCGCCGATCTTCCTGACCACGGTCGGCGTGACCGGCGGCATTGGCATCGACCTGAAGAACTGGGTCAAGAAAGTGGACGGAGAGGGCAACCCGATCCTCAACAATGACGACAGCCCGGTTCTGGAGCAGAAATACTCGGTCGAAACCGGCACCGTCATGACCATCAATACCCGCGACAAAAAGCTGTATGACGCCAGCGGCGAGACTGAGCTGGTGGATATCGCGTCGTCCTTCACGCCGCAAAAGAAGGAATTCATGGTTGCGGGCGGGTCTTATGCCATTGTCTTTGGCAAGAAGCTGCAGACATTTGCCGCCGAAACACTGGGTGTCGAGCAGACCCCGGTCTTTGCGCCGTCCAAGGAAATCACCCATGACGATCAGGGTCTGACGGCGGTCGAAAAGATCTTTAACCGCAACGCCGTGGGCGTGACCCCCGGCAAGGTTCTGCATGCCGGGTCGGACGTGCGGGTCAAGGTCAATATCGTGGGCTCGCAGGACACCACCGGCCTGATGACCAGTCAGGAGCTGGAGGCGATGGCCGCCACGGTCATCTCTCCCACCGTGGATGGGGCCTATCAGTCGGGCTGTCACACGGCCTCGGTCTGGGACAAGAAGGCACAGGCCAACATTCCGCGCCTGATGTCCTTCATGAACAATTTCGGCCTGATCACCGCGCGCGACCCCAAGCACGAATATCATGCGATGACGGATGTGATTCACAAGGTGCTGAATGACATCACGGTCGATGACCGCGCCATAATCATCGGCGGCGACAGCCATACGCGGATGTCCAAGGGCGTGGCGTTTGGCGCGGATTCGGGCACCGTTGCGCTGGCGCTGGCCACGGGGGAGGCGACGATGCCGATCCCGGAATCGGTCAAGGTGACCTTCAAGGGCAAGATGGCCGACCATATGGATTTCCGCGACGTGGTGCACGCGACGCAGGCGCAGATGCTGAAACAGTTCGGCGACAACGTGTTCCAGGGCCGCATCATCGAGGTGCATATCGGCACCCTGCTGGCGGATCAGGCGTTTACGTTCACCGACTGGACGGCCGAGATGAAGGCCAAGGCGTCGATCTGCATTTCGGAAGATGACACGCTGGTTGAATCGCTGGAAATCGCCAAGCACCGCATTCAGATCATGATCGACAAGGGCATGGAGAATGAGGCCAAGACCCTGCAGGGCCTGATCGACAAAGCCGATGCACGTATCGCCGAAATCAAATCGGGCGACGTGCCCGCCCTGACACCGGATGCAAATGCCAAGTATTTCGCCGAGGTTGTCGTTGATCTGGATGAGATCGACGAGCCGATGATCGCCGACCCGGATGTGAACAACGCGGATGTGTCGAAACGCTATACCCACGATACGATCCGTCCGGTGTCTTATTACGGCGGCGACAAAAAGGTCGATCTGGGCTTTGTCGGGTCGTGCATGGTGCATAAGGGCGACATGAAGATCGTGGCCCAGATGCTGCGCAATCTGGAAAAGGTTTCAGGCAAGGTTGAGTTCAACGCGCCACTGGTTGTGGCCGCGCCGACCTATAACATTGTCGATGAGCTGAAGGCCGAAGGCGATTGGGAAATCCTGCAGCGCTATTCGGGTTTCGAGTTTGACGATCTGTTCCCGAAAACCTCGGCGCGCAAGGAATATGAAAACATCCTGTATCTTGAGCGCCCCGGCTGCAACCTGTGCATGGGCAATCAGGAAAAGGCCGAAAAAGGCGACACGGTTCTGGCCACCTCGACCCGCCTGTTCCAGGGTCGCGTGGTTGAGGATTCGGACGAGAAAAAGGGCGAGTCCCTGCTGGCCTCGACCCCGGTTGTGGTGCTGTCGGCTATTCTGGGCCGGACCCCGAAGATCGAAGAATACAAGGCCGCGGTGGAAGGCATCGACCTGACCAGCTTTGCACCGCCCGCCAAGCCCGAGGTCACGAACTCGGCGCATTTCTGAACCCGCTCGGGCCGGTTTGCACAGAACCGGCCCGATCTTTTTGCATCAGTGGTTTTCCTGATCCGGTCCGCTGATCTATGGTGGCTGCAAATGCCCAGCCACGAGTGACCCCATGAAATCGAAAATCAGCCTGAAGCAATTGCAGGCCCTTGAAGCGGTTGTACGGCAGGGTAGTTTTACCCTTGCCGCCAAAGAGCTTGGGGTGTCGCAGCCGACGGTGTCCAATCTGGTGTACTCGCTGGAACAGCACTATCAGTGCCGTTTGCTGGACCGGTCGGGCACGACGATCACCGCCACCCCGTTGCTGAGCAAGATACGCGGCGACATCAAGGCGCTGATCGCCTTGCGCGACAGCATCGATACCGTGCTGACGGCCGAACAGGACCTGCATTCCGGCAGTTTCCATATCGGCTATTCGACTTTTCAGATTGCCATCCCGGTAATGTCCGAGTTCGTGCGCGCCTACCCGGCGGTGGATGTGACGGCCCGTGCCATGGCCAGCCATGATCTGTTGCCGATGCTTTATACCGGCGAATTCGATGTCTGCCTGTTCACCGCCAAAGAGCTGCCGCCCGATCTGTCCGGGATCAAACTGGCGGATTCGACTGTTGGATTGATCGTGCCCGAAGGTCATCCTTTGACAGGCGCAAAGGCGGTAACATGGCAAGAGGTCGAAGCGCTCAAGCTGATCCAGCGCGAGCCGACATCCTCGACCCGGCGGATTTTTGAGGCCGCAGCGCGGCTGCGGGGGGTCAAGCTGACGACGATTTTGGGCCTTGGGTCCTGGGGCTCCATCCGGTCGCTGGTGAATTCGGGGGCCGGGGTCGGGGTGGCGCTGGCGCAGGAATGCGAGAATGAGCCCGGTATTCGTTTTGTCCCCATCGAGGATAAGAATCTGACGGTCGCGCATTTTCTGGCCTGTTTGCCCGCAATGCGTCAGACCGCCGCCGTTTCCAGCTTTTTCCGCATCACCGAGCAGTTGCACCCGGCCCGAGGCTGAGTTTTGGGTTCTTCAGGGCGTGAAGGCCGGGTCGGGCTCATGCGCCAGCAGGTCCTGCACCAGCGGGTTGGGAAAGCGGCGGCGCAGGGTGATGGCGTAGAAGGTTTCCTTGATCCGGGGGTGTTCGCGGGCTTCGACCAGCCGGCCTGATGTCAGCTCATCCGTCACAACGATCGGGGCCACAAGGGCAAGGCCGATATCTTCGCGCACCAGCAGGCGCATCATCGCCATATCATCCACCTCGGCCGCGATCTGGGGGCGTTCCGACAACCGGCTGGCCATCGCGTCAAAGGCGGTGCGCACGCTGCTGTCGGTGGTGGGCAGGATAAAGGGCTGTTCGTGCAACAAGTCCTTGATTGGGCGATCCGGGTCCAGACGGTCGGGCGTGCCAACGATGCTGACGGCCTGTTCCGCGATCTGGTGGGTCTCGAACGGGGTCAGGCTGTCATCGGGGGGCGGGCGGTTCATCAGCACCAGATCGAGGTTCAGGGTTTCAAGCCCCTCCATCAGCTCGGTCGGGCTGCCCGAGCGCAGGATCACCTCAACATCCAGCCGCGACAGGATCGGGCGCAGAAACCCGATCTGAAAGTTGCGCGACAGCGTCGCCAATGCCCCGACGCGCAGGGCTTTGCGGGTCTGCACCGTCTCGGTCAGGGTGGCCACAAGCTCTTGCCCTGTCGAGAAAATCGCGTCGGCATGGTCCAGCGCGATACGCCCGGCCTCGGTCAGGTAAAGCTGCCGCCCGCGGCGTTCAAACAGATCATGGCCCAGCCGTTCCTCAAGCTGTTTGATCTGCACCGACAGGGCCGATTGCGACAGGTTCAGCCGCTGCGCCGTTCGGGTCAGGTTGCCGTCATGGGCCACGGCCCAGAAATAGCGCAGGTGATGATAGTTCAAAGGCATATCGTTCTAAATAATAGAATGATACTGATAGAACAATGTATTTTTAACGGCAAAGAATCTGTCCTAACTGACTGTCCCAAACCGATGATCCAGGGACCGTCACCATGTTCTACCTTTTTCTGCCCCTTCTCAGCCCGCTGATCCTGATCGCTGCTGCGATCCATGCCGGGCGTCATCCGGGCCTGCGCCCGGGGCGCGTGCCGCAGATTGCCGAGGCGGCGGCGTTCGCTGCCTTTCTGGTGGCGGGTATCTCTGCAACCCTGCTGGTGGTCTTTGGCCCCGGAACCTCGGGCCTGATCGGGCTGCTTGGGGTTGGGCTGTCGGTCCGGTTGGATGCGGTCAGCGCGGTGATGCTGGTGCTGGTCAGCTTTATCGGCTGGATCGTGTTGCGCTATTCGGCCACCTATATGGATGGTGAGGCGCGGCAGGGGACGTTCACGAAATGGATGGCGCTGACGCTGGCCTCGGTCCTTTTGCTGGTGATGTCAGGGAACCTGATCCAGCTGCTTTTGGCCTGGACTGCAACCAGCCTGGCCTTGCATAAGCTGCTGTTGTTCTATCCCGAACGCGCCACGGCTCAACGGGCGGCCCGCAAAAAGGCGCTGGTGGCGCGATTGAGCGAGGGCGCGCTGGCGCTGGCCATAGGTCTGCTGATCATCGCCATGGGCACCACGGATATTCATACGATCCTGACCACGGTACAGGCCGGATGGATGACCCTGACCGCAGCGCTGCTGATCGCGGTGGCGGCGGTGCTGGCCTCGGCCCAGTTCCCGGTACACGGCTGGCTGACCGAGGTGATGGAGGCCCCCACGCCAGTCTCGGCTCTGTTGCATGCCGGTGTGATCAATGCGGGCGGCTTCCTGCTGATCCGTTTTGCCGATGTGATGCTGGTGGCGCCGGGGGTGATGGCCCTGTTGGTGATGCTGGGCGGGTTCACGGCGCTGTTCGGCGGGCTGGTGATGCTGACGCAGCCAGCGGTCAAGACCTCTCTGGCGTGGTCGACGATTGCGCAGATGGCGTTCATGGTGATGCAATGCGGTCTGGCGCTGTTCCCGCTGGCGCTGCTGCATATCGTGGCGCATTCGCTGTATAAGGCGCATGCTTTCCTCAGCTCGGGCGAGGCGGTCAGGAACGTGGCCGCAATCCACCGCCCCGGACCGATCGCGGTGCCCTCGGCCAGCAATGTGTTGCGCGCCTTTGGGACGGCAATCGTGATCTATGCGCTGGTCGGCACTGTGCTGGGTTTTGACGGCAAATCGGTGCAGGCCATCGCCCTTGGCGTCATCCTGATCTTTGGCGTGGCCTATCTGCTGGCGCAGGGCTTTGCCGATGCCGCGCCGCGCCAGTTGACGCAGCGCACGGTGGTTTATGCGCTGGTGACCTCGGTCAGTTATTTCGCGCTGCAGGTCATCGCACAGCACCTGACCGCCGGGGCCTTGCCCGCCACCCCCGCGCCGGGGCCGCTGGAATGGGCGCTGATCGTGCTGGCGTTGCTGAGCTTTGGCTTCGTTGCCGTGGCGCAGGCCACCTTCCCGCTGTGGGCGTCGCATCCGGCGGCGGCGGGGCTGCGGGTGCATCTGTCAAACGGTCTCTATGCCAATGCCATTTTCGACAAGTTTCTGGACGGTTGGTCCAGACGGTCCGCAGCCTGAAAGGAACTGATGTGATGTTTGCAAAGCTTGAAGCATATCCCGCACCGCTGCTGGAACTGGTGGCCGAGGCGAAATCTGCCGCCCATGCGATCCCGCCGCTGTTCCCGCTGTCGTCGAACGTTGCCGTGAACCCGTTTCTGGGTCAGGCGGATGAGCCGCTGGCCGTGACCTCGGCCCGGCTGGCGCGGGTTGCGGGCACGCGGATCACGCCGGACCGGGCGCATTGGGCCGCCAAGTTGGATGCCGGTGAGATCACCGAGGCCGATATTCTGGATGCGCTCTCAGCCCTTGCTGGGCAGTTCAATACGCCCAGCCTTGAGGATGTGAAAACCGGGCTTGGCGCCGAGGCCCCGCAGCCCGTGGCCCTGCCTACCGTGGCTGAATTAGCGGCTGAGGTGTCTGGCACCGACTGGCCCGGTCTGATCGAAGACCGGATCGGTATCTGGGCCGCCAGCCATTTCGATCAGGGTCAGGCCCTGTGGCAGCAGGCCCGCACGGGCGGCGCGTTCAGTGCCTGGCGCGAGTTTGCCTCGCGCGATCTGACGCCGGAAATTCTTGGCCTGAGCGGGTTTGGGGCGTTTGTTGCGGGCACCAACCGCTCACACTGGCGCGCCATTGGCCGGTCGTCGGAACGGCTGGGGCTGAGCACGGATGCCGCGGCCACCGCCTATCACCGCTGGCTGACGACCCTGGGCGGATGGGCGCAATACGCGCGCTATCTGCTGTGGGAGGCCGAGCTGAAAGGCGAAGCGGACAACACCGTGACCGAGCTGCTGGCCGTCCGCATGGTGTTTGATGAGGCGTTGCTGGACCTCTACGAGGATCAGATCGGCGAAAAATGGGCCGGGGTCATGGCCGCGCATGAGTCACCGGTGACCCCGGATATGGATTTCGTCATCGACGCGGTGCTGCAAGAGGCGGCTGAGCGGGCACAGCAGCGCGCCCTTGCGGACAGGTTGCTGCCGGGCACGGCACGCCCGTCGGGGGGCCGGGCGCAGGTTCAGGCCGCGTTCTGCATCGATGTGCGGTCCGAAGTGTTCCGCCGCGCGCTTGAGGCGCAGGATACCGGGATCGAAACGCTGGGTTTTGCCGGGTTCTTTGGTCTGGCCAGCGCCCACAAGGCCGCCGGGTCGGATGTGACCGAGCTGCACGGCCCGGTTCTGTTGCAGCCTTCGGTCTGTTCTCAGGCCAAGGAGTCTGCGGGCAAGGACCTGTCCCGGCGGTATACGGCGCGGGCGAAGCGGGCCTGGGGCCGGTTCAAGCTGGCGGCTGTGTCTTCGTTTGCTTTTGTCGAGGCGACGGGGCCATTGTATGCGGGCAAGCTGATGCGCGATGCGCTGGGTGTTGGCGGAAAGGCCAAGGTCGATCCCGCACCGCAGCTGGACCCCAATATCGATCTGGACGCGCGGGTCACGATGGCCAAAACGGTGCTGACGGCGATGTCATTGACCGACAATTTTGCCCGCATCGTATTGCTGGCCGGGCACGGTGCGGATGTGACCAACAACCCGCATGAAAGCGCGCTGCATTGTGGCGCTTGCGGCGGGCATGCGGGTGACGTGAATGCGCGCCTGCTGGCCGGGTTGCTGAACGACCCGCAAGTGCGTTCTGGGTTGGCCGAACAGGGGGTCAAAATTCCCGAAGACACGGTCTTTGTTGCCGCAATGCATTACACCACGACCGACCGGGTGCACCTGTATGAGCAGGATTTGCTGGCAGGCAAGGGGTCGGGTGATCTGGCGCGGTTGAAATCCTGGCTGGAGGCTGCTGGGCAGCTTGCGCGGGCCGAACGCGCCGCGCGTCTGCCGAGGGCTGACAAGGCCTCCGATATTCAGCGCCGGGCGCAGGACTGGGCCGAAACCCGCCCCGAATGGGGTCTGGCCGGGTGCCGCGCCTTTATCGCAGCCCCGCGCCACCGCACGGATGGGGCCGATCTGGCGGGGCAGGCGTTCCTGCACAACTATGACTGGCGCAAGGATGATGGGTTTGGCGTGCTGGAGCTGATCATGACCGCGCCCGTGGTGGTCGTCAGCTGGATCAGCCTGCAATATTATGGCTCGACCGTGGCCCCGCGCCTGTTTGGCGGCGGCAACAAGCTGCTGCACAATGTGGTCGGTGGCATCGGCGTGCTCGAGGGCAACAACGGCGCGCCCCGTCCGGGCTTGCCGTGGCAGTCGATCCATGATGGCGAGGGCTATCAGCATGATCCGCTGCGTCTGTCGGTGGTGATCGAAGCCCCGCGCGAGGCGATGTCGGACATCCTGAGCCGTCATCCGCAGGTGCGGGCGTTGTTTGACAATGGCTGGCTGCATCTGATTGCGATGGATGAGCAGGGCAAACTGGCCTGGCGCTATACCGGCGATCTGAACTGGACCCCGATGGCCACCACATCCGATCAGGCCATCGCGGCAGAGTAGGGACAGGGGGAAAGGGTTGTAATCCGACCCATTCCCGCCTAGTCACACCCTCACCTCGGGGTGCGTGCGAAATCACGCTGAGATGCCAGTGGCGAACCCGTTGAACCTGAACCGGCTAGAACCGGCGGAGGGAAAGGTGTCGGATCCATCCATCCTTGCCCTCTCGCCGCAATGGAGGATGACATGAAACATCTGATGATTGCTGCGGGACTTCTGAGCGCGACTACGGCGGTGGCCGCCGATAAACCTCAGCTGACCGTGTATACCTATGACAGCTTTGTCTCGGACTGGGGCCCGGGCCCGCAGGTCAAAGAGGCGTTTGAGGCGATCTGCGACTGTACGCTGAACCTTGTGGGCGTTGAGGACGGCGCCGCCCTGCTGTCGCGCATCCGGCTTGAGGGTGAAACCTCGGACGCGGATGTGGTGCTGGGTCTGGACACCAACCTGATCAACGCCGCCAAGGACACCGGCCTGTTTGCGCCCAGCGGGGTCAGCGCCGAGTATGACCTGCCGATCGAATGGACCGATGAGGTTTTCGCCCCCTATGACTGGGGCTATTTCGCATTTGTCCACAACGCGGATGCGGCGGCCCCTGCGAATTTCGCGGAACTGGCCAAGAGCGACACCAAGATCATCATTCAGGACCCGCGTTCATCCACCCCCGGTCTGGGGTTATTGCTGTGGGTGCATGCCGCCTATGGCGATGAGGCCGAGGACATGTGGGAAGGTCTGGCTGACAATATCGTCACCGTGACCAAAGGCTGGTCCGAAGCGTATGGCCTGTTCCTTGAGGGTGAGGCCGACATGGTCCTCAGCTATACCACCTCACCCGCCTATCATCTGATCGCTGAGGAAGATGCCAGCAAGGCGGCAGCGGCCTTTGACGAAGGCCATTACATGCAGGTCGAAGTGGCGGCGAAACTGGCCAACAGCGATCAGCCGGAACTGGCCGATCAGTTCCTGAACTTCATGGTCTCGGACGCATTCCAGCAGATCATTCCCACGACCAACTGGATGTATCCGGCCGTGACCCCGGCTGACGGGCTGCCCGAAGGGTTCGACACCCTGATCGTGCCCGAGAAATCGCTGCTGTTCACCCCGGATGAGGCCGCCGCGGTGCGGGATCAGGCGCTGGCGGAATGGCTGAGCGCGCTCAGCCAGTAAGCCCATGGCCGGGCATTGGCGCGGCGGCTTTGGTGGCCGCGCTGATCCTTGGGACATTGGCCGCCGTGGGCCTGCGCGCCGAGGCGGCGGGCGGGTTCGGACCCTCGGACTGGGCCGCGTTGCGGTTCACCTTGGTTCAGGCGGTTCTGTCCGCGCTGTTCAGCGCCGCGCTGGCCATTCCGGTGGCGCGCGCCCTGGCCCGGCGGCGGTTTGCCGGGCGGCGGGTGTTGATCGCGCTGTTGGGCGCGCCTTTCATTCTGCCGGTCATTGTCGCCATTCTCGGGCTGTTGCAGGTCTTTGGCCGGGCGGGCTGGATTTCCGAGCTGTTGGGCGTCTTTGGCCTGCCGCCGATCCGCATCTATGGGCTGCACGGGGTGGTGCTGGCCCATGTGTTTTTCAACCTGCCGCTGGCCACGCGGCTGATCCTGCAGGCGTGGCAAGAGGTTCCGGCGGAACGGTTTCGGCTGGCTGCGCAGCTGGGCTGTGACGGCTGGGCCATGTTCCGTCTGATCGAATGGCCGATGCTGCGCCGCATTCTGCCGGGTGTCTTGGCGGTGATCTTTGCGATATGCCTGACCAGTTTTGCCGTCGCTCTGACATTGGGCGGCGGGCCGCGCGCCACGACGCTGGAACTGGCGATCTATCAGGCGTTTACCTATGATTTCGATCTGGGCCGCGCGGCGTTGTTGTCGGGATTGCAACTGGCCCTGACCGCCGCTGCCGCGCTGGCGGCGCTGAAATTCTCACGCGGCGACGGATTCGGGGCCGGGCTGGACCGGGCCATTCGCCGCTGGGATGGTGGCGCGCCGGTTCTTGATGCCGTCTGGATCGTGGCGGCTGCGGGGTTCCTGCTGTTGCCACTGGCGGCGGTGGCGATCTCGGGCATTGCCGGGGTGTTCGAGATGCCGGCGCTGGTGTTTCGCGCGGCGGTGATCTCGGTTCTGGTGGCGGCGGCCAGCACGATGGTGCTGCTGATGCTGGCCCTGCCCATGGCGATGGCGGTGGCGACCGGGCGTCATGGCATTGTTGAGCTGAGCGGCATTCTGGGGCTGGCGGCCTCACCTTTGGTGATTGGCACCGGGCTGTTCATCCTGATCCGCCCGGTGGCGAACCCCACGACGCTGGCACTGCCGGTGACGGCGTTGGTGAATGCGGTGATGGCTTTGCCCTTTGCCCTGCGCATTCTGGTGCCTGCCGCGCGGGATGTGGTTGACCGCCACGGGCGGCTGGCGCTGTCTCTCGATATGGGTAAATGGGTGTTTTTCACCCGCGTTCTTCTGCCCCGGATGCGACCGCAAATCCGGTTTGCGGCAGGGCTGGCGGCAGCGCTGTCGATGGGGGATCTTGGGGTGATCGCCCTGTTTGCCGACCCGCAGATTGCCACGCTGCCCTTGCAGATTTACCGCTTGATGGGCGCCTATCAGATGCAGGCGGCGGCGGGTGCGGCGCTGTTGTTGCTGATACTGTCGATGGGCGCATTCTGGCTTTTGGACCGAGGGGGACGGGCGCATGCTGAAACTTGAGCGCTGCAGTGTGCAGAATGGCGGCTTTGCGCTGCAGGCCGATTTCTCGGTTCCCGCCGGGGCCAGCGTGGCGATTGTCGGCCCTTCGGGGGCCGGAAAATCCACACTGCTTGAGGCGATTGCCGGGTTTCGCGACCTCTCAGACGGGCAAATCCTATGGGATGGGGTGCGGATTTCCGACCTTGCGCCGGGCAAGCGTCCTTTGGCGATGCTGTTTCAGGATGGCAATCTGTTTCCGCATCTGACAGTTGAGCAGAACGTGGCCCTTGGGCTGCGCCCCAATGGGCGGCTGTCAGAGGCGGAAAACGCGCAGGTTCAGACGGCTCTGACCCGCGTCGGCCTGCCCGATTATGGCGAGCGGAAACCGGCGGAATTATCCGGTGGGCAGCAAAGCCGCGTCGCGCTGGCGCGGGTATTGGTGCAGCGCCGAAACATGCTGTTGCTGGACGAACCCTTTGCGGCGCTGGGGCCCGCGCTGAAGACCGAGATGCTGGACCTTGTTGCCCGACTGCTGGCCGAGACGGGCACGACCCTGTTGATGGTCAGTCATGATCCGCAGGACGCACGCCGCATTGCCGATCAGACGGTATTGGTGGCCGAGGGCTGCGCCCATGCGCCAGCCCCGACCGCGCAGCTGTTTGACAACCCGCCGCCCAGCCTGCGCGCCTATCTGGGCTGACCGCTAGCGGCGGTGGTGAAAGATGAAACCCAGAAAGTTCAGCAAAAGCTGTGCCGCCAGAATCTGCGTGCTTTCGGTCTGGTCGTAGGCCGGGGCGACCTCGACCAGATCAATGCCCACCACGTCGCCGCGCTTGGCCAGCCCCTGCAGGATTTCCAGCACGTCATAGTACAGAAACCCGCCATGGCTGGGCGTGCCGGTGCCCGGCGCGATTGAGGGACAAAAGGCATCAATATCGATGGTGACATAGTACCGCGCGCCCTGCGGGATGCGGTCCAGCACGCCGTCTGTGCCCAGTTTGCGCACCTGCCGCACCGACAGAATATCCGAGCCGCGGGCGCGGGCGTCGTCATACCCCTCTTTCGCGGTTGAGGACACGTTGCGGATGCCCAGCTGCGTCATGCCCGAAACGTAATCCTGTTCAATCGCGCGCCGCATCGGGTTGCCGTGCCCCTCGGTCACGCCGTGGCG
Organism: Ruegeria sp. BE1; assembly: GCF_056538885.1. Classification (NCBI taxonomy): domain Bacteria; kingdom Pseudomonadati; phylum Pseudomonadota; class Alphaproteobacteria; order Rhodobacterales; family Roseobacteraceae; genus Ruegeria; species Ruegeria sp. BE1. Next base: position 407,056 of record NZ_JBQFTY010000004.1, read on the forward strand.
TTCATCGACGAAATCCAGATGCGCGTCGATCTGCACCACGTGGATCGGACCGTTCTTGTCGCAATCGTCAGCAAAGGCGCGGATGCAGGGGATATTGACCGAGTGATCGCCGCCGATGGTCACGGGCAGAGCCCCCGCATCGAGGATTTTCTTCACCCCGTATTCGATATTGGCATGGCTTTCGCGGGTCTTGGTGTGAATGATATCGGCATCGCCCAGATCGACGATCCGCACATCGCCGCCCAGATAGGTGGCGTCATCCTCATGATCATAGGCCCCGGCGTGGCCAAAGCTGAATAGGGTCGATGCCTCGCGCACCGCCCGTGGCCCGAACCGCGCGCCCGAGCGATACTGGCATCCGAAATCAAACGGCGCGCCTAGGATGGCTACGTCGGCGTCAATCTGATCCCAGTCGGCCACGTAAGGTTTTTTGCCAAACGTGGCGATGCCGACAAAGGGCAGGTTCAAACGCCCCGATTCATATCCGTGATCTGACATGTGCTCTCCTGTTTTGTGCGGGTTTGTTGTGCCGTTGGGGCAAGAGTCGGGCCGAGACAATCACAGAAACCCCGTCAGGGAAAATCCAAATTTTGCGCATTGCAGCGTGTCAGCGCGGGGCAATACCCACCAGGCCCCCTGATTCCCCGACCGCCCCGCCCTGGTTCGGCTGCGTCTGGGCCATGATGATATTATGTCGCTGACATTGGCGCATTTTAGCGGTTGGGATTACTGCCACGGCCACTATGATTGCGTTTCGCAGTCTGACATAAGCGGTCACGTCTGACGATGCCCTGCATCGGGTCGGACCGTTTGTGATGAAAGATACGACAAAAAGGGAAGCCAGGTGCGCACCAAGTCTTCGTTCGTGACCCCGATTCCAACCCAATGGGTTGGGCCTATTCTGTTCAAGGGGGATCTGGTTTCCGGTGAGGTCTCGGTGCCTCTGGCCACTTATGAGACGCCGCTTTGGCCTTCGACGGCGCGCGGGGCAGGCGTGTCGCGCCACGCCGGAGGGATTCAGGTCACACTGGTGGATGAACGCATGACGCGTTCGATCGCCGTGCGCGGGCAGGATGCGGCCTCGGCCCATCGCGCCTGGCAGCGGATCGAGACGCAGACTGAGACAGTCGCGCAAATCGTCGCCTCAACCAGCCGCTTTGCCCGTCTGATCAAACTGAATCGCCAGATCGCCGGCAACCTGCTGTATATCCGGATCGAGTGTTCCACCGGGGATGCCTCGGGTCACAATATGGTGACCAAGGCGGCCGAGGCGGTGCTGAACTGGGTTCTGGCGGACAACCCCGAGCTGTCCTATGCGTCGATCTCGGGCAATTTCTGCACGGACAAGAAAACCTCGGCGGTGAACGGGCTGCTGGGGCGTGGCAAATACGTGATTGCCGAGATCGAGATTCCGGGCCGTCTGTTGCGGCGCATGCTGCGCACAACGCCGGAACAGATGGTGACGCTGAACATCGAGAAGAACTTTGTTGGCGGCAATTTGGCCGGATCGCTGCGCAGCGCCAATGCCCATTTCGCCAATATGCTGCTGGCCTTCTATCTGGCCACCGGACAGGACGCGGCCAATATCATCGAAGGCAGCCAGGGTATCGTGCATTGCGAGGCGCGGGGCGAGGATCTGTATTTCTCGTGCACCCTGCCGAACCTGATTGTCGGCTCGGTCGGTGCGGGCAAGGGCAATGATCAGGTCGAGGATAATCTGCAGCAGATGGGCTGCAAGGACGACCGGGACGAAGGCGACAATGCCCGCAGGCTGGCGGCATTATGTGCCGGGACGGTGCTGTGTGGCGAATTGTCTCTGCTGGCGGCGCAGACCAACCCGGGCGAACTGGTGCGCACCCATATGGAACTGGAACGATGACCGGCCCCTCGTCGCCGGACCGCAGCGTTGCCGGGCGCAAGCTGGATCATCTGCGGGCCATCATCGAAGACCCTGCTGTCGAACGCCAGCGCAGTGGTTTTGATTTGATCTCATTGACCCATCGGGCGCTGCCCGAGCTGGATCTGGACAAAGTGGACACACGCACCCGGTTTCTGGGCAAAGAGCTGAGCTTTCCGCTGCTGATCTCGTCGATGACAGGCGGCAAGGGGGCCGAGATCGCGCGCATCAACCGCAATCTTGCCGAAGCGGCCGAGGCCACGGGTGTGGCGATGTCGGTGGGCTCGCAACGGGTCATGTTCACGGATTCAGAGGCAAAAACCAGCTTTCAGCTGCGCGAAGTGGCGCCTACCATTCCGCTGATCGGCAATATAGGCGCGGTGCAGCTGAACGCGGGGCTGGGTGCAGATCACTGCGCTGAGGCGGTTGAAACGTTGGGTGCGGATGGGCTGTACCTGCACCTCAACCCGCTGCAAGAGGCGGTTCAGGTCGAAGGCGACCGCGACTTTTCCAACCTGACCGGGCGGATCGCCGAACTGATCCCCGCAATGCCGGTGCCCGTTCTGGTCAAAGAGGTGGGTGCGGGTCTGTCGGGCCGGGATGTCGATCTGTGCTATCAGGCCGGCGTGCGTCATTTCGATGTGGCCGGGCGCGGCGGCACATCCTGGAGCCGGATCGAATACCACCGCCGGGCGGATGACGATGACGATCTGGGGCTGGTCTTTCAGGACTGGGGCCTGACAACAGTAGAAAGCCTGCTTGAAACTCGGGACGTCTTGAGCAAAAAGACCGATCCAACAACACTCATCGCCAGCGGCGGTATCAGAGACGGTTTGGATATGGCAAAGTCTATCATTCTTGGCGCGGATGTTTGCGGTCTGGCTGCCCCCTTTCTGACCGCTGCACAGGAATCCAGCGCGCGCGTCATACGAAAAATTGAAGCGTTACGTCGCGAATTCCAGACGGCGATGTTCCTTTTGAGCTGCGCAGATATATCTCAGCTCAAGGGCAATTCATCACTGATCCGATCAAGGACAAAATTTTGGTAGTTTCAACTGGTATAAGCGCGATGAGCTTTTTCACGCCTCATCGCTATATCGCGCTGGATACGCTGGCTCAGCACCACGGTATCGACCCCGAGAAGTTCTCGCGCGGGATCGGGCAGGAAAAGATCGCCATGCCCGGCCATGACGAGGACGTGGTCACGCTTGCGGCTGAGGCGGCGCGGCCCATCATTGACCGGTTCGGGACCGACGGGATCGACACGATCATGTTCGCCACTGAAACCGGGATTGATCAGTCGAAATCTGCGGGGATTTTCCTGCAGGGTCTGCTGGGCCTGCCAGCCAATGTGCGCAATGTTGAGCTGAAACAGGCGTGTTATTCCGCCACGGCGGCGTTGCAGATGGCCTGCGCCCATGTGGCGCGCAAACCTGACCGCAAGGTTCTGGTCATTGCGTCGGACATCGCGCGCTATGATCTGGACAGCTCGGGCGAGGCGACGCAGGGCGCGGCTGCGGTGGCGATGCTGGTGACGGCCGATCCCAAGCTGCTGGAAATCGGCTCGGTCTCGGGCCTGTTTTCCGAAGATATCATGGATTTCTGGCGTCCGAACCACCGCCGCACCCCGCTGGTGGACGGCAAATACTCGGCGCTGCGCTATCTGAACGCGCTGGTGGAATCGTGGCGGGATTATCAGGCCAATGGCGGTCAAAGCTACGACGATTTCGCGCATTTCTGCTATCATCTTCCGTTCACGCGCATGGGCGAAAAAGCCCATCGCCATCTGGCGAAAGAGGCCGGTGCCACCGTGGATATGGCGACCGCCTTGCCGGGGATGCTGTATAACCGTCAGGTTGGCAACAGCTATACGGCTTCGGTCTATCTGGCGATCCTGTCGACGCTGGAGAATGCGGAACAGGACCTGACCGGTAAGACGCTGGGGCTGTTTTCCTACGGGTCCGGCGCAACAGGTGAATTCTTTGATGCCACGGTATCCGCGGGGTATCGCGATTACCTGTTTGACGCGTCGCACAGAAAAAACCTGGATGAACGTGACCCGGTTTCTTATGACGATTATGTCACGCTGTGGCATCCGCCCGGTGAGGAAGGCGTCCACAACGGCCTGATGCCGGATGAGGCCCGCGGGCGCTACAGGCTTGCAAGCATTGACGATCACAAGCGCATCTACATTGACCGGAACGCCTGAGGTCACACGGGCGCATGCGCCGGGCAAGCTGATTCTGTCCGGCGAACACTCGGTTCTCTATGGGGCCCCCGCCCTGGCCATGGCGGTCGCGCGCTATACCGAAGTGTCATTTCAGCCACTGGGGCTTGGCGAAGGGCTGAAAACCGCGTTCGAGAACCTGTCGGCGGGCGAGGTCTATCCGCTGAGACTGTTGTCGCAGTTCAAGTCATCGCTGGATCAGCGGTTCGATCAGTTTCTGCGCGGTGAGCTGGATGTACATAAAATCCTGACGCGCCCCGATGATCTGGCGGTTTATACGCTGGCATCGCTGCTGCATGAGAACCTTGGCACCACAAGTACGGCCATTCCCGGGATCGGGGCGATGAATCACATGCTGGCACCGGGGCAACTGGCCAGCCGGTCCGAGCTGTCGATCGGGTCCGGCATGGGCTCGTCTGCCGCGATCGTGGCGGCAACAACGGTTCTGTTCGAACATCTGCTGGACCGGCCCAAGACGCTGGACGAGCGGTATGAGAGGGTGCGGTTCTGCGAGCGGCTCAAACACGGGCGAGCCGGGCCCATCGATGCCGCTGCCGTGGTGCGTGGCGGTTTGGTGCGCGCAGGCGACGCGGGCATTGACGCGCCCGAGTTGCCAGAGGGCCATGGGTTGCTGAGCGGTGAAGGATGGTATTGGGTTCTGCATGGCAAACCCGAAAGCAGCACCGGCGAATGTGTCAGCGCCGTGCGCGCCGCGCATGCGCAGGACAGCGCGCTGTGGCAGCAGTTCAGCGAGTGCACGACCGCCTTCACCCGCGCGATCTCGCAGGGCGATGACCCCGATGACGCGATCCGTGAAAACCAGATGCTGTTGGAGCGGATCGGCGTCGTGCCCGAACCCGCGTGTGCCTTTGTCAAAGCAGTGAATGCAGCGGGCGGCGCGGGCAAAATCTGCGGTGCCGGTTCGATACGGGGTGAGGCTGGCGGCGTGGTTCTGGTGCATATGGAGGACGCCGACAAAATGGCACGGTTCATGGCAGATCACCCGGGCCTGTCCTGGTCCGCGCTGCGTTTGGCGGCCCAAGGGGCCGCGTTGGGACCTGCACCCGTCGGAGGTGACACATGATCCGCGCCAGCGCGCCGGGATCGATCATGATCACCGGCGAACATGCGGTCGTTTACGGCAGCCGGGCCATCGTCGCCGCCATCGAACAAAGGCTGACGGTCACCCTGCAGCCGCGCGCGGACAGGGTGGTTCGCCTGTCCTCAGACATTGCGCCGCCGCTGTCGGTTGCGCTGGACCAAATCGAGATGGACGGGCCGTATAAGTTCCTGCTGGCCGCTATTGCACAGCATCAAGACGAGATTGAGACCGGGTTTGATCTGACCATCTCGTCGCAGATCGATCCGACGCTGGGTCTGGGGTCGTCGGCGGCCGTTACGGTGGCTGGGCTGGGGGCCATTCTGACCCATGCCGGGATGCTGCTGACCGGGTTGCACGCCAAGGCGCACAGGATCATTCACGACATTCAGGGGCGCGGCAGCGGGGCTGATCTGGCCGCCAGCCTGATGGGCGGGATGCTGGCCTATCGCGCGCCGCCGCTGGCCGAGATGACCGCGCTGCCGGTTCCGCCACAGCTGAGCCTGCGCTATTGCGGATACAAGACGCCTACGGCGGTGGTTTTGCAGAAGATCGCGGATCAGATGCAGGGGCACGAGGCCGAGTATGACCGGCTATACGCGTCCATGGGTGCGCTGGCGGAAACGGCCATTTCTGCGGCCGAAACTCAGGACTGGGTCGGTTTCGCCGAGGCACTGACCCAATATCAAACCAGAATGGAGGCGTTGGGCGTCAGCGATGACAACTTGCGCGACCTCATCCGCGGGGCGCGGCAGACGCCAGACGTGCTGACCGCCAAAATCTCGGGCTCGGGGCTGGGGGATTGTGTGCTGGCTGTGGGTGCGGTGCCTGCGGATTTCGTTCCGGTAACCTTGGCCAAAGAAGGGCTTATCATCCATGACTGACGCGGTTCGGAACCTGATTGCACATGCGATGGAGCACGCAGACACACCGCGCAGCTTTAGCGCCTATGCGCCCAGCAATATTGCCCTGTCTAAATACTGGGGCAAGCGGGACAGGGCGCGGAACCTGCCGTTGAACAGCTCGGTGTCGGTCTCGCTGGCCGAGTGGGGGTCTTACACCACCGTCGGTCCGGCGCCGGACGGGGTGGATCAGGTCTTGCTGGATGGGGCGGTGCTGTCGGCTGAGACGGGGTTTGCCCGCAAGGCGCTGGCCTTTGCCGATCTGTTCCGCGCGGGGCGGGACATGCCGCTGGAGATCGCGACCAGAAATACGATTCCGACGGCGGCGGGGCTGGCCTCATCCGCGTCGGGGTTCGCGGCGCTGACCCGCGCGCTGTGCGGATGCTTCGGGCTGGGGCTGAGCGATCCTGACATGAGCCGTGTGGCCCGGCTGGGCAGTGGCAGCGCTACGCGGTCTCTGTGGCATGGGTTTGTGCGCTGGAACATGGGCGTGTCCGAGGATGGCTCTGACAGCCATGGCGTGCCGCTGGATGTGCAATGGCCCCAATTTCGGATCGCAATCATCAAGGTGGATACCGCGCCCAAGTCGCATTCGTCGCGCGATGGCATGAACCATACGGTCGATACCAGCCCGTTATTTGCAAGCTGGCCCGCGCTGGCCGAGCAGGATTGCCAGACCGTCGAAACCGCGATTGCCAACCACGATTTTCAGACGCTGGGCAAAACCGCCGAGGCGAACGCACTGACCATGCACGCCACGATGCAGGCGGCGCGGCCCGCCCTGACCTATCTGACCCCGCAAAGTTGGACTGTACTGGAACGCCTCTGGCAGGCGCGGGGCGAGGGGCTGGATGCCTACGCCACGATGGATGCGGGCGCGAATATCAAGCTGGTGTTTCTGGAACATGCTCAGGCGGACATCCTGAGCCTTTTCCCCGATGCCGTGATCATCCAACCCTTTGATCATTGACCGCAGGTCAAGGGTGCGATGTTTGCGCCCATGGATGCCGATAAGGGCTTGGCGGGGTGGGGCTGAACGACTATCTGACTAAAACAGTCATCTATTACCAGCAATGCGCCACGCCCGGTGCCACAGCGAGTTCCGTTCATGAGCAAAAAGATCCCGAGCCCCTGTATCGATGTCTGCAAATTCCGCCGCGAGGGGCATTGCATCGGGTGTTCGATGACCAAAAGTCAGAAAAAGCTGTTCAAGTCGATCAAGCGTGCGGATCAGCAGGAAGGTTTTGTGCAGATGTTGGTGGGCCAGCAGGAAAAAATGGGCCGGTACACCCATTGGGGACCGGCCTATCTGAAAAAGCTGAAAAAGAAGAAGGCCAAGGCGAATATCCCCCTGGCCAGCTAGGTCGCGATCGCGTCAGCGCAGCATCGCGCGCAGGAACCACGCGAATTTCTCATGGGTCTGGCCACGGCTGATGCACAGATCCTCGGTCAGGGTGTCGCCGTGACCGGCAGCAATCTCACCCGCACCCGCCAGGGTTGCGGCCAGCGTCTCTTGCGCCTCCATCATCATCTTGATCATTTCTTTGTCGGTGGCGGTGCCTTCAAACTCGCTCACCTTCGAGCGTTTCAGCATGCCCGCCAGGGTGCCTTCGGCATGGGCGTCCAGCGCTTTGACCCGCTCGGCCAGATCATCCTGAGCGACGAAGTGATCTTCGTAGATTTTCTGAAACAGGTCGTGCAACGGGCCAAAGGCCATGCCGGTGACGTTCCAGTGAAAGTTCTGAGCCAGCATTGTCGCAACAGCAGTTTCGGCAACGGATTGGTTCAGCGCGTCGGCCACAGCGGCGCGTGCATCAGCGGTCAGGTCAATGGCAGTCTGGGTCATTTCGAAATCCCTTGAATCTCTGGTTTGGGTGCGCCGTTTAACGAATAAACAGTGCGATAACCCATATTTAGAGGATTGGCAGAGAATTCCAAGGACTTTTTAGAATAATTCTAAAACCGATGAAATTGCTCGGAAATCGACCGGATCAGAAAGGCCAGATTTTGTTGGGTCCAGCGCGGAACCCGTGAGCGGATGAGGAAGTTGAAACTGTCGTCATCCTTGCTCTGAACCGCTTCGAACAGACGGCCCAGCCAGGCCTCATCAAAGGACAAATCGGGGGTTCCGGGGCGAAAAAAGACGGGGCGTTTTGAGACGGCCTGCCGAAAGCCGCGCATCAGGGTTTCGGCATGGCGCATATGTGCGTCGCCGGGGTCTGCCAGCAGCAGGGCACAGGCCTGATCCAGATCCACGCGTGACGACGCACGACATTGCAATGCAACCATACGCAGATGATTGATGATCTGCAGGGTGCTGTCCTGCAACTGCGGTTTGCGCGGCGCAGGTCTGTGATATGCCTGTTCGAAACTGATTGCCTGCATCATGACATGGGCTCGCTTCTTTTTCCAAACCTGACAATAGTGGTAAGGTATAGGGGAAACAAGTGTTTCTGTCTAAAAAGTGAGGTGGATTTGCATCCCCTTTCAGTCGCTTTGCAGACGGGTGGTGATTTCCGACAGGCGCGACCAGGATTGCAGGGCGATCGGCAGGGCCAGCGCGGCCTCGGCGAATTCCCAAGTGTAGCTGACGATGGAAAAAATCGCCCCGGGAGTTGCGTTCAGGTGTTGGGTCGCGAACCACAGATTGAACAGGATCAGGGCAATCAACAGAATGAAAATCGTGCCGTAGAGAATCGCCTCGGTATCTGAGAGTTTGACCTCGTACCTGCGGAGTTTTCCCAGATGAACCTTCAGCGGGCGGCTTTTGCGCTGATCCAGAATGGTGACCTGATGCTCCATCTTTTGATTCAGCGCCCGGTTCCAGTGCCAGAACTTTGCGTGAAACAGGGCATAGACGCAGATCATCCCGATCAGCGCGCCACAGGCGGACAGGGCCAGCATGGGTGAAAAATAAAACAGCAGCGCCGCAGAGACCGCGAATTGAACGATACCGGCAAGGGCGGTGGGCAGGGTGTCTTCCATAAAATCGGCCAGCTCGCGCCCCATGCCGATACGGGCGTTCAGAACCGAGACCGGGGCCGCAGCAAAGCGCGCTGCAAGCGCTTTGCCCAGTTCGACGCGGATCGTGCCGTAGACGCGGGTGTCGTAAATCCGGCGGATCACTCCGATCAGGGTCAGGCCGGTCAAGAGCAGGCCGAGATGCACAAAGGGCTCGAACCTGCCATCCAACAAACCGTCAATGGCAAATCCCATCGAAAGCGGGATCAGCACGGTCAGCGCGGTTTCCAGCAGGATCAGGCCCCATGTCACCCCGACGCGCCAGCGAAACACGCTGAGCAGCACCCGGATCGACAGTTTGCGGTCCGTCAGCATGGGACGTCACTGATCGTAGTGGATGCGCACCTGCACATCCCCGGGCCAGACCGAGGCGGCGGCGAAATCGGGGTTGTCCTGCGGATTTGGCGCTCCGGTTGACCCGATCCCTTCCAGCAAGTGCGTCTCGGTCATGTTCAGGTCTTCATCCTTGTTTTCGTCGTGAAACAGCATGATGGCATAGGGGCCATCGGTCAGGTCCGGGAAGGCGTGGCTGACGCGGCCTTTGCGCGACGGGACCTGCGCGTAATCGACTGCCCCCCAGACATCCAGCGTGTCAAAGGCGCGGGCATTGTCGAAGACGAGGATCACGATATTGCCTTTGCCGTTGCGAATGCCCTCGACCATCACGTTCAGACCGTCCGCGGCCAAAGGGGTGGCCAGCGTCAGGCCGACAAACGCCGCCTGTATCAATGCCCTGGTCATGAGGATGTCCTTTCTGCGTGTGTGGGATGAGCTGTGGGTTTGAAGACGGACAGGACGTCTTCGGTGATGGCGATCAACACGGGTACCAGCACCAGCATCAGCGCAGTGCCGAACAACTCACCAAAGGCCAGCGAGATGGCAGCCGGGATCAGGTATTGCGCCTGTTCCGATGTCTCGGTCAGCAAGGGCAGCAACCCGATGACGGTTGTGGCGGTGGTCAGGAAGATGGCCTTGAACCGTCCGATGCCCGCCTCTTGCAGGGCGGCATGGGTGGTCTGACCCTCGGCCCGGGCCTGATTGTAGCGGGTGATCATGACCAGACTGTCATTCACGATCACGCCGGTCAGGGCCAGCATCCCAAAGAAGGAAAACAGCGACAGCGAAACGCCCATGATCAGGTGCCCCACGGCGGCGGCGATAAAGCCAAAAGGCACGATGGCCAGAATGACAAAGGGCTGCCAATAGCTTTTGAGCGGTACGGCCATCAGCACATAGATCAGCACCGCCGCCAGCAGCAGCGCGCGTTTGAGGCCGTCGCTGATATCGGCCATCTCCTCCAGCTCACCAGCAGGCAGGATGGTCACGCTGGGGTATTTGGCGCGCAGGGTGGGGGCCAGCTGTTCAAAGACAGCCTGCCCGACCTCTTCGGGGGCAACAAGATCGCGGTCGACAGAAGCGGCGACGATGTTCATGCGCTTGCCATCGCGGCGAAAGACGGTGCCCGCGGTATAGGTGCCCTCAATCTCGGCCACCGTGTCCAAGGGCACCCATGCGCCAGAGGTACTGCGCAGCCGGGTTTGCATCAGATCGGCCAAGGTGTCGCGATTTTCACGGGCGTTTTGCACCACCACGCGCACCTCGGACCCGTCGCGCCGAACGCGGGTCACTTCGGCACCGCCAAAGCCAAAGCCGATCTGCCGGGCCAGGCTTTCGCTGGTAAAGCCAAGGTGTCGGGTGTCGGGGCGCAGTCGCAGCTTTAGCTCGGGCTGTCCGCCGACCAACCCGTCGCGCAGGTTGGACATGCCTTCGATATTGGACAGGAAGTCCTTCACCTCGTCGCTGGCCTGTTGCAGCAGGTCCTCATCCTTGGACGCCAGCCGAAGGCGGAACCCACCGGCCAGGGATTCCGAGCCGGTAAATTCCAGTTCAGTCGCGCCCTCGACCGCGCCAACCCGGTCCCGCCAGTTCCGTACCACGGTCAGGATCGGAACGTCGGGGCGTTGGGCCACGGGGATCATCTCGGCATAAATCTGAGCGCTGCCTGCGCTGTTGACGATGGTGAAAACGGTCTGAACGGGTGGGGTTTCCATGCCGGCCTCGGCGGCCAGTTCGGCGTTCAGGTCATTCAGCTCCTGCTCGATCCGGTTCACATTGGCGCGGGTCAGCGCAAAGGGCGCGCGGGCGTCCATCTCAAGGTTCACGGTGATGATCTGACCGGGGACTTCGGGAAAGAACACGGTTTTGACCTTGCCCTTGTACATGAGCCCAAGCCCCAGCATCGCAGCGGTAAGGAACAGGATCAGAACCGCATAGCGGTGCCGCAGGGCGGCGGCCAGAATGGGCTGATAGATGCGGTCGCGTACCCAATAGAGGCTCCCTTGTGCCGCATCCTGTATGCGGCCCCACAGGCGGGTGATCACATAGTGGCGTTCGCGGCCCATGGGGGAATGGGCCAGATGCGCGGGCAGGATGAACTTGCTTTCGATCAGCGAAAAGATCAGCGCCAGGATCACGATCCCCGAAAACCCGGCCAGAACTTTGCCCAGCGGGTTGTCGATCAGCAGCATCGGGAAAAATGCGGCGATGGTGGTCAGCACCCCAAAGACGGTGGCCATGGCAACGCGGTTGACGCCGCGTTCGGTGTCCCTGATCGGGTCATTGCCCTTGTGCCGTTCCTCATAGACGCTTTCGCCCACCACAACGGCGTCATCGACCAGAATGCCAAGGGCGATGATCAGGCCAAAGGTGGTCACATCGTTCAGCGAGTAATCGACCCATTTCGAGCCCGACACCGCGATTGCCCCCATGACCGAGATCGGAATGCCCATTGCGACCCAAAAGGCCAGCCGGACGTTCAGAAACACCGACAGCATCAATGTCACCAGAATCAGGCCCTGCACCCCGTTGGATCGCAGCAGGGCCAAGCGGTCCGAGATATAGTCGGCGCTGTCGCCCCAGACCTCGACCTGTACCTGCGGCGGAAGCTGGCGGTTGAAATCATCCACGGTGGCGCGCACAACCTTGCTGATCTCCAGCAGGTTTTCCTTTTGCCCCACCAGAACCTCAAGCCCGACGGTCGGCTTGCCGTTCAGACGAAACAGGTAGTCGCCGTCCTGAAAGCCGTCCTCGATCCGGGCAATGTCGCCCAGGGGCACATAGGATCCGTCATCGCGCTGGATGATCGGCAGCGCCTCATATTCCGGCCTGTATTTGGCCCGGTCATCGGCGCGCAGAAAGATGGTGCCGCCTTCGGTGCGCAGGCGGCCCGCCTGAAAGGTCAAAGAGTTCTCGGCGATGGCACGGGTGACGTCCGAGACGGTCAGCCCATAGTGGCGCAGCACGGCCGGGTCGATCTCAATACGCAATTCGCGCGGGATCAGGCCCCAGATTTGCAGGCGCGACAGCTCTGGCTGCGCCAGCAGCTCTTCTTTCAGGCGTTGTGCCAGGCTTTGCAGGGTGGCCGGGTCGGTTTGACCATAAAGGTTGAGGTACAGGGCAGGGAAGTCGAAGCCTTCAGCCTCGATCACCGGTCGGCGGGCGGTGTCGGGCAGGTCGGTCAACCCGTCGATGCGAATGCGGACCCGGTCCAGAATGTCCTGCAGCGCCTCACCCCCGGCGCGGCGCACCGTCACCACGCTGAGGTCGTTTTGCGACTGAGACGTCACGCTGCGCACTCCGTCCAGCCCCTCAAGCGCCTGCTCGACCTTTTGGGTGACCAACTCATCCACCTGTTCGGCGGTGGCATCGGGCAGTTCAATCGCGATGGTTACGCTTTCCGGCGGGATGCGGGGAAAGCCTTCGATGCGGATGGTCAGCAGGGTCTGGACGCCCAGAAACAGGATCAGCACCATCATCAGGTTGGCGGCGACGGGATTGCGGATGAACCATGCGGTCAGGGCGTGCATGGCTTAACCCCCAACCATCTGCGGGGCCACAAGCTGACTCGGAAGGAACGAGGCCAGAGGTGTTCGCGCCACCCGCCACGGCCCCGGCCCCTCGGGCGCCGCGATGGTGATGCGGCCCTGGCTGCGGAACAGCAGTTCCGGGCGCAGCCTTTGCAGGTGATCATCGGCCCCGACCAGCCAGATATACCCGGCGCGGGTCAGGGCGCTTTCTGGCAGGGTCAGGGTGTTGTCCAGCCTGCGTCCGGGCAGGCGGACCTGCAGAAAATCCCCGGCCAGGATTCGCCCGTCCGGTGCGGTGACATCCAGGAACACGCGTACCTGCCGGGTGTTCTGGTCCAGAAACCCACCTCCGCGGCGCACCTTCGCGTGCCCGAGCCTGTTTCCGCTGCGGTCAAGCAGCTGGGCGGTGCCGCCGGATACGGGATGATCCAACAGCGCCCAATCGGCCTGACTGAATTCAGCCACAAGTTCGAAATGCCGGTCATCGGACAGGTGGATCAGCGCCTCGCCCGGGGTAACCGTTTGGCCAAGGCTGACAAAACGGTCAATCACAAAGCCGGAAAATGGCGCAATCACTTCGGTATCCGCCAGATTTCTGCGCGCGGTCTCAAGGTTCGCGGTGGCGGTCGCGACTGTCTTTTCGGCGATACGCAGTTGTGGCAGGTTCACGGCCAGCTCATTCGGAGGGTCGACGCCGTCACGTTCAAACTGGCGTTGTGCGACGGTCACATTGTTTTTGGCGCGCAGTAGGGCCAGCCGGGCCTGTTCCAGTTCCATTTCAGCAGCAGCAACAGCGCTTTGATAGGGGGCGTCTTCGATTGTAAATAACGGCGCACCGCGCGCGACCTGAGCGCCGCTCAGCGCCGCATCATGCACCGCCAGAATGCGCCCGGACACGGCGGAACGCAGCTGAGCGTCCCATCTGGGCCGCACCTCGGCAAAGGCCGTGACCTGCGCCGCAACAGTCTCGGGCTCGGCCAGAACAACCGAGACGGTCGGCGGTTCCGGTGGGGCGGCCGTTACCTGCACATCGATCGTGTCCTGAGTGTCGAACAGCAGGCCTACCACTCCGACCAACAAAACCAGAGAGACCCCGACCCAAAGCCATTGGCGGGCCGGTTTTGTCGTATGGGTCGGGGATGGGTCGGTCATATGTCCAAAGCTTTCCACGTTTCCGAATCGGTATTTGGTTGCGATCTGTGGTCTGGTGTCATATATTATGAACGAACGTTCGTTCAATAGAGTGGTTGAAAAATGTCTGAAACCGAAAAATCCAAACTCTCGTCGCGGGAACGGGCAGCGGCCAAAAGGCGGAACCAGATCCTTGAGGCTGCGATCATCTGTTTTCTGGAGCGTGGCTATCACCAGACCGGGGTGCGCGATATCGCGGCCAAGGCAGGCGTAAGCTTGGGCAATTTGTACAACCATTTTCGCGGCAAGCATGATGTGTTGGTCGAGATTGCCATGCTTGAACGGCGTGATCTTGAGCGGTTTCTGACCCTTCTGGAAACGGGATCACCTGCGCCGGAGGCTCTGACCGTATTTATCCGCGCCTATGCCAATTATCTGGCCGCACCAGAGAACGTCATCCTGACGCTGGAGATAAGCAGCGAAGCCATTCGCCAGCCCGATATTGCGCAGTTGTTCGTGGAAAACCGCGCCTTGTTGACCGATGCGCTAAAGGCTGTTCTGGCAAAAGGCATTCGGGACGGTGATCTGCGAGCGGTTCCCGATACCCATCAGGCCGCGCAATTGGTGATCGAAACCCTAGAAGGCTGCGCCTATCGCAGCGTTCTGTCCGAAGTACCGATGGCCGATATCCTTGAGGGGGTCGAGGATTTCGTTCTAACGTCACTGTTGGCGAAACGGTAAGGTACGCTTCGCGACGGGGTTTATAAGCCCCTATTTTTAAAATAAAAAATATCCTTTTTTTGTATTTTTCTTGCTGTCCTACGCTGGCGTTGGTAATCCGGTAAGACGTGTCAGGCAGCATGTGGAACAGAGTAATGAAATGGATATTGGAGCATTGGCGGGATTTTGTTCGATCCGTTCTTGTGTCCTTTGGTGCCATTTTTCTGGGATTGGAATCCTACGAAGTTCTGACCAACAAGGACGTCACGGTTTCTTTTGTCTGGTTCGTCGTTCTGGGGATATTGCCCGGCGTTCTGGTTTTCTTTGTGGACGGCTACAAGGTGCGCGGCTTTTTGCGCCGGCAGGTCGAAATCCGGGACCCCAATAACGACACGAAAGTCATCATTAAATTCGGGGATTTGTTCCAGCAGGATGGCTGGAAGGCCATTGCGGTCAATGATTTTTTCGACAGTTCCGTGGATGACGTTCTGGTGGCAGCAGACTCGTTGCATGGTCAGGTTCTGAAAACGCATTGGCCGGACAAGCAGGAAGACTGGGACAAGCAGGTCAAGCGGTCGCTGAGCGGAATAGACGGGGTCAAGGAAGCGCGGGCAAAGGGCAAACGGACGCGCTATCCCATCGGGACGACCGCTAGCGCCTGCAGCAGTGAGCAGAAGTTCCTGTTTGTTGCGCTGGGTGAAACCGACACAACAAACAACGTCTGTTCTGCCGACGCCGAGATGCTGATCAAAGCCATCCGCGGATTGGTGGCTGAGGCCAGAGCCGTCTGTTCGATGGAGCCTCTGGTCATCCCGCTGATGGGGTCCCGTTTCGCGCGGGTTGGCATTAAAAGCTCGGTTCTGGTTGATTTGATCATTACCGGAATTCTGGAAGAAAGCCGCGCTGGCCGGGTTACCGAGGACATTAAAATCATCCTGCCCGAAGCCATCGCCCGTGACGTCAACCTGAAGAATTACGTCAGAAACTGGGGGAGCGCGTGATCGCCCGGTCCGCAAAGATGGCCCGTCGCCGCGCCTTGCAAAATCTCTGGGAGGATTGGCGCTTTGGCTGAATCCAAATTCAATGTCCCCAACCCGCCCGAGATTTTGAAAACCGCCCACGCGGAAAACCGTTTGCTGCCCTGGGTCGGATCAGGTCTGTCCAGCGCGATTGTCGGTAAGACCAGCCTGCCCGGCTATGGCGCGCTGATTCTCTTGATGGTGGACGCCGCCAAGAAGCGTGTCACCCGCCCGCCCGAGATATGGGATGCCATTGCCCAAAAGGTCGAAGCCGAGGATTTCAAGGCAGCGGCCATGTTGCTGCGTGCTGAGGTTCCGCAGGACGACTTTACCCTGATGGTGCGCGATCTGCTGCGCAGCACCCGCCCGCGCCCCTCTCAGCACCACGTCATGCTGAACCTGATGAAGTTCCCGGTCTTTCTGACCACGAATTACGACCGGGTTCTGGATCAGATCGTGCGCCCCCGGCCCGAGGTTTTGACCTATCGCGATGGCGATACGCTGCGGGCATTGCTCAGCGACCGGGACTCGCTTTTTCATGAGGACGAGGCGCCTAAGATCTTCAAGCTGAACGGCGATCTGGCGGCCCCGCCCACGATTGTTCTGGGGCAGGCCGACACGCTGGGCCTTTTTGATGTCACAACGCAGCTGGGCCAGACGATTGCAAAGCTGTTTCGTCAGATCATGCAGGATCATTCGATCCTGTTCATGGGGTATTCCTTTGGTGATCCGGATTATCGTCATTTGTTGATTGAAACCGGGGATGCGCTCGGCGCTGATCGTCGACCCCATTTTGCCTTGCTTGAAAGCGGTGCGCTTGCCTCGGTCCCGGATCGGGCGGAATTGGAGGACAAGGCGGGCATCACCTTTCTGCCGTTTGATCTGGATCCCGACAACGAAGATGGCGACCCGTTCCGGGCTTTGTGGCAATTCCTTAGCCAAATCCCTAAACCGACCCGGTTCACGCCAACGCCCGGCGGGGTTGCGCGAACATTTTTTCCCAGTGCGGCACGGCCCGATTACCTGAGGATGCAGGATGAGTTCGAACAGCATACGGATGTGTTTCGGTTCATCACACCTTCGCTGACCAACGGGTTTGCAACGCATCAGTACCTGAATGCCGCTGTGCCCGACACGCTGGATGAATTCAAAGGCGTGGTAGGCGCCGAGGACTGGCCGGAATGGTCCGACAGTGTCATGTCCCGGATGCATTCGCGCACAAACACCTTTGTCACCCGGCTGCGCGCCGGGGCAGAGGCGCGTATTCTGTGCAACGCCAAGAAGCTGACCAACGACATTGCGACCGGATCACAGCTTGTTCTGGACCGTTATGCCTATGTGTTGAAATGGCTTGAGGACCCACAGGCTGATGTGGAATTGCGCCTGTTCACCAAGACCGAGGATTCCGTCAGCCTGACCAGCTTTGCATCCCTGATGTGCGGCGATTGGGCAGGCAGTGACATCGCCGTTGCCTACGCCACCCAGGCGACCGAGGTCACGTTCAACACTCATGTCTTTGAGGTCAACACCGAGTTTTCCAAGGACATGCTTGTGATCTTCGAACGCGAATGGGCCCGCGCGATGCCCAGCATCGCAAGCGCACAGGTGATCCGCGACGGTTTGCAAGCGCGCGGTGTTGTGTGCGATGGGCCTGAATAGGTCGCAACGGATTACTCCTGCAACACAACCTCGGTCCCGGTTTTCAAGAGGCACACGTTCGGGCTGCCGAACACATGATCTGAGCTGCCATAGTGGGACACGTAGAACCGGGTGTTTGGATGTTTGGCCGCGAATGCGTCAATTTCATCGAATGAGGCATGGTCGGCACTGTGCTCGGCCCGCCCATGCACAATGGCCACCGGCGCTGTGGCGATCCGGTCATAGAGCGTTGGGTCAAACGCGCTGTCTGCTGTCCAGCCAAACACCGGATGCCCGCTGACCGCATCTGTGGCAAGGAACCCAAAGCAAAGATAGGAATGGCGCGTTTCCAAAACCTCAAGCTTAAGACCCGCGACTGAAAGCGGGGTGGTCTCGTCCGGCGCGTTCCATTCGGCAATGCTCATAGCTGGGTGATCCGCGTAGCTGAGTTCGTGCAGACGGTGTCGGGCGACAAAATCCAGTACATTGGGGTGGCCAAAGAACGTGATGGGCTGACCGGTTCGGCCATGCTGGATGGCCATGTAGACGGGGAGATCGCCAGTATGGTCGTTATGGTTATGCGAAATATAGATGTGGCGTGGCAGTGCATCCCCAACAAACGACCTGAGGGACCGCGCCACACCCGCGCCGCAATCCAGCAGCAGAACCGGGTTTCCGTCCCGTTTCAGGACATAGGCCGTGCTGGGCTCGCCCGTCAAAAAATTCGTTGCGCCTTTGCCGACCCCTAAGCATAAAATTGACAGCATGGCGCGCCCTTTCCAAGGTAGATGCCTCAGTATGTTACGATTTTTTCCAGGATAAAACGGTGAAATGTCGTTGAAAAAAACCTTTGGTCCGCAAGACTACTTTCCGCCGTTCGGCGGTTTGAAATCCTTTTATGAAGTGGCGCTGACGGGCAGTGCAGTGCAGGCGGCGGCGCGGCTGAACGTGTCGCCTTCGTCGATCAGTCATCAGGTGAAATCGCTGGAATCCGAACTGGGCGTGCGCCTGATCGAAAACCGCAAGGGGCGGCTGTACCTGACCCCCGATGGCAGCCAGTTCTTCGACCGGATCAAGGGCCCGATGGCGGAAATCCTGCGCGCGACCGAGGCGATCCGCTCAATGCCCGGCCGCAAGCGCGTCTCGTTGACGTTGACCCCGTCCTTTGCGGCTGGCTGGCTGTTGCCACGGCTGGCCGGTCTGGAGCGGAGCCACCCTGATCTTGAGGTCAATCTGGTCACAACGACACGCGTCGTCGATCTGGAGCGCGAAAACGTTGATTTGGCTATTCGGCGCGGCACCGGGGACTGGCCCGAAGCCATTGCGCAGCCGCTGCTGCATGAAACCATTGTGCCGGTGATGTCGCGCAGCCTTGCGGCTGAGACAAAGGGCATGCCCTTGGTCGAAGTCCTGAAATCGCAGCGCATTCTGGTGAACACAACGGTTGATGGCGAATGGGACCGGTGGTGCGCCGCGCGTGGGATCGACCTGCCCGATACCGAACAGCGCTATAATCTTGAAACTTATGAGCTTACGATACAAGGCGCGCAGGACGGTCTGGGGATCGCGCTGGGGCGGCGGCCTCTGGTCGATCCGCTGATGGATATGGGTGTGCTTGCGGCCCCGTTTGATGTGCCGGATTTGGACCAAATGGCATATTACGTCGTGCGAACAAATACCTCTATGCGGTCTGATCTGAAACGGTTTCACGATTGGTTGCTGCGGCACGCGGGCTGAATTTTTTTCAACTGTACCTGAGATTTTTGCACTACGCTTGGACAGGCGCGGCATTTAGCGTTGGGGCAAGGAACTCAGGAGTTTGGCGATGACACAGAACGACGACCTTGTTCGAAACGGACCGCTTTCAGGTGTCCGGGTTATTGACCTGAGCGCCGTCGTCTCGGGCCCGATGAGCACGATGATCCTGGCGGATCAGGGTGCGGACGTCATCAAGATCGAACGCGCGGACGGGGATTTTACCCGCCATGTCGCGACAAGGCGCGGCGGACATGCTGCATCCTACCTCAACAACAACCGCAACAAACGCTCGGTGGTGGCCGATCTGAAAAACCCAGACGATATCGCGATGATCAAGCGGTTGGTGTCGGAAGCAGACGTGTTCATCCAGAATTTCCGCCCCGGCGTCGTGGACCGTCTGGGCCTGAGCTATGAGGTGCTGAGTGCCCTCAATCCGCGTCTGGTCTATATGTCGATCTCGGGTTTCGGTTTTGATGGGCCGCTGGCAGGCAAACCCGTTTATGATCCGCTGATTCAGGCGCTTTCGGCGCTGACCACGGTTCAGGCCGGATCGGATGAGGACCGCCCGCGTCTGGTGCGCACAATCCTGCCCGACAAGCTGACAGCCGTGCAGGCCAGCCAGGCCGTGACCGCCGCGCTGTTTGCGCGTGAACGCACGGGCAAGGGGCAAAAGGTGACCCTGTCGATGCTGGACACAGTGGCGGCGTTCCTGTGGGCCTCGGACATGAACGGGCACACGTTTGTGGGTGACGAGATGGATAAAGAGGAAAGCCAGTCTTTCCACGATCTGATTTATCAGGTGAAAGGCGGCTATCTCAGCATCTCGATCATGCAGAACAAACATTGGGAGGCACTGGCGCATGCCACCGGTCGCCCCGACATTCTGGACGATGAACGGTTCAAGACGACCGAACTGCGCGACGTTAACCGACACGAGCGGTTGGAGCTGACTCAGACCATTGTGCGCGACGTGGACCGGGACGCTCTGCTGGCCGCGCTGGAAGAAGCTGGTGTGCCCTGCGCCCCGGTTTTGACCCGGCGCGAAATGCGCCAGCATCCGCAATTGCAGGCCAACGGGACGATTGTGGAATATGACCACCCCACGGCTGGCCGCTTGCGCCAGACCCGCCCGGCGGCGGTGTTTCATGGCACGCCCGCAACCGACCTGCGCCCGGCCCCGGAACTGGGTGAGCATACGGATGAGGTACGGGCCGAGGCAGGGGCCGCCAAGCTGGCGGATGCCTCATGATCGACTTCTATTACTCTCCCACGCCGAACGGCTGGAAAGTGGCGATCATGCTGGGCGAGACCGGGCTGGAGCATCGCACGGTCCTGATGAACCTGCGTGCGGGTGACCAGTTGACGCCGGCGTTCCGGGCGATCAGCCCCAACGCGAAAATGCCTGCCATTGTCGATCACGACGCGCCACACGGTCTGCAAACCGTGTTCGAGAGCGGCGCGATCCTGTTGTATCTGGCCGAACGTACCGGCCAGTTCGGGCCGCAAACACCGGCTGAACGTATCGCCTTTAACGAATGGCTGTTCTGGCAGGCCGCCAATCAGGGCCCGATGGGCGGGCAACTGAGCCATTTCGTCAATTACAGCCCCGAGGGCCAGACCTATTCTCACAAACGCTACAAGGGTGAGTTCGAACGCGCGCTGGCGGTGATGGAAACATGGCTCGACGGGCGGGACTATATGATGGGCCGCTATTCGATCGTGGACATGATGTGTTTCCCGTGGGCCTTTATCGCCAAGCCTTTGGGCGTGTCGCTGGACGCCTTCCCGAACGTCGCGGCGTGGCGTCAGCGGATCAAAACGCGCCCGGCGGTAATCGATGCGATCAATCTGCACAAGGACGCGCAATTCTCGGGCACGGCCACGGCCGAGCAGAACGCAACGCTGTTCAACCAATCCGCGGCCCATTTGATGCAAGGACACAAGAAACCCGCCTGAAAGAAAAACACCAACCAGCAAGGAGAACCCAATGCCAAAGATCGAAGGAAGCTGCCTGTGCGGTCAGGTCACCTATAGCTCAAGCGCCGAAGAACCGGCGATGATGGTTGTCTGCCACTGCCCCGATTGCCAGAAACAAAGCGGCTGCGGCTATTCCACCAATGTTCTGGTGCCGACCTCATCGATCACCTTTACCGGGGACAGTCTCACTCAGTATGTCGTCAATGGGGATTCGGGTCAGCCGGTGACGCGGAATTTCTGCAACAAGTGCGGCTCACCTCTGGCAACGGAACTGCCTGCGTTCGACAATCTGGCGGCGGTCAAGGCGGGGACCCTTGAGGACAGCAGTTGGGTTAAGCCCACGATTCAAATCTGGTGCGATTCGTCGCAGCCCTGGAGTACGCTCAGTGATGACATGGCCAAGGCGCCAGCCAACCCGGGCTAAGCCGAGTTGCACAAAGCGCCACGCGTCCGACGTGGGCGTGACCCAGACAGGAGCATAGAATATGAAGATAGCTGCGGTTCAGGCCGCCCCGGTTTTCCTTGACCCGCAAGCCACCACCGACAAGCTGATCGGCTTGTTGCGGGCCGCTGCTTCTGAGGGTGCAGAACTGGTCGTTTTCCCCGAAGTGTTCCTGTCAGGCTATCCCGTCTGGCTGCGCGCGCCGGCTGTAGCCCACAATGATGAACTGCTGAAGGTCGGCCATCTGGCTTATCTGAAGTCGGCCATCACCACCGACGGCCCTGAAATCGCCGCCATCTGCGCCGAGGCGACCGCCTTGGGTGTGGCCGTGATGACCGGAATTGTCGAACGCTCGGGTTCGGGCGGGTCGGTCTACGCAACGCTGGTCACCATCCTGCCGGACAAGGGGGTGGTGAACGCGCATCGCAAGCTGAAACCCACCTTTCACGAGCGTTTGCTCTGGGCCGATGGTGACGGCCATGGGCTGACGGTGCAGGATTGGAAAGGGGTCCGGATCGGCGGTCTCAATTGCTATGAAAACTGGCAGCCATTGGCGCGGCAGGCGCTGTATCAGCAGGGCGAACAGTTGCACATCGCGACATGGCCCGGCGATCTGGATGTCACCGATCACATTACCCAGTTCATCGCGATGGAGGGGCGGGTTTACGTGGTATCCGTCTCAGGCCTGCTGCGCAGCGCCGATATTCCCGACAGTTTCCCGCTGCGGAAATATGTGACCGAGGGGCGGGATGTGATCAACGATGGCGGCAGCATGATTGCGGCCCCCGGCGGCGCTTTGCTTGCCGGTCCGGCGGTGGGGGAGGAGGTCATGTTATATGCCGATATCGATGTGGACGCCGTGACCTCGGCCCGGCTGAAACTGGATCCGGCAGGACACTACAGCCGCCGCGATATCCTGAGCCTGTCCCATAACCGAAACCGGCTGGACCAGGGCTAGGCGCGGCTTTTTCACGGCATTGCATTGCTGACAGACGTGCCCCGGGGCAGGGGGTCTGTCAGGTTTTGTCCGTATTTGTAACCGGGCGCCAATCCTCTGGCAGCGGAGTTTGCATCAGCTCTTGAATGCGGTCCCGCATCGCGGCTGAGGCCGGGTCTCCGCCGCAGGCGTGATCGGCGGCATCGAAGGATTTGAGCGCCTGCTCAAATTGCCTGTTGCGGTAGAGCTTCAAACCCTGCTCGTAAAAGTCAATCCAATCTGTCGAGCCGTCGAATTCATCGGCCATCGCAATCAGGTCATAAACGACCAGCGGTTCCTGGCGGCCCACGACGCTTACCGTATCCAGTTCACGCACGATGATGGCATCCCCGGCATCTCGGCGGGTTTCGGGGCCGATCAGGATGCGGGTGCCAAAGACCTTGTTTGCGCCTTCCAGACGGCTGGCGACATTCACCGCATCGCCAATCGCGGTATAGTTCAATCGCTGTTCCGAACCGATATTGCCGACCAGAGCCTCACCGCTGTTCACCCCGATCCGCAGTTGCAGCGGCCCGCCCGACCCATCGGTGACCCCGGCCTCGGCCACGGATTTGACGAGGTCCAGCGCCGCCCGGCAGGCATTGACGGCATGTTCATCATCCTGACGCGGGGCACCCCAAAAGGCCATCACCGCGTCGCCCATGAACTTGTCGATGGTGCCGTCGTGGCGTTCGATGGCGGCGGAAGCGGTGGTAAAGAACGGCTCCATCAGCTGGACAATTCTGGGGCCCAGTTTTTCCGAGATTCCGGTAAAGCCCGTAACGTCGCAAAACAGGACCGAGATTTGCTTCATGTCGCCGCCGGGCTGTGTCTTGATACCCTCGGCGACCAGCATGCGCACCAGATCGGTGGGGACGTATTTGCGGAACGCCGACAGCCCCGCTGCCATGCTGGCTGTGGCGGCCGAGAGGTTGGCCAGTTCCGAAAGCTTTGATGGTCTGCGCGAAATCCGCTCAACATCAAATCGCTCGATCTTGCTGAGGTCTTCGGCAATGCGCGCCAGCGGGTTGGCGACAACCCTGCGCACCAACCAGATCGCCATCCCTGTTGCTGCCAGCACGACGGCAATCAGGATGTAGAGCAAGTTGATCAGCGTCTTGTCGATGCCGGACAAAAAGGCCGATTCCGGAATGACGGTCGCCACCCGCCAGCCGTAGAACCCAAGCGGTGACAGTGCCACCGCATATGGCACGCCATCAATCACAACGCGTGTGGTCGCGCCGCCCGAAGGGTTGCGCCCGGCATCCCCCAACAGACGTTCGCCCGAGATCATGGCGGCCTCGTACAGCTCGCCCTCACCCATGCGGGCGGGGGTGGTTTCATCCGCCAGGGCATCAGGGACCGCGATCACCTTGCCGTCGGCATCAAGGATATAGGCCGCACCGAACTCACCCGGGTGAAGGCTGGCCAGAAAACGCGACAGTCGGTCCGTTTCAATTGCAACAGCCAGAACGCCCTGCCGCCCGCGGTTGACGTCAATCGGGCCGGCATAGGCGTAGACGGTCTTGTTGCTGCCGGGCAGGCCAAACGCCTCGATCCAGCCGGGCGAGTTCAGGCCGATGAAATTTCCGAACCACGCATGTTCACGGGGATCATAAGCGGTGTCTTCAAAGCTGCGTTCTTCGAACTGGATATCGCCGGGGATGAAGATGTAACGGTCGGTGCGCAACTGGCGCGCGCGGATGTCCTTGTCGATCTCGATCATCTCAAGCCCGGCATCCCCCAGACGATGCGAGGCAAAGAAATTCCCATCGGGCCAGCCAAAGAAAATCCACGAGATATTAGGCTGCGCCTGCAATTGCGACAGAAACACAAACTCGCGCTTATCAGCTTGGCGCGTTGCGATCACGTTTTGAACAAAGATCGTGCGCACAGCCGACCATGCGGCCTCGGCGGACCTTAGGGTTGCGCCAACTTCGATGCGCACCGTATTGACGATCTGGCTGTTGATCTCAGCCGCCAGCATGCGGCTGTTGTCACGCGCCGTTGTCCACCACAGGGTATGCACAATGACCGTGGACACACCGATGAACAGGGCCACAAGAACAGAAACAGCAATGCCGACGCTGACGCGCATCGTTTCTCCTGAAAGCTTCAGCTGTTACAGCATTGGAACGAGAATAGCCGAATGGCAAAGGCTGCGTGGGAAAACACGGCAAATATCACGCATCTGTTAGGGTTTGTGCGCGCAAACAGTCACGGTAGGTTCGGGTTTGCCACAGGATGACGGCCCGCAATGGGCCGCCTTTCCATTTGCCTGCCATTCAAAGCGGCGCTGAGTCGCCTTTGACGGAAACTGTGGCCCAGACACAATCGTGATCCGACAGTGGCGTTCCAGAGGCCGGGATGGACGTCAAAATACCCGATCCGAGCGGTTTGAGCGCACGCCCCGCCAGCCAATCCAGTTTCATCTTCCGCTCGGGGTGGGGGGTGATCAGACTGGGCCGTGTGGTATCGCCGGGGGCCGTGAACTCCCAGGAATAGCCCTGATCTTCTGCCAGTTTGAACAGGGTTTCCCGTCGCCAGTCAAAATCGGGCGGAATGTGGTTTCCGGTGTTGAGGTCACCACCGATCAGCACCGGCATTCCGGGGGCAAACCGGTTGATCTCGTGCAGCAACAGCCCGAATTGGGCGTGTCTGTGGGCGGCGTCTGCGTTGCTTTCCAGATGCGTGGACACCACACAGACGGGGCCGGACACAGTGGGCACAACAGCAGCAATCGCCATCCGTCCGCCTACGCGGGGCTGGCCGGGATCGGTCGCGCCGGCCTCGGGTACGAACCAGTGACCGTGGTCGTCCAGACGGATCAGGGCGGTCCGCTCGAACGGGGCCGACGACAGGATGGCATTGCCGTGCCAGCCCAGAGCGTTGAAATCATCGGTGCAGAATGTGCGCTCGGTCGCGCCGCCCAGATCAAGTTCGTGGAATTCGACGCCAAAGGCATAGGTCATACCCAATGCGTGCGCCATATCCCGGGTTGTGTGGCGTTGCGCGGTGCGGGCCATACCGTGATCAACCTCGGACAGCAGAACCACATCCGGGGCGATCTGGCTCAGATGGGCGGCGGTGTCTTCGGGAAACAGGCAACGTTCCACATTCCAGGCAGCTACGGTGAACTGGTCAGGCAGTTGGGTGGCCGAGGCTGCGCCCCCCAGTTGCACGGCATTCATGGCGGGAAGCATGGCGAGAAGCTCGCGATGCGCCTCAGCCGTGCGGGGGGCGGAGACGATCGCTTGCCGCTGATCCGGCGTGACGGCGGGCAAGGCGTTCAAAACATCAGTGATCACAGGGTTCGTCCCGTTTCCGCATCGAACAGCCGCAGGGCTTCGGGCCTGAGGGTCACACGGGTTTCGCCGGTCTGGACGTGTTCATCCTTGCCGACCATCACCGTAAAGGGCTGATCGGCGATGGCCCCGTGCAGCAGGCGGTGGGCCCCCAATTCTTCCAGAATGTCCACGCGGAAGGGGATATTGCCCTGCGCGTCCAGCGCGACATCTTCGGGGCGGATGCCCATGGTCACGGGCCCGGCATAGGACCCCGGTGCGGGCATCAGCCCATCGTAGCCGTTAAGCCGAACCTGCGCATCGTCCACCTCAGCCTCGATCAGATTCATCGGCGGGGCCCCCATGAACGAGGCGACAAAGGTCGAGGCCGGGTTGTGGTAAATCTCGGACGGGGTGCCGATCTGCTCAATCCGGCCCGCGTTCAGAACAATGATGCGGTCGGCCATCGTCATCGCTTCGACCTGATCATGGGTCACGTAGACGGCGGTGGTGCCAAGGCGGCGTTGCAGGGCCTTGATCTCAATCCGCATCTGGTTGCGCAGCTTGGCGTCAAGGTTGGACAGCGGCTCATCAAACAGGAACAGGGCCGGATCGCGCACCACTGCGCGGCCCATGGCTACGCGCTGACGCTGACCACCCGACAGCTGCGCCGGTTTGCGGTCCAGATACTCGGTCAGATTCAGCATCCGGGCGGCGTCTTCGACCTTGGCTGCGATATCGGCGGCCGGGGTGCCGCGATTCTTGAGCCCGTAGCCGATATTCTTGCGGACGGTCATATGCGGGTACAAAGCATAGTTCTGGAACACCATCGCAATGTCGCGATCCGCCGGGTCCACGTCATTGACCACCCGGTCGCCGATTTTCAGCACCCCTTCGGTGATCTCTTCCAGCCCCGCGATCATCCGCAGCAGGGTGGACTTGCCACAGCCCGAGGGACCGACGAGCACGACGAACTCGCCATCCTGAATGGTGAAACTGGTGGTCTCAACCGCGTGAAAGCCGTTGGGATAAACCTTGCGGATGCCCTCTAATGTGACCTGAGCCATGCGCGTATTCCTTATTTGTCGGATTCTGTAAGGCCCTTGACGAACCAGTTCTGGAAAAAGACCACGACCGCCACCGGGGGGATCATTGCCACGATGGCCAGCATCAGGGCCTGTCCGTAATCGGGGATCTGACTGTCGGTGAAGGTCAGAACGATCTGCTTGATGCCGCGGACAAGGGTGAAAAAGCTCTCATCAGTGGTGATCAGCGTGGGCCACAGATACTGGTTCCAGCCAAAGACAAACATGATGATGAAGATCGCCGCGATCATTGTCTTGCTGAGCGGCACGAGGATGTCGACAAAGAACTTCCACGGACCCGCGCCGTCGATGCGGGCGGCCTCGGCCAGTTCCTCGGGGACCGACATAAAGAACTGCCGGAAAAAGAACGTGCCGGTTGCCGATGCGATCAGCGGGACGATCAGGCCGGTATAGGTGTTGGTCAGGCCCAGTTTCTGGATCGCCTCGTAGGATGGCAGAATACGTACCTCAAGCGGCAAGAGAAGCGTGGTGAAGATCACCCAGAAGGCCAGCGTCGCAAACCGAAGGCGGAAATAGACGATGGCATAAGCCGCCATCATCGAGATGATAATCTTGCCCACCGCAAAACCGATGCCCAGAATGAAAGAGTTCATCAGCATCAGCGTGCCATCCACCGTCTGGGTGAACCCGCCCTTTTCGAACATCGCGGCGTGGAAGTTCTTGCCCAGATCGTCGCCCAGCGTCAGTTGCAGCCCTTCGCGGTGAATGGTCACCGCGTCATGGCTGGCCGTGATCAGCGCCAGCAAGGGCGGCAACATCATCAGCAGCGCGCCAAGGATCAGGACGGTGTGGTCGCCAATCGCCTCCCATTTGATGCGACGGGGGCGGCGGGCCACGGTGGGGGTGTCGAGTGTTGTCTCAGCCATGTCCAAAGCCCTCAGGTATAGTGTATCCGGCGTTCCACCAGGCGGAACTGAAACACCGTCAGGATCAGCACCAGCACCATCAGGATCACCGATTGCGCGGATGAGCCGCCAAGGTCATTGCCCCGGAACCCGTCCAGATAGACCTTGTAAACCAGCGTCATCGGGTTGTTGCCCGGCTCACCCTTCATCAGCGCATCGATTACGCCGAAGGTGTCGAACAGCGCGTAGGTGATGTTGATGATCAGCAGGAAAAACGCGGTGGGGGCCAGCAGCGGGAAGGTCACCTGCCAGAACCGCCCGGTGGCCGAGCGGTTGTCGATCATCGCCGCCTCGCGCACGGATCGTGGGATGGATTGCAGGCCCGAGAGGAAAAAGATGAAGTTGACCGGTATCTGTTTCCAGACCGACACGATAATCATCGCGGTCGCCGTCGCGTTATAGTCCACACCCAGTTTGAAATCCCAGCCGAACATCTGAAAGAACTTGGTCATGGGGCCGGTGCTCTGGTCGAAAAACAGGATGCCAAGAAAGCCTGCGACCGGCGGGGCAATGGCATAGACCCACATCAGCAGGGTGCGATAGGTCTTGGCCCCCCGGATCACCTTGTCGGCCTTGACCGCCAGCAGCAGCGCGATGGCCAGCGAGAAGAATGTGACCAGAACGGAAAAGACAATCGTGAACCAGGCGATGCGTTTGTACTGATCATTGCCCAGCAGCGAGGTATAGTTTTCTGCGCCCACATAGGTCGACCCGAACCCGAACGGGTCCTGCAGAAAGAACGACGATTGCAAGGCCCAGCCCGCAGGCCAGTAAAAGAAGATGGCGATGATCATCAACTGCGGCAGCAACAGCGCCACAGGCAGCCAGATCGTGTCAAAGCCCGCACGTTTCATGAGTGGTCCAGTCCGAAAAAAGAGCGATGGCCGCGCCCGAAGGCGCGACCATCCTTGGGGTGATCCCGGGGATTAGCCCTGGGTTTTGCCAAAGCGGGCCAGCAGCTCGTTGGCTTCTTTTTCGATTGTTTCAAAGGCGGTCTCGACATCGGTTTCACCGGTCAGGATACGGCCATATTCGCGGTTCATGATGTCGCGGATCTGGACGTAAAAGCCCATGCGGTACCCTTTGGTGTTGTCGCCCGCTTTGGCCTGCAGCTGGTTGACACCAACTTCGGCAGCCGGAAAACGATCATAGTGACCATCGGCCTTGGCGGCCTCATAGGCGGCCTCGGTGATCGGAACATAGCCGGTTTCCTGATGCCAGAAATACTGGGTCTCGGGCGCGGTCAGAAAGCGGAAGAATTCGGCCGTTGCCTTGTTTTCCTCGTCCGATTTGCCGGACATGGCGAACAGGGCGGCACCTCCGATGAAGGTTTGCGTGGGCTCGGCGGTGACGGCTTCCCAATAGGGCAGCTCGGTCGCGCTGAACTCGAACGGCAGGTCTTTTTGCAGCAGACCGCCAAAGGAGCCGGACGAGCCCAGCCACATGGCCACTTTGCCTTCTTCGAACGGCTTCTGGTTGTCACCCCAGCCGGTGCCATACCATTCGAACATGCCGTTGTCTTTCCACTCGGTCACGGCGGTGAAATGCGCCTTGATGGCATCGTTGTTGACCAGAATCTGGGTGTCGATGCCGTCATAGCCGTTGTTGTTGGTGGCGAACGGCAGGTCGTGGCGCGACATGAAGTTTTCGGTGAAGATCCAGGGCAGGTGCGACTGGCTGAGCGCAATGTAGCCTGCGTCTTTCAGCGCCGGGGCGGTGGTCGACTGGAACTCTTCCCATGTTTTCGGCGGGGTGACACCAGCGGCTTCCAGCGCGTCGACGTTATAGTACAGGATCGGCGTCGATGAGTTGAAGGGCATGCCGATCATCTTGCCGTCGCTGTCGGCATAGAAATAGCGCACGCCGGTGATATAGTCGTTGATGTCGAAATCAACGCCATTGTTGGCCAGCAGGTCCTGAACCGGGATGGTCGCGCCCTTGGCACCGATCACGGTGGCGGCACCGGCGTCGAACACCTGCATGACGTGGGGCTGTTCACCGGCGCGGAAGGCGGCGATGCCTGCGGTCAGCGTCTCTTCGTAGCTGCCCTTGTAGACCGGAGTGATCTTGTACTCGTCCTGCGAGGCGTTGAAATCCTCGGCGATTTTGTTGACGGTTTCACCCAGCTGACCGCCCATCGCGTGCCACCAGGTGATTTCGGTTTCGGCAAAAGCGGCGGTCGCGGAAAAGGCGACGGCAGCAGCAGTTGCGCTGAGTTTGAAGTTGGTCATTTTGATCCTCCGGTTCGGGAGCAGCCCCGACAATTGGCAGACAGGCCGGTGCGAGGGGACAGGCCGCTGAACGTGAAAAGTCTGATGCAAACGGGGGTAAACCCGGACGCAATGCACGGTTTGTGCACAGGAGGGCACCTACGCGGGGCCTGTGACAGTTCGGTGAAGCTTTTGTTGCAGAATTGACAAATTGCGGGGTGCCGGGGACCGTTTTTGGTCGCCTTTGACAACAGCAATCCCTGTCAAAAAATCCTACTGCGCAACGTACAAGCCGTTGCAGATGCGGTTGTCCTGTCGGGCTGAGTGATCACGCGCAATTTGCAAAAAGCCAAAACTAAACTACGATAATACCGGATGCTTCAGTTTGTTGCGCCAGACACTTGATGCGCGGCATACCGGCATGCTTCAATTTTCGAGCCATCCGGCGCTTGTTGCCTGCGGCCGAAAAAACAAGGAAAGCTCTGACTTTCCTCAGAATACCAAAAGGTGCGTAACGGTCCGGCCTGGATCAAAAAACAGCACTAAAGACCACCAACATGGAGATATCAGATGAAGAAAATTGCAACGCTTTTAGGAGGCGCATCCGTGGCGATCGCTGGACCGGCACTGGCGGCGGATATTGTGATCGGTGTGCCGAACTGGGCCTCGGTCAACGCGACAGCGCATATCCTTGAGGTGGTGATCGAGGAAAACCTCGGCCTGGATGTTGAGCTGCAGAACGGGACCAACCCGATTGTTTTTGAGGCAATGGACAGCGGGTCGATGCATGTGCACCCCGAGGTCTGGATGCCCAACCAGCAAAACCTGCACGACACCTATGTCAAAGACAACGGCACGGTCGTGATGAACCAGAATCCGGTACAGGCCGAGCAGGGCATGTGTGTCCCGACCAGTATCGCGGAACAGTATGACATCAAATCGATTGATGACCTGAGCGATCCCGACAAGATGGCGATCTTTGACACCGATGGAAACGGCACGCCCGAAGTGTGGATCGGTGCACCCGGCTGGGCGTCGACCGTCGTCGAAAAGATCCGGGCCAAGTCCTACGGCTATGACCAGATCTTTGACCTGACCGAGTATGAAGAAACCATCGCCTATGCCAATCTGGCAAATGCCACAAAGGCTGGCGATCCGTGGATCGGGTTCTGCTACAGCCCGCATTACATCTTTGTCACGCAGGACCTGACCGTGCTGGAAGAGCCGCCGCATGACCCGGCGACCTGGACGATTGTGCAGCCGACCGACGACCCGGACTGGCTGTCCAAGTCCGAGGCGTCTTCGGCCTGGAACGGTGCAACATTGCACCTGCACTACGCCAAAGAGCTGGAAGAGGCTTATCCCGAAGTTGCTGCCCTGTTCAGCAATTATCAGATGAGTGGCGATGATCTGAGCGCGATGGGCAAGGCGCTGGCGGTGGACAACGTGGAAGCCGCAGATTTTGCCCGTCAGTGGGTGGATGCCAACGAAGACACCGTCATCAACTGGCTAACCAACTAAATGGCAGATAGCCGGGCCGCCGCGACCCCTCGCGGCGGCCCTTTTCTTATCTGCGGGCGAAACTCCGCCTGATGAGGGACATATGGACGAACCAGTCGTAAAACTAGAAAATGTCTGGAAGATTTTCGGTGCGCGCGCCGAAGAAGCCATGGCAGCCGTAAGGGCAGAGGGAATTGGCAAACCCGAAGTTCTTGAAAGATTCAATTGCGTGGTCGGCGTACAAGGCGCGACCTTCGAAGTCCCCAGAGGAGAGATTTTCTGCATTATGGGCCTGTCGGGGTCGGGCAAATCGACTCTGGTGCGCCATGTCAACCGGCTGATCGAGCCGACGGCGGGCAAGATCGAGATTCTGGGCCACGACGTCTCGAAAATCTCCGAGAATGAATTGCGCCGCATCCGGGCCCAGCAGATCGGGATGGTGTTCCAGCATATGGCGCTGATGCCGCACCGGTCCGTTCGGGACAATGTGGCCTATCCTCTGGAAATCCGAAAAATATCGAAATCCAAACGATGGGCGGTGTCGGATCATGCGCTCGGCCTTGTGAACCTGACGGGTTACGAGGATCGCCTGCCCAAAGAGCTGTCCGGCGGCATGCAACAGCGGGTTGGCATTGCCCGCGCGCTGGCCTCGGACCCCGAAATCCTGCTGATGGATGAGCCATTCTCGGCGCTGGACCCTTTGATCCGCCTGCAATTGCAGGATCAGTTCAAGGCGCTTGTGGCGCAACTGCAAAAGACCACCTTGTTCATCACCCACGATTTGGACGAAGCCATCCGCATCGGCCACCGGATCGCAATCATGAAGGACGGTGTGATCGTCCAGATCGGCACGCCCGAAGACATCGTGATGAACCCGGCGGACGATTACGTGCGCGAGTTTGTTCAGGGCATCTCAAAGCTCAAACTGGTCAAGGCGCATTCGATCATGGAACCGATCGGCAGCTATTCCGGGCCGCTCGACGGTGCGCCGCGTGCGGATGAAGGATCGGATCTGGATCAGTTGATCGATCTGGCTGTGGGAACTGATTTGCCAGTTGTCATAACGGATGCGGGCAGCGACGTGGGCGTCGTGACCAAACCACGCCTGCTGCGCGGAATTCAGGGGGGCAAAAATGACTGATGCAACCGCCGAAGTACAAGTAACAGCGGCCTCCGATATCGAGGTCGACCGCGACGCGCTGGACAGCTCGATTCAAGAGTTCGCCGGGCCGAACGGTGACTACTACATAAACGCCTTCCACAAAATCCATGACGCGACCAGCGCGGTGCCCAATACGTTCAACACCTGGGCCGCGGTGCTGGGGCCGCTTTGGTCCGCTTCGCGTGCGATCTGGGGGATGTTCTGGGCGTTCCTGATCCTTGAGATCATCGCCTGGGTGCAGATCGGGCGCGGCGCCTGGGGCAATCCGGGCGCCGAGTTTTCGGACCGGGCCGCGGGCCAGTTGGACCGCGCCGCGGAACTTTTGGAACGGGCGGCCAATTCGACCGAGCAGTCGGATATCGACCGGTTCACGCGCCTTGCCGAAAACATCCAAAAGGCAGCCGATACCAGCCTGGAACGGGCGGCAGCCGCACAATCCGAGGCCACGGGGATCATGCTGACCGGTTTGGTGATGCTTGTGGTGTTTAAATTGATACAGGGATTCTACGCGGATCGTATCTACGAGAAACAGTATTCCAGATGGCGTATCGACCCCGACAGCACCGAAAGCGGCCGGTCCACGCGCAACACCGTTCTGGGTGCTGTTCTGGTGGCCGCAATTGCGCCCCTGATCATCTATAAATTCACCGTCAACGCCTCGCTTGCGATGCTGGACGCCTTTCCCGAAAAAGAGGTCTCGGCCCTGATCCTTGGCGAAGGGCAAGGCACGCTGTTTTCCAATATTGCCAGCTGGATGGAGGCGCAGATCGACGCCGCCGCCCTTGCGGGGGGCGATGTGTTTGACGGGATCGTGGCGGGGGTCCGCTCGGTTCTGGATGCGCTGACGATTGCCCTGATCGGGTCGCCGTGGCCGGTTGTGATGCTGGTGATCTGCGTGACCGCATGGCGCGCAGCAGGGCCACGGGTGGCGATCTTTACCGCCTCGTCCCTGGCCTATATCGCGTTGCTTGGCTATTGGGATGTGGCGATGGAGACGGTGGCACTGGTTGGTGCTGCGGTGCTGTTATGCGTGGTGTTCGGCATTCCGTTGGGCATCTGGTTCGGCAAATCCCAGCGCGCCTACCGCGCGGCGGAGCCGGTGCTGGACCTGATGCAAACGCTGCCTGCGTTCGTCTATCTGATCCCGATCATCGCGTTCTTTGGCACCGGCAACCCGCCGGGTATTCTGGCGACGATCATCTTTGGGATGCCGCCGGTCATTCGTCTGACCGCGCTTGGGATGCGCGGGGTGCCCGACAGCATCAAAGAGGCCGCCGTGGCCTTTGGCGCCTCAAAATGGCAGTTGCTGAAGGATGTCGAAATCCCGTTGGCGCTACCCTCGATCATGACGGGGGTCAACCAGACCATCCTGATGTGTCTGTCGATGGTTGTGATCATCTCGCTTATCGGCGGCGGCGGTCTGGGCAAGGAAATCCTTGAGGCGCTGCAATACGCGGCCAAGGGTCCGGGCCTGCTGGGCGGCTTTGCCATCCTGTTCTGTGCCATGGTCATCGACCGGATCGTGCAGGGTGCCTTCCGGCGAGAAGACGAGAAAATCTGAACACAGACGCCCCCGCCAGCCGGGGGCGTTTTTTATTGAAGGGGGTGCAGATGGCCGACCGGTACGAACAGTCGATGATGGACAATCTTTACTGGTGGGGCATACCGACCCTGTTCCGCTGTCCCAATACCGGCCCCGAGGGGCAGGACATCGCCTTGGTCGGGGTGCCCCATTCCACCGGCAACGGCACGACCGAGCGGGATCAGCATCTTGGCCCGCGCGCCTTGCGCCATGTCTCGGCCGTGCAACGCCGCGTGCATTCTGTGTTTGAAATTGACCCCTGGAGCAGCGCCAAGATCGCAGATGTGGGCGATGTGCCCTTCCCACGTGCGAATGACAATGAGGATTGTATCGAGCGTATCACAGCCTTTTATAAAGACATCGACGCAACAGGCGCGCGGCCTGTGTCGGCAGGTGGCGATCATTCGATCACCGGCGGCATCGTGCAAGCGCTGGGGCGGGGCCAACTGGCCGGGGGTGAGCCGATCAGCTTTTTGCATCTGGATGCCCATACGGATGTGTTCACCAAAGTCGATCACTTTCTGGGGGCCAAAAAATCAGCGGCCCATTGGGGCGCGTATCTGGCCGATCAGGGGCAGGTTGATCCCACGCGGTCGATGCAGATCGGGCTGCGGGGCCACCCGCGCAGTCTGGACTGGCTGCAACCGTCTTACGACTATGGCTATAACATCGTCACCATGCGCGAATTCCGTCAACGCGGGTTAGAGGACGTGGTGGCGCAGACGCGCGAGGTGCTGGGTGATCGTCCGGTCTATATCACCTTCGATCTGGATTGCCTTGACCCGACTATCGCGCCTGCGGTGTCCAATCTGGAACCGGGCGAGAAGGGGTTCGACATTGACGAGGCGGTGGGAATTTTGCGGGCCGCGCGCGGGCTGAATATCGTGGGCGGAGACGTGGTTTGCATGATGCCCACCAAGGACAGCCCCAACAATATCACCGCCCTGACCGCTGCGGCGGTGATGTTCGAAATGATCTCGATGATTGCCGAAAACGTCCGTTAGCGGCGCGCCTCCACGGCTTGCGCCAGAACGCAGAGCAGTTCGAACATCAGCGAAATCCCCAGCCAAGCGGTGCCGCCCTCGAGGTCAAACGGGGGCGCGACCTCAACCAGATCGGCGCCGATAAGATTCACGCCGGCCATCTGGCGGATCACCTGCTGGGCCTGAAAACTGTTCGGTCCGCCGATTTCGGGCGTACCGGTGCCGGGGGCAAAGGTCGGGTCCACAAAATCGATGTCATAGGTGCAATAGGTGGGCTTGGTGCCCACAATGGTGCGCACCTCGGCCATCACGTCGTGGATGCCCCTGTCGAACAGCTCTTCGATGCGGATGATGCGGATGCCCTGCGCCTCGCCCCATTCGACATCCTCGGTGTTGTATGCGGTGCCGCGAATGCCAACCTGGACAAAGCGTTTGGGGTCCACCAGCCCTTCTTCGACCGCGCGCCGGAACGGGGTGCCATGGGTGAATTTATGCCCGCCGAAATAGGTGTCGAACAGGTCCGTATGGCTGTCGAACTGGATCAGACCCAGCGGCCCGGATTTAGCCAACGCCCGCAGGACGGGCAGGGTGGTCAGGTGATCGCCCCCAGCCGTTAGCGGTGCAATGCCGCGCGCGTGCAGGTCGGTGTAAAAGCTCGTCACCCGATTCAACGTATCCTCAATATCCACCGGGTTTGGTGCGACATCCCCCAGATCGGCGCAATTGACCATCGAAAACGGCGCAACACCCGTCACAGGGTTCATCGCACGGATCATTGTCGAATAATCGCGCAATTGGCGCGGCCCGTGGCGTGCGCCGGGGCGGTTGGTGGTGCCGCCATCCCAGGGGATGCCGATCAGGCCCAGCTCGACCTCGGCAATGCGGTCATGATCCAGCGTCATGCCCGGCAACCGCATGAAGGTCGGGATGCCCGCAAACCGGGCCAGATCCATCGCCGAAACCGGCTGAAAAAACGCGTTGGTCATATGGTGCCTCTGCCCTTGTCCTGACGCGAGCCTAACGGCAGAAATGCCGCTTGGGAATGACCGAGGTCCTCAGATCAAGATGTTGAACCGTTCGCGGATCTCGGCGTCTTGCTGGGGTGTCAGATAGGTGGGGTGATGGGTGGCCAGAATGTCCCTGGCCTGTTCCCGGGCCGCGGTCCACGCGTCGGTTGCCCCCTCTTCCTGCCAGGTGCGCGGTGCATTTCTGTCGGCAATTGCCGGATAAAAGTAATCCCGCTCCATCGCCTCATAGGTCTGAGCGCTGCCCAGAAAGTGCCCATCCCCCAGAACGGACTGGCATATCGCCTCAAAGCCCAGATTTTCCTCGGTCACCTCAATCCCGCGCAAGGCCCGGTAGGTGTGCGAGTGCATTTCGTTGTCCAGCACAAAGCCTTCGAAACTGGCCCCCAGCAGCGACGCCGTCATGCCCGAGCTTTCATAGATCAGGTTCCCCCCTGCCAGTGCCGCAGCCAGAGAGGTCATGGCCTTTTCCACCCCGTATTGCGCGTCAATTGCTTTGGCATCTGTCATCGATGCGGCCACCCCGGATGGCAGGCCGAGCCAGTTGATGATCTGGGCCGATGCCGCGTTCAGAATGGCGGTCTCACCACTGCCGCCCGCAAAGGCACCGGTGCGCAGGTCCACGACAAAGGGCCAGTTCGAAAACACCATGGGAAAGCCCGGCTGGATGGTGTTGACCATCACCAGACTGGCCAGCGTTTCGGCTAAAGACTGCGCCAGAAACCCGGCCAGCGTTGCAGGTGCCGTTGCCCCCGCCTGCGCGGCAGTGATGCAGGACATCGGGATATTGTGGGCCAAGCATTCATAGACCACATCCACCGCGTCCTCGCCATAGCGCAGCGGAGAGATCACCGGGCTGATATGGGCCTTCAGGAAAGGACGTTTGGCAAATTCACCCGGCCCTCCGGCAACGATGTCCAGCATCTCAACAATGGGGGCCACGTTTTCGGCCAGCGTGAATGAGGTCGCCACCGGTTTGGTCGTATTGCGCACCAGCGCATAGGCCGTGTTGATGTCCAGATCGCGCACATCAGGCACATCGGTGGCCACACAGCAGCGTGTAAACCAGCTGACATTGGGCAGCGTGTCCTGCAGACGGGTAAAGTCGTGCAGATCGGCCAGGGTCGACGGGCGATACAGCCCCGTATCCATATCCAGCGTCTGAACCGCCGCGCCCCCGGTGCCAAAATACACGCGGTCGCCCCCCACCTGGATCGAGCGCGCCTCATCCCGCCCATGAAAGGTAAAGGTCTTGGCCGCCGTCTGGATGGATCGCTGGACCATTTCACGTGGGAAGACCAGCCTGTCTTGATCCCTAGGCTGCGCGCCTGCGGCCCGCAGATCGGCGGCCAGACGGTCCGGCACATTGCCCATGCCCAGCGTTTCCAAAAGGCGCAGGGCGGTTTCAAAGATGTGTTCCAGCTCTTGCACTGTCAGCGGTTTGAATGCGCCCCCCTTTTGGCCCGGTGGGCAGGGATCGACCACAGGTTTGGCCGCACGCTGGGCGTGGCGTGCTTTGCGACCGCTGCGTTTGCTGCCTTCCGTTGCCATCCTGCCCCTTTCCAAGTGTTCGTCAGGCAAAGCCTAAGCGGCAAATTGGGCGCTCGGCAAAGGCGAAGTGCGAATTTCAGAATCCTCAATCGCAGTTTCGATTTTTCCACACAGGCCACGCCCCTGTTGTCGCATCGCTTTGTTGTTACGCAAAACTGGCGGCAGACCAAAGGGAGCAGAGCCAATGAAGTCACGCACCAAAGCCGTTGTGATCGGTGGAGGGATCGCCGGGTGTTCAACCCTGTACCACCTGACGCAGGAAGGGTGGACAGATGTTGTTCTGGTGGAACGCAATGAGCTGACCTCGGGCACGACATGGCATTCTGCGGCGCAGGTGACGAATTTCGGCATGAACCAGACGATGGTGGGGCTGAAGTCACACTCGATCCGGCTGTATAAGGAACTGGCCGAAGATCCCGACTATCCGATCAATTACCACCACGGCGATGGGGGTATCCGTCTGGCCAATACCGAGGCACAGATGCAGGGCTATCGACACTTCGCCTCGATGGCGCGTGGAATGGACGTGCATTTTGAGGTGATCGATGCACAGGAATGCGCGCGACGGCACCCGCTGATTTCGACCGACAACCTGATCGGGGGGCTTTGGGACCCGCTGGATGGCGATATCGACCCGGCGCAGCTGTGTCAGGCTCTGGCCCGCCGCGCCCGGAATGCCGGGGCCGAGGTCTATCGCAACACGCCCGTCACGGCCCTGACCCAACACAGCGACGACACATGGACCGTGCATACCGAACATGGCGATATTGACTGCGATGTTGTGGTCAATGCCTGCGGATACCGCGTGAATGAGGTCGGTGCGATGATGGGGGTGCATCATCCCGTCGCCTCGATGGAGCATCAGTATTTCCTGACTGAGGAAATCCCGGCCATCCGCGATGCGGGTCACCGCATGCCTCTGCTGCGCTGCCCGATCAGCGACTATTACTGTCGGCAGGAAAAGAACGGGCTGCTGCTGGGCTTCTACGAACAGAACTGCAAGACCTGGGGCATGGACGGGATCGATCCGAATTTCGTCAATGCGCTCTGCCCCGATGATCTGGATCGGGTGACCGACGTGCTGGAGGGCGCATTTGCCCGCATGCCCGCCCTGATGGAGGTCGGTGTTCACACCGTGGTCAACGGCCCGATCACCTATACGATCGACGGTGCGCCTTTGGTCGGGCCGATCCCAGGCAAGCGCAATGCGTTCTGCATCATCGGGTTGCGGGCGGGTCTTGGCGAAGGCGGTGGGCATGGCTGGCTGCTGGCGCAGCAGATCGTGCATGGCGAGGCGTGCTATGACACATGGTGCCTTGATCCACGTCGGTTCACCGGTCATGCGAATGTGGAACTGACCGCGCTGAAAGCCATCGAAGACTATCAGAACGAGTTCCGCTTTCACTTTCCCCATGAACATCGCCCTGCCGGGCGACCGGCGAAGACGACGCCTCTGACGTCGGTGCTGGCGGCTGAGGGCGCCGAGTTCACGGTGGTCAACGGGTGGGAGAGGGTGGACTACATCAAGCCCTCGTCCGAATTCACGCCGTCGCTCAGTTTCGATTTTGACGAAACCTTTGATCTGATCGCGGCTGAGGTTGCCAATGTTCGCGATGGCGTCGGGCTGGCCGAGGTCAACGGATTTAACCGGATTGAGATCACTGGCGCGGACCGGCACAGTTTTCTGGATCGGATGGTCTGTGGCAGCGTCACGCGGCGGGGCGGTCGCGTTGGTCTGGGCTATCTGCTGAACCACCAAGGCATGATCAAGGCCGAGGCGACGGTAGCCAACTTGCCCGCCAGTGACAGAGGCCCCGAGAGGGTCTGGTATGGGTCGGCGGCGGCCAGTGAATTCCATGACATGGACTGGCTGACCTGCCATATCCGCGCCGGAGAAGACGTGCAACTGCGCCGCCTGACCAATGACCAGACCATCCTGATCCTTGCTGGCCCCAAATCCCGCGATGTTCTGTCGGCCTGCGCGCGCGGCGACTGGTCGGCGGAGGCCTTCCCATGGCTCAGCCTGCGCGAATGCTATGTCGGGTTTGCCCCGGCCACGGTGATGGCTGTCAGCTTTTCCGGGGAACTTGCCTATGAGATTCATGTCCCCAACGCCTCGCTTTACGCGGCCCATCTGGCGCTTCGGCAGGCAGGCGAGGCGCACGGGCTAAAACTGTTTGGCGCCCGCGCGGTCGAGTCCATGCGGATGGAGAAGAGCTTTCTGCACTGGAAGTCAGACCTGATCACGGAGTTCGATCCCTTTGAAACCGGTCTGGCGCGCTTTGTGAAGCTGGACAAGGGCGATTTCATCGGGCGCGATGCGCTGCTGAAACGGCACGCCGAAGGCCCGCGCAAAAAGCTGGTCGCCTTGCAGGTTCACGCAACTCAACGGCCCGCCCATCCCGGCGCGTCACTTATGCGGGGCGGTCAGGTGGTCGGCACTGTCACCTCGGGCGATTGGGGGCATCGAACCGGCCTGAACCTTGCGCATGCTTTTGTGGAACCGGCTTTGGCCGAGGTCGGAACTGAAATCGAGCTGGATTCCTGCGGCCAGATGGTGCGCGCCACGGTCATTCCCCCATCCCCTTATGACCCCGGATTTGAACGGGTGAGAGCCTGATTTCCACCCCTCGGACCAAGTTCCCCATTGCCGCAGGCCAAAAACTCTGCTTGGCTCCGTTTCGAAGAAATCGAAACAATGGGTGGGGCACGTGTCGAAATCTCTTAGCCTGCGCTGGCTGGAAGTGTTCCGGCTGGTCGCCAAATCGGGATCAATTCAACAAGTCGCCTCCGAAACCGGGTTGTCGATCAGTACCGTGTCCAATCACCTGCGCAGCCTTGAAAGCGCGCTGGGGGTCGAACTGGTCGATCACGGACGCCGACCAATGGGCCTGACCCCTGCGGGCGAAGTCTTCGCCCGCTATGTGCGCGACGGGCTGACCGTGTTGAAGCGGGGCGAGGCTGAAATACGGTCAGGCAACTGGCAACATGCAACCGATCTGCGCCTGGCCTTGATCGATGATTTCGACAACCAGATCGCGCCAGATCTGTTCCGCTTTCTGGCGCAGGCCCTGCCGCGCTGCAGCTTTCGCCACTACACCCGCCCCAGCCATGAAATCATCGCCAATCTTCAGGAACATAAGCTGGATGCCGGGGTAGCCACGCGCCCATCGGAACGGACCGAAGGGCTGATCGAATACCCGCTGATGCGCGATCCGTTCATCGTGATTTTGCCCAACGCTTACCAAGGCGCGCCCGAGGATCTGCTCAAACCCGACGCGGAACTGCCCCTGCTGCGCTATTCGCGCGACTACATGATCGGCAAACAGATTGAGATTCAGCTGACCCGCAGCAAATACAACCTGCCCAACCGGTTCGAGATGGAGTGCAACCACTCGATCATCGGGCTGGTGGCCGAGGGCAGTGGCTGGGCGATTACAACCGCCGCCTGTTTCCACCGCGCCCAACGGTTCCATGACAGCGTCAAGGCCATCCCGTTTCCGGGGCGCAACTTTGTGCGAACGGTATCGCTGTTCACGACCGAGGTGTATCCCGAGACGACCTCAAAACTGATCCAGAAGGTGATGACTCAGCTGATCCGGCAACACTTTACCGATCCGATGGGGAATAGTCATAACTGGCTGAGGACCGATTTCCGCACTATGGAGGCCGAGGCCGCCTAGGGCGTGGCCGGCGGCCCGAGCGATTGACGGTCGACAATATGCGTGGTCAAGCGCGCTCCGGCCCCGTCAGAGCGTTGTTCCAGCATCGAGGTCAGCTCTATTGCCGCCCTGCGCCCCATTTCGCGGTGCGGGACGTGAACGGTTGTCAGGGCAGGTAAGGCAATGCGTGCCAGCTCAATATCGTCGAACCCGGTGATGGACACATCGCGCGGCACGCTCAGCCCCAGTTCGCGTGCCCGATGCAGGGCCCCCACGGCCAGAACATCGTTGCCGCACAGAATCGCGGTGGGCCGAACGCCCTGCGACATCAATGTGTCAAACGCCGCAGTGCCGTTTTCGATTTCATAGGGCGTTTCGATGATTGTCAGGTCCGATAATGACATGCCGTGGCGAAAGATCGCATCCTCAATCCCTTTGATCCGCAGCCGCGCGCGATCATTGCCCTCGCGAATGCCCGAGATCACCCCGATCCGTCGGTGCCCCAGCCCGATCACACGATCTGCCAGCTCAGCCATGGCGGCGCGGTTGTCAAACCCGACCGACGGCAATTGCGCATCCGGCAGAAACGACCACGCGATCAGGGCGGGGATTTTCCGGCGCTCAAGCTCCTGATAAATCTGCGGGTCGCGGTCATGGCCGATCAGCAGCAACGCGTCCGCCCCGCGCGCGATGAGGGTTCGGATTTGTTCTTCCTCGATCTCGGGTTTGTAGGCCGAGCTTGAGACCAGCAGCGTGTATCCGTGTGCGTGCAACTCTTCCTGAAACGCCTGCAGACCACGGGCAAAGATCGCGTTTTCCATGGTTGGGATGATGGCGCCGATGGTCAGGCTGCGTTTGGCCGCCATCACCCGCGCGGCAAAGTTGGGCATATACCCCAGCGCATCCACAGCAGACTGAACCCGCTGGCGCGTCGCTTCGACCACCCGGTCAGGAGAGTTCAGACAGCGCGACACGGTTGCGGTCGAAACTCCGGCCATTTTGGCAACATCATCCAGCGTCGGTGCCGTTCGAAGTTTTGACATTCTCAAACCTGCCATTTGCATTTGCCTATAAGTGTAGACGCAATGGGGGCTTTATGAAAGCAAATATGTAAGCGCTTGCATTTTGCATGTAAGCGCTTACAAATGACCTTGGACCGAATCTTGGGAGAGTCCGGGAAAATGTTTCTGACCGCATCCATCATCGTCTTCGTGATCTACTTTGCGAATGTTGCAATGGGGGCTTTTGCGGGCGGCGCGTTTCTTGGCGATGTCGGAGAAATGTTGGTCCTGTTCGCGGCGTCGATCCTGTTCGTTGTCGCAATTCTGAAAAAGGAGGCTGACCGCGACGCAGAAAGCGACAGCTGACTTTTTTGCTTGGGAGGGCAATCAATGAATGACGACAGAACTGAACTGGCCTCGGCAGAGCGCCGCAACTTTCTGAAACTCAGCGCTACGGGTGCATTTACGGCGGCGTTGGTTGCCGGGGCGGGGGGCGTGTTGTGGTCGTCCGAGGCCGCAGCGCAGACCGCCAAGGAAGAAAGCGAGCGTGAAAAGGCCGCCGACCACGTGATGACCATCGCCACGGCCTATGTGCTGGGCGCGTCGCGCAGCTATCCGATCATGCAGCTGGACCTGAAGGAAAACATCCAGAACGCCACGAACGGCAAAGTCTATGTGAAACTGGCGCCGGGTGGTCAGCTGGGTGCGGGCGGATCGCTGGTGCAAAAGGTTCAGGGCGGCACCATTCAGGCGGCTCAGCATTCGCTGTCGAATTTCGCGCCCTTTGCGTCGACCGTTGACCTGATCAACATGCCGTATCTGTGCGGCTCGAACCAGAAATTCACTAATCTTGTGACCTCCGACACATGGAAGAACGAAGTGCACCCCAAGGTCGAGGCCGCCGGGTTCAAGGCGCTGTTCTATGTGGTGATCGACCCGCGCGTGGTTGCGGTGCGTCAGGGCGGCAACGCCATTATTACGCCAGCCGACATGAGCGGTGTGAAATTCCGCGTTCCGGGTTCCAAGATGTTGCAGCAATATTACCGTATGGCGGGCGCGAACCCGACGCCGGTTGCCTGGGGTGAGACGCCCTCGGCCATCAAGCAGGGTGTGGCGGATGCGCTCGATCCCTCGGTGGGCGCGCTGTTTGTGTTCGGCTTCAAGGACATCCTCAGCCACGTGACCTTCACGCAGGCGGTGCCGGACAGTCAGGTCTATTCCTGTAACCTGGAGTGGTTCAACTCGATGCCCGCCGATGTGCAGGAAGGCATCATGTGGGGTGCGGAAATGACCAGCCATCAGAACCTGGCCAAAGTGCCGTCGGCCCGCGCCTATGCGATGGCTGAGCTGAACAAGGCAGGGGTCGAGTTCCATTCGCTCAGTTCCGATCAACTGGCCGAATGGGAAAGCGTCGGTGGCTATCAGAACGCCGAATGGGATCCGTTCAAGACCGAACTCGCCGGATCGATGGATGCGTTCGAAAAACTGGTCGAGGCCGCAGGTACGCAGGGCAAATACTACGTCCACGACGCCTGATCGCCCGCCACAACCTCATGCAGTCAGGCCGGTAAACGCCCGGACCAGAAGGCGCGCCTGACTGCCCGCACGCCGAGGGAACAGATGACCCTACTTCAAAACATAGACCGCAATGCCGAGCGCTGGCTGCTGCTGGTGTTCTACGTGATGCTGGTCATCACCATGGCCATCGAGGTCCTTCGGCGCGAGATTTTTGCATTCTCGTCGATCTGGGGCGAAGAGATCGTCCGCTATTCCTTTATCTACCTTGCGTGGATCGGCGCTGCGGCGGCGGTCAAGGAACGCGCCCATATTCGCATCGACGTGATCA
Source organism: Ruegeria sp. BE1 (assembly GCF_056538885.1). Lineage (NCBI taxonomy): Bacteria > Pseudomonadati > Pseudomonadota > Alphaproteobacteria > Rhodobacterales > Roseobacteraceae > Ruegeria > Ruegeria sp. BE1. Next base: position 451,546 of record NZ_JBQFTY010000004.1, read on the forward strand.
TGCACTACCTCGGGCCGCGCCCCAAGGCGCTGCTGTATATCTTTGGCGATCTGGTGATGTTCGGTGTGGCGGTCATTGCGCTCTACTGGTCCTATGAGGCGGTGCATGTCTCGGCCAAGTTCGGATCGGTCACGGATGGGTTGCGGGTGTCAAAGGTCTGGTTCCTGATGGCCGTGCCCACCGGTTTTGCGTTGATGATCTGGCGGCTGATCCAGTCCCTGATGCGCGATCTGAAATGCCTGAGGGAGGGCAAGCCCGTCTTCGAAGGCGACAAGCTGTTTGACTGAGGGAGATCACGATGCTTTGGGGTTCCCTCAATCAAACTGTTGAACTGGGTTGGGATTTCTACCTGCCTGTCATCCTGTTCGTTGGCCTGATTGCGCTGGCCGTGCCCGTCTGGGCCGCCATCGGCACAGCGGCCATCGTCATGCTGGTCATGTCCGGCGACCTGCCGCTGAGCCTTGTGGGCGAAAGCCTGTTCACTGGTATCGACGCCTTTGCCCTGACCGCCGTGCCGCTGTTCATCCTGACGGGCGACGTTCTGGTCCGCACTGGCCTGTCGCGCAAGTTTCTGGACGTGGCCGAGGCGCTGACCTGTTTTGCCAAGGGCGGTTTCGGATCGGCTACGGTTCTGGTCTGTGGCATGTTCGCCGCGATCTCGGGTTCGGACGCCGCGGGCGCGGCTGCTGTGGGTCGGATGACCATCAACCGACTGGTCGAAAGCGGCTATCCCCGCCCCTATGCCTGTGCGCTGGTGGCCGCCGGGGCCTGTACCGGCATCCTGATCCCGCCCTCGATCGCCTATATCATCATCGGTCTTGTGCTGGGGATTTCGGCATCCACGCTGTTTCTGGCCGCGCTGATCCCCGGTCTGGCCATTCTGATCTCGATCCTTGTGACCAACATTATCATGAACCGCATCTACGCCTATGAGGGCGGTGGCATGATGACGATGGGCGAATGGCTGGCCAATCTGGGCAAAGCGCTGAAATCCGGCTGGTATGCGTTCATCGTGCCGGGGATCATCTTCTACGGCATCTTCTCGGGCCGCCTGACGCCGACCGAGGCGGGCGCGACCGCCGTGGTCGTCACCATCATCATGGGCTTCATCCTGCGCACGCTGACACTGGCTGATTTCCCGTCGATGCTGGTGAGTTCGGCCAAGGTGAACGGGGTGATCCTGCCGATCATCGCCTTTTCGGCCCCGCTGGCCGAGGCGCTGGCGATCATGGGCGTGCCGCAGGGTTTTGTGACTGCCGTGACTTCGATGACCGATGATCCGTATCTGCTGATCCTGCTGATGATCGGCATCCTGATCGCCGCGGGTTGTGTCATGGAGACGACACCGAATATCGTGATCCTTGCTCCGATCCTGAAACCGCTGGCGGACAACATCGGCATGAATGAGATCCAGTTCTGCATCATGATGATCACCGCGTTGGGTGTGGGCTTTATCACCCCGCCGCTGGGGCTGAACCTGTTCGTCGTCTCGGGCATCACGGGCGAGTCCATCCTCAAGATCGCGGCCCGCGCCGTGCCCTTTGTTCTGACCATGCTGATCGTGGTAATCCTGATCGCCTATGTACCGGCGGTTTCGACCACCTTGCTTCCTGAAATCTACCAATAGGACCTGCTGACTATGCCCCGTGACTATCTCAAAAAGGCGACTTTGACGGCGCAATCTCATGCCACTGAGGTGCATGATACGGTCAAGACCATCCTGGCCGATATTGAGGCAGGCGGCGATGCCAAGGCGCTGGAATATGCCGCCAAGTTCGACAAGTTCGAGGGCAACGTCCTGATGACCCAGGACGAGATCGACGCCGCTATCGCGCTGGTGCCCGAGAAGCTGAAGGAAGACATCCGCTTTGCCCATGACAACGTGCGCCGCTTTGCCGAAACGCAAAAGGCCACCGTGTCGGATGTGCAGATGGAGATCGTGCCGGGCTTTGTCGCCGGTCAAAAGGCGATCCCGGTGGATGCGGCGGGATGCTACGTGCCCGGTGGCCGGTACAGCCACATCGCCAGTGCGATCATGACGGTGACGACGGCCAAGGTGGCCGGGTGCCGCCACATCACCGCCTGTTCTCCGCCCCGTCCGGGCGAGGGGGTCGCGCCTGCAATTGTTTATGCCGCGCATATCTGCGGCGCTGACAGCATTCTGGCCATGGGTGGTGTTCAGGGCGTGGCGGCGATGACCTATGGCCTGTTCGGCCTGCCGCGTGCAAACATCCTTGTCGGCCCCGGCAATCAGTTCGTGGCCGAGGCCAAGCGCATTCTCTACGGCAAGGTCGGCATCGACATGATCGCAGGCCCGACCGACAGTTTGATCCTGGCCGACAGCAGCGCCGACGCGCATGTGGTGGCCACCGATCTGGTCAGCCAGGCCGAGCATGGCTACAACTCGCCCGTCTGGCTGGTGACGGATGATCGGGTGCTGGCGCAAAAGGTCATGGAGTTGGTGCCCTCGCTGATCGACGATCTGCCCGAGCTGAACCGCGAAAACGCCGCCGCCGCGTGGCGGGACTATGCCGAGATTATCGTGTGTTCCGACCGCGAAGAAATGGCCGCCTGTTCCGACGAATATGCACCGGAACATTTGACGGTTCAGGCCGATGATCTAGATTGGTGGCTGGGTCGGCTGACCTGCTATGGTTCGTTGTTTCTGGGCGAAGAGACGACCGTATCCTATGGCGACAAGGCCACCGGCACCAACCACGTGCTGCCGACCTCGGGCGCGGCGAGCTATACGGGCGGGCTGAGCGTGCATAAATACATGAAGATCGTCACCTGGCAGCGCGCCACGCGGGAAGGCTCGAAATCCATCGCCGTGGCGACAGCGCGGATTTCACGGCTGGAAGGGATGGAGGGGCATGCCCGCGCCGCTGATGTGCGTCTGGCCAAGTATTTCCCCGACGAACAGTTCGACCTGACCGCAGATGGATGACCCAAGACAGCTTTTTGACCTGACGGGGCGGGTGGCCTGTATCACCGGGGCCAGTTCCGGTCTGGGTCGTCGGGTGGCTGTGACGCTGACCGCTGCTGGTGCGCGCGTGATCGGTGTGGCCCGCCGCGCTGCGGCTTTGGCCGACCTGCAGGAGGAACTGGGAGAGGCTGCAGATACCGTCACCGCCGATGTTGGGGATCGGTCCGGCATCGATGCGCTTGTCGCGCAGGTTGGGGCCAAATTCGGTCCGCCGGACATCCTTGTTCACGCGGCGGGGATAAACACCCGCGAGGCGGCGGATGATGTCTCGGCCGATGGGTGGGATGCGACCGTGGCGCTGAATCTCAGCGCGCCGTTCTTCCTGAGCCAGGCGATGGTTCCCGCGATGAAGCAGCGCGGCTGGGGGAGGATCGTGAATTTCGCATCCCTGCAAACAACGCGCGCCTTTCCCGGTGGCATCGCCTATGGCGCGACAAAGGCAGGGGTGGGGCAATTGACCCGTGCCATGGCCGAGGCATGGTCCCCTCACGGCATCACCGCCAACGCCATCGGGCCGGGGTTCTTTCCGACCGAGCTGACGCAAGCCGTGTTCGATGACCCGGAACGCGCGGCCCGCAATGCGGCCCAGACCTGCATTCAGCGAAACGGGCGGCTGGAAGACATCGACGGGCCAATCCTGTTCTTGTGCTCAAGCGCCTCGGATTATGTCACCGGGCAGGTGCTGATGGTTGACGGGGGGTTCACTGCGAAATGAAGGCGCTGGTCTATGAAGCTGTGGAACAAGTGGCGTTTCGGGATGTGCCCGACACCCACCCGCGCGATGGCGAACGTCTGATCCGGGTCGAAGCCGTTGGTATTTGCGGCTCGGACATGCACGCGTTTTTGGGCCACGACGCGCGACGCCCCGCCCCGCTGATCCTGGGGCATGAGGCCGCCGGGACTATCGTCGGAGGCCCTCGCGATGGGGCAAGGGTGACGATCAATCCACTGGTCACCTGTGGCACATGTGCGGCCTGTCTGGCAGGGCGCGAGAACCTGTGCCCGACGCGCCAGATCATCTCGATGCCGCCGCGCGAAGGGGCCTTTGCCCAATATGTCGCCATGCCTGAAACAAATCTGGTTGAAGTGCCGAACCACGTGAGTTTCGCCAAAGCCGCATTGGCCGAACCGCTGGCGGTGGGCTGGCATGCGGTGCGATTGGGCCTTGAGGCTTTGCACCCGTCAATGGAGCGCCGGGCGCTGGTGATCGGCGGCGGGGCAATCGGGGTTGCCGCAGCGCTGGCCCTGTCCGCGATGGGGGTCACGGAGGTCGTGATCACCGAGCCCAGCGATCTGCGGCGGGCATTTCTGCACGACGCAGGCGCGTTCCACGTGGTCAATGCGGCGCAGGATCACTTTCCCCTGGTGATCGACGCGGTGGGGTATTCAGCAACGCGCGCCACCGCCTCGGGACAGGTGCAGCCGGGGGGCGTGATCGTACATGTCGGGCTGGGCGAAGATAGCGGAGGGCTGGATATTCGCCGTATGACCTTGCAGGAGATCACGTTTATCGGCACCTATACTTATACGGCCGAGGATTTCCGCCAAACCGCCGAGGCGATATTTGACGGCCGTCTGGGTGCGCTCGACTGGATTGAGGAACGCCCCCTCTCGGCGGGGTCGCAGGCATTTCGTGACCTGCGCAAGGGGGATGTGGCGGCCCCGAAGATCATCCTCGCCCCCTGGGGCTAGACCCGGCAGAAACGGAGGCATGTATGTATAAGAAAATTCTCGTTCCCATGGCACTGGATCACGGCATTTCAGGGCATACGCTTGAGGTGGCCCGCGCTGTGTCCGCCGCAGGGGCCGAAATTGTGGCACTGCATGTCTATGAGATGCCTCAGGGCTCGGTCAGTGCCTATCTCGACAAGGACATGGTCGCCGATGGGTTCCGCGCGGCTTCGATGCTGCTGCGCGAAAAGACCGAAGGGCTTGAGGGCGTCTCGCCCGAAATCGTCAAGGGGCACACCGCCCGTACCATCATCGACTATGCCAATGACAATGGGTTCGACTGTATCGTCATCGGCTCGCACAAACCGGGACTGAGCGATTATTTCCTGGGCTCGACCGCATCGCGCGTGGTTCGCCACGCCAAATGTGCCGTGCATGTCCATCGCCAAATCTAACCGTCAATCGCGCGCTTTGCGCCCCAAACAGGACTGACAGACCGCAGATGAATATAGACACAAGGATCACCGACGATCTGGTGGCAAACGGTATTTCGTTTGTCACCACCGTCCCGTGCAAGCAACTGGCCGGGGTCATTGATGAGATTGACCGGCGCGAGGGCATCTACCACATCCCCTCGAACAAGGAAGACGAAGGGATGGGCCTATGCGCAGGTGCCTGGATGGGCGGCAAGCGCCCCGCCATCATCATGCAAAATACCGCCATCGGGGTGACGATCAACACGCTGGCCACGTTGATCCAGTATTACCGCATGCCGCTGCCGATGCTTATTTCCTATCGCGGAGAGCTGCGCGAACCCATCGCCTGTCAGGTGGAAATGGCGGTGCATACCAAGGCGCTGCTGGCGCAGCTGAACATCCCGACCTACCATTTCCACCACCAGCAGGATGTCGAGGAACTGGACGCGATCCTGAAATACACCTTCATGTGCAACAAGCCGGTCGCCATCCTGACCGACGCCAATTTCTGGGGAGGCTATGGCGACCAATGATCCGTTCTGAGATTCTGAAAGAAATCGCCCCGATCCTGCGGGACCAACTGGTGGTCTGCAATATCGGCATCCCCAGCCAGGAATTGCACGCAATCGATGACCAGCCGACCAACTTCTACATGCTGGGTACCATGGGGTTGGCCTCAAGCATCGGCCTCGGGCTGGCATTGTCGCAACCCAAACCGGTGATCGTGATCGACGGGGATGGTTCGATCCTGACCAATCTGGGCACGCTGCCGACCATCGCCAACAACGTGGCGGACAATTACATCCTGCTGATCGTGGATAATGGCTCTTATGGCTCAACCGGGGATCAGCCGACCTATGCCGGACAAAAGACCTCGCTTGCGAAAATGGCTGAGGCAGCAGGGTGCGAGCGGGTGATCGAATGCCAGGCCGAAGACACCGGCCGCGTGCTGCAAGAGGCGCTGGACGCCAAGCAGATGACCATCATCGTCAGCAAATGCGAAAGCGGCAATGCCAAGATGCCGCCGATCACGATGGACCCTGTGGCGATCCGCGACCGGTTCATGAAAGCCGTCGAGGGCTGATGCCGGCCTACACCATCCACAGCGCCGAAGATGCCCGCCGTCTGGCGCGGCGGCGTCTTCCTTGGATGGTGTTCGACTATATTGACGGGGCCGCCGGGCGCGAGGTCGGGGCGGCCCGCAATCGCGCCGCGCTGGATGCGATGACGTTGCAGACGCGTGTGTTGCGGGATGTAAGCACCCGCTCACTGGCAACCCAGGTTTTTGGCAAACCCGCTCAGCGCCCCTTTGGCATCGCGCCGATGGGCATGTGCAACCTGTCCGCGCCAGGCGCCGATCTGATGCTGGCGCGTCTGGCCGCGCGCCATGGGGTGCCGCTGGGGGTGTCGACCGTAGCCTCGACCCCCATGGAGCAGATCATCGAGCAGGCCGAGGGCAACGCCTGGTTCCAGCTATACTTCAGCGGGGACGGTGCGGGGACGCTCAAGCTGGTCGACCGGGCGCGCGCGGCGGGGTACGAGACCTTGGTTCTGACCGTCGATGTCCCCGAGGTCGGCCGCCGCCCGCGAGAGCTGCGCCACGGGTTCAAGATGCCCTTCCGTATCGGGCCGCGTCAGTTCGTGGATTTCGCGCTGCATCCCAGATGGTCTCTGGCGACCTTGAAGGCCGGAAAGCCGCAGATGGGCAATTTTCTGATGGATGGCTACGACTTTGACCGCACGGAAAGCCGGGCAAAGGCAACATGGGATACGCTGGCGCAGCTTCGCGATCGTTGGGATGGGACGCTGGTTGTGAAGGGGATTCTGAACTCTGAGGATGCACTGGCCGCCAAAGAGGCTGGGGCGGATGCCGTTCAGGTCTCAAGCCACGGCGCGCGGCAATTGGACAGCGCCCCGGCGGCGTTTGATGCCTTGCGCCAGATCCGCTCTGCCGTGGGCCATGCGTATCCATTGTTTTACGATAGCGGATTGCTAAGCGGAGAAGATGTCGCCAAGGCCCTGACTGCGGGTGCAGACTTTGTGTTCTTTGGCCGGGTTCTGCAGTTTGCCATGGCCGCAGCGGGCGAGGCGGGTCTGCAGCAGCTTTGGGATGTGTTCAGCCAAGAGCTCAGCATCACAATGGCCCAGATCGGGGTGACGTCGATCAACGAACTGAAACCCTGATCCAACCGCGTGCCCTGCATGCCCATGGGCAAGTTGCGCTTGTGTTCGCGTTTGGGAAAGCCCGGGCTGTGACCCGGGCACTTTGGCCGTTTAGTACCAGCGCCCGATGGCCGTGGCCGTCGCTGCCAATTCAGTTGCATCATTTGCAGTGGACAGGACCGTGTAGCCGACCTGAGTGCCGGTCGGCGCATCAAACCCCATGAACCGGGTGCTTGCACCGCCACTTCCGCCGAGCGCAACGGTTGTTCCGGGGGCGAAGGCCATTGGAAAATCCCAAACTGCCGCGTCGCTGGCGAACAGAGCGCCTTGGGCATTCGTGCAGGCCGTGGCGGGAAGGGCGATAGTGCAGATCTGGGTGCCGTCCGCAAAGCGCACATAATCGCCGTTTGCGTTTGACCCGCGTTCAATAACTGCCCCGGTCGGTACACCACTGGTTTCAGCCACTGCGCCCAGCAGATTGCCCGGGCCATAGCCGTAATCCGCGCGCATCAGGCGGCCGGCTGTCGTGTCGTCTGCGCTGGTCTGAATGGCGGCGCCGCTGGCGATCCCGGACGCAGGATCAAAGCTGAGCGCGTCCGTCCATGTGGCGCCGTCGGGTGAGACCTTGATCGAAAACCCGGTACTGCCTGCCAACCCCATCTCGGCGTGGCCTGTCCAGTTGGACTGGAACAAAAGGGAGGCGGTGTCGCCCGCATCAGCCTTGTTGATCTTGAGCTGATGGCCCGCGCCCTCATGGCTGAGCAATGTTGCAGGGGACCGCACCGACAAACGGTTGGTACTGTCATAGCTGGTCTCAATCCCCAAACCGTCGAGGTTTTGCATCGGAACCGGCGCGTCGACCCAGGCGCTGCCATCCCAGATTTTGATCTGTCCCGCGCTTTCATCCCAGGCGCGCCAGCCAATGCCGGGTGAGACAAAGTGCCAGGCATTGTCGAGCCAGGCCGCCAGCATTCCGGCCTGTCCGCTCCAATCGCCTGTGGCGGCGGCACCCAGCGCGTGCACCTCACCCTGATCCGGGACCGCAGGGGGCGTGGAGGCGTCTGTTGAGGCCACCGTCAATTGCGTGATCAGGTCCAGCTGCCGCAAGGCTTCGTTGTGTGTGACGTGTTTCTGGGCTTGCGAGGGCTGCAGGAACGGAAGGTTCAATCGGGGTGAAGTCTGTGACACGGGCGTCCTCCTAAGGCTGTCGAGTCGGCAATTTGATTGCGCGCCACAGTGCGGTGCCGTGTGTTTACACCCTCTGACCGAAACGAACCCCACGCACACCAATTGATAACCTTTGCAGGCAACAAAAAAAGCCGGAGCGCATCGCACCCCGGCTTGGATTTAAGTGTTTGGATGATCTGCTAAAGCGTTTCGGATTTAACTTGAGACACGAATACCCTGCCACGCCTGCGGCGTTCTCGGGACATTCGTGTCACAGAGTGATTCAGGTAAAACCCGAAACGCTCT
>NZ_JBQFTY010000005.1:0-321111 GCF_056538885.1 Ruegeria sp. BE1
TCAAAACCGCCGACAACGCCGACTCAGACCTCATCGTCATCGGAGCCCACAAACCAGACCTCAAAGACTACCTCCTCGGCCCAAACGCCGCCAGAGTCGTCAGACACTCAACTGCATCCGTATACGTGGTTCGCTGACGCCCGCATGAGGAAAATGTGACCAAAGTATCAGTGTAAACAGTTTCTCAGAAAATCCCGTCATCAATCGGAGGACTTAATGATGAGGACAATATTAAGAACCAGCGTCGCGCTGGCCCTTGGGGTCATTGCGGGCTCGGCCAGCGCGCAGGACCCTGCGCCGGAATACGGGTACGGATGGGAAGACAAGGACTCCGTCACTGGAACTGAGTTCATGGTCTCAGCCGCCAACCCGATTGCCGCCAAGGCAGGCTATGACGTGCTGGCCGCAGGCGGTACTGCAGCGGATGCGATGATCGCTGTGCAACTGATGCTGAACCTGGTCGAGCCGCAATCCTCGGGCATCGGTGGCGGCGCGTTCCTGCTGTACTGGGATGCGGAATCCAAAACGCTGACCACCTTTGACGCGCGCGAGAAAGCGCCCGCCAAGGCCACGCCAGAACGGTTCCTGAACGCCGAAGGTGAGAAGATCCCGTTTGCCGAGGCGATCTCGGGCGGGCAGGCCGTGGGTGTGCCGGGCATCCTGCGTCTGATGGAAGTGACCCATAACCTCTATGGCAAGAAAGACTGGGCCTCGCTGTTCCAATCGACCATCGAACAGGCCGAGAACGGGTTCGAAGTGTCGCCGCGTATGGCAAACTCGATCCAGTCGACCATTGACCGTGAACGTTATCTGGACGTCTTCCCCGGTGCCAAGGAATATTTCTTCAACGAAGATGGCAGCCCGCTGGCCGAAGGCACCCTGCTGAAGAATCCCGATTTCGCCGAGACTCTGCGTATTCTGGCCGATCAGGGCGCGAACGCCTTCTATCACGGCCCGATCGCTGAGGATATCGTTGCTGCGGCGGACTCCACCTCGAAAGTGGAAAACAACATCACGCTGGAAGACATGGCCGCCTATCGCGTCAAGGTTCGCCCCGCCGTTTGTGCCGATTATCGCGGCTATGACGTCTGCGGCATGGGTCCGCCGACCTCGGGGGGGCTGACCGTTGGGCAGATTCTGGGCATCCTGAACAACTTTGACCTCAAAGGCATCGGCTGGAACGCTGAGCTGGCGCACCTCTACGCCGAGGCCGCCAAGCTGGCCTATGCTGACCGCGCGCTGTATATGGCTGACAGCGATTTCGTTGACGTCCCGGTCAAAGGTCTGCTGGACAAGGATTACCTGAAACTGCGTTCGGAAATGATCGACCCGGCAGCCGCCAGTGAAAAGCGCTCGGCAGGTGAGCCGCCGCGCGATCACACCGCGCTGTTTGCTCCGTCGCAGAACCCCGATCGCCCCGGCACCAGCCATATCGTGATCCGCGATCAGTACGGCAACGCGCTGTCGATGACCACGACCATCGAGACCTTCTTTGGCAGCCGTGTCTTCGTTCGGGGCTTCCTGCTGAACAACGAGCTGACCGACTTTGACCGCGCGCCCAAGGATGGCGACCGTCTGGTGGCGAACCGGGTCGAAGGTGGCAAGCGTCCGCGCAGCTCGATGTCGCCGACCATCGTGATGAAGGATGGTGAGCCCTATCTGCTGATCGGTTCGCCCGGCGGCAGCCGCATCATCAACTATGTGGCCAAGACCATCATCGCGATCCTTGATTGGGACATGGACCCGCAGGACGCCATCGAGACCGGCCATTTCGTGCACCGCAACGGATCGAGCATGGATGTGGAACAGGAAACTTCTGCTGCTGATTTCGTTGAGGCGTTGACGGCCAAGGGTCATGAGGTCAAGACGGTTGACCTGAACTCGGGCCTGCATGCAATCCTGATCAAGGATGGACAGCTGATCGGGGCCGCCGACCCACGCCGCGAAGGTGTGGCTTTGGGGCAGTAACGCAACAGAACTGAATAGCGGTGGCCCAAAACGGGCCAGTCAAAAAAAAGGGCCCGGGCAGATGATTGCCCGGGCCTAAATTGTTTGGTTCAGTTGGATTTATCCCAGATCAGAAAGACCATCTGAGCCCGGCTTGAAAATTCGGCCCCTGAGCGTCGTCGCCAATCTCCTGCTCGGCATTCGCTTCGAACTGCAGGTTGGTGACCAGCTCATGTTCGTACCCCAGCAGAATGCTGGCACCATTGAAGTCGGTCGAGGCGAAGGTCAGCGTCTGAGTGGTATCGAACAGTGAAACCGTCGCATCGCTATCCCCCAGACCCCGGCGCAGAACGCCAGCCACCTGGCCGATCAGGATGCCTCCGTTGCCCAATGCCTTTTCAGCTTCAAGCCCCAGACGTGCCTCGATCACCTCTGTGGTGCTGTCGCCCACAGTTGCATTGGCCGAAGATCCGGTTTCCGTATAGCCGTCGTCTTCTTGGCGGGTGTAGCGCAGATCACCGAAGGCCAGCAGGTCAAAGGCGTTGCTGGCTTCGAAGGACCGTTCGACCCCCAGATAGGCCGTCAGCAGGGTGCTATCATAGTCAGCATCCGCATCATTGCTGCCCACAATCTCGCGCGACCGATCAGTCGACAACCAGCCATACCCCAGACCGGCCTCAACCGTGTAGGCCCCGAACTGGCGTCCGATCGCGGCGTCCAGGTAAACCCCGTCCGTGTCGAAATCGGTGGTGTCCGTATCACCATCGGCGCGGAAGACACCCAGACCGATCGCCACGGCCAAACCGCTGTCGAGTTGGCCGGAATAGCCGACCGATCCGTTCACGCTGTTCACATCCGTATCGCTGCCGGGCACGTTTTCGAACCGGCGCGAGGCGAGATCAACCGCGGCATAGGGGCGGAACCCGCCAAAGGTCAGGCCCGAAACACGGCCGGTTGTTGCGTTACGCGTGACCTGACCCTGCGCGTCATAGCCAAGCGCACCGGTCGAACCGCTCAGAAGGTTGCCATAATAGGCCACGACGTCAGACGATATCAGAACGTCCGAGGCGACCACGCTGGCATAGACCGGGGCGGAACCGCCTTCGTCCTGCACAAACCAGCCGGAATTCGGGTCTGAGGTTGTGGTGACAAAGGCGCCTTCACCGGGGTCCGCATCCTCAAACGAGAAGATCGCGCTTTGACCGGCCGCGTCCAGATTGACGTTGTGATCTTCGACGCGGATCAACCCTTCGACCTGGTCCGACGTGACCAGGTTCAGCGTGCCTGTTCCTGTTCCCAGGAAGATCGCATAGGCATTACCCGTATCCGAGGTGGCCGAGATTTGCCCGACATTGGTGATCTCGCCATCGAAGTTCTCGAAATACAGGCCATAGGCCTCAGATTCCAGCGCCCCCGAAGCCGTTGCGGTGATCGTACCGGTGTTCGAGAATGTGCCCTGCATATCCTCAACCCATACACCGGCAGCGCTGGCGGCGGCTTCGGTTGTGCCCATGTTGATCCGGGCCTCTGCCGACAGCGTTCCGCAGTTGGTCAGATCGCCGGAATAGGCTCCGCGAATATAAACCGCATGGGCCGAGGCATCGCTTTCGCTGGTTGCTGTTGCGGAGACTTCGCCACTATTCTGGATCACCGCATCAGTATCGTCGCGCAGATAGATGGCACGGGATTCAGCGTTGTCATCGGTTGCAACGCTGGTGGCCGTCACAACGCCCGAGTTTGACAGCGTACCGTCCAAAGTGGACGAAAGGAAAATGCCATAAGCATAGGCCGAAGCCGTATCCAGATTGTTGGCTGTAGCATCAATCGTGCCGCTGTTGGTGATATTGCCGGTCACCTCACCACTGCTGTAGAACCCATAGGCTTCGGCAGAACTGGTATTGTCGGTCGCGACCGCGGTGATCGAGCCAGAGTTGTTGAAGTCGCCTTCCAGACCGGACGTGACATAAACACCAGCTGCAGTCGCTTCGCTAAAGCCTATGGCGTTGGCCGAAATCGAGCCGCTGTTCGTGATGTCTCCGGTTGTTCCACCGCTGATATAGATCGCGTAGGCTTCGGCCTCTTCGGTTTGGTCGGTTGCGACCGCAGAGATGGTACCTGAGTTAAGGAAGTTGCCCTCAAGCCCGCTGGAGATTTCAAAACCCGACACCGTCGCCGAAGAATACCCATGACCTTCGGCATGAATCGTACCGGAATTGGTTACGTTCCCGACGACACCGCCGCTGATGTCGACACCGTAGGCTTCGGCCTCTTCCGTCTGATCCGTCGCGATAGCTGTGATGGTTCCCGAGTTGTTGAAGTCGCCTTCCAGACCACCTGAGATGTCAAAACCTGCAACGGTGGCCGAGGAATAACCATGACCTTCCGCGTGGATCGTGCCTGTGTTGGTGATGTTCCCTTCGATGCCACCGCTGATATCAAACCCATAGGCTTCGACCTCTTCGGTCTGATCTGTTGCGATCACCGTGATGGTGCCCGAGTTGAGGAAATCACCTTCAAGCCCGCCCGAGATGTCGAACCCGGCAACCGTGGCCTCGGAAAAACCGTTGCCCTCAACCCGGATCGTGCCGGTGTTGGTAATGTTCCCGGTCATACCTCCGCGCACTTCCAGCGCGTAAGCTTCAACCTCGTCATCTTCTTGATCCGTGGCGGTAACCGAAATTGTGCCGCTATTGACAAAATCGCCGGTCAACCCATCGCGGATTTCAAACGCGATGGCATCGGCCGAGGACGCACCTTGGGCGTTCAGAGTAATCGTGCCGCTGTTGACAATATCGCCGGTCATCTCGCCGCTGACATACAGGGCGTAAGCCTCAGCCGAGTCGTCGGTCGAAGTTGCAGTGCCCGTTATGGTGCCCGAGTTTTCGAAACTGCCGTTCAGATCGCCCGACAAATAATAGGCCCCGGCAGAAGCCGAAGCAGAGGCAATGCCAGTTGCGACAATGGTGCCGGAATTGGTGATATTGCCCGTCGTATCGCCTTCGACATAGACGGCTGCAGCGTCCGCGCTGCCGGATGTGCCCTGCGCAATGGCCGTGATGGTGCCTGAATTGTCGAGGTTGCCTGTCAGGTTCCCTTCAACATGCACAGCCCAGGCTGTCGCAGAGGTTGTGGCATTTCCAGCGACCGTGATCTGTCCGCTGTTGGTAATGTCGCCAGCCACATCGCCCCCAACCTGCAGGCCAAGCGCGATGCCTGTCGGGCCGTTGTCCGACGTGTTTGCCTGGATCGTGCCCGAGTTATCAAAGCCTCCGATCAGGTTCCCCCGCACCTGCAGCCCAGCGGCCAGCAAGGTTGACGCATTGCTGGCGCTGGCGCTGATTGTGCCTGAATTCGAAAGCCCGGACACTGCGTTGCCTCTGACCGAGATACCGATGGCCGACGCCGTGCTGCCACCCGGACCGGTGGCGGCAACGGTGATTGTGCCCGCATTGGTGATCAAGCCATTTGCGTTGCCGTCCACCCGGATCCCCATGGACTCGGCCGAGCTGGTTGCAGCGCTTGTGCGCACGCTGATCGCGCCCGTGTTCGAGATCACGCCGCTGGTTGTCAGGTTGCGCCCGATGCGAATGCCCGATGCGCTGGCCGGGCCAGAGGTTCCGGTGGACTGAAGGTCGATCTGACCCGAATTGTCGATCAGACCCCCAGCGTCGACGGTAACGTTGATACCGCGCACATCGGCTGGACTTCCAGCCGTCACATCGACCGACATGACGTTGTTGTTGCGCAGAACTCCGGCCGCTCCCAGAACAGTCAATTCCAGGGCGGTTGGTTCAGTACGGTCGGACCCTGTGACCGAGATCGTTCCGTCATTGGTGAAAGTGCCGGTATAGTCAAAGCGACCGGACACAAATGTGGGGTCAAGCGTCGCCGCGGGCCCGTTGGGATCGCCCGTCGTCAGTACAATCGCGCCGGTTGACGTGATCGTGTCCACATCATTTGAAATAAATGTCTCTGGTACGTTCACCGTTGTCGAAATCGTCTCGGCCCCAGCCATCCCCGCGCTAAGCGCGGCCACCGAAATCGACGCCAGAAAAACCGACGGTGCCATACTTGCCACCCGGCCTTTCCATTTTACAACACGACCCCCACGCGCAACACGTTCCCGTGTGCGCTCAGCTGCGCAACCCCTCATCCTTGTCGTCCTCTTGTTGGGATATATTCCGTAACTTTTTGTTAACTATTACGTGAGGTCAAAGCTGGGCGTAAATGTGGCAGAGAGTTAAAATAGGTGAAGATATAGTGGTATTGCATTCAGAACACACAATATAATATCACTCTGATACTTTTGGCACGACAGACAGAGTTAAGAAAAACGGCTACCCGAGGACGGCAGCTCTGAGCATTGTTCAATCCCCCTTATGCCTGTGATCGGTACAGCGGGGCGGCCAGCAAACCGTTTGTTCAAAGCGTACATTTAACCAAGCCCGCACCCTTGCACTGACCGGAAAAACAATTCACCCCCGGTGATGCAAATAAGCTATGCTCGCCTTACCTGGGACCTGAAGCAACCCGCCCCCTGCCGAACGGGCGCGAACACCTGTAGCAAAGCCGACGAGAGATGACAGCCAAACGACAGATCACCGCAGCCATGACAAAATTGACCCAGGACCCCCACTCAATCCGGTCGGGTGAGAGAGAGAAAGTACTGGAAGTCGCCATTGGTCGCGAAGTCCGTGCCTTTCGCAAGCAGCAAAACACCACGGTGGCAGAGCTTGCACAGGTCACGGGTTTGTCGATCGGAATGCTGTCCAAAATCGAAAACGGCAACACCTCGCCGTCGCTGACAACTCTGCAATTGCTGGCTGACGCGCTTTCGGTGCCTCTGACCAGCTTTTTTCGCGGGTTCGAAGAACACCGCGAGGCCGTGCACACAAAAGCCGGAGAAGGGGTCGAGCAGGAACGTGAAGGCACACGTGCGAACCATCAATACAACCTCTTGGGCCATATTGGTGCCAATGGGTCAGGCGTGATCGTAGAACCTTATCTGATCACGCTGACGGCACAGTCCGACATCTTTCCCACGTTCCAGCATGGCGGGATTGAAACGATTTACATGCTGGAGGGCGCGGTGGATTATCGTCACGGTGACCACGTTTATGCGCTTGAGCCGGGTGACACTTTGTTCTTTGACGCGGATGCGCCGCATGGGCCCGAGCGTCTTGTGACCCTGCCGGCGCGATACCTGTCGGTGATCAGTTACCCCCAGACAAACTGAGCGGCTGCAGCCCGTGGATTTAACCCGAACAGCCAGCTCTGCAAAAGAGCGGGTGCCCAAAGTTTGGGCAAATATTGCCCATTAGGAAAATAACTTTCCTATAATTATTGAAGCCCTTCAGTTTTGCCGCTAGCGTAGAATCACAACGAAACACGCAAGGAGACACTGCCTGCCATGTGCGGAATTGTCGGACTATTCCTGAAGGACCAGTCACTGTCACCCAAACTCGGTGATATGCTGACGGATATGCTGATCACCATGACCGACCGCGGCCCCGACAGTGCTGGCATCGCGATTTATGGCGATCCGACGCAGGGCGCTACGAAGGTCACTGTTCAATCTGCAAACCCCGAACAGGACTTTGCCGGTCTGGCGGATGAGCTGGGCCAGCGTTTGGGCGCAACCGTGACCCAGGCGATCAATGACACCCATGCGGTACTGGATGTTCCCGGCACACAGTTCGACGCCGCGCGCGCCGCACTGGCCGAGATCCGCCCCTCGGTCCGGATCATGAGCCGGGGTGAGAGCCTCGAGATTTACAAAGAGGTCGGCCTGCCCAAGGACGTGGCCGCACGGTTCAACCTCAATGGCATGACCGGCACCCATGGGATTGGCCACACGCGGATGGCGACGGAATCGGCTGTGACCACGATGGGCGCGCACCCGTTCAATACCGGGGATGACCAGTGTCTGGTGCACAATGGCTCGCTGTCGAACCATAACTCTCTGCGCCGTAAGCTGCGCCGCGAAGGGGTACATATTCAGACCGAGAACGATACCGAGGTGGGTGCCGCCTATCTGACCTGGAAGATGATGAACGGTGCGTCCTTGGGTGAGGCGCTGGAAAGCAGCCTTGAGGATCTGGATGGGTTCTTTACCTTTGTTGTTGGCACCAAAGACGGGTTCGGCGTGGTCCGTGATCCGATTGCCTGCAAGCCGGCGGTGATGGCGGAAACCGACCAATATGTGGCTTTCGGCAGCGAATACCGCGCGCTGGTGAACCTGCCCGGCATCGAAGACGCCCGCGTGTGGGAGCCGGAACCCGCTACGGTGTATTTCTGGTCGCACAACGACTCTCCCAACAAAAAGGCCGCCTGATATGCAGACATATGATCTTGAGGCAGACGGCCTTCGCGGGTTGAATGCGACCCTGCAGGAGCAAAGCAAAGAGACCAACCAGACCAGCTGGCAGGTTGTCAACCCAAAGGGCAGCCATGCCATCGCCGTCGGTCTGGACGCGCCGATTGAGGTGACGGTGAAGGGTTCAACCGGCTATTACTGCGCGGGGATGAACCAGCAGGCGACGGTAAAGGTAGAAGGCTCGGTCGGGCCGGGTGTGGCCGAGAACATGATGTCCGGTCAGGTCATCGTCGACGGTGATGCCAGCCAATATGCTGGGGCCACGGGTCATGGCGGGCTGTTGGTCATCAAGGGCAATGCCAGCTCGCGCTGTGGCATCTCGATGAAGGGGATCGACATCGTGGTGCATGGCAATATCGGCCATATGTCCGCCTTCATGGCGCAGGCAGGCAATCTGGTGGTCTGCGGCGATGCGGGCGATGCGCTGGGGGACTCGCTTTACGAGGCGCGGCTGTTCGTGCGCGGCTCAGTCAAAAGCCTGGGTGCCGACTGCATCGAAAAGGACATGCGGCCCGAGCATCTGGAGATACTCAAGGACCTGCTGGAGCGCGCGGGCGCAGATGCCAAGCCCAAAGAGTTCAAACGTTATGGCTCGGCCCGGCAGCTTTACAACTTCGACGTCGACAACTCGGCCGCTTACTAAGGATAAAGGGTATGAAAGATATGGACGATCAGACCCCCCGCACCGTGCCGATCCAATCGGCGACCTTTTCCAACCCGATCAACGCGGAAATCCGTCGCGCGGCAGCCACCGGCATCTACGACATCCGCGGTGGTGGCGCGAAACGCAAGGTGCCGCATTTTGACGATCTGCTGTTTCTTGGGGCATCTGTCTCGCGCTATCCGCTGGAAGGCTATCGCGAACGCTGTGACACATCAGTGACGTTGGGCACGCGCTTTGCCAAGAACCCAATCCAGCTGGACATCCCGATCACCATCGCGGGCATGAGTTTTGGCGCGCTGTCCGGCCCCGCGAAAGAGGCTTTGGGTCGCGGCGCATCGGCGGCCGGTACCTCGACCACCACCGGTGACGGCGGCATGACGCCCGAGGAACGCGGCCATTCCAGCAAGCTGGTCTATCAGTATCTGCCGTCGCGCTATGGCATGAACCCCAACGACCTGCGCAAGGCCGACGCGATTGAGATCGTGGTGGGGCAGGGCGCAAAGCCCGGCGGAGGGGGCATGTTGCTGGGTCAGAAGATCAGCGACCGCGTGGCCGAGATGCGGACCCTGCCCAAGGGGATCGACCAGCGCTCGGCCTGTCGTCACCCGGACTGGACCGGTCCGGATGATCTGGAGATCAAAATCCTCGAACTGCGCGAGATCACCAACTGGCAGGTGCCGATCTACGTCAAGGTCGGCGCGACGCGGCCCTATTACGACACTGCTTTGGCGGTGAAGGCCGGGGCCGATGTGGTGGTGATGGACGGCATGCAGGGCGGCACGGCGGCCACGCAGGATGTGTTCATCGAACATGTGGGCATTCCGACGCTGGCCTGTATCCGCCCCGCCGTACAGGCGCTACAGGATCTGGGCGTGCATCGCGAGGTGCAGCTTGTGATCTCGGGCGGTATTCGGACCGGCGCAGATGTGGCCAAGGCCATGGCGCTTGGCGCGGATGCGGTGGCCATCGGCACGGCGGCGCTGATCGCGCTGGGGGACAATGACCCGAAATGGGAAGCCGAGTATCAAAAGCTGGGCACCACAACCGGCGCGTATGACGACTGGCACGAAGGGCTGGACCCGGCAGGTATCACCACGCAAGACCCGGACCTGGCCGCGCGGCTGGACCCGGTCGATGCCGGGCGCCGTTTGCGCAACTATCTGAAGGTCATGACGCTTGAGGCGCAGACCATCGCGCGCGCCTGCGGGCATAACCACCTGCACAACCTCGAACCCGAGGACCTGTGCGCCCTGACGATGGAGGCCGCCGCCATGGCGCGCGTGCCTCTTGCAGGCACCGACTGGTATCCGGGCAAAGCCGGGTTCTGACATAAGCGGGCGCAACCCTGACCGGGGTTGCGCCCTTTCTTTTTGGTTCAACAGGGAAAGGAAAGCCGACCATGACGACAGATCTGGCAGCTTTCGCCAAAGAAAACGGCGTAAAATACTTCATGATTTCGTTCACCGATCTGTTCGGTGGACAGCGGGCCAAACTGGTGCCCGCGCAGGCGATCGCGGACATGCAGGAAGAGGGCGCGGGCTTTGCCGGCTTTGCAACTTATCTGGACATGACACCCGCGCACCCGGACATGCTGGCGGTGCCGGACCCGTCCTCGGTGATCCAACTGCCATGGAAGCCCGAGGTCGCCTGGGTTGCCGCCAATTGCGTGATGGAGGGCGAAGACGTCGCCCAAGCCCCGCGCAACGTGTTGCGTCGTCTGATCGATGAGGCCGCCGCCGAGGGCCTCCATGTCAAAACCGGGATCGAAGCTGAATTCTTCCTTCTCACCCCCGACGGCGAGCAAATCAGCGACCCGTTCGATACGGCTGAAAAGCCCTGTTACGACCAGCAGGCGGTGATGCGCCGCTATGACGTGGTGCGCGAGATTTGCGACTATATGCTGGAACTGGGCTGGGGGCCGTATCAGAACGACCACGAGGACGCCAATGGCCAGTTCGAAATGAACTGGGAGTTTGACGACGTTCTGAAAACCGCCGACAAGCACTCGTTTTTCAAGTTCATGACCAAATCGGTCGCTGAAAAGCACGGCTTTCGCGCCACCTTCATGCCCAAGCCGGTCGAGGGGCTGACGGGCAATGGCTGCCACGCTCATATCTCGGTCTGGGATGCGCCGGGGGCAGATGCCAAGACCAATGTCTTCGCCGGTGACGGCGACGGTCCGACCGGAGAGGTCGGCTTGGGCGAACAGGGCAAGCATTTCCTTGGCGGAATCATGAAACATGCCAGCGCTCTGGCGGCGATCACCAACCCGACCGTGAACAGCTATAAACGTATCAACGCCCCGCGCACCATGTCGGGCGCGACCTGGGCACCGAACACGGTGACATGGACCGGCAACAACCGCACCCACATGGTCCGCGTCCCCGGACCGGGCCGGTTTGAACTGCGGCTGGCGGACGGGGCAACCAACCCTTACCTGTTGCAGGCAGTCATCATCGCCGCAGGTCTGTCCGGCATCCGCAGCAAAGCCGACCCTGGCAAACGCTATGACATCGACATGTATGCCGAAGGCCACACCATCACAGATGCGCCCAAGCTGCCGCTGAACATGCTGGACGGTCTGCGCGAATTTGACAAAGACTCTGAGCTGAAAGAGATGATGGGGCAGGCGTTCTCATCCGCATTCCTCAAGATGAAGCATCAGGAATGGAACTCCTTCGTAAGCCATTTCTCGCGCTGGGAAAAAGAGCACACGCTGGATATCTGAGCGGGTGTGATGAAGACCGAAAGACCGCAGCGAATTCTGCGGTCTTTTTATTTTGCTGCATGCTAAGCAGCCTGATGGGACGTAGTTCCGAACGCATGGTCATCGACAATGAAGCGGGGGTATAGTCCTGTGATCCTTGCGTGGGATTGAAATGCCCGATGGAACACTCGCCGTCGATTTGATCCACAAACACGCCATCTAATTGGGGCGTTTTCCCAGCAATCTGCACACGTGTGACTTCATCAATTCGGAAGTAGTGTATCCTGAGCTCATGGACCGGGAACGCATCGATGCGTAGTAAAACGAAGGTAAGCTGGGCTTGATGGACCACGCCGCAAGCCTGTCGGGACAAGCGGCCAACAGCGCAACATGTGGGGGGCTATTAGGCGGTTCCCAGGCACGGTGCCTGTCCTGGTGTCCAACTACCGCTTCCATACGGATCGCATAATCGGCATGAATGAAGGTCTGACAGCAAAGGGAACTACACGGATGGATTGGGTTCAGGCAGAAACACAGGCAGGCAGGGTAAGCTTGGATCCGGCGGTCGGCAACCTGCGCGATTTGTCGTTTGACTTCGGGCATCGCCAAATTGCGCCGCTGCACACGGCCCACTGGGTCGGTGGCGATCTGCCCGACGACATGCCGCAGGTGGACCGAAACCTGTCGGGTGACTTCCTGTGCGCCCCGTTTGGACTGTCTGACGTCGAACCTTCCCCTTTGCATGGTTGGAGCGCGAACAGCCCTTGGACAGTTAATCGGGCGGACCCTGACGGGTTTGAGTTGACGCTGGACAAGCCGATCATGGGGGCGTCACTGACGAAATCCCTCAAACTGGCGCAAGATGCCCCCATTCTGTACCAAACGCACGTATTACAGGGTGGCCATAGCGCTCTGACTTTGGCGCATCACCCCATGGTCCGTATCCGCACACGCGGCTGGCTGTCAGTGTCACCCAAATCCGCAACCTTGACGCCGGACACCCCATTGGTGGAGGGGCGTAACGCACTTATGTGCCCCGCGCGGGTTGAAGGGTTCAACCCGGTGCCCGCGACAGAGGGCGGGACGATTGACCTGTCCGAACTGCCAATCGCAGAAGGGTGTGAGGATTTTGTGACGCTGGTCGAACAGCCCCGGGCCACACTTGGCTGGAGCACTGTTATCCGCGAAACCGAGGATGACCTTGTTTTTGTCCTCAAAGACCCGCGCGTGTTGCCTGTGACCATGTTGTGGCACTCGAATGGTGGTCGCACGGATTGGCCGTGGGATGGAAAAAATACCGGCGTTCTGGGCATTGAAGACGGATGCGCCGCCGGGTCTGCGGGTCATCAGGGGGCCCTGGCTGCGAACCCGGTGTCGCGAGAGGGGGTGCCGACGGCCATTCCGCTTGGCGCGACGGTCGTCATTCGGCACGTTATTGGGGCTGTACCTCGCCCGGACGGTTGGACACATGTAACGGATATTCATGTCGCAGGCTCCGAACTGGTTATATGCAACGCCACAGGTGAAATTCGGCTACCTTTTGATCCGGATTTCTTTGCCGCGACATCCGATAGAGGCACAGGGTGATCCACTTGGGGATACCGGGCACTAAGAACTTAAGATGCAAGATTGCGCATTCTGGGTTAAATCTGGTCCGGCCAGTTTAAGGACTTTCCAAAGGCAGTTGCATTGATGAGGCACGCGAACAGACTGAGCGGCATCTTGGTCAAAACACTCGGGCCGACACGTCGGCGGATCATACTTTTGGTCTGCGCTGCACTCAGTCTGTTTGCCATCGACGCGCAGGCCCAAAATACCGTCCCGCAGATTATGCTGACAGATGAGGTGGTTGATCGTATTCTGGCCAATCGCGAAACCGACCCTCGCACTGCCATGGCCTTTATGGCGCTATTGGACAGGGCCGAGGAATACCTGACCCAGCCGACCATTGCGGAAACCTATGGCACGCAAGGCAACAAAGCCCCTTATGCTTTTCAGGGCTTCAGCCAGAAACCTGCCGAGCGACTGACAGATTTGGCGATGGCATGGCGGCTGACCGGCGACCCGCGCTTTGCCGAGCGCACGCGGATCGAGCTTTTGCAACTGGCGGCGCTAGAAACCTGGCACCCCGAGTTTTTTCTGGGCGTCGGGCGCATCTCATTGGCGGTTGCATTGGGCTATAGCTGGATCAGTGAAACGCTGAACGAGAGCGAGCATATCGCCATCCGCAATGCGCTGATCGACAAGGCGCTGACCGAGGGGATGAAGATTTACGATCTGGATCAGCTCTATTTCGACAAGGGCTGGGTACAGCCCCAGCAGTGGCGGCATCCGACGCCCGTTCCAATCGCGCTGCCTGATGGGACGGCAACGGCCGATATCATCTGGCCCGTTGCCTCGTTCAACTGGAACCTGATCTGCAATTCCGGAATGATTGTTGCGGCGCTTGCTGTGTCCGAGACCGCACCGGACCTGTCAAACCGCATCATCGAACAGGCGCAGATTTCCCTCAGAAACGGATTTGCCGAATTCGCCCCCGACGGGGCCTGGCCCGAAGGCCCGATGTACGGCGCGCTCTCTGCCCGTGATGCCGCCGTCGTCATGACTGCTCTGACCTCGGTTCTGGGGCATGACTTTGACCTGTCCCGCTCGGACGGGCTGTCGCAGTTTGGCGACTTTCTGATGCATGCGACCGGACCCACCGGCATGCTGTTCAACTATGGTGACAGTGACACCAGCACCGATCTGGTCCCGCTGGAGTGGTTTGCAACGCATTTCCAGCGGCCAGACTATCGCAGCTTTCTGACCGACATGGCCAAGTCTTCGCACCCGGCCTTTGCGCTGATCTGGGGGCAGCCAGACCAACCGCTGTCTGAGGATCAACGACCCAAATCCTTCTGGTTTGGCAATCTGGGTCTGGTGACGATGCGCTCGGCCTGGGAAGACCCCGAGGCCACCTATGTTGGCTTCAAGGCCGGTCCGCTGCGCAGTCACCACAACAACCTGGATGCGGGAACCTTCGTGCTTGAGGCGAAAGGCGTCAGATGGGCGGTGGATTTGGGCTTGGGGAACTATGACCTGCCGGGATACTTCACCGACAAGCGATTTGACTACTACCGCACAGCGACAATCGGACAAAACACCCTGACCTTCGGGGGTGGCAACCAGAAAACGCTGGGCCGCGCACAGATTGAGGACTTCGGACAGTTCCCCGGATTTCACTACGCGATTGCCGATCTGTCCGATCCCTATGGCCAAGCGCCGGGCTCGGTGAAACGCGGAATTGCCCTGATCGACGGCGCACGGGTTTTGATTCAGGACGAGATTGCGGGTGGGCAATCTGACCCTGTTTCCTGGACCATGCACACTGCGGCGCAGGTGTCTGTGGACGGGCGAACCGCGCTGCTGAAACAAGACGGGCAAGAGTTGCGGGCCCGGATCCTTTCACCCCGGAACGCGGCTTTTTCCCTGCAATCGGCCAATCCCTGCAACACGCCGTTCAATTCGGATTGCAGGGCGCAAAATCCAAACACAGGGATCACCCGGTTGATGATCGATCTGACCGCGCAAGACCTGACCAAAGCGCAGACCATCACCGTCCTCTTCGAACCGGTCGAGGCCACAAAGGACCAAACCCTCATACCCCTGCAAGAATGGCGTTTGAACGCAACGCTATCGCATGGAACCACTGCGCAATAGACCGGGGCCTTTCCCAAAATCCATAACACCGGGTCCCTTCGGAATTTTGGCCTGAGCCCCCGAAACGCAGTTTTGTGACACTTTTATGTCAACTCGGGCAGCATAGCCTTTTTCTATACCTCGCGAAGTATCATAAATTTGTTAACTTCGAAGCATAGCACACCCGACGTCACAAAAATGTTGGGATGGTTATGAAACTTCGTACCTCACTGCTCTCGTTCACCGCGTTGGTTGCCCTGGGCACACCGGTGTTGGCCAATTGCCCCGCTGCCACCGTTGCGGACCCCATGGGCCTGAGCCCCGTTCACCCGCAGCAGCTGGAACTGGCTGAACTGCAGGATGCCGCCTCGTGCGAGCTGGGTTTTGCCGAAAACCCCGCCATTGCCGAGCTGAACAGCCGTATTCTGGGCAACGCCGATCTGGCCCCCGTGGCCGAGCGTCTGCCGGCCGAGCCGCTGGTCGTTATGCCCTATGACACGATCGGTCAGTATGGCGGTGTCATCACCGGCCTGTCCAAAGCAACCGAATCGGGCACCTCGGACCTGCTGTCGGTGCGTCACGTGAACTTTGTTCGCTATGCCGACGATTTGCAGACCGTGGTTCCGAACGTTGCCAAGGCGTGGTCCTGGAATGACGACTACACCCAACTGACCATCACACTGCGCGACGGCCACAAATGGTCGGACGGCGCACCGTTCACTGCCAATGACGTCGCCTTCTGGATGAACGACATCGTCTACAACCCCGATGTCTTCGACAAGACCCCCGACCGCTGGCTGTTTGCCGGTGAACAGGCGCAGGTTGAGGCGCTGGATGACACCACCGTCCAGTTCACCTTCCCGGTGCCGACCCCGGGCATTCTGAACCGCTTTGCCGTGGATTACGGCCAGCCGTTCCAGCCCAAGCACTTCCTGGGCCAGTTCATGCCCAAGTATAACGAAAACGCGGAATCGCTGGCACAGGAATACGGCTTTGAAAACGCCGCTGCCGCGGTTGATTTCTACTATGGCGGTTCGGACTGGAAAGACGTGCCCAGCCCGCTGCTGAAAGACGCTGAGAAAGCTGCCAAGATCGGTCGCGCCGTGGTGCCGACGCTGGAAAGCCATATCGTTGTCGAAGAAACCGCCGAAGGCCGCAAACTGGTGGCGAACCCCTATTTCCACCAGGTCGACACCGCAGGCAACCAGCTGCCCTATATCAACGAAATCGTTGAGACCTATGTGGGCGACAAAGAGGTTCAGAACCTCAAGATCATGAACGGTGAAGTGGTCTGGAAACAGCAGGCGGTCTTCCTTGAGGACTTCCCGCTGCTGAAGGAAAACGAAGGTAAGGGTGGCTACACCATCAACTTCGCCCCCACCTTTGGTGAGAACGTATTCTATTCGTTCAACCGCACCCATCAAGACCCGGTTCTGCGCGAAATCTTCAACGACATCCGCTTTAACCGCGCCATGTCGATGGCGATGAACCGCGACGAGATCAACGAGATCGTCTATCTGGGCCAGGGCACCCCGATGCAGGGTGTGCCTGCGGAACCTAAAACCGTGTCCTTTGTCTCGGACGAGGTTCTGAACCGCGACATCGCCTATGATCCCGAAGCCGCCAAAGCGCTGCTGGCCGAGATGGGCCTGACCGATGCGGATGGCGACGGCACCGTGGAACGTCCCGATGGCAAGCCGCTGGTTGTGCGTCTGGTTTACTCCTCTCAGGGTGTGCCGGTGAAAATGCAGGAACTGGTCCGCGACTACTGGTCGGCGGTCGGCGTGCGCGTTGACCTGAAAGAGGTCACCTCGGACGAATACCGTGCCTCGGGCAACAACAACGATCTGGATGTCACCACCTGGAAATACGACGGCAATGCCGGTCCGACCATCAGCCAGGACGTGACTGTCTTCGTTCCGCCCTTTGGTGATTTCTTCAACCCCGGCACCGGGTTTGGCTGGGCCGCATGGAAAACCAGCGGTGGCAGCGAAGGCATCGAGCCGCCCGCAGACATCCAAAAACTGTGGGATCTGAGCGAAAAGTTCATCCAGGTCGAAATGGGCACCGATGAAAGCAACAAGTTGGGCGAAGAGATCGTCAAGATCCACACCGACAACATGCTGAAGATCGGCACCGTCGGCGACATCGTTGCGCCGTTCCTGTACCGCAACGACCTGCAGAACGTGAAGCCGATCAAGTCAAAGACATACGACTTCTACTGGACCTATCCGTACCGCCCCTCGCAGTGGTGGCTTGAGCAGTAACTCAGACCGACGTCTGAACAATGAACCGGAGCGCAGCCCATCTGCGCTCCGGTATCGGCCTTAAAGGGCCTGATGGGGGACACCGTTTTGCTGAGATTCACTCTGGAGCGTTTCGTCGGAATGGTCATCACGATGCTGCTGGTATCGGTGATGGTCTTTCTGATCATGGAACTGCCACCCGGCGACTATGCCGACCGTTACGCATTCCGCAAATACTCGGGCACCGGGGTGAATGTCACCGAAGCGGATATCGAGGCGATCCGACGCGATCTGGGTTTGGATAAACCCATGCTGCTGCGCTATTTCGACTGGATCGGCGGGATCGTTCTGCGCGGCGATTTCGGGCAGGCGTTCGCCTTTGAAACCTCGGTAACCAAAGTGATCGGAGACAAGGCCTGGCTGACCGCCGGGATCCTGTTCTCCACCTTGCTGCTGACCTACATCATATCGATCCCCATCGGCATTTTTGCCGCGGTACGGCGTGGGTCAGCAGTCGATTACGGGCTGACGGTGTTTTCCTACCTTGGCCTTGCGCTGCCAAACTTCCTGCTGGCGCTGGTGATGCTCTATTTCGCCAATCGCTGGTTCGGAGCGGATATTGGCGGGCTGTTCTCGGACCAGTACAGGGATGCACCATGGTCGCTGGGTAAGTTCTGGGATTTGGTGAAACACCTCTGGCTGCCTGCGGTCGTGCTGGCGTGGTCCGCTGTGGCAATCCAGATTCAGACCGTCCGGGCCACCATGTCGGATGAGCTGAACAAGCTTTCGGTCACTGCTGCCCGTGCACGTGGCGTGCCCGAGTTGAAGCTGCTGGTCAAATATCCGATGCGGCTGGCCATCAACCCCGTGGTCTCAACCATCGGGTTCGACGTGAACCGCATCTTTTCCGAACTGCCCATCGTGGCCGTTGTGCTGGGCCTGACCGAGCTGGGAGAGCTGCTGCTGCGCGCCTATCTGGACCTCGACATGAACGTGGCGGGGGCGATCCTGCTGATGCTGACCTTTGTCATCGTGTTCATGAACTTCGTTTCCGATCTATTGCTCGCGTGGCTGGACCCGCGCATCAAACTGGGGGCCTGATCCATGACAGACGCAACCCATCAGGCACAGACCGCCGACGAGGCGGCACGCCTCAAGTATTATTCGGCCTCGCAATGGACGTTGATCTGGTGGCGCTTTCGCCGTCATCGCGCGGCGATGATCGCTGCCTCGATCCTTGGGTTGATGGCGCTGGCCGGTATCTTTGCCGAATTCGTGGCGCCTTATGGCCCCGTGACCCGCGACACCAACTATATCGAAGGCGCGCCGCAAATTCCGCGTTTCTGTGACGAAGGCGGCTGTTCCATCTCGCCATTCGTCAACGGCACTAAAACCGAACGCGACCCCGTTACGCTGCGCGCGATTTCCGTGCCGGACCCCGAGGTGCGCCACTATCTGCAGTTCTTCGTCAAGGGTGAGCCGGTCAAGCTGCTGGGCTTCATCCCGACGGACCGCCATCTGGTGGGGCTCAGCCCCGATGTGGACCAGAAAATCCATTTCTGGGGCACCGATGATCTGGGCCGAGACGTCTTTAGCCGTACGATTTATGCCACGCGCACATCGCTGTCGATCGGGGTGATCGGCGTCATGATCTCATTCGTGCTGGCGCTGATCATCGGCGGGATTGCGGGCTATTTCGCCGGGGTGATCGACAACATCATCCAGCGTGTGACCGAGGTGATCCGCGTGGTCCCCATCATCCCGCTATACATGGGACTGGCCGCTGCGATGCCCAAGGAATGGTCGACCACGCAGGTCTATTTCGCGATGACGCTGATCCTGGGCCTGTTCGGCTGGCCCACCCTGGCGCGGCGCATCCGGTCGCAGCTGCTGTCGATCCGCAATGAGGATTACGTGGTCGCCGCGCGGCTGGCCGGGGCACGTCCGGGGCGCATCATCGCCCAACATATGCTGCCCAGCTTTACCAGCTTTATCATCGTCGATCTGGTGATCAGCTTTCCCTATATGATCCTGTCGGAAACGGCGCTGTCCTTTGTCGGCCTCGGCCTGCGTCCGCCATCGGTCTCGTGGGGTGTCCTGTTGCAGCAGGCCCAATCCGTGCGCGCGATCGAGCAGACCCCGTGGCTGTTTATCCCGGCAATCTTTGTCGTGGTGGCGGTGCTGGCCTTTACCGTGATCGGCGACGGCTTGCGCGACGCCGCTGACCCCTATGCCGAGGTACGGTGACATGAGCAAAATTCTTGATGTCGAAAACCTTTCCATTTCCTTCCGCACAGATGAGGGGCTGATCACGCCGGTGCGCAACGCCTCATTTTCGGTCGAAAAGGGCAAAACCCTTGGGATCGTTGGTGAATCCGGGTCGGGCAAGTCAATCTCGACCAAGGCGGTGATGCGGTTGCTGCCGGGTACCGCGATGATCGATCCGGGGTCGCGGATCGATTACAATGCAAAGAACGGGCAAAAGATCGACGTGACCGCGTTGCGGCGCGGTGATCCCACCATTGGCCGGTTGCGCGGCGGTGAGATTGGCATGATCTTTCAAGAGCCGATGGCCAGCTTTTCGCCCGTCTACACCATCGGCAATCAAATGAGCGAGGCGATCCGCCTGCACCGTCAGGTCGGCCGCCGCGAGGCGCGCGAGATCGCGGTGGATATGCTGAACCGGGTCGGGCTGACCAACCCGGCGCAGCGTTTCGATCAATATCCGCATGAGCTGTCGGGCGGTATGCGTCAGCGTGCGATGATCGCGCTGGCCCTGTCCGCCGGTCCCGCCCTGCTGATCGCGGATGAGCCGACCACGGCGCTGGATGTGACCATTCAGGCCCAGGTTCTGAAGTTGATGAAAAAGCTTCAGGAAGAGTTTGAGATGGGAATGATCTTCATCACCCATGATCTGGGCGTGGTGGCGCAAGTGGCTGACGATGTGGTCGTCATGCAAAAAGGTGAGGTGGTCGAGCGCGGCACCGTGCGTGATGTCATCCGCACCCCGCAAGAGGCCTATACCAAACGGTTGCTGGCAGCGATCCCACGGCTCGATCGTGTTACGCCACCGGCCCCGCTGACCGGCAAGAAACACCGCCCCCTGATCGACGTCAAAAACCTTGTGGTCGATTTCGATGTTAAGACCAAACGCATGTTCCGCACCGATGTCACCAAGGTGCGGGCCGTGGACGATGTGAGTTTCACCATCAAAAAGGGGGAAACCGTCGGGCTGGTGGGGGAATCCGGCTCTGGCAAGACCACGGTGGGGCGGGCCATCCTGCGCGCCATCGACCCCTCGGGTGGCGAGGTGGTTTTCCATCGCAAAAAGAAAGGCGACATCGATCTGGCCCATGCCAGCCCGGAAGAGCTGCGCGCGGTGCGGTCCAAGCTGAACATGGCGTTTCACGAGGGGCCGGTGCACGTGCACTCGCTGGGCGGTGATCTGTTGCGGTCCTTCCGCCCTGAGATGAGCCTTGTGTTTCAGGACCCGTATTCATCCCTGAACCCACGTATGACGGTGCGTGACATCATCGCCGAGCC
The DNA here is from genome assembly GCF_056538885.1 of Ruegeria sp. BE1. Classification (NCBI taxonomy): domain Bacteria; kingdom Pseudomonadati; phylum Pseudomonadota; class Alphaproteobacteria; order Rhodobacterales; family Roseobacteraceae; genus Ruegeria; species Ruegeria sp. BE1. The sequence goes on from NZ_JBQFTY010000005.1 coordinate 21,162, forward strand.
GCTGGTTGCATCAGGTCAGATGAAAAATCGCGATGAGATTGACGCGCGGGTGCGCGAGATCGCGACGCGGTGCAAGATCGATCTGGAACATCTGCGCCGTTTCCCACACGCGTTCTCGGGTGGGCAGAGACAGCGGATCTGCATTGCCCGTGCGCTGGTGTCCAAACCCAAATTTGTTGTCTGCGACGAATGTGTCTCCGCGCTGGACGTGTCCATTCAGGCCGAGATTGTTGAGTTGCTGAAAGACATACAGCAAGAGATGGGCGTCAGTTTTCTGTTCATCGCGCATGATCTGGCGGTGGTCGCGCAAATCTCGCACAGCGTCGCCGTTCTGTATCATGGGAAATTTGTTGAATACGGCCCGACCGAAAAAGTATTCTATTCGCCCCAGCACCCCTATACGCAGGCCCTGCTGAGTGCTGTTCCACACCCGGACCCGGACGCCGAATTTACACCGATCCGGCTGGAAGGTGGGTTCCGGCATCCCGTCGCAACCGTCCTTGGTGACAGCGTCGCCCTGACCGCCGCACCGGTTGGGTTCAATCCTGATAGCGCTCCCGTCAAGCTGGTTGAGGTGGATGAAGGGCATTTTGTCGCCTGCCACTATGTCGATGGCCCAACACCTGAGACCGCCCCAGACGTGATAGCGCAACCGGCACCTGCACATGTTTCGTGACGAAAGGTCAGGGCTTTAGTTTTGCGGTAAAACCTTTGGCAGCCACTGGCCGAGCTCTTTCTCGGCCACGGCGATCGCCTCGGTGTTCAGGATTTGTGCGCGTATCGCTTTCGATACGGCCCGGACCCGTTTGTTGATGGTTATGTCGGTGCCGCTGACCGGCAAATCGCTGACATCCAGTTTTTCATAGATGGATAACAACCGGTTTTGCACGGTGCGCAGCGCCAGCTTGCGCCGTTGCGCGATTGTTTTGTCGGACAATCCCAGGGCCAGATCGGACAGGATGGCCAGTTCCACCTCGGTCAGTGCCTCACCCGCACGGTTCTGATCTCGCTGGATCTGGTGGATTTCACGATCAACGACAATTTGGGCCTCAACCAGAACCGCACGCAGCGCCAGATGCATGCGCGAGGGGCTGGCGGTTTTCAGGACATAGCCATAAGCGGCCTCTTTCGGCACGATCCGGGTGATGCCGCGCAAATATGCCTCGTCCGAATAGTTGGACCAGAACAGAATACGGGTCGCGGGCCGTTCCGCCCAGATTGTCCTCGCGGCCTCAATCCCGTTGCGTTCCTTCATGCGTAGGTCCATGACAATCGCCTCGACCGCGTTTTGACGGGCCTGCACCTCGCCCTCACGCCCGTTGGTCGCAAGGCTGATATCCGTGGCTTCGGGCAGGGCCTCTGACACCATTTCTTTCAGGTAATTCGCGTGCATGGCGTCATCTTCAACCAACAGAACTTTCATACTGCTACCTCGGTTTTTGGACATTCCGAGGCAGGCAGGCTGACCACGACCTCGGTGCCGTCAGAGTGTGAGATTGCAAACTGCGCCCCGATCAATTGCGCCCGCGTGCCCATATGGGTCAGACCACCAGATGTTCTGAGCCGCCCCGGCGGACTTGCGCCTATTCCATCGTCGGTGACACGCAAGTGCAGGCCATCCCTGCATTGGATCTCGACTAGAATCCTGCTGGCCTGCGCATGGCGGACAGCGTTGTTGATGGCCTCTTGCGCGATACGGAACAGCGCGATCCGTTTGGTTTGCGGAAGCTGATCGACCAGACCGTCAGACAGATCGCGCACGTCGATGTCGATGTCCTGATCTGCGCCGATGGCGCGTTCCAGATGGGTGCGAACCGCGTGTTGAAACCCAAAAAGTTCCAGCAGGGACGGGATCGACATGTCGATGATGCCACGCAAATCCTGAATGCAGCTTTGCATGCTGTCCTGCAGGGCATCGATATCCTGACGCGATTTACACCGCTCAAGATCGCGGCTGATGCGGGTCAGATCGGCCAGTGTCTGATCATGCAGGTCCATGCCGATACGCTGCCGCTCCAGCTCCAGCGCGTCGGTCAGGCTTGAGGCCCCTTGCCGCAGACCTTCCTCGCGGGCCTGTACTTCGGCGCGCATGATCGCCTCGCGCTTGGCCTGTTCCGTGGCGCGCAGGGCGTAGAAATAGGGGGCAAGGATGTCCGCGATGTTGCGCACCTGCTCAACGGCCTGTTCGTCATAGAAATCGGGTTTCTTCGAGGAACAATTCAGCGCGCCTATCGTGCGCCCCAGCACTTTCATCGCCACATTCACGCGGCTGCGCATCTTGTGCCGTATGATTGGCCCGGCATCGGCCCCTTCGAATACGTATCTTGGGTCTTCCAGAGCGTTCCCGGTCAACAGACTGTCGCACCGACCCAGCAAAATATCCCGTACCGGTGAAACTGCGGCGGGCGCGCGGGTGCGGCTCCAACTGGTGTGCAAACCCACCTCGTAGCTGGTGTTCAGGGTGCCTTCTTCGTCGATCAGGCAGACGTCAAGGTGGTCGACCTCAAGTATCCTGTCGATCTCGGACTTGACCGAGCGCAAAGCGGATTTGATGTCCAGATTACCGGCCAGGTGATTGGAAATCCGCAGGTAATAAGCAAGGTCTGCCATATGCGCGCCCCTTCGAAACCGGCCTCAGGCGTCCGGCAGAGGTGACTATATCGCCGGGGCAGGGGCGTGTCATGCGGATTGCCGCAGCGAATTTGCGGGAACCCGCAAGCTTTGCGCGCGTCTTACTCTTACACAATTGCCCCGCCCGTTGAATCCTTGCGCAGCCAGCTTGAGGAGGCGGGCGCAATTTGTGCGGCGGTTGGGCCGCTCAGGGAGGAAAAGATGACACTGAAGGCCATATTGCTCGGCGCCGTTGCCGGGACCACCGTACTTGCTGCATCTACCGTCGCGGCGGATACGTCGGACAAACGCATTGCTCTGTCGAACAACTATGCCGGAAACTCGTGGCGTCAGGCGATGCTGGAAAGCTGGCAAAAGAACGGGGACGCAGCTGTTGCCGACGGCGTCGTTGCTGCGGCGGATGCGTTCACGACCTCGGAAAACCAGGCCACCGAACAGGCGGCGCAGATTCAGAACATGATCCTGCAGGGCTATGACGCCATCGTCATCAACGCGGCCTCACCCACGGCCATCAACGGCGCGGTCAAGGCGGCCTGTGATGCAGGCATTACCGTCGTTTCCTTTGACGGCATCGTGCAGGAACCCTGCGCATGGCGCATCGCGGTCGACTTTCAGCAGATGGGCCGCGAGCAGGTAAAATACCTGGCCGAGCGGTATCCGGATGGCGGTAACCTGTTGGAAATCCGCGGATTGGCGGGCGTGTTCGTGGATGATGAGATCAGCGCGGGCATTCATGATGAGGTCGCCAACAGCAATTTTGAAATCGTTGGTTCCGTCCATGGTGACTGGGCGCAGGACGTGGCGCAAAAGGCGGTTGCGGGTATCCTGCCCAGCCTGCCTGAAATCGTGGGCGTCGTGACACAGGGCGGTGACGGATACGGTGCCGCGCAAGCCATCGGAGCAACCGACCGGTCAATGCCGACCATCGTTATGGGCAACCGTCAGGACGAACTACAATGGTGGGCCGAGGAAAAAGACGCAAACGGTTATGAGACGACTTCGCTGTCGATTGCCCCGGGTGTGAGCACGCTGGCCTTCTGGGTCGCGCAGCAGGTTCTGGATGGGGCTGATGTTCCCAAGGATCTGACCGTCCCCTTCCTGACCATCAATCAGGATGAGCTGGACGAAGCGCTGAAGACCACGCCCAAAGGCTCGGTCGCCAATGTGGAATACACATTGGAAGAGGCAAAGGCTGTTATCTCGGCGGCTCAGTAATCCATGACCGAAACCCAATCGATACCCGGCGCACCAGATGCGCCGGTTGTCACGCTGGACGGGGCCAACATGTCCTTTGGCCCCGTCCACGCGCTGCGCGCCGCGTCCATTTCGGTGGGCGCGGGCGAATGCGTCGGGCTGGTGGGCCATAACGGGGCTGGCAAGTCGACACTGGCGAATGTGATCAACGGGCGGCTGACACAGACCGGCGGGTCGGTGGCGTATCGAGACGGAGACGCGGCCCTGAGAAACAGCCAGAACGCCCAGAACGCCGGGGTTCGCAGCGTGTTTCAGGAACTGTCCCTGTGCCCCAACCTGACCGTGTTGGAAAACCTGCGCATTCCCTATCGCAACATGCCTCGCAAGGGCTGGCGCCGTGTGGCGCAACAAAGAATTATCGCCGCGCTGGATCTGGTCTTTCCGGGCCATGGCATCCGCGCACATGCAACCGTGGGTGACCTGACCATCGCCGAACGGCAGATGGTCGAGATTGCGATTGCCTTTGCCGAACGCGACCGCGAACCCAGCCTTGTTATTCTGGATGAGCCGACATCCTCACTGGATGCGGCCATCGCTCAGCAGTTGCTGGATCATATCAAACGGTTCTGTGCCTCGGGCGGGGCCGTTTTGTTCATTTCGCACATGATGGGTGAGATTTTTGAGGTCGCGACGCGGATCGTCATCATGAAAGACGGTCAGATCGTGGATGACCAAGCAGCCCATGCCTTTACCCGCAGCAGCATCGTCGATGCGATGGGCCATGTCGCGCCCGATCACGCAGAGGCCGAACAGGCGCGCGCAAACCGTCCTTTGGGGGATGAGGTGATCCGGGCCCGGAACGGCCTGAATGCCCGCAAGGGTGAGATCGTGGGGCTGGCCGGGTTGGCCGGGCACGGGCAGGCCGAAGCCCTGGCGCAGATTTTCTTTGACCATTCCTCGGTCTGGAAGACGTCGAAACAGCCCGAGGTGGTTTTTGTCGCCGGTGACCGCTCGCGCGACGGGGTGATGCCTCTCTGGTCGATCCTGCGGAACCTGTCATTGACCACGCTGCCCGAGTTCAGCCGCAAGATCATGGTGGATCGCGGCAATGAGGCCGGGTTGGTGCAAAGCTGGAAAGAGCGGATCGGCATTCGCACCGATAACCTTCTGAACCCGATCCTTTCGCTGTCGGGCGGCAATCAGCAAAAGGTTCTGTTTGCCCGTGCGCTGGCCTCAAGCGCGCCGATTGTGGTGATGGATGACCCGATGCGCGGCGTGGATGTGGGCACCAAGAAAGAAGTCTATCAGATGATTCAGGATGAGGCCGCCAAAGGGCGCAGCTTTCTGTGGTACTCGACCGAGACGGATGAGATTCTGGAATGCGACCGGGTCTTTGTGTTCCGCGCGGGCGAGATCGCGGCGGAACTGACCGGTGACGAGATTTCCGAGGAAAATATCCTGCGCGCCTCGTTCGAAATGCAGGAGGCCGCCGAATGACCGCCGACCGTATGCGTCTTTTGCTGCCGGTTCTGTCGCTGGCGGTCTTGCTGGGGGCCGTGTTTTACCTGCAGCCCCGCGCGATGAGCTATTTTGGCCTGAACCTGCTGTTCAATCTGGCAATTCCCGTGGCCCTCGCAACGATTGCTCAGATGATGATCATCATGGTCAACGATATCGACCTGTCGATTGGCACCTTCGTCAGTTTCTGCGCCTGTGTCACCGCCACCTTTGTGCATGACACGCCGCTGTTGGGCTATGCCATCCTTGCCGCCGCCATTCTGGCCTATGCGGGCTTGGGCGCACTGATCCAACTGCGCGGCCTGCCTGCCATTGTTGTCACGCTGGGCATGTCCTTTGTCTGGGGCGGACTTGCAGTGCTGATCCTGCCCTCGCCCGGTGGGGCCTCGCCCGAGTGGCTGAAAACGCTGATGAGCCTCAAGACGCCTCTGGTGCCCATTGCCGTTATCGCGCCGCTGGTCATTGCCTTTGTGGTTCACCTGCTGATCAAGCGATCCTGGGTGGGCGTGATCCTGCAAGGCGTCGGTGGCAACGAACGCGCGATGGAGCGAGCAGGCTGGTCCGTCGTCAAACTGCGCGCCGGGGCCTATGGGCTTGCCGGGTTGTTCGGCGTGCTTGCGGGCATGTCTCTGGTCGGGCTGACAACGGCTGCGGATGCCAATATCGCGCTGCGTTATACGCTGTTGTCGATTGCCGGGGTAATTCTTGGGGGCGGAGAGTTTGTCGGCGGCCGTATCTCACCCTTCGGGGCGGTGGTCGGGGCGCTGACGCTGACACTGGCTGCAAGCTTTCTGTCCTTTCTGCGCCTGTCGCCAGATTGGCAGATCGGTGCACAGGGCGCGATCCTAATCCTCGTGCTGGCCGTCCGGCTGCTGTTCGTGCGCAGGGGGGCAACCGCATGACCGATGAAACAACCACGATGGAAACGCGCCCTGGCCCCGTGCGAGAGGTTCTGCGCAAGCCCTGGCTCTGGGCATATGTGGCTGCAGCACTGACCTTTGGCGCAACTTCGATGCTGGCCGGATCGGGGGCGGGATCGCTGCTTTATGCAGCGCTGACCTTCGCGTCTTTCTCGGCCATTGTCGGAATCGGTCAGATGCTGGTGATCACCCTTGGCCCCGGGAATGTCGACCTGTCGATCCCCGCTTCGATGACACTGGCCGCCACGCTGGCACTGAAATTCATGGATACCCAAACGGGGCTGATCCTGCCGGGGCTGCTGGTTGCCATCGGCGTTGGGATCGGCTGCGGAGTACTGAACTTCGCGCTGATCCTGCTGCTGCGCATCCCGCCGATCATCGCCACCCTGTCAGCGTCTTTCATCTATCAATCGCTGGCAATCTGGTCGAACCGGGGCCTGCGGATCAAACCGCCCGAGCCTTTGGCCGATTTTGCTACCGGCGGAACGCTGGGCGTACCAAACGTGGCGCTGGTCGGGATCGCGCTGGCGGTGTTGGCGTGGCTGTTGCTGGAACGTGCCATCGCCGGGCGCTGGATTTCCGCCATCGGCCAGAACCTGCGCGCCGCCCGGCTGAGCGGCGTTCCTGTCAACGCGGTGCGCTTTGCGGTCTATGTAAACTCGGCCGTCTGCGCCGCGCTGGCCGGGTTCCTGCTGGCCAGCTTTTCGGGTGGGGCCAACCTGAACATGGGCACCGAATACATGCTGATGTCCATCGCCGTGGTCGTGATCGGAGGGTCATCGATCGGCGGAGGCAATTCAAACGTGCCGGGCATCTGGGGGGCTGCGCTGTTCATGTTCCTGATCGTGTCGATGCTGAACTCATATGGGTTGGGCGCAGGCATACGGCTTATTTTGACCGGTCTGGTGATCGTTGGCGTTGTCACACTGGCCAATCGCAAAGGATATGGCGCATGACCCAAGCTCAGCTTTACGATGTGATCCGCCCCGAATTCGGCGATCTGATCCACGCCAATCTGGCACTGTCGCGCATTTCAACCGGGCATGCGTGGACCGAGGGGCCGGTGTGGTTTCCTGCCCATAACACCCTGCTGTTCTCGGACATTCCCAATGAGCGTATCTGCCGCTGGACACCCGACGGAGGAACCAGCATGTTCCGCACCGCGTCCAACTATGCCAATGGCAATACCCGCGACCCGCAGGGCCGTCTGGTGACCTGTCAGCACGGCACCCGGTCAGTCGTGCGCACCGAACATGATGGCAGCCGCACCGTTTTGGCCGATGCGCATCAGGGAAAACGCCTGAACTCACCCAATGATGTTGTGGTGCATTCGGACGGGTCCGTTTGGTTTTCCGATCCTACCTATGGAATTCTTTCGGACCTTGAGGGGCACAAGGCCGATCCTGAGCAAGACGGAAACTACGTATACCGCGTCGACCCTGCGGATTTGTCTGTGACCAAAGCAGCAGACGGGTTTGTGCAGCCCAATGGGTTGGCCTTTTCCAAGAATGAATCCCGGCTTTACATCGCGGAATCCGGCAGCAGCCATGACGCCTCGGTGCCGTCGATCCTGAAGGTGTTTGATGTCTTGCCGGGCGGCAGCGTGACCAACGGGCGCGACTTTGCCAGAATCGACAATGGCCTGCCCGACGGGCTGCGGGTGGATCGCCATGACAACATCTGGTGTTCTGCGGGGGACGGGGTGCACGTGTTCTTGCCTTCGGGCGATCTGCTGGGCAAAATTCTGGTGCCCGAACGGGTGGCAAACCTGACCTTCGGCGGCGAACGCGGCAACGTATTGTTCATCACTGCAACCACCTCGGTCTATTCGATCTTCGTGAATACGGCAGAGCGCTGAAAAAGCGGCGGGGGCCGGTAACGCCCCCGCCTTTTGCTGTTACGCCAGGGGGTCGAAACCGATATCGGTCAATTGCGTAAACAGCAAACTGTCATCCTCCAGCAGAGGATTGTTGGGTGCGACCTCAAAGTTGTCGCGGGTCAGGTCCTCGGCCTGTAGACCCACAAAGGTGGTGACATTGCCGCCATTGTTGAGAACCTCGATTTCCAGATTACCGTCCACTTCGCGGATATCGACCAAATCCGCAGGCAGGTTGTTGAAATCAAAACTGTCTTCGTCCGGGTCAAACCCCTTAACCACTGTTTTGGCCCCCCAGTTCCAAGTGATGTCGACAACATCCGGACCATCGGCCAGCGTTACGGCACCGTCTTGAACGGGATCGTTTGGCGTGCCCTGATCCACATCTATATCGGGGGCAGTGGGGTCGCTGTCCGATCCGGTCATGTCTCCGGTTCTGGTCTGATGACCATCCGTGGTCGCCCCTGCCGGAGCCTCAGGGGTCAGCAGGTCTGAGCGATCCACCAGCGTGACGTCGTTCTGGTCAAAGCCGAAAGGTGTTTCCAGGTTGTCTTCCATCACCTGATCGAAATGAAACTCGACCAGACCGGGGATCAGATCGGCCTTGGTGACGCCAGTGAAGGTAAAGCTCTGCCCGCTGGGCAGCGAAGAGATGACAAGACCCGCATCCGTATCTTCGACCGACAGACGTTCCCGCGTGCCGAAAAACAAAAAGCTGATCTTCATTGTGCTGGGGTCGAAATCGTCGATCACTTCGGACCGGCCATATTCATGGCTGCGGATATAGACAGTGTCCGCATCGCGCGGCCCAATGCCCTGTTCCCAGGACACAACGCCCCCCAGATCCTGACGCAGGTGCTCATTCCCGACTACGCCAAAGGATGCGATGGTCACATCCTGATAGCTGACGCCCTGCACGATCTGCGCCGCATCCGACCATGGGCTGTCGATCACGATCTCACCGGACAGGGACTTGGTCACGATCATCCCGTGAACCGAGGTTCCGCCGAAATCCAGCTGATCCACGGCCGGGTCGAAATCGGTAATGTCATCCGCATTGCTGTCGGCGCGGAAGACACGCCCGCCTGCATCGGATGAACCCGTTACCTCTGCCGGGTTGGAGCCGTCGGCATCGTAGCTGAGCGTATAACCATCGCCGGTCGGGGCCGAGATGTTCTGGCCAAGAACGCTGGCGATTTCGTTCAATACGGCCTGATCATCAACCGAGAAATTACCAACCGTCAGATCATCTAGCCCCACACCTGTGAACACAATCTGGGTGGTCACCCCGTCCGAGGTGATGCTGATCCGAACCGTCATCCCAAGCGCGTCGCCGGATTCTTCGAAAATCCGGAAGTCGCTGGCGGCCACGTCCGGGCCGATCTCGATCACATCGCCCAGGGCGGGGCTGAACCCGTCGATAACCTGAGCGGGGCTGTCATAGTCGATAACGACATGCATATGCTGATGGCTGCCGCCCTGATGACCATCACCCGTGTCGTGACCACCGGTATCGTTGTTGATCAAGCTAGCCAACTCATCCCGAGCCGTTGCGTCCTGGGCGTGAATGCTCCCGCCTTCCAGCATGGCCAGAGTCACGCCGTTTAGCGTGATTGTCTGATTGTTGGACGGAACCGCGACAACCACAGACCCGTCAATTTCGGTGATCTCCAGCGCGTCAGCCCCGATCCAGTCGATGAAAATCGTATCACTTGCCGGGTCGAAATCACTGATGACAGTGTTGCTGCCCCAGGCCCATGTCACCACGACATCGGCGTTTTCCCTGGTGATGGCAGGGTTGTCGAACGCATCCCCCGATCCGTGCGACGGCGGGGTCGGCTCTGGCGTTGGGTTCGGATCAGGGTCGGGCGTTGGATCGGGATCAGGTGCGGGGTCAGGGTCTGGTGATGGGGCAGGGGCGTCACCTCCGATCAGGCTCAGGATTTCCTCGGCGGCTGTGGCGTCCAGTATCGTGAAATTACCCGCAGTCAGCTCGGCCAGCGTCACACCCACCAAAGTCAGCGTTTGCTGGTTCGAGGGGATGGTGAACACGACCGATCCGCCGTGTTCGCTGATCTCAAGATCGGCGGCCGAGATCCAGTCGACAAAGATCGTATCAGCAGCGGGATCGAAATCGGTTATCTGAGTGTCGGACCCGTAGGACCACGTCAGCACCACATCGGCGCTGTCCTTGTCCACATCCGCAGTTCCGGTATCCCCACCGGGTGTATCAGGGCCGGAACCGCTGTCGCCGGGCGTTCCCAGACCTTCGTCACCGGTTTTGCGGTCGTTGAAAAAGGCAATCATCTCATCGACCCCGGCGCTGTCATAACCGCCGAACTGATCGATGTATTGCAGGATTGATGTTCCGTATTCGTCGGTGGATACAGCGCCGCCAAGCAACAGATTCAGAGTCCCATAAGCACCCCGCAAATGGGCAGCGGCCAGAATTCCGGTCAGTGTCAACTCGACCGTGACACTGTTGCCGGATGTATCGGTATAGGTGGTGGTCTGGCCGATAAAATCTTCCAGACTTTGTCCCGCGTTTTCCAGCCCTTCCTGAATGATTTGAAGGTTCAGGCCAAACGCCTCTTGAATGGCGATGGTCTGGGCGCCCTCAGTCATGAACTCTTCCAATGAGGTGACGCCGTTCTTGCCGGTCCAGGTCCCATCCCAGGTATTGGTTGCGGCCCCGTTGCCATAAAACTGATCGTCGTCGTAGTAGCCCAGATCAATCAACAGCGCCTCACCAAATTGGAACCCAACAAACCCCAACGAGTTCATCGAGCGATAGGCCATCGTCTGCCATTCATCGTCTGATAGGTCCCCCCAACTGCTGTAGTCGGGGAAGAAATCGGTCACGGTGCCGCCGGCCCAGCTGTTCAACTGCCAGTCCTGAATGACGCCTGAATCGTAGCGATCCCGGTCCCAGCCGGATTCGAACGCCAGCAGCGCCGATAGAAAATCGGTAAAAGTCCCGTTTGACATTGTGAGTGAGCTTTCAGTTAGGGGTTGAGTGGTTCACGCGTGGTAGGCGCGCAACTATCTACTGAAGCACACAAATCATGTTGTCGGGCGGCCAATTGTTTTAGCAAAGCCGCCATCGGCAATTTACCGCAAATTTTCTTCTTGTATCAGCAAGTTTCTGTCTACCTTGGGGGTTCGCCCTGTCCATCTGCGATAGGCTTGTGTAAAGCTGCTTTGGTCAGAGAACCCGCACAGATGGGCGGTTTCCGCCAGCGACAGGTTGGGGTCACTTAGAAAGGCTTTTGCAAGTCTAAGTTGAGTTGCTGCCACCAGGTCTCGAAAACTTGTGCCTTCCTCACGAAGGCGGCGATTCAAGGTCCGTTCCGACATTCCAAATGCAGAAGCCGTTTCAGACAGCTGTGGCCGCCCGTCTGCCATACCGTGCAGCAAGTGGCGTTGTATCGAATCTGACAGTGAACTTGGATCCTGACTGGCCTTTGCCAGCAAAACCTCACCATACCGTGTTAGGTGGTCCAACAAGCCCGCATCCGCATTCAGAACCGGCAAAGAGAGTCGGGAGCGCGGAAAGCGCAGAAAACTGCTTTGCGCGTTCAGTTCAACCGGACAGTCATAGATAGCGCTCAGTTCCCGCTGGCCACTGCGGCGCGGGTTGGCCAAACCAATGCGCGACGTCAGTTGCACCTCTCCGGTGGCGGCACGAAATGCCCCCAGCAGGGCGGCCAGAGAAAACTCAATCAGATGAGTATCAAGGCGAAGCTCGGACCCTACGCCGTCAACGACGAAATCCACGTGGTCCTTACCGTCCACAAGCGCGATCCGCGCGCGAGGGCGGGTGATCGGTGTAAAGCGCCGTATATGGTGCAACGCATCCAAAAGTGTGGTCGAGTTGAACAGGATATACGTCAACAACGCGCTGTTTCGCGGGTTCAGCGCGACACCGATCTCGGCCCCCGCAAACGGTGTCTTCATGCGGTCAGACAAGTGGTTCAGTAACTCAGTTTCGGACCTGCGCGGGATAAGCGCACCGGCATCCCGCAAAGCATCGCGCGACAGCCCCGCCGCCTCTAACGCGTCATTTGCATGATCTGACAGATGGGGCAGGTCCATCATCGCCCGCACCCAGTGGTTGGGAACCTGATCCGTGCCATGTGTGCGGGTCATGGCGCACCTGTTCCATCGCAAAAAATCCAAGTTTGAGAGCAAAGACACATAGCCGGTATACCATTGGAACAGTTTAAGATTTCTGGTTACACCCTAATAAGTCCAAAGGGAACATAACCCGTGCAGGCCGTGACTTTGCCCAATATCACGCAGCTTTGACCCGACACGCGCACCACGTGTCATGGACGCTGTTACAAAGCTATGCGTCTATGAGCGAATCAAGCAGCGACCCGGAGTGCCCCACATGAGCGCAGAACTCGCCCCTCTGTCCCCGTCCAAAGCCCTGAACCTGTTCACACGGACGCGGGCCCGCACCGATGCGCTGGTTGCACCGCTCAGCCCCGAAGACACGATGCTGCAGAGTATGGAGGAGGCCTCGCCCGCGAAATGGCATCTTGCGCACACGACGTGGTTCTTCGAGGAATTCATCCTCAAGCCGCGGGTGCCGGGCTATGCTTCGCCTGATGAGCGGTTCGCCTTCCTGTTCAACTCGTATTACACGCAGGCCGGTCCGCGCCACGCGCGCAACAAACGCGGTCTGGTCTCACGCCCCGGAGGCGATGCGGTGCGGGCCTATCGCGCTCATGTCGAAGACAGTCTGGCCAGTCTCATGGCGCAGACGCGGGACGATGCAGATGACATTGCAGCTCTGGTTGAGCTTGGCTGTCACCACGAGATGCAGCATCAAGAGCTTCTGGTCACGGATTTGCTGCACGGTCTCAGCTATAACCCGCTGCTGCCGACCTACAAAGACCCCGAACCGCTGCCGGTGACCGAAGAAGTGGCCCTGAGTTTTTCACGACATCCGGGCGGGTTGGTCGAAATCGGCCACGACGGTCGCGGCTTTGCCTATGATTGCGAGGGGCCGAGGCACAAACTGTACCTGCGTCCCTATGAGATTGCCGACCGCCCCGTGACCAACCGCGACTGGATCGCGTTCATGGAAGACGGCGGGTATGACGACACGCGACACTGGTTGATGGAGGGTCACGCGGTCGCTATGCGAGAGGGCTGGACCCATCCCCTGTACTGGTGGCAGCAGGACGGGGAGTGGTGGACATTTACCCTGCGCGGCCCGCAACCTGTCGCTTTGGACGCGCCGGTTGTACATGTCAGCTATTACGAGGCAGACGCTTTTGCCCGCTGGGCCGGCGCGCGCCTACCAACTGAGGCGGAACATGAGCTGGCGTTTCGCGATGTGCCGATCGCGGGGAATCTGATGGGCGATGCCGATGCGACCGGAATACTGCGACCCTTGCCGGGGTCCGGCGTCTGGGGCGATGTCTGGGAATGGACGGCATCAGATTTCGCGCCTTATCCGGGTTTCCGCCCGCCCGAAGGTGCGCTTGGCGAATACAACGGGAAATTCATGGTCAATCAACGTGTTCTGCGCGGCGGCTCTTGCGCGACCCCCCGTGAACAAATGCGCCCGACCTATCGCACGTTCTTCTATCCCCATCAACGCTGGCAAATGCTGGGCCTGCGTCTGGCGCGTGACGTTACCTAGGCAAAGCCCGCGCGAACGTTCGCATTTGTGAAGTCTTAGAACATGGCGATGATTTCAATCTCAACCAGCCAAGACGGATCGAGTGTTGCCAAAACAATCGTGGTGGTCGGCGCACCGAGGCGTCGCTGCTCTATTCGAAATGCTAAACCTTCCAAGACAGCGAATAAGGTTGGAAGTCCGAGCTTCAGAGGGCGCAGCGCGCTTGGAGGAACTGTATTGGCGCGGATCGCTCCCTCGAGAAAAGTCGCCGCTAGTCTGTGGGCATCTAAGAATTAAGGGCATATTGAAAGCGGTATAGGGTGCGTTCTTTAAACCGGGCGTGGCGAAGGGGTGAACCATGAGTGAATTCGAGATGCGTACGTATTTGTCTTTGCCGAGCGATCGACAAGAGATCGTTGTGCAGGATCACTGTTTCATCAAACGACGGATCAGCCCCATGCCGGCATTCAGATATTTCGCTTCAGCCGCATCGGTCCTGGCAGGCAAAGCTGGCGGCCTGGACACAGCAACCTCTGGCTGGCCTTAAACGTCAAAGAAAACAACGGCAAAACCAATGGCGGATGTCGGAAAGCCGACACGGCCTTCCGGCATCCGCTGGATTAAGGACGGGTCAGATCGCCTCAGCTGTGCCTTTGATCCGGATGGCGCTGCCCAGGCTGCCTGCGCAGAGCCCGACGATCACTGCGATGATCAGCTCAGTCACTTCGACATTGGCAAAGCTCCAACCTGCGAAGACCAGAGTTTCAAATACGCCGACCAGACCCCCCATTACAGCCCCCAGCCAGATTTTCCGGGTCATCATGCCCAGGGCCAGTCCGAGAATGCCCGGCAGACTGAGGATATTGCCGCCGATGGTTCCAAGTATTTCCAGCATCTTTCCTACCCAATCTTAATCAGAGCTGTTGTTCAGGAATGTACGGATATCATCGCCAGAGGCAGCTGCGGTTTTCTGCAGAACTTCGCCCTCTAACGCGTCAGATATCTTTTGGTATTCCTCCTGATATCCGGGCGGCAGGCTGTGGGCGATACCCTGGTGACAGTCGATGCAGGTCATGCCGGTATCGATCGCACGCTGGTGTTCCGATGCGGCGCGGTTTTCCTGAAGCGTAAAGTCCATGTAGTCAAAGTTGTGACAGTTGCGGCATTCCCGGCTGTCGGATGCCTTCATCTTTTTCCATACGGCCGAGGCCATGGTTAGGCGATGGTCTTCGTATTTCTCGGGGGTGCTGATGGTGCCTGCCAGTTCGTGATAAACGTCCTTCACGGCCATGATCTTGGCCTTGATCTTGTGGTTCCACTCATCCGGGACGTGGCAGTCCGAACAGATTGCGCGCACGCCCGAGTGATTGTTGTAGTGGATCGTCTCGCGATACTCGCCCAGGTTGGTTTCCATCGTATGGCAGGACACGCAGAATTCTTCGTTATTGGTCAGCTCCAGCGTCCAGTGGAACCCACCCCAGAACAGGATGCCTGCCAGAAACCCGGCCAATATCAGGAACCCGGAACTGAACAGGACCGCCGGGGTCCAGAAGGCGTTCCAGATGCGACCAATCCAGCCGCGTTTTTCGGGGGAGTCGGCCATGTCGGTGCTCCTTTCAGACTTGCGATGGATTAGTTGCCAGAGGATTCGAACAGGTTCTCGATCAGGGCCGGCGCATCGGCCTGAGGAACATGGCACTGATTGCAGAAATACCGGGTGCCTGCGATTTGATCCAGTTCGCGGCCTTCGCGGTCCAGATAGTGGGTCATCGACAGGGTCGGTGCATTGCGTTCACCCGCCTTGGTCCAGTCATGACAGGACAGGCATTGATTGGTGCGCAGATCGATCTGATATTGTTCGACCGAATGCGGGATCAATGGCGGCTGTTGGCGGTAGTTGCGCACCATGCGTCCCTCGACGGTTTTATGGACATCGTCCAACGGGATAAGCTCGTCCACTTCGGCCCCGCGCAGGGTTTCCACCTGGGCTGATTGGGCAAGGGCGAACCCGCTCAGAAGTATGACGGGGATCAGGGCGGCGACGCCTGTCAGGATTGGCTTGTTCATCTGGGCACTCCCTTAGATAGGTCTGGCTGCGCGCGGCTGTGGCGCGGGCGCGGGATCGGAAGGTGCGGCGACTTGGTCGTCGAACCGGTGAGTAAAGGTGAAAACGTCGACGGCGCAGACATCGATGCAGCGGCCGCAATTGGTACAGTCGGGCGACAGGATCAGCGGGGTGCTGTCCCCCTTGCCCCTGAGCGCGGGTGAGATCACGTGGTTTTCGGGGCAGACTGCAAAGCAATCCATGCAATCGTCGCAGGCAGTGCGGTTGGGCGCGCTGACGCGCAGCATCGCTTTGCTGCCCACCAACCCATAAAACGCGCCCACCGGGCAGACATGGCCGCACCAACCGTGACGTGACACCAGCAGGTCGAACAGAAAGATCGCACCGACCATGGCCCAGACGAAGCCCATGCCAAAGATCAGACCGCGATGCAGCATGGTGATCGGATTGACCAATTCCCATGCGATCGCGCCGGTCAGGCCCGAGACGATCAGGACCGTAACCATGATCCAAAGGCGTGTGGCACGTTTGGGCTGCCAGCCTTTTTGCAGACCCAGCTTGCGGTGTAGCCAATGCGCTGCGTCAGTGACCGGGTTGATCGGGCACACCCACGAACAGTAAACACGCCCGCCGATCAGCGCATAGGCGACCAGTACGATGGCCGCGCCGATGGCGGCGGTCAGTTCAGGCCAGTGCCCGGCGATCAGGCTTTGCAGGAACACGAACGGGTCGGTCAGGGGCAGCACACCCAGCGTCAGAGACCCAGCCAGCGTACCTTGCACGAGCCAGATGCCGAACCACGGTCCCAGCAGGAACAGGACCAGAAAGAACAGCTGGCTGGCACGGCGCAGCAGCAGGTATTTATGGGCCCCCAGCCAGCCTTTGGTGGCGATGGCCTCTTGTCCCAACGGCATATGCGTGCGGGCGGTCATTGTGTCACCCCCGGCAGTTTGAATGTGGGCTCGAACCCTCCTGGCGCAACCAGATTGTCGGTTCCGGGCCCCGGCAGACGGTCGGGCAGGTCGATAATGCCTTCGACGACCGGAGCGCCCTTGGCCTCTTTTTCTTCCCAGCCCCGGCGGTAGTGATCGGCGCTGGAGCCACGCGCCAGCCGCGCAGGCAGAACCTTGATGGCTGCTTCGGGCAGAACGCAGCTTTTTTCGCACATGCCGCAGCCGGTACAGCGGTCGGCGTGAACGGTCGGGATAAACACCGCATGGTGGCCGGATCGGGCGTTGTGTTCGGTTTCCAGCGTGATCGCCTCGTCAATGACGGGGCAGACGCGGTAGCAGACATCGCAGCGCAGACCGAGGAAGTTCAGGCAGTTTTCCTGATCGACCAGCACCGCGACGCCCATTTCGGCATCGTCGATATTGTCCAAACCCGGGTCCAGTGCCCCGGTGGGGCAGGCGGCAACACAAGGGATGTCGTCGCACATTTCACACGGCACATCGCGGGCGGTGAAATAGGGGGTGCCGGTGGCAACCGCATCGACACCCAGTTCGGCCAGTTTCAGCGTGTCATAGGGACATTCCCGTGCGCACAGACCACAGCGGATGCAGGCGGACAGGAAGTCTTTTTCAGGCAGGGCTCCGGGGGGCCGCAAGGCTTCGGCAGGCAGCGCCCGTGCGTCCCTCGCCAGCCAGGCCAACAAGGACCCGGCTGCGACGCAGCCGCCCGCAGCGCGCGCCGAGTCCTGTAGGAACCGGCGGCGTTGCGGCGAAAGGGGTTTGCCTGCGGAAGACATGGGGACAACCTTTGCCTTGCTTGCCTGTTACGCGCGCTCGACCTTGCAGGCGCATTTCTTGAAGTCGGTCTCTTTCGACAGCGGACAGGTCGCATCCAGCGTCAGCTTGTTGGTCAGCTGGCCTTCGTCGAACCACGGCATAAAGACCAGACCGCGTGGCACCTTGTTGCGGCCCCGGGTTTCGACCCGGCTGTTCACCTCGCCCCGACGGGTGGACAGCACGATCTCCTGACCGCGGCGCAGACCACGCTCGCGCGCGTCTTCGGGGTGCATGTAAACCACGGCTGTGGGATACGCGCGGTGCAGTTCCGGGACCCGGCGGGTCATAGAACCCGAGTGCCAGTGTTCCAGCACACGACCGGTGCAGAGCCACAGGTTGAACTCATCATCCGGTTCCTCGGCAGCCGGTTCATACGGCGCAAAGATGATGTTCGCCTTGCCGTCCTTCTTGCCATAGAACTTCACGCCCGCACCTTCGGGCACATAGGGGTCATAGCCTTCGCGGAAACGATAGAGCGTTTCCTTGCCGTCCACGACCGGCCAGCGCAGGCCGCGGGCCTGGTGGTAGACCTCGAACGGGGCCAGATCGTGCGCGTGGCCACGGCCGAATTCGGCATATTCTTCGAACAGGCCTTTCTGGACGTAATAGCCAAAATGCTCGGATTCGTCGTTGTCGAACCCCTCGGCGGTTTCCGACAGCGGGTATTTGTCGACCACACCGTTGGCAAACAACACGTCATACATGGTCTTGCCGCGGTGTTCCGGCATGGTGGCCAGCAGTTCCTCGCCCCAGACCTCTTCGACGGTGAAGCGTTTCGAGAATTCCATGACCTGCCAGACATCCGACTTGGCCTCGCCCGGTGCCTTGACCTGCTGACGCCAGAACTGGGTGCGGCGCTCGGCGTTGCCATAGGCGCCTTCTTTTTCGACCCACATGGCGGTGGGAAGGATCAGGTCAGCCGACAGCGCGGTGACGGTCGGATAGGGGTCCGAAACGGCAATGAAGTTTTCCGGGTTGCGGTAGCCGGGATAGCCTTCTTCGTTGATATTTGGCGCGGCCTGCATGTTGTTGGTGCACTGCACCCAATAGGCATTCAGATCGCCGTCTTTCAGCTTGCGGTGCTGCAACACGGCGTGGAAGCCGGGTTTCGCGGGAATGGTGCCTGCAGGCACGTTCCAGGCTTTCTCGCAAATCTCGCGGTGCTTGTCGTTCATTACCACCATGTCGGCGGGCAGACGGTGGGCAAAGGTGCCGACCTCACGCGCTGTCCCACAGGCCGAGGGCTGACCGGTCAGCGAAAACGGCGAATTGCCGGGTTCCGAGATCTTACCCACCAGCAGGTGTACGTTATACATCAGCGAGTTCACCCACGACCCGCGTGTGTGCTGGTTAAAGCCCATGGTCCATAAGCTCATGACCTTGCGGTTCGGGTCGGCGTATTGCTTGGCCAGACGTTCGAGCTTGTCGGCAGGCACGCCGGACAATTCCGCCGTATATTCCAGCGTGTATTTCGAGACCGCCTCGGCATATTCCTCGAAGCTGATCGGTTCCATCTTGCCGACATTGGGGTTTTCGGCGGCTTCCTGCAGCGGGTGATTGTCGCGTAGGCCATAGCCGATATCGGTGGCGGTCTTGGTGATGTTGACGTGGTTCTTGACGAACTCTTCGTTCACGGCACCGTTCTGGATGATGTAGTTGGCGATATAGTTCAGGATCGCCAGATCGGTTTGCGGGGCAAAGACCATGCCATTATCGGCCAGCTCGAACGAGCGGTGCTCATAAGTCGACAGCACATGCACTTCGCAGCCCGGTTTGGTCAGGCGCGTATCGGTCAGGCGCGACCACAGGATCGGGTGCATCTCGGCCATGTTCGAGCCCCAGAGCACGAAGGTATCCGCGTGCTCCAGATCGTCATAGCAGCCCATCGGTTCATCAATGCCGAAGGTGCGGATAAAGCCCACCACGGCGGACGCCATACAGTGCCGCGCGTTGGGATCGATGTTGTTCGACCGGAAGCCTGCTTTCATCATCTTGGCGGCGGCATAGCCTTCCCAGACGGTCCACTGGCCCGAACCGAACATACCGATGCTGGTGGGGCCTTTCTTGGCCAAAGCTTCCTTCCACTTGGCGGCCATGACGTCAAAGGCTTCGTCCCAGCTGACCGGTTCGAATTCGCCGTTCTTGTCATATTCGCCGTTGGTCTTGCGCAGCATGGGCGTGGTCAGACGGTCTTTGCCATACATGATCTTGGACAGGAAATAGCCCTTGATGCAGTTCAGGCCGCGGTTCACCGGCGCGTCCGGGTCGCCTTGCGTGGCCACGACGCGGCCTTCCTTGGTGCCGATCAGAACCGAGCAGCCGGTACCGCAGAACCGGCAGGCCGCCTTGTCCCAGCGGATGTCGGGGTTGCCGATCTGCGCGGCGGCTTGCCCGCTAACCAGCGGGATGCCGGCAGCCGAAGCCGTCGCGGCAGCAGCGGTTGATTTCAGGAATGTCCGGCGGGATTCAGAGATGGTCATGACATGGGTCTCCGGCGTTAGGTCTGGCGGGAAGCGTTAAGATGCGGACGGGTCTCCGCGAGGTCTTCGAAATGGTGATAGGTCAGGGACAGAGAGATCACGCCCGGGATCTGGTGCAGATCCATGATCGTCTCAGAGGCCAGTTTTTCCGGCGTGTCCTCGACCACAATGACGATGCGGCCATCTTCGGCGGCCGCGTGGATTTCGACGCCGTCGACGCCCCCCATGGCGGCCTGTGCGGCCTGGGTGGTGTCGGGCGTCACATGGACAAGGCATCCACAGATGTTCATTGCGGGCTCTCCGTGGGCTGGGGGTCGATACGCGTAAAACTGACGGCGCTGGCCGGGCAGGCGCTGGCACATGCGCCGCAACCGCTGCAGGTCAGCTGGTCGAGAACGGGCTCGGACCGGCCACCCAATTGGGGCTTGAAACGGATGGCGTTGTTGTCGCAGCTATCCTGGCACACCCGGCAGCTGACCCCGTTCAGGGACAGACAGCTTGCCATGACACTGGCGCGCCAGGGCCAATCGGCCACCCGTTCGGGCTGCAGCGCCCCGGTCGGGCAGGCATCGGCGCATTTGGCACAAAACGTGCAAGCAGAGGCGGTCAGGTCAACGACCGGCCATCCCTGCGCGTCGAACGTGATGATGTTTTCGGGGCAGGCAGCAGCGCAGTCATTGCATTGGGTGCATAGCTCGTGGAACGCGGCCAGCGCGGCGCCGGGGGGTCTGATCGCGTCCGGGTTTTCCCGCAGGGCTCGTCCCCGCAGAAAAGCGCGTCGGCTTGCTAGCTTATTCATTGGCTTGCGGTCCGCTGTTGATCTTGAGTCTTGTCTTTCCCAGCACCCTATCGAACAATCGATGGTCAAAAATTGACCTAAGTCATGTGTAGAGCGCTTAAGTATTGGTCATTCTGAAAACCTTGACGTCTTCCCTGTGGGTCACATGAGCATCTCGATCCGGGCAGCAGGGAAACGGGACATGGTCTCGGCGATTCTGTGTCGGGGGATGGCGCATAAAGCCGTCGAAAGCCCATCGGCCACGGCGGCGCTGGGGGCGGACACTGACACGGTGCTGTGAAACACGCGCTGCCCGATCGGGTTCAGGATGTGCCCCTGTCCACCCGGCAGAGTCATCGCCGCCGGGGACGAGGTCGCCAAGGCGCGATCCCTCAGACTGATCCGGTTTTCTATGGTCCCATCCGCCGACGCCAGCCCAACCTGCCAGGCATGACCATCGCCGCGCCGGCCGTCGGCCCGGATTTCTCCCATATCGACCAGCACATTCCGAAGACCAAAAGACCTGAGCAACCGGGAAATGCGATCCGTCACCTCACCCTGGGCCACCCCGTTCAACGTCAGGGCAGACACGCCCGGAACCGGCAAGCGGATTTCATTTGTTCCCACGGAAAGGTTGTCCCAGCCGATAACAGCCGACGCCATGTCCCGGGCAGAGGCATCCGCAGGATTGGCCAAAGCCATCCAAAGCGGCTGAATAGTGGGATCGAAAGCGCCCCCCGATGCCGCATGCAGGGCACTGCACAGACTCAGGAGTTGCAAAAGCTCGGCTGAGGGGGCCGACAAGTGGCCCGTTCGGTTCAGGCGGCACAGCTCAGAGTCAGGGCGGTACAGGCTGAATATGTTTTCCAGACGCGAAACCTCGGCGGTGACCGCGTCGAAAATGGGGGCGGCTTCTGCATCGCTCAGCCCATTTAACTGCATACTGGCAGGTGCACCCAACGCGGTTCCTGTCCACCGGGCGGAAGATCCGGCTGCGGACACCGCCGCCGGAAAGGACATGCAAGCAGCCGAAATGCTCAGGAAACGGCGGCGAGAGTAACGGGTCATGCGGGTGTCTCCAACTGCAGGTCCAGATCGACGGGACCAAGGACCTCGGTGTCGGGAATGTCGGACAGGGGCAGCGCCGTTCCGCCATAGTCATTGATGAACGCTTCGGCGGCCATCGGATCCCCAAAGGGCACCACTTCGCGCGCGCCCATGCCACCCGCCACATTGGCTCCGACCACAAAGGTCGCGCCGTCGGCTGCAATCCAGTTCGCGATACCCGGCTGCCGCCAGCTGGGCGCGACACTCATGTCACTGACATAAACGGCGGTGATTTTGGCGTCCCGCTCGGGGCTTTTGAGATAGGCCACCATGTCGCGCACCTGCGCAAAGAACAGCGGGGCAGGGTAGCCTTCAAGGTGGATCTGCCCCTTGGGTCCGCCATGTTCGGCGATGTTCATCTGGCAGAAAAAGCTCAGCGCGTCGGGCGTCAGGTCCACCGGGTCGGGGGCCTCGGCCACCTCTTCCTTGCACGCGGTCAGGGCGATCAGGGCAATCAGGCACAGGCGCTTCATGGTTCAACCCTCCGGAATGCGGCGCGGGCGAGCGTGAAGGCCAGCACCGGCCAGATCAGAAGTGAGGCAGGCGCGGCCCAAACGGGCAGGGCCTGTGCGGCCCCGGTCATGCCCGAGGCCATGGCGACGCCCTCGGTTGCGGCGATGTTCCACAGACGGAATGCGTCGGCCGGGTTGGCGACCATCACCCATGGAAAGACGGATTGGGTGAAGGTGCCGCCCTTGTCCATGACGACGGCCCCCAACAGGCCCAGATCATAGAGGACGACAAAAACCAGC
Organism: Ruegeria sp. BE1; assembly: GCF_056538885.1. Lineage (NCBI taxonomy): Bacteria > Pseudomonadati > Pseudomonadota > Alphaproteobacteria > Rhodobacterales > Roseobacteraceae > Ruegeria > Ruegeria sp. BE1. The sequence goes on from NZ_JBQFTY010000005.1 coordinate 43,905, forward strand.
CACAGCCCGGCCGACAGGCCCGCCGCCGCCGTGGCCCCCTTTGCCAAAGCGGACAGCAGGTATCCCAGCGCCAGAAAGACAGCGCCCAGCAGGATGGATGTGAGGATCAGGCGCGCCAGAGCCATCAGGCTTTCGGGCCCCGCGCCGCCAAAGAAGGCCGCCACAGCACCTGCGCTGCCAAAGCCGACGGTCATGGCGAAGGCCAAAGCGGCGAGGTGGGCGGTGAACTTGCCCAGCAGGATTTCTCCGCGCCCCGCAGGGTAGGACAGCAACAGCGACAGGCTGCCCCGGTCCACGTCGCCTGCGATGGCATCAAAAGAAATCATCAGCGCCAGCAAGGGCGCAAGATAGACCGACAGAGTGGTCATCGACGCGACCGAGACGGTCAGCATATCGACCCCCAGCGTGCCGGTCGGGGCGCTACCCGCAAAGGTCAGCGCCAGGGCGAACAGCACCATGATCAACGTTGCGACCATCAGCCAGCGGTTGCGGCGCAGGATCAGCATTTCTGTGCGGGTGATGGCGAGGAAGCGGGTCATAGTCTCTCCTCCTGTGCGTAATGGCGGTAAAGGTCTTCCAGCTTGGGTGGGGTCATTTCCACATCCGCCACCGCGTCGCCCAACCCGGCGATCCGGCGCAGGGCCTCCATCTTGTCTTCGGGGGTACAGAGCAGTTCCACTGAGGCGCCGTTGATCCGGTTGCCGCCCAGTTCGGCGGCCAAGGCGTCAGGGTTGGCACTGGCGCGCACCTTCAGGCGGATCGGCAGACCGGCCAGCGCCGACAGGTTGGTCAACGTGTCATCGGCCACCATCCGACCCTTGCGCATGATGGCGATGCCGTCGGTGCGGGCCTCAACTTCGGTCAGCGCGTGGGACGCGATCAGAACGGCGGTGCCTTGCGCGGCCAATTCGTCAATGATGGCATACAAATCCTGCCGCGAGATCGGGTCCAGACCAGATGTCGGCTCATCCAGCAGCGCGACCTTCGGCTGCCCCAACAGCACCTGCGCCAGACCCAGACGTTGCCGCATCCCTTTGGAATAGGCCCCGATCCGGCGGTCCAGCGCGTCGCTCAGGCCGACCCGCTCCAGCAGACCGGGCACATCCGCCTTCGCGTCCGAAAGCTGCGCGAACAGGGTCAGTTGTTCGCGACCGGTCAGGGCCGGGTGAAACGACACGGCCTCGGGCAGATAGGCCGTCTCGCGCCGCGCCTGTGCACTGCCGGGGGTGGCGTCCCCGACCCGAATGGCACCGCCTTGGATCGGCGTGAGGCCAAGGATGGATTTGATCAGCGTCGACTTGCCCGCACCGTTGTGGCCCAGCAGCGCAACGCGCTGGCCGGGGGCAAGGGACAGGGTGATATCGTCAAGAACGCGGGTCTTGCCACGGTCCTTGCAGACTTGGTTTATCGTCAGGGCCTTATCCGTCATGAGGCACCTTTTTCATAGCTGGGGGTTCAGGGGCTTGCATCAAGGGGTTGCTGTCCATCACACCGCCCGGCAACAGCGCCGGGAAGGCCGATTGCGACCAGCGCACCAGCTGCACGGCAGGCGAGCCGAGCAGCAATTTGGCTGCGGGTTGGGTCCACAGCACATGGTCCATTGAATCATTGGGGCGATAAGGGGCATCGGCCACGCCGTTGCCATCCACATCATAGGCGGCGAAATCGGACCAATAGTTTCCGCGCCCGTCTTCTGACCACTCGACCCATTTGGTCGAGACATATTTCACCTGCGTCCGGTTGCCGACAAAGGCATTGCCGACGATCCGGTTGCGTTCACTGCCTGCGGTAAAGTGGATGCCGATGCCGCAGCCTTCAAACCAGTTGTCAGTGAATTCGTTCTTGTTCGAATTATAAAGGAAGGTGCACTTCTCTTTCGCACCTTTCACCACATTGCCGGTGATGACGCTCTTGTTAGCATAGTTCAGCATCACGCCATGCTCGCGGTCATCAATCGAGACATTATCGGTGACTTTGACATTCGAGGTGAACATCACCGCATAGCCCAGATCGTTGCCGATCGAGACATTGTTGCTGACCACAGAATTGTCGGCATACATATAATGCACCGCAAAGCGCAGATCGCGGAACAGGTTGCCGGTGAAGGTGTTCTTCTTGGACGAGTTCACAAAGATCCCGTCGCGCCCATAGCGGATGTCATTGCCTTCAACCATCGCACCCGGCGCGTTCCAGACATAGACGCCATTTCCGCGCTCGTTCATGCGCTGGTCTTGCCGTCCTTCGATCCGGTTGCCCCGGACGATACTGTCCTTGGCCCCGTGGATGTCGATGCCGTAAAGATTGCCCAGCAGCACATTATCCTCGATCAACGGCGCGGTGGCCGTCTTGGTCAGCTGGATACCGCTGTCGATCCCGTCATGGCTGTCGCCTGATCCGATCACCGTCAGCCCGCGTACGATCACGCCTGGCCCGGTCACCGTAATGACGCTGCCCTCACCCTGTCCGTCAATCGTAGCCTGTCCCAGCCCGTCAATCGTGACGGGCCGGTCCAGCACGAGGTGTTCGGTATAAACACCGGGGCTCAGGCGGAGGGTGTCCCCATCCGCCGCCTGCGCCAGTATCTCGTTGATGGCCCCCGCCCGGTTGGGCACATCCCAGTCTTCCGCCCAAAGGGGCGATCCGAGCAGGAGCGGAATGAGCAGGGACCAACGCATGATTATGCGCTCCGCGGCTCAACAAACATCCGGCCGCGCATTTCCATGTGCAGCGCGTGGCAGAACCACTGGCAATAGAACCAGTGCACGCCCGGACGGTCAGCGATGAACGTGACCGAGGCAGTGGCCTGCGGTGCAACCTCCATCGCGATGCCGAAGTTCGACAGGCAGAAGCCGTGGGTCACATCATCCACGTCATCCAGATTGGTGACGTAGACAGTGACTTCATCGCCCTGCTTGACGGTGAACTTCTCCATGCTGAACACAGGCGCGACCGAGGTCATATAGACCCGAACCTTGTTGCCATCCCGGATGGGTTCTTCGGCCCCATAATCCAGATCGACGCCATCCGCCTCGGCCTGTTTGCGCGCATCTTCCCACATCGGATCGTTGCGGTCCCAGACATTGACCGGGTTCACCTTGGACCGGTGCACAAGGATCGAGTCATGCGGTTCCGCAAAGGTCGGGCCGTCATGAACCACCTTCATCTTGTCGCCCGAGATGTCGATCAACTGCTCATTCTCTGGCTTCAGGGGGCCGACGTTCAGGAAACGGTCTTTCGAGAACTTGTTCATCGAAATCAGCCACTTGCCGTCTGCTTCGGCGGTCTCACCCATCGAGGTCGAGTTGTGACCCGGCTGATACTGCACGTCCACCTTGTCGAGGATCGGATCGACATCGGCACCACCATAGGCCTCGATCGCTTTGGCGATGTCCCATTTCACCACCTGGCTGTCCAGGAACAGGGTGGTGTAGGCGTTGCCCTTGCCGTCAAACGCAGTGTGAAGCGGACCAAGACCCAGCTGCGGTTCAGCCACGATAGCGGAACGCGGATCAGCGTTGTCGGCAAACAGCGCGTCAACTTTCTCGACATCGATCACGGACACGGTCGGCGACAGCTTGCCGTTGATCATGATGTGTTTCTTGTCGGGCGCGGCGTTCACACCGTGCGGCGAGTTCGGGATCGGAATATAGCGGGTCAGGTTGCCACCTGCCTCTTTGCGCCCATCCACGACCTTGACACCGTTCAGCTCCTGATAGTTCCCGGCAGCCACGGCCTCTTCGATGCCTTTGAGGTTGAACACGACCACATGGTCCAGCTCATTCTCGGTCATCTCGGCCAGGTTCATACCCATTTCCGAGTTGTACGAGGTCGAGAACGCATACTTGCCCTGATAGTCACAGTCGGTGTTATCGAGGTTGCCCGACACCATCACCTGCCACGCGATCTCCATTGTGTCACCGTCGATGGCGGTGAAGATGTTCACGTATTTGGACGGATCGTCCAGAATCTGGCCGTCATTGACCAGCGGGGCCTCGTGCTCACCATTGGCAAAGACATAGCCGGTGCGCGGGTATTTCTGCGGGCGCAACCCGTGGATGTCATGCGCGTTCGGGATTTCGATGATCTTGTCGCATTTCATCACGTCACAGCGCACGCGGGCGACGCGGGTATTGGCCTTGTCGTTCATGAACAGATAGCGGCCGTCATAGGTGCCATCGGTGAACGACATATGCGGGTGGTGCAGGTCGCCATTGTCATAGGTGACCTTGCCGTTTGCGGCCAGAAACTCTTTGGTTTCAGGCAGCAGACCTTCGGTCAGAACCTTCAGTGATTCATTGGTCTGACCCCAGCCGGTGGCCGAGCAGCGGTTGAACACGGGCACGCGCATCAGCTCGCGCATCGAGGGTACGCCCAGGATGCGCAGCTCACCGGTTTGTCCCGAGGACCAGAAGCCGTAATACTCGTCCAACTCGCCGGGCTCCAGATGCGCATTTGCGGCAGCGCTGGCTTCGCGCGCAGTCATCAGGGTCGAGCCGAGCCCGGTCCCGGCCAGAACGGCACCGGTGGCGGTGGCCCCCAGCATTCCGCGGCGCGTGATGTTCAGTTTGTTTTCAGTGTCCGACATAATCTTCCCTCCTTTTTAGGAAGCGGTTTGCGGTTTGGCGTTTGGATGGTTCGCCGGTGGTTGTCCGAGTGGGGTCTTCATCTGGACCGACCCTGTCTTGGCCCGCCGTTTCAGCTGGCGGATAACGACGGGACATTTGTCCTCGGACTGGTAGAGCACCTGACAATGCAGGCAGGTGACGCACTCGTTCGGATTGATCTCACCGGTGGGGTGGATCGCCTGAACGGGGCATTCATTGGCGCAGGTCTGACAGGGGGTGCCGCAATCCTTGTAGCGGCGCAGCCAGTCGAACATGCGGATACGGGCGGGGATTGCCAGCGCCCCGCCCAGCGGGCAAAGGTAGCGGCAATAGAACCGTTCCACGAACAGCCCGATCCCCAGCAGGGCCAGCGCAAAGACCACAAACGGCCAGTCGCGCATGAATTTCAGGATGATCGCGGTCTTGAACGGCTCGACCTCGGCATAGGTTTCAGCCAGCGGGATCGAGACAAAGCTGATCCCGAACAGCACCAGGAAGATCATGTATTTCGCAGGCCAGAGGCGTTCGTTCAGACCCCAGGGCAGGGTCCATTGCGGCACTTTCAGCGCGCGCGCGATCTTGTTGGTCAGTTCCTGCAGCGCGCCAAATGGGCAGAGCCAGCCGCAATAGGCCCCGCGCCCCCAGAACAGCAGCGCGGCAGCCACCGCGAACCACTGGATAAAGACCAGCGGATCCAGCAGGAAGGCATCCCACGAAAAGCCCGTGCGCAAGCTGCCTGCCAACGCCATCAGGTTGACCACGCTCAGCTGCGCATTGGCGTACCAGCCGATGAAGAACAGGGTCATGGTCAGGTATCCGATGCGGAACCAGTAAAAGACCCGCGCGTTCATCGTGGCGTGGAACTGGAAGAAGAAGGTCGCGGTCAGCACCAGCAGCATCACACCCAGCACCCCGATCTCGACAGTGCGGTCTTTCCAGATGCGCTGCCACAGCGCGGCCTTGGCCGCAGCCTCGCCGGTGGCATCATCGACCACCACAGGGGTCGCAACGGGCAGCAGGTAATGTTCCGGTAATTTGTACCCCAGATCAAAGGTCAGGAATGTTTTCTCAACCGCGCCCACAGCCCGTTGCGCCAGCAGTTGCAGGCGGAAGGGTTCGGCCGGATCGAACTGGGCCTCGGCGGGGATTTTGAAGATGTCCAGTTCGGTAAAGCTGGGCGCATCCGGTGCTGCAACCTCGCCCAGACGGCGCTGCTGCTTGTCGAAGAACCGCACCGAATTGTCGCCTTGTATCAGCTGAATCCGGTCGAAAATCCCGCCCCGGACATAGCCCGAGCCCTTGAAGCTGTAGGCCCCGCGCCCCAGCACCAGAATGGCCTGTTCGCCTTCGTCCAGCCAGTCGAGCATGTTCTGATATTCGGCCTCGCCCAGCAGCGACTTGCCGATCGACGGCACCGAAACCAGCGCCATATGCATGTCGATATAGGTGTCATCAGGCTCGCCGGGTTCCGGGCGCTTGATCGCGCGCTGATCACCCGTCGCCTCGAACGCGGCGTTGACCTGTCCGATATCCAGCGTCAGCCGCCGGACCGAGCCGTCGCCCGACAGCGTGGTCCAGTCATAGACCGCGTCCTGGGCCAGATCCACCTCCCGCTTGGGCCCATCGGCCTGCGCAGGCGCCAGCCCACCCAGCCCCAGTGCGCGCGCCACCTTGATGCCGCCACGCACAAGGCTGTCATCGATCACCATGATCGTGACGGTCGCGCCCGAGATAATATCAAGGTCATGCCCCTCACCGCCGGTTTCGGCCTCAACCTTCAGGTCCAGCCCGGCATAGCCTTCGGTCAGCTCAACCATACGTGCATTGGGAATGCCGATCAGCACGATCGGTTCCGAGTGTTTGACCAGCTGCACCCCGGTCAACACCGCCTCGTCATTGATGGCAGCAACCACGTGGATCGGCTTTCCGGAATATCCGGTGGTGCCCACGAAATCGGATGTGAGGAACGCCCAGGCCACCGTCTTGCCTCCTTTCAGAACGGGGGCAACCATGACGTCCTCGCGCACCGGGCCAAAGGCATCGGCACCGGGCACCAGATCGGCCGGCTCAATCTCGGGCAGAAAGCTGGCGAGGCTGTCGGCATGGGCGCTGATCGCCATCAGGCAGGACAGGGCAAGAACCAGCAAAAAATGGGTTGCGCGACTTACGACCACGGCGCACCTCCGGTAACTTGGGTTAACGCCATGGACGCGCGCAGGGCGCGTTCGGTTGTGTCTTGGATTGCGCGCGGGGGCCCCCGGGTTTCGGGCCACCGACGCGACGTGTCGTGTATGACGACCTGCCCGGAACACTCCGCACGGGCCATTCGGGTAAATTCGCTGCGGATCAGCACTGGCGTTTCGGCCACAGGGTCCACCGAGGTAACTGCGCACAAGGCGCAATCAGCGCATTTCGGGCAGGGTGCAGTCGGGTCGTCAGTGTCTTGCTCAAGGTCCACCTGGACCCAAACCGCCCCTGCCTCCGAGCAGATCTCCACCCACATGCTTTGCCCGGGACTCGCCAGCGCCGGGCCAAGCAGCTGCAAAAGCAGAAAGAGGATGCCTGCCATGGCACAAGCTGCGCGGGACGCGCGAACAGCTGACTTGTGCAGAGGGTTGAGGACAGACATGGAGAATCCAACTCGGAAATCTTTCCCGAGTCGTATTGGATTCCCGCGCAGCGATACTTGACTTCGGTTAGGCCGCCAAAGATTTAGCCTTACCCGTCCGCCTCATCCATCAGGCCACGCAGCCAGCGCCCGGCCAGCCAGGCTGCAGGCAGGCCCAAAGGGATCGACCAGAGCAGGGCCGACACTGGCGCAATCACGCCAAACCCCGCGCTGTTGGCAATCAAACCGGCCAGAAACAGGTTGATGGCCACGGTCAGCGCCGTGGCCGGATAGAGCAGGATGGCCAGTTTCCAGACCGGCCACCGCCCCTCAGTGGCTGGTGCCTTCCGAGAAGGTGATTTTGTTCCAGACATTGTATTTCCCAGACGGTTTGCGCATCGGCAGGCGGCGGACCTCTTCCAGCGTCTGCGCATCATAGACAATCACGGCACCGTCATCTTCCCAGATGGACACCAGTGCGTGGCGGCCATCCTTGGTGAACTCCACATGGGCCACGGTCTTGCCGGGGGCAGGGCGCAGGGTCTTCACGATCTCAAGGCTTTGCTTGTCAATCACATGCATGGCGTCCTTGTTGGGGCCAAAGAACACATCGGCCCAGACATAAGGAGAATTCTCATGGCTGCGCATGAAGAAACCCGGCCCTTCGGTCTTGATCCGCTTGACGGTTTCCCATGTGCCCATGTCGATCACCGAAACGGTGCCATCGGTCAGATGCGGCGTCGCCATCACCGTGGTGTCGCCATGTTTCCAAGTGATCCCCGAGCCCAAATGAGGCATCCCCGGCAGGTCCAGATCAGCCACCTTTTGCCCGATCACCAGATCGATCACCTGTCCGCCCTTGCCATCGCGCGAGGCGCCCATGACGTATTCATAGCTCTGGTCGAAAAAGAAATCGTCCAGATAGTCGGGCGTGGTGATCTTGCGCACCGGGAAAGGATCGGGGTTCTTGAACTGACCCTCGATGCGGAAATCATGGCCCAGCCCGAATTGCGGCGGGTTGTCCCCGTAAAAGACCTCCCAAATCTCGGGCACGTCTTTCAACGCCAGCACAAAGCTCTCACGCGGCGGGGCCTGATACACGGCCGAGACCCGGCTGGGTACGCCGGTCTTGCTTTTCACCCCGATGACCTTTGCAACCGAGAGATCTTCGGTCGACAGCAAAGTCAAAGAGTTCGGCAGGTAATTCGCCACGGCCACCCATTTGCCGTCGCCTGACATGGCGATGTTGCGGCTGTTGAGGCCCGCGCGCACCCGGCCCACCTGTTTCAGTGCCCAAATGTCGTATTTCTGTACCCAGCCATCGCGGGACATGATGAAGACATAGCGCCCATCGGGGCTGAATTTCGGCCCGCCATGCACGGCAAAGGGCGTCTCGAACCGGTCCAGAACCTCGAACGTATCGCCGTCCAGCACGCTGACATGGTGGTCACCGGTTTCAACCGCCAGCGTAATGTTCATCGGATCGCTGTCCCAGACAGGGGTATCCACAGGAACGTAGTCTTCGTCCAGCGTGCGGCTGGCCGCAATCTGGTCTTCACCCCATTCGGGATCGGTCTCCAGCGGAGATTTCAGCCAACCCGCCAGTTCTTCGATCTGCAACGCATCCAACTCATGCGAAAACGCGGGCATTTGCGTCGCCGCCCGCCCCTCGGCGATGACCGCAGCCACACGCGGCCCCCGCATTCGTTTCAGCGTCTCGGGGATCAGCGCCGGCCCGACCCCGCCCAACCGGTTCTCACCATGGCAGGAGGCACAGAATTCGGCATAATCCGACGGCGCATCTGCCTGCGCCATCACACCAGCAACCACAAATGCAAGGCTGGCCGTAAACAGACCAACCCCCTGCTTCTTCTTGTTCCAAATACGGCCGCCGGAAGCTCCTGCAGCCCCCACTCGCACATCGGATAGGTCAGCTGGACCAATGGTTTCAAAAGAACTGATGCGCCGGATCATGACGTTTCCCCCGGAACGGCGTGACCTGCAGGCGCTCGCCTGCGTCTTCGACGCCGATTTCTCGATTTGATAGATAACAGGCCGGATCTTCGGCCCATGGATCGCCAGTCAGTTGCAACGCCCGGATACGCGTATTGCCGCCACAGACGTCCTTTAGCTGACAGGCCCCGCAGCGCCCTTTCAGGGGGCGCGGACGTGTACGCAGCATCGCCAGCATCGGATCATCGCTGGTCCACAGCTCGGAAAACGGTTTGGTCTTCACATTTCCGACCGTGTAATCCGACCAATAGGTGTCGGGATGCACGCGGCCCAGATTGTCGATATTGGCCACACCCAACCCGCTGGAGTTTCCACCCCAGGCCGCCAGATGCTGTCGCACATGCGCCGCCTTTTCCGCGTCGAAATGCGCCCGGGCCCAATTCAGGAAATAGCCCGCATCAGCATCATTATTGCCGGTCACGATATCCAGCGGACGTCCGCCCGAGACAGCCTCGTATGCGCGCTCCAGCAGCAGGTCCAGCCCGGTGCGGGTGCGCAGATGCTCGGCATCCTCGCCCCGGTTCTTGTCGCCGCGCCCGGCATAGACCAGATGGGACAGATAGAACTTGTCCACGCCCTCATCATCGCACAGGTGCAGCAGATCGGGCAGGTGGTGCTGGGTGCCCTCGGTCAGGCAGAACCGCAGACCCACCTTGATGCCGCGTTTCTTGCATTCGCGCACGCCGCGCAAGGCGTCGGCAAAGGCCCCTTCGACGCCCCGGAACCAGTCATTCGTGGCGCCGATTCCGTCCAGCGAGATGCCCACATAGTTGAACCCCACATCTGCGATCATGTCGGCGGTCTCGTCATGAATCCGCGTGCCATTCGTGGACAGCGCCAGCATCGGCACCAGATCGCGGGCGCGTGTGGCAATGTCGAAGAAATCGAACCGATCCAGCGGCTCCCCACCCGAGAGGATCAGGGCCGGGACGCGAAACTGGCCCAGATCCTCAAGGGTGACCATGGCTTGCTCATGGCTGAGCTCACCGGGGAAGGCCACATCCGCCGAGACGGTGTAGCAATGACGGCATTTCAGATTGCAGCGCCGCGTCAGATTCCAGATCACCACCGGCTTTACCGGGCCGGGGCGACGTTTACGCACCGGGGTCGGTTCAATCAGTTGGTGCATGTACTCGGTCAGGCGGAACATATCTCAGCCTTTCTGTTTCAGGCGCAGCCCGGTCTTTTTCAGGATGCGCGTGGAATAAAGGATGTCCTGCGCCCGGCAGGCATCGCCCAGAATGGCGGCGATCTCGGCGCGTTTCTCCTCGACCTCTCCGGGATCGGTGCCATGGACCATGGCGAACAGGTTATAGGGCCAGTCGGGCAGGGCGCGGGGGCGTTCATAACAATGGGTCACAAAGGGCAGCAGACCGATCTGCGTGCCCATCTCGGTCACTCGGTCATCGGCCACATCCCACACGGTCATCCCGTTTGAGGTCATGCCAAGCTTGTAGTGGTTCGGTGCCGCCGCGATGCGCCGGATCACGCCGCGCGACTTCATATCGGCCAGGCGGTACAGCAGCGCGTCTTCGTCCAGACCCAGCCTCTCGGCCACGTGACGGTAGGGCGCGGGCACCAGCGGCAGCCCACCTTGCAGCGCCTCGATGATCTCTCTGTCTTTGGCGTCAATCATGCTGCCACCCGGAAGCCGATGAAAAATTCCTGAAGTTTGGGAAATTGCAGGACTGCGATCCCGGTTTCCCGTTCGATAGCCTCGGCTGCGGATGCGATCCCTTCGGGTATTTCAGTGGCCAGAACGAACCACATATTCAGCCGATGCGTGCGCTCATAATTATGGGCAACCTCGGGATGTGCATTGACTTTGGTCAGGACGGTTTCGAAATCTGCTTCTGGTACGGCCATAGCACACAGGCAAAAAGCCCCGCCCATGGCGGCGGCGTCAAAGAACGGACCAAACCGGGTTATGACGCGCTCCTCTTTCATCCGGACCAGACGGCCCAGAAGGTCTGCTTCCGCGATTCCCAATTCTTGGGCAATCGCGGCGTAGGGATGCGAAGTCAGCGGCAGGTCGTCCTGCATCCGGTTCAGGATCGCGCGATCGGTGTCGTCCAGTATCATGCAGCCACCTCTTTCGCCTGAATCAGCGCACCGGTTTGTTTGAAGCAACGGGTCGAGAAAAGCACCTTGTGCCGGGCTTCTGCCATCTCGGGCAGGGCGGCGGCCCCGGCCAGAACGTCCATTGCCTCGGGGCGCGAGCGGGCGTGGATCATGGAATATAGGCGATAGGGCCATACGTCTGCGACCGGGTTGCGCTCATAACACAGCGTCACGCCGGGATGCGCGGCCAGTGCGGGACCGGCGGTACCGACCTGATCGGCGGGCATGTCCCAGACCACCATGGCATTGGCGGACCAGCCAAGCGCACGGTGACGCACGATGACGCCCAGGCGTGAGACGATGCCAGCCTGATACAGCGCTTCAATCCGGGCCATGACCTCTGCCGTGCGACGGTTAAGTGCGCAGGCGAGCGCATCGTACGGCTCTGCGACCAGCGGCAGGCCAGAGCTGAGCGCCTGCAACAGGGCACGATCCCCGTCCTGCATGGCGGATCTGTCCACCCGACGGGGTGCGGGCACCTTGCTGGCGGCGCCCGACATCCGGAACCCCAGATCTACGTTGAACGGGCGCACCAGCCGCAGGTCCAGCACGCGCAGGCCGGTGCGGCGGCTGATCCGAGCCAGCGTGTCGTTCACATGCCCCCGGTCCGGGCCGGTGGCCACGAACCACAGATTCCAGTCATCCTCGCGCTGGTAATTGTGGTTCACGCCGGGTTCGGCATCGATGATGGCGGCGACCTCTTCCAGTCGTGCGTCAGGCGCGGCGACAGCGGCAAGCGTACTGGCCGATACTGCGCCGGGGGCAATCGTGGCCCCAACCCGGGTGATGCGCCCGTTTTTACGCATCCGCGCCAGCCGGTCGAGCACTTCTGCCTCGTCCAGACCAAGGGCGTCGGCCAGAACCTGAAACGGACGCGCGGTGACGGGAAAATCGCGCTGGAATTCGTCCAGCAGGCGGCGGTCAAGGGGGTCGGTGATATGGTGCATCGGTTACAGCCCCGTTCTGTGCGCGCGGGCGGTAAAGAAGATGCCGGATGGGCTATCGGCCTCGATCTCGCGCAGTTTCTCGAAGCTTTGCGTGTCGTAGACCATGACCTTGTTGGCATCACGCACGCTGATCCAGACTTCATGCCCGCGAGGCGTGAACTCCATATGCAGCACGGCTGGGCCAGGTTTGAATTCGTGGATGATCTGTTTGCTGACGCTGTCGATCACCTGAATCGTGTCATTCAGCGGGTGGGCGAAATTCACCCAGACCTGCCGCCCGTCGGGCCGTGCCATGGCAAAGACCGGCTGGCCGTGGGTCTGCGTGCGCCCGGTCTCGGTCAGGGTGTCGGCGTCGATCCACAGAACCTCGTGGTGGCCGACGGCGGGCAGCACGAATTCAGGCCCCGTCAGCGCCCAGCCTTCCAGATGAGGCATCTTGTAGACCGGCATCTCCTCTTGCCCGCGCCCATAGTTGGGCAGCACGCGGATCGGTTCGGGCGTCTCGGACCACAGGTCCAGCGCGGTCAGGCCATCTTCGCCAAACAGGCCCGTGATGTAGGTGCGGCCATTGGCGGTGATCAGCGCGTCATAGGGGTGTTTGCCCATGTCGGGGATTTTGGTGATCTCGGGCGCACCCGTGGCGAAATCGGCAATCCAGGTCTCGCCCGTATCCCACATGGTAAAGACAAACCGGCGGCCCGGCGCATCGACCAGACCGATGGTTTTGCTGTCGGTGGGGATGTCGGCGATCATGTCCAGAGTCTCTGCATCAAAAACGCGTACGCCGCCGGGTTCATAGTTCGACACGGCGACCAGCTTACCGTCATCCGAAATCGCGCCGCCGATGGCGTTTCCCGCCTGTACCACGCGGTTCTCGATCCGGCGGGTGACAATATCGACCTTGGTCAGCCCGCCGTCACGCCCGAAGACATAGGCAAAGCGTTCGTCAGGCGAATAGACCAACGAGGCATGGGACAGATCGCCCAGCCCTTCGATCCGCGCCAGAGACGCGCGGTCGGATTGATCCACCAGCAGGACCGAGCCCTTGGCCCGTTCGATCACAAGGCCCAGATCACCGGTTGCGGTCGGCTCGGCCTGCGCCGTGGTCATCAGCAGGGTGGCTGCGAGGGTAAGGATAAGCTGTTTCATTGTGCCTCCTGTTCCAGCAGGTAACGGGCGATCCATTCGGCCTCTTCTTCGCTGATCAGGGGCCGCCACGGGGGCATTGCCGTGTCGGGAATGCCGTCGAGGATCACACGGGTCAGTACGTCCGGGTCGTAATGTTCAAGGGTTTCAGAGCGCAGATCAGGACCAAGCCCGCCTTTAAGCGACAGCCCGTGGCACGAGCCGCAATCCTGATGCACCAGCCGTTTGAGGGCGCTGGGGTCCAGGGTGTCGGCGGCAAAGGCGGTTGTGGCCACAAGCACGGCGGTTGTCAGAACGGCACGCGCAGTCCAACCGGATCGCCCGGTGACACCGCCAGTCCGCGCCCGCGCAGGTGGGTGCCGCCGTGGTTTTCCGGAGCCCAGCCTAGCCATGAGCCTGTTCCAATATCTGAGCGACAGGCTGCTCCGCATAAAGCGACACAACTTTGCCGATGATGAACAGGGTGGGTGCTTCCAATTCGGCCGCCCGCACATCTGCGGCCAACCGATCCAGCCGGGACACCATGCGGCGTTCCTCCGGCGTGGTGGCTTTGCCAACGGCCAGAACCGGGGTCGAGCCGGGCAGGTTTTCGGTCATCAGCCCCATCGCGATCTGGCCGATATTGGCCACGCCCATATAGACGACCAGCGTCGATTCCGGGTCTGCCAGACGTTTCCAATCCAGATCCAGCACCTTGTCGGCCTGCCGGTGTCCGGTGACATATTGCACCGAGGTTGCCAGCCCGCGATGGGTCAGTGGTACGCCGGTAGAGCACGACGCCCCCTGTGCCGCCGTAATCCCCGGCGCGTATTCGACCGGGATGCCCCGGGCCATCAGATAGGCGGCCTCTTCCGAGCCACGGCCAAAGATCATCGGATCGCCACCTTTGAGGCGTGCAACGATATGCCCGGCGCGGGCCTCTTCGACGAGGATGTCGTTGATGCGATCCTGCGGCACCGTGTGGCATTTCGGGGCCTTGCCGACCGGGATCATCCGCGCGCCTGCGGCGTGCAGTGCCAGAATGTCGTCCGAGACCAGCCGGTCATAGACCACCACATCCGCCCTTTGCAGCATCCGCAGCGCGCGCAGGGTCATCAGTTCAGGGTCACCAGGGCCTGCGCCAATCAGAAATACCTTGCCGGTCATGTGTGAACTCGCTTGGTCAGAATGTGCTTTGAGCCCCGCAATCCTGCGCGATCGGGTGACGTTGCTGGGTATGCCGGGCGTGTCATGGGTCAAGACTGGCGCAACCTGAAACAAACCGCCTTGACTAAAGTTAAGGAGCGCGGGTTTTGCGCCCGCGCTCCTCACTCTCATGCCTGTATTTCTGCCTCGGCTCAGGGTTCGACGGTGATCATTCCGATCATGTTCTGTGTCTCCCAATGCGGCCCGCACAAATACTCCTGCGGCCCGGGTGTGAGGAATGTCAGTTCAACCGATTCCTCGGGGAAAAGCCGGTCGCTTTCGGGTTCGCTGCCATCTTTCAACAGGACCGAGTGGCTGGTGCGTTTGTCCACGTTCACCCAGCGCACTGTTGTGCCCGGTTTAACGGTCAGTTCGACCGGGCAAAAAGTGTATTTGTACATCAAAACCACCTCGGCATCCTCGACCGCGGATGAGGGTTGGTCGAACAGTTCGACATAGCGCTCTTCGGCTTCGGCGCAGGTGGCGGCGATCTTGTCTTCTTCCGCCAGTGCGGCGGACGACAAAAGCAGCATCGCAGGAAGAAGGTACCGAGGGTTCATGATCCAAGTCTCCTTTCCGGAATGTGGAGTGGGGGCCGGATAACCCGGCCCCCACCCATTAGTGTTTGACCACGTTGATAAAGGCGCTGTCGTCGTCCAGCGCCAGGCTGGTATCCAGCGTCACGTGATGGAACCGCGCGGCGGCAAAGTCATCGTGGATGGCAAAGCCGACGGTATAGGTTTTGCCGGCCTCAAGCGGCACATCCCCCGGCGCGTCCGAATTCAGCGGGCGGGTAAAGACCACCGTCCACAGACCGCCGTCGAGGCTGGCCGAGGCAGCGATCTCACCGTCATTAACCACGCGCTGTTCCAGCAGATACCCGTTGGTGGCGCTGCCATCGGCATAGACGCGCATCAGGTCCAGATAGGTGCCATCGG
The DNA here is from genome assembly GCF_056538885.1 of Ruegeria sp. BE1. Lineage (NCBI taxonomy): Bacteria > Pseudomonadati > Pseudomonadota > Alphaproteobacteria > Rhodobacterales > Roseobacteraceae > Ruegeria > Ruegeria sp. BE1. The sequence continues at coordinate 59,467 of NZ_JBQFTY010000005.1, forward strand.
CCAGATACTGCTCAATCTGTTCGGCAGCGTGCAGCTTGTCCCAACCGCCCAGAGGCTTGCCACGACGGCCTTTGGTGTCGACCTCGGTGCGGCTTTCGCTGAGGTATTTGGTCACCGTACCCTGCGCGGTCATGCGACTGGAGAAGTCGCCATTGGCCGCAATCGCATCTGCACCCGGATCAAAGGGCATGTATGTGTTGTCGGCGTGGCACGAGGCCCAGCATCCCACCTGATCGCCCATTTCGATACCCGTGCCGGTGATCATCATCGCCACCTTGATCTGGTTGTCCGGGTCCATCTTGCCGCCATCGACAAACGGCGCAGGATTGTGGCCCGCATCCGGCCATTGCAAACGGATATAGAGGTTATCGTCATCATGGGCCGCTTGCACGGTCGCGTCGATCACGCCGCGCTTGCCGGGGATCGGGGTGGGCTCAAGCTCACCGCCTGCCACGATCTTGTTGCCAATCGCGTCCAACTCAGCTGCGTGACAGGTGGTGCATTTGTCCCCGCCCTTGGTCAAGGGCCGCGCACCGCCATGGGACCGGCCATTCTGCACCCATTCGAACGAGGCCTGACCGGGATAAAACAGCTTCATGTCTGCGCTGGCGATCGAATTCCAGTCGATATTCGTGCCGACATCGCTGCCACCACCTGACGGAGCTGCAGCTTCTTCGCCCGACGCTTTGGCCCGTTCTTCGGCCACAGCCGCATCAACAGCCGCCGCAATTTGCGCTTGCACGGCCTCTTGCTGAGCGACACGAGCCGCTTTTTCAGCCTCGGCTTCGGCGGCTTCCTTGGCCTCGATCCGCGCCAGGCTGGCCATGTATTCTTCGGGAATTTCGCGAATAAATGCGGGGTTTGGTGCCTCAAGCTCTTCCAGATAGTCCTCATCCGCCCGGTCGCGGGCGTCCGAGTGGGCAATCCCCTTGTGGCAGTCGATACAGGTCTGGCCCACAGTCATCGCGTTCAGGTGCTGCTGACGCGCGCGGGGCTTCTGGAACTCGGGCATCATCGATTCGAAATCGTGGCAGTTGCGGCATTCGCGCGAGTCTGTGGCCTTCATCCGTTCCCATTCGTTCATCGCCAGATGCACGCGCTTGGCTTCGAATTTCTCGCGCGTGTTGATGGTGCCGACCATCTTGCCATACAGTTCTTTGGACGCCTTGATCTTGCGGATCATCTTATGCGTCCAGTCTTTGGGCACGTGACAGTCGGAACAGACCGCGCCCACGCCGGACCGGTTCACGTCATGGATCGTGCCGGTGTATTCCTCATAGACGAAATCGCGCATCTCGTGGCACGAGACGCAGAATTCCTTGGTGTTGGTCGCTTCCATGGCGGTGTTGAACCCGCCCCAGAAGATGATGCCGCCGGCAAAGGCCGCGGCGATGCCGGCCACGGGCATTCCCCACAGGAAATACCGGCGCCAGATTGGTTTTTTCTTTTCCGGTTCGGAGGTCATATCCGGGCTCCGTTATGGCTGTCTTTTCTGGCCCTGGGTGTCAGGCCTGTGGATTTGGCTGATGTCTCAAACGTGGAAAGGGCGGGCGAGGGGCCCGCCCTTTCCGGTGTTGGTTTCAAACCCGTCAGGTGACGTGGTTCGACCGGTTGTAGACGTTGAACTTGCCGGTCGGAGCGAACAGACCCTTCACGCGTCCGATCTCTTCCAGCGTCTTGGCGTCGAAGATCACGATCTCACCGTTGGCCTCTTTCGAGGTCGAGCGGTTCCACTTGGAAACCCAGACCTCGGAGCCGTCCTGGTTGAACTCGAAGTGGACGGCGACGTTGCCTTCCTCTTCGGTGATCTGGATCGTTTTCACGATCTCACCGGTTGCCTTGTCGATGACCTGTACCGATTGCTGGATCTCAGGCTCGGGGTGCTTGGTTTGGTCGGCCCAGATATAGTCCGATTCCGGGTGTGTCCGGATGAACAGGCCGGGGCCGTCGGTTTCGACCTCGTAGCAGGTTTTCCAAGCCTGATCAGGGTGACCTTCAGGGTCGTTGCCCCAAACGGTGACTGTACCTTCACCCAAGTGGGTCGTACCGGCAACAGGACCGCAATTCGGGTCATCCCAGTTGGCGCCCGGGCCGGGGTGCGGCAGCGGTGCCGTGTCGATCAGAGCCTCCAGCTTGTGAGTCTGGGTGTCCACGACAACCATCTTGTTCGACGCGTTTGCGGCGATCTGGAAGAAGCGACCAGTTGGATCAAAGAACCCGTCATGCAGGAACTTGGCGCTGTCGATCTTGTCGATCCGCAAGTTGTCCAGATCGGTGTAATCCACCTGCCAAAGCTGGCCGAGTTCCTTGACAGCGACGATCCATGTGGGCTCGTTCGGGGTGGTGTAGATAGCGGCCACGCGGGCCTCTTCCACATAATCCCCGTCCACGTTCACACCGCGGGTCGAAACAACCTTTTTCGGCTCCATGGTTTCGGCATCAACGATGGCGAAATGCGGTGGCCAATAGGCCCCACCGATCACGTATTTACCGTCGCCGGATACGGCCACGTCGCGGGCGTCGTAACCAATGGTCACCTCGGCCACGAGCATGTTTTCCGGGTTTTGCCACAGGTCGATCTTGGTCATCTTGCCGTCGCGGCCCATGGTGTACCAGAAGCGGCCCGGGTTTTCCGGTTCTTCAAGTTTGTGGTGCTCGGACGCCTTGAGAACGTGCACGGCATACCCGGTCGGGATATGTGCCAGCACTTCCTTGGTGTCGCCGTCGATCACGGCCACTTTGCCCACGTCACGCTCGATGACCACAAAGAAGTTTTCCCAGTTGCGGCCATGCAGCGGCTCGGACGGGTAATCTTCGGGTTCGACATAGACCTTGCGAGTCGCCATCATCTGTTCAAGCGACATTTCCGGCGGCTTGGGCGGCTCCATCTGGATGTAGGTCGCCATATCGCGGATTTCGTCCTCGGTCATAACGTCCGAGAAGTTGTTCATCCCGCCTTCGGTCCCCCATGCGATGATCTTTTCAAGCCGGTCCTGACCCAGTTTCAGGGTACCGGATACGGTGACGGTGCCATCGTCGTTTTTTGTTTCTACAACCGGCTCAAGGCTTTTGCCCGTTGCCCCTTTGCGCAGCACGCCGTGACAACCGGCGCAACGCTCAAAGTAAAGTTGTTTCGATGATTCAAAGGCTTCCTTGCTCAGTGTCGGCTCGTCGGCGAAGACTGGCGCAGCAACGCTGCCCAGCAACATCGCCAAACCGACCCCAAAGGCGCGGCCAGTTCTGTTGTAGCTAATTCCAAGTGACATGATCACTCTCCATTTGCTGGTGAGGCAGGTCCTAGGGTGGGACATCACGCGGATGTCATCCTTGACGAAAGTCAACGGCAGTGACGCAAACTGCACCGCAAAGCGAAAAAACCACCCAATAAAACAAGGGTTTTTGAGGCATGTTTAGAACCGCTTGACCTTGGTTAAGTCGGTACGGGGCAATCCCCGCTAGGCTGTGGGTCAAAGCCAGTAGAGCCGAGGAGAGCAGCTATGTCGGCAATAATCGCGCGGGTTTTGGGCGAGGGATTTAGGGTATTTTTCCTATCTGCCGGGCTTTATGGCCTGTTTGTCGGCGGCGTCTGGGGCCTGTGGCTGATGACGCAGACCGGGGCGGTGCCTTACACCGATCCGACCTACGCCATGACCCCCCCGATGTGGCACGCGCATGAGATGATCTTTGGCTATGCCACCGCCGCGTTGGGCGGGTTCTTCCTGACCGCCGTGCCGAACTGGACCGGCGCGAAAGAGGCACGGGCACAGTTCATCGCGCTGGCCGCAGGTCTGTGGTTGCTGGGGCGGTTGGCGATGTGGTTTTCCGGCCTGTTGCCGCCGGTTCTGGTGGCGGTGCTTGATTTGGCCTTTGTGCCGATTCTGGCAGCGAAAATCGCGACTCAGCTGATCCGGCGGCCCAAGCCGCAGAACATGGTGTTCCTGCTGCTCCTCAGCCTGATCTGGGTCGCCAATCTTCTGACCCATCTGGAATGGATCGGCATCACCCGGGATACTCTGAACCTTGGTCTGCGGGCCGGGTTGCTGACCCTGTGTTCAATGATCGCAATTCTGGGCGGGCGGATTACCCCGGCCTTTACCCGCAACGCGATGAAGCGCGACGGCGCGCCCGAGGCGGCATGGCCAGTTTCGGTCGCCGCCCTCGACAAGGCAGGGATGATCGTCGCGCTGCTGCTGCCGCTGAGCGCACTGACGTTCGGACTTGGCCCGGTCACGGGGGCCTTTGCGCTGGGGCTAGGCGTCGTGCAGGTCCTGCGCATGGCGCGCTGGCGATCGGTCTGGGCGCTGCGGCAGCCGATCCTGATTGCGCTGCATATCGGGCTTGGAATGCTTGCGCTCGGCCTCATCTTATGGGGTCTGTCCCTGCTGGGCGTCGGAAGCGAAGTCGCGGCGCTGCATGTGCTGGGAATCGGCTGCGTCGGTGGCATGACCCTGGCCGTCATGAGCCGCGCCGCGCTGGGTCACAGCGGGCGGGCGCTGATCGCGCCGACACCGATGGCGGTGGCCTATGGGTTGATGGCGCTGGCGGCGATTCTCAGGTGGGTAGGGTCCGATCTGAACACCGGCTATCTGACTGCGATGCTGGTGGTGGACGGGCTGTGGATCGGGGCCTTCACGCTCTATCTGATCGCCATGTGGTCGGCCCTGACCGGTCCGCGTGCGGCCTGAATATTCATATATTTTGTGGATTTATCCATTCCCGCCCACAGTCTTGACTTTCGTTAAGGCACCCGTGCGACCCAACCGCCATTGTCGTCACACTAGCTAATCTGCGCAAAGGAGAGCGCGATGCGAGAAGTCATGACAAAGAGCATGGCTCGCAACATATTTTATGGCGGGTCACTGTTCTTCATCCTCATCTTTCTGGCTCTGTCAGCCCATTCGCACCTGTATATCGTCAATTCCGAGAACTCGGCAAAGCTTGATGAAAGTGTGGTGAGGGGCAAACACGTCTGGGAAAAACACGCCTGTATCAACTGTCACACCATTCTGGGCGAGGGGGCCTACTATGCCCCCGAAGTCGCGAATGTGATGACCCGTTGGGGCGTTCTGGACGACCCGGAATCAGCCTTTGAAGCCCTCAAGGGCTGGATGGAAGCACAGCCGACCGGCATTCCCGGTCGTCGGCAGATGCCCAATTTCGACCTCAGCGACGAAGAGATCCGCGATCTGACCAACTTTTTGATCTGGACGGACAATATCGACGCTCAGGACTGGCCGCCGAACGAGGCAGGCTGAGAAAGGGACAAGGACAATGAAATACGAATCCCAAAAAATCGCCTACGCCTACTTTGCCGTAGCCATGGGCCTGTTCGCGATACAGGTGTTGGGCGGCCTGCTGGCCGGTCTGATCTATGTCTTCCCGAACTTCCTGAGCGGGCTTTTGCCGTTCAACATCGTGCGGATGCTGCACACCAACTCTCTGATCGTCTGGCTGATCCTGGGCTTCTTCGGGGCGGCCTACTTCCTGATCCCGGAAGAGGCCGAGCGTGAGATCCACTCACCCAAACTGGCCTATCTTCAGCTGATCATCCTTGTTGTCGGCACCTTGGGCGTGGTTGTGACCTATGTCTTCAACCTGTTCGAAGGCAACTGGCTGCTGGGCAAAGAAGGGCGCGAGTTCCTTGAGCAACCCAAATGGGTCAAGGCGGGCATCGTCGTGGCCGCGCTGATCTTCCTTTACAACGTGTCGATGACCGTTCTGAAGGGCAAGAAGACCGCCATCACCAACATCCTTCTGTTGGGTCTGTGGGGTCTGGCGCTGCTGTTCCTGTTTGCCTTCTACAACCCCGGCAACCTGTCCCTGGACAAGCAATACTGGTGGTATGTTGTCCACCTCTGGGTTGAGGGCGTTTGGGAGCTGATCATGGCCTCGATCCTCGCCTACCTGATGCTGAAGCTGACGGGTGTCGACCGTGAGATCGTCGAAAAATGGCTCTATGTCATTGTCGCCGCCGCGCTGTTCTCGGGCATCCTTGGGACCGGGCACCACTATTACTGGATCGGTACACCGGGCTACTGGCAGTGGATCGGGTCGATCTTCTCAAGCCTCGAAGTGATCCCGTTCTTCGCGATGATGGCCTTTGCCTTCGTCATGGTCTGGAAGGGCCGCCGGGACCACCCCAACAAGGCCGCGCTGCTGTGGTCGCTGGGTTGTGCCACTCTGGCCTTCTTCGGTGCCGGTGTCTGGGGCTTCCTGCATACGCTGCACGGGGTGAACTACTATACCCACGGCACGCAGATTACCGCAGCCCACGGTCACCTGGCCTTCTACGGTGCCTATGTCTGTCTCAATCTGGCGATCTTCAGCTATGCAATGCCGATCCTTAAGAACCGCGATCCTTATAATCAGGTTCTGAACATGGGCTCGTTCTGGCTGATGACCAGCGGCATGGTCTTCATGACCTTCGTCCTGACCTTCGGTGGCACCGTGCAAACGCACATGCAACGTGTGGTTGGCGACTACTTCATGGACGTGCAGGACCAGATTGCAGTCTTCTACTGGATGCGTCTCGGCTCTGGCATTGTCGTGGTCCTTGGCGCGCTGCTGTTCATCTACTCGGTCTGGGTGCCCCGGAAAGAGGTCATTGAACCCGGCGCAGCCGAAACCCCTGCGGAGTGATGAACATGGACGGCTCCATGAAACTGAATGAGGGGGCGGCAAACGCCCCCTTCTACCTCGCCCAGGGCGATGAATGCGACGTCTTCTGCGCCGCCTACACCAACGACCTGCCGGTCCTGCTGAAAGGCCCGACAGGTTGCGGCAAAACCCGCTTTGTGGCGCATATGGCCGCCAAGCTTGGCCGCCCGCTTTATACCGTGGCCTGTCACGATGACTTGGCCGCTGCCGACCTGATTGGCCGCTACCTGTTGAAAGGCGGCGAAACCGTCTGGGTCGACGGCCCCCTGACCCGCGCGGTGCGCGAAGGTGCGATCTGCTACCTTGATGAGGTGGTCGAGGCGCGCAAGGACGTCACCGTTGTGCTGCACCCGCTGACCGACGACCGGCGCATCCTGCCAATCGACCGTACGGGTGAGGAGCTTGAGGCCGCGCCCGGCTTCATGCTGGTCGCCTCATACAACCCCGGTTACCAGAATATCCTGAAAACCCTGAAACCCTCGACCCGGCAGCGCTTTATCTCGCTGGAATTCGACTTCCCCTCGCCTGAGTTGGAGGCGCAGGTGGTCGCGCAGGAAAGCGGTCTGCCGCTGGAGCGTTGCAAGCCGTTGATCCGGCTGGCGAACAAGCTGCGCGGGCTCAAGGGTCAGGACCTTGAGGAAGGCGTTTCCACCCGTTTGGTTGTCTATGCCGCGACGCTGATCGCACAGGGCATGTCGACCGACCGCGCCATCCTTGCCGCTATGGTTGAACCTCTGACGGATGATGAGGACATCAAACGCGGGCTCCTCGATCTTGTCACGGCTGTCTTTGGGTGAGGCCGGCCGATGGTCAGGATCGATTTTGAGCCATGGGAACCCGAAGAAACGATCGGGAAACTGTGGCACACCCTTGCCAGCCGCCTCGATGCACCCAAGGTGCATGATGGAGCCGCTGTCGACCTCTCTGAGGTCGCGGGGCGGCTGGCCGTCCTCTTCCGAGGACTTGGGGGTAGCCCGGGCGTTGAATTGCGCCCGGTCTCACCCGAGGTTTCACGCCACCGCCTAAGCTGGCGCCGCAAACTGGCGACCGAGGCCGAGTTGATGCCGCGCGCGTCCTTCGATGGCGAAGTTCTGCGTCTGCCGGATCGGTTGGCAGTCTTTCCGGCGCGCGAGGCCAATGGTGCGCTTTATGTCTGGCTGGCCGCTGCTGCCGCCCATGCGGGAACCCGCATTGACGAAGACGACCCGCTGCGCACCGATCTGCGCGCGTTGATGGCGGCGCAGGACATGGTTGTGGTGACGCTCGACGACGCCCCCGGCTTGCGCCCGCTTTATACCGAGTTGTGCAAGGGCGTGCTGCACCAACGCGGCATTCCCGGTTTGCCACCGGTTGAGGCTGCGGTGGAAGAACTTATCCGTCATATGCTGGACGACCCCGCGCCGCTGTCTGAGAAAGCTGAACAGCTTCTGACGCTGGACGGCGACCTGACCGCCCCGCGCGGCTATCAACCGATGCGCCCGGTGCCCCTGTGGCCCGAGCTGCGCGCCGTCGGCTTTTCCGAACATAACGAAGTCGAAAACCCCTACACCGAAGGTGAACCCGAAGAGTCGGGCGAGAAAACCCACCGCGCCCGCCGCCGCAAATCCGATCAGGCCAACCGCAGCGACAGTTTCATCCTGCATAAGTTCGAAGCCATTCTCAGCTGGGCCGAGTTTCTGAACATCAACCGCCGCATCGACGACGACGATCCCGACAACGCCAAGAAAGCCGCCGACGATCAGGAAGAGATCGGGTTGGGCCAGATATCCAAAGCCCCGCCCACCAAGCTGAAACTGCATCTCGACCTCGCACCCGAGGATGTGAACCGCGAGCGTCTGTCTGGACGCATTCTCTATCCCGAATGGGACGTGCGCACCGGTCAGTACCTGCCGGACCATGTGAACGTCCTGCTGTCCGATGCCGACATCCGCGAAGACGCCGCCGAGTTTGGCAAAGACCCCGCCACCGCCCGCCGCATCCGCGCCGTGAAACGTCAGTTCGAGGCGCTGCGCCCGGGCCGCGTGATGACCCGAGGCCATCTGGACGGCGATCAGCTGGATATCGAAGCCGCCGTGCGCGCCGAAACCGACCGCCACGCCAGCGGCGAAGGCAATGAACGCATCTGGATGCAATCCCGCCCCGAGGCCCGCGATCTGGCGGTCTCGATCCTGCTGGACGTCAGCCGCTCAACCGAGAGCGCTGTCACAGGCCGCGCCGTGATCGACATCGAACGCGAGGCTTTGGCCGCGCTCGCCTGGGGCCTGAACGCCTGCGGAGACGATTTTGCCATCCACGCCTTCAGCTCGCTGAAACGCCAGCGCGTCTATGTGCAGCGCTGCAAACGGTTCGATGAGCCGATGGGGTCAACTGTCGAACAACGCATCGCTTCGCTGCGCCCCGGCCACTACACACGCCTTGGCGCCGCCATCCGCCATTGCTCGGCCGATCTGGCAGAGCAATCCCGAAAACGCCGCCTGCTGCTGGTCATCACTGACGGCAAACCCAACGATCTGGACCATTACGAAGGCCGCCACGGCATTGAAGACACCTGCATGGCCGTCCGCGAGGCGCGCCGCGCCGGACAATCGGTCTTTGGCGTCACCATCGACAAAACCGGCAAAAGCTGGTTCCCGCGCATGTTTGGCCAAGGCGGGTTCGCCGTCATCCCCGACCCGCACCGCCTGACCATGGCCCTGCCGCAGATCTACCGCCAACTGGTCGGCGCATGACCGACAGCTCCCTCATCGACGAGCTTCCGGGCGAGTTGCTGATGTGGGTGCTGATCATCTCGGAACTGCTGGTCTTCGGCGCGGGCCTGATCGCCTTCATGGGCGTCCGCCTGACCGATCCTGCGGGCTTTGCCGAAGCGCAATCGCATCTCTTCCGCACCGGCGCGGCGCTCAACACCGCCGTCCTGATCACGTCCGGCTACCTCGCCGCACAGGCCCTGCACTGGCGGCAAGCCGCCCGCCGCGTCGCCGCCCGTCTGGCGCTGATCGCGGCGGCTGCGTTGGGCGTTGTGTTCCTGATTGTCAAAGGCGCGGAATACGCAGACAAAGCCACCCAGGGCATCACCTTTGAAACCCACCCGTTTTTCCTGTTCTACTACTTGCTGACCGGCTTTCACGCCGCGCATGTGCTGGCTGGCGTGCTGATCCTGCTGCTGGTCGCGTGGCGCGACCATCCCCGCAACATCGAGACAGGCGCACAGTTCTGGCACATGGTCGATCTGGTCTGGATCATGCTCTTCCCCGTGATCTACCTGCTGGGATAAGAGCAATGCCCGCGCCTTCTTCTTGTCCCAAATACGGCCGCCGGAGGCTCCCGAACGCCCTCACACGCGCATGGCTCACACTTATGGCGCTCAGCGTCGTATCAGCGCTATTGACCTTGTCGTCTCTGGCTCCCGCGCTGCTGGCCGCTGGTATCCTGATCCTCGCCCTGATCAAGTCGCGTGTCATCCTTGCCGCATATCTTGACCTGGCAAAAAGCCCGGCCTGGCTGCGGGGATTCACAGGGGTACTGACAGGATTTGTCCTGATCATATTCGCACTCTACCTGATCTGACCAAAGAAAATCGCCGCCCCGTTCAGGGCGGCGACTTTCCAGGCGAGGGGGCGCTTTTGGTTATTGGGCGGCCATCGGCATCCGTGCGATCTGGCAGCGTTGCCACAACGCCGACAGGGCACCGACCAGATGGTCGATATCGTCATCCGTATGTACCGGAGACGGTGTGATCCGCAGGCGCTCGGTCCCTTTTGGCACAGTGGGGTAATTGATCGGCTGGATATAGATGCCGAATTCCTCCAGCAGCGTGTCCGAGATAAACTTGCACTTCACCGGATCACCCACCATCACCGGAATGATGTGGCTGGGGTTGGGCAAATGCGGGATGCCTTCCGCATCCAACCGCGCCCGGACCTGCGCGACGCGGGCCTTTTGCAGGTCGCGTTCCACATTCGACTGTTTCAGGTGCCGGATCGAGGCCGCAGCGCCGGCCGCAATTGACGGGGGCAGGGCGGTGGTAAAGATGAACCCGCTGGCAAAGCTGCGCACGAAATCGCACAGCGCGGCTGAGGCCGCGATATAGCCGCCCACCACGCCAAACGCCTTGCCCAAGGTACCCTCGATCACGGTCAGGCGGTCCATCAGGCCTTCGCGCTCGGCGATACCGCCGCCGCGTGGGCCGTAAAGGCCAACGGCGTGAACCTCGTCCAGATATGTCATCGCACCGTATTTGTCGGCCAGATCGCAGATCTCTTTGATCGGGGCGATGTCACCGTCCATGGAATAAACCGATTCAAACGCCACCATCTTTGGTGCATCGGGGTCTGCAGCGGCCAGTTTCGCCTCAAGATCGGCCAGGTCATTGTGCTTCCAGATCACCTTCTGTGCCCGCGAATGGCGGATGCCTTCGATCATCGAGGCATGGTTCAACGCGTCCGAGAAAACAATCAGATCAGGAATTTTCGCGGCGAGTGTGCCAAGCGCCGCCCAATTCGAAACATATCCGGAGGTAAAAAGAAGCGCGGCTTCTTTTCCGTGCAGATCAGCCAGTTCGGCCTCAAGCAGCACGTGGTCGTGAGTGGTGCCTGATATGTTTCGCGTCCCTCCGGCACCCGCGCCACAGCGGTCCAATGCGTCATGCATCGCCCCGATGACAGATGGGTGTTGACCCATGCCAAGATAGTCGTTGGAACACCAGATCCGCACGTCGCGCTGCACCGTGCCATCCGTTTGCCGGGCATTGGGGAAAGACCCGCACCGGCGTTGCAAATCTATGAAAACACGATAGTTCCCTTCGTCTCGAAGGTCATCAAGGCGCTGAACAAAAAATCGCTCGTAGTCCATTTTATGTGCTCCCCGGAATACTGGCTTTGGACCGAGGATAGGTCAGGCCCGGTCGCCACAACATGACTAATGTCAAGTTGGAGTGTTATCAAAAACCTGATGCGGTCGCTGCAGTTTTGACATAGCTTAAAGACAGCGCGGATGGGTCATGGTTTTCCCGCTACAGAAAAGTCAGGGAGGGCGTTGTTGTGCCGCATGAAGCACAAAAGGCGATCGCACGTCAGTCGCTTCTGCTGCGCAGTTTGCCGGATCAGCATGTCGAGACGCTGCTGAGTCACGCAATATGGCGGCAGTATGATCGCGGAGAGACGATTTTCCTACAGGAGGAAACTGCGCAGGCAGTTCATGTTGTGCTGGCGGGATGGGTTAAGCTTTTCCGCATGAGCCCGACTGGTTCTGAGGCGGTCGTGAGCGTTTTCAAACGCGGCGACAGCTTTGGCGAGGCCGTCGCGCTTCGGAACGTGCCATACCCTGTCTCAGCCGAAGCTGTGTCGGCCTGCGAAGTGATGCATATCCCCAGCCCGATCCTGATCTCGCTGATGAAAGAAGACCCCGAAATCGGAATTTCGATTCTGGCGTCCACGTTCACGCATCTGCATTCTCTGGTGGCTCAGCTTGAGCAGCTCAAGGCACAAACGGGCGCGCAGCGGGTGGCCGAATTCCTTTTGAACCTGTGCGACTGCGCCGAGGGCAGCTGCGATGTGTCGCTTCCTTATGACAAGATGCTCATTGCCGGTCGTCTGGGGATGAAACCAGAGAGCCTGAGCCGGGCGTTTTCCCGGCTCAAAACAGTCGGCGTCAGAATCAACCGAAATCATGCAGAGATCGAAGATATCGACACGTTGCGCGGATATGTTGAAGATGATCCTCACGGCGGGATGTTGTAACCAAACAGAGGTGTCACGGTTGACTTGAAATGGTTGCGCAGGCGGGCAGGGTGGCGACCGGATTCAGGATGAAACGCCGTGCCTTCCATCCATGCTAAACTTCCGCAACAGTACCCGTCAGCATTTTCTGCATGGCGAAATATGACGCTTTCGGAGTTCGCTTCATGGAGCCGAAATCCACATCAACCAGGCCAAAGCGTTTTTCGTACCCCAAGGCCCATTCGTAATTGTCCAGCAAAGACCAGACAAAATAGCCCTTGACCGGGACCCCTTGATCAAGCGCGGCCTGAACGGCGAACAGGTGTTGATCAAGATAGAGGATGCGGTCTTCGTCCTGTTGGCGCTCGGGGCTGGCCATGCCGTTTTCGGTGACGTAGAGGGGCAAGCTGCCTGTGTATTCACGCGCCGCCCGGGTCAGGAAACGGGTCAGAGCGTCCGGGTCGATTTCCCATCCCATTTGGGTCTTTGGCAATGGGCCCGGAACTTCGACAAAACCCGGCCAGACAGAGTCTGAAGGCGCGATTAATTTACGGGTGTAGTAGTTCAGGCCGCACCAGTCGACCGGCGCGCCAATCGTGTCGAAATCATCTTGCCAACCGGTTGGCAGATGGGATTCCAGCCCGTCAAGGACGTTCTGCGGATAGGCTTTGTTGAACACGCCGCCCAAAAAGAACCGGTTGTAGATTCCGTCATACAGGGCGGCGGCTTGCTGCGCCTCGTCACTGTTATCGGCGGGTTCGGCCCATTCCAGATTGAATACACCCCCAAGATTGGACAATCCCAATCCGCGCATCGTCTCAATAGCCCGGCCATGGGCCAACAGAACGTGGTGCATTGCGCGCGCGGTAGCCCGAATGTCGCGCAGGCCGGGGGCGTGGTGCCCGTCGAAATGGCTCAGCCAGCTGACACACCATGGCTCGTTGATGGGGGCAACGCTGTGCATTCGATCCCCGATGCGGCCCATGATAACCTCGGTGAAATCGGCGAACCAACCGGCGATATCGCGGTTGCGCCATCCCCCCAGGTCGGCCAGAGGTGAGGGCAGCTCCCAATGATACAGGGTGGCGCAAGGGCGGATGCCGCGTTCCAATAGCGCGTCGGCCAGACGGTCATAATAATCCAGCCCGGCTTGATTGACCAGCCCGCGCCCTTCGGGCAACACGCGCGCCCAGCTTGTCGAGAAGCGATAGCAATCAAACCCTGCGTCACGCACAAGATCGAAGTCCTCTTCGAACCGGTTCAGGTGGTCGCAGGCAAGATCCCCGTTTTCTGCGCGCACGACATTGCCGGGCGTGGCCGCAAAAGTATCCCAATGCGTCGAGCCGGCCCCGCCCTGCGCGTGCCCTTCGATCTGATAGGCGGATGTGGCAACGCCGAACAGGAAATCGTCGGGAAAATCGCGGCGCGTGTGTCTCATCGTCAGCTCCTTTTCGGGGCAGGGCCTGTTGATCGTCCGACCACCAGTTCGGATTCCAGCAGCGTGGTTTTGACCGGGCCGTCAGGCGATTTGATCCGTGCAATCAGCATTTCGGCCGCCAGCTCTCCGGCGTGTCGGACAGATGACCGCGTGGCCGTGAAAATAGGGACGTCCTGCCCGTTTTTCAGATAGGACAGGTCATCGTCATGCGCGATCACCGAAACATCCCGACCGATCTGCAAGCCCGCCTCATCCAGGGCCCGCCGCACACCAATCGCCGAAATCATCGACGATGCCAGAATTGCCGTTGGCGGGTCGTCCAGCTGCAGCAAATCGCGGGTCTCGTGATGGCCGTAAACCTCGGTCATCTCGGCGCTGCGCATCAGGTGCGGATCAGGGGGCAGACCGGCCTGTTCCAGCGCCTGCAGGTATCCGGCGCGGCGGCGATGTGCAAAATCCATGTCTTCAAGCCCGTTGATCAGGGCAATGCGGCGATGGCCAAGGTCGATCAGGAACTGCGTCGCGCGCAGGAACGAGCCCGTATTGTTCACATCGATCCAGTCATATTCCACATCCACCCCGGTTGACCTCCCGTGCACGATGAACGGAACACCCATGCGGGTCAGCAGCTCAATCCGTTTCTCGTTGACTTTGGGGCCCTGCAAAACAACGCCATCCACAGCCCCGCGCTGAAACAGGTTGCGATAGGCCCCTTCGATCGACGTGTCATCGGCGGTTTTGAACATCATGTCATAACCATTCTCGGCATAGGACCGTGCAGCGCCCGCGACGAAATCGCCAAAGATCGGGTTGACCATCTCGTGCTGGGACGAGCTGGGAATGACATGCCCGATGACCATGGATTTGCCGGTTGCCAGCCCCTTTGCCCGACTGTTTGGTCGATAGCCGTGCTTGGTTGCAGCAGCCTGAACGCGCAGTCGGGTCTTTTCATTGACCTCGGGATAGCCGTTCAGCGCCCGGCTGACCGTGGTTTGAGAAAGACCCAGAATCTCAGAGAGCTGTTTCAGGTTCATAATGTTCAAAGCGCCTTCAAAAAAGTGCCTATTTCTTTTGTTTCGAATTTCCGTTTTCGTCAACATGTTTCGAGGTTTTTGCGGAAAATGCTCAGTTTTACAGGAGTCAATAAACGAATTGTTGACAGAATCTTGTGGACAGCAGATAAATTGCCAAATCCAAAGCGCTTTGAAAAAGACTCACAACGCGCGGAAATGACTGGGAGGAGATTTCATGAAACACGCGCTTTTGACCGGTGCGGCGGCGTTTGCTGTGATGGCGGGAACGGCACAGGCTGACAAAGTCACCGTCTTTGGGCCCTGGCTGGGACCAGACCAAGAAAACGTTGAGGCCGTGCTGGATGGCTTTGCTGCGGCCACAGGGCATGAATACGCTTATGTCGGCTCGGACAGTTTCGAACAGCAAATCAGAATTGATGCCGAGGCAGGGTCGGCGCCGAACGTGTCTGTATTCCCTCAGCCCGGCTTGGCAGCAGATATGGCCCAATCGGGTTTTCTGACGCCGTTGGGTGACGCCACCGCGGACTGGGTTCGCGACAATTACGCGGCCGGGCAGTCGTGGGTCGATTTGGGAACCTATCCCGGCCCTGACCGGCAGGACCATCTGTATGGATTTTTCTACAAGGTCGATGTGAAATCGCTGGTTTGGTACGTCCCCGAGAACTTCGAGGATGCTGGCTATGATGTTCCGACCACAATGGAGGAACTCAAGGCGCTGACCGATCAGATCGTTGCGGATGGAGAGACGCCGTGGTGCATCGGTCTGGGTTCTGGTGGCGCAACCGGTTGGCCCGCAACCGATTGGGTCGAAGACATGATGCTGCGCACGCAGTCACCCGAGGATTACGATGCCTGGGTGTCCAACGAAATGAAATTCAATGACCCGAAAGTGGTCGCAGCGATCGAGGAATTCGGCGCGTTTGCGCGCAATGACGACTATGTTGCGGGCGGTGCGGGCACGGTGGCGACCACCGATTTCCGCGACAGCCCCAAAGGCATGTTCAGCGCGCCTCCACAGTGCTACATGCACCGACAGGCATCGTTTATCCCGGCGTTTTTTCCGGAAGGCACTGTTGTGGGTGAGGATGTTGATTTCTTTTACTTCCCAGCCTATGAAAGCAAAGACCTCGGCAGCCCGGTTCTGGGGGCCGGTACGTTGTGGGCGATCACCAATGACAGCCCGGCGGCGCATGATCTGATCGCCTATCTGCAGACCCCCGAAGCGCATGAAACCTGGATGGCCCTGACCGGCTTTCTGACCCCGCATAAAGGTGTGGATACTTCGGTGTTCTCAGACCCGACACTCAAGAAAATGAACGATATTCTGCTGGGCGCGACCACTTTCCGGTTTGACGGCTCGGATCTGATGCCGGGCGGTGTCGGGGCCGGTACGTTCTGGACCGGAATGGTCGATTATACGGGCGGCAAGTCCGCTCAGGATGTCGCCGACGAGATCCAGTCCTCGTGGGACGCATTGGACTAAGCAACCGCATGATCGGGCGGCCCTGCGTTAAGGCCGCCCCCTCCTTCTTTCTCAACGGAGAGCGATATGCATCCGGCAATTCAGGGCCTGCTGACCATCGCCATAGGCGTGTCGGGCTGTGTGGGCTATTTCTTTCTGTCCAACCAGCTTTTGGACAAGGTCCTGTTCCCCGCACGCGGACCAAATGCAGGGCGCAATATCAACCGTGCCAATCTCATTCGCCCATGGCTTTTTCTGCTTCCGGCGTTGGTCGCGATTGGCCTGTATCTGGCCTATCCCGTTGTTGAGACGCTGCGCCTGTCCGTGACCGAACGCGTGGCCGGTGGTGGGTACACGTGGGTGGGCCTCGATAACTATGTCCAGATGGTATCAGAGCCGAAATTCTGGGAAGCGATGCGCAACAACGCGTTCTGGCTGATCGTTGTCCCGGCGATGTCTACGGCTTTCGGTTTGCTGGCTGCTCAACTGACCGACCGCATCCGCTGGGGCAACATCGCCAAGGCGCTGATCTTTATGCCGATGGCGATTTCCTTTGTCGGGGCCTCGGTGATCTGGAAACTGATCTATGACGCGCGCCCGGCCGAGCAGGACCAGATCGGTATTCTGAACGCGCTTTATCTGTTTTTTGGCGGGGTCGAGCCTCAGACCTGGCTGACCATCCCGTTCTGGAACAATTTCTTTCTGATGGCCATCCTGATCTGGATTCAGACAGGTTTCGCCATGGTCATCCTGTCCGCAGCCTTGCGCGGTATCCCCGAAGAAACCGTCGAAGCCGCGATTTTGGATGGGGCAAGCCCCTTCCAGATCTTCTTTAAGATCAAGGTGCCGCAAATCTGGAACACAATTCTGGTTGTCTGGACAACGATCACTATCCTGGTCCTGAAAGTCTTCGACATTGTCTTTGCGATGACCAATGGCCAGTGGGAGACGCAGGTTCTGGCCAATTACATGTACGACAAGATGTTTCGCGCCAATGACTGGGGCGTGGGGTCGGCATCGGCGATGGTGATCATGTTGCTGGTAACGCCCATCCTGGTCTGGAACGTCCGCAACGCACGCAGGGAAATGGAATAGAGCATGAGCGATATTGCAGGAACCAAACCCGCCCTCAGATGGATCGTTCAGGCATCGGTCATTTTCCTTGTGGTGCTGTGGGTGATACCCACATTCGGGTTGTTGATTTCATCCTTTCGCACGGCGGACCAGATCGCGACCAGTGGCTGGTGGAAGTCTCTTTTCCCGTCCGAACAAAACTTGACCCTGCGCACGTCAGCCCCGGATACGCAGGTTCTGGAAAACGGGCTTTACGTAATCGAGGGCAACCTGTTCGACGCAGAGCAAAAGGCCGTGATCTCAAAATGGGGTGTCAGTTCGCGGGCCGTGGACGCGTTTGAGCCCGGTCAGACCGCAGAGCTACGCCGTGGCGGGACGATCACTGTCGATGCCGATGGCAATTACCGGGCAGAAAACACAGAGGAATTCACCGGCAGCCGTGGCCCCCGTGTCTTTGTCAGCGCCGAACTTCCGCCCGAGTTCACGCTGGACAATTACCACAAGGTTCTTCTGGCCGAGGACAGCACCGACAGTATGGGGCGGGCGTTTTTCAACACTCTGACCGTGACAATTCCGGCAACGATCATTCCCATTCTCGTGGCGGCCTTTGCAGCCTATGCGCTGGCCTGGATGGAGTTTCCGGGCCGGGCGTTGCTGATTGCCGCAATTGTGGGTCTGTTGGTTGTGCCGTTGCAACTTGCCCTTATTCCCCTGCTGAAACTCCACCTCAATATCGGGATCGGAAAAGGGTATCTGGGGGTTTGGCTGGCGCATACCGGCTTTGGGTTGCCTTTGGCAATTTACCTGCTGCGCAGCTACATGGCCGGGCTGCCGCGCGATCTGATCGAAAACGCGCGGGTCGACGGAGCGACCGAGTTCCAGATCTTTACCAAGCTGATCCTGCCGCTCAGCTTCCCGGCGCTGGCGTCATTTGCAATTCTTCAGTTCCTCTGGACCTGGAATGATCTTCTGGTGGCCAAGGTTTTCCTGATCGACGCATCAGGCCAAACCACTGTCATGACCAACCGGATTGTGGAACTGCTGGGAACACGGGGCGGCAATTGGGAAATCCTGGCGACCGCGGCCTTTGTGTCGATCATCGTTCCCCTGATCGTTTTCTTCGCAATGCAAAAATACCTGGTCCGCGGCCTGCTGGCCGGGTCTGTAAAATAGAGGCGTCTGATGAACGTGCAGAACACCGTAGAAGTTTCGAACTCAAATCAGGCAACATCCGAGTGGTGGCGCGGTGGGGTGATCTATCAGATTTATCCGCGCAGCTTTCAGGACAGCAATGGCGACGGGATCGGTGACCTCAAAGGGATCACCCAACGCCTGGGTTACATTGCTGATCTGGGGGTTGATGCGATCTGGATTTCGCCCTTCTTCAAATCTCCGATGAAGGATTTTGGATATGATGTCAGCGACTACCGCGATGTCGATCCGATGTTCGGGACGTTGGAAGACTTCCGCACTTTGCTGGACCAGGCCCACGCCAAGGGGCTGAAAGTGATGATCGACCTCGTGCTGTCTCACACCTCTGACCAGCACCCGTGGTTTGCTGAAAGCCGCTCTGACAGGGACAATTCGAAATCTGACTGGTTCGTCTGGGCCGATCCGAAACCGGACGGCACGCCGCCCAATAACTGGCTGTCTATCTTCGGCGGTTCTGCATGGCAGTGGGAGCCCCGGCGCCTGCAATACTACCTGCACAATTTCCTGACCTCGCAGCCGGACCTGAACTTTCACAGCCCCGCAGTGCAGGACGCCCTTCTGGATGTGGCCCGGTATTGGCTGGACATGGGGGTGGATGGTTTTCGTCTGGACACCATCAATTTCTATTTCCACGACGCACAACTGCGGGACAACCCGGCCCTTCCGATCGAAGAGCGCAACGCATCCATCGCGCCTGCGGTGAACCCCTATAACCACCAGGACCACCTTTTTTCCAAAAGCCAGCCCGAGAATATCGCCTTTCTCGAACGCCTGAGGGCATTGACGGATGAATATGAAGGCCGGGCCTGTCTGGGTGAGGTTGGCGATGCGCAGCGCGGGCTTGAGATCATGGGCGAATACACCTCGGGCGATACACGGATGCACATGTGTTATGCTTTTGAATTTCTTGAAAAACGCGTTTTGACAGCCCCCTACGCCAAGCAGGTTTTTGACCAGCTCGAAGAAAAGGCGGGCGATGCCTGGCCGTGCTGGGCGTTCTCGAACCATGATGTGCAACGCCACGCCTCGCGTTGGGCGCTGGATCATGCAGCGGTGCGCCAATATGCGGTTCTGATGATGTGCCTGCGGGGGTCTGCCTGCCTGTATCAGGGAGAAGAGCTGGGCCTGCACGAGGCAGATGTGCCCTTCGAAAAGCTTCAGGACCCTTACGGGATTGAGTTCTGGCCAGAATTCAAGGGCCGCGACGGGTGCCGCACACCGATGGTCTGGGCGACGCAGGATGAGCATTCCGGCTTTAGCACCCATGAACCTTGGCTGCCTGTCAGCACGGCCCAAATGGACAAGGCTGTGGATCGGTTGGCAGCGGATGACCAATCGGTGTTGAACCACTATCGCCGCGCGATTGCGCTGCGTCACGCGCATCCTGCACTGACCTCGGGGTCGCAATCGGAGATGGCCCAGATCGGCCCCGTTCTGACATTCCAGCGCGAGGGTGCTTCTGAGACGGTATTTTGCGCCTTCAACCTCGGGACAGAGGCGCAACAGGTCGGTCTGCCCAAAGGCAACTGGCGGGTCATTGGGCAGGATCTTGGCGGTGTCGATGGCGCGGGCAGCGCTGTGCTGCAGCCGGCGCAATTCTGTCTGATGGCTATGGACAAGGGGTAAACCATGTCGGAACTCAAACTCACGGATGTGGCGAAATCCTATGGCCCGGTCGATGTGCTCAAACATATCGATCTGGACATCGAAAAGGGTGAACTGATCGTGTTTGTCGGCCCGTCGGGCTGTGGGAAGTCCACCTTGCTGCGCATGATTGCCGGGCTGGAAAAGATCACCGGCGGCACGTTAGAGATCGAAGGTCAGGTCATGAACGATGTGCCACCCGCCCAGCGGGGGATCGCGATGGTGTTTCAGTCCTATGCACTCTATCCGCATTTGACCGTGCGCGAGAACATGGCCTTTGCCCTCAAGATCGCCAAGATGCCCGCCGCCGAGATCGACACAGCAGTCGAACGGGCCGCGCAAACTCTTCAACTGGATCCGCTTTTG
Source organism: Ruegeria sp. BE1 (assembly GCF_056538885.1). NCBI lineage: Bacteria > Pseudomonadati > Pseudomonadota > Alphaproteobacteria > Rhodobacterales > Roseobacteraceae > Ruegeria > Ruegeria sp. BE1. Next base: position 80,071 of record NZ_JBQFTY010000005.1, read on the forward strand.
GATCGCCTGCCCAAGGCCCTGTCCGGCGGTCAGCGCCAGCGCGTGGCCATCGGGCGCGCCATCGTGCGCGATCCCAAGGTCTATCTGTTTGACGAACCTCTCTCGAACCTCGATGCCGCGCTGCGCGTCGCAACCCGCATCGAAATTGCGCGCCTTAAAGAGGCAATGCCCGACAGCACGATGATCTACGTGACGCATGATCAGGTCGAGGCAATGACATTGGCCAGCCGGATCGTCGTTCTGGCCAACAAGGGCATCGCGCAGGTTGGCACGCCCCTGGAACTTTATGAGACGCCGGATAACGAGTTCGTGGCCCAGTTTATCGGTTCGCCCTCAATGAACCTGCTTCCCGGCGAAATATCCAAGACCGGCGCGCGGACCGAAGTTACACTTGATGCAGGTGGGACGGCCATTTCAACCATACCGACCAAGCCGGAACATTTGGGTTTGCAGGTCAATATCGGCGTGCGTCCCGAAGACTTTGTCGCCGACGAAACCTCGGGGTTTTTGGATGGCACTGTCGACTATGTCGAAGCCCTGGGTGAAGTGACGCTGGTATATTTTGCCGACCGGCCAGGGTCTGAAAACACAATCGCCAAATTCCCGGGCGTTGAGCGAAACCTGCGGGGTGCAACAATCAAATTGAATGCCGATCCCGGTAAAGTGCATCTGTTCCACAATGGCGTGTCGATGAGAAAACGCTGAGCGAGGCTTAAGGTCGCGCCGCAAATTCTTGGGCTCTGGTTTTTCAGATCAGATGGGGCGGGGCTTTCCATGACTGCGCTCTGAGCTACGCTTGACACGGGATCAAGCCGATTGTGTTCCGTCCTATGGACGACATCGCTGATGATCTACGATTAGGTCAGACTTGGTATAGTAGGGAATCGAAACGTGACCCATCTCTCTGTTTCATGCGTCCGCGAAACACTTTTCAAAGAACGTAGTATTTCACCAATCCTATTTGGGTTCTCTGTACAAATTTCAGGCTCAATATTTTGACCGATGTCTTAGTTTAATCGCGACGATCGGGACAAAAACAAACGGGATCAACAATAGCGTGGCTGAAACCAGCAAGAATGCAAACGTCAGACTGAGTGTGTCAGATGCCAGTCCGATCGCAACTGGCCCGATCAAATAGGCGGAATAGGCAATGGCACTTGCCCTGGTCACGGCAAAAACGCGGTGAGATGCAGCCACGGCTTGACCCAAGAGCGTCAGGCTGAGGGGTGAAATCAATGCCAGAGCAAGAGATGCGACAGCGAACCCAAGAAAGGCCTGCCATTGAGTAGTGGCGATCGCTGCCATCGCCAAGCTAATGGCGGCGATCATCGCTGATGTCGCAAGCAAAAGGACGGGCGCTATCCTTTGAGAAACCCAATTGGTGCGGTCTACCGATGCCGACATCAATATCTCTGGCGACAATTCTGTAGGCATCTGGGCTCAATCTGTTGGCGGTGGTGGCGGCACGGCAGGCAGCATCGCGCTGTCCTTCTATGTTACGGGTTCGAATGGTGCTGAAGGCGACAGCGGTGATGTTAACGTGACGCTGGACGGTGCAAATGTCATTACAACCGGTGACTATTCGTTTGGAGTATTCGCGCAATCAAGCAGCGGGTCTTACGAAACATCCGACGTAAGTGACCTTGACGACTATTTCACCTATGACGGTGACGCTTCTTACGAATCCGGTGATGTCAAAATCAATCTCACCAACGGATCAAGCATTGACGTGTCCGGAGAGAACAGTCGGGCGATCCTGGCCGCGTCCACTGGATATGACCGCGCTGGCGCAGTCTCCATCAATATTGGAGAAGGCGGCTCGATTTCCGGCAGCGACGGCAATGCTCATGTGATTTCGATCTATGACGGCAACAGCAACGTGATAAAAAACTACGGCACGATCGCGGACGAAGATTTCACTGACACAAGCCGCGAATACGATGTTTACGTTGTCTATACGGATGTCTCCAGCGACGATTACGACAGTTCGGGCACGGACGGTCAGGGCGCGATCACCATTTCCAACTATGGGACGGTCTCGGGGTCGATCAAGCTGTATGAAAACGCCACGAGCAGCGTGTTCTCGAATGAGGTCGATGGGGTATTCAATATGGGATCCATTGTCGATTTGGGCGACGGTGGTGGCCTGCTGAGCAATTCGGGCACTTTGTCACCGGGTGGGTCAGATCAGGTATTCACATCGACGATTTCGGGCGGAACTCTTGCACAAAGTGACACCGGCGCTCTTCTGATAGATCTGGAGATGAACACATCGTCAGACGACGAAAGCGCAGATTTGATCATTGCCAGCAAGGTGACATCTCTGGACGGGGTCTTGGATGTGAACGCCACCGGGACGAACAGTGTTTCCGATGGGGACAGCGGGTCCGTCTACGTTTTTGTCTCTGATGACCTAAGTGCTGAGGAACTGACCGTATCGGATACTGTACTTGTCGACGATGAGGTCGCGCTTATTACTGGTGAAGACCTCACTATCGACGGTACGACCTATTCGGACACAAACGCCGTTGAATTGAGCTATTCAATCAACGCAGCACCGTCCGGTGTTAATGAAAACACAACCAACACTGTTAACTACTTCGGGAATGGCAATAAGGACGAAACAGGGTCAGGCAATTCAACTGATGCTGGCACAGGAGGCTCGGCCGGCGGATCAGACGTACAGAGTGCGGTCGCGACGGTCTTCAATGATCTGTTGAACGCAGAAAGTGTGGAAGAACTCGAAACGATTTCTGCGGCTCATGTTATCGACGAAACGGGTGCAGCACTGTTCGCAGCACGCCAGGCCAGCCACACTGTGCACAATAACCTACGCTCATGCCCGTCCCTGAACCGTGAAAACCCCGGTGAGCTCCTTCGCGAAAAGGACTGCGGCTGGGTAGGTTTTATTGGAAGTATAAGCACCCATGAAAACGCAGGTGGAGGAGCCACCGTCGACGAAAACACCTATGGGTTCGCCGCCGGTGGACAGCGTATCACAGACACAGGTTTGATCCTGGGCGGACTGCTGCAAGGCGAAGACGTTATGCTTTCTGGGTCCGGTTTTGATCAAGATGGCCACAGGTTCATTGCGGCAGCAGTTCTCAAGTATGAAAATGGTCCGCTAACTTTTTCCCTTTCAACAGCTTACGGCCATCAGAACCTTGACCAGAAACGTCAATACTCAGTTGGTGGGATGGGTTACGAAGCCAATTCAGATGTGACGAGCCATAGCTTTTCGGCTGATGCGCGCGTAACTTACCTTAAGCAGTTCACAACGAATTACCTGCGTTGGGGAATGGGGTTGGGGCTTTATCACACTCGCCAAGATGGTTTTAACGAGGCTGGGGATGGTCCACTGAATTGGGCCATTCAAAGCTCTGACGAGACGGATGTTGTGCTGCACCCAACCATGGAGTTCGGCCATCTGTTTGGAGAAAGCGGGGATTTGGGACGAGTTTACGCCTCGGTCGGGCTATCGGCGCATCTGACGGATCCCAGCAATCAGGTTACCGGCAGTTTGATTGGCTTGAATGGTGATGACCAGATTGCGCATGTATTCAACTATGATCGCTACGCTGCGGAAATTCGCGTCGGTTTGGACTATCAAATTCAGGACAACGTGCGGTTTACAATCCGAGGCGGAGGCGCGTTCTCAGAAAACTCCCGTTCGGGCGATTTATCGGCTACTGCACGTTGGATGTTTTGAGCATGAATCTTGGTCGTAAAAGCGGCCTGGTTATCACAGGCCTGCGGTTCAATGCGATTGGCAGGATTCCAAACCCTTTTTCCGTTGGTATCCAGCTCCCCGCAACCATCATCCAAGAGCACGGTCAGGCCGTCCCTGAGTTTATCTAAGTAACTCAGGGCCGCGCCGCTAGGAGATTTGGCGGTGACGCGAGAGCGCGTTTCCCAGGTGATGGAAAAGCAGGACATCCAATTTTTCGCCCATCGCGATCACGATATCCACCAGCGCCGCCCGCAATCAATAGCTGGTATATTCGAATATCCCTTTGCTTCGCCGCATCTTCACAAACACTGAAAAGCGACCTTGGTAAAGTCACTTGGTGGCGGGGCCGAGGCCGCCGAAAACGTCAGTACTCAACCTCATATCGAATGCGACGACTACAATTTCCTCGTCGGATTGCTGGAAGGCCCGGATCATATCGTCGGCGGGATGCCGGACACGTTTGCAGAACTGGCCTGCGCAAATAAGGTCAAGCCGGTGTTGATGAGCCAAAACCTGACATGGAACATCTGCGCCGCGCGCAAGTCGCAGAACGCATCGGCTGCAGTTGAATTGTGTTGGAATGAGCTTGTAAAACACCGGGCTCAGTGACGTGAGGCGCGTCAAAGTGTTCACCCGTTAAATTTTGGGTCTCATCATCGCTGCGAAAACTGACGTGAAAAGTGCACGTCAGCACGATTTCGTGTACGCCCGCTCTGAAAGCTCCGGAAAACAAAGGGAAATTTAGGCATTACCAGTTAGCAACCAGAAAAACGAAATAAAAACAAAGCCATAAGACGATACCGGCTGACAAATTGCAGGCATCCTGCAAGAGCTGTGCCATCCGCCTACGGTCGGGATTCCGATGCTTAAACTTCTGTTTTCATTCACTTTCTCTCAAACATGTCATCCTGTGTTACCAGGGCTTCTATTCCATCGTCGGCACAGATTCATACTCTCTCTTCCCGGGTGGGACCAACTTTTGCTTTGCGGAGAGAAAATGAAACACGTAACCCTCAAGACACTTCTGGTCATATCCTCCTTTTTTCCGATGACGGCATCCGCCTCAGGCCCCACGGTTCAGACTGAGGACTTTTTCGTGAACTGCATTTCTGACAAGGGCGGAGAGCCGATCACACTGGCGCGTTCAGGGGGATCGGACAAGGGTTACATCTTTACAAATCGAACAGAAGGCGAAGCGACCATTCACTCGGGGCAGGGGTCTATGACGTTCCTGCTGGTTGAAGAGCTCAAGGTGCTGACCTTCATCGTCAACTATGCAGATTACAGGTACAGCATGTTTGCGCAGGGCGCCCATGACAGCGGGCAGTGCAACCTGTAGTCGATCATTGACCCGAAGGTCGCCGCAGGGCCAGCAAATGCCTGTTTGCTTCGGTCCCTGGGCTTTGAGTCAATCGGTGATGTTACCCATGTCAAGAAGAGGACGTCCCAATCGCTGGGCGCAATGCGTCTGGTGTGGGCGATGGGGTTTTCGGGCGCTGTTGCGCCACAAGTGTCGCCTGTTCGGGCAAGACGTAATCCGCACGGCACATGCGAAGGGACCTGCGCTCTCCGAACACCAAGCCCGGCACGACCAAGGGTATTTCGCCGACTGAAAGCGCCAGCCGTTTGAGTTTGGCATTCAGCCATGACTTGTTGCGAAAGACCTTGTTCGTTTGGTATTGCCCGTCCCTTTGCCCAAAGCTTGCATTCGGATCAAATACGTTAAGTTGTACAGCCTGGCAGGGCTCAATCTGCAGTTGGAGCATCCAGGGCCGCGTCCAAAGAAAAGCTTCCATCATGCGATAGCCGTTTGCTTCATTCAGCAGTCTCTGCGCCGCCTTTGGTCCAAGAACATAGGCTGCTGCACCGTGTTTGTTTTTGTAGATGCGATGCGCCGCCACCCGCAGACCTGCGTTGCGCCAGACCGGAGTTCGGCCGAGTTTGTGTTCATGATTTGCAAATTCCAGATCATAGACACAGTCCCAGCCATCCCGGCGCTTTTCAATATAGCCAAGAACCTCCTTGAAATGGCACGAGAGCAATACGTCGTCTTCCAGAACACACATCCGCTCAGACTGCTCTGCTATGATCTCCCAGGCGCGCCAGTGCGAGAATGTGCAGGCAATATCCTGTGCACGGATCGCCCGGGTCCATTCGTTCGCAGCGTTCTGCAGGATACGTGTGGGCAAATCGTCAACGGAAACGGCGTTGATGAATTCGGGCTCCAAACCCAGTCGCTCGGCCTGCATCCGTTGAAATGCCCGCCGTGAAGCTTTGTTTGGCGTATTTATCACGAGTATCCGCATATCGGGGTTTCCGTGTTGAACCTTGCGCGGCCTGCGAAAGGCGCATGGGGCGAAAGACTGTTTGAAGCCGGGGTGGATTCGATGTGTTAGCCGACAGTGAACTGGCCCATCATTCCGCAATCCTCATGTTCCAGAATGTGACAGTGGTACATGTACGGCGCGTTATCCGGTGCGGAGTGGTCAAAACGGACCAGCACCTCGGACCACCCGTTTTCAACATGCACCATGTCTTTCCAGCCCTGCGCATAAGCAGGGGGTTCTGCACCATTTTGCGTCAGAATGCGGAAGGAACATCCATGGATGTGAAAGGGATGAAGCTGATCATCCGAGGCGATCCGCCAGATTTCGGTGTCACCCTTGCGCACGCGCTCATCAATGCGCGCCATGTTCATAGGTTGGCCATTGATCGCCATGGCACCATCGCCGCACAAGTTGCCCCAGAGGGCGGCAAGGGTCGCCAGTTCTTCGCTGCCGCCCATGTTCAGTTGAAAGTGTCTTGTGACCGAGGCTGCGGTCGGATCAGGCGGGGACAGGTTGGCCAGCTTATCAGGCAAAGACCCCGTGAAACCCGCCGTGGAGCTGCAGTTGATAATCAGGGCGGCTAAACTATTGCCAGCCCCCCCGAAAACCGAGCCCAAAAACCCCAAGACCCCTTCGTCGTCACCAAAATCCACCATCAGCGTATTGCTGTCCGACGCCTCCATGTCGATCAGGATTTCATAGCGTTCGCCGGGCGAAATCAGGATACTCTCGGTTTGGACAGCCGAGGCCAAAAAGCCGCCATCCGATGCGATCACGGTCAGAGGCCCGGATTGCAGCGACAAGGTCAGGAACCGTGCATTGCAGGCGTTCAGAATGCGAAGACGCACCAAGCCCTGTGGCACCGTCTGCGCCACTGGCGCGATGGCACCGTTCACCACGAGGGTGTCGCCGATGAAACCTTCTTCTAACACCTCGCCGGTCAGGATGTAGTCCATCTGGCCCGAGGCGTTGAACATCTTGTCCTGCAGGATCAGAGTAAAGTCGTCCACGCCGTAGGTATGAGGAAGATCGGCGGACAGGCTGGCGTCATCCTCAATCAGTAAAATACCGGCAAGACCCGAATAGGTCTGCCGGGCCGTTTTGCCGTGTGTGTGCGAATGGAACCAGTTCATCGAGGCGGACTGTGTAACCGGCACATCTGGTGACCAGGTTTGCCCCGGTTCGATTTCCTGATGCGGGCCGCCATCCACTTGTCCGGGGATGTGCAACCCGTGCCAATGCAGGGTCGTGACCTCGCCGATCCCGTTCGTGACGTCAAACGGCAGGGTCTGCCCCTGTTTGGCCCGCACCACCGGCCCGAGGTAGGATTGGTTGATGCCAAAGGTGGTGCTGCCCGTGCCAGTCCCAAAGTCATGCGCGGCGGTCTGCAGATTCAATTTGACCCGGTCGTCGATGCCCCCGGTCACATCGGTGATCGGGATCACCGGCAAGGCGCGCGCCGCAGCTTGCGCCCGGGCTGGACCCGGAAAGGAAAGCAAAGCGGCGGAACCTGCCGCTGCCAGGAAATCACGTCTGTTCACCTGTTTCTCCGTCTTGAGCCAAGAGGCCGTTCTGATCCCTGCAAGCGCATGGAGGATCGAGGTAAGCCTGCCTTCGCCACAGGTGATACAAACAGCATCGCGGCTGCCCGCGGGATGTCCGGAACATTACCGTTTGGTAATATTGGGGCGGACAACGATAGGAGTCGGGGGAGGGCGCGCTAACCCGCTTTGACCCTGCGAAATACCACGTCGATTGTCAGGCCCGGTGCATTGTCACTGAGCGAAATATCGGCGTCGTGCAGGGTTGCGATGGCCTTTACCGTTGCCAGACCCAGACCGTGACCCGCGCTGCTGCGGCTTTTATCGCCGCGGAAAAAGCGTCGGAAAACGCGTTCGTGATCCTCGACGATAATACCAGGGCCATCATCCGAGACAGTGAGCCACGCCTGCCCATCACGCACGTTGGCGGTGATGTCGATCGTTGTGCCCGCCGGGCAATGGTGCAGGGCGTTTTCAATCAGGTTTGACGCCAGTTGCAGCAACAAGGCCCGGTCCCCAAGCACCAGTGCAGCCGACGGTGATCGCGTCAGGCGCAGTGTCTGGTTCTGGATCTCGGCCGCAGGCTCAAAGGCTTCGAAAATCGTCTCGGCAACTGTATCAAGATCGACCTTTTCAAACCTGGCCCGCTGATCCCCGGCTTGGACCTGTGCGATCCTAAGCAAGGCGTTGAACGTGGCGATGATGTCTTCGACCTCGGCCAGAGCGGCCGCGGCCTCGAACGGGTCGGGTTGTGACGGGCCCTGCAACCGCTCCAGCCGCTGACGCAACCGCTGCAATGGCGTGCGCAGGTCATGGGCGATGTCATTGGAGATCTGCTGTTGCGTTTCCAGCAAGGTTTCCAGCTGGCCAAGTGTTGCATTGACGCTTTCTGAAACTCGGCTGAGATCGTCGCTGGCACCGCCCGAGATTGGAATGCGTGCTTGCAGGTTACCTGTTGAAACGCGGTCCAATGTGTTCGAGATATCGACAATGCGCTTTTCGGTACTTTTGCCGACCCACACACCGGCCGGCAAACCGGCGGCAATCGCCAGCACGGACCCGATGGCCAGTGCTAGCCCCAACGCCTCGACCACCTCAGTACCCACATGGTCGCCGGTGCCCTGAATGAACTCGAACGGGCCAATGTGAGTTTGGGTGAGCCAATAACCGTTGACTTCGTCTTCGTGCACACCGACGATTTCGATGTCATTAACAGGGATGAACTGCACGTCCTCACCTGTTACCGCAGCCAGGTCCATCTCCAATATATTTCCTGAAACAGGTCGAGCGTTCCCGTCAAGCAGCAGGAATATCCGTGAATTCTCAAAGTTCACCGTTTGCAGCGCCTTGACGTGCTCGGTCAAGCGGTCCGCCCCGTGAGCGGCATAGACACCCTTTAGGGTCTCGGCATCGGCGCGCATCTGATCAAAAGTGCGATCCCTTATCTCATAGATCGACAGGCGGTAGGCCCCGAAAAACATCAAGGCCACCAACACCGAATACAGCAGCGCAAACTGCAGGGACAGTTTTGTAGACGTGCTGCGCAGACCGGACCACGGTATTTTCATATCAGGCGTGTAGGCTATAGCCAAAGCCGCGAACCGTGTGGATCAGGTCTTTGGCAAAGGGTTTGTCGATCTTCTGGCGCAGGCGGCTGATGTGGGTCTCGACCACGTTGGTCTTGGGATCAAAGTGGAAGTCCCAGACGGCCTCAAGCAACATCGTGCGTGTCACAACCCGGCCCTCGTTGCGCATAAGGTGCACCAGCAGCCGATATTCACGCGGTTGTATCGGAATATCCTGCCCCGCGCGCGTGACAGTATGCGCGATCAGGTTCACCTCAAGATCGGCGACCTTCAGCATTGTTGGCTCGGATTGCATCGGGGGTCGCCGAGTGAGGGCCATCAGCCGCGCCGACAGTTCCGAGAATGCGAAAGGTTTGACCAAATAGTCGTCTGCCCCGGCCTCAAGACCATCAATCCTGTCGTGCAGCCCGTTCATGGCGCTGAGAAATATTATCGGCGTTTTGACATCCGCGCTGCGAATGGATTTGACCAGAGCCAGACCGTCCAGTTTGGGAATCATACGTTCCACGATCATGACGTCGAAGTCGCTGTCGAGCGCTTGCAAGAACGCCTGTTTGCCGTCGGATGCAACCTCATATGTGTGCCCCAACGCGTTCAGGCTGGAACTGATGTATTCTGCCGTCTCAGTATCATCTTCCACAATGAGTACGCGCATCGTCCTGGCCCACAGATTGGTTTTCGTCACTCTATTGGATTCTCGCTGCGGCCCGCCAGCACATTACCAAATTGTATAGTTGTGCCCATGATCCGAGGATTTGGGGGATCATAGGCATTCTGGGCGAATACGTTGCCCGGATGTTCGATGACGTGAAAGGCAGGCCAGGTTTCATCATTGCCGAAGATCTCGCCTCCAATCTGGATAAATCGCGCATGCCCACCGGTTCGGCGCGACGTATGTGGCCGAACAGCGGCTTTCGCCCGTCTAGTTCAGGCAGACGCCGTTCCTGTAGGTTCCGACCTGGCGGACCACATCCTGACTTGATGCCTCAACGCGATAGCCTTTGAGTTCGCTTTGAATCACACGGACCATCAGATCGTTGAGAGGCGTCACGCGGTAACATGTCGTTGCCGGCTCGTTATGCGCATATCCGACGCCACTGTCATCGGTCAGGAATATGTATCGCCCGTTGGACACCAGCGCGCCCTGCCGCATAAGGTATTCAAGATGTGGTCCCTGGCTGCTGGCTTCGACGCTGAAAATCTGGACGCCTTTCTGCGCCGCGTCCCGCGCTGCGTTCAAATAGGTTCGGGTCTGGCTGGAATGGGGTGGTTCATCGCCGATCTGGAACAAGAGGCGCTCACCGCGCCCGCGGCGCCAGTTTAGGGCGACAGCGGTTTCCAAAGCGTCTGCAACCGCTTCGGGATAGCCGCTTCCGCCGCTTGTAGGCAGCTCACCGCTGAGCCAATTTCGGAACTGCTTTTGGTTTCTGGTAAAGCCATAGCTCTTGACCACATAGCGATCCCCCTTCGATTTATAGACCACGAGGCCAAGCCGGACATCGATACCCTTTGCGCTGTTTTTGGCCTGCCGCAGAATGGAGCTCAGATCCTTGAGCAGCCACTCCATTTCATCACCCATGCTACCAGTGGTATCGATTACAAAAGTCAAATCCAGAAATTCGGGCCGCCACTTTTGGGTTCCGGGCAGCTTTACCGTTTGGCGCGTTCCATTGCTTTTCAAGACATGTGTTGTCGGAGCCTCCGATCCATCCGTGAACGCCCGTATTTCAACTTCGCGCATCCGTCCGGCGTCCAACGCTGCGGGGAATACGGTTATGGCCCCGTCCACACCGGAAAGCCCATCATAAAAAGGCTGGGCCGCGCCAGGTTTCCTCAGCGTGAAACGAACGCCGGGGGCGGGCTCGTTATCTTCTCCTACAAACGTTGCCAGAACGGGTGTGGACAAATCCGCGCGCGGCAGCCCCAGCGCTTTGGACGCTTTTGACTGCAGGGGGACAAACGCGGCCAGGTTCAAAGAGTCATCTATGTCGCCTGCCGTCAGCACACCTTGACGCGGCGTTGACCTGACGGGCTGCGATGCCGGTAGGGGTTCTGACACCGCTACCGATTCCTCAATTACTACAGGGGCTTCTACAACGGGCTCTTCCAGATTTCCGGTGGCGGAAATCCCTGTGCAGCCAGAAAGACCCAAGCCCATCAAGGCGGCACCAAAGGCGATACCCGCAGATTTTGATGCTTTGGATTCGAGGGGTTTCATCGGCGACTCTCCTTAAAATGTGTAATTTACACATTTCATGGCGACTTGCTGGCGTCAAGAAAAATGTGCATATAGCACATATGGCCGATCTACTGGATACGCTCTTCGCCCCTTTCGCCCGCCTCATGGTTGCACGTGGTGTCCTGTTTCCTGAGCTGATGGAGCGATTAAAGACGCATTACGTAGCCGCTGCGATCAAGCGGTCCGAAGGGAAAGCGACAGACAGCCGCATTTCGGTACTGACCGGTCTGCAAAGGCGCGACATTGCCCGCCTGAAATCCGAGCCACCGGTGCAAGCGCGCTCCAACCATTTGGCTACATTGATTCAGCGATGGCGCACCGATCCGAACTATCAGGCCCGCGATATTCCCAAAAGCGGTGCGGACCCTTCGTTTGAGGCCCTCGCACGTGACATTCGAAAGGATGTTCACCCAAGGACGATGCTGGATACGTTGCTCAATGCAGGGACGGTTGAAGCTCTGGACAATGACATGCTGCGCTTGCGCCAGACGTCGTATCAGCCTCTTGCCGGGTCCGAGGATCAGCTGGCCTATCTGACGCGCAATCTGGGGGATCATATGTCTGCTGCGACCGAAAACGTTATGGGCGCAACGCCCCGCTATTTTGAACGCGCCGTTCATTTTGGTGGCCTGACCAAGGAACAAGTGCAGACGCTGGAAGACGCACATAAACGCGCGCAGATGGCGGTTTTTGAATCGCTCGCGGATAAAGCTGCTGATATGAAAGCAAAAAACAAGACCGATGCAGACCACAGGTTCCGGGCCGGGGCCTATTTCTATCGTCAGAGGGACAACACCGAATGAAAACTGCCAGATACTGCCTTTTCCTGTTCATCCTGACAGCCTGTACAGGAACTGAAAATCTGGAGGAACCTGTCGTCGAGGCGCCTGTCGTTATCGAAGAGGCCATAGACAACAGCGACCTGGACTGCCCCTCCATTGACCCCGGTGCAGATGATGGGATAGGCGGCACAGGTTGCAGTGTCGAGTAACTGCTGTGGTGCCACCCGTTCCTCTTATCAAAAAAGGTACAGCGGTGCCCAAGTGGTTTGACTAACTTCGGTCGGAGGTTCCCAGAGGGGCAATCGACCTGAGGAAAGCCGCGCTTGGTTCGTCGGACGGAAAGAACAGCTCGATCTTCAGGTCGTCAAGCGTCACATCCGTGGCCGTGCTGAATTGCGCGATGGTGCCAAACATCGAAACCCGCTGTTGTCCAAAGCGATAGACGGCAGGAACCGTTGGCCCGACGGCCCGGTCATTGTGGTTTTTCGCGTAAGGCGCAAGCGCTTGTGCGGCGGCGTCCAACTCAGCCAACCCTCCGGCATTCGCGCTTTCCGCGCGCAGCCGCAGCATCGTATGATGTGCAACTTGGGGCCAGTTTTCCACAAGCTCGGCCATAATCGGATTTGTAACCAGCGACAGCAGGCTTTGCCCAGTCTCGATCCCAAGAGGCGCAAAAAGCAGCTCGGCGGGTCTATTCAGCCTGACGACCTTCCAGACCCGATCCAACACCATCCCCGGGTAGGGTTCATGTTGCGTCAGAGTCCAGTCCACAGCCTTGCGGATTGGCACCATCGCATCGTCGTCGAGCGGGGTTGTGGCAAAGCGGGCGGCAAAACCCTCCGCACGCATCATCTGGTTTCTGGTATCCACAGGAATATCCATGACCTCTGACAGATGCATGATCATATCTGGGCTGGGATGGGACCGGCCGGTTTCAAGAAACGAGATATGGCGCGCACTCACACCGGCTTCGTTTGCCAGATCAAGCTGGCTCATTCGTCGGCGTTTCCGCCATTCTTTCAACAAACCAGGATACGTCGTCATGGACCGAGTTTAACAACGCGGCGAACAGAAATCACTTACCTCTGAGGTAATTGATTTCGACCGTGTAACCGCCGCATGAAGGGCATCTTTAAAGGAGGATGTCATGACCCGACAACAATCCGCCATGCGCCTGTCCGGCGCCGTTCTGGTCGTTACCGGAGTTCTGTTTGCACTGACTGCATTACCGGCCCTGCATGTCGTGGCGCATATATTTCTGACCGTTGCGTATTGGCCGATCCACGCAGTTGCGCCTGACATATCGGTTCCCTCGCCTTTGTTGCTGGCGATCGTCGGTGGGTTGACCGCCGGTTTAGGCGCGATGCAATGGGCTTTGGGGACCTATGTGGTGCCTTTTTCCTCTGTCGCAGCAGCCAAAGTGGCAAAGATTGCCGGGTGGGTTTGGTTTTACACAGACAGCGCAGGTTCTGTTTTGGTGGGGGCACCGTTTAACGTTGTACTCAACCTGTCATTCCTGCTTTTGATTCTGCTGTCCAGTCGACCTCAAAGCGACAGTGACCGATCGCACGTCCATAATAGTTGATGCAACATGCCCTTCCGCAACGACGACCCAACGAAGTCACGTTTTCCCAGGATGAGATGCCGTGTTGCATCCGATGTCCGGAGAGAGCGCAAGGCACCGCATGCTTCAGCGTGCGTGAACTGCGGTTTCGTGTTCCCCCCGCCATATAGATGGCGAGGGGCGTGAGTTTCAAAGGGCTTTGCGGAAAGTCACCTTGTCGTCGCCGTCAGCCCAGAAATCACGGATGCGTGCTTCTTCTTCATACCCATTCTGTACATAGAATTGGCGGGTTAGTCTGAAATCATCCGTGCCAGATGTATCCACAATCAAGATACGTTGCCCCTGGTCTCTAAGGTGCCGCTCGGCCGCTCGTAGCAGAGCAGCGCCAAGCCGCTTGCCTTGCAAATCTGTACGAACGGCAAGAGCACGCATGTTCCAGGTGCCGTCGGCCAGATCTTCGGAAACAGTGTAGCAAAGTCCCACGGCCTCACCATCGCTATGACACGTCAGCCAAAGAGCGTCGGTTTCACCCGCCAACGAAGGGGCAAGCATGTCCGGAAGCATTTCGCTGGGGAAAAGCTTTGTCCCATCCAACACAACCTGAAGCGCTGCAATATCCTTGGCGGCAGTGGCTTTAATGATTGGGTTTGTCATTGTCTGTAGGTCCTTAACGGTTGTCGTATTGAGAGTTCACAGAGCGAATGCCGAGCCGCGTTGCGCGGTAGGGTCGTCCGTTTTCGGATTTGATAAAGCGTCGTTTCTTCAGACGCTCAAAAAGCTTCAACGGGCAATCAGCCAACACGTGGCCGTCGCGTGTGAAACAGGAGACTTTGCGCACTTTGCCGTTCGCCATGCGTTCAAAGTGGATGGCTCCACCCTGCGCAAGAACGTGCAAAACGCGTTGCTCGTGCTTTGAGATATTCAACGGTTTGTCTCTTGAGTTTATGCCAGCCTAAAAGGCTTCCGGCCAATCGCTCGGAAGTCTTTTGGTTCAGATGGTCCAAACAGGTGGACCTTAGCGGCGGGCCGCAATCGTAGACATAAAATCTCCATCGCTCTGTTTTGTGCAGAGCATGAACGGCAGTTACTGCGATGTCTGACGGTTGACAAGCGGACATTGGAAAAATCGAAGCCGAAGACTGCCTTAGCACGCCAACGTGTGATTTCAGCCAGCCTTTGGCTTTCTGATCGCAGCGAATGGCAGGTGTCGGCGGGACGCGTCACAGCGGGGGCTGGCAAACCTTGAAGACAGGTAATCGCCGCTTGTTAAGTGCGGAGTGACACCCCATACGCTGGTCAACTTTCTTGGGATTTCCGTGGGTTCGGAGACATGTTGAGCGGCAAATCAATCGCGACCACTAGCTACAGTAATCCTTGACCCAGCCGCACTGCGCAGGCTAAACGCCGGATCAGGAGAAACCAAGATGACTATTGTAGTGTCATATCTACCAAAGCAGCTGTGCGCGGATGATCGCGACGCAGTGCTTTTTGGCGGCTTCTCTTCGACAGGTGGACTAAGATCCGAGTGACCTAACCCCACCCTTATTGTCCGAACCAGGCCGTCTCGTCCCGAGGCGGCTTTTTCTTTTTCTGGAGCCTAAAAATGGACCATATCATCGAAACGCTGGAGGACGTCCTCCCGCATATTGTGCCCGACACCGGGATCTTTCATTTCGACCACGATGGATACTCGGTGATCAACTACCTCTACACGCTGGACAACACGTTCGACAGCGCGTTGGCGCGGGAATGCCGGGGGTTGAAATTTGACCCCGACGGCAGGCTGATCGCGCGGCCGTTCCACAAGTTCTTCAACCTGGGTGAAAAGCGCCCGGTGCAGGAAGAGCCGTGGGATGCGTCTCATGCGGTTTTGGATAAACTGGACGGATCGATGATTCACCCCGCGATTGTCGGGGGTGAGATGGTGTTTATGACCCGGATGGGCATTTCTGCCCAGTCCCGGGCAGCTTGGGCTGTTGCAGGACCCGAGGTCAAAGCACTTTGCACCGACATGATCGCGGCAGGGTTCACGCCCGTCTTCGAGTTCACCTCGCCCGAGAACCGGGTGGTGCTGGCCTATAACGTTCCGCAGCTGACTTTGCTTGCGATCCGGCACATGCGGTCTGGGGCCTACATGCCGCACGCAGAGTTGGAGGCCGTGGCCACCCGGCACGGTGTTCCGATCGTCGCACAGTTCGACAGCGTCGAGGACGTTCATCGGTTCTGGACGGATGCTCGGGCATTGGAGGGTGTCGAAGGTTACGTCATCGCGTTTGAGGACGGCCACAGGCTGAAGATCAAAGCGGATGCCTATGTCCTGCGGCATAAGGCACTGGCTGGGCTGGCGCATGAAAAGAACCTGTTGGCTTGGGTTGCAAAAGGCGCGCTGGACGATGTTCTGCCGTTACTGGCACCCGAGGCTGCTGCGCAGGTTCAATCCTACCATGACGAGGTCATGAGGGCGGTCGATGTGCAGGCTGGCGAGATTGACGCCTTCGTGTCTGAACACAGGGAGTTGGCCCGGAAAGAGTTCGCGTTGAAGGCCAAGGCAGAGCTTGATCCGCGGTTGCAATCTGTCGCCTTCCGGGCACTGGACGGGACGCCGCCTAGTAAGAGCCTGTTGGGTATCCTCGAACGAGCTGCGGGCTCGGAGAACAAAGTTGAGGCGATCCGGCCTCTGTTCGGGATGCAATGGCAACCGATCGACACACCGGAATAAGATAGGAGGGGGCGTCAAACCACGCCCTCTCCACGGTATCGAGCCCAGACAGATTAGCGCGTCGCAATTTTACAAATGCGGGCCTCCGCCTGTTTACGTTCGAGAATGGAGAAAGACCTTTCTCTGGAGAGCTTTGTCCATCTGGCAGATTTAGAGCAAATCCACCTCGGTGGAACTAGGCGTCGGGAGTGTCACCCTGGCTTGAAGACGTTAATCAAGATTGCCAACAGGCTGCATGTAGGGTGGACTCAACTCATTTAGTCCAACTAGTGGTTCACCGAGCCAGCATACCAGCCAACCCCAAAAGGACTGCCATTATTTACCATAACTTAGCTTATATGTTTTTTATTGAAACCGCAAAGCTAATGGTGTCACCCGTACGCAATTCAGCAAAGTAACTCTGCCCTAACGGGAACATGAAGGTAAGCAGACATGGGTTGGGTTGTTGCCCAACCACATCTGCTTGGTCGTCTGAGATCAAAGATTTGCACCACAGGGTTCTTGGAAAGGTGCATCACGCCGATATTAGGAAGCCCATTGATCCCGCATACTGCGCCTAATTCAAACAGTAGGTCTGCACCACATGGCAAGCGCTGTCAAACTCAGCCTGGTGCTGCGATATGGCTTGATTCAGTTCCGCAGGGCCAAGCGTGTCATGCGCCTCCAGCATTTCCCTGACATCGTTCAAGGCAGCTTGGGCGTGTTGTTTGTCACCGGACATGGTTGAAAAACTCCAGACAGTCCCAACTTGTGTCAGCACAAAGCCACCAACGCATGCGATTGCAGGGATGCCGGCCACCGCACTTGGATTGCAACCGGCCAGTGTCAAACCATACCCAGTGTAGTGAAGAGCAATGGTCACCGCGGCCTGAATCTCGGCACTGCTGTTTGCATCCGCCAGGCGCTGTTCAGCATCTCCGAGTTTGGCCAAATAGCTCTGTCGGACAGCCTGCCATTGCGCCAGGTTGGCGAAAGCTGAATCGGAAATACCCAGCAAATTTTGGACATAGATATCTTCTCGGTACTGTTCTAATGCGCCGCACTGCATACCCCCAAAGACCCCGGTATCGAATGCATCAGGAACCGAAGGGACAACTTTGTTGGGGTCAATGTCAAAGGACTGATTGCAACTCTGCGCATGAGCCGCCGCAGCGAAGAAAAACGACAGAAAAAATGCCATTCGACTGAAAAACAACATGGTAAACCCTCATAATTTTGGCGTATCGCCGGTTAAAAGTAAGTATTCTGCAAGTCTGCCAGAAGCTAAGCACAAAACGCTTAATGTGTTAACATGTTAAGTCCTTCCAAAGCTTGTAGGGCCATCAGGACGCTTTTCACGTGTCCGACTAGTCGGTTGTTGAACCCAAAACTCATTCTAACATCCTTAGGTCCAGAACTGCGCTGAACCGCGGGCCGGCCTCTTGCAATTGGTTTTGCCACTCGGCGTTCGCAGCGCTGGCCAAGGGTTCTTCGGCGTAGCTTGCAGGGCGAAAATGCTCGATTTCTTCTATCAGCAATCGCAAACCTCCTTCGGGCGTTAATTCATCGCCTTCGGCCAAATCGACGGTGTATTCACTCAGGTCCAAGGTGTGCCGCCAAAGGGCCATGGGATCGGCAAGCCGTTCGGGCGTCACAAGCACGTTGTCAGCATTCAATGCCGCCTCTTTCGTGGCCACAGTTTCGTCAGTAGTATCTTCGGTCGTCTCTAAGGAACTCAATTCGACCACTCCGCGTCGTTTAAGCAAGACCCGTTGGGTTTCCCCTCCTCTGGTCATCTCGCGAAACAACGTCAGCCGCATAGCCGGCTGGCATGTCAATGCAGCAAGGTCTATGCCGCGCAGCGGTTCGGCACTGGAAAGTGCAGAAACTGGTTTGCGCTCCTTTGGTGCCGGTCCTGTCATTTCGACCGTTATGCGTCCGGAACTGTTTTTTCGCGCATAAACAGAGCGCGCGCTCAGGGGCTGCGCCCATTGAACAACCGGTCGCGAACACCGCAGATTCGGCACAGTATTTGGCTGATACCGCACAATACCCAAGCGAACAAAACCATCCGGCGCCATTGGAGCATCCAGCGTAACATCGATAAACCACTCTTCGCGCTCCACATCGAAGCGTGGTTCATAAACCGCCAGCGAAACGCGCATGGGCGGTGTTTTGGGTTGTTCAGACTGGCTCGGCTCGGACCCTTCATCGTCAAGCGGCATGAGCACGTTTTCCACCATATAAGCCCGCCGTATGTCTGACCTGTCGCGCATCAGGTCTGCGATTGCAGAGGGCGGAAGAACGGCTTCTCGCTCTATCCCTCCTCGCACTGGATCGCTGCCCCGGCGAGATACAAACTTGCCACCCGGCCCAAGGTCGTCATCATTGAAGAAATAGCATTCGTCGCCGAGATCATCGAGATCGACGCGGCGGTCGAGATCCCCAGGATGGAGACCCGGCAAGGGAACCGAATTGTCAAAACGCTTTTCAACGCCATCATATACCGGTGGCCACAACACGATCCCAACGGCCTCGCCCTCGCCGCTGGAGAACCATTCCCGACCCAGAGGAATACGCAGCGACGACCGCCGTTTGTGGTAGATCCACGGCTTGGTTTCTGTCGCATCCGGGCTGATCTCGGTCTCCAACAGCGGCGTAGGCGCCCTTGCGTCGGGTTTCGCCGGACGGATTGTTGCTGGAAGAATGATATCGGTCTTGTCCGACAGGTTACTCTGGTGACGCGCAGGTACAATCTGGCCAGGAATCTGAGCGTCCACATCGTAGATACGACCCTCGCCCTTGGTCCAAGGATCATTCGTTCGGGCAACCCGGGGCGCGGTGCGCATGTCTTCCAACGTGCGGGACAAAGCGTTGACCCGAACTGTCATGCGGCGTGCCTTGCCGTCAGGGAAAACATGTCTATGCGCCTCACGCGCGCCATTTGGCAGGTCGCCAAGGAACAATGCACGTAAATCCAGCAACCCGCCCGGCAGTGTCCGAGGCAACCCTTCTACCCGCAACAGTGTGACCTTCGCCTGGGCAAACCGGACGCTTCCGTCGCGGCAGACATCGAATCCGAACAGGTCCTCGGCGCTGCGATATCGAATCTGACCTGAGCTGTCTTTCAGTTCGCTCCCATCAAGCCCCCTCAGGGGGGGCCAGGTTCCTTTACGCCGATGTGCCAATGATCTCTGACGGTTGGCATCGTCGAAAACCGAACTGCCCGGTAGGGTCACATCCGCAACGACCTCAACAATGTCGTTGCCACTGGTGTTGAACGGAACCGTGCCATCCAGCACGAAATGCGCGGAATCTGGCGCACAGACAGCAAGCGGTTCATGAACTGAGCCGTTCAGGGTTGCAGGTCGCGCGGCCCGCACCGGGCGTGGGCTCGGCTCTTCCCCGTCCTTAGGTTTTGGCACGGGCGTAAACACTGAGGATTGCGGTACAGGCGGTTGCGCAGCACGCAATGCTGCGGGCTGTTCCGGCATACGATTTGTGGCATGCACCGCTTCGAGTGTTGTTTTGCCGGAAATCTCGGGCAAGGGTGATCGCTCAAGAAAAGCGGTCACGGCGCGCCCCAGAGCCTTTAGCGTGCGGTTGGACGGTGTCTCGACCCCACCGGGTCCTATGAAACGCACCGCATCTGTTGGCTTGACGCCCTCTTGCCCCACTGCGTCCTCGGCTTCAAAAAGAGCCTCGACAAAAGCGGCCGGCATGGTTTCCTTTGCCCCTAGGAACACAGCTTCATCTTCAGGTGCATTTTTGTCTATCTTACGTCCCGCAGCCCCAAGGCGAATGCCCAAGGACTGAATAAGCGCATGTTCCCGCGCAAGCAGGTCCTCGTCCGGAAGTGCCCAGACGTCGATCTCGACGGCTTCGCCCGCCCGTAGACCAAGCCGTAATTCAAGTACAGGGAAGTGGCGGTTGATACCGATAAATCCATCCCCGGATGCGTCCGAATTGAACCAATTCAGTTTGGAATCAGGGCCCACAAGGACAAGATCCCGCAGATGCGTTGGCGTCGGTCGCGACGACCCGCCAGAGATCACTGTGGTGACCACCACGGGGACCTGCGAGTAGACAGGCGCTCTGGGCCCATTACCGTCGGTCACGTCCGCGACTTGATAGATCAAGGGGCCCCCGTCGACATAGCAATCTTCGCCCTTCATCCGGATACCAAAGGCCAGTCGGCGGGCCAGCGGGTCAGAGTAGTATCGGTTCAAAGGCCGTTCATTTCTTGCCAGCGGATTCCCGTTCAACTCATTTGGTCGCTTTAGGATCGCATCGCCAAGCTTGACCGTGTCAGAGGCAAGTTCAGCATTCGGAACGTCTGTATAGGTTCGGGTATCCAATATGCTTTGATTGCCAATCCCACGCTGCAGATTGGTGCGTGCGACAATAAGGTTCTCACGGTCGTTGGGGTCACGCTGAGCCGCCAGGGTTCCCCTTTCTCCAACCAAAGCACGCGCGCCGGTCATCCAGCGGAAATCACCTTGGGGATTATCGGTGATGACGTCATCGAAGGCTCCGTGCCACTCGGCGCAGTCGAAAGGAAGGCTTGGCGCCATAACGACGCGATGACATATCTCGGGAGTGCCTCGCGCTTGCATGCGCGCATCGTAGTCCGGTCGGTCACTGCCACCGGTAGGTCCGAGCGAACGCAAAATCATCCGCGGACCCGTATCAAACCCCATGGGGCCTGCTGCGATAAAGGGAAAGGGCTGCCCACCTCTGTTCAGCTTTTCCTCGCCGCTGCGCAGGGCATGACCCAATGGCAAAGCAAATTGCGGAGCCGCAATCTTTTCATGTCGCAGGAAACGAAAGAACGGCCAAATGGTCGCTGCATCCGGCTTGGACGGCGTCACGGGTGCAGGATAAAAGGCGGGTGCCTCATCGGGCTCGGGCCGTGAGGGGAGGCTTTCGACCGAGCGTGAAACACCCCCGGAGTATACAGCCGCCAGGGCAAAACGGTAAGGAATGCCAAAACGCAGAGCGTCGAGGCTTTTGCTTGGAAGTTTGAGAGTGCGACCGAATGCTTGCACGTCACGCGCTGCTTGGTCCAGAGACGTAATATCAACACCCATGGGTGAGCCGTCCCACGTTGTGAAGGCTTCGTCGACAACCGCTTCTTGATCAGCCCCCGCGGTAGGCAGCAGACGAGAGGGCGTGGTCAAGTATCCGGCTTCTAACGTGTTACGCAGGTTTGCCATGGCGGGTGGTCGGAACACAGCCCTGATCAAACGTCGGACAGCTGTGCGCTGTGCGCCTGACGTTGCATAGTCGATGTCGCGTTCCGTCAACAAGGACCATCGCGTGGTATTCCCGCTATCTGTGGGAACACCGACGATTGGCCGAACCCCCGTGGTCAGATCATCGGCATCGAGGACAACGTCCGGATGATTGGCCCGTGACATCAAGCGTCCATCACGGCGGGCCAAACGTATGGCCATGTCCGTACCCGAAGAGCGCGTTACAAGTGTCAGACCGCCCGTCAGATATTTCGCCCCCATGCTCAGATCATCGGCTTCTGGCAACGGGTCAGTGGGAAGCGGATTGTTGCCATCGGCACTATCGGGAAGGCGCGGGTCGCCAGAGTCCACATTTGCCTGCCGTGCCAGTCGGCGTTGCATTTCCGCTTCGGTCGCCGTTCGAAGCTCAAGGCTGGTGAGGTCGAAACGGGGAAGATCCGCCCCCGCGCCGCACGCGCCCTGAGACAGCGCCATGAGACCATGGGATTGTCGCGGTACACCGTTGGCCCCTGCCCCGCCCCGCCCCACAAAGGCTGCGCGCTCCGTTGCGGGCCAAAACTTCACGTCCTTCCCATGATCGGCGATCTCCAGCAAAGTCCAGGTTGCGCCGCGACCAGTGAGCGGAGTTTCACGTTCTGCTTCGGACAAGTCGCCGATCTGTGCGGTGACCAGATAAAACCCGTCGGAAAGCTTCGCAAAATCTGCCGGCGAAAGCTCGAGATCGACGCTCAAACCGAAGAGACGAGACAGAACCGGATCAGACTTGAGACTGGCATAGCGCTGAACAATTGCCTTTTCGTTTTGCGGTGGTTCTGTTTTGTGGGGAACGCCCACAGTTTTGTTGCTATCGGTTTCCGTGTCCGGGTACTGGGGCCAGCTTGCATAGTGATGCGCTGCGCAAGCACGCTGCATGGCCTCTTCCCGCGCGGTGTCATCCAGAACGCTCTCTCCGCACAGCTGCGTTTCCGGTTGGGCGTCCTTTGCGTCACAAAGCCCGTCTTCAAGCCGCTTTTGTTCGTCACAATACGCCTGAGCCGCCGCTTTTCGCCCGGCCGACAAGCGCTCGGACAGCCTTGATCTCTCTTGCTGCTTAAGCACTTTTCGCAGCTCAGACATGACCGCGTCCTGATCTTTTCCGGGCGGCCCCCACAAGGCAGAAATGTCCAGTTCGGCCCCCAGGGCTTTTTTGACCTGCTTAGGGGTCGGTGCCTTCGGTGCATCCAGAAGCGCGCGGATTTTCTCGAATTTTTTGTCGCGTTGCAGCCCGTCCCGCCGCGTCGACTCTGCCGTCCAGTGTCGTTTGGACTGCTCGCAGACGTCTTGCAAAGACAAGCACAACTCTTGCGTACGCTGTTGATCCAGCGCAAGAGCCAGATCCCCGTGAGGAACAGAGACAATTGCGGCTATGCCGGCGCTATCTTCGGCAGAGCGTGGTGGGATTTGCCCATCCTGCCCAAGCTGGTCCAGAGGCAGGTCTGACACTGCGCCGGTTCCGTCCTTCATGGACGATCCAGCCATGACACCTTGGTTGGCCTGAGAATTCATCAGCGCCTTGGCAAGGTCGGACCACGTTCCTTCCTTGCCGCGCTCTGTTGCTGCGTCGGTACTGCCTGGGGCGCGATAACGATGATCGGGCAAGGCCCCGGCATTCGACAGCAACGTGCTCCATAGAACGGCCGCATCGCTTTGGGTGGCCGCGTTCTGTTGCGGCAACCCAAGGGCTCGGGCATCGAAGCTCACTTCGTCTTCGGCAACAGGCTGAGGCGAAAGTTGCGGATCATGATCCCTCAGCCGGACGAAGGTCAACCGCACGCCTTCCGCCAGCTTTGCGGCAATTCCGCTGGGCCAGCTCTCAAGTGTAAACAAATCTGCTGCGCTGTCGCGAAGCGTGCCTTTGGGGATTGGTGCGGGTTCGACCTGCAGTGTAAGTCTGGCAGCGCCCGTCTCGGGCCAGGTGCCCGCCGCCAGAACAAAAAGATCCGCATCGACATACTCTGCGCCGCTGACACTCGCCTCGCTGACTCCAAACTCAAGGGCCATCAGAAAAAATCCTCACTGCGTAGGGGTTTGCGGAAATACGTATCCCGATAGCCGGCGTAATCTGTATTGGGGTGGGCCCGTATATCGGTCTCAACCAACGGGCTGGAGCGCGCCGACACGCGCCCCCCGCCAACCTGAGCAAAGCGCGTCTGTTCCATCGGGTCGAGAGATGTGGTTTGACCGTTGAAACCTTTGGCTTCCTGCTTCCAGACCTGCACCGAAAAGTCGAAGTCCTTTATCCCGATTGAGAAGGAATAGGTGAACACGGCCTCGCCGGACATGTCTCCGTTGATCATGCCCAGACGGACGTAAAGCGAGGCACCAAAGCCAAAGATCCAGATTCTGGCGGACCCACCGACATAAAACGTTCCCGATATCTCGGTCAGCTTGCGGCCCCGCGCCAGAGTCATCTGCCGCACGTAGATACCGGACATCAGCCGACCCTGCCCGGTTAATGGACCAAACCCGAACGCGGCCGCCCCGCCGAACTCAAACGATGCCTCAAAACCGACTATACCTTCAGCATTTGCCTCGATGGCAAAGAACCCTGACCCACCAAATGGCAAGTAGGAAATGGTGAACGGGTTTGATCTGCTGGACAGGGCCGCTCTGAACCGTGCGTCCCCGTCTCCGAAAGGCAGGATTGCCGACGTGCGCAAAGCGATATTGAAAAACGACGCAGCCCCAATCGAGAAAACGCCAAGGTTCATACTGTAGCCTGCTTCAATGCCCGGCAGGCCAAAACGCGGTATGATGAAAGCCCCTGAACCTTCGGACGGAGACAGGATGGACTGCAGTTTTTGAACGAACGCCAGTTGGGGGCCAATCACATAGTCATCGTAAGTGATGTCGAACCGAGGCCTGGAACCACCTTTGGTTTCAAACCGGGCCCCTTTGAACCGCAGCGTAAGCGCATCGAAAGCGTCACCCACCAGCTTAACGTCGAATGCGCCAAGGGTTCCGACCGAAGAGAACGCGATCTCGGGCTCAAACTGATTAAGCCGGATGACGATGCCCGTGTTAACGTCCAGCCGAGTCCCTTTTTGGGGCGCAAAAATACCGGCTGTTGCCTTACGAACGGGGTCTCCCAATTCTACACCGTAGCCGTACCGCATCTGGATTTCCGACGGCACAAGCGACAACAGGTAATCTTCGATCTGGGTGCGAATGGCGTTGAGATCAATCAGGCGCATAATATCGCCACGCAGGATGTCGGAAAGAACGCGCACCACTGATTGGCCGATGACCACAGGCGTTGCCTCATTCACCGCAACCCACTGCCGCAAGAACGCTTCTAGGAATTGACGTTGATCAGGATCGCTAAGCGGTTTGCCAGCTGAAACAAAGCTAAGCCACGCGGCATCCCCGGCCAAAGCGTCGTTTTCAGGTGTCAGTGACTCAGAACTGGTTCCCGGTTTAAAAACCGCGGCGGCCGGAGGCGAAGAAAGCGCTTTGTGATGCGCGCCAGGATTGGCAACAATTGCGTCTTGCAGCGTGGACCGCAGTACATCCGGGGTCTGAGACAGTAGAATTGCACGCTGTTTGACCGCGTTTTCATAAAATGCCGCGAGCGTGTATTTTTCGCGACCGAACATCACACGCTTGTTCAACAGGTCGACCGCAACGGCATCGAATTCGGCCAAAACCTGCGCTTCGGCCCTTTGAAGTCTGACGCGTAGATTTTGCACGATAGCTTCAAGCTCTTGCTCAATCGCCGCCTGAAATGCCCTGAACTCGGCCAGCGTCCTGCCTTCTGGGTTTGGCGACACCGAGACGGTCAGAAAATCCAATGGACCGGGACCCTTGGTCAGGACTGACTGCAATTCCGAAAGCTTCGGACCCAGCATGGGCGGCTGCGCGTCTGCAGGCTGGTCCTCATCATAGTCAGGCATGGCAGCAAGGCCAGCAAGCTGGGCGTTCAACTCGTCAAGATACCCGAGCGCCGTCTCAATGGTTTCCAGGTTCTCGGCCAGACCTTCAACTATGACAAGGTCTTTGACCACGTCGTCTTCGCCCAAGGCGCGCACGTCATTCACAAGGGAACGCGCATGTTTCGCCTGTGCCTGGATCGGTCGAACGAAATCCTGCAAAACGCGGGAAACGTAAATCGTGAGCTTGTATTCAAGGCGCTGGAGCCGTTTTGCATAGGCTTTCGCCGATTGTGCTGCGTCCGCAGCCTCTTGTTCGATCAGTGCGAAAACACCGGTCGCTTCATCCAGTTCCTTGACCAGAAACGCGGTGAGGGCGACATATTTTGCATCTCCATCCAACAAGGATTTCAACGCCGTTCCAATTGCCACGCCAGACCTGTTCAGTGTTGCGGCAAGGGTCTGATAATTTGCAGCAAAAGCTTCAAGGTCACGGGGCAACCGCGCGGCCGCATCCAGCTGCGCGCCGACGTTGGGACCGCAGATATCGATCTTGGCCACAGCATTCAGGCGACCACGCAGGATCACCGCGCCCCGCTCGGCCGCCACAAGATCCCGGTAGCTTTCAACAAGGGCTGTGTGCACGATGTTGACGTCCGTCAACGCGGGTTCAACAAGATCTTCCAGCTCACCGATCACGGCATTGATCTGGTCCTCAACACCAGGGGCCTTGTCTTTTGCATCTTCCAGGTCAGCCACCGCGCCCGCCAGACCAGAAGCTCCTTGTTCCAAGGCTTTCCCGATGTCGCGCTGCGCTTTGAACAGGCGCGTTCCCGGCCGGGCCACCTGCGGAACCGGTGTATCCTCTTGGGGCCGTGTCAGCGTGAGTTTGAAGGCTGCTGCTACTTCCGGCACTGTCACCTGTTCAAGCACGACCGGAGCGCCAAGGATGTTGGAATCCGAAAGCAGCAATTCCTCGGGGTTGAGGTATGTGAGAACCTGCCGCAAAGGTTTGACAAACCTTTCAGCCTCTTCGCAGATGCCTTCGGATGTCAGTTGAAGCGGTCCAGTGAAAACCGCGACCAGATCCAAAGACCTATCAATGACAGGTCGCGGCGCACCCTTTTGAATGGCGGCCTTCAGTGCTTCGACCTTGACGATGATATCCGCCAGAACAGAAATCTCTTCAGCGAATTCCCGCAAAACCCAGTCGATCAAATCATCGATCGCCTGATCGACCAGCTCATTCAGCAGGATACGGTATTCAGCAGCCAACGCCTCAAGTTCGACTAAGCGTTGTTCAAGGCGTTCTCGCTCCTCATCTGCGGCAGCGTCGATTTCCGCGCGCAGTTGCTCGATCCGCGTTTCGACGGCAGAAATGACAGCGTCCAGAACCTCTTTGACCTGATCTTCCTTGTTTTCCATCCACTCGGCCAGTTGCTCGCCATGGGTGTCGCTTCCCAAAACACGTGAAAACACACCGCGACCTGAGGCCGAGGACAGGACATTTGGAAAACTGTTATCCGAAAGAAAGGTTCGCACCAGATCACCCAGAGGATCATCAGAGTCGAGGTCCTTGATCACCTCGGGATCAAGGCTGAAAACAAAGAAATTCTCAAGTAACCACCGCGCCTCTTCGCGTTCCAGCAAAAGAATGGCACGCAGGTCCGAAACCAGCTTGTCCGCCGCATCGGGTGGCAGACCAATGGCTTGCAGCTCATCGATGTCCGGAATGCGAATGATCGGGAAGGCAAAATTGTCCGATCCACTGCCGGCAACAATCCGAGTTGCAAGCTGGTTGGCAAGGGGTCTGACTTCTTGTTGGAACAACGTCCCGACATAGTCCTCGACGATGCGATCAAACCCATCGACTATCCCCTTGAAGATATCTCGCAGCGCATCAAAACGGGAACGGAATGCTTCTTCGATCCGGGCAACAGGGTTGGACAGCGACCGCTGCAACGCATCGATAAAGCGACGACCGGCCTCATAAACTGCGCCCAAAGAAAGGGCGAAAGCAATTTGATCGGTCTGGTTTGCACTGTCGGACAAAGCTATGTCCAGCGCCGTCAGACCACCGTCAAGTTCGGGAAAGATTTCCCGGAATGTTATCGCACTGATCTGCGCCGGGGCCACAATACGCTGTTCTTCTGCCAGTTGCGCCTCGATTTCATCCCAACCCTTGCGGATATCCTTGACCGCGTCCGACAACGGTTTGACAACCTGCAACCTGACCAAATCCGCCGCATCCGAAGCCTGTTGCCGAACTTCGCCAGTCAATTCGTCGACCGCGTCATCGACCTCATCCACGATGTCGTTGACTTGACCTTGTGCGTTGTTGATCGCCCCTTTCAACTGCCCCGCACCATAGCGGATTTGCTCATCAAGCTCTGGCGCACCCGTATTTGGGTTTTCCAGGTTTTCCAGAACTTTCATGAGGTCCTTGAGACTGACAAGACCAAGGATTTTGGCCTTGGAGTCAAAGAGCTTGCCGTAAATCTCACGCGCTCTTTGCAGGGCTTCGTTGGCTTTGCTCAATGCGTCGCGCTCATCGTCCGGCGCATCCTTGAGTTCCTGATCGGTGTAGGGCCGCGCCGCGGGCGGCGTTGCATCGTGATCGAACAACGGAGCCATTTGGGGATAGGCCCCAATGACCGGTCGGGTTGTTTCAGGTTCCTCCGAAATTGGTGCGATTGCAGGGGCGCCCAAGGGAACGGCCACGCGCGTCGTGTTGCTCAGAACGCCTTTTGCCCGTGACAACGCCACCATCTGACCGGACGGGCGAAAGACACCACCCGATTGGTCCCCTTTCTTGCCCATTGACTGCTCTTGTTGATCCTGTGAGGCGATTGCAAGAAACACCTCACCTGCATTGCCAGGAACGACTTCACCGTCGGGAACCTCGGGGAAACCTTGCTGTAAGTAGGAAAAATCGAAACGAGCACGAACCGGTGGGTAGCTGCGGCCGACAAGCCTTTCAGCCTGGCGCAGACGCACGCGGGCTATATCGACTTGTGGATAAAACGGGGGCTGATCAGCGCCCTGCAGGATCGGATCGCTTACAAAACGGTTGAGGGACGGTGTGAACGCCCGAATCTGCTGAACATCAGGAATGGACACCGGGGCGCCTTCGGCCCCACCTCCGCGTCTGCCGCTGGCTGCCAGGGTCCAGTGATCTGTCTCAAGACTTGCAGATCCCGCTTTCTTTTCGGGCGCATAGCGGCGTTTCTCCCCTCGGAACAAAAGCGTGCGCAGATGCCTGAGAGGGTCAACCGCAGCCTGCCCTTTGGCGTTATCAGGCGAAACAAGGGCGTTGTAGGTTACGACAACCTCTTCCAGACTTTCCGGATCATTGGCCGCAACATTGTCTACGAAGATAAGTGGCAGGTCGGATTTGGCGCCATCGACTTCCATCTCAAAGCGTACGTTCGCCTCCTGGAGGGGGGCGGTCCGGGGCCAGAACGCCAAAGCGCTTTTTTTGCGTAAATTGAGCCGCCCAAACGCATCTACGCCAACCGGCACGATAGGTCCTTGCCGTGGCGTGCTTGTATCGGCGTTTGATGCCGGATCCATGATGTCAGGCGTCTGTGTGGTCAGAATGCGGAGGCGTTCGACCGGGAAAAGACGACCCTCAAACGGCTGTCCAATGGCAGGGAAGCGTTTTTCCGGTTTACCCAGCCGAATGAACATCCGTTGCCGCAAATAGGCGCGGATACTGCCAGACGCATTGTCGCGCAGGAACTCACGCTCGGTCACCTGGACCAAGGCCGCGCGATGCCCCAAGGGGAAAAGGAACCCTTTGAAAGTAACCTCGCAAAACACGTCCCGACCCAGCACGGTCCATTGCTGCCAGCGTTCAATGGAAAGCGCGTCGAACAGACCCTTTTTCGAAAACGCACTTAGTGCGGCCGCCGGAGGTTCGAAACTGCTGTCGTGACGCAGCGACCCCCCCAAACTGCTGAGAGACAGCTCTGTGACCTCCAGTGGGCGCGGCTGATAAAGAGCGCTGCCTTTCGACACATCAACAAGACGGTGTCTCTGTTCTGGTTCAACCTGCGACGCGCCCTGCGTCAAACCACCCGTGGGCAAGCGGCGACCGATGACAGGCAAACCCCAACCCGAAGACAACAAAACCAGTTCGTGACGGATAAACGCATCTGTTGGCCCCCGGAATCGCGAAGACTCTGCGGGTTTTTGCCCGCCGTCGGTCACAGTCAGGGCGTTGCAAATCGCGGCAACCGTTTCGCGTAGTCCTTTTTTCTGTTTGGGTTGGACGACAAAGGACCACTCATTCGACGGGTTTTCGGGCGAACCTAGGGATCGGCCGAACTCATGGCGCCCCGGACCGATCAGGATCGGTTCGCGCGCTCCGATAGCGGCATCGCCGCGACCGGACAACCAAGGTGACAACGGGCCTCGTGGCGGTGCGGTGGCCGGCACATGATCGGGCTTTACATCTGGAACAGGTGTTGTCCCATACGTACCGCCCCAGAGAAAATCTGATCGCAAGTCGGGCGAGGCGACAGCCCGAATACCGGGATCTTCGGCCTCGATCATAAAGTCGGCGCTCCAGACCGCGCGCCCCGGTGTTGGTTCGCTTTCATCATCGGCATAGACACCCTTGGGGACAACACCTGTACCCCGTCCCAGGACCACTGCGTCCTGATGCGGTGAAAGGATCAGCCTGGCAGGAATCTCAATTGCGGTCTCGAACGCTCCGGGCGGCGTTTGAAGGGCTTTCTGAATATCTGCCAAGCGCGTAGATGAGTTGACAAAAGGGCCCTGATGAAACCCCAGGTGATCCAGCATCGCACCAGGGCTGACGTTCAGCGTGCGGCGGCTCAGCCGATCTGTCCGGCCCCCCTCATCCGCGGTGTAGATACGTTCGGCCCTTTTGGTCACCGCAAGTTCGAAATCCGCAAAGTTCGTCAGCGCCTGAAGCGAGAACTTCAGCGTAGATCGCGGCAAGCGGGCTTCCGCTTCGTCGGGCTCATCAAGATGGGTAATTGCGCTGGCCCGTTGCACTTCTGTCCAGTCGCGACACAACACGCGAAACGCCAGGCGCGACGGGTTGGCCAACCGGCCTTCGACAAGCCCTGCCTCCGTTTGTCGGGCAATCTGAGCCTGTTCGTCCTGTGCGAGGATTTCGGTGACAAAAGCATTCTTAACATCGGAAAACCGTTGTTCAGCGTCCGCCTGAGAGACCCCGGGCGGCAGGTCTGAGGGCAGCCCAACTATGATTGCCGAAAAAAGCTCAAGCTCTGCCGCCGACGTATCGAAGGCTCCCGATGCGCTCTCTGCTCCGTCCCCTGACAAAACCTGAGAAATCATGAGGTCGCGGTAATAGCTTCGCAGAAGTTGAAGAACCGGGACGGCCTGTTCCAAACGCCCTTCCAACGCCAGCGTATTGGCGACCGATTCCTTTGGTGCCGCCACCGCGATATCTTCGGAGGTTTTGTCTTTCACTTGCTGTGCGGCCGCAATGACGGCTGCCCGCGTTTCACCCAAGCGGCCAACGAACGCATCAAAGAACATCTTGGCGTCTTGCTCTCGCAGCTTGCGCTGGACATTGTTCGCCAATGCACGCGTGTCAGCATCAAGCCCCACATTTCCGATGTAAATGCGTTGGCTATCCGGCAGCTTGAGCTTTTTCGCCATGTTGCTGAATGCTGTTTCAAACGCGTCGACGAATTTTGGGAACGTTCCGTCTTCAGCGTTGTTTTTCAACTCCTGCAGGGTCTCTCGGAACTTCCTGCGTGGCTCCCCTTTTGGAAGACGGCGCAACGCTTCGTCGACTTGCACGAGGTCGTTCAGATCAAGAATCAAATGTGTCTCGGTCTCTTCCAGGACGCGAGGGGCATCCTCTGACGAAGCCGAGAGCTGCCCGAATTGCTTATCAACCGATCCGCGCGACTGAGTGAGCCCGACATCTGGCAGCGGCTCGGCTTTTGGCAGAAACAGCGCCTCTTCAAACAGGTGCTGGCCCGGAAAATCCACGACAATCAGGGGTCTGGGATCGTCGTCGCCCACCCCATTCCCAACCGGTCGCAGACATGCAACGTTATCCTTTACCAACTCAGGAGGCCCAACAGGACCATATGCCAGAGAAAGACCGGAAAACCTAAATCCCAGCGAAAGCAGGTCATGGGTTCGCGAGGCCCGCAATGTCGCCTGGCTCAGATCAATACGGGTGCCAGGGACTTGATCGCGCGGTCCGACACGCAGCAAGCTTTTGACGCTTGCTGCTGCGTCCGAACGCTCATTAGGGGCCCAGAGAATGCGCAGATCTGTCGGCTCAAACGTCAGCCGAGAGTATTCCGCATCAGCCAAGCCAGCCGCATGTTCCAGCAACAAGACATTGATTTCGGCCCATTCGAGATCGCGCTCGAATGTTTGAGCACGTGACCAGATCAGCGATACACCTTGATCCCAACGTGGTGCGAAAGGGTCTAAGAAGACGCTCGGCCTGCGGGAGGTTTCCTGGTTCGAAGTTCTGTTAAGATCGACCTCGGGCGACAATGTCGGACCACGCAAAATCAATGGCCCGATCGGGCTGATGATCCGCTGGGCCTTGGTCGACGCAAAGTCACCATCGAAACTAAGCGAAAATACGGAAAGTGCTCCGGGCGCTGCACGGTCCGCCCTTAACAGAAGCCGCGCGGCCAGGTTTCGAAATGGACCCGTTCGGTGATCAGCGTCGTTGGAATCGCCGATTGTCAGCGTGAACATCCCTGGCAAAGTGGCCTCGGCACGTGACGCGCCATCCGTTTGGGTATCGTCTCGTCTTAAAACAAAGACGCCCGGAGCGCTCGACCCATCCCGTTCTGAAGCGCTGACCTGCGTAAGGTATACTCTTGGACCATTGCCTCCGTTCAGGTTAAACGCGGCAAGGTCTTTCCTGGTGGCGCGGGCAAAAAGCTGGTACCCGTCCGCCTCATCATCGTCGGAAACCTCGCCCGTCATAGCCGTTTTGTCTGTCATCCAGCCGAACTGAATTCTCCGCAAAGGCAACAGAATAGATGCGATGTAAACCTGATCTGCAGGTGAGGCCCCTTTGGTGCGGATATCCCAAAGCATATCCCGTGTCAGCACGACGTCTAAATTCCGTCCTTTTGATGATGTGGGGTTGTACTGGACAAGACCGTTGAACATGCCGTCAAATGTGTCCGGCAACACGTTCGCGTTCACGACCTGACGCAGTTCAGACTTGCCACGCGCCACGTCACGAAAAAGCCCGGGATAGGGGCGCCTATCTCCGATCTGTGACTCTAGGCGAACAGTGAACGCCTCCCCGTTAGGGACCTTCATTGGATTGTCGTAATCTTCAAGGAAGAATGGAAGGCGACCCCCGCGTTGAAAGACGTTGGATTCAACAACAACACCAAAGCGTTTTGTTTTGCTGTCCTGCATTTGACGTTGCTCGAAAACGAAGACAACATCCCCGGCAGGCACCGCACCATATTGGACATCACGAATGCGAAGTTCGTAGATTTTTGAAACCGCGTTTGGCTTAGATTTTGCTGATCTGTCCCGGAATGTGAAATAGGCACGCGGCCCAAAACGACGGGCATCAATCGTCCACTGAATAGGAACTTCGGTCGCGGTCGGTGGATACGTTTCTCCTCTAGGGGATGTAAACAGCACCGTTACCTGAACCTGTTTGCGACCGCTCAGGAACTGAAAGTCAAGGTCCACCTCATCGCCATCATAAGACGTGCTTGCTGCGGCGACTTTGGCACTCAACGGCACGGCAGCGCTGGATTGGAGGAAGCGGCGACGCGTTAGCTCGATTTTTGAAGAAGAACCAGAATTGGCAGACTTAGAGCCGTTGGCATCATCTTTCATAAAACTACCCAAAAAAGAAATATGCCTAAAGAAAAGCAAGGAACCTGAGTAATTTCAACATTTATATGTATGCATGATCAAAATTATCAACCAATGGGCGACTATAGCTCAGGCTGTGATTTTGGAAACAAGACTATGGGCCTATGTTCGCGCATATGCGCAACCTGATGTATCTGGCTTTGTAAACTGCAACACGCTCCTTAGCCCAATGGAAATCAAAAGCTCCCAATCCTATAGCCCAATGCGTTTGAACGCTTCTGTTGGTGCGCGGTTTCGCTGCATGATCTTTTTCAACTGTGCTTCCAATCGTTCAACGACCTCGGGCGCATCTATCGGAGTGTATTGCCCGGGGTCGGTTTGCACGTCGTAAAGCACCGTCTCTGTTTCGCGCGGGGTTCCCATGCAAGGCACATCAATGCCACCTTCTTCATCCTTACGAGCGGGAATTTTCATCACGCGCAGGCCCTGCGCATATTCCATCGGGTCCGACAGGTTCATCTGGCGCAGGTTCTCGACCGAGAACGCTTCCTCCAGATGGGTCGGCATCAAGGTGTATTCATAGATTTCCTGATCCGCGATATCCTCGGGGTAACGGAAATAGGTATAGCGCCCGTCGGTGATGTTCACCGAGCCGCCAAAGATGCCGTAGGCCACGGCCTCGTGCCCCTGCCCGTCCCGCGCCAAGAGCGGTGTCAGGTCCTGCCCTTCGACATTTTCGGGGATGGCGCAGTCAAACATCGACAAGATCGTTGGCATCAAGTCCATGGTCTGCGTCAGGGCCTGACGAGAGGTGCCGCCCTGATCTGCGTGATCGGGGTGGTAGATCATTAGCGGGATATGGGCGATTTCGTTGTAATAGGGCGTGATGTTCTTGGCCCACCATTCATGTTCACCCAGCAAAAAGCCATGATCGGTGGTCAGGATCACGACCGTATCTTTCCACATGTCGTGCGTGTCCATGTGATCCAGCAGGCGGCCGAAATATTCGTCACACATCTCGACAAGCCCGGCGTAGTTGTTGCGCAGCTCTTCGATTTCTTCGGCGCTTTCGCTGACCTTGTCATAGCGCGGCCAGTCGAGGATCGGGCCCTCATAACCGCTGTCGCGCCGGCCCTGGAACCGCTCGGGCGACCAGAAGGGTTCGTGCGGGTCAAAGCATTCCAGATGGCAGAACCAGCCATCCTTGTCCGCATTGGTGTCCAGAAATTCGAATGCTGATTCCATACACTTGGCCAGCGGCATATCGGCCTCGGTCGGCTGATGGTCGCGGCTGATCATATAGGGGACGTGCTTTTCGTCCATCCCCTGCATCTGTTGCGGGTGATACATCTCGCGCCAGCGTTCCAAGGGCGGCTGCACCATCGCTTTCCAGCGGTCTTTTTCCTGACCCCGGATGAAATCGAAACTGGAATACTGGGTGTGATAGGTCGCGCCGCCTTCCATCCAGTAATGCGCGTGATCGGTGATCATGTGGGTCCAGATGCCCGAGGATTTCAGCTCGCGGATCATCGAATTGTCGAAGGGTTCAAGCGGCCCCCAGCTGCGATGCATGAAATTCAGCCGCCCCGTATGCAGATCACGGCGGGCGGGCATGCAGGGCATCGAACCGACATAATGATTGTCAAACCGGACAGACCGGGCCGCAAAGCGGTCGAAATTGGGGGTCGCCATGCGGGTGCCGCCATAAGCGCCCAAGGCATTGCGGTTCAGACTGTCGAACAGGACGAATAGAACTTTCATAAGGACCTCTGGGTTACTTGAGGCTGCCGGACAGCAGGCCGCGGATGATGTATTTCTGACCGATCAGAACAAAGATCAGCGCCGGGATCACCGACAGGACCGACCCCGCCGCCATCTCGCCAAAGCGGATGTCGTATTCCTGCGCATAGCTTGAGATCGTGACCGGGATCGTCTGGGTCGCGCTGGAGGTCAGGTTCACCGCCACGATGAAATCGTTCCAGATGAAGATGAACACCAGCACCCCCGCCGCAATCATCGCAGGCCGCAGCAGGGGCAGGACGATCTGCCGGAACAGGTCCGCATCGCGGCACCCGTCCAGACGGCCGGATTCCAGCAACTCTTCGGGGACTTCGTGGATGAAGCTGAACATCAGCCACAAGGCCAGCGGCAGGTGCAGCACGGTTTCCGCAAGGATCAGCCCGGTCAGCGTGTCCAGCAAACCGACCGACAAAAGCTGAACGAACCAGATGCCGATAAAGGTGATCGGCGGCAGGATGTGGAAAATCATCGCCCATGTGAACAGGGCAAACCGCACCCAGCGCCCGACCTTTAGCCGGAACAGGGTGAACACGGCCATGGTCGAGATCGCCAGCACCAGCGCGGTAGAGATCACCGACACGATGATCGAGTTCTTGAGGCTGGACAGGTATTGCGAGGATTTGCCGAACAGCAGTTCCTCGAAATTGGTCCAGACCGGGGTGAACAGGACCTGTCCCAACAGGATCGAGATTTGGGTTTTGAACGCGATCGTGACGATCCAGACAAAGGGCACCAGCACCAGAATGCCGTAGATCACGACCAGGGCGAGCGCGGGCAGGCCGGAGGAACGGTTGGGATGTGACATGGCTTACCCTTCGGTCCGTTGCACGAAACGGCGTTGCAGCCAAAGCGTCACCAGCGCCAGCGTTGCCACAACGGCCAGAGTGAACAGCGACATCACCGACCCCAGCCCGATATCGTCCTGCGTGAAATAGGCGCGCTGGATCGACAGGCTGACCACTTCGGTCGAGGTGCCCGGCCCGCCCGAGGTCAGCAGGTAAATCTCGTCAAAGACCTTGAAGGACAGGATCATGCGCAGGATCAGGGTCGAGATGATGACCGGCATCATCAAGGGCAGCGTGATATAGCGCAGGATTTGCCAGCGGCTTTGGGCGTCCAGCTCGGCGGCCTCATAGACCTCTTCCGGCAGCCCCTCACGGCCCGTCAGCATCAGCAGGAACACAAACGGGGTCCAGTGCCAGATGTCGACGATGATCACAGCCCACAGCGCAGCCGACTGGCTGGCCAGCCAGTTCTGTTTCGGCAGCCCCAATGTGCTGAGCAGCAGGTTGATCGCGCCAAAATCTGCGTTGTAGAGCAGATTCCAGACCGCCCCGATGACGATAGGGGGCGTGACCACCGGCAACAGCATCACAAAGATGGCGGCGACGCGTACCCAGCCTCTCATCCCGGCCACGGCCAGCGCCAGAGTGAACCCGATGATGAACTGGATCAGAACCGCAAAGAACGCGAAATAGATCGTGTTCCACAGGCCCGGCCAATAGAACAGATCGGCCTGAAATTTGCGGATATTGTCCAGCCCGACAAAATGCGTCACGGCCTGACCGTCAACCCATTCCAGCTGATGGAACACCATCCAGACGATCTGCAGGATCGGCAGCATCGTGAACAGCACCAGCAACGTCGCCAATGGGCCAAGAGACAGCAATCGCCATGTTCTGTCACCGATCATTTGGTCCGTCCTTCAGGGGTTTGGCCCCGGATTGCGCCGGGGCCGCTTGGGTTATTGCAGATCGGACAGTTTGCCGGTGCTGTAGCCTTCACGCTCCATCACCGCGTGTATCTCGGCCGCTGCCTTGTTCAACGCCTCGGCCGCCGTCATGTCGCCGATCACGGCAAGGTTCAGATGCAGATCGATGATCGAGTTGATCTCGTTGCGCTCCGGCACGGCCGCATAAAACAGCGCGTTCCTGGCATTCTGCGCGGTGGCATCGAGAAAGCGGTACTTCTCGGGGTCGTCAAAGTCAGACGCGCCAAGGCCGATGGACACCGGAACCGACCCGTTTTCGATCATCGCCCGCTGGCCGTCGGGCGTGTTCAGCCATTTCATGAACGCAAGTGCGGCCTGCTTTTTGTCATCGGGGATGTTCTTGGGAATGCCACCGATGAAATGCCCGGTCGAGCTGTAGTTCTGCCCGCCGTCAACCGAGGGGATTTCGGCCACACCGACCTTGCCCGCAACGATGGATTTGGCCGGGTCCTCCAACCCTGCCCAGGCCGCGTTGACCATAATCGTATGGGCCGAGCGTCCGGTGGCCATGAACTGGATCATCTCGGCCTGACCGGTTGCGCCCGGATCGTCTGGGCCAACATCATTGGCAAAGCTCAGAAAGGTTTCCAGCGCGGCGAGCGCCTCGGGGCTGTTGAAGGTGACCGAGTAATCGCCGCCTGCCTCATCCGCAAAGATCGTGCCGCCATGGCTGTAGATATAGGGCATCGCGTTCCAGCCCACATTCTGGCGCGACCCGCGCACGGTAAAGCCCACGCGTTCCGGCGGGTTGTGCAGCGCTTTGGCGTTGGCCATCAGCTCTTCCCATGTGGTCGGAACCTCCAGCCCGGCTTCCTCGTAAAGATCGGCGCGATAATAGAGCAACTGGATCACCCCCGCCATCGGCAAGGCCATCAGCTTGCCGCTGCCGATCGTTTTTTTGGCGTCGTCCCAATAGACCGAGCCGCCGAAATCCGAGATGTCGTCGCGCAGTTTGTAATCGGGGTCGATATCGGACACGGCCTCAAGAAAGCCGCCCTCATACATCTCGATGATGCCAAGCGCGTTGATGGTGAGCAGGTCGTAAATCCCCTCATCCGCGCGTACTGAGTTGCGGGATTTTTCCAGCAGAACCGGGAATGGCACCGCCTCGATATTGACGGTGTTGCCGGTTGCGGCCTCATAAGCCTCGACCGTGGCTTCAAAGCCCGGATACCAGGGGGACTGGTTGATGATCATTTGAATGTCGGCCTCGGCCCAGGCCCCCATGGGTGCCCCTGTCAGTATGGCCGCTGCCGCCGTGTTTCTCAGCGTCTTCAGCATTGTCGTCTCCTCCGCTGTTATCCGTTCAGGCGTTGCCCTGTTGTTGCGCTGAACAGATGGAATTGGCCCGGTTGGGGCCGGATAGTGACGGGCGTATCAAGTGTCAGTGCCGCGTCTTGCGCGCGGTCAACAAGGGCGGCCACCCGCCCCAACGCGCCGTCACAATGAATGATGGTCTGGTGGCCCAGCGACTCGGTCGCCACAACGGTTTCGGACCCGTCGCCGCCGGGCGTGATGTCAAGATGTTCGGGGCGGAACCCGCAGATCACTGGCTCCTGCGGTAGCGTATCCAGAGGACCAAGAGGCACACGCGCCCCATCCTCCAGCCTCAGCACCGCGCCGTCTGACTGCTCGACCGTTCCCTGCACGAGGTTCATCTGAGGCGCGCCAATGAACTCGGCCACAAACAGGTTTTTGGGGCGATCATACAGCTCGGTCGGCTTGCCGACCTGCTGGATCACCCCGTCATTCATCAGCACGATCCGGTCGGCCATCGTCATCGCCTCGACCTGATCATGGGTCACGAAAATCGAAGTCGCGCCCAACCGCCGGTGCAGCTGTTCAATCTCGACCCGCATCCGGGCGCGCAGCTTGGCATCGAGGTTCGACAGCGGTTCATCGAACAGAAATACCTTGGGGTCGCGCACGATGGCACGCCCCATCGCAACCCGCTGACGCTGACCGCCGGACAAGGCGCGGGGTTTGCGGTTCAGATAGTCCTGCAGACCCAGGATATTCGCCGCCTCGGCCACCCGGCGTTCAATTTCAGCCGGATCAACGCCGCGCATTTTCAACGCGAACCCCATGTTTTCGGCAACATTCATATGCGGGTAGAGCGCATAGTTCTGGAACACCATCGCAACGTCCCGATCCCGCGCCGGAACATCGTTGACGACCGCGCCGTTGATCGCGATGTCCCCGCCCGAGATGTCCTCGAGCCCCGCAAGCATGCGCAGCAGCGTGGATTTTCCGCACCCGGACGGGCCCAATAGAACGATGAATTCACCGTCGCCGATGGTAAGCGACAGATCGGTAATCACCTCAACCGCGCCATAGCTTTTCTTGATATTGCTGAATTCAACAGAATTCACAGCGCCTGACCCCCGACACGTTCTTTTGTTCCTTTCTTGTCTTTTCCCCTGACGGGCAGCTAGAATCAAATTCATAATTTTCAGAAGGGCATGAAAATGGCGACTACCCCTGACCTCCTGCCTCGAAAACTGCGTATCTTTGCGGCGGTCTACGATACCACGAGCACGACAGCCGCGGCCGAAGCTGTCGGCATAACGCAATCGGCCGTGTCAAAAAGCATCGCGCAGCTTGAAGCCGAGTTCGGGGTGCAATTGTTCGAACGCACCCCCCAGGGCCTGCGCCCCATGCCCACAGCCGAGGCCCTGCGCAAGCGTACACGTTGGCTGGTTCGGGAAATCGATTTTGCAAATGCCGAAATTCGTGACACGGCATCGCTTGCCAATGTTGAACTGCGCATTGGATCGGGTCCGGTCTGGAACGTAAAACTGCTGCCCGAAATCCTGCCGGGGTTTTGCGCGGACCATCCGCAAATCCGGCTGGATATTGCAACCGGGTCCGGCGATTACCTTGTGCCGCGAATGATCGACGGGCATTTCGACATCTACTTTGGTGTTTTGTCGAAAGAGTTTGAGCGCCCCGGCGTCCATTGCGAACCACTGCTGAACATGGAGCTGCAGATTTTCGTGCGGCAGGGGCATCCCTTGCTGTCATCCTCTGAACCCCGCGCCGAGCAGTTGGTGAACTACCC
This sequence comes from Ruegeria sp. BE1, assembly GCF_056538885.1. NCBI lineage: Bacteria > Pseudomonadati > Pseudomonadota > Alphaproteobacteria > Rhodobacterales > Roseobacteraceae > Ruegeria > Ruegeria sp. BE1. Next base: position 120,157 of record NZ_JBQFTY010000005.1, read on the forward strand.
ATGGATTGGATTCTCCAGCGACGATCAATTGGAAGGGAACGCGCAAAAATGGGCCAGGGACCTGGCGATCCCGTCGCGCCAGTTCTCGCTGCGGATCATGTCGCTGACTGCGATGATGGCGGTTGCGCGCGCCAGCGATCATGTCGTCTTTGCCGTTGATGCGCTTGCGGATGCGCTTGGCCGCAACGGTCTTGTCCAGCTGCCGTTCGCACAGGGGCCGGGACAGGTCATCAGCGGATATGCCGTCCGATCCAGCATTGCCGAGCTTCCCCCGATCAAGAACCTGATCTCAAGGGCGCGGCACTGCTGTCTGACAGACGCATAGGCACAGAGTTGACGCGCGCGGGTTCCGTCATCCGGTCACGTGGCGCCCCAATCCAGAATGATAAACGGTTCTTTGATCACCCGTTGCGAAATATCGGAATAGACGCGTTCGATATCCTGCACAGGGATGCTGACGGACAGGGCGCTGAAATCCTGCCCGTTCTCAGCCAGCCACCCCAATGCTTTTTCAAACCCGGAAAAGATACTGTGAGGCGCGTTGTTATACCCCTCAAGCAACTCTTCCCAGACGAACCCGCGGCTGTGGATCGGCAGTTCCCATTCCCAGCCGCTGCGCAGGTTGACATAGCTAAAGAAAACCTCGCGCAGGATGTCATGGGCCGGGATGTCGGTGCGTTGCTGCCAGGGCACGCCAACCAGAACAACTTCTCCGCCTTGCCTGACGATGCGACAGGCGTCCAATACGGCGGCCTCGTGACCCGAACAATCGACCACCAGTGCCACTTTGCGGGCAAAAGCAGGATCGTCCAAGGGCATTTTGGCGAAGGTGCTATTGATGCCTGACTGTTCAACCTGCGCACGGCGCAGCGGGTCTGGTTCAACCACCGAAACCTTGTATCCGCCAATTTTGAAGTTCCGGGCGGCCAGAATGCCAACAGGTCCGGCCCCGCAGATCACGACATTATCCCCCGGACGGGCCTTTGTGGTCATCAGCGTTGTCATGGACACACCCATAAGCCGGGCCAGCAGCGCGGTTTCCGGTGTCATGCCGTGTGGCACGGGCAAGGTATGACGGGCCTGATACTGCTGGGTTGAGCGATGATGACCCATGCAAAAACGCAAATCCCCGACCGCAACGCCCTGCACATCCGCGCCGACCTCATCGACGCGAAACACGGCGGCGTATCCGGGGCGGATGGGGAAATCGTCCCCATTGGCCCAGGCCAGTTCTGTGCCCTGGCTGATCAGGGTCGCCACCGTCGGCCCCCTGATTTCGTCTGCGGCAAGCGGGGTGTCCTGATAGTCGGACAGCACAAAGGTGTTTTTGGCGGGAAAGACGATTTCCTGAGGCATTAGGGTGTCCTTTCGTCAGAGCGACAGGCTGTCGCCGCTTGCGGTGTCAAACAGGTGGAGGGCATCGGGGTCGAAGTGCACCGTGACCTCAGCGCCCGGAGCGGGCCTGCCCAACGCCGGAACCTCGGCGATCAGTTCGTGCGGCCCGGCGCGCAGGTCCAGAAGGGCCTCGTTGCCCAGATACTCGGTCACTTCGACACGGGCAGGGGCGGTGTTGGGGTCAACGTCCTTTGCCAGAGACAGGCCGTTGGGGCGAATTCCGATGGTCACGTCCTGATCTTCGGCCAGAACACCCTTGAACCGGTCTGGCACAGAAAGGTGCAGGCCATCCGCCTCAAGCCGCCCCTGTCGCACACGGGCCGGGATCATGTTCATCGGGGGTGAGCCGATGAACGTGGCAACGAACGTGTTGTTGGGCTGGCTATAGACCTGTTCCGGCGTGCCCACCTGCTCGATATGGCCGTCGCGCATTATGACGATCTTGTCGGCAAGGGTCATCGCCTCGACTTGGTCATGGGTGACATACAGGACGGTTGTGCCAAGGCGGTTGTGCAGCTTGGCGATTTCCAGCCGAACCTGTGTGCGCAGCTTGGCGTCCAGGTTGGACAGCGGCTCGTCAAACAGGAACACATCCGGCGTGCGCACCATGGCGCGGCCCATCGCGACGCGCTGGCGTTGTCCGCCGGACAGTTGTGCGGGGCGACGCGCCAGCAGCTCGGCCAACCCAAGCGTGGCGGCAACCTCATCGACGCGGCGGGCGACCTCGTCTGTGGACAGGCTCAGCGGTTTGAGCGCGAACTCCATATTCTGCCGCACGGTCATATGGGGATAAAGCGCATAGTTCTGGAACACCATCGCCACGCCACGATCCTTGGGCGCGACCTCATTCACGCGCGCGCCGCCGATCGACAGGTCGCCATCCGAGACATCTTCGAGCCCCGCAACCATGCGCAGCGTCGTGGTCTTGCCGCAGCCCGATGGCCCCAGCAGAACGACGAATTCGCCCTCTTCTACGTCCAGATCAATGCCATGGACGACCTCGACCTGGCCGTATCGTTTGATGACATTTCTCAGCGTGATTGCCGACATTGCACTTCCTTTACTTGACCGAACCCATCGTCAGCCCGCGCACCAGCCACCGCTGGCAGGTCAGGACAAAGACGACACCGGGAATGAGTATGACAAACGAACCGGCCATGATGCGGCCCCATTGCACCGCGTCCGACGACCAGAAAGACATGACCGCCACCGGCGCCGTTTGCGCGTTCGAGCCGGTAAGCATCAGGGCGAACAGGAACTCGTTCCATGAGAAGATGAAACAGAACACCGCCGACACCGCGAGGCCGGGTGCCGCCAGTGGCAGCGTAACCTTCCAGAAGATCGAGATCAGCCCATGCCCGTCCACCGCAGCGGCTTCTTCCAGCGCGGTTGGCACTTCGTCAAAGAAGCCTTTCATCAGCCAGACGGTCAGGGGGATATTCGCCGTGGAATAGACAATGATCAGCGCAATGGGTGTGTCCAGCAGGCCCACGGTCTTGAAGATGATGTAATAGGGCACGACCACGGCGATAGGGGGGAACATGCGCATTGACAAAATCCAGAACGCGACATCGTTCATCCGCTTGTGCTTGATCCGGCTGATCGCATAGGCGGCGATGCTGCCGAAAAACACTGAAAACGCGGTCGACCCAAGCGCCACAATCAGACTGTTTGCGATGAACTTGCCAAAGGGCCGCATGGCGAACAGGTCGCGATAGTGATCCAGCGTCGGCTCAAAGATCATCGCCGGGGGTTTCTGGAACATGATCGGGCTTGGTTTGACCGAAGATGAGGCGATCAGATAGATCGGCGTCATAAAGACGATCAGGGCAATCCCCAGAAGGGTATAGACTAGGATCGCTTGTTGGGTGCTAGGTTTGTTCATATCGTCACTGTCAGCTCTGCATCGGATCGCGGTTGAGGGATTTGAAGAAGAAGGTGATCAGCACGACAATGATGATCAGCGACACAAAAGATGCAGCCGCCCCGACCCCCATCTGCCAAAAGGTGAAAGACTGGCGGTAGATGTACAGTGACAGCACTTCGGTTGAATCGCCGGGGCCGCCTTTGGTCAGCACAAAGATGATGTCGTAGATCTTGAACGCATCGATGGCACGCAGGAACAACAGGCTGACCAGAACCGGCTTCAGCTGCGGCAGCGTCACATAGCGGAAGACCTGCCAGCGGGTGTTCCCGTCAATGCGCGCGGCCTCATAGGGTTCGGGCGACAGGCTGGTCAGCGCGGCGGCGGTGCCCATCATGATGAACGGCGTCCACTGCCAGATATCAGCAATGGCAATTGCCCACAGCGCCCAGTCCGGCGAGGTGATCCAAGAGACCGGGCCAAGGCCAAGAAAGCTGAGGAAATAGTTCAGATAGCCCAGCTCGGGGAAGTACAGAAACAGCCAGACAAGCCCCACGATCACCGGTGAGATCATCATCGGGATCAGCAGCAGCGTCCGCGCGACCCCCATTCCGGGGAGCCGCTGGGTGACCAGCAACGCAAGACCCACACCGATGAAGAGCTGAATGCTGAGCGTAATGGCCATCAGCTGAAAGGTGATCTTCAGCGCATGCAGGAAGTCGCCGGTCGTCAGAACGTTCTGATAGTTGCTCCACCCCACGAACACGCGCGGCACGAAAGGTTTGGCCAGATCGTAAGACCGGAAGCTCAGATACCCTGCATAGAGCATCGGGTAGATCGTCGTCAGAAACAGGATCAGGATGGCAGGCAGCAGAAAGATCAGGAAAATCCGTCTGTTGCGCTTACGGATATACGCCATGAAGCAGAGCCTTGGTGAAAGAGTTTGTATCTTGGTGCTGCCCCGGTACGCGGGCCGGGGCAGCGGGGAGGCCGGCCTTAGTTGAAAATGTCGGCCGGTGCGTCGTTGATCCAGCGTAGGCGCAGATCCTCGGGGAAGACCTTGAGCCGCGTGTTGATCTTGGTGCAGGCATTGGTCAGCGCTTCTTCCGCTGTCTCGGTTTCACCCGCCATGTACTTGTTCAGCTCAACGCCAAAGATTTCTTCGACATCGGCATAGAACGGGTGGAAGATACGACGGCGTGCGTTGTCCTGCGTTTCAAGAAGCACCTTGTAGTAGGGGTATTTCTCTTGCAGGTCGGGGTCGGACAGGATCGACTTGTGAAACTGGCTGACGCCTGATCCTTCTTCGGCAAAGCGGCGCATCATGTCACGGGATGTGCCCCATTTGATGAACTCCCACGCGGCCTCTTTTTCCTGATCGGCGGCCTTGGAGTTGATGCCAAAGCTCAGCGCGCCGGTCATGGTCGGCTGCGGGCTGCCATCGCCGGTCGGGCTGGCGGCATAGCCTGCTTCACCCACGGTCGGCAGAACGGCCTCATCAGGGTTGGTCAGACGCACGGTGCGCACCGACCAATAGCTGGACTGGGCGACCTCGGCCCGTTCCATGTAACCGGTGCGAATGTCCCACATCAGGCCCAGATAATCCGGCGGGTTGAACGCCACGAGGCGTTTCATCACATCCGCTGCGGCCAGCGCAGCCTCACTGTCCATCGCGCAGAGGCCGGTTTCCGGGTCCCAATAGCTGCCGCCAAAGCTGCGCATGATCGGGAAGAAGTCATGGGTGATCGCACCGGCCACCCGGCTATAGGCTTGCGCGTTGCCGTAGAAGTCTTTCTCAAGCGTTTCGCCGGCCAGTGTTGCGCCAGCGGGCCGGGTAAAGAACTCGGCAATGTCGATATACTGATCCCAGGTCTGCGCCGGGGCCAGATCATAGCCGTATTTCTCTTTGAATGCCGCCTGTTCTTCGGCGTTCTCATACAAGTCCTTGCGGTAATTTTGATGCCAGATCATGCCCGAGGCCGGGAAGGCCAACAAGCGCCCCTGCCAGGTGTTTTCCTGTAGCTGGATAGGAACGATGTCATCGAGATGGATTTCCTCAGCGTCGCGTTTGACCAGATCGGTCAGATCCTCCAACGCGCCGGATTCGCCCAGAACGCCAACCCAGGGGCTGTCGACCCACATCAACTGATAAGACGGGTCGTTGGCGCTGGCCTCGATCACGATCTTGTCGATCAGACCGGGATAGGGGAACATGTCGATCTGCACCTTCGCGCCGGTCAGTTCCTCGAACTCATCCACGATCGGGGCAAGACGGGTGACGGATGTGTCACCGATAGCCAGCATCTTAAGCTCAACGCCGTCAAAATCCTTTGCGTAGCCCACCGTCGCCGCAGTGATGGCGACGGCTGACACAAATGCGGTCAGTCCTAATGGTTTCATGGTTTCTCCTCCGCTGTGCGACGCTTTCCGCGTCTTGATGAAACGTTTAATCTTTTGTCAATTTTTTGCGCCGGTCATTTGCCCTGCGACGGAGTCCAAAGCATCTCAGACGCCTCTGCCTCATATCCCAACGGCCCGTTTGCGCTTACGATTTCAAGATATTGTCCCCAGGGGGCACGCAGATACATCCAGACCAGCTGGTCCATCGGCCCACCTTCGATCAGGGTTGGCCCTTCCAGCACGTCCACGCCCTTGGCCTTCAGCCGTTCGGCGGTGGCAAAAGCATCTTCGACCTCGAACGCCATATGCATCGCGCCAACCTCACCATTGTGCTTGATGGGTGTCGGATCGGAGACGCCCGAATACTCGAACACCTCCAGCGATCCGCCGCGTCCGACCTGCAAAACCCGCTGGTCCGAGATCTTGCAACCCGCCGGAACACCCAGCCGAGTCAGCATGAAATCGTCATCCACATCGACCGCGCCGCATTCCATGATCGTGACCGCCCCGAAAACGTCGGTGAAGAAGGCAACCGCCTCTTCCATATCCGGCACGGTGAACCCGATATGGTGTAAACCCAATGTGGTCAAAGCAGCCTCCCTTCTGTTTGATGAAACGATTAACGCACTAGATAGTTACTTAGTCAAGGAGGAATTTTTTCCGTCTTCATTATTGGTCAGAAAAAGCCTCAGGCCAGGTCGCGGCGGCCATCGTTGCGTTCGTCCGCGAAAATGACCGCGGGCAGAGGATCAAGCCCCCGCACCATGTCTGACGCTTTTTCACCGATCATGATGGTCGGCGCGTTTGTGTTGGACGAATTGATCGCGGGCATGATGGAGGCATCGCAAACCCGGATACCCTCTAGCCCCTTGATTTTCAGTTCGGTGTCCACCACCGCCATGTCATCATGCCCCATCTTACAGGTTCCGACCGGGTGGTGGTCGGTCTTGGCAATGCCCATGGCATAATCCAGCACCTCAGCTTCTGATGCATTAGGGCCGGGCAGAACCTCGTGCTGGACATAGTCTTTCAGGGCGGGTTGCTGCATGATCTCGCGCGCCATCTCCAGCCCGCGCAGAGACATTTCCCGATCATAGGGATCGCCCCAGAAATTAGGATCGATAAGCGGGGCCGTATCCAACTGGTCCGAGGCCAGCCGCACGGTGCCGCGGGACCTTGGTCGGGCAAATGTGCTGTTTAGCGTTACGCCGCACCCATCGATCTTGACGATGCCTTTCTCGATCCCGGACCCCTGCCCCAGATGAAACTGCATATCGGGTGCGTCCGCATTCTCGTCCGCGTACCAGAACCCGCCCGTTTCAAACAGCGACGCCGTCACTGGGCCGGTCTTGGTCAGGTAATATTGCAATCCGGCCAGAATGGTCCGGTCGATCCGATCCGTTCCATCATAGGTATGACGTCCCGTGCATTGCGAAATCGTGCAGAGATCAACGTGATCCTGCAGGTTCGACCCGACGCCGGGCAGGTCATGTTGCACGTCGATCCCGACCGAACGCAGATGGTCTGCTGGCCCGACGCCGGACAGCATCAGCAGCCGGGGCGAGCCAATCGCGCCAGAGGTCAGCAACACCTCGCGCTCGGCCCGCAGGGTGGTGCGATCCGATCCGGTCATCACCTCAACCCCGGTCGCGCGGCTTTTGTCCAAAACGATCCGCCGGACCTGAGCCCCCGTCATCACTGTCAGGTTGGGCCGGGATTCGACCGGCTTCAGATAGGCTTGCGCGGTCGAGGACCTGCGCGCGTCTTTCTGCGTCAGCTGGTAAAACCCGCAGCCGGCCTGCTGCTTGCCGTTGAAATCCGGGTTGTACGGCAGACCCCATTGCTGCGCAGCCCGGATGAAGGCGCTGCAAATCGGCAGCGCGCCGCGTGGCATCGAGACACCCAGCGGGCCATCACCGCCGTGATAGTCATCTTCAAACCGCTCATTCCCCTCGGCCCGTTTGAAATAGGGTAGAACCTCGCGATAGCTCCAGCCGTCGCAGCCGTGAACCTCGGACCAATTGTCATAATCCCTGCGGTTACCGCGCGTGTAGATCTGCGCATTGATCGAAGACCCGCCACCGATCACACGTGCCTGCGTGTACCACAGTGACCGACCGTTCAGACCCTTTTGCGGCACCGTGGACCAGCCCCAGGACGCAATCCCCTTGGTCATCTTGGCAAAGCCCGCAGGCATGTGAAACAGCGGGCTGCGATCCCGCCCGCCGGCCTCGACCAGCGCAACTTTGACGTCCGGGTCTTCGCTCAGGCGGGCGGCCAGCACGCAGCCAGAGGACCCACCCCCGACGATCACATAGTCGAAAGTCTGACGCGACATCTGCCTTCCTCTGCACCATAGTTTGTAACCATTTGGTTACAATAGGTGGCACAGGCGCATCGGCCCAGTCAAGTCAGGCGGGCGACAGAGTCGCGTATCACAAGCTCGGGCCTGAGGATAACAGGGTCTACGGGCGCGTTGTCATTGCGCAGAAGTTTTACAATCGTCTCTGCCGATATTCGTCCAATCTGGGTTGGATGAATGTCCACTGACGACAGTCCCGGTATCATCGCATCATTTTGCTGGATGTTGTCGAACCCCATAACCGACAAATCCCGGCCGATCAGAATTCCCATGTCCTTGGCGGCTCGATAAACGCCGCTGGCTTGGTCGTCATTGAAACATAGAACGGCCGTCGGAAGCCGGTTTTCGGATTGGGCGGCCAAGAGCCTGTCGCGGGCAAAGTCCGGCAGTTGAGAGCCAGGGTGCAACACACAGGCGCTGGCGGGCAGACCGGCTTCGGCAAGCGCCTTCAGCACGCCCTGCTTTCTACCTTGCCAGGTCGTTGTCTGTTCATAACCTCCGACAAACCAGAAAGAGCGGTGGCCGTTTTCGATCAGATGGCTCGCTGCCAGATAACCCGACATTACCTCATCAGCGCCGACAAAGGCAGCACCTGATCCGGGCAGGTCGCGCACACACACAACTGTCGGGATGTTGCGGCGCAGTGTTTCCGATATGGATTCGGCGTTGGGAACATGCACCGGGCTGATAACAACCCCAGCCACCCCTTGTGCAATCATCGAGGCAATCAATTTTTGCTGCCGGACAGGATCATTCTGCGCGGTCGCCAACAGGGTCAGATAGCCTGCCTCGTAGGCTGCCGTTTCCAAGGCTGCGACAAGCTCGCTGAAGAACGGGTTCACAACGGTGTTCAGCACGACACCGATCAGAGAGGATCGGCCCGTGCGCAGCTGCGCCGCCTTGTCGTCCCTGATGAACCCCAACTCGCGGGAAATCTTCAGAATGCGGTCCCGCGTCTTTGCCGACACACGCCCGCCACCGTTCAAAGCATAGGAAACAGTCGCGTTTGAAACGCCTGCTGCGCTGGCAATGTCAGAGATTTTAACGCGTCCCAAGCCCGCTTCCTAAATTGTGGCGCAAACTTTTTCCAAGGTCCAAGCGCAGTTTCTTCAGACAAAAGCATCACATTTGCGGTGTGATTGTCCAGTCAGAGCCAGCTGACCTGCCGTGCAAACTGCGCGCATGACCCGTCAGGTGCCTGCTACCCCGGCATACTTATCCTGTGACCCTTCGCCCGGATTCTTCCGCGCATTGTCACAAATGGTTCGTATGAATGCGTTACGTGGTTCACATGAACCAAGAAACGCCATCCATAAAACAAACCGCGCCTACCGGCAGCACCGAACGTCAGGCGCAGATCGCCGAGATCGTCCGCGACAGGGGGCAGGCCAAGGTCGAAGAGCTTGCAATCCAGTTCGGCGTCGCAACGCAGACCATTCGCAAAGACGTCAACGCGATGTGCCAGAAAGGGCTGCTGCGGCGCGTGCATGGCGGGGTCGAGCTGGCAACGGTGAGTGCGCAGCATTACGAACTGCGCCGCATCCTGAACCTGACTGCCAAACGCGCGGTCGGTCAGGCCGCCGCCAAATTGATTCCCGACGGGGCGACCGTGGCCGTCTCGATTGGCACCACGCCCGAGTTGGTTGTGGCGAATCTCGATCGGCATCAGGGGCTGCAGCTGTTTTCGAACAACCTGCATGTGGCGCTGACAGCGCATCAGTTCGATGGCACTCAGGTCACTATCCCCGGCGGCCGCCTGCGCCGGTCCGAGGCCGATATCGTGGGGCCTGCGGCGGTTGATTTCTTTGACAGCTATCGCGTTGACATCGGTCTTTTTGGTGTCGCGGCCGTCAGTGCCGATGGCGCGTTGCTGGATTTGTCCGAAGAGGACGTTTTTGCCCGCGAGGCGATCTCGCGCAATGCACAGACGCGCATTCTGGTTCTGGACGCGACGAAATTCTCTCGCACGGCCCATGCCTGCAGCGGACACGTCACGGGTGTCGACCATGTGGTGTGCAATACCCGCCCACCCGAGGCGATCTGCACGATGCTTGCAGGTGCCGGAGTGAACCTGGTGATTTGCGACGAGGTGGACAAATGAGCGCCCTGAACGGCAAGCCCATCCACCTGTCCGCCGTGCGCAAAGCCTGGGGCGAGACGATCTCGCTTCGGGGCATTGATCTTGAGATCCCGGCGGGCAAGTTCACGGCGATCCTCGGCCCGTCGGGCTGCGGGAAATCAACCACGTTGCGGGTTATTGCAGGGCTGGAAACGGTCAGCGGGGGTACGGTTCGTATCGGATCAGATGACGTGACCACCCTGCCGCCTGCGCAGCGGCAATTGTCGATGGTGTTCCAGAACTATGCGCTGTTTCCGCATTTGTCGGTGGCGGAAAACATAATCTTCGGCCTGCGGGTTGAGAGGCTGAACAAGGCGGAACGCGACCAGCGCCTGACCGAGGTGGCCGGGCTGTTGGAACTGACGCCGTATCTTGATCGCAAACCGGCGGCCCTGTCAGGCGGGCAACAACAGCGTGTCGCGCTGGGGCGGGCGGTCATCTCGCGGCGGCCTGTCTGTCTGATGGATGAACCCCTGTCCAATCTCGACGCCCGTCTGCGCGACGAGATGCGGCGTGAAATCCGGCAACTGCAACGCAGCCTTGGCTTTACCATGGTCTACGTCACCCATGATCAGATCGAAGCCATCACCATGGCTGATCAGGTCGTGCTGATGAATGCGGGGCAAATTGAACAGGTGGCTACGCCGCAGGAGCTTTACTCGGCCCCTGCCACACCGTTTGCCGCGCGGTTCATCGGCACGCCACCGATGAATCTGCTGCCCGCCGAGGTGTTCGCAAATGGTGAAGGTTCAGAAAGCTTGCAGGTTGGCATCCGCCCCGAACAAATGCGGGTCGCAGTGGACGGCCCGCTGACAGCCACGGTCAAGAACGCCGAGTTTCTGGGCGCGGATACCCTTGTCGAACTCACTACTCAAGGGAACAGCCTTCTGGCCAAGTTGCCGGGCAACCGCAGCTTTGCGCCCGGAGAACACCTGTCTTTCGGTTTTGAGGTCGATGACGTGCACCTTTTTGACACCCGATCGCAACGGCGCATCGATGACGCCGCGCGTGCGTCCAGTTTTGCGCGGGGGGTGGCATGATCCCCCGCCCCGGAATGCCCCCGAACTGCCTCGGGCGCTGCCTGCCGGCCTGGCCGGTCTTTACCCTCATGGAGAACTGACATGATCCCGAAACTCAAAGCGGCCGTGGCCGCATTGGCCCTTGCCGCATCCCCGGCTCTGGCTGTGGACCTGGAGTTTTACTTTCCGGTCGCCGTTGGCGGGGCCGCTGCCAACACCATCGAAGAACTGACCGCCCAATATGTCGCTGCCAACCCGGACGTGAATATCGACGCAATCTATGCCGGGTCGTATCAGGACACCGTCGCCAAGGCCCTGACAGCCGCGCGCGGCGGCAACGCGCCGCAGCTGTCGGTGATCCTGTCGGTCGATATGTACACACTCTACGACGAAGATCTGATCCATGCGTTTGATGATTTCGCCACCACGGACGAAGACAAAGCATGGCTCAAGTCGTTCTACCCGGCGTTCATGGAAAACTCCATGATCGACGGTAACACCTATGGAATCCCGTTCCAGCGCTCGACGCCTGTGCTCTATTACAACAAAGAAGCGCTGGCTGAGGCCGGTCTGGAGCGCGCGCCCGAAACATGGGACGAGATGAAAGACTGGGCCGCCAAACTCACTAAAAAAGATGACAGCGGAAACGTCACCCAATGGGGTGTGCGTATCCCGTCGTCGGGCTTCCCCTACTGGCTGTTTCAGGGTCTGACGACCTCGAACGGTGCAACACTGGTTTCCGATGGTGGCACCAAGACCAACTTTGACGATCCCAAGGTGGTCGAGGCGCTGGAGTATCTGGTGTCGCTGTCCAATGACGGCGTGATGGCGCCCGGTATCATCGAATGGGGCGCGACGCCGAAAGCCTTTTTCGAAGGCCAGACCGCAATGATGTGGACCTCGACCGGCAACCTGACCAACGTGCGCAACAATGCCCCGTTCGAGTTCGGCGTTGCAATGCTGCCCGCCAAGGAAAGCCGCGGCGCGCCGACCGGTGGCGGCAATTTCTACCTGTTCAAAGGCGGCTCGGACGAAGAAACCAAAGCTGCGTTCGACTTCATCAAGTGGATCTCGCAGCCCGAACAGGCGGCCAAATGGTCGATTGCAACCGGCTATGTGGCCCCGTCTCCTGCCACATGGGACTCCGATGTGATGAAGGCTTATGTCGCGGATTTCCCGCCCGCCCTGGTCGCGCGGGATCAGCTGGAGTTCGCAACGGCTGAGCTGTCCACCTACGAAAACCAGCGCGTGACCCGCATTTTCAACGATGCGCTGCACGCCGCCATCACCGGCGAGAAATCGGCAGCCGAGGCGCTGGCCGAAGCACAAGCGAAAGCCGACGATGTCCTGAAGGACTATCGCTAACCCCAATCGCGAGGCGGGCCGCCCCGCCTCGCACCCCCCCTAAAGGACTGCCCGATGCAACGACACTGGATACATGCCTGGCTGCTGCTGACGCCTGCTTTTGTGTTTTTGCTGGCGTTCACGCATATCCCGGCCATCACCACCCTGTGGCAGAGTTTCTGGACCACGCCGCGGGGCCGCCGCCCCAGCCGCTGGGCCGGGTTGGAGAACTATCAGGAGCTGATCGCCGACCCGATTTTCTGGAAAGTGCTCAGCAACAATATCTGGTTCGCCATCGGTACAATTCCCACCTCGATCGTCATCGCGCTTGGGATGGCGCTTTGGGTGAGTGAACGGCTGCCGGGGCGCGGTTTCGTGCGCATGGCATATTTCACCCCGACCGTGCTGCCGATGATCGCCGTCGCTAATATCTGGCTGTTCTTTTACACACCCGGCTTTGGCCTTTTTGACCAGATCACCGGCCTGTTCGGCTTTGGCCAGTCCAACGTGCTGGGCAACCCCCAAACGGCGCTGATTGGGGTCATGGTGGTGACGATCTGGAAAGAGGCGGGGTTTTTCATGATCTTCTACCTTGCCGCCCTGCAAACCATCCCGCCCAGCCTGATCGAGGCCGCCCGGATCGAAGGCGCAGGCCCCTGGACCATCTTCCGGCGCGTGACCTTTCCCCTGCTGATGCCCACCACGCTGTTTATCGGCGTCAACGCGGTGGTGAATGCGTTCCGCATGATCGACCATATCTTTGTGCTGACCGGGGGCGGGCCCGACAATGCCTCATCGCTGCTGCTTTACTACATCTACGAAACTGCCTTCCGCTTTTGGGATACATCCTACGCGGCGGCTTTGACGGTGGTGTTGCTGGCCCTTCTGGCCCTGCTGGCACTGGGCCAGTTCTTTTTCCTCGACCGCAAGGTGCATTACAAATGACGCGCGCGCTCAACATCACCGGGGCCTGGGTGCTGGCCCTGATCTGGGTCCTGCCTCTGGCCTACGCGGTCTGGACAGCGTTTCATCCCGCCGCCTATGAGGCGCGGTTTGACCTGTTCGCCCCAATCACGCTGGAGAACTTCGCCAAAGCGTGGGAGGCCGCGCCGTTTGCGCGCTACTTCCTCAACACCTTCATTCTGGTCACGGCCATTCTGATCGGTCAATTCATCCTGTGCACCCTCGCGGCCTATGCCTTTGCCCGCTACCGCTTTCCGGGGCGCGAGATCCTGTTTGCGCTGGTGCTGGTACAGCTTCTGGTGATGCCTGACATTCTGATTGTCGAGAACTACAAGACCATCCGCTATCTCGGGCTGGTCGACACGATTGCGGCGATTGCCTTGCCCTATATCGCCTCGGGCTTTGGGATATTCCTTTTGCGCCAGACCTTTCTGTCGGTCCCCAAGGAACTGGAAGAGGCTGCGCAGATCGAAGGCATGTCCAGCCTTGGGATCATGCTGAAGGTCTATGTGCCCCTGGCGCTGCCGACCTATCTGGCCTATGGGCTGGTCTCGGTCAGCCATCACTGGAACAACTTCCTCTGGCCGCTGATCATCACCAATTCGGTGGAAACGCGGCCCGTGACGGTGGGATTGCAAATCTTCGCCTCGATCGATTCCGGGGTCGAATGGAGCGTGATCAACGCCGCCACCCTGATGACCTCGGGGCCGCTGCTGATCGCCTTCCTTCTGTTCCAGCGCCAGTTTGTTCAAAGCTTCATGCGCGCGGGCATCAAGTAACGCCATCTTCTTAGGAGACAGATATGTCAGACCTTCCCACCGTCGGAGCAGCGTTGACGCTGGACGGGCTCACCGCCCTTCGCGACGAGATGTTCGATCATGACCGTGATTTGGAGCTGCAGGATTTTCACAACCCGCTGGTTCTGGACGGTGATTTTGCGCCTCTGGTCGCGCGCGCAAAGCGCGCGCTGGACGGGTATCGCGGGCGTCACGGTATTCATGGCCCGTTCTGGGATTTGCCGCTGGCGACCTGGGATCCGATGGTCCGCAACGTGATCCATGACCGCATGTTCAAAGCGCTGGATATTTGCGAGGCGCTTGGCAGCAGCCACATGGTGGTGCACAGCCCCTATCTGGAATGGGACCATCGCAACATCATGCATTACCCCAACGCCAAAGAGAGCATCTTTGAGCGGTTCCAAACCACGATGACCCCAATCGTGAAACGCGCCGAAGACATCGGCACGACGCTGGTTCTGGAAAACATCAGCGACATTGACCCGCATTTCCGCGTCGAACTGGCGGCAAGCCTGCAATCGGATGCCCTTCAGGTTTCGGTCGACACCGGCCACGCGCATTATGCCCACGGCGCATGCGGGGCCCCGCCGGTGGATTATTACATCAAGGCCGCCGGAAACGCGTTGCAGCATGTTCATCTGCAGGATGCCGACGGATATGCGGACCGACACTGGGCCCTGGGCGACGGGACCATCCGCTGGGTGTCGGTTTTCAGAGCGCTGGCAGAACTGGAAAGCAAGCCGAGGCTGATCATAGAAGTTCATGTGCCGGGCGGGGTCGAGCGGTCATTTGCCTTTCTCAGGCGCGAAGGATTGGCGGTGTAACCCTGCCGCGCGCGTGTCTGAGAGCGCCCGCAATACGCTCTGCGCAATAAATGCGGCTAAAACACCCCCTTATGCTCAGCGCGTTGTCTGAGTGTACAAAGAGGCAATAGCCGCCGAGGCAATGCGTGTGCGTTTGTCATCGGCCCGGCTGGTCAGCATGATCGGGACCTGCGCGCCCAAGACGACACCGGCAGCTTCCGCGCCGGCCAGATACATGAGCTGTTTGGCGATCATGTTGCCGGCCTCAAGATCGGGCGCGATCAGTATGTCGGCCTGACCGGCGACATCGGACGTGATGCCCTTGGTGCTGACCGCGTGCATCGAGACCGCGTTGTCGAAGGCCAGCGGACCGTCCAGAATGCCGCCGGTGATCTGGCCGCGATCCGCCATTTTGCACAGCGCGCCCGCCTCGACCGTGGATTGCAGCCGGGGCGTGATGGTCTCAACCGCTGACAGGATGGCCACTTTGGGCGTTTCAATGCCAATGGCGCGCGCCAGATCGATGGCGTTCTGGATCATATCAGCCTTTGTCTGAAGGTCCGGTGCGATGTTGATGGCCGCATCCGTAATCAGCAGGGGCTTGGCATAGGTCGGAACATCCATGACGTAGATATGGCTCATCCGGCGTTCGCTGCGCAGCCCGTTGGCCTTGGACACAACGGCGGACATGACCTCATCCGTGTGCAGCGCCCCTTTCATCAGCGCGCTGACGCGCCCGTCCCGCACCAGATGAACTGCCGCCTCGGCCGAGGCATGGCTGTGCGGCGTGTCGATAACCTCCAGCCCGGTAATATCAAGCCCGGCAGCGTCTGCGGCCTCATGTATCCGCGCGCGCGGCCCGACCAGAACAGGGTCCAGCAGGCCCAGATCGCGGGCGGACAACGCGCCCTCAAGCGCGCTTTCATCGCAGGGATGGATTATGGCGGTGGGCAGCGCGGGCGCGCGGTGGGCGGCGCTGAGCAAACGGTCATAGACGGCCCCCCGGCGGTGCAGGACCAGGTCCGGCATGGCCACCCTTGGCCTGCGGATTTTCCTGTCGGGGGCGATCACAACGGCCTGCCCGGTGATAACGGGCTTACCATCGCCGTTTGTGCACAGGCATTCGAGAACAACGCGCTTTTTGTCGGCCTGTTTCTCGGTCACGGTCACGCGTACGGTGACGGTGTCGCCAATGCCCACGGGTTTCAGGAACTTCAGCGACTGATCCAGATAGATCGTGCCCGGGCCGGGCAGTTGTGTGCCCAGCACGTTCGAGATCAGCGCGCCGCCCCACATGCCATGCGCGATGACCTTGTGAAAAATATCATCCTGCGCGAATTCCTCATCGACATGCGCAGGGTTCACATCGCCCGAGACCACGGCAAAGGCGTCGATATCCTGCGCGGTCAGGGTGCGCGACAGTTCAGCACTGTCACCCAGCTTGATCTCGTCAAAGGGCCGGTTCTCGATGAAACCGATATCGGTGTCACGATCAGACAACATGGTGCCCCCCGTCGATATAGGCGGTATTGCCGCTGACGGACCGGGCGAAATCCGACACAAGGCAGGCCGCCATCGCGCCGACCTCTTCGATCGTGGTCAACCGGTGCAGCGGCGCATTGCGTTTTGCGTCCTCGATCAGCTCATCGAAATGGTCGATCCCAGACGCCGCCCGCGTTTCCAGCGGGCCGGGTGACATGGCATTGACCCGGATGTTGCGCGGCCCAAGCTCAACCGCGAGATAGCGTGCCGTGGCCTCAAGCGCGGCTTTCACGGGCCCCATGACGTTATAGTGGTCCACCACCTTTTCCGCGCCATGATACGACACCGTCAGGATCGTGCCACCGTCGGTCATCAGAGGTTCCGCCTGTTTGGCCAGCCGGATCAGGGAATGGACCGAGATATCCATGGCCACGCCAAACCCCTCGCGCGAGCAGTCGACGACCCGCCCGTGCAGGTCTTCTCGCGGGCAATAGGCAATCGAATGGACCAGAAAATCCAGCCGCCCCCATTGCTTTTGGATTGCGTCGAACACAGCCTTGGTCTGGCTGGTATCGGTCACGTCCAGCGGCATGACAATCCCGGCCTCAACCGCATCGATGACCGGCTGAACAAAGCGCAGCGCTTTTTCCGACTGATAGGTCATCGCAATGTCCGCGCCCGCAGCCCGGCAGGCCAGCGCACAGCCCGCGGCGATGGAGTGTTCATTGGCCACCCCAACCACAAGCCCCTTTTTCCCTTTCAGAAACCCGGTTTCCGCCAGCATGTTTCTACTCCATCCGCACATATGTGCCGGGCGCGTCACTCAGCGCCGTTTTGATCCGGGGCGGGCCTTGCCGCCCGCTTGACTGATCGGACAGCCACTGCGCCCATGCGGGCCACCAGCTGCCCTCGTGCGGTTCGGCCGTCTCAAGCCAGTCATCGGGGGTCAGCGTCCGGTCCTGATCGCGGGTTGTGTGCAGGCGGAAATGACGCCGCTTGTGCCCCGGCTCTGAGATCACGCCCGCATTGTGCCCGCCATTCGTCAGGGCAAAGGTGACATCCGCATGGCTGAGGTTGTGGATCTTGAACACCGATTTCCACGGCGCGATATGATCCGTTTCGGTCCCCAGACCAAAGATCGGGATGCGAATGTCGCGCAGCGAGACGGCATGCCCGTCGACCTCAAACCGCCCCGTCGCCAGATCATTGTTCAGGAACATCCCCCGCAAATATTCCGAATGCATCCGCGCGGGAAGCCGCGTGCTGTCAGCGTTCCATGCCATCAGATCGGTCATCGGTGCCGCCTCTTCGCCCATGAGATAGGCATGGATCATCCGCGACCAGATCAGATCGTAGGACCGGATCATCTGAAACGCGCTGGCCATCTGGCTGGCATCCAGATACCCCTGCGCCTCCATCACGTCTTCCAGCATCGAGACCTGGCTTTCGTTGATGAACAGCATCAACTCACCCGCATCGGTGAAATCGGTCTGCGCCGCGATCAGCGTCATACTGCGCAGGCTGTCGTCACCTTCTCTGGCCAGCTTCGCCGCCGCGATGGACAGTAGCGTTCCGCCCAGACAATACCCGGCTGCATGGACCTGCGCCGCGCCTGTTGCCTCTTTGATGAAAGACACCGCCGCCAGAGGCCCCTGCCCGAGGTAATCCGCCATGCCCAGATCGGCATCCTTAGCCCCGGGATTGCGCCACGAGATCATGAAGACGGTAAAGCCCTGATCGACCAGATAGCGCACCATCGAATTCTCGGGGCTCAGGTCCATGATGTAATATTTCATGATCCAGGCGGGCACGATCAGCAGAGGCTCAGCCTGCACCGTTTTGGTGGTCGGCTCATATTGGATCAGTTCCATCAGGTGGTTCTGATAAACCACCTTGCCCTTCGTGATTGCAATATCCCGCCCGACCTGCTGGGCGGGTTTGGGTTTGGTCCCCTGAACCTGCGCCTGCCAGTCTTTCAGAAAGGCCGACGCCCCGGCAACAAGGTTGGCCCCATGGGTCTGGGCGGTGCGATCCAGCGCCTGGGGGTTGGTCGGCAGGAAATTTGACGGCGCAAAAACATCCATCATCTGCCGCGCCATGAAGGTCATCGCGGCATCATTCGCCGGGCTCAGCCCCGGAACATCGGATGTGGCGTGATCGGCGAAATCCTCGGCCAGCAGAAAGGCTTGCGCCAGCGCAGCAAAGGGCGGTTTGGCCCAGGCTTCATCCAGAAAACGGCGGTCATTTCTGGCGGGCGCAATCGGTTCTTCGTCTGCCGGACAGGCTTTGGCGACATAGGTCAGCCAATCCATCCAGTTCTGCTGTGCCTTGCGGGCCAGCGACGCCTGCTTGTCCGGTGCGGACATCAAATGCAACGCCCAATCGCAGACCAGGCTGGCCGTCGCCGCAGGTGAGGCCCCCTGAAACAGCTGGGCCATTTCGCGACGCATCGGGCGATGATTTTGAAATGATCGCGCGCTGTCCGACGCCCCGGCCGGGGATTGTGTGGTCCCGAAATCTCGCATGTCTTACCCCGTATCAACCGTGGTTGGTCGCTGCCTAAGGTCTCAACATGACAGGAATATGTCCGTTTGTTCAACCTGAGGCAGGTTGCGAGGTTTGTCTGGAATCCAGGCGCTCGGCCCCGCCTTTCGCCTCGAATTTCGGCAGTGGTCTGACGGTTGGATGGCTTCACCACAAGAAGGCGCATTCTTGGACTGTGTTCATTTCCGGTTCTATTGCGCGAGATTGCGCAGGTTCAAAACCTGATTGTCTATGGCCTTGTCGAAAATTCCCGCAGCTCTTGCGGCCTGGTCAGACAGATCAATCGGGTTAATGCGGTTCAGAAAATATGTTCCCAAATTCCCCAAATATTCATCCAGAAAAACAAGGTTCTTGGACGTCATCTTATGAATGACAAACAGATCCCCGATACAGCCAAGCCCCACACCCGAAGCGATCGCATTCAGGTAGGAATTGATGCCATCGGCGCGGAATACAGGTTTGCATTCGAACCCAAGAAATTCGAGCTTCGCGTAAAAAGCATTCGCCAGCCTGTGCTGATCCGAAAGCTCAACGATTGGCAGTGTCAGCTGTTTCATCGGCTTATTGAGTATAAAGTCCTTGCTTGCGATCCAGCGCATTGTGAACGGCCAGCTTTTTTCAATGAGCGGGCCGCTCTTGTCCTGAGTGATCGTATACAAGATGCGGTTGCCGCTGAGGTTGCGAGCCTGCGCTTCGATGTCTTCAAAGCTTTTCATGTCCACAAACAGCGCGGGCAGATCGGTCTCAGGTCCTGTGTTGAAGATATTGTACGGGTTCAGGAAGGACTCGACCGTCGAGATTAAAGATATGCGAACCTGCTCTGGGCTGTCCTTGTCCGAGATGCTGCGGATGTGATGGATGCTGCGCAGGATTTCCTCGCTGTGATTCAGCAACTCACGGCCGCCAGGTGTCAGGCGGAAGCCAAAGCTGCCGCTTTCCACAAGTTTGCAGCCAACCAGAGATTCCAAGGAGCGGACCCTGTTGCTGATCGCCGGTTGGGAACAGCCCATCACTTTGGCCGTTTTGGAATACGACTTTACCCTGCACAGGATCGCAAACGACTCGATTGCTTCTAGTGAAATACGCATTTTGCCTGCCTGCTCGATAGGATCCGCCCGCTGATCGGGGGCTGTGCTATTCGTCCCGAAATGTCTTGGACATGGCATCGCGGATGGGGCGCGACAGGTACGAGATCACCAGTCTTTCACCGGTTGAGACCAGCACTTCGACCGGCATGCCCGGAACCAGTTCCTGACCGTTGATGCGTGAGAATTCCGCCTCGGACACTTCGACCTCGGCGCTGTAATAGACCGCGCCTGTTACCGGGTCCGACAGGGTATCAGCGGACACCCATTTGACCGAGCCATTCAATTCCGGCGTCTGGTTGTAGTTGAACGCGGTCAGACGCACACGCGCATCCTGACCCGGCGCGATCCTGTCAACCTCGGTGACCGGAATATTCGCCATCAGGATGGGCTGTTCAGCGACGGGTACGATATCCATGATCGCCTGACCGGGTGCTATGACGCCCCCTTTTGTGTGGAACCCGAGGTTCAGCACACGCCCGTCCAGAGGGGCCAGAATTTCGCTGCGCGCAATCCGGTCCTGCGCCGTGGTCTGACGCTCCAGCGCTTCGCGCAGACGTTGCGAGACATCGGACAGTTCGGTCGAGATTTCTTCGCGCGATGTGGCCGCGCTGCTGACCAGGGCGCTTTCAACCTCGGCGATCTGGGCCTGAACACTGTCAATCTGGGCTGTGTTGGTGGACAGGCTGGCTTCGATATCAAGGGCGGCGCGGCGCACCTGCAACAGACGGGTTACGTTTGCGAGACCCTTGTCATTTAGAACCGAAACCGTCTCAAGCTCTTCCTGGGTCAGCCTCTGGTTGGCTTCTTGCGACTTGATCTGGCTGCGCAGTCCCGCGACCTGAGCCAACAGAGCATCTTTTTGCGTCTCAAGCTGCGCGACATTGGCGGCCTTGGCCAGGGCGCGGCTTTCGAACAGCTGGGCCTCACTTTCGAAAATCTCGCGGGCTTCGTCTGTCTGATCGAATTCCGATGCAAGCGCCGGGAAATCACCCTCGCTCAGTTCGGCCTGCAGCCGGGCCTTGCGGATGGACAGAGACGCGATCTGGCTGCTCAGCGCGTTCAGTTCGGCCTGTTCCCGGGTTGTGTCCAGGCTGACTAGGACCTGACCCTGTTTCACCGCATCATCTTCTGACACGTGGATTTCATAGATGATGCCGCCTTCGAGATGCTGAACGGTCTGACGATCCGTTTCCAAGGCGACCATGCCGGGGGCGACAATGGCACCGTCAATGCGGGTTGCCATGGACCAATAGCCCAGCCCGCCCAGCATCAGGCCCATGGTGGCGGCGCCGAACCAAACCCAGTTTCCAATCCGGTCTGCGGGGGATGTTTTAGTGTTACGCATTGGTCTTACCCTCACGTTTTGGCGCTGCATCTGCGGCGCTGTCGCTTGCTTTCTTGGTGCGGTTTTCGGTGTAGGTCCGCAGGATTTCATCGCGCGGGCCATAGGCCGAGACCATGCCGCTATCCATGACCAGCACCTTGTCTGCGTGGTTCAACGACCCCATGCGATGCGCGATCATGACAACGGTCCGGCCTTCGTTTTTCAGCCGTTCGATGGTCATGTTAAGGGCGGCAGTGCCCGCGGCATCCAGATTTGAGTTCGGCTCATCCAGCACGATCAGGGACGGGTTTTTATACAGAACCCGGGCCAGCCCGATGCGCTGACGCTCACCACCCGAAAGGGCGCTGCCGTTTTCGCCCAAGGGCGTATCGTAGGCCTTGGGCAGTTTCAGAATAAGGTCATGGGCATTGGCGGCCCTGGCCGCGGCAACCACGTCGGCATCGCTTGCATCCGATTGGAACCGGGCGATGTTTTCGCGGACGGTGCCATCGAACAGCTCGACCGTCTGTGGCATGTATCCCACCGAATCCCGCAGTTGCAGGGCATTCCAATAGCTCATGTCAGCGCCGTCCAGACGCACGCTGCCCCGGTTGGGTTCCAACGTGCCGACGATGACGCGCGCCAGGGTGGATTTGCCCGATCCGCTGGGGCCGATGACCGCAAGAACTTCGCCCGCGTCCAGCGACAGCGACACGTTTCTCAGAACCGTGGCGGCACCATCCGGGGTCATTGCAAACACGTTCTTCAAGGCCAGCACACCGCGCGGTTGCGGCAGCTGAACGGACGGGCTGACCGGCGGGAAGTCTTCCAGCAGTGTGTTGAGACGCTTGCGCGCGGCACTGGCCAGAACATATTGACGCCAGCTGCCAATCGCCTGCTCGGCGGGGGCAAGCGCGCGCCCGACCAGAACCGATGCGGCGATGATCGAACCGGCGCTCAGATCGCCCGAAATGGCCAGATACGCGCCCAGTCCCAGAACCGCGGATTGCAGCACCAGCCGAACCGTCCGCGAGATCGATGACAGGGTTGCCGCCATATCGCTGATCTGGCTTTGTTTGACCTGTGCCTGACCGTTCAGCCCGTTCCAGTGGCTGTACAGATCGTCCCGCATCCGCATCGCATGCGCCACCTCGTGGTTGCGCGACACGTCATTCAGAATGCGTTTGCTGCGGATTTGGAACTGGTTGGCCCGGGCAACGCCGCGATGGGTCAACATGTTGTTGATCATGGCAACAGCGATCAGAAACACCACACCGGCCAGACCCACATATCCCAGCCATGGATGCAGCAGATAGGCAAACCCCAGATAGATCGGAGTCCACGGCGCATCGAACATCACCGCAGGCGTTGATCCACCCATGAACTCGCGCACTGAATTCAGGTCGCCGATGGCGTCGCGGCCTTTGGCCCCGCCCTCTTTGACCGATCGTTCGATCTGTGCGTCGAAGACGCGTTTTTCCAGCCGATTGCCCAGCCGGTTGCCGATCCGCACCAGAATGCGTGACCGCACAAGGGACAGCAGGCCGAATACGGAATACAATCCCAGCATCAGCACGCTCAGACCAAAGAGGGTCTGGTAGCTCTGGCTGGGCAAGGCCCGGTCATAGACCAGGATCATGAAAAGCGGGCCGGTCAGCATCGTCAGGTTGATCACCATGCTGATGACACCGGTGGTAACTAAACCCGGGCGAGCGGCACGGAACGCCTGCTCAAGCTCGGTACGTTTGAGGGGACTATGGGACATGGTGGCCCTCTTTCTTGCTGAAAACAAAGGAAGGAAACGGCGGCGACCGTCAGGCCGCCGCCGTGATTGGGTTAGACCAGAACGTTATCTTCGTTCAGATCGGCCAGCTGGACGCCCAGCAGTGTGACACTGCCGTCGTCACCCAGGTCGATGACAACGTCATTGCCGTCCTGCGTCGCCATGGCGGCCACGTCACCGAAGGTTTCGAACTCGAACGCAGCGGACGTCAGGTCGAGCACATCACCGTTGGCAAAGGCTTCGAAGTCGCCAATGACATCGTCACCGGCATTGGCTTCGAACACGAAGGTGTCAGAGCCGCGGTTGCCTTCCAACCGGTCGTTCCCTTCACCGCCGTTGATGATGTCGTCCCCGAGACCCGCGCAGACAATGTCGTCGCCTGCACCGCCATCAAGGATATCATCACCGCGACCACCTTCGATGATGTCGTTACCGGCACCACCTTCGATGACATCGTCGCCACGACCACCATCGATCATGTCAGCGCCCAGGCCACCTTCGATGATGTCGTCACCGTTGCCGCCATCGAGAACGTCGTCGCCTTCGCCGCCAACCAGAAGGTCATCGTCGTTGCCGCCGTTCAGCGCATCATTGCCGGTGCCGCCAATCAGGTCGTCATCGCCATTGCTGCCGACAAGCTGGTCGTTTCCAGCCTCGCCTTCCAGGGTGTCGTCACCGTTGCCGCCGTCCAGAACGTCGTTCCCGGCACCGCCAAGGACAATGTCATCGCCGTTGCCTGCATCGATGTTGTCGTCGCCGACACCACCTTGCAGATCATCGTCCTCATTGGTCGCTTCGACGACCACTTCGGGCTGTTCCGGCGCGAAGACAAAGTTCTCGGCCACCAGCTCGTCGGGGGCAACCCCTTCGAGGGTGATCTGATCACCATTGCCCAGATCGATGACGGTGTTCTCACCATCTGCCTCGATCTGCAGATCGGACAGCTGCGTGATGCCGAAATCGGACACATCCAGGAAGTCGCCGTTTTCGACACTGACCGAGAAGTCAGCCACAACGTCGAAACCGGTACCGCGACGGAAGGCGAACGTGTCGCGGCCCGACCCACCGATCAGGGTGTCGTTGTCGGCACCACCATCGAGGAAGTCGTCACCACGGCCACCATCAACGATGTCTTCACCCGCACCGCCGAACAGTTCGTCATCGCCACCTTCGGCAATGTCGATCACAATGCGCAGAAGCTGTTCATCGCCACCGTTGCGGGTAAAGTCGCCTTCGATCGGGTCAATAATCGTACCGGCCGCGGTTTCGCCGCCCAGAATGTTGACAGGCGTACCGTCCGGGTTGCCTTCCGAGCCGTTGAAGCCCGGGTGCAGACCCACGACACCGTTCTCGGCCGTTCCCTGATCGCGCGCGGTCTGGTTGAGGAAGGCGGCACCTTCTTCGTTATTGACCTCGGTGCCCGCGTCCAGAACATCGTCGCCAAACCGTTCGATGATGACCGGGCCAAGGAAATTGCCCTCTTCATCAAAGATCGGATCTGCCAACGCATCGTCCGGAACTGCCAGGAACGCATCGTTCGACGGGATGATCATGGTGGCCCAGGTAAAGAAGCCCTGACCGACCTGATCGGTGTTTACGTTCAGCGTAAAGCTGGCCGTTTCACCGGGATCGATCACACCTGGCGCACCGATGCCGCCCAGAATGGTCGCATCCACACCATTGTCGCCAACCTGCTGGTTGAACTCGGCTGCGATCCCTTCGACGCTGCCATCCTCGGCCAGACGTTCCAGACCCAGGCTGGCTTCTTCGCCTGCGGTGAACAGGTCAAAGTTGGCGCCATCATGGAAACCGAACCAGACAGGCGTCAGGAAGGTTCCGCCTTCGCCCAGCGTGTTGGTGACCGATACGGTGATGGCCTCGCCGTCACCCACAGCATCGCCGCGGATCACGTCGTTGCCTGCGCCGCCGCGGATCACGTCGTCGCCCGCGGCACCGGCCAGCAGGTTGTCACCCTCGTCGCCGGTCAGGATGTCGTCATTGACGGACCCTGTCAGGTTTTCGATGCTGATCAGCTGATCCTGCACGCCATTGCCGTTCGGCGCGGCATAATCAGCCGTACCGGCAGACAGGTCTGCAGTTACAGACGAGCCGATGTCGCTGAAATCCGCCGTGTCGATCCCTTCACCACCGTCGGTGATGTCGTTGCCGCCACCGCCACGCAGGACGTCATTGCCTTCGCCGCCTTCCAGGATGTCATTGCCACCCCGGCCAACCAGCAGGTCGTTGCCGTCGTTGCCGGTCAGAGTGTTGGCGTTGTTGTCGCCAAACAGCTGATCGTCAAGCGCCGAGCCGTCGAGGTTTTCGAACCCTTCGAAATTCTCGAAGATCGTGACATTCGCGTTCGGAGCATATGAGGCGCTGCCTGTTGCCAGATCCGCGACCACCTCGGCGTTGATCCCCTGGAAGCTGTTGGTGTCGATCCCTTCGCCACCGCTCAGGACATCCAGACCGCCGCCACCGGCGATAAAGTCGTCACCCGCACCACCATCGATGGTGTTCGGCGCAGCACCGGTTGCTACGATGTTGTCATCGTTGGACGTGCCGGTGATGTTCTCGATGCCGGTGAAGCTTTCCAGGATCAGCGGGCCGTTTCCGCCACCGCCGTTATACTCGGCCGTACCGTTGCCAAATGCATCCAGCGTGACGCGAACACCCGCAATCGTCGGATCTGCAGCACCCAGGTTGATGTTGGAGAAGTCGTTGGTGTCCGACCCTTCACCACCGTCGATGACATCGGTGCCGCCGCCGCCGATCAGGGTGTCATCCCCCGCACCGCCGTTCAGAACATCGTTGCCGCCAAGGCCGCTTAGCACGTCGTCGCCGTCCAGACCGTTCAGGACATTCGGGCCACCGTCACCGATGATCACGTCACCATCATTGGAGCCGTCGACATTCTCGATGCTGATCAATGTGTCGGTTTCGACAACGGCCAGAGTCACAGCTTCGACGTCCAGAACGCCCGAGGGGTTTTCTGCAACTTCTTCGGCGCTTGCCAGGATTGCTCCGGCATCGACCAGCGTGTCGCGCACGACGGGGCCGTTTTCACCGGCAGGCGCATTGTGCAGGTGGATGGCGGATACCGCACCCGGGATCGGGGTCAGCAGGTCGGATACGGCCAGACCGGTCACCGACAGTTGGGACGAATAGGTCGCGATGCCGTCTTCGACTGTGACGGTCACAGTCGCCAGTCCGGTTGCGTCTGAATCAGACACCGGGTCAGGTTCCTGAGCGGCGTCCAACCGGGCGGTCAGAACAAGTGTGCCGTTCCCTTCGAAATCCAGATTGTTCTGCGTAACAAACAACTGACCACGGATTTCTCCGGCGGGGAAATCGGCGGTGTGGATGTTGTAGTACAGCTCTCCGGCCAGGGCTTCGTCAACCAGGCTGTCCTCGGGATCGCCAAAGTTCGCAAAGGATGCGTCTTCGACCGAAACCGAAAAGCCGGTTTCGCGGGTGGCAATTCCTGCACCCAGATCAACGTCGACAGGTACATCGACATCGTTAAAGGCGGCCGTGTCGCTGCCTTCGCCACCATCCAGAACGTCATCGCCCAGACCACCGGTCAGAACGTTGTCATTCTCATCACCGGTCAGAATGTCAGCGTCATCCGAACCAACGATGTTTTCGATGCTGATCAGCGTGTCGGTTTCAACAACCGCATCGGTCACGGCCTCGATCTCAAGAACGCCCGAGGGGTTCTCGGCCACTTCCTCGGCGGTGGCCAGTTCGGCACCGGCATCCACCAGCGAGTCGCGCACAACCGGGCCGTTGATGCCGGCGGGTGCGTTGTGCAGGTGGATGGCAGAAACCGCACCCGGGATCGGGGTCAGCAGGTCGGATACGGCCAGACCGGTCACCGACAATTCCGACGAATAGGTCGCAATGCCGTTTTCGACCGTCACGGTCACGGATGCGGTTCCGGTTGCCAGCGAGTCCGACAGGGGGCCGGGCTCTTGTGCTGCGTCCAATACGGCTGTCAGCACCAGCGTACCGTTGCCGAACTCATCCAGATCGTTTTCTTCAACCAGCAGCTGGCCGCGGATTTCACCACCCGGGAAGTCGGCAGTGTGAATGTTGTAGTACAGGTTCCCTGCCAGGGCTTCGTCAACCAGGCTGTCCTCGGGGTCAGCAAAGTTCACGAAAGGCGCGCCTTCTACCGAAACCGAAAAGCCGGTCTCGCGGGTTGCTTCGCCTGCGGGCAGATCAACGTTGACGGGCACGTCGATGTCGTTGAAGGCCGCGGTGTCGATCCCTTCGCCACCATCCAGCGTATCATCGCCCAGACCGCCGGTCAGAACGTCATTGCCGCCAAGACCCTCAATCTGATCGTCGCCGCCAAGGCCGTTGATAATATCGTCTTCAGGGGTACCCACCAGTTGGTTGTCGTTGTCGTCGCCTTCGATAATCGGGTTCATCATGTCTTCGGGGTTCATGTTACACTCCAAGCTAGAAAGCGAACGCTTCTGCGCTCACGCCGGGTTACCTGCGCCTGGAAGAACCCGTCTCAACTGTTCAAAAATGAAGGGTAGACCATCAAGTGGGGCATGACCCCAAACTATTTGCCAAGCCACTCATATTGAACGAAAAAAAATTCCAATTCACGAAGTCACAAGTAAAGTTGAACTCGGGTTTTTTCCTGTCGAAATGTGAAATCATAGGGAAAGAGCAAAGGCACAACACCATGAGTGACAACATTTCGGCGACAGACGCTTTGGAAAAAGTCCCGGTTCAGGATTGGGACCTGCTGCGGTTTCTTGTGTGTGTGGCACGCGCGGGCAGTATTGCCACCGCCTCGGGCCAATTGTCGGAAAGCCCGGCCACGGTGGGCCGCAAGCTGCGCGAGCTGGAAAAGTCCTTGTCCCTGCCATTGTTTGAGCGCGGGTCTACGGGCGTTTCGCTGACACCCATTGGCGAAGACATTCTGAAAATCGCGTTGGGGATCGAAACCGAGCTTTGCCATATGGGCGAGGTGGCCCGCGGCCATCTTGGTTTCAAGGGCAGCCGGGTTTCAGTGGCTGCACCAGAGGGGTTCGGATCGTCGGTTCTTGCGCCGAAACTGATCGAATTTCACGCATTGAACCCCCACATCAAGATTGACCTGCTGTTGTCCAACAAAAAGGCAAACCTGCACAATCGCGAAGCTGACATTGCCCTTCGTATGGGTGAACCAGAAGCGTACCGCGTCAACAGCGAAAAGCTGGGCGTCGTGAAGTTTGGGATTTACGCGTCACGGGAATACCTGTGCGACCTTGGACCGATCCAAACCCTTGAGGATTTTCTGGGCCATAATGTTATTGTCGCCACCGGCGCGCTGAGCCAGACGGTGCAGGATGTCGAATTCCGCAAAATTACCGATAAATGCAATGTTGCGGCCAGAACCGATAACGTGAACGCGCAACTCTCGGCCGTCAAAAGCGGGCTGGGTTTTGCTGCGCTGCCGAAATTCATGGCGGAATCCGACGCGGACCTTGTCGAAGCATTGCCGGGATTTCTGACCCAGTGCCTGGACCTGTGGATTTTGACCCATAGCGACATTGCGCCCTACCCACATGTTCAAACGACCATCGAATTCCTGGTCAATACCTGTCGGGGTGTGGTCGAACCGCATTGAGACGCGGCCCAAACATCCGATCCCATTCAGGACGCCCGCTGCGGCGATTTGTACATCCCCGCCTTCGAATAAATCCATGACGCAGGTGTTTTAAAGACATCTGTCGGATCCATCGACAGGCAATGGAAAGGACCAAAAAATGACTCTCTCACGTCGTGGATTTCTGGCGTCTGCCGGCTCGGGCCTGTTGGTTGCAGCAGCGCCGGCTTTTGCGAAAAAGGCGATTGCCGCCGAAACCTATACGCTGCCCTCCCTTGATTACAGCTACTATGCCCTTGAACCCGTCATCAGCGCCGAGACGATGGAGCTGCATCACAGCAAACATGCCGCTGGCTATGCCCGCAATCTGAACAAACTGATCCCCGGAACACCCCTTGAGGGGCAATCCCTGGACAGCATCATCAAGGCCGCAGCAGCCGATCGGGGCAAGTACCAGACCGTTCTCAACAATGCGGGCCAGCACTGGAACCATTCAGAGTTCTGGAAAATGCTGATCCCCGGCGGCACCGGCGTCCCCGGAACCCTTCAGAAAAAGATCGAAGGCGATTTCGGCAGCTTTGAGGCTTTCCGCGAGCAATTCATCACTGTGTCCAGCAAGCAATTCGGGTCGGGCTGGGGCTGGCTGGCTGTCGACACGTCCGGCAAACTGACGGTTCTTTCGACGCCGAACGGCGAGAACCCGTTTGTCCACGACATGTTCCCCCTGTTGGGCATCGATGTCTGGGAACATGCCTATTATGTGGATTACCGCAACCGGCGCAAAGACTACATCGCCGCCGTTTTCGATGGCATAGTCAACTGGGACTATGTGGACGCACGGTTGTCAAACGCATAGCGGCACCCGCTGGTCATTCGAATAGAACAAACGCTGAAGCGGCGTCATAACCCGCTTCAGCGTTTCCTGTTTTCATTGATGCTGTTGAGGTATTTCTGCCTCGTTCTTTCAATCAGAGTCGGCCACATTGACATATCCGGGCGCCCTCGATGCCGATAACACTGGAAACTCAACATTTACGGCTGTGGGCATGGCAGCTAGTTTGACGTCATCTCATGTCTGAGACGGTTAGCGATCAGGAGTATCAATGCCCATCGACCTCTCTGTCGAGCACAAACTGGCCGCGCCTCCGCGGGTCAAGCGCCGTACTTTGCGGGTGATCGGAACGGACGTCACGCTGCTGGAAAGCGTTCGCAAGATGGCGATGGAAGATCTGCAGTTCGACATTGAATATGAGTCTCTGGATTTTCTGACCTGTCAGCGCCGCGCGGCGACGCATCCGGAACACTACGATATCTACGAACAGTGTTTTCACAATCTGGACATCGTTTGGTATTGGGGCGCGCTGCAGCCGATTGATACGCAGCGGATCGCCGAATGGGACAACATAGGCGACTTGTCCAAGCTTGGGGGTGTCAGCAAATACATGCGGCAGGGCTATGGCGACGCTCCGGTCCGCAAGCTGTATGTCCAGCCAGACGGCGTGATCGGGCAACAGCCCATGCAGTACATTTCGATGTTGCCAACGGCACATAATGTCGACTCGTTCGGGTTTGATCGCCGCGTTTTTGGCGACGAAGGCCCCGAAGGATCCAGCTGGGCGTGGTTGCTGGATAAACGGGCCAAAGGACGGATTGCGATCGTGGATGAGCCCGCGATCGGTTTTTTTGATGTGGCTTTGGCCGCCGAGGCCAGCGGCGATCTCAACTTTGTCGATATCTGCAACATGTCGGTGAATGAAATCGATAACCTGATGGCGCTTCTGGAGACGCTCAGGCAACAGGGCTTTTTTTGCGACAGCTGGAAATCCGCTCAGGATGCCGAGGCGTTGTTGCACGCGGGCAAAGTGGCCGCGCAGAGTATGTGGTCGCCCTCATACGGCAACCTTGGTCCGATGGAAGAGTATTTCGTCGAAAGCGTCCCCCGCGAGGGGTATCGCGCGTGGCACGGGGGCGCCTCGCTTGCGCGACATCTAACCGGAACCAAACTTGGCATGGCCTACGAGTATCTGAACTGGTGGCTAACGGGTAAGGCCGGGGCCGTCATGGCGCGGCAGGGTTATTACATGACGGTGCCCAACAACACGCGGCAATTCCTGACAGAGGATGAGTGGGACTATTGGTATGATGGTCAGGTTGCCCGCTCTGATCTTGTCGGTACAAACGGTCAGGTCGTCGTCAAAAAGGGGCGGCGTCGCACGGGTGGCGCGTACCATCAACGGGTCAGCCGCATCGCCCTTTGGAATACGGTCATGGACGAATACAACTATGCCGCCCGGGCATGGAACCGCTTTATCTCAGCCGTCCGGGAGGGCAAACCATGAGCCGGACAACGGGCGTACGCGGGCAAGAGCCGTTGTATGAGGTCATCAGCCAGATTCTGAAACGCAACATCGAATCCGGACGTCTGCCCCGTGGTCTTGTTCTGATCGAAGGTCCGATTGCGCGCGTCATGCTGACCAGCCGCGCGCCGGTTCAGGCGGCGCTTCGCAAACTACATGAAGAAGGAATGATCCACCGGTTCCGTGGACGCGGGTATCTGGTGGGCGACGCTGATATGGAACCGATCCGGCGGCCAATCAACGAATTCCAGCTTGATATCCCCGACCGCTCCAGGTCGGCATTGGCCATCCGCGGCACTTGGATGCGGGTCTATGACCAGGTCGAGGCCGATGTTGCCGCATGTCAGGTCTTTGGAGAATTTCGGCTGATTGAAACCGAGCTGGCCGATTACCTTGGCGTCAGCCGCACGGTCGCGCGCGACGTGCTCAGCCGCCTGAACGAACGTGGCCTTATTCGCAAGGGCGCGTCCTCACATTGGCTAGCCGGCCCGCTGACGGCGCATGTGTTGCGCGAGAAATACCAACTCAGCGCGATTGTCGAACCCGCCGCACTGATCCTGGCGGCTGACTTTATCGATCCTGTCGAAATCAACAAAGTGCGCGATCAGATCCGCCAGGGGCTGACGCGCGAATCCGATGCCTATGAGGCGGCGTTCCAGAAACACTGTCTTGAAAGGGCACCAAACACCGCCCTGGTCGAGATGGTACTGAACAACCGGCTGTTGCTGTCTTCGGTGAACGAGGCGCTGAACCGGCTGGGCCTGCCAGCCGATCACGTTGCTGTCGACCAATACCGCGTCCTGTTTGATCTTATCGGTTCTCGCCAGATCAATGCCGCCGCAGAGTATCTGAAAGAGCATTTACGCCTGTTGGCAGACAAGAATGTGGCCCGGCTGAAGATTGTTGCGCTTGTCCCAGAAGCCGAGGCGATTCCGGGATATCTCTCCCCGCTTTAATTGGCTTGCGTATCCTTTATTCATTTTTAATTTAGGTGGTATGAAGGTTTTCTTGAAAAATACCCCATATCTCCGCTGTTTTTTCTCCAAAAATGATTATTGACGTATAATTAAATGCAAACTTTCATACGAAGTGCGTTTTAAAAGGGTGCGCTCTTCAGTGCTGCTCGGGGGGTCCGGCAGCCATTTGGAAAGACATGACGCTGTCTGCGCCCTGAATACCAAATGGGGAATTGAATGGGTCATACAGAGTCCATCTTCAGACTGGAAAATGTCTCGCGGCACTTTGGCGACTTGATCGCGCTCAACGACATTTCGTTCGAGGCGACACAGAACGAATACATCTCATTGCTGGGGCCATCGGGGTCAGGCAAGACAACACTGCTGCGTGTGATGGCGGGGTTCGAAAAACCCGATATGGGCCGCATTCACTTTCTGGGTCAGGACATCACCGATCTGCCCGCCCACAAGCGCGGAATTGGGTTCGTGTTTCAGAACTTCGCGCTGTTTCCGCATCTGACCGTGTTTGAAAACATCGCCTTCGGGCTGCGTAACGGCACGCAGGACGTGGCGGGTTCAGACGTCGAGACCCGCGTCACGGACATGATTGACCTGGTCGGATTAAAGGGGCTGGAAGATCGCGTGCCCGACCAGATTTCCGGCGGCCAGAAACAACGCGTGGCGCTGGCCCGTACTCTGGTCATGCAGCCCAAACTGGTGTTGCTGGACGAACCGCTCGGGGCTTTGGACGCCAATCTCCGGGGCCGCATGCAGACCGAGCTTCGGCAAATCCGAGAACGGCTGGACGTGACCTTTCTGCATGTAACCGGCAGCGAGACCGAAGCGCTGGCGATGGGCGACACGGTCGCGGTGCTGGATCAGGGGAACATCATCCAAACGGGTACACCCGAGCAGATTCACGACACCCCGGCCAGTTCGGATGTGGCCCTGTTTCTGAACCGGTTCAACCTGTTTGACGGCACCCTGGCGGACAACACGTTCCGCGGCCCGTTCGGAGCGGTGCCGGTACAGCACGCGCAGCATAATGCCAAGGATGTCTATGCCATCCGCTATGATCGCACCAAAGCCTTCAGGCAGGGCGACACCCTGCCCGGCCCGGCCCTGCCCGCGCGGTATCTGGCCAGCGAATATCTGGGGTCGTCGGTGATTTCCTTCTTTGAAACCGCCGACCGCAAACAGGTCGAGGTGGATCACCACCTCAGCTTTGGTGAGCCGGACACATACGAGGTCGGTCAGGATTATGTCCTGTCCTGGGACCCGGACCACGCCATTGTCTTTGGTCAGGAGGCCGCAGCATGAGCGCATCGTCCCCCGACCGCAACGCGTTTACCGGCTGGCTGCTGGCGCCGGGTGTCTTCTGGATGATCCTGTTTCTGGTCGCGCCGATCATGATGATTGTCTACGTCTCATTCTGGACGCAGACCACCTTTTCCATCAACTCGACGCTCACGCTGGACAGCTGGAAAAACTTCTTCAGCTCTGAGGCATATGTGGGCGCGCTTTGGACGACGTTGCGGCTGTGGCTGATCGTCCTCGCGATGACCTTCATCATCGGCTACCCGGCGGCGCTGTTCGTGGGATTGCTGGTCAAAAGCAAGACCGTCTCGACCGTGTTGCTGGTGCTGTGCGTTATCCCGTTCTGGACCTCGTTCCTGATCCGCGTGCTGGCATGGCGGCCGATGCTGGGCAAGGAAGGCGCGATCAACATCATCCTGCAAAAGCTGGGGCTGATCGACAGCCCGATCGAGGTTTTGTTGTTCTCGGAACTGTCGGTGATCATAGGCATGACACAGATTTACGTGGTGTTCATGGTTGGCCCGATTGCCTTCATGCTGGGCCGCATCGACCGCAATATTATCGAGGCTGCACGCGATCTGGGCGCAGGCTTTGGGCGCATCTTCTGGAAGATCATCTTCCCCCTCAGCCTGCCGGGCGTCGTCGTGGGCGCG
Organism: Ruegeria sp. BE1; assembly: GCF_056538885.1. Lineage (NCBI taxonomy): Bacteria > Pseudomonadati > Pseudomonadota > Alphaproteobacteria > Rhodobacterales > Roseobacteraceae > Ruegeria > Ruegeria sp. BE1. Next base: position 154,338 of record NZ_JBQFTY010000005.1, read on the forward strand.
ATTTTCGTCAGCGTCATGGTTCTGGGTGAGTTCGCAACCTCGGGCGCGCTGTCGGGGCGCAAGGTGAACCTGCTGGGCAACATCATCGTCACGCAGGTGGGCTCGCTCAAATGGGCGATGGCCTCGGTCGTGGGCGTCATCCTGACCATTCTTCTTGGCATCGTCGTGGCCGGTTTCCTGCGCATCGTCGACCTGAAAAGCGAGCTGTGATCATGGAGACCAAAATCCTCAAGCCCATCCTCGCCGTCTACGTCGCCGCGTTCATCCTGTTTCTTTATGGCCCGTTCATCGTGCTGGGTATCCTGTCGTTCCAGCAAGGCCCCGAAGGCGGGCCACAGTTTCCTATCATCGAATGGTCGACCTACTGGTATCAGCACCTGTTCGGCCTGACCCCGCCGTCGCGCATCGCGCCATTGCCGGTGGGTGAGGCGCTGCTGCGGTCGCTGACTCTTGCCTTTATGACGATGGTCACGGCCACGGTTCTGGGAGTTATGGCTGCGCAGGCCTTTCGCCGCCGCTTCAAAGGGGCAGGCATCGTCTTTTACCTGATCGTTCTGGGCATGATGGTACCCGGAGTTCTGACCGGGCTGGGCACGTCGCTACTGGCCAACAACGTTGTGGGTGTCGAGCGGCACTGGTGGTCGACGGCCTTCGTGGCGCATGTCGTCTATACCTTCCCTTTTGCCTTTCTGGTAATGCTGGCGATCCTGAACCGCTTTGACGGATCGGTTGAGGAAGCCGCGTGGTCTCTGGGTGTTTCGCCGGCGCGCACGTTCCGCAAAGTAACCTTTCCGCTGATCTTCCCCGGCGTGCTGTCAGCTATGCTGTTCGCCTTCACGCTCAGCTTTGATGAATTCCCGCGCACCCTGTTTGCCTCGGGCCGGGATCAGACGCTGCCGCTGGCGATCTACGGAACATTCTCGGTTGAGATTCACCCCAATATTTTTGCCTTCGGTGTGATGACAACGTTGTTCTCATTCTCGCTGCTGGCCGTTTACGGCATTCTGATGGGCCTCAGCGTGCGGCGGGCCAAGAAAATCGCGATGCAGGAGGAGATCTCATGAGCATCGCGATTGTGACAGGTGCCGGGTCCGGTATCGGACAGGCCATTGCCGAAAAGCTGGCGGCTGATGGCTATAAGATGCTGGTGAACGACTATAACGCCGATGCAGCCGAGGCGACGGCGGCCCGGATCGGCCTTGCAGCGGCAGCCCATCATGGAGATGTATCTGATCCTGCCGACGTGGCGAAGATGATCGCGCATTGCAAACAGGTGTTCGGTGCGCCGACCCATCTGGTGAACAATGCCGGGCATGTCCACCAGTCTGCGTTCACTGACCTTTCGGTAGATGATTTTGACCGCATGATTGCCGTGCATCTGCGTGGGACATTCCTGTGCACCAAGGCTGTTATTCATGAAATGTTAAGCGCCGCGAAAGGCTGCGTGGTTAATGTGGCGTCCCAGTTGGGGCAGATTGGCGGCGTTGAACTGGTGCATTATTCGGCGGCCAAAGCCGGCATTCTGGGCATGACCAAAGCGCTGGCGCGCGAGGTGTCAGCGAACGGGATACGCGTGAATGCCGTCGCCCCCGGCCCGATCAACACACCACTGGTACGTGCGCTGTCGCCGGACTGGCAGGCAGCCAAGGCAGCCGAGCTTCCGCTGGGCTATTTCGGTGAGCCGCAGGACGTGGCCGATACGGTCGCGTTTCTGTGCTCGGACGCGGCGCGCATCTATGTCGGCCAGACCCTTTGCCCCAATTCAGGAGACGTAATGCTATGAGCAGAACCGTGTTCATCACCGGAGGTGGCATCGGCATCGGCCGCGCCTGCGCGCTGGCCTTTGCGGCGCAGGGTGACACCGTGATCGTCACCGATGTGCTTGAGGCCGAGGGCCAGTCCGTCGCGGACGAAATCAAGGGCGCCGGCGGCACCGCCGAGTTCCATCATCTCGACGTGCGCGACACCGCCCGCGCGGATGCGCTCGTCGCCGATATCGAGGCACGCCAAGGGGGTATCGACATCATTGTCGCCAATGCGGGTATTGCCCATCGGGTACCGCTGGACGCGCTGACGGATGAAAAGTGGGATCACACGTTTGATATTGACCTCAAGGGCATGTTTCGGGTGATCCGCCCGGCCCTTGCGGGCATGAAATCGCGCGGTTCAGGGAACATTGTTTGCCTGTCTTCGATCATGGGTGTGGCCTATGGCTGGGACGAACATGTCCATTATTCCTCGGCCAAGGCCGGGGTGGTTGGGCTGGTGCGCGGTCTGGCCGTGGAACTGGCCCGCGACGGCATCCGCGTGAACGGAGTGGCCCCGGGATATATCCGCACCGCGCAACTTCTTTCCGAAGAACATTCGCTGGGCCCTGCGGGGGCAGAAACCGCGGGGGACAACATTCCGATGGGACGGATTGGCGAACCCGACGACATCGCCGATGTCGTTGTTTTCCTTGCCTCAAACGGGGCGCGTTACCTCACCGGACAAGTGATTGCTGTAGATGGTGGCCTGTTGGTCGGACGGTACTGAATGCAGCGGGGCCCGTGGCCCCAAACCAAAGAAAAAGACACACGACCGCAACACGGAGTAAACTGAAATGAGTACATATTCACGACGGAAATTCCTTCAGACAACCGCAGGCGGCGCGGCACTGGCCGCAGGTGGTATGCCGTTCATGGGTGCGCAACAGGCCTTTGCGGCAAATCTGGGAAATCAGGAACTGCGCACCGTTGGCCTGTCGGTGACGGTTCAGGAACGCATCCTGAACGATTTCCAACAGCAATCGGGCGTGGGGTCGGTCAATGGCAAGGCCGACATCTTCCCCAACACCCAGACCGAGATCCTGTCGGGCACCGATGCCTATGACTGTTGGGAAATCATCGGCGAACGTCTGGCCGCGATGGTGGCCACCGACAAGCTTGCCCCGGTCGCCGCAACCGACCTGCAGAACTGGTCGGGTATTCGCGACACATTCACCACCGCCTCGGATCGCTGGGACCGCAATCGCCAGATCGTCGGACAGATCTGGGAAGACGACAGCCAGACGCGCCTGAACATGGTGCCGACGGTCTATAACTACGACTCCATCGGGTACCGCCCCGATCTGGTGGATGCCGAAGAGGCGTCAACCTGGGCCGCGTTGTTCGACCCCAAGTTCAAGGGCAAGACCGGCCTGAACGTGGACCCGCTGATTGCCTTTGGTCAGGCCATTCTGGCGATGAACGCGCTGGGTCTGCTTGAGGTTGAAAACCCCGGCAACCCGGATGCGGGCGCTATCGAGGAAGCCTCGAAATTCCTGATCGCCAAGAAGAAAGACGGCCAGTTCCGCGCCCTTTGGGGAGATTTCGGTGAGCTGGTAAACCTGCTGGCCTCGGGCGAGATGATCATCGCGGATGCGTGGCAGCCGGCCGTCATGGCGGTCAAGGCGCAGGGCGTGGAGTGTTCCTATGCCACGATGAAAGAGGGCTATCGCGGCTGGTCCATCGGCGTCTCGCCATTGAAGACATCGCCAAACCTTGAGGCGGTGACGGCCTATGCCGATTACTGGCTGTCTGGCCCGCCCGCGATCGCTGTGTCCGAACAAGGGTATTACTCGCCCACCACCAACGTCAAAGAGGTGATGGATCCCGACAAATACGCCTTCTGGTACGAGGGCAAACCCTGGGTCGGCGAGACCGAGCGCGGCATCAAGGAAGGTGACCTGCGCGATGGCGGCTCGCTGGAGACCCGCGCCGCCAACGTCGCCTACTGGCACCAGTGGCCGGACGAGTACGACCTGCTGATCCAGAAATGGGACGAGTTCCTGTCGGCCTGATCCAAAACAGGGTTCAGCCGGGGTGACCTGGCTGAACCACATCCCCGATTTACCAGACTTCACATAAAAAGGGTGCAACGTCCTTGGCTTACGATCTGCAACTCAAAAACGTTGGCAAAGTCTATGACAACGGCACGCCTGCCGTCATCGACTTTAATCTGGACGTCGAAAAGGGTGAATTCATCGCCTTTCTCGGCCCATCCGGCTGCGGAAAGTCGACAACGCTGCGCATGATTTCGGGGTTTGAAAGCGTGACCTCGGGCGACCTGCTGATCCGGGGGCAGCGGATCAATGACCAGCCGCCGGAAAAGCGCCCAACCTCGATGATTTTTCAGAACTATGCGCTGTTTCCGCATATGAACGTGCGCCAGAACGTCCGGTTCGGCCTTGAGGTCAAGGGCTTTCCCCGGGATGAGGCCGACCGCAAGGTCGATGGTATTCTGGACAAGTTGGGCCTGCTCGACATCGCGGAGATGGCGACCAGCCGCCTGTCCGGCGGTCAGCGTCAGCGCATCGCGCTGGCCCGCTCGCTGGTGGTCGAGCCTGATATTCTGCTGCTGGATGAACCCCTTGGAGCATTGGACGCCAATCTGCGCAAAAGCATTCAGAATGAGTTGAAGCTGCTGCAGCGGGAACTTGGCATTACCTTTGTCTTCGTCACCCACGCCCAATCCGAGGCGCTGGCGCTGTCTGATCGGATCATCGTGATGAACGCAGGCAGGGTCGAACAGATCAGCCCCCCGCATGAGCTTTATACCCGTCCCACCAGCGAGTTCGTCGCGCGGTTTATCGGATCGAACACCATCATTCCCGGCACGGTCAAAGCCACCGAGGGCCAGACCATCACGCTGGACACACCCTTTGGCGCGATTTCGGGAACGAACCGGATCGACGTGGCGCATTCACAGGGCGAAGAGATGAGCATCGTTCTGCCCGCCGAAGCGGTTGAACTGATCCCCGCTGAAACCGATCAAAGCGCGTTGCACGGCACGTTCGGCGCAAACCTGATCCCCTGTCGGATCGAGCGGCTGCAGGTCATTGGCCACATCATGCAAATGCTGGTCCGGCTGGAAAACGGCGAGACCATCAATACCGAGGGGCATGTCGACAAATACCGTGGCCGCCTGTCGGTCGGCGCATCGGCCTATGTCGCCTGGCAGTCCAGCGGCGCGACGATGATCGCGTGATAGGGGCTGGATGAGATGACCAATCTGACCATCACCCAAATGGCAGCCGATCTAAGCGCCGGACGCACGAACCCGGTTGCCCTGTTGGAGGGCGTTTTTGACCGGGTCGAGGATCACAACGACCCTGCCCTGTTCATCGACCTGCTAAAGGACCGTGCACTGGCCGAGGCCGAAGCCTCGCACCTGAGATGGCGCGCGGGCATCCCCTCAAGCCCTGTCGACGGGGTGCCAACCGCTTGGAAAGACCTGTTCGACCTGAGGGGGCGTGTGACCACAGCCGGGTCCGTTGTCTTGAAATCCAACCCTCCGGCCACTGCCGATGCGCCGATTGTGGCACAGGCTGCGCGGGCGGGGCTGACCACGGTCGGGACGGTCAACATGACCGAGTTTGCCTATTCCGGCATCGGTCTGAACCCCCATTATGGCACTCCACGCAATATCCACGCCGCGTCGGATACGCCGCGCAGCCCCGGCGGATCATCCTCGGGTTCCGGCGCGGTGGTGGCCGCCGGGATCGTGCCGATGTCAATGGGATCGGATACCGGCGGGTCGGTGCGTATCCCGGCCTCGTTCAACGGGATTGTTGGGTACAAACCCTCGATGGGGCGCTATCCGATGGAGGGCGTGTTTCCGCTGGCGCAATCGCTCGACACAATCGGTCCACTTGCCAACAGCGTTGCCGATTGCGTGCTGATCGACGCGGTTCTGCGTGGCCTGTCCCAGCCGGAAATCAAACCGGCCGAGATTTCCAGCCTGCGCTTCGTCATCCCGGAACAGGTGGTTTTTGAGGGCGCAACCCCCGAGGTTCTGACCACTTTCGACGCCACCATCGCGCGTCTGGAAGGCGCGGGCGCCCGTGTGTCCCGCATTTCAATGCCGCAGCTGCAAGAGATTCTGGACCTTATGGCACGGCACGGTTTTCTGGCCGGGGCCGAAGCGCTGGCTGTTCATCAAGATCGGGTGAATGGCCCGGAGGCCGGGCAGATGGATGCACGCGTCGTCCGGCGGGTTCTGCAAGCCGCCCCGATGAGCGCGGTGGATCTGGTCATTCTGCAACAGGCCCGTACGCGGCTGATGGCGGAAACTGCGGCCCTGATCGGCGACAGCATCGTGCTTTGCCCCACCACGGTCACCACAGCGATGGAGATCGCTCCGCTTGAGGCGGATCAAGACATGTTTTTCGAACATAACGGACTGACGCTGCGCAACACGTCGCTGGGAAATTTTTTGGATTGGCCCGGCGTCTCGATCCCCAACGGAACGGACAGCAACGGCATGCCGACCGGCTTTTTGCTATCGGCCCCAAATGGCCGCGACCATGCCGTACTGGCGGCTGCGCTGGCGACCGAAGACATCATACGCAGCTGATTCAAATGACTAATTCGGAAACTTAGAATGCACAGAGGAGAAAAATCATGACCAAGAAAATTCTATGCGCCTTCGGGACGGATATCGACTCCGTCGCGGGCCAGATCGGCTCGTATGGCGGTGGAGATTCTCCCAACGATATTCAGCGCGGCATTTTCGCGACCGAGGTCGGTATCCCCCGCCTTTTGCGCCTGTTCAAGAAATATGAGATGCGCACATCTTTTTTCATTCCAGGGCATTCCTTGGAGACTTTTCCCAAGGAAATGGACATGATTGTCGAGGCCGGCCATGAGATCGGCGCGCATGGCTATATGCACGAAAACCCGGTGGCGATGACCCCCACGCAGGAAGAGGACGTGCTGGTCAAATCCATCGAGTTGATCAAGGGTCTGACCGGCGAAGCCCCCAAGGGCTATGTCGCGCCCTGGTGGGAAATGTCGAACGTCACCGCCGCATTGCTGGGCAAATACGGATTCTCGTATGACCACAGCCAAAGCTATCGCGATTTCCAGCCTTTCTATGCCCGCGTCGGCGACGAATGGAACGTGATCGACTATTCCAAAACCGCGGGTGAATGGATGCATCCGCTAAAACACGGCAAAGAGATTGACCTCGTGGATATCGGGGCCAACTGGTACGTGGATGACCTGCCGCCGATGATGTTCATCAAGAACGCGCCCAATAGTCACGGCTTTGTCAGCCCCCGCGATATCGAACAGCTTTGGAAAGATCAGTTCGACTGGGTTTATCGCGAGATGGAGTACGGCGTCTTCCCGATCACCATCCACCCCGATGTCGCAGGCCGTCCGCAGGTGTTGCTGATGCTGGAACGGCTGATCGACTACATCAACGGTCATTCCGGTATCGAATGGGTGGATTTCAACACCATCGCCGACGATTTCCGCGCGCGCTTTCCCTTCGACAGCGACAAGCGTCCCGAGGTCATCTGATCTTACCTGCCAGAGGGGCTATCCCTCTGGCATTTTCCCCAAGGAGAATACGCGATGTGCAGTGCCTGTGGCTTCCCCACCAAACCGGGCCATTGGACAGACGCTGGCGCTGATGCCGCCGGTGACAGGTTACAGCTGAAATTTCGCCGTGCCCGCATTCTGAACAAGATTCTGCAAAGCTATGGGCTTGCGGTCCATGATGATGGGCTGACACCCGGCATACAGTTGCGATCCTTCACCGGACGCACGGTGATCGTGCCCGATCTTGAGGCGGTCTGGTCCGAGGCCGAAGCCCAGACCGGAACCGCGCTTGATCCGCTGGACCCCCGCTTCCTGCACGCGGCGGCGTGAATGTCCGGGCCCGAGGTATCCACCGACACCAGAATGCGGCTGACCATTCTGGGCGGCTATCTGGGGTCGGGTAAAACGACATGGTTGCGTCATCAACTGTACTTAGGGCGGTTTGGCAGGGCACATATCTTGGTCAACGAGGCGGCCGAAACCCCGGTGGACGACACGCTGCTGCAACAGCATGCCTCGGGAATTGCCCTTCTGGCCGGGGGGTGTGCCTGTTGTGTCGGTAAGGCCGATTTGCTTGGCGCTCTGCGTCAGATTTGCAATGACCGCAGCCAGACCGGATCCACCAAGGCGCGCCTTGAACACATCGTGCTTGAGACCAGCGGGCTGGCCGATCCCGCCGCCATCGCGACGGCCATTCAAAGCGACCCGATGCTGGTGCATCACATCCTGCTGGACGAAATCATCGTGCTGGCAGATGCGGTCAACATCATTCAGCAATTGGGGACCGAGCATCTGGGGCGGGCTCAGATCGAAGCTGCGGACCGGATCATCCTGACCAAAGCGGACGTGCAAGCGCCCGGTGCGTACAGCGCGGTCCATGCGACGTTGAAACGGCTGAACCCCGGCGCTGCCATCTCCGCTGCTGTTCTGGGCGAAGAGATCAAGCCCGAGTTTGACGCCAACGCGGCCCCCATCGACATTCCCGCGCTGGCCGAACTGTCGCGATTACCCGCGATTGCGCCAACGCGCCTCAAGATCGACCCCTCTGTCGATTGGGCCGCGTTTTCCGTCTGGCTATCTGCGCTGCTGCATGCCCGCGGCGATGACATTGTCCGGGTGAAGGGCGTGTTTGACACCTCAGCGGGCTTTCTGCTGCTTCAGGGCGTGCGCAATTCGGTTCAGGCCCCCGAGATTCTGCCCCCCTCTGCAAACCGACGGGCCAATGAAATTGTATTCATTGGCCGCAATTTCGCGAAAGAGGACCTTGGAAAGTCGCTCAGCTATTTCGCGCTGAGTGGCGGGTGATCACACCATTGCGGGACTAACCCAGATGCGCCCGAACTGTGCGCAGCATGTCTTTGCGGGCGCGGCGGGCGGTCAGGGCCTGCTCCATATCAACCTGCCGGAATTTTACGGGTGTATGCGGTTGCAACTGTCCGATCAGGTCCATATCCGCCGATATGATCGCGCCCAGCGTAAAGTATCCGCCGCCCGACACCGCATCGCGATGCAGCACAATCGGCTCTAACCCGCCCGGCACCTGAATCGAACCATAGGAATAACACCCGTCCACGATATTCGACGGGTCGGCCCCTGCCCCAAAAGGCTGTTCGCGGTCGACAAACTCAAGCGGTTGACCGCCCTTAAAGCGATAGCCCATCCGGTCCGCCTCAGGGGCAACGGACCAGTTATCGTCAAAGAACCCCTGTTGCGCCGCCTCGGTCAGACGATGCCAGTAGAGACCCGGCAGAACCCGCAATTCGGCGGGCGTACCCGGCCCGCGGCGCAGGTTTTCGGGAATGCTGAACCCCTGCTCGATCACGTCAACCTCTCCGACCGGGATCATGTCACCGGCCTGAATGGCGCGCCCGTCGATCCCGCCCAACGCCCCGATCGGATAGGTCGAGCGGCTGCCAAGCGCGGGCGGCGTGTCAATCCCGCCGCTGATCGCGATATAGGCCCGCGCGCCGGATTTGAGAAAATCAAAGCTGAGCGTCTGGCCTTTTTTGACGGCAAAACCCGTCCATGTCGGCTGTGGTTCGCCATCGACCTTGGGCGGCAATTCGGCCCCTGTCACCGCGACCAGAGCGTCTTGCATGAATTCGATCTCGGGGCCCATGAAGACAATCTCAAGACCCGCCGCACCCTCGGGATTTCCGACCAGCATATTGGCGCAACGTAACGCGAACCGGTCCATAGCACCGCCAATGGGAATGCCCAAATGAAAGTAACCGGGACGCCCCAGATCCTGAATAGATGTCGACAAGCCGGGCGCAAGTACCTTAAGCGTCATTGAGAGCCTCCATCAGCTTGGCATTGGTGCCGGTCATGTCGGCGTTGAACGCATCCAGATCGAAATCGACCTGCGCGATCCGCGGCGCATAGGTGCCCGCCTCGACCTCGGCCAGAATCCGGTCGTATTCGGCGCGGTCGATAGGTTTCCATTTCACGATGTCGCCGGGTTTGAAAAACACCATGAAGTCCCGCAGATAGCTGACCTGCTGGGTGGGGTCGAAAATGGTCATCGGGGTGATCCCGAACATCTGATACCCCCCTGCCCCGCGCACGGAATAGATGCAGGAAAAACACCCGCCATAGCCCACTGTCTGTTTGGGCGTATCGGTCCGGGGGCGCAGGTACTTGGGCACTTGCAATTGCTTGTCGCGTTCGACCAACTGATACAGAAACGGCAGCCCCGCCACGAACCCCACCATCGACACGAACCAGGGCTGCGAATGGTGCGCCTCGATAAACGCCTCGGCACTGTCATAGCCGTTGATGCGCGCAGCATAGTCCAGATCGGTGCCATCGGGGTCCTGATGACGCTCGCGAAAGCGCATCAGGGTCTCATGCGTCCACGGGTCCTGATAATAGACCGGAATTTCGATGATCCGCGTTTTCAGATGCTTGTCGGCATCTTCGGCCTTGTGTTCCAGATTTTTGATCTGCTCCATCATCTGATCGGGGTGGATCACATCGGGGTCGAACTTGACCTGAAACGACGCGTTTGCCGGGCAGATTTCAGTCACCCCTTCAATATCTGCATCGCGGACGGCGTTGCTCATCGACAGGGATTTGAAGAAAGCGTCCAGCGACATCTCATCATCCATCTCGACATAGATGTGTTCGTCGCCACCGTAGGTATATCGTGTCTTCACGGTGCGTCTCCTTGGTTATGCCGGTACGGTCAGGTTGCCCGCGTCCAGCCACGGTTCCAGCCATTGGGTGTGAATGTCATCGGCCAGCACATTGGCATCCGCCGCAAGCGCCCGGTGCAGCGGGATGGTGGTTTTCAGCCCCTCAAGGCGCAGATCATCCAACGCCGCGCTCAGCTTTGCGATGGCTTCGGCGCGCGTGGGCGCATGGACGATCAACTTGCCCAGCAACGAGTCGTAAAAGGGTGGTATCTGATAGCCTTCGTAAAGAAAGTGATCGAACCGGATGCCATCCCCTGTGGGCAGCTGCATCTGACCGACCCGACCGGGAAAGGGCAGAAATTGCAGCGCCGGGTCTTCGGCATTGATGCGCACTTCGATCGCGTGACCGCTTCGGGTGATCTGGTCTTGTGTGACCGACAGCGCCTGATCCCCCGAAACCCGGATCATTTCCTGCACCAGATCCAGACCGGTGATCATCTCGGTCACCGGGTGTTCAACCTGAATGCGGGTATTCATTTCGATGAAAAAGAATTCGTTCGTTGCGCTGTCATAGAGGTATTCCAGCGTTCCCGCGCCAACATAGTTGACGGATTTCGCCAGCGCGACGGCGGATGCGCACAGACGGTCACGGGTTGCGTCATCCAGACAGACCGCTCCGGCCTCTTCCCACACTTTCTGGCGACGGCGCTGCATCGAGCATTCGCGTTCAAAACAATGCACCGCGTCGGTGCCATCGCCCAGAATCTGAACCTCGATATGTCGGGGCGATTGGATAGCGCGCTCCAGATACAAGCCCCCATCACCAAAGGCCGCCTGTGCCTCGGCCTGCGCCTGCGGGGCCATCTGCGCCAGCTCATCGGCACTCTGGGCAACACGGATACCCTTGCCCCCGCCCCCGGCTGAGGCTTTGATCATCACGGGATAGCCGACCTGTTCCGCTACGGCCAAAGCGTCCTCGGGGGTGTCGACACGTCCTTTTGAGCCCAGCACCACGGGAACCCCCGCCGCTTGCGCCGCCTGACGGGCCGAGACCTTGTCGCCCATCCGGTCAATCGTGTCAGCAGAGGGCCCAACAAAGCGCATCCCGGCGGCCTCAACCGCGCGGACGAAATCGGCATTCTCGGCAAGAAACCCGTATCCGGGATGAACGGCGTCGGCACTGCAGCTGCGCGCCGCTTGCACCATTGCCTTGGTATTCAGATAGGACTGCGCGGCTTGCGGTGGTCCGACACAGACCGCCTCATCCGCCATCCGCACCGCCAGCATATCGGCGTCAGCCTCGGAATAGGCCTGTATCGTGTGAATACCCATCCCTTGCGCCGCGCGGATGATCCGAACAGCGATCTCGCCCCGATTGGCAATGAACAAGCGCTTGATGGGCATGAGTCAGCCGTCCACCTGAGCCAGCGTCTGACCGGCTGTTACGGCGGCTTCGTTTTCCACCGAATAGCCAGCAAAGGTTCCGGCGACGTCTGATTTGATTTCTATAAAGGTCTTCATCACCTCGACCAGCCCGACCACATCCCCGATGGCCACAGCATCGCCTTTGGCCTTGTAAAGCGGCGCGTCGGGTGTTGCCTGGGTATAAAACGTTCCGGGCACGGGCGATTGTATCTCTGCCATCCGTTATCTCCTATGCGTGTCGATTACAGCGTCGCCGCGATTTCACCGGCGGTCGCGATCTGAATTCCGTTATCCGTCAGACCCTTGCGAATGGCGCGGCCCATCTCAAGCGCGCCGGGCGTGTCGGAATGAAAGCAGATCGATTCAAATGCGATCTCAAGCTCATCGCCCTCGACCGTTGTCACGGTACCGGTCTTGCACGCCTTGACGCATTTCTCGGCAACCTGCACGGGATCGGGGCGGCCGACCTGACGGGCAAAGACAATCGAGCCGCTGTTGTCGTAATCCCGGTCGGCAAAAAATTCACGGATCACAGGCTGTCCGGCGCGTTTCGCGGCGGCGTAGGTTTTGGATATCCCCATGCAGAACAACAGCGCATCGGGGCAGATCGCCTGCATTGTATCAACCAGCGCCTGGGACAGGTCTTCGTTCACCGCCGCCTCCATATACAAGGCACCATGCAGCTTTACGTGTTGCAGAGGCGCGCCATGACGACGCCCAAATTCGCGGATCGCCCCGACCTGATACACCACATCATTGATCAGCTCGGCCGGGTTCATATTGATGTAACGGCGCCCAAACCCCCTGAGGTCCAGATATCCGGGATGCGCCCCCAGACCTACGCCATACGTCTGCGCCAGTTTGGCCATCCGGTCGATAGAGTTCGGATCGCCCGCGTGAAACCCCGCCGCGATATTGGCCGAGCTGATGACCTCCATGATCTTGTCCTCGGGCGCATCGCTCAGCACCCAATGGCCAAACCCTTCGCCCATATCGCAGTTCAGATCGACGATCATCCGCATGCGTCCAGCCCTCCGTTTCAGACCGCAGGGCCATCATTGATATTTCTCGTGAAATTGGTATTTCTTTTTTTTGCTCAAGCATTATTAAAAAAACTGATGATGAATGGCGGGTTGTCCGACGATGAATTTCAAGCATTTGAAGTATTTCGTAGCCACCGCAGAAACCGGGCAGGTCAGCCGGGCGGCGCAGCTTTTGTCGATCTCGCAATCCGCCGTCACCAGCGCGATACGCGAGCTTGAGGCTATTCTTGGCACAACTCTGTTCACCCGTCGCGCACAGGGAATGGAGATGACAGAGGCCGGGCAGCAATTCCTGCAATCTGCGCGGGACATTCTGGAAAGGCTGGACGCGGCCCGTGTTCTGGACCAAAGGGATTCGAACATCTCTGGCGTGGTCAGAATGGCTGCGACATACACGGTGATCGGGTATTTTCTGCCCTATCATTTGGGACGCCTGAACCAGCTTTACCCGGGGCTGGACATCCAGATCGTCGAGCTGAACCGGCAAAGCATCGAGCAGCAGTTGCAATCCGGTCAGATCGATATGGCCGTGGCGCTGACCTCGAATATTCAAAACGAGATGGTCGAGACGGTGACGCTGCTCAAGTCCCAACGCAGGCTATGGGTCCCTGCAGGTCACCCGTTGGGCAATCAGGATCGGGTGGCGTTGCAGGATATCGCACGCGAGCCCTACATCATGCTGACCGTCGACGAAGCGGCGCATACCAGCATGAAATACTGGAATGCCAATGACTGCACCCCTGACGTGAAACTGCGTACATCATCGGTCGAAGCTGCCCGGTCCATGGTTGCCAACGGCCATGGCGTGACGATCCTGTCCGACATGGTTTACCGTCCCTGGTCGCTTGAGGGCAGACGGATCGAGACCGTCCAAACCAGCGTCGCAATCCCAACCATGGATGTGGGAATGGCGTTTCGCAAGCAGGCACGTCTGTCCGGCGCAACCCGGGTGTTGCGGGATTACTTTACGTCGTCTTTCCTGTCCCCAAAGCCCGCGTTCTGACAGTGCTTTCGGGTAGTGCTAAGTTGGTCGGCAGGTTCGATGAAGCGATGTCAGCGCATTGAGAACACTGACCAATATACCGCGCTTGAAGGGCTTTCTCTATCTTCGTGAGGTCACTGCATCCGCCGGGATCATCCACGACCAATTGACAAGTGACACCTTAACGAACCTGTAACCATGATCAGTGGCAAGAAACACCGGCTGGGGCAATCAGTCGAAGCAAATGCAAAAGCGGTATTTCCTAAAAAATGAGTTTCACAGCCTGACAATAGTGGTGCGGCAAGAGCCAGCACAATGGCATTGGAACCGTTGACGAAGTGGGGCAACTGGTTCTCCGCTGTTCCCACAGGTCCAAATCAGACGTCCTTACAAAGACAAAAGTATGCGCCAGCGGGGCCCTGCGGTCCGAACTTCAGAGCTATTCCAGGATGTCCTTTCTGGACAGGAGACCGGGAATGATTTCCTCGGACAGCTTGATCGCGGCATCAATGCGCGCCACCCGGCGCGCACCCGGTCGATACGTTAGAAACACCGGATGGGGTCGTACACGAAAGCCGGGCAAGCATCGCACAAGCTTGCCGGAGGTGACGAGATCACCGAGCATGAATTCGGGCACCAGCGCAAACCCCAGACCGTTCAGCGCCAGATCAAGCAGAATGTGGAAGCTCATCACCGCCACGGGACCCGTTACCGAGACTGCGGCTTCTTCTGCCGCAGATTCAAACTTCCAGACGGCACCCGGGCGATCCCCCCGGAACGTCAGGCAGGGCGCGTTGGCAAGATCTCTGGGATGCTTCAGCTTGTACTCGGCGCATTGTTGCGGTGCCGCAACAAGTATACGTCTGAACGACCCCATCTCACGCGCGATGAGACGATCATCATGGACCGTACCAATTCGAAACGCGATGTCGGTGCCGGGGTCCTGCATGTCGGCAAAGCCATAATCGGGCCGCATGACCAGAGTTAGATCCGGATGTTGCTGACGTGCGATTGGAAACAGTTTGGACGCGACAAGACCGCCGAACTCATGTGTTGCCGCAAGGTTGACCTGCCCTGATATGCCAACGCTTTCCTCGCGTGCGATATCTTCGATCAGGTCGATTTCAGCCAGAACCGAAGCAATCCGATGTTCAAGACGCTCGCCAATTGGCGTCAACTTGACCGAACGCGCCCCGCGTTCCAGCAGCTTTACACCCAACTGCTCTTCAAGCTGCGCGACATGCCGGCTGACACCGGATTTGGCGATCCCCAACTGATCTGCGGCCGCGCTTATCCCGCCGGTCCTGGCGACCGTTTGGAAACTTATAAGGGTGGGCAGACCCAGCGTTCTAATATCTTGAACCATAGATTCCGATTAATCCCACTGTTCCGAAATATTGGCAAGACGTATTTGTGTCTCATCAACGGCCCAAATCGGGCAGGAATGGAGATGAGAAGATGAATATCCTGATTACAGGTGCAAGCAGCGGCTTTGGCAAGCTGATCGTCGCCGAGCTGCTCAAGGCCGGTCACCAAGTGGCGGGCACTGTCCGCGATCCAAAAGGCCGCAACGCCGAGGCGGCGGATCTGTTGCGCGACCTGGGCGCGGAAATCGTCGACCTCGATGTAACGGATGACGCATCGGTCGAGGCCGGAGTGGCGGCGGCAAGCGACCGTCTGGGCGGTATCGATGTCCTGATCAATAACGCAGGCGTTGGCGTACATGGTCTGCAAGAGAACTTCTCGGCGGCAGATTTTCAGCGGGTTTTCGACATCAACGTCTTTGGTCCCCAGCGGCTGACACGCGCGGTTCTTCCGCAAATGCGCGAACGGGGAGAGGGCCTTATCCTGAACGTCACCAGCGTTCTTGGCCGCATCACCCTTCCATTCTATGGACCGTATAACGCAACCAAATGGGCGTTGGAGGCCGTCAGCGAGAACTATCGCGCAGAGCTGAGCCAGTTTGGTGTTGATGTCGCAATCGTTGAACCCTGCGGTTTCCCGACGGAATTCCATGGCAACCTGATCCTGCCAACCTCGACCGACCGCAATGAGGGCTATGGCGAAATGGCAGACGCGCCGGTTGCGGCACGCCAGCAAATGAATGAGTTCCTTGCCACCAATCCACAGCAAGACCCATCACTGGTGGCGGAGGCTGTTGTTTCTGTCGTTGACGCCGCTCCTGGGACGCGCCCGTTCCGTACCGAAGTGGACACGGTCGGCATGGGAGACCTTGTAAAACCAATGAACGATCTGGCGGCGACCAGTACTCAAGCCCTCTTCACAAACTTTGGCATGGCAGACATGCTGAAACTGAACGTGGCGGCCAGGAAAGCCGCCTGATCCAAAGGGCTGGCCGGGATTGGTCCGGCCAGCCGCCTAGCCTAAATTCGCTCTCTTGTTTTCCCGAAAAGGATGATCAACATGACACACCCCGCGTTTCAATCTTCATCCGTTGCCGTTGTCACCGGTGGCGCTTCGGGCATTGGCCTTGCCGCCGCGACCAGGTTCGCCGGAATGGGCATGAAAGTTGTCGCAGTCGACCGCAATGCCGACAAGCTGGCCGAAGCCGATGAGGCGCTGCGCGTCGCGGGTGCGGCAGACGTCATGACGTCCTCCACTGACGTCTCCGACCGTGTGCAACTTGAAGCTCTTGAAAAGGAGGTGACGGAACGTTTCGGCGGCGCGGATATCCTGATGAACAATGCTGGAATCGGTGGTCGGACGTCATGCCTGACCGCACCGGACGTTTGGGAGAAGATACTGGGTGTCAATCTTTGGGGCGCAATCCACGGCACGCAGGTGTTCGCTCCGGGCATGATCGAACGGGGTCGCCCCGGCGCAATCATCAACACCGGGTCCAAACAAGGGATCACGACACCGCCCGGAAACCCGGCGTACAATGTGTCCAAGGCGGGTCTGAAAGTCTTCACCGAGGCACTGGCGCACGAACTGCGAAACACCGAAGGCGCCCAGATTTCTGCACATCTGTTAGTGCCCGGCTTTGTGCACACGGCAATGATCGGAGCAGCCGAGAAGCCCCCCGCCGCATGGACAGCCGAGCAAACGGTCGAATTCTTCGTTGAAAGCGTGAACCGCGGCGATTTCTACATCCTGTGCCCGGACAACGATGTGCCCCGCGCGCTGGACGAAAAACGTATCGCTTGGGCCGTGGGCGACATGATCGAAAACCGCCCACCCCTCAGCCGTTGGCATCCTGACTATGCAGAGGCTTTCGCAGCGTTCATTGCACAGGACAGCTGAAACCGCGTCGCCTCGGGAAAAGAAACCTATAAAACCATGCCCGCATGGAAAACCAGCAACGTGAAATGGCTCTTGCCACCCTTATGCAATAGTTGGAGGGACAGATGACAACGCGAGGGTTTTGCTTGTGCAAAAAAACGCAATGGGAGTTTTATGGCGAAGTGACCTGGGCCTGCTACTGCCATTGCGACGACTGCCGCAGAAACTGCGCCGCACCGGTCGTCGCCTGGCTGGGTGTGCCAATCAGGAACTTTAAATGGATCGGACATGCTCCGAAGACCATCGAAAGCTCTAATGGCGTGTTCAGGCATTTTTGCAAAGATTGCGGATCGCCGATTGGATTTGAGGCCGACCATTACGCAGGGGGAATGCACCTATACGCAGCATCCCTTGAAAACCCTGCGGATTTCAAACCGACATTCCATGTGAACTATCAAAGCAAACTGCCGTGGCTTCAGATGAACGATGACCTCAAAAAATATGACGGGACATTGCTGCATGCTCCCGAGGATTTGAGCGACTACCGCTCATAAACTGATACTGTGGTTTTAGGACTCCGCACTTTGCAAACTGCACGACGGGTTGTTCGAGGTCTAGGACCATCCCCTTGGGTGATCTATTTTCAAATGTCAAAGCCTGTACAATTCGGCACATGAGGCATGCGGATCCGCTTTTTCGGGTTGTCTCTATTGCGGGTGTTGTATTGTAGGGAATTCCAACATCCATAGGGCTGAGAACTCGCGACGAATGTTCGGAGAGTGGAATCCGCCTGCAGCATCCTAACCCGGTTTCCAAGGCCTCCTTTTGGCCGCAAGTCGTGCCAAACCGCAATTCTCTCAAAAAGCACGCATGTCTTTTCCCATCGGCCCAACGATAGGTATCTGAACACTCAACTTCTCTTCGATGGCTTGCGGAAAGGTCTTGCCTCACCGCCCTTACCGTTTTTGCTTTTTGAACGCGGTGCGTTTGTGTCTTTGGTGTTGGTCTTGCGAGGCGCCTTTTGTGCTCTCAGAGACTTGGATGTATCGGAAGCGTTCGCATCTCGTTTTTGCCGCTTCTTGTCCTTGCCGGTGGATTGTGGTTTTGCCTTTCCACGCTCGCTTGACCGCGGCGCTGGCTCAGCTTTGGCCCGTTTCGGCTTGGCTTCGCTTGCTTGCTTGTTCGAAGTGCCAGCAGCGGATTTTCCTTTCCCCTTCGGACGCTCGGAACCAATACGGGTATCTTGGTCAGAACGTTGGGAGTCGCGCGCAGTTTTTGAGGGTTTGCCCGAACGCGGCCCCCGGCTCTTGGCAGCGTCGTCCGGTGAATAGGATGCTGCTGGCGGCCCTTTGGGAGAGGCGTCGAAATCCGGCGTACCCGCCAGCTCGGTCAGCGCCGCGCCTTGTTCGATGGTGAGGTCATCGCCCAATTCCAGTTTCATTGCAGGCACGGCGTCATTGGCAATCTCGACAAAGGTCTCTTGGTATTGAACCCGGATTGCGCCGATTGCGTCTTTGGACAGACCCGCGTTGCGGCAAAGCATTGGCAACAACCAACGCGGCTCGGCGCGCTGTTTGCGGCCCAGGGAAAGTGAGAACCACGTGCTTGGCCCAAACTCTGCGCGCCGGTCAGGTTTGTGTTTGCCGGCTTCCGGCACGGCACCCAATATCTCAGGTGCTGAGTTCCGCTCTCTGTAGAGGCGCAAATAGGCTGCGGCGATCTGCTCGGGTGTTCTGCCGCTAAGCAGCCGTTCTGCAAAAGCCGTTTCCTCGGGGCTTGGCGGCTCATCCAAAGCGGGATTGGAAATGATGCGGTCCTCTTCGCGTGCCAGCACTTCCTCTGCCGAGGGCGGCGTGCCCCATTCGGCCTCAAGCTTGGCCGTCTTTAGCAATCGTTGCGCCTTTGAGCGTTGCCGGCCTGGCACAATCAGGATGGACGTTCCCTTGCGTCCCGCGCGGCCTGTCCGTCCAGAGCGATGCAGCAGACTTTCCGCATTTGAAGGGAGATCTGCGTGGATCACCAACTCCAACCCCGGCAGATCGATGCCACGGGCGGCCACATCCGTTGCAACACAGACCTGCGCGCGCCGGTCACGCAGGGCTTGCATGGCATTGGAACGTTCTGTCTGGCTGAGCTCCCCCGACAGTGAGACGACAGAAAATCCCCGGTTTGAGAATTTTGCAGTCAGACGCGCAACCATGGATCGGGTGTTCGCGAACACGATTGCGGTCTGTGCGTCGTGATAGCACAGCAGATTGATGATCGCTTTTTCGATGTCCGACGGGGCCACGTTGAGCGCGCGATAGGTGATGTCCGAATGCTGCGCTTCGGCACTGCCGACCTTGATCCGCTGCGCGTCCTCTTTCTGGTAAGTCTGGGCCAGCTTGGAGATGCCCGGTGGCACTGTGGCCGAGAACATCAGGGTGCGCCGACTTTCAGGGGTTTGATCAAGGATGTATTGCAGGTCTTCGGCGAAACCCAGATCCAGCATTTCGTCCGCTTCGTCGAGAACGACGGTCCGCATATCGCTCAGGTCGATCACACCCCGTGCGATATGGTCGCGCAACCGACCGGGCGTGCCGATCACGACATGTGCCCCACGCTCAAGCGTCCTGCGCTCGGTGCGCGCATCCATACCGCCCACGGCCGACGCAGTGACGATCCCGGCCTCGGCAAACAGCCAGTCGAACTCTCTTCGAACCTGCAAAGCCAGCTCGCGCGTGGGGGCGATAACCATGGCCAATGGCGTCGCAGGCCGATCAAATCGACCACGCTCATCGAGAAGCTCTTTCGCCATCGCCAGCCCGAAGCCCACGGTTTTTCCGGAACCGGTCTGCGCAGAGACAAGCAGGTCTTTTCCTGCCAGTGCTTCATCTGAGACAGCCTTTTGCACGGGCGTCAAACCGCTATAGCCCTTTTTGGACAGCGCTGCGGATAGGGTTTTCGGGAGGGCAGAAAAATCTTGCATGGGTCACCAGATGCCGGGAAAGACCCGGCGATAGCGGTATTTGGTTCAGATGTATAGCCTGTAACGTACGCTCGTATGAGAATGTGGCAATCACAGGAGACAGACTCTCGCATCCGCTCGACCAATCGCCACTGTGTTTTACGTCTTGTGAATTCAGGCGGTAAGAATTTGTGGTGGCGTGAAGGTTCGGACTAACGCTTACTGCAGCGAAGCGTTGGACAGCACCGGCATGGTCAGGTTTGGGCCGCTGTCCAAGTCTACACCGCGCAAAGCGGCGGTAGCTCTATGTGTTTGTCGCGCAATGCGGCTTTGGAGCAGCTGATTGTCTGGTACTTGCAGCGTTGCCTAAATCGACTTCTATAAATCCGTTTTTTTGTGCGACGAGGCATTTCACACTTGTGCCGGATGGCCGTTAGCCGCCTACGCTGCCCGGTCCAACTTTAGCCAATAGCGTGTGTATCGGAGTTCACCCGTTCGGATCAGAGCCCCCTTCTCTACCAGGTCTTGCAGATCCCGCGTTGCCGTGGCGCGGGACGTTCCCGTGATCGAGATATAGTTCTCGGCGCTCAATCCGCCTTTGAATCCATCTGGCCCAGCCTTGAACAACCGGGCGATGACCTTGGTTTGGCGGGCGTTGAACTGATCGCGATGCCGGTCATAGAAATGCGTCTTGGCTATAAAGAAGCCAACCCGTTCCAGAGTCACCTGCTGTGCTGTAAGAACGGTCTCGGCAAACCAGATAAGCCAAGGCGTGACGTCCAGCGTCTTTTGATGACGTTCAAGCTGGTCGTAGTAAGTCTTCCGCTCTCGCTCGATTGTGAACGCAAGAGCAATCAGGCTTGGCTGACCAATGTTTTGCGCCAGTGATTTTTCCGCCAGCGCCCTGCCCAACCGTCCATTGCCGTCTTCGAAGGGGTGAATGCTCTCGAAATACAGATGGCTCAATCCCGCCCGGATCAGTGCGCGCAAAGGCTCGGTACCATCCGGTGCAGTCCGATTGAACCAGGCCACGAACTGGTCCATTTCGGCCGGAACCTGATGTGACGGTGGCGCTTCGAAATGCACCGTCGGGCGGTCTAACCTGCCTGAGACGATTTGCATCGCATCCCCATGGCTCCGGTATGCTCCAATCGTTTCCAGATGCCTGTCGTGGGACAGAAGCATGTCATGCCACCGAAACAGGGTGTCGTGTGACAGCGGTTCCGTATAGGTGGAATAGACATCCACCATCATCTCAGAAACGCCCTGTTCGCGCGGTTTGGATGGATAACTGTCGGGAGCCAGTCCAAGATGCCGACGCAGGGAAGATTGCACGCTGAAACGATCCAGCATCTCACCTTCGATCGCGCTGGTTTTCATCGCTTCTTCGCTCAGAAGATCGATACGCAATTGATCCCGATCCGCCGCGTTTACATGGTGAACCGCTCCAAGAACTTCCCCTGAGGACAATAGGAATTGTTGCTCGTATGATTCGAATCTTGAGGCATCGTAACGAAATGTCGGCCAATCAGGGCTCTGCCAGTTCCACATCGTGAGGTATAAGGATCCAGTCTATAACTCATTATTTATGGTAAATTGAGTTATAGAGGTCAATCCTATTGCTCATCTTTTTAAGCTCATCAGCTTTTTGTTTAACGTCGCCATAAAGCACTTGAACCGTCGAAACATTCAAAAAGCGTAAAATCTTAAGATGTTGACTTCAATGGAAGGCGTATCTGAATAACTCAGCCCCGGTGTTGACCTACTCCGACACCCGGAGGGAACGTCAGATCAGAAGCATTAGATCAGCAATCTGTTAATCTAATCACATAACATCCCCGAGAACCTTGATCGCGCTCAGCATCCGCGCGATTTCCTGTTCGGTGTTGTAATGGCAAAAGGATATGCGGATACAATCCGACAAGCCAAGCGGAGTCAGGACATTGCCTGAGTAATGATCGGCCTTGCGCGTGTGTGTACGAATGCCCTGCTGGTTCAGCAATTCGACCACATCTTCTGAAGGGTATCCGTCCACTACGATGGACACCAGACCTTCGCGCGCCGGGTTATCGGCGCCGGCCAGAAGGGTCACATGATCCATATCCCGTAACCCCGGCAGGTTACCTGTGCCGTTAATGGCGATATCGGTCAAATGAGTCTCATAGGCGTGAATGGCGCGGCCCGCAGCTTCGATCCGTTTGCGCGGGTTTTCCTCGTCAGACACTTGCATGCCCAGCCAGTCGAAATAGGCCACCACATCCGAGATGGTCGCGTAAGAGCCTGCATCGCGGGTCCCAAACTCCCAACCCGTTGCGGGCGCGTCGATCAGCATGTCGTGCGGCACGGAACTGAGCCTGTCTGAAATCCAGGCGATACCATAGCCATGGCGCGAGAACACTTTGTAGGGTGAGATGGCGTAACCGTCGACACCATACGCATCGAGGTCCATCTGGCCGTGGGCGGCGTGCTGGATGCCGTCGACAATGATCATGCACTCGGGCGCAACCGCACGGATCGCCGCTGAAATCGCCGCCACATCCATCCCCATTCCGGTCACGGGCGAGGCATGCAGGATCGTTGCAACCGCCACGTCCGGCGTCATCAGCGCGGCGTAATCGTCTGCGGTAACCAATCCCGTTTCATTGTCATGGGCCACATTTACATAGTCCAAACCCGCGATCCCGGCCCAGCGGCGCGCGGCGCTGCGCGTGGCGGGATGTTCGATGGAGGACCCGATAAGTTTGGTCCCTTTTGGTGTCGCCAGACATGCGGTGCGGATCAGGCGAAACAGCAGCTCAGTCCCGCTTTCCCCGGCAAAAAACTGACCCGACGAGGCGTTCATGAAAACGCCCAGATCGCTTTTGGCTTTGTTAATCACCTGCTGGGTCCCCCGCCCCGCGGGATTGATCCGACCCGGATTGTCCGGGATTGCCGCATAAAAAGCCGATGTCTCAACAACCGATTTCAACGTCAACGCCCCGCCCGCATTTTCAAAGAAAATACGCTCGCCCTGAAACGGGCAGCTGTCGACATGGGCGAACCGGTCACGGATGGCCTCGATCAAGGCGGGGTTGTTCTGAATCATGGCGCGGTCCTATCGATAGTCTGGGCAGGCAGAGCGGGTCGCTCACACCTAACGTCACCGCCACGGGGGATGCAATCTTTCACATTGCCGACATCAGATGGCCCGCCAACGCCATCCGCCCTACCCGCGGGACAGTTGAGACGAGTAATAAAAGGCAATAGCCTGCGCCCGGTTCTTTACAGCCAGTTTTTCATAGATGTTGGACAGGTGGAACTTGACCGTGTTGGTTGAGATCTGAAGCTCTTTCGACATGTCCCGGTTGGACATGCCCTGCGCCAAAGCTTCGAGTATGGTGCGTTCCTTGCGGGACAAGCTCTGGATCGGGTCCTGCTGCATTTTGCGCACATCGATAAACGGAAACACCATCTTGCCTGCGGCCACGTCAGCGCAGGTTTCCAGCAAGCCCTCAACCTCACCGGATCGGGCGGCAAAACCGGCTGCCCCGGCCTGCATGGCCAGGCGCGGGATTTCACCTGTCGCCTCACCGTAAACCACAAAGCGCGGCGCGTTGGCCTGTTCGCGCAGCACTTCGATCAGTTTGGCCGCGCCCAATACCGGCAGGTTCCAATCCACCACGCCGACTTTCACGGGCACGCGCATGACCGTTCCCAAAAAGCCTTCGGCCGTGGCCGACGTCGCCACCAGCGAGAACCGCGAATCCCGCTCAAAGATTTCGGACATCGCCGACAAAACCAACGGGTTGCCATCCGCCAGCATGACATCGATCGGAGCGTTAGCGTTATCACCCATCTTTTCTTCCCGAATTTGTCAAAAACCACCTATTTGGGTAGGCGTTAATTTGGTATACACTGGTATTTTTACCGGTATGGGTAGGTATTTCCCCACCCAAATAGCCATCCTAAAGCAGTAGTAAGTTACGTTGCGTCCACTGGCAACTGCGGGTTTTCTGTTCGGCAACATAACACACCGGGCCCCGCTGCCCCCAACTGCCGAGGATATCTAGCCATGACCTTTCAGATCTTCCCTCCGCTCGAAATCCCCGAGACCCTGGCCGCCGGCCCCGGGCCCGGAAACACCGATGCCCGCGTCCTGCATGCCTTTGCCAGCGCAGGGGTGGCGGATCACATGCAGGGCGACGTTCTGCGCGGCATGGTAGAATGCAAGCACATGCTGCGCGCCGTCTGGGGCACTCAGAACGCCTATACCTTTGCGGTCGCCGGAACGGGCTGGAGCGCGCTGGACACCATGTTTTCCGCAGTGATGCCCGGTGACAGGGTTGTTGCGTTCACCAATGGCACCTTCTCGGGCATTGATGCCCTCACTTTGCGGATCAAGGCCGCAACACCCGAGGAACACGCCGCCAATCCCCTTGACCCGCAGGCCGCCAGCGTCACCGTAATTGAGGTTCCGCACGGTCAGCCGGTGACGGGTGAATTGGTTGAAGCTGCCCTGGCCGAGCATCAGCCCAAATGGGCTTTCATGGCGCATTGGGAAACCGGGTCTGGTCGCGTGAATGATCTGCGCGGGTTCTCGGACGCGTGCGAACGCCACGGTGCCATGGGTCTGATCGACGCCGTGTCATCGCTGGGTGCCGAAGATTTCTCAATCGACGACTATCCGGGTATCGCTGGGTGGGCCTCTTGCCCGCAAAAGGGCCTGTGCTGCCTGCCGCTGACCTACGCGCCGGTCAGCTTTACTGAAGATTATATTGAAAGTCTGAAGACGTCTGGTGCCTATACCTATGTGCACAACCCCATCTTTGAGGCCCGTCACTGGGGCATCGTTGATGGTCAGGATTTCGAAAAAGGCACCTATCACCGGACGCATTCGGGCTATGCAGTTGCCGCGTTCCACGAATCCCTGCGCCTGACACTGCAAGAAGGTCTGGCAAAACGGTCATTGGCCTACCGCACCCATGAAAAGGTTCTGCGCGATGCGGTGATCGCCATGGGGTGCGAGGTGACGTCGGACATGCCCAGCCTTGTGGTACTGAACCTGCCGCCGGAACTGGCGGGCCGCGAGATGGAGCTGGTGCAGAACTGCCGCGCCCAAGGCTTTGGCATCTGGCCCACGCTCAGCGCGCCGGTGCAGGTCCGCATCGGCATCCTCAACCAGCTGAACCGGGATGCTGTCAGCCGGATCATACATCTTTTTGCCGACGCCCTGCGCGAGCTGGGCGCCGATGTTGATCAGGACGCAATCGAGACCCTTTTGGAAAGCCGTTACGGCACCTCGATCGCCGCATAATCACACTGCATGAACGGGAGGATTGCAGATGGATATCCATGAATATCAAGCGAAAGAGCTTCTTTCGAACTTTGGCGTCGACGTCCCGCCGGGTGCGTTGGCCTACAGCCCCGAACAGGCAGCTTACCGCGCGCGTGAAATGGGTGGCGACAAGTGGATCGTCAAAGCGCAGGTCCATGCCGGTGGGCGCGGCAAGGCCGGTGGCGTCAAACTGTGCGACACCGAGCACGATATCTATCAGGCCTGTGACGACCTGTTCGGCCGCAAGCTGGTGACCCATCAAACCGGCCCCGAAGGCAAGGGCATCTACCGCGTCTATGTAGAAGGCGCGGTGCCGATTGATCGTGAGATTTACTTGGGCCTCGTTCTGGACCGCTCCAGCCAGCGGGTGATGATCGTGGCCTCGTCCGAAGGTGGGATGGAGATCGAAGAAATCTCGGCCGAACGCCCCGACAGCATCGTGCGTTCCATTGTCGAACCTGCGGTGGGCCTGCAGGAATTCCAGGCGCGCGAGATTGCGTTCAAACTGGGGCTGGAGCCGAAGCTGGTGCAGCAGATGGTGCGCACGCTGCAAGGCTGCTACGCCGCCTTCAGCGATCTGGACGCCACCATGGTCGAGATCAACCCGCTGGTCATCACCGCCGATGACCGGGTTCTGGCGCTGGACGCCAAGATGAGTTTTGACGACAACGCCCTGTTCCGTCACCCGCAAATCGCTGAACTGCGCGACAAAAGTCAGGAAGACCCGCGCGAAAGCCGCGCGGCGGATCGCGGTCTGTCTTATGTCGGCCTGGACGGCAATATCGGCTGCATCGTGAACGGCGCCGGTCTGGCGATGGCCACGATGGACACGATCAAGCTGGCCGGGGGTGAGCCTGCAAACTTCCTCGACATCGGTGGCGGGGCCTCGCCCGAGCGTGTGACCAAAGCGTTCCGTCTGGTTCTGTCGGACCAGAATGTGCAGGCGATCCTGGTGAATATCTTCGCCGGTATCAACCGCTGTGACTGGGTGGCCGAAGGTGTTGTTCAGGCGCTGAAGGAACTGGACATCGACATCCCCGTCGTCGTCCGGCTGGCGGGCACGAATGTGGAAGAAGGCCAGAAAATCCTGGCCAAATCCGGCCTGCCCATCATCCGCGCCACCACATTGATGGAAGCCGCCGAACGCGCCGTGGGCGCATGGAAAAACGACCTGTCTCAGGGCACCAAGATGAGGGCTGTGTAATGAGCATTCTTCTGGATCGCGACTCACGCGTTATCGTTCAGGGTATCACCGGCCGTATGGCACGGTTCCACACCAAGGACATGCTGAACTATGGCACCAATGTCGTCGGCGGCGTCGTGCCCGGCAAGGGCGGTGAGACCGTCGAAGGTGTGCCCGTCTTCGACACGGTCAAGCAGGCGGTTGAGGCCACCGGCGCAGATGCCAGCCTTGTCTTCGTGCCGCCGCCCTTTGCCGCCGACTCGATCATGGAGGCCGCCGATGCCGGTATCCGCTATTGCGTCTGTATCACCGACGGCATCCCGGCCCAGGACATGATCCGCGTGAAACGCTACATGTACCGCTATCCCAAGGACAAGCGCATGGTGCTGACCGGGCCGAACTGCGCGGGCACCATCTCACCCGGCAAGGCACTGCTGGGGATCATGCCGGGGCATATCTACCTGCCCGGTCACGTCGGGATCATCGGCCGCTCGGGCACGCTGGGCTATGAGGCCGCAGCGCAGCTGAAAGAGCGCGGGATCGGTGTTTCGACCAGCGTCGGCATCGGCGGTGACCCGATCAACGGCTCGTCCTTCAAGGACATCCTGCAGCGGTTCGAAGAGGACGAAGACACCCATGTCATCGCCATGATCGGTGAGATTGGCGGCCCGCAAGAGGCAGAGGCGGCAGACTACATCCGCAACCACATCACCAAACCGGTGATCGCCTATGTTGCAGGTCTGACCGCGCCCAAGGGCCGGACCATGGGGCACGCCGGTGCAATCATCTCGGCCTTTGGCGAAAGCGCCAGCGAGAAGGTTGAGATTCTGTCCGCCGCCGGTGTGACTGTGGCCGAAAACCCCGCCGTGATCGGTGAAACAATCGCTCGGGTGATGGAGGCTGCGTGATGGTCAAACCCTCGGTTCTTGTGACCCGCCGCTGGCCTGCCGCCGTCGAGGCGCAACTGGCCGAGAGCTATGACACCGTACTCAACACCGGGGACAAACCTTTGTCCCCGGCTGAAATCCGGCAAGCGCTGAAAACCTATGATGCGGTGCTGCCAACCGTCACCGACACGCTCAGCGCCGAGGCGCTGGACGTGTCCGGTGCGCAGACGAAAATCCTTGCCAATTATGGCGTTGGCTACAGCCATATCTGCGAACCCTCGGCGCGTGGGCTGGGCATGACGGTGACCAACACGCCCGACGTGCTGTCCGAATGCACTGCTGACATTGCCATGACGCTGTTGCTGATGGTGGCCCGCCGCACCCGCGAGGGCGAGCGTGAATTGCGCGCCGGGAACTGGACCGGCTGGCGGCCCACCCATCTGACCGGCACCAAGGTCAGCGGCAAGACGCTGGGCATTATCGGCTTTGGCCGCATCGGTCAGGAAATGGCGCGCCGCGCCCATCACGGCTTTGGCATGACTGTCCTGGTCTACAGCCGCAGACCGGTGGCCCCGGACGTTCTGGCCCAATGCAACGCAACCCAGGTCGACAGCATCGACGCGCTGCTGCCGCTCTGCGATTTCGTCTCGCTGCATTGCCCCGGAGGGGCCGCGAACCGCCACCTGATCAACGCGCACAGGCTGGATCTGATGAAGCCTGATGCGTTTCTGATCAACACCGCACGGGGCGAATTGATCGACGAACACGCCCTGACGCAGTCGCTGATGTTCGACATGATCGGCGGTGCCGCGCTGGATGTGTTCGACGGCGAGCCCCACATCGCCCCGGCGCTTTTGGACTGCGACAACCTCGTGATGCTGCCCCACATGGGCAGCGCAACGCGCGAGGCCCGCGAGGCAATGGGCTTTCGCGTGCTCGACAACCTGCACGACTTTTTCAGCGGCCAGGAACCCCGTGACCGCGTGATCTGAACGAAGCTTTACAACCAAGGACCAACCTCATGAGCTTTCACCCCATTGAACAGGCCCCTGCCCGGCTGAACCGCAGCGAACTGGCCGTTCCGGGCAGCCAGCCCGGCATGTTCGAAAAAGCGGCAAAATCTGACGTTGACGTCATCTTTCTGGATCTCGAAGACGCCGTTGCGCCGGATGAGAAGGAACAAGCGCGCAAGAACATCATAGAGGCGCTGAACGACATCGACTGGGGCAACAAAACCATGTCGGTGCGCATCAACGGTCTGGACACGCATTACATGTACCGCGACGTGGTGGATGTGGTGGAACAGGCCGGCACGCGGCTTGACCTGATCATGATCCCCAAGGTTGGCACGGCGGCAGATGTTTACGCGGTCGACATGCTGGTCACCCAGATCGAAGACGCCAAGGGCTACAAGAAGCGCATCGGGTTCGAACATATCATCGAAACCGCCCTGGGCATGCAGAATGTCAGCGAGATCGCAGCAGCCTCAAAGCGCAATGAAAGCCTGCATTTTGGTGTGGCCGACTATGCGGCCTCGACCCGCGCCCGCACCACGATCATCGGTGGCGTGAACCCGGACTATTCGGTTCTGACCGATGCAGATGCAGATGGTGGCCGTATGACCCATTGGGGCGATATGTGGCACTATGCTCTGGCCCGCATGGTCGTCGCCGCGCGCGCCAACGGTCTGCGCCCGATTGACGGACCGTTCGGTGATTTCCAGGACCCCGACGGCTATCGCGCCGCCGCAAAACGGGCCGCTGTTCTGGGGTGCGAAGGCAAATGGGCCATCCACCCCAGCCAGATCGCGCTGGCCAATGAGGTGATGTCGCCGTCTGACGCCGAAGTCACCAAGGCACAGCGCATTCTGGTCGCCATGTCCGAGGCCGAAGCCGCAGGCAAAGGCGCCGTATCGCTGGACGGGCGTCTGATCGACTATGCCTCGATCCGTCAGGCCGAAGTGCTTGTCGAAAAAGCGCGCCAGATCGAAGCGGCGTAAGGACTTCGGATCAAACGAAAAAACGGCAGCGGGGGCCTTGGTCCTCGCTGCCGCGTTTAAACTTGCAATATCCGCGACCCTAAAGCGCCAATACCAGACGCTTGGATTTGGAACGCGAAACGCAGGCGCACATGTAGCTGTTCGATGCCTGTTCTTCCGGTGTCAGGATGCCGTCGCGATGGTCGACTTCGCCCTCGACAACATCCACCATGCAGGATCCGCACAACCCCTCGGAACAGCCGAAATCCACATGAACGCCATTGCTGCGCAGAACGTCCAGAAGCGTTTCGTCTTTCGTGACCGTATACACGGCCCCCGAGGACTGCACCTCAACCTCAAAGCTTTCGTTGGGCGCGTGATCGATATCCGACGCCGCCGCAAAGCGTTCAAAGTGGATCGCACCACCACGCAATGAGGTACCCGCCTCAAGAACAGCGTTCAGCATCGGCTCGGGGCCGCAGGTATAGACATCGGCACCCATCGGCATGGACTGCATGACCGCGGCCAGATCGAACTGCCCGTCTGTGTCGTCACAATGCAGGTGATACCACTCATCCAGCCCCAGGGCGCGGAACTGTTTGTCCATCGCCGCATAGTCCTTGGATCGCACCAGATAATAAACCCGGAAATCCTGCCCCCGGTTCAGCAACTCGCGCGCCATGGCCACCAACGGGGTGGCACCAATACCGCCCGCGATCAGGGTGACGTGCCGGTCATGGCTTTCCAGAGGGAAGTGATTGCGCGGCCCGCCGATGGGCAGCTCGACCCCTTCCTCAAGCGCGTGCATGGCGATGGACCCGCCGCGACCATCCTCTTCGTGCTTGACGGCGACATTGATCAGTCGACCGTCCTGGCTCCAGCTCCACAAGGAATACTGCCGCACCAGATCATCGCTTAGGTGAATATCCACATGCGCACCGGGTTCCAGACTGGTAAAGCGGCCGCTGAGAATCTCGAAACAGAAATCCGAAGTATCTGGGCTCAACCGGGTTTTGCGGATCAAGCGTGCAGTTTGTGTAGTCATCAGAGGTCCCTTATGTCATTGCCCATTGTCGCGATCAGCAACACAGGCGCGTTCGGCACTGGGTATTCTTAAGGCGCAACATGGGGCCTGCCCAATTGGGAAGGCCAAGTACAGGCGCCACATACGCGCAGAGAAAGATGCAAATTTCAATTGCAATTTTTTTCGTTTTCAGTTGAGGTCACCTCAATCAAACCCGCAGCTACGTAGTCTCCATGTCTCGCCGCCATTATAACCTACCGCCCCTTGCAACCCTCTCTGCGTTTGAGGCGGCTGCCCGACGTCTCAGCTTTAAAGAAGCGGCGGGCGAATTGTCCGTCACGCCGGGCGCCGTAAGCCATCAGATAAAGGCACTGGAAACCGAGTTGAACGCGCCTTTGTTCCTGCGTCAGCACCGGGGCGTCGAACTGACCGATGACGGGGCCGCGCTGTACGAAGTTCTGGGAGACTCTTTTCTAAAAGTGTCCAAGGTGTTGGAACGCATCCGCAGCAATGATTCCGATAATCAGGTAACAGTCGGTTCGACCACTGCCGTTGCGGCCCTGTGGCTTTCCCCGTCCGTGATCCGGTTCTGGCAGGACCATCCGCACGTAAAAGTGAACCAGGTGGCGCAAGACTCGGCCTTCTCAAACAACCCCAATCTGGACCTGTTCATTCGTTACGGAAAGGATCCGATTTCAACCTTGTCCCACACGAGGCTCTACCGGGATACCCTGACCCCTGTATGCAGCCCCGAACTGGCTGCAGAGTTAAAGGATGCCGATCTCAGCGACCTGTTGCAGCACCGTCTGATTCACCTTGAGACGGCAGACAACACTTGGACAACCTGGGCAGAATGGTTCAAAGAACTTGGGTTTACTGGCAATATACCGACGCAATCCAGGGTCAACAGCTACGCATTGGCACTGCAGGTGGCACGCAAGGGTGCAGGTCTTGCGCTGGGGTGGAAACGCCTGCTGCAACCAATGCTAAGTTCCGGAAAACTGGCAACGTTGGAGCAGTTCAGCGCACCCGCACCCAGAAACTTTTATCTGGTCGGCCGGGACGATACGCACCTGTCTGACGGCGCGCTGGCATTCAAGAAATGGCTTCTGGATGAGGTCAACGCAGGGTCGGTTTAGCTGGCCTCATCTGCCGGTTAGGTTTTTTCCTATTGAAGCTTTGCCGGTTGCGCTGCCAATGGAGGTCAAAACCAACGCCAATCTCATACTCAGGAGTGACCGATGAACAAGCACGCATCGCTTTCGTCCGTTCTGACCCCGGTAAACACAGCAAAGGGGCTGCCGAACGAGCACTATATCGACCCCAAAGTCTTTGCCGAAGAACGGGAATCCGTACTGTTCGCGAACTGGTCCGGTATTGGCTTTGGCAAGGATATCCCCGAAGCTGGCGATGCAAAGCCGGTTGATTTCCTGGGCATGCCGATTCTGATGGTCCGCGACCGCAATGGTGAAATCGGCGTATTCCAGAACACCTGCCGTCACCGCGGCATGATTCTGGTCGACAAGCCGCAGAAAATCCGTGGCGCGATCCGCTGCCCCTATCACAGCTGGTGCTACGGCCTGAACGGCGAACTGCGCACCGCACCTCACGTAGGCGGCCCCGGCCAAAACACCCACGAAGATCTCGATTTCTCGGAACTGGGTCTGATCCGCATCCGCTCTTATGTCTGGCGCGACGTTGTGTTCGTCAATGTCGACGGCAACGCGCCCGAGTTCGAAGAGGTGCACAGCGACCTGATGGAGCGCTGGAAAGAGTTCGAACAGCCGATGTATCACGGCGGCGCCGGTGCCTCGGTTCGTCTGGAACTGGACTCGAACTGGAAACTGGCGGTCGAAAACTACTGCGAAAGCTATCACCTGCCTTGGGTTCACCCCGGCCTGAACAGCTATTCCCGTCTGGAAGACCACTACAACATCAACGAGCTGGGCAAATACTCGGGCCAGGGCACGCTGGTATATCGCCAGTTCGAAGGTCAGGACGGCGAAAAGCTGGACGATTTCGACGGCCTGAGCGACAAGTGGAACGAAGGCGCGGAATACATTGTCGTGTACCCGAACGTCCTGCTGGGAGTTCAGCGCGACCACGGTTTTGCCTTTATCCTCGAACCTGTGAACCAGGAAAAAACCATCGAGCATATTGAGTTGTACTACGCCAAAAAACCCGAAGACGCGCCCGAGCATGAACCTCTGCGGGCCAAGAACGCTCAGCTGTGGAAGACCGTTTTCGAAGAGGACGTGTTCGTGGTCGAAGGCATGCAGAAAGGTCGTCACGGCGTTCTGTTCGACGGCGGCCGTTTCTCGCCTGCGATGGACGGTCCGACCCATTGCTTCCACCATTGGGTTGCAACGCAGATCGAAAAAGGTCGCGCTGCATAATGAGCGACTTTCTAAAGGACGGTCTGGCCAGAAACTTTCTGGCCGGATCGTGGGTCGATGGTGACAAGGGCGCTGCCATCGCCGTCGAGGACCCCGGCAATCAAGAACATGTCGCCGATTGCGCACAAGCGGGTGAGGCATCTCTGGCCCGCGCGCTAGAGGCTGCGCGCACGTCGTTTGAACAGCGCGATCTGGCCGACATGAAACCGGCCGAACGCGGTCGGTTGATGATGCGCATCGCGCAGGAAATCCGCAACATCGCGGATGAAGGGGCCGTACTGCTGTGCCGTGAAAGCGGCAAGACGCTTGAGGCCGCCCGGGATGAATTCATCGAGGCCGCGCAGTATTTTGAGTACTATGGCGGTGTTGCCGACAAGATCGAGGGCAAGTCGATCCCGTTGGGACCAGACTATGCTGACTATACCGTTTTCGAACCTTATGGGGTCTCGGCGCAGATCGTGCCGTGGAACTTCCCTGTTTCCATTGCGGGCCGTTCGCTGGCGCCGTCGATGGCGGCGGGAAATTCGACCATTATCAAATCGCCGGAACTGGACCCGATTGGCCTGGCGATGCTGGGTGTTGCGCTGGAACGGGCCGAGGTGCCCGCCGGTGCCGTGTCGATCCTGAATGGCATTGGCTCGGATCTGGGCGCGAAACTGGTTGCCAGTTCCCAGGTGGATCAGATCGTATTCACCGGTTCGGTTCCGACCGGGCAGAACATCCTGCGGTCAGCCGCCGACAACGTGATCCCGTCACTGATGGAACTGGGTGGCAAGTCCGCAGCCGTGGCCTTTGACGATGCGGATCTCGATACGCTTATGACCAGCCTGCAAAGCGGTATTTTCTACAATGCCGGTCAGGTGTGTTCGGCCATGGCACGGGTGTTGGTGCATCGTTCGATCTATGACCAAGCGGTCGAGCGTGCGGCCCAGCTGGCCAATGGCCTCAGCGTCGGGCACGGGTTGGACAATCCTGAACATACGCCTGTCATCTCGGCTCTGCAGTTGCAGCGCGTGGAAGAGATCACCTCGACTGCGCGTCAGGACGGTGCGCGCGTCGCTGCTGGCGGTGCGCGTCTGGAACGCGGCGGGTATTTCATGTCCCCCACCATCCTGGCGGATGTCGATCCCCAAAGCCGCGTCGCGCAAGAGGAAATCTTCGGCCCGGTGACCTGCTTTACCCCCTTCGACACCGAGGAACAGGCGATCGCCATGGCCAACGGGACCGAGTTCGGTCTGGTCGCAGGCATCTTTACCCGTGACCTCGCGCGGGCCCATCGTGTGGCGCACAAGCTGCGGGCGGGTCAGGTTTTCGTCAACGAATGGTTCGCCGGTGGTATTTCGACCCCGTTTGGGGGCGTCGGGAAATCAGGTTTTGGACGTGAAAAAGGGCTTGAGGCGCTTTACAACTACGTCAGGACCAAGAACATCGCGATTTCGCTGAAAGGCTGACTGTGGATCTCGACGAACTCGACACACAACTGCTGCAGGCGCATGCGGATTACAACGTGCCTGACCTGATACGGTTGTACCATCAGGCGGCGAATCTTGCAGAGCTTCGTCAAGATCATGAAGCGGCGTGCTTCTATTTGACTCATGCGTTTGTCTTCGCTCTGGAATACGGCTCGCCCCAGGCTGATGAGTTGAACCGAATGCTGTTTGAACGCGGCCGCGCGCATCGTCTGGAGTTCTAGGTTTTTTGCCTTGATTCCGCGCGCCGACACCCGGTGCGCGTCATACAAGGGGCGCAAAGCAATCACAAATTCGGGAACCCCGGGCCTTGGCTCGGGGTTTTTCTTGTTGGGGACCGCGCAAAGGAGTTCAGTTTAATTCCTCTCACCTCTTCTTGAATTTTGTGGACATTGCCGTTGGCCCCCGGTTCGTGAAAGAAACCCATCGAAACACAACGCGCGAGATAGCAAAATGCGAACAGAAGCCAGGGCCGTGGTCATCGGCGGCGGTGTCATCGGATGCTCAATCCTGTATCACCTCACCAAGCTGGGATGGTCGGATGTCGTACTATTGGAAAGGGACGAGTTGACCTCTGGCTCAACTTGGCACGCAGCGGCGAACATCCACGGGCTGCATGACAGCACCAATATCAGCCGCATCCAGCACTATACGATGAATCTGTATAACTCGTTGGAGGAAGAAACCGGCCAAAGCTGTGGCGTTTTCCAGCCCGGCTCGTTGTATCTGGCCCAGACCGAAGAGCGCGAGCATCAGCTCAAGCTGCAGGCCGCCAAGGCCAAGCTGTACGGCATGAACTTCTATGAGATCAGCATTGAAGAAGCGCAAAAGCTGAACCCGCTGGTCAATTACGACGGCATCCGCTGCGTGATGTTCGAACCCGATGGCGGCAACGTGGACCCGTCGGGCGTGACCAACGCCTATGCCGTGGGTGCGCGTCAGCGCGGGGCCGAGATTCACCGCTTTACCCCCGTCACCGCGACCGAGCAGCAGGAAGATGGCACCTGGATCGTCAAGACTCCCAAGGGCGACATCAAAACGCCTTGGGTGGTGAATGCCGCGGGTCTGTGGGGTCGTGAGGTCGCGAAACTGGCCGGGATCGAGCTGCCGCTGCAGCCGACCGAACACCAGTATTTCGTCACCGAGGCCATGTCTGGCGTCGAAGGTCACGGCACCCGCCTGCCCTCGGTCTCGGACCGCGATGGCGAATACTACCTGCGTCAGGAAGGCAACGGCCTGCTGGTCGGCGCTTATGAGAAAGACATGAAGTTCTGGGCCGAAGAAGGCACGCCGCTGGACTTTGCCCATGACCTGTTCCCCGACGATCTGGAGCGGATCGAAGAGAACATGATGAACGCCATCGAACGTCTGCCCGCCGTGGGCGAGGCCGGAATCAAGCGCGTCATCAACGGACCGATGATCTGGTCGCCCGATTCCAACGTTCTGATGGGCCCGGTGCCCGAGGTCGATGGCTATTTCTGCTGCAACGGCATCATTCCCGGCTTCTCGCAATCGGGCGGCATGGGCCTGATGGCGGCACAGTGGATCATCGAAGGGGAAACCGAATACGACATGTTCGCCTGGGACATGGCGCGCTTCGACACCTGGGCCACGAAAGAGTTCACCAAGGCCAAGGTGCAGGATCAATACGCCCACCGCTTTGCGATTCACTTCCCGAACGAGGAACGCAGCGCAGGCCGCCCGGCCCGTGTGCGCCCGATCTATGAAACCCAGAAAGCCATGGGCGCGGTGTTCGGCCTGAACGTTGGCTGGGAACACCCGCTGTGGTTCGCGGATGAGCCCGGCACCGTGGATACCAACGGCTTTACCCGCCAGAACTGGTGGGGGCCTGTGGGCGAGGAATGCAAGATGCTGCGCGAGCGGGCGGGCATCATCGATATCTCGAACTTTGCCAAATACATCTGCAAAGGCCCCGGCGCTGCGGATTGGCTGAACGCGGTCTTTGCCAACAACATGCCCAAGGCGGTTGGCCGGTCCTGCCTGACGCCGCTGATCTCGAAACGTGGCGGTATTGCCGGGGACTTCACCGTCACCCGCGTGGCCGAGGATGAGTTCTGGATCATCGGGTCCGGCATGGCCGAGCGCTATCACAAGCGGTTCTTCAAGCAGGTTCCGCTGCCTGAAGGGACCACCTTTGAGAGCCACACCGAGGCGATGTGCGGCTTCAACGTCGCCGGTCCTAAATCGCGCGAAATCCTGCAGCGCCTGACCAACACGTCGCTGGCGACCGAGGACTTCCCGTTCATGCGGTCGGCCAAGATCGAACTGGCGGGGGTCGAGGTTCTGGCCCTGCGCGTCTCGTTCACCGGCGATCTGGGGTGGGAACTCCACTGCAAGACCGAAGATCAGGCCCGTCTGTATGACGCACTGCTGGACGCCGGCAAAGCCTTCGACGCGGGCCCTGTCGGCAGCCGCGCTCTCATGTCGATGCGGGTTGAAAAAGGGTATGGTTCGTGGAGCCGCGAATACAGCCCCGAATACTGGCCGCACGAAGTCGGGCTGGACCGTCTATGCAAATTCGAAAAGGACTTCCTGAACAAGGAAGCCGCGCAGAAGGTGCTGGACACCTCCGCCCGCGAACAGCTGGTTCTGCTGCATTTGGATGAGGCCGACGTCACCGCCTCGAACGCTGACGCCACCGGTGGTGAGCCGATCTTCAAGGATGGCGAAGGCATCGGTCGTGTGACCTCGGGCACCTATGGCTACACCGTCGGCATGTCGCTGGCCCTGGGCTATGTCAAGAACGCCCAGCCTGGTGATGAGGTTGAGGTGATGGTGCTGGGTCGGCCGCACAAGGCCACGATCCTGCACGAACCTCCGTTTGATCCGGCGGGCAAGGTCCTGCGCGGATAAAACGAGCGAAAACAGAATCAAGATCAAGCCGCGGCGTTTCGATGAAACGCCGCGGTTTTTCTGTTTTCGGCTTCCTACGTATTGGAAGAAATTTATTATTTATAAATAAGTTAACCACCTCAAGTCAGGACATGTCACCGCCACGTATTCACAGCTGAAAATAAGTCGCAAAAAGAGCTTGACGCTTCATTGGTGTACGTGATTTCATATATGAAACACCCAAGATGGGTTCGTTTGCACCGCGTAGGGAGGCGCCGTGATGACGACACAACAATCTGCTTTGCGTGCAAGGCAGGGAACCGAAAGCCAGATTGAATTGTCCTTGAACGGGATCGGAATGTCCTTTTCCGGCGTGTCTGTTCTGCGCGACGTGAATCTGGCGTTTCAGGGCGGTGAAATACACACGTTGATGGGTGAGAACGGCGCCGGGAAAAGCACGTTGGTCAAAATCATCAGCGGTGTGCAGAAACCGACCTTTGGCACCTTTCAAATCGATGGGGAAACTGTCGAGTTTGACGCCCCGCGTGATGCTGAAAAGCATGGCATTGTCATCATGCATCAGGAACTCAGCCTGATCCCGGAAATGACCGTGGCCGAAAACGTGCTGCTGGGGCATGAGCCCCGGAAATTCGGGACTTTCATCGACCGCAAGGCCCTGCGCGAAAAAGCCAGCAAGGCATTGTCGCGGTTCGGGTTCACGCTGGACATCGACACGCCCGTCAAGGACCTGCGCGTGGGCGAACAGCAGCTGGTTGAAATCGCCCGTGCGCTGCTGATGAATGCGCGTCTGCTGATCATGGATGAGCCGACCTCGGCCCTGTCGCAGGCCGAAGCGGATATTCTGATGGAGGTCGTGCGCGACCTGGCTCTTCAGGGGGTGGCGGTAATCTACATCTCGCACCGCATGGACGAGGTGTTCGAAATCTCGGACCGCGTCAGCGTTCTGCGCGACGGCGACTTGATCGGCACGCGTCTTGCCTCGGAAACCACATCGGCCGAGTTGATCCGCATGATGGTAGGCCGCACCGTCGAAATCGTTCCCGTCGAGCGGCAGAAACCAGCCACCGATGAGGTCGTTTTGCAGGTCGAGAACCTGACCGCGTGGGATGGCCACCGCAAAGTTCTGGATGATGTCTCATTCAACCTGAACCGCGGCGAGGTTCTGGGCATCGGCGGCCTTCTGGGGGCCGGTCGCACAGAACTGCTTGAGACGCTGTTTGGCGCTCGCGGCAACAGCTATCGGGGCGACATCACCCTCGAAGGTCAAAAGCTGCGCCCGGCGAAACCGCAGGATGGGGTTCGCAACGGGCTTGCCCTGATCACCGAGGATCGCAAAGGCAACGGGTTGATCCTGGACCGGTCGATCTCATCCAATGTGGCCTTGCCGCTGATGCCCCTGCAATCGCGGTTCGGGCGCTTTTCCGAGGCCGAACAGAACAAACAGGCGCTGCGCGCAATTGAGACGCTCAAGGTTGCGGCAACCGGCCCCGACCATCCGGTCGGCAAGCTGAGCGGCGGCAATCAGCAAAAGGTGGTTCTGGGCAAATGGCTGGCCACACAGCCGCGTGTCCTGCTGCTGGACGAACCCACGCGCGGCATCGATATCGGTGCCAAGGACGAGATTTACGATCTGGTCGGACGGCTGGCGGATCAGGGGATCTCAGTCCTCTTTGCCAGCTCGGAACTTTCGGAATTCATGGCGGTTTGTGACCGGATGATCGTGCTGTGCGAAGGCCAGATGGCCGGAGAGCTGTCGCGCGAAGAAATGTCCGTGGATTCAATAAAAGCCCTGGCAATGCAGTTTCGCTGACTGCCCAACCCAAGCGAACTGGCCCACAAAAGAGAAAAGACATGACCGTTATGGAACCCAACAGCCAAACAGTGAAACAACAGCACGCGGGCAGTTCGATGTTCATGCACCTGCTGAGCAAAACAAAACTCTATTGGGGTCTGTTCGCCCTGATCCTGTTTGGTGCGCTGACCTCGCCCCTGTCCTCTAAAGGCAACAACATCTTTCTGTCACTGGGCAACCTGACAGACATCCTGCGTCAGGTCTCGGTCACCGGGATTGTCGCCGTGGGCATGACCATGGTGATTTTCATCGCCGGGATCGACCTGTCGGTCGGATCGGTCATGGCGCTGGGAACGGTGATCTGCGCCATGTTGCTGACGCAAGAGGGGTGGACAGCCGCCAGCTATTTCGGGGTTCCGGCAACCGGCATCGTGCTGTTTGTCTGCATCGCCGCGCTGATCTATTTCGTCCAAAGCAACCTGAACCGCAGTTCGGAAAACCCTACGGCCAGCGCGCCCTCGCGGATGCTGAGCCGTCTGGTTGCCGCCGCCATTGCAATCGGCGTTATGGTCTGGCTGGCCGGTCAGGTGATGCCCAAGTTCGGGGTGCTGGCTGTGCTGATCGTCGTGCCCTGCATCGGGGCCGTGATGGGAACGGTGAACGGTGCGCTGATCGTTTATGGCCGCCTGCAACCCTTTATCGTGACACTGGCGATGATGGTGGGCGCGCTGGGTCTGGCCCGCGTTATCGCCGGGCAGGATACAGCCGTCTACCCGGTGTACACAGGGTCGAATGCGACCGAGAATTTCGAAGTGCTGCGTGAACTCCTGTGGGGTGTTGTCCCCGTACCGGGCCTGTTCTTTCTGGGCGTGCTGCTGGTGTTTTTCCTGATCACCCGCTTCACCACCTTTGGCAGCTATCTGATGGCCATCGGCGGCAATGAAGAGGCCGCGCGTTTGGCCGGCATCAATGTGGGCCGCAACAAGATCATCACCTATGCGCTGGCCGGGGGCCTCTCGGCGCTGGCCGGAGTGCTGTATGTGGCGCAGTTCCGTCAGGGGAAACCCGACGCGGGTCTGGGTCTGGAACTGGACGCGATCGCAGCCGTGGTCATCGGCGGGACCAGTCTGATGGGTGGCCGTGGCGCGATCATGGGAACGTTTGTGGGCGTGCTGATCTTTGGTTTCCTCAGCAACATCCTGCAACTCAACAACATCGA
The DNA here is from genome assembly GCF_056538885.1 of Ruegeria sp. BE1. Classification (NCBI taxonomy): domain Bacteria; kingdom Pseudomonadati; phylum Pseudomonadota; class Alphaproteobacteria; order Rhodobacterales; family Roseobacteraceae; genus Ruegeria; species Ruegeria sp. BE1. The sequence goes on from NZ_JBQFTY010000005.1 coordinate 194,597, forward strand.
CAGCAACACGCAGCTGGTGCTGAAGGGCATCATCATCGTGGTCGCCGTCCTGCTTCAGGAAGGGCGATTTGAAGAGATCTTTGTCATGGCGAAAGAGCGCCTGGGCAGAGGGAGGAGGCTCTGACCTCAAATCTTGGCGGACCAAGGTCAGAGCAATCAGAACGCGGGAATTTGGAGAAACCCGCATCATGACTAAGGAGTAAACTATGAAAAGAAGAACATTTGGCAAGAGCCTGATGGCTGCCACCGCGCTCGCAACCTCGTTTTCGGCATCCATGGTACTGGCGGCTGACGACTATGTGATCGGTTTCTCGCAGGTGACCACAGTTGAGCCCTGGCGCGTCCAGTTCAACAAAGACCTGCGGGCCGAGGCCGATCTGCACGACAATGTCGAGCTGATCATCGCCGACGCCAATGACCGCACTGAAAAGCAGGTTGCGGATGTTGAGAACTTTATCCGTCAGGAAGTGGACGCGATCCTGATCTCGCCCAAAGAATCCGCCGGTCTGACCGGTGTGGTGGAACAGGCCACCGACGCGGGCATCCCCGTCTTTGTTCTGGACCGCAACGTGGACACGGACAAATTCGTTCAGTGGGTTGGCGGCGACAACGAACTGATCGGCCGCGAGGCAGGCAAGTTCGCCCTGGATCAACTGGGTGGCGCAGGCGCTGCCAGTGGTACCATCGTTGAAATCTGGGGTGGTCTGGGCACGCAGGCTGCGCATGACCGCGCCAATGGGTTCCACGAAGCCTTTGACGGCGAAGACGGCGTGACCTTCCTGCTGGATCAGCAGTCGGGCGACTGGAAGCAGGATCAGGCCTATGACATCATGTCGACCGCTCTGCGCAACTATGAAGACATCACCATGGTCTATGGCCACAACGATCCCATGGCCTATGGCGCCTATCTCGCCGCCAAGGACGCGGGCCGCGCCGATGACATCATCTTTATCGGCGTCGACGCCCTGCCCGGTGAAGGCGTGACCTGGGTTGCCAATGGCGAGCTTTCGGCGACATTCCTGTACCCGACCCCGGGTGCAGAAGGTCTGCGTCAGGCGCTCAAGCATCTGAAAGGCGAAGAGGTGCCGAAATCGGTTGTCATGGGCACCGAAGCGATCACCGCCGACAACGCGGATGACGTTCTGAAAAAGAATGGCCTGAAATAACGGTCCAAGGCTGACGATCTTTCTCCTCCCTGTCGGGATAGTCAGCCGAGTATGCAGGGGCTTGCGCCCCTGCTGCTTTTTCTGAGAAAGCTATTCGAAAAGGTAGCTGCATGTCCGAGCAAAAGACAAAACTCCAGAAATACTCGGCCCCTGCCTTGGAAAAGGGGCTGGATATCCTTGAGTTTCTGTCGCTCGCGGACACGGCCCCAACCCTTTCGCAACTGGCCCAGGGCATTGGGCGCTCAAAGAACGAAATCTTCCGTATGATGATCGTGCTGGAAGAGAGGGGCTATATCGAACGTCAGGAAGACGATCTGTTCAAACTGACCGGCAAACTGGCACTGCTGGGCGGAGAGCGCACCGATAACAGCAAGCTGGCAGAACTGGCTGAACCTTATATGGAGCGGCTGGCCGAAGAGACCGCCCTGTCCAATCACCTCTGGGTTCCAAGCGGCGCTGGCGACCTTGTGGTGATCAGCAGTGTCTCATCCTCGCAAAACTATGGCGTCACTGTACAAGTCGGATACGCAAACCCCATCTTTACGACATCCGCCGGGGCCTGTTTCTTGTCCGAGTTGGACACAAATTCCGAACGTCTGGCCTTGCTGGAACGTATTGCACCAGGGCAGGACGCGCAAAACCATCAGGAATTCGCAGATCAGGCCGGAACCTGCCTTGAGCAGGGTTTTATCTCACTGAGCAGTCCGGAAAGCAACGCGATCAACGAAATCTCGGCCCCGGTGCGCCATATGCCGGGCAAAGCCGTCATCGCGGCGCTGACCATTCCGCATTTCGCCAGCGCCCTGATCGACAATCGCCGCGAAATGGTCATTGACGCGCTCAAGACGACGGCGCAGCAGCTTCAGGCCAGCATCGCCACCAGAATGCCCCTGCCCCGGACACCGTGGCACCAGATGTAAGCCTTATGGCATCAGAGCAGAAATCTGGCTGAACCCGGTCAAATCAAATTGAAAGCTGATCGGCTCACCGCGCCGGTTGATACTGTCGATGGTCATCTGATTTCCGGCCCGCATGGCCGCCACCCAGTCCGGCGACACGGGTGAACGTGCAAAACAGCCCTGCGCCTCGCAGGTCAGAAATTCAAGCTGCGCGACCTCGGTCCCGTCTACTCTGGCAGTCAACCCTTCGGAAAAAAGCAGGCCAAAAGGCAGAGTCACCACGGTCTCCATCTCGTCTCTGCCTGCCGCTTTCAAAAAGGCAATCGAGGTCAGCCGTTGGTTGCTGTCGGTCAGAACGATGCTCTGGGTCATTTCACAGATCAGCTCGGACCCGTTGCCGCGATTGCTGCAGTTGACCGACCACGGAGGGGCCGTGCCCTCTTGCGCAAACAAAGGCTGTGACATTCCCACTGCCAGCCCCAGGGCTCCGATCCATGATTTCATGATACTCTTCTTCATAGTTTATGCGTCGATTTCGACACGGTTTTCCCGGTAAGCTCGCAATACAGGATCAGCCGAGCGCACGCCATACATCCTGAATTACGTCAGCTGCGGCCAGCACGTCATTACGTGTCGTATCGAATTGCCCGACCTGAAATCTGATGATTTTACGACCGTTGAAAAGACCTTGTGTCAGGTAAATCCTGCCGTCGTTATTCAACGCGTCCACCAGCCTTTGCTGCATGTCATCATCACCGGGGCAACGAAAAGAAAACAGGCTGAGCACCGGGCCGGTGATGATCTCAAACCCATCCATCCGGGCGATCTGTTCCGACAGTTCATGCGCCCAGGCCACATGGTTGCGAATGCGAGCGCGCAACCCCTCCAACCCGTAAGAGCGCAGCAAGAACCATATCTTCAGCGCCCGGAACCGCCGGCCAAGTGGGATGGTCCACTCGGAATAATTGGTCACCTCGGCACCGGTTGTCTTTAGATACTCAGGCTCAATCTTCAGGGTGTTCAGTTGCGGTGTGGCATCCCGCAGAAATTGAACCGCACAATCGAACTGAGCCCCCATCCATTTATGCGGATTGAAAACGATACTGTCATAGCGATCCGCACCGTGCCACAGGGCGTCGCGGAATTCGGGGCAGATCATGGCCGACCCGGCCCAAGCCGCATCCAGATGGGTGTAAAGGTCGTGTTTTGCGGCAATATCCGCCACAGACATCAGGTCATCACATGCGCCGACACCGGTCCCTCCGGTGATTGCGATGATCCCTGCGGGGATATGTCCGGCAACCAAGTCTGCCTGAATGGCGGCCTCAAGCGCCTTGGGGTCCAGCGCATAGCGTGACCCCTTTACCGGCAGTTTAACCAGATTTTCCTGACCGATCCCTGCAACCCAACACGCCCGGTCGATGGATGAATGCACCTGGTCCGAGCAATAGATGCGCAGTGATCCTTTGCCATTCAGCCCCTCGCGGTTGCCGGTGAACCCGGTTGCACGCTCTCGCATGGTCAGCACGGCGGACAATGTGGCTGACGACGCGCTGTCCTGTATCACGCCTGTCATGCCGTCCGGCAAACCCAATGCCTGTCGCAACCAGTCGATCATCACACCCTCGACCTCGGTCGCTGCCGGAGAGGTCTGCCACAGCATGCACTGGGCCGCGATCGTGGTCACCAGCATCTCGGCCAGCATAGAGGGCGGCGCGGCATTGGCCGGGAAATACGCAAAGAATCGCGGATGCTGCCAATGGGTGATCCCGGGCATTACAATCCGTTCGAAATCCGCAAGGATTGCGTCCATCGACTCGGGCGTTTCGGGAGGCGTCACCTCAAGCTGCTGTGCAATCTCACCGGGTGCAGTCTGTGCTCGAACGGGTTGGTCCGGCAACCCCTTGTGGTAATCCGCAGCCCACCTTGCGATGTGCTGTCCCCAATAGGAAAACGTGTCCCAATCCATGCCCTGTTCTTTCCCTGTGGCCCGTGCCTCATTCATTTCGATGCCGCGGCCACACTACCCGGACCTCACCCGCTGACAAGATGGTCGGGGTGACACAGGCCTATTGAAAGACGGGTTTTCCGTTTTTGATATGCCTGGAGATAAGCTGCTTTTGGCCTTTTCCATGGAGAATGAACCGCACCGGCTCGGGCTTATAGTCCAATTCCGCAACCTCGGGGAAAAGCGTCAGTATTTCATCCCGGGCCTCGGGATCAATGGCCCTGAGCGCTTCTGGCCCCGTGAACAGGCTTTCGGTCATGGTCCCTTCGGCACTGATGATTTCATGCTGGTCGAAAAGCAGATGAAAATACTCGATCAAGTCCACCGATTCATCTTCGAAAACACCCGGCAGGTCGGTCATCCGGATCGCGGCCACCATAACCTCGGCCTGTCCGAACATGCGTTCGGCAACCTTGGATTGCAGCAACATGCGGTGCTGACGCGAAACCCAAAGGTCGCGTTCCGGCAGGCCCGTTCCCAACGCACCCGACACAATCCTGACCGGCCTGAGCTTGGGATGTTGGGCCAATTCATCCGCCGAGACTTTGCGCGACCCAATCCAGCGGATGGGCTGCAGGCCACGGTCTTTGGTCCAAACACGATCTCCGACCCGCAGATCTTCGACCCTCACGTATCCGTCTTCGGCCTGAATGCGCGTGCCACGCACAACGCAAGGGACAAAGAACGACGCATCATCGACATAGAAATCCCGGCTGAACGTACCCGGGTTGGATGTGTCGGTAATCCGGATGGTATAGCTGGTGTCCTCGGTCGTGAACGAGGTACTGACCGTCTCACCCGGCGTTGTCGCCGTTTGCGAAAAGACAACATTGCCGGAACTGTCGAGAATTTCGATCAGGGCGCTGGCATTGCCACCGGACCCAACTTCGTCATAGTCGATTGAAAAGGTGGCGGTTTTCCCCAGCGGAATGCCATCGACGGTCTGTTCGATACTGCCGCCATTCGTATTGCCACCACCATTGAAATAAGCCGTGTTGCTGCCGCCGATATTGACGGATTCCACCCGGCCAACACCGTCGGTTTCGTCCGTGACCGTCCAGTTGGCGGGGTCATTGGCTCCTTCGGGTGCGCCATTCGTAACGATGTCCGGGTCGGCGACCAGAATCTCAAAATTGCCGTTCAGCAGTCTTTCAACCATTCCGATCCTCCCGGTCACCGCGCAACATGTTTGAGACCTTCTAAGGCCTTAAGAAATTTCAACTCTACGTGCTAAAACTTAGCACCAGATAAACGTCCAATACCAAACATATATACCAGGACGGCGCCCAGGGCAGCCCAATGAGTGCCTAATCGCAACTATCCCCGCCCGCGATAGGGTGGAACACCCTGATCGGGAATCCAGACATGTTCCGGCATTGCGCCGGTCTGCCAGAAAACATCAATCGGGATGCCCCCGCGCGGGTACCAGTAGCCCCCGATCCGCAGCCAGCGCGGTTCCAGAAACTCAACCAGCCGACGGGCGATAGAGACAGTGCAATCCTCGTGAAAGGCGCCGTGATTGCGGAACGATCCCAGAAACAGTTTCAAGGATTTCGATTCCACCAGCCAATCGCCCGGCACATAATCGATGACCAGATGCGCAAAGTCCGGCTGCCCCGTCATCGGGCAGAGCGAAGTAAACTCGGGCGCAGTGAACCGCACGCAATAGTCGATATCGGCCTGCGGGTTCTGCACACGTTCCAATTCAGCCGCTTCCGGCGAGGCGGGCAGTTCAGTCGTGCCGCCCAATTGGGTCAGGTCGCTATAGATCGTTTCCATGTGATGCTCCTTGTTGGGGCCTCAGACCCCGCGTTTATTGCCCCATAGCAGGACGTGCAGTTGCGGCAGCACCCGGGGGGTGAACCAACCATCTGCGGTGACTTTTTCCACCAGCCACAACAGCCGATCCGACAAGCTTTGCGGATCGACGGGCAGGGCCGGGTCGACCTCGGCATTGCCGGGCTGCAGGAACAGCGGCAGAGAGGCGTAGCGATCCGAAACAGACCGGGCCCAATCGTAGTCAACCTCATCAAAAATCACGATTTTCATAACTGTTTTGGGGCCGTTCCCCGCTGCTTCAAGACAGGTCTCAAAGGCGCCCCAATCCACGGTTTCACCGCTGGAGGGCGGCTTGGGGCTGAGCACCAGCGTATCCAGCGCACCAAACCACGGCTTCGCAATCGAGCCCTGAGTTTCGCAGGCAAAGCGATAGCCCTGTTCGCGCCCCAACGTGATGAGAGGTCCAAAGTCCTGAATGGCCGGGTTGCCACCCGACAGCGAGACGGTCAAAGGCCGGTCGCCAGACAGCGCGCGCACCCGGCCCCAGACATCATCGGTCGACATGGCCGCCCAGTTATGCCGAAAGGCGGTATCAACCGCGTGCAGGCTGTCGCACCAACTGCAGCGATAGTCACATCCGCCGGTGCGTACGAACACAGTCGGCTCCCCGATCAGCGCGCCTTCGCCCTGTATCGTGGGGCCGAAAATCTCGGCAATGCGCAGGCGGGTCATGGGCGGTACTCGGCCCAGGTTTTCGGCGTTTCGCTGACCCGAACGGCAGCCGTTTCCGGCCAGCGTGCGGCGCACCAGTCGTAGAAATGCCGCGCCATATTCTCGGCAGTGGTCAGGATGTTCATCACATCGTTCAGGTGGCGATGATCGAACGTCTCATCGATATAGGTCTTGAGCGGTTTCAGTTCGCCATAATCGCGCACGAACCCGTCCGCGTTCAGATCTGCAGCCGCCAGCTCGACCTCGACGATGTAATTGTGCCCATGCATCCGTGCGCATTGGTGATCCTCGGGCAGGTGGGTCAGCTGGTGCGAGGCGGAAAAGTGGAATTCCTTGGTGATCCGGTACATCAGGCGCTTTCCTTTTGTGCCGTTGCCGCCGCCCAGAAATCCGGGTCGTCATAAACGGTCGGGTCAGTGACTCCGGCCAGATGAAAGGCCTCGCGCCGTTCGACACAGGTGCCGCAGCGCCCGCAGTGATGTGCGCCGCCCTTGTAGCAGGACCATGTTTCGGCAAAGGGCGTATCGACCCGCGCACCTTCGGTCACGATATCCGCCTTGCTGCGATGGACAAACGGCGTGAACAGGGACACGTCGGCATACCCTTCCAGCGCGTGCTTCTGCATCAGTTCAAAGCTTTCGGTAAAGGCAGGACGGCAATCGGGATAGATAAAGTGATCTCCGCCATGCACGGCCGTTCCAACTGCATCCGCGCCACGTGCGGCGGCCGCCCCGAACGCGACGGTCAGCATGATGGCATTGCGGTTAGGCACCACGGTGACCTTCATGCTGTCCTCGGCATAGTGCCCGTCGGGCACGTCCACATCGTCCGTCAGGGCCGAGCCGGTCAGGACCGCCCCGACCGAGCGCAGATCGATGATGTCATGCGGCACGCCAAGGCGCTGCGCGCACAGCGCGGCATAGTCCAGCTCTTTGCGGTGGCGTTGGCCATAGTCGAAAGAGATCAGGCCAACCAGTTCATGGTCGCGCGCCACCATATGCGCCAGCGACACCGAATCCAGCCCACCCGAGCAGATTACGATCGTTTTCATATTTTGAACCCTTGTTTTGTTACCCGGGTAGGCTGCGACCGGGATGCGCCCTGTTATACGTGGAAATCACATGTCACAAGTCACAATTGCGTCGGGCTGTGGTGGATAGGTGATCACCACAGCCCATTCGGTGAGTGAGTGGTAAAGCGTTCAACCGACCGTCTGGTTTTCCATTACGTCGGCAAAGGATTTGAAAAACTTGGCCGCCAGCTTTTTGGCCGTCCCCTGGATCAGCCGGCTGCCCAGTTGGGCCAGCTTGCCGCCAATCTCAGCCGTCGCCTCGTACTTCAGGATCGTGCTGTTACCATCGCCGGTCAGCGTGACATCAGCACCGCCCTTGGCATGGCCAGCCGTTCCGCCATTTCCCTGACCGGTCAGAGAAAACGCATCCGGCGCGCCTTCGGTATTCAGCACCACATTGCCCGAGAACTTGGCCTTGACCGGGCCAACCTTCAGGACCACTTTCGCCTCAAGATCAGTATCCGAGTGTTTGATCAACTCCTCACAACCCGGTATGCACTGTTTCAGGACCTCGGGGTCATTGAGCGCGGCATAGACAACCTCTTTCGGGGCGTTGATGGTTATTTCGTCTGCCAGTTCCATCGGCTATTCCTTCTAACAACAGGGAAATTTGATCTGGGCGAGGCGCTCGGCCTGCTCAGGGGTTAGGGCAAGCTTGCGGCGCAAGCGGGTGTAGCATTCAAGAATCCACATGCGGGGTCCTCCGGTTCTTTTCGGGCCCTCGGCGCACGCGGACCAATTCGGCCAGAATGGACAGCGCGATCTCCTCGGGGGTCACAGCGTGAATATCCAGACCCGCAGGGGCCTTGATGCGGGCGATTTGATCAGGGTCTGCACCGGCATCAGCCAGCTTGTCCGACAGGGCGGCAAACTTGCGGGAACTGCCGACAAAGCAGGCGTGATCGGCCTGCGCGGCAATAGCGGCTTTCAGGGCCGCCAGATCGCCCTGCCCCTGCGTGGCCACAACAACAAACCGTCTGCGGTTGGTCTCGGCCAGATCGGCGCCATCGGCGCTTTGGGTGACCGACCAATGAAACTGAGGCGCTAGTTGCGCCAGCGCATTGGCCACAGGTGACCCGCCAAGGATCGCAAGTTCCGGCATGGGAAGGCAGGGTTCTATGAAAATATCGACCGTCCCCTTCGACGGGCAATTGTTGCGCGCATAGCTGACACCGTCCTGTTCCGTCCCCGGCTTGACGCCCTGCTGGGCCAGAAACTCTTCGGGCGCGACTGAGATCAGCTGCGGCGCGCCGGTGGCCAGTGCCTCAACCGCCGCACGCTTGACTGCACCGCGGGCGCACCCACCGCCCAGCCAGCCTTCAAGGATCGTTCCATCCGCCGCAATCAGCGCCTTGGCACCGGGTTTGGCCGCCGTCGCCCCGACCGTGCGCACGATGGTGGCAAAGGCAAAGGGTTGTTCTTGCGCGTGCAGCTTTTGGGCGGTTTGCGACAGATCGGGGTCGATGATTTCAGCCGGGGTCATAGGCGGGTCAGCTCCGGTTCCAGCGCGGCAAGATCGGCCAGAGTATTGGCGGGTTGAAACAGGTCGAGATAGGGCAGCGCCGCTGCCATGCCTGCGGTCACCGGCTCATAATCGCGCCAACCCTTGAGCGGGTTCAGCCAGATGATCTTGCAGCCGCGTTTGCGCAGCTGCGCTAGGGCCGCGCTCATATGCGCAGGCGCGCCGGTGTCATAGCCATCCGACAGGATCAGCACCACGCTGCGCCCGTCCACGAAACGCCGCGCATAGGTTCGCGCAAAGCGATCCAGACATGCGCCGATTTTTGAGCCCCCGCCGAACCCGTCAGCCATCAGCGACATCCGCCCGATCGCACGCATGGCATCCTTGTCGCGCAGCGTCTCGGATATGCGTACCAGACGGGTGTGAAACAGATAGGCGTCGGCCTTGGGATCGGCCCGCATCAGACCGGCGACAAAAGCCAGAAACACCTGCGCATAAACGGTCATGGACCCGGACACATCACACAGCGCAACGATTTTACGGGTGCGGTCCGGGCGTTTTTTGCGCAACAGATGCACGGGTTCGCCCCCGGTGGACAGGCTGCGCCGGATCGTGCGACGGAAATGCAGCCGATCCCCTTTGCGCGCGGCAATCCGTCGGCGTGAGCGGCGATCGCGTAGAGCAGCCCCCAGATCGCGGGCGACCTGCTCGGCCTGTGCAATCTCGTCCGGGCGCACCAGATCACGCAGGTCGCGACGGGACAGGTTGCGCGTCTCGGTCGCGATCAGCTTGCCCTCACCATCGCTTTCCGCATCGCCGTCACCGGCATCCGGGGTCGTTTCCTGCCCCGCCCCGCCGGACGCCTCACCCTGTGCGTCGCGGGACGAATGCACGCTGTCACTGCTTGGGCTTTGCGTCGGCATCACGCGGGTCTTGACGCGACCGGCATCCAGCCAGAACGCATCGAACAGCGCGTCGAACTGGGCCGCCTCATCCTGACAGCCTGTGCAAACCGGGCGCAGCGCGTTGCGGCATTCCTCGGGCGAAAACGCATCCGAGACGGACAGAGCTTGCAGGGCCAGAGAGGTCTCGGCCACACCCAGACGCAGACCGTTGGCGCGCAGATGGGCGATAAAGCCCGTCATCCGCGCGGCTGGCCCGGGGTCGCGGGCGGCAAAGCGGGTCACGCGGGTCATGCGGCCTTGCCCGCAATACGTTGCGCGACCTCAGTGGTGATATTGGCCTGATCGCTTTGGGTTTTCAGCAAAGTCACCAAGGCGCGCTGCAACGCCGTCGGATCATCGGTCAGATCGGCAACCCCAAGCCCGCCAAGCGCGGCGGCAAAATCCATCGTCTCGGCGATACCCGGCACTTTCTCAAGCTCTTCCTTGCGCAGGGTCTGCACAAACCCGATGATTTGCCGCGCCAGCCTGTCGTTCAGGCCCGGATGGCGGGCATTCAGAATGGCAAGCTCGGCCGCTGCATCAGGGTAGTCGACATAGGTATAAAGGCACCGCCGCCGCAAAGCGTCGCTTAAATCACGGGTTCCGTTGCAGGTCAGAATGACAATCGGGCGTGTGGTGGCTTTGATCGAGCCCAGCTCGGGCACGGTGATCTGAAAATCCGACAGGATTTCCAGCAGATAAGCTTCGAATTCCTCGTCGGCGCGGTCAACCTCATCAACCAGCAGAACCGGGGGCACCTCTTTGGTGATCGCTGCCAAAAGCGGGCGCTCCAGCAGGAATTCGCGCGAGAATATACGGTCTTCGACCACTTTGCCGGTCTCGCCGCCCTCAGCCGCGGCCCGAATGGTCAAAAGCTGGCGCTGGTAATTCCATTCATAAATCGATTGCGCCGCATCCAGCCCCTCATAACATTGCAGGCGCACCAGCTCGGTCTTGCGGATGTCGGCCAGAACGCGGGCCACTTCGGTTTTGCCAACTCCAGCCGCCCCTTCCAGCAACAGGGGGCGTTCAAGGGACAAGGCCAGATGGATGGCAACCGACAGATCGTCGGACGCAACATAGCCAGCCTTGGCCATCTCGGATTGTAGATGAGTCCACGTCATATTCAGCCTCAGAATACCCGCCCCGAGGAAACCCCGGGGCGGCAGGTCCGATCTTAGCCGTGAAGGCCCAGCTCATTGGCGGTCTTCCAGATGCGCCAATGATCATGCGGCATATGCGTATGGGTCAGACCGAACGCCCGGAACGCATCATTCACCGCGTTCGAGAAGCACGGAACGCCGCCCACATGCGGGCTTTCGCCAACACCCTTGGCCCCAATGGGGTGGTGCGGGCTGGGCGTCACGGTGTGGTCCGTCTCATAGTTCGGAACCTCCCACGCGGTTGGCAGGAAGAAGTCCATTAGCGTACCGGTCTTCACGTTGCCCATTTCATCATAGGCAATCTCTTGCCCCAGAGCGACGGCCAGCGCCTCGGTCAGTCCGCCATGCACCTGACCTTCGATGATCATCGGGTTGATCCGCGTGCCGCAATCATCCAGCGCATAGAACCGGCGAATGTCAGTGACACCTGTATCAACATCAATATCCATCACGCAGACATAGGCCCCAAACGGATAGGTCATGTTGGGCGGATCATAGTAACTTACGGCCTCAAGCCCCGGTTCGATCCCCGGAATGGCCTGATTGTAGGCGGCAAAAGCGATCTCTTTCATCGTCTTGAACTTTTCCGGCGCGCCTTTGACGACAAAGCGGTCCACATCGAATTCCACGTCGTCATCATGCACTTCGAGCAGATAGGCCGCGATCATCTGCGCCTTGGCGCGGATTTTGCGCCCCGCCATCGCGGTTGCAGCCCCTGCCACCGGGGTCGAGCGCGACCCATAGGTGCCCAGACCATATGGCGCGGTGTCGGTGTCGCCTTCCTCGATGGTGATCGAATCCGCGGGCAATCCGATCTCAGAGGCGAGAATCTGCGCAAATGTGGTCGCGTGACCCTGCCCTTGGCTGATCGTCCCAAGCCGCGCAATGGCGCTGCCTGTGGGGTGGATGCGAATTTCGCAGCTGTCGAACATGCCCAGACCTAGAATGTCGCAGTTTTTGACCGGCCCTGCGCCGACGATTTCAGTAAAGAAGCTGAGGCCAACGCCCATCAGCTTGCGGGTTTTGCCCGCTTTGAAATCCTCAACCCGCTGGGCCTGCTCGGCGCGCAGACCGTCATAGTCGACCGTCTTCAATGCCTTTTCCCAGGCTGTGTGATAGTCGCCGCTGTCATATTCCCAGCCAAGCGCCGACTGATAGGGGAACTGGTCCTTGCGGATAAAGTTGATCCGGCGCAGTTCAGCCGCGTCCATATTCAGCTTGATCGCCAGAACTTCGATCATGCGTTCGATGAAATACACCGCCTCGGTCACGCGGAAGGAACAGCGATAGCTGACCCCACCCGGTGCCTTGTTGGTATAGACCCCGTCAACACTCAGGAACGCGACCGGAATGTCGTATGAGCCCGTGCAGATATTCATGAACCCCGCCGGGAATTTGGTCGGGTCAGCGCAGGCATCGAACCCGCCGTGATCTGCGGTGGTGTGGCACCACAGCCCGGTGATCTTGCCCTCTTTGGTGGCCGAGATCTTGCCGTGCATGTGATAGTCGCGGGCAAAGGCGGTGGTCATCAGGTTGTCCATCCGGTCTTCGATCCACTTGACCGGCTTACCCGTGACAATCGAGGCCACGACCGAGCAGACATAGCCCGGATAAGCGCCCACCTTATTGCCGAACCCGCCGCCGATATCGGGCGAGATCACGCGGATATTGTGCTCTTCAATCCCCGAGATCAGGCTGACCACGGTTCGGATCGCATGCGGTGCCTGGAACGTACCCCACAGCGTCAACTTGCCGTTGACCTTATCCATCGACGCCACGCAGCCGCAGGTTTCCAACGGACAGGGATGGGTGCGGTGGTAATAAACCTTCTCCTCGGCCACCACGTCTGAGGCATCAATCGCCTGCTCAGTGGCCTCTTTGTCGCCCACGTCCCAGGTGAAGATATGGTTGTGGTGCTTGCGGGGTCCATGCGCACCATCGGCTTTCGGATCAAGATCCTCGCGCAGAACCACGTCCGATTTCAGCGACTCGAACGGGTCGGTGATGACGGGTAGCTCTTCATACTCGACCTCAACGGCTTCGATCCCGTCTGCGGCGGTATAGCGGTCGGTGGCCACGACAAAGGCGACCTCCTGCCCCTGAAACAGGACCTTGCCGTCGGCCAGAACCATCTGTTTGTCCCCGGCCAATGTCGGCATCCAATGCAGGCCCAGCGGCTCAAGATCGGCCGCCGTGAGCACAGCCAGAACACCGGGCACCTCAAGCGCTGCTTCGGTGTTGATCGAAGTGATGCGGGCATGCGCATAGGGCGACCGGACGAAATCGCCAAACAGCATCCCGTCCAGCTTTACATCATCGACATAATTACCCTGGCCCTGCGTGAACCGGGCATCCTCGACGCGTTTACGCGAACAGCCCATTCCTTTGAGGTTGGCGACGCGGTCCTCACGATCTGGTGTCATATCATTCATTGGGCCGCCTCCTTGGCTGCATTCATCTCGGCTGCGGCGGCCTGGATGGATTTGACGATGTTCTGATAGCCGGTGCAGCGACAGATATTACCGGACATGCCAAAGCGGATTTCTTCCTCAGACGGGTTCGGGTTTTCCTCCAACAGCTTGGCGGCGCGCGTGATCATCCCCGGTGTGCAATAGCCACATTGCAGGCCATGGTGTTCGCGGAACGCCTCTTGCAGCGGGTGCAGGCCATCGGGGCTGCCCAGACCTTCGATCGTGGTGATGTCCTTGCCATCGGCCTGCGCCACGAACATGGTACAGGATTTGACCGATTTGCCATCGATGGTAACGGTACAGGCCCCACAATGCGAGGTGTCGCAGCCGATATGCGGTCCGGTGATGTTGAGCTGTTCGCGCAGCGTATAGATCAACAGTTCGCGCGGTTCGGCCAATACGTCTACGGCCTGACCGTTCACGGTCAGCTTGTAATGTTTCTTGTCAGACATGTTCTCATTCCCTCAGGCGCGCGACCAGGCGCGTTCGATGGCGCGAGTCAGAATGACGCCCGCCACATGACGTTTGAATGCAACCGGACCACGGTTGTCCTCCATCGGATCAATGTCGCCCAGCATGGCACTGACAGCGGCTTTGATCGCTGCTGCGTCAACTGACGTCCCGATCAGCGCAGCCCCGGCCTCATCCGAGAAAACCGGCGTATCGCTGAGGTTGGTCATGGCGATGGAGGCTTGCGCACACGTACCGCCCTGCGCGACCAACTGAACAGCGGCGGCAGCGGTGGCATAGTCACCGATCTTGCGCTTTTGCTTTTCATAAGCATAGCCGCCCTGCGGAGGTGCGAATGAGACTTTGGTCAAAACCTCATCATCCTCACGATCCGTCATATAGGCCGCCTCGTAAAACTCGCGCGCAGCCACCGTGCGCTCACCGTCCGAGCCGACAAGCGTGAACTGCGCATCCAGACACTGCATCAGGCCCGGCATGTCATTGCCGGGATCGCCGTTGGCGACATTGCCGCCGACCGTACCCATATACCGCACCTGAGGATCAGCGATCTGCAACGCAGCCTCACGCATGATCGGGGCCGCAGCCGCCAGATCCGCGTGGTCGATGATCTCGGCCTGAGTGGTCATGGCACCGATGGTGATGGTGTCGCCGACGGTGATACCCGACAATCCGTCGACATCCTGCAGATCGATCAGATGCGGCACGTCCGCCATGCGCAGCTTCATCATGGGGATCAGGCTATGCCCGCCCGCCATGACGCGCGCGTCGTCTCCGTGTTCTTCGAGGATGGCAAGAACGCCCGGCATATCCTTTGGACGATGATATTCAAACGTCGCTGGAATCATGTGCTTCCTCCCTTGAGCAAATGTTCTGGCTGGGAGGAGCGCAGCACAATCACAGCTGCAACATCACGCTGAAACTGTTCAAATGCAGGGATTTTGCACGAAATGCGCCCTAGGCTGCACCAAATGCGCCGACATGCGGGGCCAGTTTTGACTGCACATCTTTCATCTTGGACCGGCTAACCGGAACCGGAGGCAGGCTGTCGGCCTCAAAGGTGCATTTGCCCTTGTCCTTGGTCCGCTCGAACCGCGTGACCTTGGACGGGTTGATCAGATAGCTGCGATGCACCTGCATGAAACCAGCGGGAACAAGCCGCTTGCCGCTTTCCGTGATGGTCCAGACACAGAAACAACGCTCGCCCGTGTCGGTATAGACCTGCGTGTAATGCCCGTCGGCGCGGACAAAGGCGATGTCTTCGGCCCGCAGGAAAATCCGCGCGCCGTCCCGCTCACAGGGAACCGTCACGGGGGTGTCTTCGGGCTGAACCGGGTCTGGTATGGCCTGCGTCTCGGGGGGAGTCAGGAACGTCGCGCTGACCCACAGGAACGCGCCGAAAATCACAAAGCTGGACAGGATCACCCCGATTGCCATCATCTCATTGCTGATGGGGGGCCCGAATTCGCTGACCCGCTCGACCGCGACAAAATTCGTCCCGGCCATCGCCAGAAAATGAACCGCCACCACCGCAAAGCCGAAACACAGCGTCCCGATCAGGATGTTGCGCGTATTGCGCGTCTGATAGGCGACGCGAAAGGCCAGAACACACAGCACAATGGCGCTGACCGACGACAACGCGACCCCAAGCGGCGAGTAAACCGCGCGGCACAGCTGCAACCCGGCCATGCCCACATAGTGCATCACCAAAATACCCGCGCCGACGATTGCGCCTGCGGCCAGGATGATCGTCGGCGTCCGTTCAGCAAAATGCAGCAACCCAAGGGCGACCGCGACCATCAGAATGGCAATCAGAGCCGAGGCCAGCGTAATCGCGGCGTCATAATAGAACAGGATCGGCAGTTGCAGCCCCAACATGGCCACGAAGTGCATCGACCAGATGCCACCGCCCAACGCCATCGAGGCCAGCGCGACCGCGACCTTTCTCTGCGACACGGATTTCGATGACAGGTCTTTCGTCAGGCTGAGACCGGTGAACCCAGCGACCAGCGCCACGACGAACGACATCGCAACGAGCAACCCGTTGTGTCCAAATTCCAAGAACTCCATGGCAGGTTTATGCCGCCTGGAACCGGATTACGCAAATGCCGAGTGCCCGGAATGACCCGTGCACCCGGCTTGCGGGTCTTCTGTCGGCCAATGCGCCTTATTGAGCGTGCGTCTCCTGACCGCGTTTTTCCAGCAAGGACAGCGCAACAAAGGTCACGACTGCCCCGGAAAGCAGGTAAAGGCCCGCGGCCCAAAGGCCGAACAATGCGGTCAGACCAATCCCGACCAGCGGCGCAAAGGCGGCGCCGATGATCCAGGACAGGTTGGTGGCCATGGCCGAGCCTGAATAGCGGTATTTCTTGGGGAACCGACGCGGCACAATCGCACCGGCCTGACCATAGGCCAGCCCCAGGATCACAAAGCCGGACAGGATGTACACGTAGGGGTAGTGAGCCAGAGTTCCGATCATCAGGCTGAGCACCACGATCAGCACCGTGCTGATCCGGATCACCGTGCGCCGGTCATAGCGGTCGGCCAACACGCCCGAATAGATGACCGACACAATCGCCAGCGCGCCACCGATCAACTGCACCGTCAGGACCTGTGTGATCTCAAACCGCTCATAGATCATCGCGAAGGCCAAAGGGAACACCGTTACCATATGGAACAACGCATAGCTGGCCAGAGGCAGGCAGGCCGACAGAAAGATGGTTTTCCCTTCATTGCGGACCAGTTCCGGCAGCGGCGCTGATTCCAGAACCTCGGGCTCAACCCCAAGATCGGCGTTCAACAAACGCACCCGCGCATAAAGCGAGACGACATTCACCGCCATCACCGCAAAGAACGCAAAGCGCCAGCCCCAATTGATGAATTCCTCCGGGGTCAGAAACCCATGCAGCACGTAAAAGATCGACGCTGCGACGACAAAGCCAATAGGTCCGCCCAATTGCGGCACCATCGCGTAAATGCCCTTGCGATTCTCAGGCGCGGCATTTTGCAACTGCAGCGTCAGCCCATCCCAGGCACCGCCCAGCCCTAGCCCCTGTAGAATGCGCAAAAAAGCCAGCAAAACCGGGGCAAACCACCCTATTTTTTCATAGCCTGGCAGCAACCCGATGGCGACTGTGGCGGTTCCCAGCAACACAAGGGCCAGGGTGACCTTGCCGACCCGACCGATTCTGTACTGCAGCGTACGCCCCGCAAGGCTGGCCACGGGTCTGGCCAGAAACGCCAGCGCAAAAATCGCAAAGGATGCCAGCGTGCCGCTGACCGGGTCCAGCATCGGGAAAAAGAGCTGTGGAAACACCAGCGCCGAGGCGATGGCATAGACAAAAAATCCAAAGAAATCAGTTACTCGGGCCATTACGACCGTTGTGATCACTTCATCGATCGTCGCGGAATAGCGTGGTGCATCACTGACGCTTGTCATCATATTCTCCTGCATTGACCCCAATGTTCCGAAGCGTCACGCCAAAGGTATTTTCGCGGGTCATGTTTTGTCGCATTGCAGCACGGCTGAAAAACTTGCACAAGGCCCCCGCAAGCAGAGGCGTATTTAATGTCTCGCCAGCTTAGCAACTCTTCAGTGACAAACAGAACCAAGAGACGCAAAAATATGAAGCGCGCAATTTTCGCGACGGCCCTGCTGTCGCTCATCGCACTGTCGGGGTGCGATCTGGTCGTTATGAATCCGTCTGGCGATGTGGCCGTCCAGCAGGCCGATCTGATTCTGTACTCGACTGTCCTGATGCTGATCATCATCGTGCCGGTGATGGCCCTGACCGTGTTTTTTGCTTGGAAATACCGGGCCTCGAACAAAGACGCAGCCTATGAGCCCGATTGGGACCATTCAACCAGCCTTGAGATCATCGTCTGGTCTGTTCCGCTGGCGATCATCATCTGTCTGGCCGGTCTGACCTATGTTGCAACGCACCGCCTCGATCCGTTTCAACCGCTGTCGCGCGTGTCAGCCGAGCAGCCGATTGACCCTGCGGTCGAGCCGATGGTGATTCAGGTCTCGGCAATGGATTGGAAATGGCTGTTCATCTACCCCGAACAGGGCATCGCCACCGTTAACGAAGTGGCCGCAGTCGTCGACCGTCCGATCAAATTCGAAATTACATCGACCACTGTTATGAACTCGTTCTTCGTGCCTGCATTGGCCGGACAGATTTATGCGATGTCGGGCATGCAGTCCGAGCTGAACGCCGTGATCAACGAAGCAGGCGTCTATAACGGGTTCTCGGCCAATTACAGTGGCGAGGGATTCTCGCAAATGCGCTTTAAGTTCCATGGTAAGGATCAGGCAGATTTCGACGCCTGGGTCGCGCAGGTTCGGGCGCAGGGCACTGCGTTAGATCGCGACACAATCGCCAAGCTCAACCAGCCCAGCGTGGCGCATCCCGTGACCTATTACGATTCGGTCGAAGACGGGTTGTGGGACAAGGTTGTAAACCTGTGCATCGATGACGACTCGCTATGTCTGAACGACATGATGATGGTCGACGCACTGGGTGGCGGCGGGATCGAGGGGCTGTTCAACCGCGAATTGTTCCGGGGCATCTGCTCGGCCGATGATCCGGGTGCGCTGATGGCCATGATCCGCCCTGAAATGCGCATCCGCTAGGACGAAATCATCACTGCGATGACGTTGGTTCCGCCAGCGTCCGCAAACTGAAACAAAGAACAAGAAACGGAAAGATATCGCGATGTCGCTATCTCACGGAGCCGCTGACGGACATGCAACACTGTCCTCCGTCGATCCATTCTGGGGCAAGCTGTCCTGGAATGTGTTCCCCTTCTACGAACCGGTCATCTTCTACACATTCATAGCCGTCGCCCTGGGCGGCATCGCCGTCGTCGGAGCGCTGACCTATTTCCGGCTGTGGGGCTATCTGTGGAAAGAGTGGTTCACCAGTATTGATCACAAAAAGATCGGGATCATGTACATGGTGCTGGGTCTGATCATGCTGCTGCGCGGCTTTGCCGATGCACTGCTGATGCGGCTGCATCAGGCAATGGCGGCAAGTGGTGGCGAAGGCTATCTGAACGCCCACCATTACGACCAGATCTTTACCGCCCATGGCGTGATCATGATCTTCTTTGTTGCGATGCCCTTTGTGACCGGCTTCATGAACTACGTCATGCCGTTGCAGATCGGTGCGCGCGACGTGGCGTTCCCGTTCCTCAATAACCTCAGCTTCTGGCTGACGGTGTCGGGCGCGGTGCTGATCATGCTCTCGCTGTTCGTGGGTGAATTCTCGACCGCGGGCTGGCTGGCCTATGCGCCGTTCTCGGGGTTGGATTACAGCCCGAGCGTTGGCATGGATTATTACCTGTGGGCCCTGAACATCGCCGGGATCGGTACGACGCTTTCGGGCATCAACCTGGTTGTGACCATCGTCAAGATGCGCGCGCCGGGCATGGATTACATGAAGATGCCGGTCTTTGTCTGGACCACCCTGTGTACCAACATCCTGATCGTGGCGACCTTTCCGGTGCTGGCGGCGACGCTGGCCCTGCTGACGGCGGATCGCTATCTGGGCACCCATTTCTTCACAAATGATATGGGCGGAAGCCCGATGATGTATGTGAACCTCATCTGGATCTGGGGCCACCCCGAGGTCTACATTCTGATCCTGCCGATCTTTGGCATCTTTTCCGAAATCGTGCCGACATTCACCGGTAAGCGCCTGTTTGGCTATACCTCGATGGTCTACGCGACCTGCGTGATCATGATCCTCAGCTATCTGGTCTGGCTGCACCATTTCTTCACCATGGGCGCGGGCGCGAATGTGAACGCCTTCTTTGGCATCACCACGATGATCATCTCGATCCCGACGGGGGCCAAGATCTTCAACTGGCTGTTCACCATGTATAAGGGCCGCATCCGGTTCGAGACCCCGATGCTGTGGGTCATGGGCTTTATGCTGACCTTCGTGATCGGCGGTATGACCGGCGTTCTGCTGGCGGTGCCGCCTGCGGATTATGTCCTGCATAACTCGCTTTTCCTGATCGCGCATTTCCACAACGTGATCATCGGTGGCGTGGTGTTCGGCATCTTTGCGGGCATCATCTATTGGTGGCCCAAGGCGTTCGGCTTCAAGCTTGAGCCGTTCTGGGGCAAGGTCAGCTTCTGGTGCTGGCTGATCGGCTTCTACCTGGCCTTCATGCCGCTTTACGTGCTGGGCCTGATGGGCGTCACCCGCCGTATCAGCCAGTTCGAGGATACGTTCTATTCGGTCTATTTCGTCATCGCCCTGGTGGGTGCATTGTTCATCGCCGCCGGGATCGGAGCGTTCATCGTGCAGATCGTTGTCTCGATCCTGCGCCGCGACGCATTGCGCGATGTCACGGGTGACCCATGGGACGGCCGGACACTGGAATGGTCGACCTCTTCACCCCCACCCTACTACAACTTTGCGTTCTCACCCCGAGTACACGAGCTGGACGCCTTTACCCAGATGAAGCGCGAGGGGTTCACGCGGCCCACCGACGGGTTCGTGCCGATCCACATGCCGCGTTATACGGCGACGGGGATTGTCATGGCCGGGCTGCTGACCGTAATGGGCTTTGCGCTGGTCTGGCACGTGTGGTGGCTGGCCGCCGCCAGCTTTGCCGCGACGCTGATCTATGGCATCGCGCATACCTTCAACTATGACCGTGACTACTACGTCCCTGCGGATGAAGTGCGCGATATCGAACACCAGCGGACACAACAGCTGGCAGGGGCTGCGGAATAATGAGCGACACCACAAGCGAAACGCCAAAAGAGTTCTTCGTGATCGAAGACCCCCATCACGGGGGTGATCACGGCGAACATCACCACGAAACCGGAACCATGCTTGGGTTCTGGATCTACCTTATGAGCGACTGCCTGATCTTTGGCATCCTCTTTGCGACCTATGCGGTGCTGGGCCAGAACTATGCGGCTGGCCCCGCGCCGGTCGACCTGTTCGAGATCGACATGATCCTGGTGGCCACCTTCATGCTGCTGTTCTCGTCGATCACCTACGGGTTCGCGGTGCTACGGATGGATATGCACGACCTGCGCGGAACGGTTCTGTGGCTGATTGTCACCGGCCTGTTCGGGGCGGCGTTCCTGTTTCTTGAGGTCAAAGAGTTCAACCACCTGATCCATATCGGCGCAGGTCCGGGGGCGAGTGCATTCCTGTCCTCATTCTTTGTTCTGGTGGGCACGCACGGGCTGCACGTTCTGGGCGGCAGCATCTGGCTGATCGTTCTGCTGATGCAGCTGGGCCAGCACGGCCTGACCCATGAGAACAAGCGCCGGGTGATGTGCCTGTCGCTGTTCTGGCACTTCCTCGACCTGATCTGGATCGGCGTCTTTTCCTTGGTTTACCTCACGGGGGTCCTGCTATGAGCGATCACGCAAAAGGCAGCCACGGCACCTTCAAATCCTACATGATCGGCTTTTTGCTGTCTGTTGTCCTGACCCTGATCCCGTTCTGGGTGGTGATGGGCGACGTGATGGACAGCACCGGTTGGGCCATTGCGGTCATCTTCACACTGGGTGCGGCGCAGATGATGGTGCATATCCACTACTTCTTGCACGTCTCGATCAAGGTGGAAAATGGCTGGCAGGCCATGTCGGCAGGGCTGACGGTTTTGCTGCTGGTCATCATCATGGCCGGGTCGATCTGGGTCATGTTCAACCTGGATGAAAACCTGATGCCCGCCCACGAACAGATCGAACGGGTCCGCAACCTGCCATGACCGATCCGACCACCGCGCGGCGGCCCTTTTGGGTCAAAGCTCTGCTCATTGGGCTGTCGGCGGTGTTGGTCGTGGTCTTTGTACTGCTGGGCAACTGGCAGATGCGGCGTTTGGCCTGGAAACAGGACCTGATCACCGCCGTGGATGCGCGGGCTTATGGCGAGGCGACCGCCCTGCCCGCGCAGTTCGACCCGGACCGTCACGCCTACCAGCGCGTGCAGGTTCAGGGTCAGTTTCTGGACACCCCGCCCGTGCTGGTCAAAGCAGTGACCGAGATTGGCCCCGGTCTGTGGGTCATGTCACCGCTGCAGACGGATCTGGGGGTCTTGTGGGTCAATCGCGGCTATGTGCATGCGGATGTGGCAACGCCGGAACACTGGACCTTGCCGCAGACTCCGATCACCGGGCTTTTGCGCCCAACCGTCAAGGATGGCACGCTGCTGGAACGCAACGATCCCGCAATCGACCGCTGGGTGTCGCGCGATACGCAGGTCATGTCCGATGAGCGGGGTCTGACCGGCGAAAGCCTTCCGTATTTTCTGGATGCAGACCATCAAGGCGATCGGGGCGCGTGGCCGCGTGGGGGGCTGACCGTCATCACCTTCAGCAACTCTCATCTGTCTTATGCGCTGACATGGTATGCGATGGCTCTGCTGTTCGTGGTCGCGTTGGTTTATGTCTTCCGGTCTGGCTCTGATTGATCAAGTTGGCTTATCGTAAATTCAAAAATTACGCATGTTCTCCTTATTAAAATCCACCATCCACAATTGACAGATGCGCGGTTCCGTCGCATCTAGACTTTGAAACAGCCACCGGAACGATGGTTCCGGAAGCCTGCGAATACTCACCTGAACTCAATACTTTAGCCGGATCTTCGGAGCATGCCGCACGCGTGTTCCCACCCCGGCGCAACCGCAGGCGGAACCGGGAATGGCAAAGAAGAAACACGTCGGCAAAAGCTCGAACGCGGCGGGTGGCTGGGGCGCCCTGAAAAGCGTGGGTCGCCAGTTGATGGGCAGCGGCAAGCCGCTCTCGGGTGCCAAAACGATGTTGAAAGCCAACCAGCCCGACGGTTTCGATTGCCCCGGCTGCGCCTGGGGCGACCCTGAACATGGCTCATCGTTCGAATTCTGCGAAAACGGTGTCAAAGCCGTCGCGTGGGAGGCGACGAAGGCCCGTGTCACGCCCGAGTTTTTTGCCAAACACACAGTGACCCAGTTGCAGGGCTGGACCGATTATGATCTGGAACATCAGGGCCGCCTGACACATCCCGTGCGCTACAATCCCGAGACAGACAAATACGAGCAGGTTGACTGGGACACCGCCTTTACCCAGATCGGCGCGGCCCTGAACGCGCTGGACGATCCCAACCGGGCCGAGTTCTATACCTCGGGCCGGGCCAGCAACGAGGCCGCCTTTCTGTATCAGACCTTCGTGCGCCTTTATGGCACCAACAATTTCCCCGATTGCTCGAACATGTGCCACGAGGCCAGCGGCGTTGCCCTGACGGAATCGATCGGCATCGGCAAGGGCACCGTGCTGCTGGAAGATTTTGAAAAGGCCGACGCAATTTTTGTTGTGGGCCAGAACCCCGGCACCAACCACCCCCGCATGCTGGCCGATCTGCGCAAGGCCACCCAGCGCGGCGCACGGGTCGTGGTGTTCAACACGCTCAAGGAAAAGGGCCTGCATCGGTTTGCCGACCCGCAGAACAAGCTTGAGATGATCCGGGGCGGGTCCGAGGCGACGTCGACCGATTACTTCCGCCCGCGTCTGGGCGGCGACATGGCCATCTTCCGAGGCATGGCCAAGGTGATCCTGGCCGCCGAAGACGCGGCTGTGGCCGAGGCGCGCGCCCCGGTTCTGGATCAAGCATTCATCGCCAAGCATGCGCATGGGTTTGACGCCTATCGTGCTTTGGTCGAACGCACCCCATGGGATCAGATCGAGGAACAATCCGGCCTGACCCGCGCCAAGATCGAAGAAGCTGCCGAGATTTACATGTCCGCAGACAAAGTGATCACCACCTGGGCGATGGGTATCACGCAGCACAAGCATTCCGTCCAGATGATCCGTGAAATCGTCAACGTCATGCTCATGCGCGGCAATATCGGACGCCCCGGTGCCGGGCTGTGTCCGGTGCGCGGTCATTCAAACGTACAGGGCGACCGCACCGTCGGCATCAACGAAAAGGCCCCCGCCCCCCTGCTGGACGGGATGGAGCGGGAGCTGGGCGTGCCCATGCCGCGCGATCCGGGGCATAACGTGCTGCACGCGATTGGCGCGATGCTGAATGGACAGGCCAAGGCGTTTATCGGGCTGGGCGGCAACTTTGCCCGCGCCACCCCGGACAGCCAGTTGATCGCGCAGGCGCTTGGCAATCTGGACCTGACGGTGAATGTGGCGACCAAGCTGAACCACGGCCATCTGCTGCCGGGCAAACTGTCCTTTATCCTGCCCTGTCTGGGCCGGACCGAGATTGACCGCAATTCCGAAGGCGTGCGCCAGATCGTAACGGTCGAGGATTCGATGTCGATGGTGCATGGTTCGGGCGGGATCAACCTGCCCGCCTCGCAAGAGCTGAAGTCCGAGGTGCGGATCGTTGCGGGCATCGCCAAGGCGACCGTTGGCAGCGATGTGGTCGATTGGGATACGCTGGCGGATGACAATGACAAAATCCGCGACCTGATCGCGCGGGTCCTGCCCGCCTTTGACAACTATAACGAGGCCGTGCGCAAACCGCGCGGCTTCCACCTTTATAACAGCGCCGCCGCGCGAGACTGGAAAACGCCGACTGCGCGGGCCAATTTCTCGGACGCGGATCTGCCGGATCAGACCGAATGGCAACGGGCGCAGGACGAAGATCAGGTTTTCGTGCTGCAAACCTTCCGGTCGCATGATCAGTACAACACCACCGTCTATGGCATGGATGACCGGTATCGCGGTGTTTATGGCGAACGTCAGGTTGTCTTCATGCACCCCAAAGACGTCGCCCTGCTGGGGGCCGCGGCCGGGGACCGGGTCAACATAATCGGTTGCCACGATGACGGGATTGAGCGGATCGCCCACGATTTTCGGTTGGTGCCTTATGACATCCCACGTGGCTGTGTCGCAGGCTATTACCCCGAGCTGAACGTCTTGGTCCCCTATAAGACCTTTGGCGACAAAAGCTTCACCCCCGCATCGAAATCCGTGATGGTGCGCTTTGAAATACAAGGGGCCTGAGGATGGACGAGGCGCTGATGGAAACCGTCTCGACACTGCTGGATCGCAGCCCGGATCGTCTCAGCCCATTGGCGGCGGGCGTTCTGGCCTCGGCCCATCTGGGTCTGTCGCATGACAGCCGCAGCCTGGCCACCAAGCTGGGAATTGCCCATGCGCTTGTCCTGCGGGAATGCGTGGCGCTGAGCGAGGAACACCAGATGGTTTGGCTGGATGACAGACAGGACCGCTCGCAGCGCGTGTTCTTTTCGCTGACCGAGCGTGGCCGCGCCCTGCTTGCCGGGGTTTCTGGACCATGACGGCACCCTTTCGCCAAGGGTCGCACGTTCACTACCCCACCTCATTACAGCTGGGCTGCAGCCAGCATCCGCAGGGCGCGTCACAATTGCGGAATTTGGTGCAGGAGGTTCCGGTGGCGCTGGTCTTTAATGGCTCTACCGCAGCCGTGATGATGGCCTCACCCGCCGATATTGAGGATTTCGCCCTCGGCTTTGCCATGACCGAGGGCTTTGTCACCGGCCCCGATGACATTGAAGAGTATGAGCAGATCGCGCATAAATCCGGGCTGGAAGCGCGATTTTGGCTCAAGCCGCACGCCTCTGAGACCGTCGCTGCCCGGCGGCGCGCGATGATGGGGCCTGTTGGATGCGGGTTGTGCGGTATCGACAGCCTGGAACAAGCGACCCGCGCAGTTGCCGCTGTCCCGCCGACCTCGTTGCGCATCAGCGCAAACGAGGCAGCAGACGCCCCCGAAGGGCTGCGCGCCCATCAACATCTGCACGACCTGACACGGTCTGCCCATGCCGCCGGGTTTTTGGTGCCCGGTCAGGGCATCGTCATAGCCCGCGAAGATGTGGGGCGTCACAATGCGCTGGACAAACTGCTGGGGGCTTTGATCCGTCACGGTATTGATCCGGCCAAAGGGGCGGTGGTTCTGACCTCACGTGTATCGCTTGAGCTGGTTCAAAAAACCGCCGCGCTGGGATGTCCGATCCTGATTGCCGTATCTTCGCCGACCGCGCTGGCGGTCGAGCTGTCGGATCAGGCTGGGATCACCCTTGTTTCGAATGCCAGGCGATCCGAATGCGCGGTGTTCACCCATCCGCATCGCATCCTGCCGGCAACACATGGACCCGCACCCATTGATTTGACGTGAGAGCTGAGCATGCTGAAAACCGCCCTTATCATTCTGACCCTCAGCGCCAGTGGCCAGACCCATTTTGCCCTTATGGAAACGGACACGGCACAGGACTGCCACGCCGCTGCTGAAACGATCAGTGCGATCTTACAGGACACAGATATCCGGATCACTGCCATGCGCTGTGGCCAGACCGCACTGACCCTGACAGGCTTCGAACATGGTCACGCCGAGGAAGATATGCGCTGGCTTTACCGCGTGACGATCCATGGCGACGCGCTGAATGACGGGTTTACGGCCGAGCTTATGACCGATGGAACATGCAATGCGATTGAGCGGCAGACCTATTGCGCGATCTCTGCGCAGCACCCAGTGACGCAATAAGCATCCAAGACCCCACAGGGGAAACAACGGGGCGGCATGGTTGGCCGCCCCGATTTCGTTCAGAACTTAGCTCGCAGGTGTGCTCAGCGCGTCCAGCAGCGTGCCCAGATTGTGCTGGAACATCGCCAGATAGCTGGTCGCCGGGCCACCACGCTCGGACAGCGCATCCGAGAACAAGCGCCCCCCGATCTCGATACCCGTTTCGTCTGAGATCTGCTGAACCAGCGCAGGGCTGGTGATGTTTTCAACGAACAACGCCGCCACGCCTTCGCCCTTCAGCTGGTCGATCAGTACCGCCAGTTCCTGGGCCGAGGGCTCGGCCTCGGTGTCGATACCAACGGGCGCCAGGAAGGTCAGGCCGTAGGCATCCGCCAGATAGCCGAACGCGTCATGCGCGGTGACAACTGTGCGGCGATCTGCCGGCAGATCGGCCAGTTTGGTTTTGGTCTCGGCGTCCAGAGCTTCAAGCTGCGCAATGTAAGCATCCGCGTTGGCGGTGATCTCATCAGCGTGTTCGGGCATGGCCGCTTTCATCGCATCCGCCACGTTGGTCACGTAGATCACGCCATTGGTCAACGCGTTCCAGGCATGGGGATCGATTTCGCCGTCCACCTTCACAGGAGTGATACCATCGGTGGCGACATGCACGGTGGCCTCGGTCCCGGATTCCGAGATCAGCGTGTCGGACCAGGTTTCAAATCCCAAACCGTTGACAAAGATGATGTCCGCCTGGGCGACGGCCTTGGCGTCGGCAACCGACGGCTGATAGACATGCGCGTCGGCATCGGGGCCAACGATGGTTGTCACCGTGGCCAGATCGCCTACGACCTCTTCGACCATATCGCCCAGAATTGAAAAGCTGGCGACGATCTGGATGTCTTCGTCAGCAGCTGCAGCCGGAAATGCGGCCAGAGCAAAGGACGCCGAGGCAATACCGGCGTAGAGGGATTTAATAAGAGTCATTTTGCTCTCTCTTCCTGTTGAATTTGCGCAAGGGGGACGCTCTTTGAAACGGACGATTTGCGCAGCCGTCCGCCAAACCCAAGGGGGCCGAAAATGGCCGAGATCAGAAAGAACACACCCGCCACCAGCACAATGGCCGGGCCCGAGGGCGTGTTTGGAAACAGGTAGGACAGGCTAAGCCCGATCCAGCAGCTGGACAGGGCAAAGACAAAGCCCAAAACCAGCTGCGCCGTGATTGTGCTGGCCCAATAGCGCGCCGCCGTTGCAGGCAGGATCATCAGACCGACAGCCATCAACGTACCCAGCGTCTTGAACGCGGCCAGCAGGTTCAAAACCAGCAGCAGCATGAAACCTTGATCCACCAGCCACGGCCAGCGTGTTTGGGTTTCGAAATAGACCGGGTCGCATGTGCTCACGATCAGCGGGCGCAGAAGAAAGGCAAACGCCACCAGCGTTACAGTCGCAACCCCGCCCACCAGCAACATCGAGGCATCGTCAATCCCAAGGATCGAGCCGAAGAGAAAGCTTTTCAGCGGCACCGCAGACCCGGCCGCCGACAAGATAAAGATCCCCACCGCCAACGCGATCAGATAGAGAGATGCAAGGCTGGCATCGCTGCGCAGGATGGTTCTGCGCGCCAGAAACGCGGTCAGAATGGCAACGCCTACGCCCGCAATCAGCCCACCGACCAATAGCGACATGACCGACAGGCCCGCCGTGACAAAGCCGATAACGATGCCGGGCGTAATCGCATGGGCCATCGCCTCACCCGCCAGCGACAAGCGGCGCAGAACAAGGAACGCCCCCACCGGCGCGACCGAGGCCGACAGAACCGTTGTCGCCACAAAAGCGCGGCGCATGAACGCAAAGCTCCACATTTCGGCGAAAAGATCAAACATATGCGCTCTCCGATGCGGGGGAGTTGTTGCGGAACATCCATGAGGCCTGGCTTTCCGACATATAGCCCTGTGCAACCAGCCGATGTGGGGTCAGCACTTCATTGACCGACCCGTGCGTTGCCTCTTGTCCGCCCAGCAACAGGGCATGGCTGCAATGATCCAGAACCGAGGACAGATCATGCACGACCAACACCACTGCACGGCCTTCGTCGCGCCAACGGCGGATGATCTTCAAAAGATGCTCCTCGGTGGATTGGTCGACGGCGGCAAAGGGTTCGTCCAGCAGGATCAACGGGGCGTCCTGCATGATGACCCGCGCAAACAGCGCTCGCTGCAATTGGCCACCCGACAGCATATGCAGGGGGCGGTCCGCGATATCGAGAACACCGGCCTCATCCAAGGCGGCGGTCATCCGATCCCGCGCCGCGCTGTCCAGTCCGGACCGAAATCCAAACCCGCGCCACGCACCCATCGCGGCCAGATCCCGCACGCGTATGGGAAACCGCCGGTCGAATTCGGTCATCTGCGCCAGATAGCCAATTTCGCGCGGGCGTCCCTGCGGCCAGTGCAGACTGCCGGAAAGAGGGTCCATCAGGCCCAGCATCATTTTGACAAACGTACTCTTGCCAGAGCCATTGGCGCCCAGCACCGCAAGGGTGGTTCCGGCCTCAATATCCATCGAGAGGCGGCGAAACAGCGTCAGATCACTATATCCAAGCGTCAGGTCGCGCAGTTGCAGAACA
Organism: Ruegeria sp. BE1; assembly: GCF_056538885.1. Classification (NCBI taxonomy): domain Bacteria; kingdom Pseudomonadati; phylum Pseudomonadota; class Alphaproteobacteria; order Rhodobacterales; family Roseobacteraceae; genus Ruegeria; species Ruegeria sp. BE1. Next base: position 223,856 of record NZ_JBQFTY010000005.1, read on the forward strand.
GTTGTCATCAGATCACCGCGTAGATCGATAGCCACAACAGCGCCGACAGTGCCAATGCACCCGCAACCTGCGCTATCACACTATATTCAGTCAGGCACCGGCCCCACTTGGTCATGGCGCGCCTGATCATTGATGCGCACTCCAAGCAACGGCGCGCATAGGAAGGTCCACAGGAAAGGCGTCTACCCCGTGTGTCCCACCATATGGGACAGGAGATTTTTGTACTGACATAGGCCTCGGCTCCTCCGATTGGTCGGGGGGCAAGCAAGGACACGTCTTTTTACGGCATGGACCGTTTGAAACACTGTCTACTCCCTCTGGGACACCCCGCCCAGCTACGTTAAAATCGGATGGCAGGTCTCCTGACTTGCGGGTCAACGCTGTCCCGATCCTTCCCAGGCTTTGGCCCAGTGGACGATCTCGGGTCGCTTACCGCCTACAGTTGCGGGGGCAGTTACGGATTTGGCATGAAAAGCGCCGCACCGTATTCCCTTTTATCCCGTCCCGCAGATCGCGGTCAGGGAACCATCACGGCGACAAAACACAAACGGGGTTGATTCGACAAGAGATCACACTAGGACTTCACCATTTTGTGGCTGGGGCACGTTTTGTGCGAAAAAGAAATTTATCGGACCTTCACCCTATATATTGACAAGAAGTGGCAACCAAACTCTATATACAGTTGCTTCGGTTCTTTCGATTCCTGTCGAAAGCTAAGAGGGAAACCGGTGAAAAACCGGCGCTGCCCCCGCAACTGTAAGCGGATCGTTCGGCTGGACACGCCACTGAAAGCGTGCTTTTGGGAAGGCCAGTCCGAACCACGATCCGCAAGCCAGGAGACCTGCCGGGCGCAAATGATAACCACGAACGGAGGGTTCGGGGGCGTGTTCTGGGGCATTTTCCCCGCAGCGTCCTCGACTTTGATTAAAGGACAGAGGACGACATGAGCATTACCGTATATTCCAAACCCGCCTGCGTACAATGCACCGCAACCACCCGCGCGCTGGATGCAAAGGGCGTCGCCTATGATGTGGTCGATCTGACTCAGGACGATAGCGCCATGACCCACGTGACCGAGCTGGGCTATCGTCAGGCCCCCGTTGTGGTCGCTGGCAGCGCACATTGGTCGGGCTTTCGCCCCGACATGATCGCCCAGCTGGCCTGATCCATGACCGCGCCGATCCCGGCGCTGGTCTATTTCTCATCGAAATCCGGAAACACCCACCGCTTTGTGACGCGGCTGGGGCTGACCTCTTTCCGCATTCCGACCGGGATGGACCCGCTGCCTGACCCCAAAGGCCCCTATGTTCTGATCTGCCCGACCTATGCCGATGGCGAGGGGCGCGGGGCGGTTCCGAAACAGGTGATCCGGTTTCTGAACGACCCGGCCCGCCGCGCCGGGATCATCGGGGTGATCGGCGCTGGAAATCGCAACTTTGGTGCGACCTACGCCATGTCCGGTCGCATCATCGCCCAGAAATGCAACGTTCCGCTGCTCTATTCCTTCGAGCTGGCCGGCACTGACACCGACATCGCCCGCGTCCGCGCCGGGCTTGAAAAACTAGGGAGACACCAATGCTCGACAGCAGCGTAAATGAGCAGGACTATCACGCGCTGAACGCGATGCTGAACCTTTACGATGGTGAGGGGAAGATCAGGTTCGACGCAGACCGCATGGCCGCGCGGCAGTATTTCCTGCAGCATGTGAACCAGAACACCGTGTTCTTCCACTCGCTGGATGAAAAGCTGGGCTATCTGGTGTCCGAAGGCTATTACGAAGCGGCCGTTCTGGACCAGTATTCCAAGAACTTCATGCGTCAGATCTGGGATTCGGCCTATGCCAAGAAATTCCGGTTTCCGACCTTTCTGGGCGCGTTCAAGTATTACACCTCGTACACTCTGAAAACCCGCGACGGGCAACGGTATCTTGAGCGGTACGAAGACCGCGTTGTGATGACCGCACTGGCACTGGCGCGCGGGGATGAGGCGCTGGCCCTGTCCTTCATGGAGGAAATTCTGGATGGCCGGTTCCAACCCGCCACGCCAACCTTCCTGAACGCGGGCAAGGCGTCACGTGGTGAGCTGATCTCGTGCTTTCTGCTGCGGTTGGAAGACAACATGGAAAGCATCGGGCGCGGCATCAACTCGGCCCTGCAACTGTCCAAGCGCGGCGGCGGTGTGGCGCTGCTGCTGACCAATATCCGCGAGCATGGCGCACCGATCAAGGGGATCGAAAACCAGTCCTCGGGCGTGATCCCTGTGATGAAACTGTTGGAGGATAGCTTTTCCTACGCCAACCAACTGGGCGCGCGGCAAGGGGCTGGGGCCGTGTATATGAACGCGCACCACCCCGATATCATGCGGTTCCTCGACACCAAGCGCGAAAACGCGGATGAGAAAATCCGTATCAAGACCCTCAGCCTTGGCGTGGTCATCCCCGACATCACCTTTGAACTGGCGAAAAAGAACGCCGATATGTACCTGTTCTCACCGCATGACGTGGAAAAGGTCTATGGCGTGCCCTTCTCGGAAATCTCGGTCACCGAGAAATATCACGAGATGGTGGATGACAAACGCATCCGCAAATCCAAGGTCAACGCGCGCGAGTTCTTTCAGACCATTGCCGAGATTCAGTTCGAATCCGGCTATCCCTATGTGATGTTCGAGGACACGGTGAACCGGATGAACCCAATCGCGGGCCGGATCAACATGTCGAACCTGTGCTCGGAAATCCTGCAGGTGAATGAGGCGTCGGAATTCAATGATGACCTCAGCTATGCGCATCTGGGCACGGACATCTCGTGCAACCTCGGGTCGCTGAACATCGCCAAGACGATGGATGGCGGCGATCTGGGCCGCACTGTTGGCGCTGCGATCCGCGCACTGACGGCAGTGTCTGAGATGTCGGCGATTGACTCGGTCCCCTCCGTGCGTCGTGGCAATGATGAAAGCCACGCGATTGGTCTGGGGCAGATGAACCTGCACGGGTTTCTGGCGCGCGAACATATCCACTATGGCTCACCCGAAGGGGTTGAGTTCACCTCGGTCTATTTCGCCAGCGTGGCCTATCACGCGATCCGCACCTCTTGCGATCTGGCCAAGGAACGCAAAACGTCATTCAAGGGGTTTGAGGACTCCGACTATGCATCGGGCACATTCTTCGACAAATACACCACCCGCGATTGGCTGCCCGAAAACGACCGCGTAAAAGCGCTGTTTGATGGCATGACCCTGCCCACGCGTGATGACTGGGCGGCGCTGAAGGCCGATGTGATGAGGCACGGCCTCTATAACCGCAACCTTCAGGCGGTGCCGCCAACAGGGTCGATCAGCTATATCAACAACTCGACCTCTTCGATCCACCCGATCGTCTCCAAGATCGAAATCCGCAAAGAAGGCAAGATAGGCCGCGTTTATTACCCGGCAGCCTTCATGGACAACGACAACCTCGAATACTACCGCGATGCCTATGAGATCGGCCCCGAGGCCCTGATCGACACATACGCGGCGGCCACCGAACATGTGGATCAGGGCCTGTCGCTAACCCTGTTCTTCCCGGCCGAGGCCACGACCCGCGACATCAACCGCACGCAGATCTACGCGTGGAAGAAGGGCATCAAAACCATCTATTACGTGCGTCTGCGCCAAGAGGCCCTCGAAGGGACCGAGGTGCAGGGCTGCGTGTCCTGCAGTTTGTAAGGGGAACGAAAATGAAAGACATGATTCAAACCAAGATCCCCCGCGCGATCAACTGGAACCGTTTGGACGACGACAAAGACCTTGAGGTCTGGAACCGTCTGACCGTCAATTTCTGGCTGCCCGAAAAAGTGCCGCTGTCCAACGACATCCAAAGCTGGGCCACGCTGACCGACCATGAAAAGCAGCTGACCATCCGCGTTTTCACCGGCCTGACACTGCTGGACACGATCCAGAACACAGTCGGGGCCCCTGCCCTGATGCCGGACGCTGTGACCCCGCATGAAGAAGCCGTTCTGACCAACATCGCCTTTATGGAGGCGGTGCATGCACGCAGCTATTCCTCGATCTTTTCGACACTGTGTTCGACCAAAGAGATTGATGAGGCGTTCCGTTGGTCCGAGGAAAACCCGCATCTGCAGGCCAAGGCCGAGGCCATCCTGAACACCTATGCGCCAGGCAACGACCCGCTGAAACGCAAGATCGCGTCGGTGTTTTTGGAAAGTTTCCTTTTCTATTCCGGCTTTTATCTGCCGATGTACTGGTCCAGCCGCGCCAAGCTGACCAACACCGCCGACCTGATCCGCCTGATCATTCGCGATGAGGCCGTGCATGGGTACTACATTGGCTACAAGTTCCAGCGCGGCTACGAGAAACTGTCCGAGGCTGAACAACAGGAGCTGAAAGACTATGCCTTTGGCCTGATGTTCGAGCTTTATGGTATCGAAAACCAGTATACCGAAGAGCTCTATGACGAAATCGGCCTGACCGAGGACGTGAAGGTCTTCCTGCACTACAATGCCAACAAAGCGCTGCAAAACCTAGGGTTCGAGGCCCTGTTCCCGCCCGAGGTTTCCGAGGTCAACCCGGCCATTCTGGCTGCGCTCAGCCCCGACAGCGAAAACCACGACTTCTTCTCGGGATCGGGGTCGTCCTATGTCATCGGCAAAGCCGTGGCGACCGAAGACGAAGACTGGGATTTCTGAAACAAAAAAGGGGAAACGCGAAACCGACGCTTCCCCTTTTCATCACCAGATCGGCTGCATTCAGAAATATCGCAGCCAAATATAGACGTTCGCAATCATCAACGTCAGGATCATGATCGGAAAGGCGACCTTGGCGAAGGCGATGAAGCCGATGGGTTGCTTGGCTTTCTCGGCAAAGGCCGCAACGGTCAGGTTGGCGCTTGCGCCCAGCAGCGTCCCGTTGCCGCCCAGACATGCGCCCAGAGCCAGCGACCACCACAACGGCTCAATCGCGTCTTCGCCGCCAAAGGTATCCGCAGTGGATTCGATCAGCGGGATCATCGTCGCCACAAACGGGATGTTGTCCAGGATCGCCGACAGAATGCCCGACGCCCAAAAGATGAAGAACGCCGTCCACATCATGTCACCCTGAGTCAACTCCAACACCTTCTCGCCAAAGAAGGCCAGCAGGCCGACATGTTCGACGCCCGCCACGATGACAAACAAACCGCCAAAGAAGAAGATCGTGATCCATTCGACCTCACCGAAGATATGGTGAACGGATTCGGATTGTTCCTCGCCGCTTTGATGCCCGTAAGCCAACAGCATCAGCAGCGCAGCGCCGGCCAGCGCCGATGTTCCCGGCTGAATCCCGTGGCTGTGGCCCAACGTAAAGCCCAGCAGGACAAGCGCCAGAACCGACAGGGACTTGATCATAAGCAGCACGTCGGTGACGGCCTCTTTTTCATTGAAACCCATGATCCGCTGGCTGGCCGATTCAGGGATGCTGGACAATTCCTTGCGGTTCATCAGATAGATAATGCCCGTCAGCACAACCAGACAGATGGCCGAAATGGGCGCGAGGTTCACGACGAAATCGTTAAAGCTCAAACCCGCAGCCGATCCGATGATGATATTGGGCGGATCGCCGATCAGTGTGGCCGTGCCGCCCACGTTTGAGGCCAGAATCTCGGCAATAAAGAACGGATAAACCCGCGTCTCAAGTGCCTCGGTGATCAGCAGGGTGATCGGTGCGATCAGCAATACGGTTGTTACGTTATCCAACAGGGCCGAAAAGACCGCCGTGATCAGCGTCAGCATGATCAGAATGCCCGTCGGATTGGCTTTGACCGTCTTGGCCGCCTTGATCGCCACATATTGGAACAGGCCACATTTACTGGTGATACCCACAATCACCATCATGCCGATCAGCAAAGCCAGCGTGTTGGAATCCACCCCTGCGATGGCCTGTTCCTGATTTATGATGCCAAACAGGACCATCAGCGACGCCCCCATCATGGCCAGTATGGCACGGTTGATCTTTTCCGTGATCAACACCGCATAGACCAAGATCAAAATGCCGGTTGCGACCCAAATGGGTTCAACACCCAACAGGTGAGGAACAGAGAGCGTTGCCTCTCCGTGTGACGTCGAATGAGCTGCCAATGTACTTGTCCGGTTCGTGGGGAGTTAGCTGAGTGCGCGATCCAAGAGCGAGTTTGCGCTGACGGTCCCGACGAATTTGTTTGTGTCGGGCTCAACAAGGATCACGTGCCTTTTGAATTTATAGATCAGGAAGATACCTTCCATCACCGGCGTGTCGGGCGCGGCGATCGGAATGTTTGACGGCCTCGACATGTTGTCGCGCACTTTTTCGGTTTTCAGCCGTTCCAGCTGGGTCTCGAAATCGCTGTGCGTCAGGCTCATGAAACTCAGCGAGTCGATTGCAACGCGCGAGGCTTCGTCGTTCAGGCCAATTGTGGCCGCCTTCGGCAGGATGAGTTTTAGCAATGTGGGTGCCGTAAACACACCGACATAGGTTCCGTCCTTGTCCACAACCGGCAAAAACCGTGCCCGGCTGCCGCGAATGATGTTGAAGGCAGTCGCGATGCTTTCGTCCGGCAGAATAGTCTGCTGAGTTTCCGTCGGGACCATTACATCAAAGCAGGTCAGGCCCATGGATGTCCTCTTTGTTTTGTATTTCGACCGGGCTCGGGCGTCGTGGCAAATCGGCGGGGACGCGGGCACCGAATCGAAGTTTCTTGGTTGCGGCGTTCATTTCACCCTCGTCCCGGTTTGGCCACCCCGACGGGCAGCAAATTCCGCAGATAGTGCTGTTTTCGGGCTGGATTGGTAACAACCCGAGGTCGGAAAGCTCCCGAACCGTGCTGACGAGAAAAATTCTTCTGTACACAATTTGTATTTTTTGCAATAAGCGCCGAAACACACCGCTCATCCACCGATGGCAGAACGCGACTCCAGGCAGATGCAACCACAAGGAATTTTCAAACGATGAAGGATGTCTCGCGTGACCGGAAGCGTCTGCTTTATGAGCACATCAAAGTGTCTGTGATGACATTGGCGCTGCATCCTGGCGCGGATTTGGATGAGGCGACGTTGTCGGATGAGTTTGATCTGTCCCGGACACCGTTGCGAGAAGTGTTTCGTCAGCTGGCGGGCGAAGGGTATCTTGAGCTGCGCGAGAACCGCGGCGCGCGGGTATCGGGAATGTCCTACACGACGTTGCGCGATTTCTTTTTGGCGGCGCCGATGATTTACGGGGCGATTTTGCGGCTGGCAGCGGTGAATGCAAAGCCGGATCAGATCGCACGTTTGAAAGCTGCACAAAAGGCGTTCAAGGCAGCCAACGCGGGTGCGGATCGGGCGATGGCCAACAATCTGTTTCACGAAATCACCGGCGATATGGCCGATAACATCTATCTGCTGCCGTCGTTCAAGCGGCTGCTGATCGACCATGCCCGCATCGGCATGACCTTCTATCGGCCAAAGGATGCGACCATGGCCGACAACCTGTCCCAGGCCAGCGATCAGCATGACGCCATGATCGCCGCCATCGAGGCGGGCGATGAGGCAGCTGCCGCGCAGCTGGCCATCGATCACTGGAATCTGTCTCGCGACCAGATCGAGCTGTTCGTCACACCCGAAGGGTTGGACGTTCCGCTGGGATCGATGGCGCGGAAAACCCCTGCATGAGGATGTAAATGACACCCCTGTTCAAATTTGAAGGGATCTACACGCCGGTCGTGACCCCTTATCACGAGGATGGCAGCGTCAATTGGGACGCGCTGTCGGATGTGATCGAATATCTCATCGAAAACGGTGTGCACGGCCTGATCTCGGGCGGGTCCACCGGCGAGAACTATGCCCAGACCGTGGCCGAGCGTCTTGAGGTGGCCAAATTCACCCACACGCAGATGAAAGGCCGCCTGCCTTTGGTCGTCGGAACCGGCGCGATGATGACGCCCGATTCCATTGCCCTGGCCGCAGGCGCGCGTGAGATTGGCGCGGATTCGATCCTGCTGGCCAGCCCGGCCTATTCGGTGCCCACCGACCGGGAAAACGCGCTGAATGCGCTGGCCATCGACAAGGCCGCCGATCTGCCAGTGATGCTGTACAACTATCCGCACCGCACCGGCACCATGATGGGTGAAGAATTCCTGGACCGTGTGGGCCGCAGCCGCAACTTCTGCGGCATCAAGGAAAGCTCGGGCGACATCAACCGGGTGCACCTGCTGGCGCGCGACTATCCGCATATCCAGCTGGGCTGCGGCATGGACGATCAGGCACTGGAATTCTTTGCCTGGGGCGCGCCGTTCTGGGTCTGTGGCGGATCGAACTTCCTGCCTGCGGAACATGTGGCGCTGTACAATGCCTGCGTGGTCGAAGGGAACTTTGACAAAGGCCGCCGCATCATGTCGGCCATGCTGCCCTTGATGCATGTGCTGGAACAAGGAGGCAAGTTCATCCAGACCATCAAGCATGGCGTCACCATGAACGGCATCGACGCGGGCACCATGCGCCCGCCGCTGAAGGGTCTGAACAAGGATGACAAGCGCGCGCTGGAACAGGTCACGCGCGTGTTGAAACGCAAAATCGCCGACATTGTGGCGGAGGGATAAAGCATGAGCTTGCTGACACAGGACGAATACAAATCCATCGCCGCAGGTCTGGACCTGCCCACCGGTGCTTTCATCGACGGCAGCTTCCGCCCGGCAATCTCGGGCAAGACCTTCACCACGACCAACCCGGCCACCGGCGAGACTCTGGCCGAGATCGCCGCATGTGGCGCGGAAGATGTGGATTTTGCGGTCGAAAAGGCGCGCGATGCCTTTGACGATGGCCGCTGGTCGAAACTGCACCCGTCCGAGCGCAAGGACGTGCTGATCCGGCTGTGCAAACTGATGACCCGCAATGCGCGGGAATTGGCGGTGATGGAAAGCATCGACAGTGGCAAGACCATCTACGATTGCGAAACCGTGGATGTGCCCGAGACGATCCATTGCCTGAAATGGCATGCCGAGGCGATCGACAAGATTTACGATCAGGTCTCGCCCGCGTCCGACGATCACATTGCCATGGTCGTGCGCGAACCCATCGGCGTGGTGGGTCTGGTGCTGCCGTGGAACTTCCCTCTGTTGATGTTGGCGTGGAAAATCGGCCCGGCACTGGCGGCGGGCTGTTCGCTGGTGATCAAACCGGCGGCGGAAACCACCCTGACCGCGCTGCGCGTGGCGGAACTGGCGATGGAGGCCGGTGTGCCTGCCGGTGTTCTCAACATCGTGCCCGGCGGCGGTGCCGAAGTGGGCGAACCCATCGGTCGTCACATGGATGTCGACATGGTCTCCTTCACCGGTTCGACCGTGACCGGCAAGCGCTTCCTGACCTATTCGGCGGAAAGCAACGCCAAAGAAGTGGTGCTTGAAATGGGTGGCAAGAACCCCGCCATCGTGATGGATGATGCAGAAAACCTGGACCGCGTGGCCCAGCATCTGGTCAACGGGGCGTTCTGGAACATGGGCGAAAACTGCTCAGCCTCGTCCCGTCTGATCGTGCACAAAAACGTCAAAGCCGAGCTGCTGGAGCGTATCGCGCATCACGCCAAGCAGTGGAACATCGGCGACCCGCTGGACCCGGAAACCCGCATGGGCGCGCTGGTGTCCGAGGGGCACTATACCAAGGTTTGCGGATATCTGGATCAGGCTGAAAACGTGCTGATCGGCGGCACCGCCAAGGACGGCTTTGTCGAGGCCACCGTGGTCGAGGTTGCAGATAACAATGCCGTGCTGGCCCGCGAAGAGATCTTTGGCCCGGTTCTGTCGGCGATCGAAGTCTCGGGCTTTGACGAGGCGATCGCGGTTGCAAATGACACCGAATACGGTCTGTGCGCGTCGATCTTCACCGCCAATGCCAAACGCGCCATTCGTGGGGCTCGCGCCCTGCGGGCCGGGACCGTCACGGTCAATAGCTTTGGCGAGGGTGATATCACGACCCCGTTCGGCGGGTACAAACAGTCGGGCTTTGGCGGTCGCGACAACTCCGTCCACGCCCATGATCAATACACCCAGCTGAAAACCATCTGGATCGATCTGGCCGATGATGCCGATGAGGCTGTGAGTTGACGCAATACACTGCAAAATCCCTGCCGGTCCAACGCGGACCGGCAGCCTGGAACGCCATTCTGGGCGATCAGCCCCCGGCCCAGGTGCTGGATGGCGATCAGCGTGCCGATTTCGTCATCGTGGGCGGCGGGTTCGCAGGTCTGACAGCCGCGCGCCGTATTCTGCAACTGGAGCCGCAAGCCAAGGTTGCGGTGATCGAAGCCGCCCGCATTGCCGAGGGCGCGGCGGGGCGTAACTCGGGCTTCATGATCGACCTGCCCCATGATCTGGCCTCGGACGATTATTCCGGCGGCGGCGATGATCGCAAGATGATCGACCTGAACCGCCATGCCATCAGCTTTGCCCGCACGGCGGTCGAAGAATATCAGATCGACCCGAACTATTTCGACCAAAGCGGCAAGGTCAACGGCGCGGTCAGCGACGCGGCTGAGGCGCACAACAAAAGCTACGCGCAGCATCTTACCTCTCTCGGAGAGACCAGTCAGGCGCTGGACGCCCAGCAGATGTATGAGCTGACCGGCTCACGCCACTACTCTTCGGGGCTTTATACCTCGGGCACGGTGATCCTGCAGCCGGCGGGCTATATCCGTGGGCTGGCTGGCGGGCTGTCCGGGCAAGGGGTAAGCATCTTTGAAAACAGCCCCGTCACCAGTTTTGCCCGCACGGGTCAGGATTGGCGGGTGCAGACGGGTAAGGGCAGCGTCACCGCGCCCAAGGTGATCCTGACGGTCAATGGCCATCTGGAAAGCTTTGGCATTGAGCGCAATCACTTGATGCAGTTGTTCCTGTTTGCCGTGATGACCCCGGAACTGGACGCGGATACCCTGAAAAAGCTGGGCGGCCAGCCCCGCTGGGGCGTCACCCCGTCTGATCCCATGGGCACCACCATGCGCCGGATCGATACCGGTCAGGGCGGCAACCGCATCATCACCCGCACCTGCGCCGCGCTGCGCCCCGGCATGGCCGCGACCGCCCGCGACCTGGAGCGCGCCTCAAAGGTGATGCAGCGTAAATTCGACCAGCGCTTTCCGCAGCTGGCGGGCCTGCAGATGCAATACCAATGGGCTGGCCACCTATGCCTGAGCCTCAACGGTGTCTCGGTCACGCGGGAGGTTGACACCGGCGTGTTTTCGGCCTGCGTCCAGAACGGATTGGGCACGGCTCGCGGCACCCTCACCGGCATCGCCGCCGCCGAGCTTGCCTGCGGTCACAGCTCAGACATCTCAAAACACTTCAGCACCGAAGCCAAGCCGAAAAAGCTCCCGCCTCAACCCTTCCGAGAGATCGGCGCAAATGCCGTCCTAAGACACAAGGAATGGAAAGCACGACAGGAATAAGACCGGGGGGGGGTAGGCCCTCAGGTCTTCTGACGGGTCTGCCATCCAACCACGCTGAAGCAGGCAAAGACCACAGCGGCGACACAGACAATCGACGGACCGGCAGGCGTATCCAGGACATACGCCCCGCGCAACCCGGCCACAGCTGAGAACGCGCCGATTGCGGCAGCAATCAAAGCCATCGATTCAGGCGAACGGGCAAGGCTGCGCGCTGCGGCTGCCGGGATGATCAGCATGGCAGCGATCAACAGAACCCCGACCACTTTGATCGCAACCGCCACAGTGATGGCGAGAGACAGCGTCAGGATCATCTGCTCGCGCTTGGGATCAAAACCGCTGGCATAGGCCAGCTCTTCGTTCAGGGTTGCTGTCAAAAGCTGCGACCAGCGCCAGGCGATCAGCGCCACAACCAGCGCCGCGCCACCCCAGATCACGACCAGATCCGAGCGCGATACCGCCAGAATATCACCGAACAGGTAAGCCATCAGATCGATGCGTACCCCGGACAGGAACGACACCGCCACCAAGCCAAATGCAAGTGCCGAATGCGCCATCACCCCCAACAGCGTATCCATCGCGTAACCCCGGCCAGACAAGACCGTGACGGTCAGCGCCATCGCCATTGCAACGGCCAGCGCGCCGGTAAAGACAGACAGTTGAAAGGTCAGTGACAAGGCAACACCAAGGATCGCGGCATGGGCCGTCGCATCGCCGAAATAGGCCATCCGCCGCCATACGACAAAACATCCAAGAGGGGCCGCAGCAAAGGCAACGCCAACACCCGCAAGCGTTGCGCGGGTCATAAAGTCATCCAGCATTATTCTGCAGCTTCCTGAGAGTGGTCACAGTGGTCATGATTGTGGTCGTGATCATGACGATACAACGCCAGCGCGCCACCCGTGCCGGTTCCGAACAGCGCCCGGTATTCCGGGGCCGAGGCCACAACCGCCGGAGAGCCCTGACAACAGACATGCCCGTTCAGGCAGACCACGCGGTCCGATGCACTCATGACCACGTGCAATTCGTGGCTGATCATCAGAATGGCGCACCCGGTTTCGTGCCGGACCTCTTCGATCTGACGATAGAACGCGGCTGAACCCGGCTGGTCGAGACCCTGCGTGGCCTCATCCAGCAACAGAACATGCGGCTGGTCGATCAGCGCCCGGGCCAGCAAGACCCGTTGAAACTGCCCGCCCGACAATTGCGACATCTGGCGCTTGAGCAAATCCGGCACACCCGCCTTTTCCAACGCACCCAAACATTGCTGCCGCGATACCTGGCTGGTCAGCCGCATGAACCGTTCAACTGAAATCGGAAGGGTCGGATCAATGTGCAGTTTCTGCGGGACATAGCCAATCTTCAGCCCCGCCTGCAGGGTGACCCGCCCGGCACAGGGTTTGGTCGCACCGATGATCGAGCGCAACAGGCTTGTCTTACCCGATCCGTTCGGACCCACAATCGTCACGATCTCACCGGGTTCGATCGTCATATCCACATTGCGCAAAACCGTGTTGGCGCCATAGCGCACGCTCAGGTTTTCGACAGAGATCAGAGACATTGTTATGCCTTTTCGGTGCAATCGGGGCAGATTCCCTCGGCTTCTACAACCGTTCTCTCAATCTCGAAACCCGCAGCGCGCGCAGCGGCCCCCAAAACCCCTTTGGCCGGGGTGGATTGCGCCTCGGCCACCGCGTCGCATTTTCTGCAAATCATGAAAGCCGGCGAATGCGCTGTGCCAGGGTGCGCACAGGCGATAAAGGCATTCAGCCGCTCGATCTTGTGGGCAAACCCGTTCTGCACCAGAAAATCCAGCGCGCGATAGGCCACGGGCGGTTGCGAGCCGAACCCCTCATCGCGCAACCGATCCAGAATTGCATAAGCGCCCAAAGCGCGGTGTTCTTGCAACAGCATCTCAAGCACTTCGCGGCGGACCGGGGTCAGGCGCAGCCCCTCGGCTTTGCACCGGGCTTCGGCCGCGGCCAGGCCTGACGCGACGCAATTGCCGTGGTCGTGCTCCTGAAACCCGACCGGAACCGTTTCATCGACCACAGAAGGTTGCGTATCACTTGTCATGTTATTCCATATCATGTATGCCCCGAGTAACGTTATACAATCACAATGAGGGCCTGATGTCCAGAAAGCTCCTACCCCTATCAATCACGGCTGCATTACTGGGCGGAACGGCCCTGGCAGAGGCCCCGAACGTGGCCGTTGACATCGCGCCTGTGCATTCGCTGGTTGCCCGTGTCATGGAAGGTGTTGGCACACCTGACCTGATCATTCCCGCAGGCGCCTCGCCTCATGAATACAACCTGCGCCCGTCCGAGGCATCTGCCCTGCAAGAGGCCGATGTGGTGTTCTGGATCGGCGAAGACCTGACCCCCTGGATGGGCGGTGCGATTGATACGCTTGCTGATGGGGCGACGGTCACACCCCTGTTGGACGCAGATGGGACGACCCTGCTGGAGTTCCGTGAAAACGCGCTGTTTGAGGCCCACGATCACGAGGACCACGATGATCATGAAAAGCACGATCACGGCGACGAACACGCCGATGACGATGGCCATGATCATAAGGATGAGCACGATCATGATGACGAACATGCGCATGATGATCACGGCCACGACGATGAACACGACCACGATGACGCGCATGATCACGAAGATCACGCAGAGGCGAAGGATCACGACGAGCACGATCACGAAGATCACGCCGACCATGATGGGCATGACGACCACCACGACCACGCACATGGCGACCACGATCCGCATGCCTGGCTCTCGCCTGCAAATGCCGAAGTGTGGCTGAACGTCATCGCAGCACAGCTATCCGCCGCTGACCCTGACAATGCCGGTACCTATTTCGCGAACGCCTCTGCCGCGCGCGAAGAAATGGATGCCCTCTCTGCAGAAGTCTCTGCAACTCTGGAACCTGTTCGTGGCAGCAGCTTTATCGTGTTTCACGATGCCTATCAGTATTTCGAAGAGGCATTTGACCTTCCCGCCTCAGGGGCGATCTCGCTCAGCGATGCAACCGACCCAAGCCCGGCCCGCATCTCTGAAATTCAGGGACGTATTCAGGACGAAGGCATCGATTGCGTAATGACCGAGCCTCAGTTTAACCCCGGTGTTGTCGCGACCGTTCTGGAAGGCACCGATGCCAAAACAGGCGTAATTGATCCGCTGGGCTCTGACCTTAAACCCGGTACAGCGCTTTACCCGCAGCTGATCCGCAATATGGCGAACACGCTGGCTGAATGCCTGTAACATCCACCCCGGTCGGCGGTTTCGCGGCGACCGGGCACCCCACTGCCGGGATAAGAGCGCAAGCATGAGACGCAATCTAGGCCAGACCAAACTGCGCAGACGGCGGCGGCGCGAGGATCCGATGCGCGACTATGACCGCCTGCCGCCGGTCTTGCGCGAATGGGTCGCCCAGGCCGCGCTGCCCTGGCGTCCGCGTTCGGTTCTAAGGGCCTATAAAAGCGCTTTGGCCCGGACCGGCGATCAACAGCATGCGCTGGACGAGTTGCGCCGCCTCGAAGCGGTGCAGCTGGCAAAAGACCGCCCTCATCAAATCGTCGCCTAGAAATTGACCGGGGTCTCATCTCCAGCCCCGATGTCGCATAGTCCTGCACGTGCGCGGGATGGCACGACGACATGCGAGCTTTCCGAAAGGGTGACGCTGTTTGAATCTGTTAAGTCGCAAATCCAAAGGGCCAAGTGTTTCTTTTCCTCTTAGAACGTACACTAAAGGAAACACGCGGTCTCAAGGAAACCGACATGAGCGACTTCGAATCTCAGCGCGACGCATCAATTGACGCAACCCGAAACGGTGCCCCGCAGCGCACAGTAAATCCCTTCTTTGGTGTGGGCCCCATCACGGATGTCATCAAAGACGAAGTGGATGGTCGCCAAAACCGTTTTGAGTTCGACCGCTGGCTGGAACGGACCTATCGCAAGCTGGACGACAAGGGCAACGATCTGGGCCCGTTCACCACGGCCGAGATCGGCCGCTCGATGCATCGCGGCTATCCGGCGGATGCGATCCTGCTGGACATGATGCACCACATCCATCGCTATTTCGGCTTCCCCAAGGCGAACCCGATGGCCGTGGGTCTGGGGGGCGGTCACAGCGGCTTTACCGTTGCGATCATGCACCTGATGAACCCCAATCTGGACGGCCAGAAACTGTTCGTCGACACGCCCAAACCGGAATCCGATGACGCCAAGGCCGGTGGGTTTTTCCGCCAAAGCTGGGGCACGCAAATCCTTGAGCTGCAGCAATTCGCCGCCAATGGCAACGCAGACAAGGTGATCTTCGCAGGTGCTGAAGGCGCGATCCCCTCTGCGGACGCGCTTGAGGCGATGGGCGTGACGCTGTTCGTGGGCGTTGGTCACGAGACCACCGGCGCCACCACTTATACCGAGGAAGAGGTAAAGTCGCTGCTGGACTGGCTGGATCGCGACCCGCAGAACCGCCATGCGATGATCGACGCGACCTCGATGCTGGGCGCAATGCCTTGGAGCCAGCCGGTCGTTGAGGCGTTCATGACCAAATGCTGCATCTTTACCCCGTTCCAGAAGGCGATCGGCGGTGTTTCGGGCTATTTCCTGGCGTCGTTCACCCCGGCGGCGATGCAGCTGATCGAAGACAACCAGAAAAACCCGGCCTGGGCGATTGCACGCCAGCTGAAACTGGTGGTGCCGACGGATGCCAAGAAACCGCTGACCGGTGAGAAAACCGTGGGCCTCGGCCCGTTCTACGATGCCGGTGCCAACAAGATGACCGGTGGCGTGATCAACACCTTCTCGTCGCTGGCCTTTGCCGAAACCACCTATTGCCTGCTGCGGGTTGAACGCCTGATCGGCTCGGTCGAGGTGATGAACCAGAGGTCGGCCACCAACCGAAAACGCCTGGATGACTGGCTGGCCGAGCAGGATCTGCTGGTGGCGGGCGTGTCCAACGCGGACAAGCGCGGCGCGGCGGTGACCCTGCTGGCGGTGAATGATCCGGGTATCACCGACCCCGATCTGCACGCGCGCATCATCGCACGCTCGAAACAGTTGCTAGGGTATGAGGGCTTGACCCATCCCAATGGCGATTACGAACCCGGCCTGGACGCCGCGCGCTATGTCAACGCCTTCCCCGGCACGCCGGGCGACTATCGCGCCTGGATCGGCGGCATTCGCGAAACCAGCGACATTGACCTGCTGCTTGAGAATATCTCATACGCCTATCACCGCGCCAAGATCGTTGTGCTTGAGGAAGAACTGGCCGCCCAAGGCACCACGTTCGACCCCAGCACCGTGGCGGATGCCAACGCTCGTCAGGACGACCCGAACCGCGCCTACCGCATTCTGGTCGCCGATCTGGTGGGTCTGAAGTTCGGAGCGGATGGTCAACCCGACCCGTCCGAGGTCAAAGCCTATGTGGAATCGCAGGGCGCGACCTTTACGCTGGGCGGCTGGGACGGCTCGGACTTGCCCGCCGGGCAGCATTTCTTCTACCTGCCCGATCTGTCGACGCATGAGGAACTGACCGAAGCCTGCTGCGGCAACCAGTATGACGCGGTGATCGCGGCAGCGACCTTCTTCCCCGAGAACGCCACCTTCCCCGAAGGCGGTGTGCGGATCGGCGCGGGCACCGGCAACATGGCCTGCGCTTGCTGGGGCGGTGGTGACGGCACCGGCGGGGCTGCTCCGCTGATGAACACGCCCAGCTTCAACAGCCGCGCAACAGCACAAACAGCGATGAAAGCCTTGCTGCGTGTTCTGCCCGATCTGGACGTTCAGGAAATGCATGACCGCGTGGTCAAAGGCGACTTTGACACCGGCAAGCACCTGCGCGACTACCCGACCGAAAAGCTGGAAGGCAAACGGATGGGTGTGATCGGCTATGGCAATATCGGCCGCGAGGTCGCCAAGCTGGGTCAAGCCTTTGGCATGAGCGTTGCGATCTATGCCCGCGAACATCACCGCAAATGGATCGAATCCGAAGGCTTCATCTACGCTGCCACCCCCGAAGAGGCCGCAGCCGGTGCCGACGTTCTGTCGCCCCATACCGGTCTGGGGGCCAAGGGCACGGATGGCACTTTTGCCAATGCCGGCCTGGTCGGTGCCTCGGTTCTGAACGCGCTGAACGATGGCGCGGTTCTGGTCAACTATGACCGGGGCGAGGTCGTGGATGCCGACGCCCTGCACGCGGCAATGGACAGCGGCAAGGTCCGCTATGCCGCCATCGACGCCGACCTGTTCGTGGCCGATGATGGCAGCCTGTTCGGCCCGATGGTCCCCTATCGCCCGCTGATCGACGCCTTCCCCGGCCGTCTGGAGCTGCTGCCCCATGCCGCCGCGGATACCGAGCATACCTCGCGCGTGGAGGGGGCCAAGCAGGCCGTTGATCAGATCCTGTCGGCCATCCGCTACCGCAAGGTGATCAACTGCAAGGGCGACATCCCCGAGGGCTACACCAGCGGCGGTCCGCAGACCGTGCCGGGTGTGGGCAAAGTGTCGGCGGCCAATATCTCAGCCGCCGCATCGGATGCAGAGACGCTGGCACGCCTGCGCGACAATATCGAAACGCTGGCCGCCATCTGGGGTGCCATCGATACAACCCGCGACGCGGCCCGCCGCGCCGAGTTGATCGAACGCCACGGCGAAGCACTGACGCTGGCGTCCAACACCCTGCGCCGCGACTTTGACACGCTGGGTCTGGTCGGCGGTTTCGCCTGATCCAAGGCGTTTCAGCTTAAGATGCGCCCCTGCCAATCGCTGTTGGCGGGGGCCTCTAATTTAGTTGATTTGACAACTATTCCGTTCCGGCGATGATACGCCCATGACAAAACCGCAGCGACCGCCCAAACCCGCCAATATACCCTACCGCCCGGACCCTGACCGCTATGACCGGATGGTCTATCGGCGCTGTGGGCAATCCGGCCTCAAACTGCCCGCCGTCAGCCTTGGGCTGTGGCACAATTTCGGCGGCGATACCCCGCATGAGGTCAAGCGCGCCCTGTGCCGGACCGCGTTTGATCACGGTATCGCGCATTTCGATCTGGCCAATAACTATGGCCCGCCTCCCGGTTCCGCCGAAACCGCCTTTGGAGAAATCCTAAGAACCGATCTGGCCGGGTATCGGGATGAGCTGATCATCTCATCCAAAGCGGGTTACGACATGTGGCCCGGACCTTATGGCGAGTGGGGATCGCGCAAATACCTGATCGCATCCTGTGATCAGTCGCTGGCGCGTATGGGTTTGGATTACGTGGATATCTTCTATTCCCACCGGTTCGATCCCGACACCCCGCTGGAAGAGACGATGGGCGCACTGGATCATATCGTACGGTCGGGCCGTGCGCTGTATGTCGGCATTTCCAGCTATAACTCCAAACGCACGCGCGAAGCGGTGAAAATCCTGAACGAACTGGGCACGCCCTGCCTGATCCATCAGCCCTCTTACAACCTGCTCAACCGCTGGGTCGAACATGACGGGCTGCTGGATACGCTGGATGATCTTGGGGTCGGGTCGATTGCCTTTACACCCTTGGCGCAGGGGATTCTGACGTCCAAATATCTGGGCCAGATCCCCGATGGCAGCCGCGCCACGCAGGGAAAATCCCTGCTGGACGGGATGATAAACGAACGCTCTCTGGCCTCGGTGCGGGCGCTCAACGATATGGCTGCGGCGCGCGGGCAAACCCTGGCTCAGATGGCCCTGGCTTGGGTTTTGCGAGGCGGGCGCGTGACAACCGCCTTGATCGGAGCCTCACGGCCTGAGCAGATCATTGATTGCGCTGGCGTCGTCGACAATCTTGAGTTCACCGAAGACGAGCTTGCCAAAATCGATGAGATCAGCGCCGAAGAAGACATCAACCTGTGGGCGCAGTCTTCGGAAACCGAATGATGCTGATCCCGCAGGTCGTTGGCTGCCCCTAGTCGATCTTGCGACGGCGAAAGCGGATGGCCTGCAGGCGCATCAGTTGTCTGTACATGAAATTGCCCCACGGGGGCGCAACCAGAGCCGTGGCGTTGAACTTGCCCTTGCGCAGAACGCCCTTGGCTTTGGAAAAGGTGCGAAATCCTTCTTCTCCGTGGTAATGCCCCATGCCTGACGGGCCGATGCCGCCAAAGGGAATGTCATCCACACCCACATGCGTTACGGTGTCGTTCACGCAAACGCCGCCCGAATGGGTGCGGGCCAGAATGTCATCGGCGCGGGCTTTGTCCCAGTCAAAGTAGTACAGCGCCAAGGGGCGCGGGCGGTCATTCACAAAGGCAATCGCCTGATCCATCGTGTCATAGGGGATGACGGGCAGGATCGGGCCAAAGATTTCCTCTTGCATCACCAGCATCGACGCATCCGCCCCCAACACCAGTGAAAGCGGCATCTTCCGGGTGCCTTCAAATGCCTCATCCTTTGGATTGATCGTGATGATCTGCGCGCCTTTTTCTTCGGCGTCTTTCAGGTATCCTTCCAGCCGGGTCTTCTGCCGGTCTGTGATAATGGCGGTGTAGTCGTCATTGTCCCTGAGGTCTGGATAGGCGGATTGCATCGCGCTTGCGAATTCGGGCGCAAAGGCATCCACCTTGTCGCGCGGGCACAGAACATAGTCGGGCGACACGCAAATCTGACCCGCGTTGAACCCCTTGCCAAAGCCGATCCTGCGGGCGGCCTCATCCAGCGGAAAGTCGTCATGGATGATCGCCGGGGACTTGCCGCCCAATTCCAGCGTCACAGGGGTCAGGTTTTCGGCGGCGGCCCGCATCACGATCTTGCCAACCTGAGTCGAGCCGGTAAACACCAGATGGTCAAACGGCAGTTTGGTGAATTCGGTCGCGACCTCAACCCCGCCGGTGACGACAGCCACCTCTTCCTCGGAAAAAATGCTGCTCAGGATGTCTTTCAGCACCTCACCTGACTGCGGTGCAAATTCTGAGGTCTTGATCATCGCCCGGTTCCCCGCGGCCAGCACGCCCACCAGTGGCGAAAGCCCAAGGAAAAAGGGAAAATTCCACGGCACCACAATCCCCACAACACCCAGAGGCTGATAGCGGACCTCAACCTTGGCAGGCAAAACCGTCAAAGGCGCATGACGACGTTGCGGCTTCATCAGCTTGCGCAGACGCTTGCGATAATACGCAATACCATCCAACACAGGCATGATCTCGGCCAGTTCGGTTTCGGCGGATGCGCGGTTGGAAAAATCCGCGTTACAGGCCGCTATTATACGGTCCCGGTTGTCCAGAACTGCGTTATGCAGCTTGTCCAACCGCCGAATACGCGTTGCGTGATCAGGCATCGGATCCGCAAGAAAGGCTTGCTTTTGCGCCAGCAACAGCGCGTCAAGATCGGGGAGGTGTGCCTCGACAGGTGACAAATGGGGTGCGGACATGGATCGGCCTCCGGTTCAGGGCGAGGGTCGGGGGATTTGGCACGTTCCAAGAACAGCTGAACAGGCGCAGATGCGCATCGGTCAGGTGCTGACCGGGGCATCCGCACTCTACCCTCGACGATCGAGTGATGTTCTGTACATACCAGCCTGACAATTGGATTGGACCGGGGCAACCCTGCCGTTGCGGAAACCTGATCGCCCTTAGGGCATGTCTTAACCCCTGAGCACCGCCTGCGCCATCACATCATCGATCACCAACGCTGTCAGGTGCCCCCCGTTCAGGACAGAGCGCACCGGTTCCACCTTGGCAGGTCCCGCCGCAACACCAATTCGAACAGGGATTTGACGGGCTGTCTCTAACGGAAGGCTCACCAGCCGCGAATTCAGCGCGTTGTCACACAACACACCCTGCCCATCCACCAGATGCCCCAGCAACTCGGCCCGCACGCCATCCTGATACAGCTGGGCACGGCGGTCCTCGGGAATGGGATGCGCGCGATAATACGTTGCGCCGTCTCCGACAACCGCGCCAAGACCCATAAGTGAGACATTCGCCGCCCGCGCCGTGTCCATCACATTGCTGATCGCACGCACGGACAAAAGCATGTCGCGCTCTTGCTGTGTATCAGCATGCAACGGTGCGTGGATGAGGATCGCGGTTCCACCCAACCCTTCGGCGATCCGGGTGGCGATATGATTCACATCTGTATAATATTGTCCCTGCACACCGCCGGTCATCGGCACGACGACATTCGACGTCGCCGCACCGGATTGCAGGTGGCTGGCCAAAGCGCTCAGTGTTTTGCCGCCCGAAATCGCCAGTACGTCCTCATCCCTCAGAATGTTCTGCAGGTATTGCGCCGCTGTTTTGCTGACCAAATCCAAAGTCGTGTCGGCGTTTTCAGTCACCGTATCGACCACCAGACATTCAGACAAAGGCCAGCGTTTCTTGATCTGGTTTTCCAGATCGAACAAGCGTTGGAACGGGCTGTGGATGCGAAACTCGACCATGCCCATCTCGCGCCCCTGTTTGATCAGCCGGTTCACCTTGGCTGTCGACAGCTTGAGGCTGTTGGCAATCTCGGCCTGCAACTGCCCCTCTTGGAAATGCAGGGTCAGAACACGGGCAATCAGGCGCAATGTGTCAGGATCGGGTCCGCTGGCGTTCAACTCTGGCTATCCTTTCTGCGCTGGGTCGGGGCCGCAAAAGGCTTTAGCACTCAATCACGCAATAGGTATAGCGCGGAATCCAGCTGCAGACGCGGGGAAAACGCCGGATCAGCGCCCGGTGCGTATCAAATCCGCCGCTTTTTCAGCGATCATCACAACCGGGGATGCCGTATTGCCCGAGACGATCTTGGGCATGATCGAGGCATCCACAACACGCAGCCCCGTCAGACCGTGTACCTTCAGATCGGTGTCCACCACCGCATTGGCGTCCGAGCCCATTTTGCAGGTGCCCACGGGATGGAAGATCGTGGTGGCAATATCACCGACACCTTTCACAAGGTCCTCTTCGCTGTCCATCGACGGACCCGGCAGGATCTCTTCGGGCTGATAGGGCCGCAACGCTTTGGCCGTCATGATCTGGCGGGCCTGACGTACAGATTTTACGGCGACCTGCCGGTCATTGTCGGTCGACAGGTAGTTGAGGCGAATGTCGGGCTGGGATTGCGTATCCGTCCCTTGAATATGACATGTCCCTACGCTTTCAGGGCGCAGATTGCAGACCGAAACTGTAATGGCCGGAAACGGATGCAGTGGATCGCCAAGCTTGTCCGTGGACAAGGGTTGCACGTGGTACTCCAGGTCCGGCGTGGAAAGATCGGGATTGGATTTGGTGAACATGCCAAACTGACTGGGCGCCATCGACATTGGGCCGGATTGCGTCAACCCATATTGCAGCGCGATCTTCGCCTTGCCGAACACGGAATTTGCCATCGTGTTGAGGGTCTTGGCATTCTGAACCTTGAACACGGTGCGAATTTGCAGATGGTCTTGCAGATTTTCGCCCACGCCGGCGCTTTCATGGTGAACATTGATCCCATGCCCGGCCAGAACGTCGCGGCGCCCGACCCCCGACAGCTCCAGTATCTTGGGTGAGTTGATGGCCCCTGCGGCCAGCAGAACTTCGGCCCCGGCCCGCGCCTCATGCCGGGTGCCTTTGTGCACAAAGCACACGCCCGTCACCCGTTTGCCATCAAACAACAGCGATTGGGTTTCAGCATGGGTCAACACCCGCAGGTTGGGGCGTTTCATTGCGGGGCGCAGGAAACCCTTGGCTGTGTTCCAGCGCACGCCGTTGCGTTGGTTGACCTCGAAGAAACCCGTGCCTTCGTTGCTGCCATCGTTGAAATCCGCACGGGGCTGAATGCCGAACTCTTTGGCCCCGTCCTGCACAGCTTTCAGAATGTCCCATTGCACGCGTTGTCGGGACACCTTCCACTCACCACCGCCGCGATGCATGTCGCTGTCGCCCGCGTGGTGATCTTCGGATTTCAGAAAATAAGGCAGGACATCATCCCAGCCCCAGCCGGTATTGCCCAATTGCCGCCAGTGATCGTAATCCGCCGCCTGTCCGCGCATGTAGATCATGCCGTTGACCGAGGTGCAGCCGCCAAGAACCTTGCCCCGCGGATAGACCAGAGACCGCCCGTTCAGCCCCGGCTCGGGCGCGGTTTTCATCATCCAGTCGGTGCGCGGGTTGCCGATGCAATAGAGGTATCCCACCGGGATATGCACCCAGTGGTAATTGTCCGACCCGCCCGCTTCCAGCAGCAGCACCCGCGTTTTGGGGTCCTCGGTCAGGCGGTTGGCCAGAACACACCCGGCGGTGCCTGCGCCGACGATGATATAGTCGTATTCCCCATCAAGTTTGCGGGCGTCTGTCATTGGTCTGTTGTCTTTCTTGCTGCGCTGGCGCGAATATACACTTAATCCGCCTTTGGAACGCTATCCCAAAACCCGCGCATGGCCTGAATCAAAGCCAGATACTGCGCGTATCGCGTGTCATAATGGGCCTGCATTGCCGCATCTGGCAGAAACTCGGATTTGCGGCGGGTCATCTGGCCAATCGCCTCTTCGTAGGACCCGTAAGTGCCCGTCGCCACCGAGACCCCGATGGCCGCGCCCAACGCGCCGGTCTCCTGCGCCTCGGCCACATAGATCGGAACACCGAGACAATCGGCAAACATCTGCGGCCAGACCGGGCTGCGCGATCCGCCACCCGAAAGGACAGCGCGGTCAAAACGAACGTCTGCGGCCTGCAGAACCTCGACATGGCGGCGATGTTCGAACAGTACGCCTTCGAACAGGGCGCGCAGCATGTGGCCTTCGCCATGCCAGCCCGCAAGGCCATAGAACCCGCCCCGGAACGCGGCCCCCTGCCCCGAACCATAAAGGAACGGGTGAAAGAACGGATCATCCGATGCGGGGGTGACCTCGGCCACCTTGGCGTTGCAATAGCCGAACGGGTCATCGTGGTGCGCGCCGCGTTCGACGAATTCGCGCACATACCATTCCAGATTTGCCGCCGATGTGGCGCTGGATTCGATGTTCACAAACCGGTTTGGCCCAAAGCCTGACACCATGAACAGGTCGTCATTGACGGCAGGCGCGTCCGAGAACACCTGATTGATGCTCCAGGTCCCTGCGATGATCGAGGCTTCTCCGGCACGGACAACGCCCGAGCCCATGGCGCTGGACACCACGTCAAAATAGCCTCCGATCACCGGTGTGCCTGCGGCCAGACCCGTGGCCTCTGCCGCCTCGGGTGTGACTGTTCCGGCGATATCTGCGGGGTCGATCAGCCGGGGCAGCATGTCCCCAGCATCGCCCAGACCGTACAGGGCCAGCAGACCGTCATCATAGGTACCGTCCGGCATGCGCGTCAGGCCACAGCCCGACATGTCCGAGATGTCGCTGACCCGCTCACCGGTCAGTTTGTAGGTGATGAAATCCTTGCACAGCATAACCGTGCCGGTTTGGGCATAAATCTCGGGCCGGTGTCGTTTGATCCAGGCCAGCAGAACCGGAGTTTGCGATGGCCACGGCTTTTGCAGACAGATCGCATGCAGCGCATCGCCTGCAGCCTCGGACAATTCCCCGGCCATCTCAGCCGCGCGGGTATCCAGCGATTGAATGCCCACCAAGGGCGCACCCGCCTTGTCCAGCAGGTACAGCCCGTTGCCATGCCCGGCACAGCCGACGCCGATGATCTGATCAGGCGTGATCCCGGCCTCTTCGATACATCCGGCGATCACCTGCCGTGCATTCGACCAGAGCTCGTTCAGGTCACGTTCCACATGCCCCGGTTGCGGGGTCGAGGACTGCCCGTCCAGCGCCTGCATCGCCACCGGCTGCCCGTTCAGATCGAAGAGCACGGCCTTGATGACCGTGTTCCCCGCATCCAGTCCCAGAATATACCCGTTCTTAGCCACGGTTATAGATGTCCCACGCTTCTTCGCCGCTGGCCCCGTTGTGGATCATCGCCATCAGCGCCGCCACCACGGCCTTGGGGTTGTCATGCTGATAGATGTTGCGGCCATAGACCATCCCCTGCGCGCCCTGCGCCATCAGGGCGGCGGATTTCATCAGCACGTTCTTCAGGTCTTCCTTGCCGCCGCCGCGCACCAGAACCGGTACGCGCGCAGCTTCGATCACGCGGTGGAAATCCTCGGGGTTCTCAGTAGGATCCGCCTTGATAATATCCGCCCCCATTTCCGAGGCCAGACGCACCAGCGTCACGATCTTTTCCGCATTGCCATCCACCTGATAGCCACCCCGCACATCGTTGGGCAGCATGACCAGAGGTTCAATCATCAACGGCATCCCGTACTTGTGACAGGCCGCGCGCACCTTGCTGATGTTTTCGACGCATTGGCGGAACAGTTCCGGCTCATCGGGCAGCATGAAGAGGTTCACCACCACGGCGGCTGCATCCATTTCCAGCGCGCCGATGATCGGCTCATCCGCGTTTTGCAGCATCGACCACATGACCCGGTGGCGCTGATCGTTATAGGGGTTGCCCATGTCGATCCGCATCACCAGCGCGGGCTTGTCCTTTTCGGGCCGCGATTGCAGCAGGTCGGCCTGACCATAGGCACATTGGATCGCGTCCGGCTTGGCCCCGATCAGCGTGTCCATCACGCCTGCCATATCCTCAAGCCCGACCATAAAGCTGGGCTCGTTGCAGACCCCGTGGTCAATCGCCACGTCCAGACAGCCCCCATTGGTAAACATCCGGTTCATCCGGGCCTTGGTGCTTACGCGCATTCTGTTCTCCGTTCCTTGTTTCGTGCGGTCAGAGCCTCGGCGGACACGCCATAAAACTCGGACAATTCATGGATCAGGGTTTGAGTCTGATCGGTGATCTCTTGCGGGCTGAGGCCGCGTTCCTTGGCGAACATGCCGCCCAACCTGTCCAGCAGAGCCGCTGAAATCTGGCCCGTGATGGCCAGCGCGGTGCGCCGCAGGACAATGTCCGACAGCGTTTCCACAAATTCGGTGCGCATCAGCCAAACGATCTCGGCCTCGGTATATGGGCAGCCCTCATCCAACGGCGCGTCCGGCGCTGTCTGGCAGAACCGCCCCACATCTCTGGCCTGCGTGCCGTAATGCGCGATCAGATGCTGCACACGATCGGCTGAGATGCCGAACTCATCCATCAGCCTTTTCCGAAGGGTGGCTGTGTTGTCGGGGAATTGCGCCCCTCCTCCGATAGCCAGCCCAAGGGTCGTGGTTTTCCGTTGTTTCCCCAGCTCGGCCAGCACCTCATCCGCCGTCTGCTCACCAAAGGCGCGGAACGTGGTCCATTTGCCACCCACCATGCAGAATTGCGGCACGTCCCCGTCCAACCGACGCGTGTCGTGGCCGCGCGAAATCCGCCCGGTGAAGTCCTGATCGCTGCGCGGCAGGGGTCGGATGCCGCTATAGCTAAAGACCACCTGATCCGGCGCAATCTCAACGCCGGGAAAGACAAGGCCCAGAGATCCGAGGATATAGTCGGCCTCTTCCGGCTCACACCGCACCCGCGCGGCCTTGTCGACGCGAATATCGGTCGATCCGGCCAGAACTTTGCCCTGATAGGGAAACACGATGCAGACGCGCCCATCGGTGTTCTCAAAGTAAACCATATGCCCGCCAAGCGCCTGCAACAGGGCCGGGTTGTCGATAATCAGGTGCGAGCCTTTGGTGCCCGAAACCATCTGCTCATTGACAGCACCCCCCAGGTCGCGCGTCGTGTCGTCCAGCCAGGCGCCCGTGGCGTTCACGATCACCTTGGGTACAATCCGCATCGCCTGACCGCTGCGTCGGTCGGTGACGGCATAGCTGTCGCCCACCTTGGTCATTTCCGCGTAGTTGAGCGCGATGCACTCTGGCTCGGCGGCCTCGACATCGCGGATCATCTCAAGACACAGCCGTTCAGGATGGGTGATCTGCGCGTCGTAATAAACCGCCGACCGCGTGGCTTTGGGGGTCAGCTCGGGCCAGTCCTGTCGCGTGCGCGCAGCGCTGTTGAAATGGTGTTTCGGCAGAACACGCCGTTTGCGCGTCACCCAGTCATATAGCGAAAGGCCCAGTTTGATCGGCACCGCCCCCCGGCTTGAGGGTTTGCCTTGCCAGCCAAAGAAACTGGCCGCTGCATTGAACATACCCGAAAAGACAGAAGTGATCGGGATCACCGTCGGCAGGGGCTGAACCATATGCGGCGCGTTCAGCAAAAGCGCGTCACGCTCGCGCAGGGATTCCCGCACCAGATCAAACTCACCATTTTCCAGATAGCGCAACCCGCCATGGATCATTCGGGACGGGGCCGCACTGCAGCCCGAGGCAAAATCATTGCGCTCGACCAACAGCACCCGCAGCCCCTGCAAAGCCAGCTCGCGATAGACACCGATCCCGTTGACGCCACCGCCGATCACGACCGCATCAAACACCGCATCGCCACGCAGTTTTGTCAGGTTTTTCTGTCTTTGGTCTGACATGACGATCCCGTTCTTGACGCGGCAGATAGGCTTAGCTGTCCAGATCGCTCAGATGCGAAACGGCCTGGCGATTGATCTCGGCGATCTCGGTCTCGGACAGGCGCAATAGCCCTGCCTTTGCATTCTCGACCGCCTGCGCCGCATCGCGCGCCCCGCACAGCGAAAAGGTGATGCCGGGCTGCTGAACTGTCCACGCGATGACCGTTTGGGCCAGCGTCGCGCCATGCGCTTCGGCAATCGGTGCGATGGTCTCCATCAGGTCCGCGACCTTCTGCCGGTTGGCCATGGAAAAGCGCGGGTTGTCCTTGCGCTGATCATCGCCCGTGAATTCACGATCCGGCCCGATCTTGCCGCTGAGCAGCCCCAGCGCCAGCGAGGAATAGCTGAGGACCGACACGCCATTCTCACGACAGACTGGCAGCAGCGTGCCCTCGATGTCACGCTTGACCATCGAGTATTCTTCTTGAATCGCATCCAACTGACCGGCGGCGACATAGGCTTTGACCTCATCGACCGAGGTATTGCTGGCCCCGATGGATCGGATCTTGCCCTGCTGTTTCAGGGTCTCCAGCGCCTCCATCGTCTCAGCGATGGGGGTGGTCGGGTCCTGCCAGTGGGTGATGTAGTGGTCGATATAGTCGGTGCCCAGACGGGTCAGGCTTTGTTCGACCTCATGGATAATCGCGTCCTTGCCCAGGTAGCGATGTACCGGCTTTCCGTCATAGTCGAAGAAGTGGTTGCCCTTCTGCGTATGCCAGACCAGCCCGCATTTGGTGGCCAGAACCACCTGATCGCGGCGGCCTTTCAGCGCCTTGCCGACAATATCCTCGGCCACACCCTGCCCATAGGCGGGGGCCGTGTCGATCAGCGTTACGCCCGCATCGACCGACGCCTGAATCGCGGCGATGGACTTAGCCTCATCCGTGCCGCCCCACATCCAGCCGCCGATGGCCCATGTACCCAGACCGATGACCGAGGCCTCGATCCCGGATGCTCCGATTTCTCGTGTCAGCATCTCATGCGACATCCCGTGTTCCTTCCATTTCCTGTATGACTGCGGTCGCTGTCTCTTCGTCCAGGATCAGCGAATTGAGAAATTTGCCATTCAGCACGGCCTTGATTGGCAGCACTTTTTGCGCGCCCGCGCTGACCCCGATCACCCGGGTGCATTGCGCCAGATCAGGCGGGGCCACCGACACCAGCCGCGAATTCAGCGCATAGTTCGACACCGACCCGTCGATGTGGATCAGATGGGCCAGAAACTCTCCGATCACGCCCATGCCCATCAGCATCTTGCGGTCGGCCTCGGGCACCGGATGCAGGTCGTAATAGCTGGAACCCTCAGGCTCGATCGATCCGATCCCCACCAGCGCAACATTGGCGCGACGGGCCAGATCCATCACCTCGCGGATGGATGAGACCTGTGTCAGCATATCCCGCTGATCGCGGCTTTCGGCAAAGAGGGGCGCGTGCAGCAGCATGGTCTGCCCGCCCAACCGATCCGCCATCCGCGTCGCCAGATGGTTCACATCCGTGTAATACTTGCCCTGAATGCCCCCGGTCAGCGGCACCACGGTGACGTCAAAGGCGCGCTCGGCCTCCAACGCCTCAACCGTGGCACTGACCGCCTTACCGCCGGTGATCGCGATGACGTCCCCGTCGCGCAGCGTTTCCACCAGATGGCTGGCGGCGGCACGGCCGACCTGTTGCAAGGTCGTCTCGGCGCTGCCCGCGACCGAGGGCGTGACAATCGCATCGCTCAGCCCGGTCAGCTTGGTCAGGTTCCGTTCAATATCCATCAGGGCATCGAACGGGCTTTCCACGTCGATCTTGACCATGCCCATCTTGCGGCCCTGCGTGATCAGGCGGTTGACCTTGGAATTCGACAGGTTCAGATCGCGGGCAATGTCGGCCTGTTTCTTGCCCTCAAGGTAATGCAGGACCAGAACGGTGTGAATCTGCCGGATCAGTTCAAAGTCTTTCTTCTTTTCGACCATCACCCGCGCCTTTTGTTCAGGTAATGGTCGATGGTCACCGCCGCCAGCAGGATCGAGCCGCGAATGATGTCCTGCCAGTAGACCGACACATCCAGCAGCGCCAGCGAACTGGACACCAGCGACAGCAGGATCACGCCCAGAATTGCCCCAAGGATCGAGCCCGAGCCACCATTCAGGCTGGCCCCGCCGATCACGGCAGCGGCGATGATGGTCAGCTCCAGCCCCAGTCCAAACGTAGGTTGGGCTGAGCCGAACCGGGCCATGTAGATGATGCCAGCCACGCCACACAGGGTTGAACACAGGGTGGTGGTCAGAAAGATCACCTTTTTGGTGCGGATGCCGGAATAGGCGGCGGCCTTTTCGTTGCTGCCGGTGTAGAACACTTTGCGGAACATGGTTGTCCGGCGCAGCATGAAATCAAAGGCAATCACAAAGACCAGGAAAATGATGATCACAATCGGGATCGGCCCGATGGACCCCTGCCCGATGAACTTGAACTCGGGCGGCAGGGTATAAAGGCCCAGAGGTCGTCCCCCGGTGAACAGCAGGCAGGCACCGCGCGCAATCACCATGATCGCCAGCGATACGATGAAGTGGTGCAGGCCCACGCGGGTCACAAAGAACCCCATGAAAGCGCCGATCCCCGTACACAGCGCAATCGCCATGGCCGATGCCACCCAGGGATCAATCCCGCTCAGAAAAAGCCACCCCGCAATCACCATCGCCAGCGCGGTCACCGAGCCCACTGACAGGTCAATGCCCCCGGAAATCAGCAGGATCGTCATTCCGATCACCAGCAGACCATCGACGGCAAAGGCCATCGACATCGCCCGCATATTCGCCCAGGTCAGGAAATACGGCGAGGCAAAGGACATGATGACAAACAGCGCCAGGATGATGACGATCAGCCCGGTTTCCCGCATCCGAAACAAGCGCTTCAGGGGGGGTGTGCTGTCGGTCGCACCTGCTTGGTTCAGGTTCACGGTGTTGTCCATTTTCGTTTCTCCGCTCATGCGACCGTGGCCTGCGTGTCCAGGACCGAGGCAAGGTGCATGATGTTTTCTTCTGTCATCTCATCGCCCGTGACCTGCCCGCTGATGCGCCCTTCGCGCACCACCAGCACCCGGTCACAGACACCAATCAGTTCGGGCAGCTCGGACGAGATCACCACGATCCCCACGCCGTCTGTGGCCAGATCGCGCAGAATACGGTGAATCTCGGACTTTGCGCCCACATCGACCCCGCGGGTCGGTTCATCCAGAAAGATCAGGCGCGGATTGACCGAGAGCATCTTGGCCAGCGCCACCTTTTGCTGATTGCCCCCTGACAGGGACGACACCGGGTCGCTCAATGACCCGCATTTGAGGTTCAGCTTGCGCCCCAACGCCTCGGCCTGCGCCTCTTCTGTGCCCGACTGGATCAGACCGATCCCGTTGGCCACCTGTTCAAGTTTCAGGGCCGAGATGTTGGCGGCGATGGGCAGGTCAAGGAACACGCCATCCCCTTTGCGGTCCTCGGACAAGTACACCATCCCCCTGGCGATACTGTCCTGATAGTTGCGCAGCTTCAGCTCTTCGCCGTTCAGCCAGACCTGACCGGTCACGTCGCCCTCAAGCTTGCAGATACCTTTGACGATCTCGCTGCGGCCAGCGCCGATCAGGCCCGCAATGCCCAGAATTTCACCTTTTTTCAGCGAAAAACTCACATCGCGGAAGCGCGTCGTCTCGGTCAGGTTGCGCACGTCAAGGATGACCTCATCCGACGGCACATCCTGCTTTTCGGGATACAGATTGTCGATCACCCGCCCGACCATCGCGTTGACCACATCGCTGGGCTGAATATCGGCGACATTGTTGGTGACGATATGCTGACCATCGCGGAACACGGATACCCGGTCGCAATTGTCGAATATCTCAACCATCCGGTGCGAGATATAGATGATCGAAATCCCCTGATCCGCCAGTTTGCGCATGATCCCAAACAGGGTCTGCGCCTCGGTTTCCGTGAGTGCGGCTGTGGGTTCGTCCAGGATCAGAATGCGGCAATCCAGCGTCAGGGCCTTGGCGATCTCAACCAGCTGCTGGTTCGAGATCGAAAGGTTTTTCACCAGCACCGAAGGATCAATGTCGCTGAGCTGGCGGAACACCTCGACCGCGTCGCGTTCCAGCTTGCGGTAATCCATCAGCCACGACCGGCTGACATTGGTCTTGGCCATGAAAATGTTCTCGGCCACCGACACATCCGGGCACAGTGCGATTTCCTGATGCACAAAGCCGATGCCCAGTTGCTGTGCCATTGTGGGCGACGAGATTTTGACCGGCTTGCCATCCAAAATGATCTGGCCGCTGTCCGGTTGCAAAATCCCGTCGATCACGTTCATCAAGGTCGACTTGCCTGCGCCGTTTTCCCCTGCAATCGCGTGGATTTCCCCCTTGCGCAGTTCGAAATCGATTCCGCGCAGCGCTTTGACCGGGCCAAAGGATTTGCTGAGGTTCGATATCTGAAGGATCACGTCGTCTTGCATGGCAGCACCTTCTTGGGTGTTTCTTATTCGTTGCTGGAACCGCCCGCGGACATAGGAACTGCGCGGGCGGCTCGCTGGGGAGGGTCCCGATCAGGCCGGATCGCGGCCTTCCATGTAGACGTTCAGGTCAAAGCTGTCGGCATTGTCCTTGGTGATGACGGCAAAGCCATTATCCATGAACGGGATCTGAACCGGGTTGAAACCGCTGGTCTTCCAGTCGTTGAACGGATCGAAGATGTCCGAACGATTGGCCAGATGCACTGCCATGAACCCCATGAAGCCCTGCACGCCCTGGTTCGGGTTCAGCGACATGTGGATGTTGCCCGCGCGGATATGCTCCAGCGTGGTGGGCGTCACGTCCGCGTGCATGATCAAAATGTCTGATCCGGCCTCAAGCTTTGCAGCAACCGCACCCTCGGCCGAGCCCGCCTCGGGAATCCAGATCGCGGCCACATTCGGATTGGCCTGAATGATCGAGGCCGTCGCACGATATGCGGCGTTGCTGTCCTGGTTTGTCGCCTGACGGCCAACCAGTTTCATGTTCGGATAGTTCGCTTCCATATACGCGATCAGCGAGGTCACGCGCAGGTCATGGTTCGACTGACCCGGGTTCTCAAGAACCGCATATTCAGCGCTGTCACCCACCTGCTTGACGATCTCTTCCGCTGCGAACTTTGCCTCGGCATGGTTGTCCGAAGTGATATAGCCGGTGCGGTTGGAATTGGGGCTGTCAGCGGCAAAGGTCACGATCTCGGTGCCGTTTTCGATGGCACGGTTGATCGGCTCGATGAACGGGTCGGACTGCATCGGGTGCAACAGAACACCGGCGGGTGATTTCACCAGATCCTGCTCGAAAGAGGCGATCTGTTTGGTGATGTCATAATCCGGCGTCCCTGAGAACACGGTCTCGCACCCAAAGGCCTCGGCAGCCTGTTTAAAGCCCTGATAGACCGGAACCCAATAGGGATGACCCGAGACCATGACATTCATGATATAAGTCTCGCCCGGTTCACACATGATCCCCTCGGCCGAGGCGGGTGCAGCTGTCAGACCAGCCACCGCAATGGCAGCAGATGCAATAACACTGTTGGTTTTATTGAATTTCATTGGACTCCTCCCAGAGTGCGTTCTTGCTTTGGCGTCGTTTTCATCCTCCAAAACGAACATCCGCAAGAAATTTCACGTCATGCTTCTTATTGCATAACGCAAGTCATAATGACCGCTCAAGAGGTCCGTCAACAAAGTTTGATTTTTTTCTTTTGGCGTGAAATAAATTTCATTCACACACTGCGGGCAGCGCATTAAAGCCGGCCCCACAGGACCGGCTTACAATCGCTTATGCTGAAGTGAAGCGCTGGCGCGCAAACCTATCGCATCACGAAGGGGTCCGGGATCGGATCGTCGCTGGTGCGCAACCAGACCGCCTTGGTCTTGGTGTATTCAAGCGCGGCCTCAACGCCGCCCTCACGCCCATGCCCGGACAGGCCAAAGCCGCCAAACGGCGCAATCGGGCTGACGGCGCGGTAGGTGTTGACCCAAACGATGCCCGCACGAATGCCCCGCATCATCCGATGCGCGCGGGTCAAATCGCGGGTGAAGAGGCCCGAGGCCAGACCGAACTGCGTGTCATTGGCGATGTCCAGCGCCTCGACCTCGGTGTCAAAGCTGAGGACCGATAGAACCGGGCCAAAGAATTCATCTGTCACGCAGGGCGCGTCGGGGGCGTCGGTGCAATCCAGAATGGTCGGCGGGAAAAAATATCCCCCGCCCTCAGGCACCTGCCCGCCTGTGACCAGCCGCGCGCCCTGCGCAACGGATCGGTCAATCAGGTCCAACGCATGGTCGCGCTGCCGCAAGGTGCACAGCGGACCAACCTCGGTCGCCATGTCCTGCGGTGATCCGATCACCACGTTTTCGGCCTTTTCCTTCAGCCGGGCCAGAAATTCGTCCTTGATCGAGCGCTGGATCACAAGGCGCGAACCGGCCACACAGCTTTGCCCGGTGGCCGCGAAAATCCCCGAGACTTGCGCATTCACAGCACTATCAAGGTCTGCGTCTTCAAACACGATGAACGGGGATTTGCCGCCCAGCTCCAGCGAGGTCGAGGCCAGATTGTCTGCCGAATTGCGCACGATATGGCGCGCGGTCGCGGGGCCACCGGTAAAGGCCACATGGGCCACTTTCGGATGGCTGGTCAGGACCGAACCGCAGTCAGGCCCGAACCCGGTGATGATATTCAAAACACCCTTTGGGAACCCCGCCTGATCAAAGATACGGGCGAATTCCAGCATCGGCGCGGGGCCTTCCTCGCTGGCCTTCAGAACAACGGTGCAACCCGCCGCCAAAGCCGGTCCGATCTTGACCGCCGACAGGAACAGTTGCGAGTTCCACGGCACCACCGCCGCCACGACGCCCACAGGTTCACGCCGCAGCCAAACCTGCATGTCCGGCTTGTCGATCGGCAGAAACGCCCCTTCGATCTTGTCAGCCAGCCCTGCGTAGTACCGGTAATATTCGGCGACATAAGCGATCTGGGCTGATGTCTCGCGAATGATCTTGCCGGTGTCGCGGGTTTCAAGCTCGGCCAATTGCTGTGCATTTTCAGCGATCAGCTCTGACAGGCGCAGCAAAAGCTTGCCCCGCTGCGTCGCTGTCATGTTGGCCCATTCGGGATCAAAAAATGCCCGCTCAGCAGCATCAACCGCCCGGTTCACATCCTCGGCACGGGCCTCGGGCATCAACGCCCATGGCTGGCCTGTTGCCGGGTCCTTGCTTTCGAACTGCGCGGCCCCGTCCGAGAAGGCACCGTCGATATACTGCTGAAACTGTTGCATAAACTGTCCTTACTGAAAGGCGGGCATCACGTCCGAGATGAACCGCTCAAGCGAGGCTTTCTTGCGCTCAAACGGCATCGAGCTGTCGATCCAGAAGGAATACTCATCATATCCCATGGCCTCGTATTTCTTGAGCCGCGCGACCAGTTCGTCAGCGGTGCCGATGGCCAGATCGCGCTGAATTGCTTCGGGCGTATAGAACGGATGCGCGGCGATGTCTTCATCCGTCAACGGGTCCATCAGGCCCTGGTTGATCTCGCGCTTGTTCATGAACCAGGCACCGAAATAGTTGTAAAACCGGTTCAATTCCACCGCCGCCTGTTTCGCATCCTCGGCATCGCTGGCGACATACGTGTGCAATAGCAACATGATGCTGGGGCGCGGCTGATCGGGGAACTTGGCGCAGGCGTCGTTGAACTTGCCCATCAGCGATTCAATCTCGGGGTCGCCGTTCCACAGCGGTGTCACCTGCACATTGCAGCCTTTCGACACGGCAAATTCATGGCTGTTAGGGTCCCGTGCGGCGACCCATATCGGCGGGCCGCCCTGTTGAACCGGCTCGGGCGCAGCGGTGGTTTTGGGGAACTGCCAGAACTCTCCGTCATGCGCATAATCCCCGGCCCAGAGCTTCTGAACAGCCGGAACCAGCTCGCGCATGCGCAGCCCGGCCTCCCACGCGTCCATACCCGGCATCATGCGCTCATACTCAAAGGAATAGGCCCCGCGCGCGATACCCAGCTCCAACCGGCCATCGGTGATCAGATCCGTCATCGCCGCCTCACCCGCCAGACGGATCGGATGCCAGAAGGGTGCGATCACCGTGCCGGTGCCCAGGCGCACATTTTTGGTCTTGTTGGCAAGGTCCACCAGATTGATGAAGGGGTTCGGCGCGATGGTGAAATTCATCCCGTGATGCTCACCCGTCCAGACCGAGCTGAACCCGGCCTCATCCGCGATCTGACACAGCTGCACGAACTCCTCATAAAGCTGTTTCTGATCTTCCTTCGGATCGATGCGCTCCATATGTGCAAAAAGCGAAAACTTCATTGCGTTACTCTTTTTCAGATGAGATCGGGCGGACTTTGCCGCTGACCTGATTGCCAAGATAAACCCCGAAATTGCCCATGCGGCTTTCCTGAGCGAACCGTTCAAGCATGGTGCACATCGCGGCATCGGCGATGTCCATCAGGGTGGTTTCGGTCAGCTCGGTAAAGGTGCCTTGGGTGGGTTCGCCCTCGGCCGCCTGACACAGGAAAGAGATGTGCTGTTGTTCGCGCGCTTCATCTTCGTAGACGGAATAGATGAACCCCGGATCGGCACTGACGCCGCATTGCTCGATCAGACGGGTCAGGGCGGCGGTGGCCCCGTTCTTTCCGGTTCTGGTTTCGGGCAGGGTCAATCGCCCCTGATCATTGCCGATCAGCAGCACCTTGCCCTCACGCTCGATCAGCGCGGATACGATCAGGTTCGTGCTCTGGCTCAGCGCTTCGGCTTCAGCCGCCGGGGTGACATAGGCACCACGGGCATAACCCAGCCCCGGCGCGGTCGAGGTGTCAAAGGCTTCGACCTTGCCGATCAGGATCAGATGATCCCCGGCCTCGACCGTTTTGAAGGTCGCGCAGTCAAACCAGGCCGAGACGCCCTCGAACACGGGCGACCCTACGGGACCGGGGTGCCAGTCCACGGCGGCAAAGCGATCTTCGACCGGGCGGGCAAAGGTGTTGGACACATCCTTTTGCGATTCAGACAGGATATTGACGGCAAAGCCCTTGGCATTGGCAAACGCCTCATAGTTCCGGGAACTGTTGGCCAGACAGACCGACACCAGCGCCGGATCCAGCGACACCGAACTGAACGAGTTCGCGGTAAAGCCCAGCGGATTGCCGTCCTCGTCATGGGTGGTCACGACCGTAACGCCGGTCATGAACGTGCCAAACGCGTTTCTCAACGCGCGCGGGTCAAAACCTGTCATGCCGTTTCCTTTTCCTCTATCGGGGCCTGCAACCAATCGAACAGTATCGCATTGACCTGTTCCGGCGCAGTCAGATTGACCATATGACGCTCACCTTCAATGACGGCAGCGCGCCCCAATGGCGCGGCATCGGCCATGGCCTGCGCCATGTCAGGTGTCGAGTTCGGGTCCAGCGCGCCGGTCAACGCCAGCAGCGGGCAGCGGATATCAGAAAACCCATCCGCATATTCCTTATCCCCGGCCGCAAAGGCCCCATACGCATCCGCGTAACCTTTGAGGTTCACCGAAGACAGCCAGCCCGCGACCTTGGCGCGGGCGTCCTGTTCCATCGGGGTATCACCGAACCACCGTTTCAGCGGCGTTTCCAGATCAAAGCTGCCCTTGCGGATCTGATGCGCGCGGGCTGTGACCGCATCGCGGGCGGCCTGCGTGCGGCGAAACACGCCGTTCAGCAGGGCAACACGTGCAACCATCTGTGGATAGGACACAGCATACCCACCCGATATCAGCGCACCCATCGAGTGACCCGCCAAATAGATCGGACCCAAATCCAGCGCGGCAACGACCGCATGCAGCCACGCCACATAATCCGGCAGCTGAGGCTCACCGGACAACGCGTCGCTGCCCCCATGGCCCGGCATATCCAGCGCAATGACGCGGTATTGCGCTGAAAACGCCTCGATCTGCGGCTGCCAGGCGGCAGACTGCATGCCCACGCCATGGATCAGAACCAGCGGGGCGCCCTGCCCCGCCTGCCGGTAGGTCACACACCCGTAAGGCTTAGACAGCTGCAGGGTTGTCGACGTCATGGCCCAGTTCCTTGAGGTCCTGATAGCGATCTCCGATGCGGTGATGCGGACGTCCACCGATCGAAGCGCCCAAGGCGATCACGATCTCATCCGGCGCGGGCGCATCGGCGACCGAAAGCTGAATGGTCAGGTAGTGGCTGCGCCTGCCGCCATCGTTCTTGTCCATCAGCGGGATTTGCAGCGGCGCATTCGCGGGACCGCGCGTATTGGTGAAGGCCAGATAGGATTTCGCGCCCACCGCCTCACGATAATGGTTGCCGAACCGCAGCGTGTGGATGAGGGCCGAGGCATGCTCGACCTCGCCATTCACGCCGACGATAGCCGATTTGCCATAGCCTTCGACTTTGTCGCCGCCACCCGCCGCATCCAGGATCATCCCGGTCAGCAGCTCACCCAGACCCGGCGCGCAATCATGGATCGCAGGGCGCAAGTCTTCGACAAAACCCTGACCAGCCCAAGGGTTCCTGATCACGGCTATCGCCGCGATCATCTTCAGCGGCGTCTCGGCGGTTTTGCCACCTTCGATCAAAGTCTCTTCGACATGCAACAGTGTTTTTCGAATTTCGGCCGGCATTGCTGTGGCTCCATCACAGGAAGATTCTTGCTTCAGTAAGATGGTATACCATCATGCCAAATGTCAATTCCAGAGTCATTGCCACCCGGTGAAACCAAAGGGAAAGCCATGCAAGAAGGTAAGCGCGCGCGACCGCTCAGAAGTCTGAAACGCAAAAACTGTCTAGTCTTTCAGGTGAGGGATTTCACAGTGTAACGTCGCCCAAGACAGGCAACGACCGATCACATCACAACAAGCCCTCAATCAGGGCGATATCGGCCTGACAAGCCCCTGCGCGTTTTTCGCGCGCGGCACGATACTGGGCCGAATTGTAGCACGCACGTGCCTGCTCGATACTGTCAAACTCGATGATGACCCGGCGTTGCCACGCGCGACCTTCAAGGGTTTCAGCCTCGCCGCGCGCCAGAAACCGACCCCCATAGACTTTGAATGCCTCCGGTGCGAGTGCCTGATATTCGGAATAGGCATCAGGGTCGGTTACGGTAACATTGGCGATCCAATAGCCTTTGGGCTGATCTGTCATTTCTCAGTTTCTTCCATGGCAAAAACGCGTTCGGCGACCGAGGCCGCCTCGTCCAGATGGCATTCAACGGCTTTGTGGGCCGCATCGGGATCGCCGGATATGACCGCCTCGCAAATCTCTTCCATATACGCGATACCGGGGCGGGTTCGGTCATCAGATGTAAGCGTCAACATGCGCAACCTGCTAATCCGCCCGTTCAGACGTTGAACAATTTCCCACGCAATGTGATGACCCGCGCCCTGAAAAATCTCTTGATAGAAATCCGAGGTCGCACGGAACAAAGCCCCCCGCGTTTTGCCCACAGATTCCTTTTGCAGACGTTTCAGCGCAGCCCCCAGTTTGCGAGAGATATCGCTATCGATATTCTGCGCACATTGCCGGGCCGCGGCGGTTTCTAAAAGACGGCGAATACCATAGATTTGCCGGGCGTCATCCCAGCTCATCGACGCGACAATCGGGCCGTGGCCCGGCAGGATTTCCACCAGCCCTTCGGCCTCAAGGTATCGGATCGTTTCCCGAATGACGGTACGGCTGACCCCAAGCTGTTCGCACAGCGGGCGTTCAACCAGACGCTCACCCGGCTGAAACACACCCTCGACAATGGCTTCGCGCATCCGCTCTTGAACCATATCCCGCAAGGTGGCCGGCTGATGGTCGATCTTGGACAGCTTGGGAGTGGTCATAGTCCAGATTTCTAGTTGCGGCGCATCGGTAAGACAAGCTGGATTCAGCATACCATATTATGGCGTTCCGTGTTGTCTTTGGTTTAGCCGGTTTTCTTACTTTATCTGATGTTATTCTTCGACATAATGAGCGAATGTATCGATATGCTCAAAGCCTTATCGCCTTTGTCGCCGTGGGACAAACCGGCGCTTTTGTCAAAGCGGCCAAGCAGTTGGGCGTTACACCTTCAGTCATCAGCCACCATATCTCGCGGC
The DNA here is from genome assembly GCF_056538885.1 of Ruegeria sp. BE1. Lineage (NCBI taxonomy): Bacteria > Pseudomonadati > Pseudomonadota > Alphaproteobacteria > Rhodobacterales > Roseobacteraceae > Ruegeria > Ruegeria sp. BE1. Next base: position 263,825 of record NZ_JBQFTY010000005.1, read on the forward strand.
TTGAGGATGAGATGGGCGAGACGCTGATCCACAGAACCACGCGCAAGCTGACCCTGTCAGAAAACGGACGCCAATTGTTCGAAGCCGCCCAACGCGGGCTTGAGGGCATCGAACTGGCCATCCAGCGGATCGAAGCCGGATCGGATCATATCGCAGGCGCATTGCGGATTGCCCTTCCCGCCTTTGTCCCCGACCCCAAACTAGAGGCGCGGGTGATGGAATTTGTCCGCCGTTATCCCAATGTTGCCCTGACCTTGGAATACACCGATCACATCAAGGATCTGGTTGCGGACTCTTTTGATCTGGCCATCCGCGTCGGTGACCTGCCGGATTCGAACCTGACCCGCAGGAAAATCGGCTCGGTTCAACACGTGTTCACGGCAACCCCTGATTTCCTACTGCGTCACGGGCCCGTCATTTTGCCCCAAGATCTTGAGCCGATGCCCTTCGTATCCATGGGACCCGCTGGGGATGTGTTCACACTGACCCGGGCAAAAAAAGTCGAAAACGTCACCTTGGATGTCAGCCAGCTAAGCGTTCAGAGCATTCTGGCCGCCAAGGCGGGAACGCTGGCCGGTGTGGGGTTTGGATACCTGCCCGTGACACTGATCGGGGATGAACTGGCCTCGGGGGCCTTACAGCATTTGTTGCCGGACTGGTCCTTGCCCAAGCTAACGATTCAAGCCGTTTGGGCCGGAAGCTCGCGCCGTCAAAGCCTGGCGCGGCGGTTTGTCGATTTCCTGTGCGAGTAAGGTCAGCGACCCTGTCAGGCCGCCTGCTGCAACGAATGAGGTGAGAACCCGAAATGCTTGCGGAAGCATTTTGAGAAATGGTCCGCCGAGGCAAAACCACAGGCAATCGCAACATCCAGCACCCGCATATCGGTTTGCTGCAACAGAGTGCGCGCCCGCTCCAGCCGCAAACGGGTCATGTAGTTCTTGGGGCTGGTTCCGACATATTTCTGGAACAATCGCTCAAGCTGCCGCGTGGACAGCCCGACCGTTTCCGCAACCCATGTTGGCGACAGCGGCGATTCCAGATTGTCGTGGATGTATGTCACTGCACTGGCCAGCTTTTCGTGGCGCGTGCCCAAACGGCACAGATCGGTCTGCGTCTGCCTGCCATCCTTGAGACGGACCGAGGCGTGCAACAACTCATCAGCCACCTGAGACGCGACGGTTTGCCCGCATTTCTGCGTGATCATGGATGAAAACAGATCCAGCGTGGTCACCCCGCCGCCACAGGTTGCAATCGGTCTGGCGTCTTCATAGACCGAGCAGACGGCCTCGACGCTTGGGAACAGTTCGATCATCACCGGCTGCTGTTTCCAATGGGTGCTGAGCCGCTGACCGGCCGTCACACCCGCGCTGGCCAGGATGCTTGCGCCACCCCCCAGACCACAAAGCTGTACGCCAAATCGACCGGCCTGACGCAGCCAGGATTTCAAACCGTTGGAAATGGTTCGATCCACGGTCATCGGGCCGCAAATAACAATGCAATCGCCGCGGCGCGTCTTGGGTAACGGGCCGTCAACAGCCACCGTCATCCCTGATGAGGATGTCACTGGCGCGCCGGTTTCGCTGACGATGCTCCACTCAAAAACAGCCTGGCCAGAGGCGGCATTCGCCGCCCCCAAAGAATCGATGCCCGAGCCCAGTTCAAGTGCCGAAAATCCGGGCGTCAGAAGGAAAATGAACGTGTTCAGATCCGCCACTCTGACGCTGGTCTCTGCAAAACTGATCTCGGGTCGACCCATTTCGGCTTTCCTTTCTCAGGCACGCATATTGGCGCCATTGGCGTCATAAGCGGGGGCACCCAGAACCTCGGCGTCGTAGAACTCGCCCAGGATTTCCACCTGCAGCTTGGTTCCCGGCACCGCGCTGTCCGAGGCGACATAGCCCATTGCCATCGACTTGCCGACGCGGTGGCCATAGCCGCCGGACGAGACATAGCCGACCGCTTCGCCGTCTTTCAGGATCGCCTCGTCGTTCGAGACATCAATGCCGTCCACGTCGATGGTCATGGTGACCAGTTTGCGGGCTACGCCATCTGCCTTGAACTTTTCGGTGGCTTCCTTGCCGACAAAGTCCTTTTTCCAGTTGATGAAGACATCCATTCCGGATTCGACCGCGTTGAAGTCGGGACGGAAATCGGTGGTCCAGACGCCCCAGCCTTTTTCTAGGCGCAGCGACATCAGCGCGCGCGCGCCGTACCAGCGATAACCCAGATCTGCCCCGGCCTCTTCGATCGCCTCGGCCAGACGCAGCAGGTACATCGGCTTGCAGTAGATCTCAAAGCCCAGCTCGCCCGAGAACGAAATGCGGTTCAGGATCACCGGCACGCCGCCCACGAAGGTCTGACGCAGGTCGCGGAACTTCAGCGCATCGGCGCTGACGTCGTCGCGGGTGATGCGGGCCAGCAGTTCGCGCGATTTGGGGCCCGACAAGGCGATCCCGTGCCAGTCGTCCGAGACGTTGGCATAGCTCACATCCGCAGGCAGGTCCTTTTGGAACCAGCGGCTGTGCGCATCCTGCATCGCGCCCGATCCGAACAGCATGAAGTGGTCATCGCCCAGACACGCCACGGTCAGGTCACCGTACAAACGGCCCTTTTCGGTCAGCATCGGGGTCAGCGCCAGACGGCCCGGTTTCGGCACGTAACCGGCCAGAGTGCGGTTCAGATAGTCGCGCGCACCCGCGCCCTTGAACTCGTGCTTGGCAAAGTTTGCAATCTCGATACCACCCACGGCCTCTTGCACGGCTTTCACCTCGCGGGCCACATAGTCGTGGCTGCGGTTCCGCTCAAAAGTCGGGGTTTCATGTGCGTCTTCGGCATTGTCGGCAAACCACAGGGCGTTTTCCAGACCAAAGCCCTGCCCCATCACGGCCCCCTTGTCGATCAGACGATCATAGAGCGCGGTGGTTTTCTGCATCCGGCCCTTGGGCAGCGTTTCGTTCGGGAAGGTCATCACGAAGCGACGCTCGTAGTTTTCCGAGGACTTGATGGTGCCCCAGTCCGGCGTCGCAAACTCGCCAAACCGCGCCACGTCCATCGCCCAGACGTCGATCGAAGGCTCACCGTCGATCATCCATTCGGCCATGGTCAGGCCAACGCCGCCGCCCTGACAGAAGCCTGCCATGACGCCCACGGCGACCCAGTAGTTCTTCATGCCCGGAACCGGACCGATCATCGGGTTGCCATCGGGGCCGAAGGTGAACGGGCCGTTGATGGTGTCCTTGATGCCGGATTCGCCGATGGCGGGGATACGCTCGAACGACATTTCCAGGCGGTCGGCGATCCGGTCCAGATCGGGTTGCAGCAGCTCGTGGCCGAAATCCCATGGCGTGCCGTCGACCTTCCACGGGGTCGATTTCGGCTCATACGTGCCCAACAGCATGCCGTGGCGTTCCTGACGGAAATAGATGTTCGCCTCATAGTCGATGCCTGCGGGCAGACGACCGGCTTCACCCATGCTTTCCATGCGGTCCTTGATCAGCGGGATCGCATCGGTGATCAGATAGTGGTGCTCCATCGGCTGCACCGGCAGGTGGATGCCCGACATATGGCCCACCTCACGCGCCCACAGGCCGCCGCAGTTCACGACCTGTTCGGCGTTGATGACGCCTTTTGGGGTGGTCAGATCCCAGCTGCCATCGGGGCGCTGGCTCATCGACGTCACGCCGCAATGGGTGAAGTATTGCGCGCCATGGTGACGGGCGGATTTGGCAAAGGCGTAGGTCGCGCCCGAGGGGTCCACGTCGCCGTCCTGCTCATCCCAGAGCGCGGCGTGATAGTGTTTGGGGTCGATCAGCGGGTGACGCTCGGCCAGTTCCTGCGGGCTGATGAATTCCTGATGCAGGCCCATATAGCGCGCTTTCGAGCGCTCGCGCTTCAGATAGTCGTACCATTCCTTGGTCGAGGCCGCGTAGAAACCGCCGGTGATGTGCATGCCGACCGAGTGGCCCGAGGTTTCCTCGATCTCTTTGTACAGATCGATGGTATAGCTTTGCAGGCGCGAGATGTTGGGGTCCGAGCTGATCGTGTGGATTTGACCGGCGGCGTGCCAGCTGGAGCCGGAGGTCAGTTCATCGCGTTCCAGCAGAACAACGTCTTTCCAGCCGAATTTGGCCAGGTGGAAAAGGATCGAACAGCCCACAACGCCGCCGCCGATGACGACGACCTTGGCGTGGGAGGGCAGTTGTTTGCCAGATGTGGTTTCGTCTTTTTGAATCTCGGGCATAAGAGGGTCCTGTGTCTTTTCTTGTGGTTGGGGGAAGGGGGCTGTCTGCCCCCTCTTGAGCCTGCGGCTCAATTCACCCCCGAGGATATTTTTGGACAGATGAAGGAATCCCGGTTCTAGTACCAGGCGTCCGGGATTTCTTCTTTGCGTTTGGCGACATAGGCGGCCAGTTCTTCTTTCTTGGCCTCGTCCATAGCGGGCGGTTGGTATTCGTTCAGCATCTGGTTCCAGCGCTCATAGGCGCGGCGGCGCATGTCCTTGGAGCCGCCTTCTTCCCAGCTCTCGACATTCTCGCTGTCGCTTAGCTTGGGTTCATAGAACGCAGTTTGATAATTGCGCATGGTGTGGGCGCAGCCCAGGAAGTGACCACCTGCATCCACCTCGCCGTAGGCGTCGCGGGCAAATGCATCTTCGCTTGTGTCCAGCCCCTGGCTGAGCACTTTCTGGTAGGACCCCAAACGGTCGGCATCCATGATCAGCTTTTCAAAGCCGGTGCACAGGCCCCCTTCGAGCCAACCGGCCGAGTGCAGAACGAAATTGGCACCTGCCAGCATGGTCGAATGCATCGAGTCGGCGGATTCGTAGGCGGCTTGCGCATCCTCGATCTTGGAGGCGGTCAGCGAGCCGCCGCAGCGCAGGGGCAGACCGGCGCGGCGGGCCAGCTGGCCGATGGCGTAGTTCGAGATCACCGGCTCGGGCATACCAAAGGTCGGTGCGCCGGACTTCAGCGACATGGACGACAGGAAGTTGCCCAGAACAAAGGGCGCACCGGGGCGCAGCAGTTGCACATAGGCGCAGACCATCATCGCCTCGGCCATCGCCTGTGCGACGCTGGCGGCGGTGCTGACTGGACCCATCGCACCGGACAGAATGAACGGCACCACGATCAGACCCTGACCGCGCGACGAATACACCCGCGCCGATTCCGTCACCACGCGGTCCACCAACAACGGAGAGTTGGTGTTCACGTTGCCCATGATGACGCAGTTGTCTTCCATGAAATCCGCGCCAAAGACAATCTCGGCCATGTCGACACTGTCCTGCGCGCGGCTCATCTCGGTGATGGCACCCAGATGCGGTTTGTCGCTGAGCGTCATGTGGGCGAACATCATGTCCAAATGGCGTTTGCTGACCGGCACGTCACAGGGTTCGCAGGTGACAAAGCCACCGTGGTGCAGGTTCGGGTGCATGTAGGTCAGTTTGACCAGCTTCTCAAAAGACTCGATATCGCCATAGCGGCGGCCGCCTTCCAGATCACGCACGAAGGGCGCACCATAGACCGGGGCGAACACCTGATTGCCGTCGCCAATGACGACCGAGCGTTCGGGATTGCGGGCGACCTGAGTAAAGCTTTTGGGGGCCTTGGCGCACAGGCTGCGAATCCACTGGGCATCGGCGCGAACTAGATCGCCTTCGATTCGTGCGCCCTCGCGGCGCCATAACTCCAGTGCCTCTGGGTCGTCGCGAAACGCAATCCCGACCTCTTCGAAAATCCAGTCGACCTGTGCCTCAAGGCGCTGCAGATCCTCTTCATTCAAAGGATCAAAAAACGCCAAGCGTCGCTGGATATAGGGGGATGCCGGAACTGAACCGGCCTCTGAACCGCGGGAACGGGATTGACGCGCGCGCCGAGCCATTGTGAGCTACTCCATTTTTTCGCGCGACTTTAACGATTGAGGGCCGGGTTGTGACGCTTGTAAATTTGAATGGTTAGCATAAAAGCAATTTATGCAAGAACTCTGGAAGCTCCTTGGCTCACCCCGCCATCTTGTCGTCTTTGAGGCGGCCGCTCGCCTGCAATCCTTTACGCGCGCCGCTGAGGAGCTGAACGTGCAGCAACCCGCCGTCAGCGTCGCAATCCGTCGCCTGGAAGAGGGGTTGGGCACGCCGCTTTTCACCCGCAGCCATCGTCAGGTTGTTCTGACCAGCGCCGGACAACGGCTTTTGGCTGATGTCACGCGCGCCTTTGAGCAGCTGTCTTTGTCAGTGACATCCATTCAACAACTCAACCAGACGGGATATGTGACGCTCAGCGCATCTACGGCGTTTAATAACTATTGGATTATGCCGCGCCTTGCGGAATTGCAGAAACGCTATCCCGGCATTGATTTGCGCCTGCAATCCAGCGACCGGGAACCCGATATCGATGCCGAAAACATAAGCCTTGCGATACGGCTGGGCAATGGGGACTGGTCGGGTTGCGAATGTGCATTGATCGCGCCCGAGGTGATCTATCCCGTCGCATCGCCGCGTGTCATGGCAGCAGCGGTCGATCTGCGCAGCCTTCCGAACCTGTTGACCCAGCGGCTCATCCATCTGGAAGAACCGATACGGCAGCGCCCAAGCTGGAGCGAATGGTTCGCGAATTTTTCAATCCGCACCGCTGTGCCGAACACAGGCCTTCGCCTGAATGATTACGCTCTTGTGCTTCAGGCCGCCATGGCCGGAGAAGGGTTCGCCTTTGGATGGAAACACCTGACGGACAGGCTGGTCAAACAGGGGCTTCTTGCCGCAAAAGCCGATTGGCAATGGGCCACGGGTAAGGGATTTTATCTGGTCTGGTCCAAAAAGACCCCCCTTTCGGATGATGCGCAAAGGGTGAGGGATTGGATCTTACATAAAGTTGAGAAATCCCAATAGCCCCAAGCGGCGGCAAAGCGCGACACAGGGGTTCGGTGGCCTGAGGCCCGAGAAACCCGGCCCCAATATCCGTGCAGCGCCGTCAAAAAATCATCGTGTCAGTTTTTCAGCATAAAATGTCGCATTTTTTCCAGCGGCCAGAAGGACCCCGGCTAGGGTGCGCGTGTGAGGTGCTGCCGCCCGAGACCCGGGCGGTGGATAATTGGGAAGTCGGTGAAATTCCGCCACTGCCCCCGCAACGGTAACGAAGGTCAGGCTCGGCAAGAACCACTGGGACGAGGATCCCGGGAAGGTGCCGAACCGGGTGAAAGCCCCTTCCAAGTCCGGAAACCAGCCTTGCAGATATGTCAAACCGCGGGTGGCGGTGGGGGCGCATGTTCCGGACGCGATCCTCGCGCGGCTCCGGGCTGGTCTTCTTTGTCATCTGCCCAAGCAATGCCGCGGGGCGCGGCAGGAGAGCCAGAAGTGAGCAACATTCAAAGCCTGTTGACACGTCGAAACCCAGCCTATGCTCTGGAGCAGGCGTTTTACACGGACCCCGATGTTTTTCGGACCGACCTTGAGGCCATACATTACCGCCAGTGGCTGTTTGCCATTCCCGCTTGTGAATTGGTGAAAAAGGGCGATTACGTTACCTATACCGTGGGCGCCTACCGCGTGATTATCGTGCGCGGCGCAGACGATCAGATCCGGGCTTTTCACAACACCTGCCGCCATCGCGGCTCGGTTATTTGCAAGGCGGCAAAGGGCAATGCGCCGAAACTCGTATGCCCATATCACCAATGGACTTATGAGTTGGATGGTTCGCTTCTTTGGGCGCGGGACATGGGCCCCGATTTCGATCCCAAACAACATGGGTTGAAAACCGTGCATTGCCGCGAACTGGCCGGTCTTATCTACATCTGTCTTGCGGATGAGGCCCCCGACTTTGACACCTTTGCCAATATCGCACGCCCCTATCTTGAGCCCCACGACCTGAACAACGCCAAGATCGCGTTTGAAAGCACCATCGTCGAAAAGGGCAACTGGAAACTTGTCTGGGAAAACAACCGTGAATGCTATCACTGTGGCGGCAACCATCCTTCGCTCTGCCGGACTTTCCCGGATGACCCCTCTGTAACCGGGATCGAAGGCGGCGAAACCCCCGCCTTCATGCAAGACCACTTCGACCGGTGCAAAGCGGCCGGCATGCCTTCGCAGTTCTATCTGCATGATGACGGCCAGTACCGTCTGGCGCGGATGCCTCTTAAGGAAGGGGCGGAAAGCTATACGATGGACGGCAAATCCGCCGTGCGCCGGTTTTTGGGCCGCGCGCCCTTTGCCGATGCCGGGACGCTGCTGAAGTTTCATTACCCCAGCACATGGAACCATTTCCTGGCCGATCATTCGATTGTCTTCCGTATTACTCCGATCAGCCCAACCGAGACCGAAGTCACCACCAAATGGCTGGTCAACAAAGAGGCCGTCGAGGGCACAGACTATGACCTAAAGCGTCTGACCGAGGTTTGGATGGCCACCAATGACGAAGACCGGCAGGTGGTCGAGGACAACCAGCTAGGTATCAACAGCCCGGCCTACGTGCCGGGACCCTATTCAGGCATACAGGAATCCGGGGTGCTGCAGTTTGTTGAATGGTATTGCAACACGCTGGCGAATCATGTGGCCCCTGACGTCATGGCTGCGGAGTAACGGGGATGAAAGACCTCAATACAGTGGCCCCGGTCTGGCAGGATAGTGAGATGCTGGAATGCGTCTCGGTCGTGCCTGAAACGCCCAATACGGCCAGCTTTACGTTTCGGGCCCCGTCAGGCGCGTTTTTCGCCTATCATCCCGGCCAGTTTCTGACGCTGGAAATACCAGCCCCCGACCAGCCCGGAGGCGTCGTGCATCGCACTTATACGATCTCGTCCTCTCCATCGCGGCCGCGCTCTGTCACGGTTACTGCCAAAGCGCAGCCCGACAGCATTGGAACGCGCTGGATGCTGGACAACCTGAAGCCGGGCATGGGAATCAGGGCCATCGGTCCGGCTGGCCTGTTCACCAATGTGGAAAGCCCGGCCCGCAAGTTTCTGTTCATCTCGGCAGGCTCGGGCATCACGCCGATGATGTCGATGACCACGTGCATGTGGGATGAAGGGCGCGATCTGGACATCGTTTTCATCAACTGCGCCAAACGCCCGTCCGAGATCATCTTTCGCCAACGTCTGGAACAGATGGCCAGCCGAACGCCCGGTCTGGATCTGAAATTCGTTGTGGAAGAGGCCGACCCCTACCGCCCCTGGACTGGATATCAAGGCCAATTCAACCAATTGATGCTGGGCCTGATGGCTCCGGATTATCTGGAACGTGAGGTGTATTGCTGCGGTCCCGAACCCTTTATGCAGGCCGTCCGCGATGCCCTGACCGGTTTGGGATTCGACATGGGCAGCTACCATCAGGAAAGCTTTGGCGCGCCTGTGGAAACGGTGGCCGATCAGCCGGAACTGGACGATCTGGTACCAGATGACGGGGCAACTGCAGAAATCCATTTTGCAACTTCTGACGTCATCGCCAAAGTGTCGGAAACCGAAACCATTCTGGCCGCAGCGCGGTCGGTTGGCCTGAACATCCCGTCAGGCTGTACCTTTGGGGTGTGTGGCACCTGCAAGGTCAGGAAAACGGCGGGCGAAGTTCATATGGTCCATAATGGCGGGATTTCCGAGGATGATATCGCGGATGGGTACATCCTTGCCTGTTGTTCGAACCCCATCGGCAAAGTCGCTGTCGAGGTCTGACGTCAATCATAGCGGTTTACCTTTTACGCCTGCGCGGGACACCCCGCGCAGGCGCATCCGTTTTGGCTTTTGTCGCAGATCAGACAACCCTGTCGCAAACTGAACAGTCCAGGTAGAGTGATCGCTCTACCAACGGCGCATGAACGAGACACAACACAAGATCGCAGAGAACCTCGACCGGCAATTCTCGGAAATGGGGTTTGCCACGCAGGGCGTCGAAGCCCTGCGCGAAGGGGCGAATGTCTCGTTGCGGACGCTCTACAAGTATTTTCCCAGCCGCGAAGCCATGGTGATCGGCGCGCTGAACCATCGGGACGCGGCCTATTCCGAATGGATCGGTCAGGATGAGGCCGAGGGCGCGGATCATGTTCTACATGTCCTGATACGCCTGTCCGACTGGCTGGCCGACGTCTCAAACACTGGCTGCCTGTTTCGCAATGCGCTGGCGGCCTATCCCGAAAGCGACCCTATTCGTGAGGCCGCAGAAACGCACAAGGCCCATGTGCGTCAGATGTTTCGCGAACGGCTGCTGAGGGTCGATCAGAATTGCGATGTCGAGCAGCTGTCAGAGGCATTGTTTGTCCTGCACGAGGGTCTGACGGAAAGCGCGCGCATCATCGGAACCAAACAGGCAACAGACGCCACGCTGCGCTGCGCCCGTGCGGTTTTGGCCTCAGCAGGAATTCACTGACGCCGGCGCATCCGGCCCACAACCAGAAAAAGGATCTGACGTGAAGATCAAAGAAATCCACATCTACGCCCATGACCTGCCGGTCAAGAACGGCCCTTACACCATGGCCAATGCCGAGGTTTGGGCCTTGGATACAACGCTGGTGAAACTGGTGGACGACAGTGGCACCGTCGGCTGGGGTGAGACCTGCCCCGTCGGCCCCACCTATGCCGAAGCGCATGCGCTGGGTGCGCGGGCCGCCTTGACGCAGATAGCCAGCGGGCTTGTGGGCGCGGACCTTTGGCCCAAAGCCCTGCATCACAAGATGAACAGCCTGCTGAACGGTCACAACTATGCCAAGGCGGCCATCGACATCGCCGCCCATGACCTGATCGGCAAAAAGCTGGGCGTTAGTGTTGCCGACCTGCTGGGCGGAGCACAAACGGATCGGGTGCCATCATACTACGCCACCGGCGTGGGTGCGCCCGACCATATCGCCGCTCTGGCGAAAGAGAAGATGGAAGAAGGCTATCCGCGTCTTCAGGTCAAGGTCGGCGGGCGCCCCGTTGAGATCGATATCGAGACCATCCGCAAAGTCTGGGAGGTTATCGGTGGATCGGGCATGCGGCTGGCCGTTGATGGCAACCGAGGCTGGACCACGCGCGATGCGCTGCGCGCCAGCCGGGAATGCCCCGATATCCCGTTCATCATGGAGCAGCCCTGCAACACCGTTCAGGATCTTGAAAAGATCCGCCCGCAGGTCAGCCACGGGATCTACATGGATGAAAACAGCGTGGACCTGAACACCGTGATCTCGGCCGCCGGGACCGGGCTGGTTGATGGGTTTGGCATGAAGGTGACACGCATTGGCGGTTTGCAGAACATGCGCACCTTCCGCGACATCTGCGACGCGCGCAACCTGCCCCATACCTGCGACGACAGCTGGGGCGGTGATATCATTGCGGCAGCCTGCACGCAGATCGCCTCGACCGTGCGCCCGACCCTGATGGAAGGGGCCTGGCTTGCTGCCCCTTATATTGAGGGCAACTACGACCCCGAAAACGGCATCAAGATTGTTGGCGGCCATATTCAGCGCCCGACCGGACCTGGCCTTGGCGTTACCCCGGACGAAAGCGCCTTTGGCGCGCCCGTCGCGTCTTTCTGAGGATAACTGAATGATACCCGAAACCATGCACGCAGTTCAGCTGACCGGTCACGGCGGCATCGAAAAACTTGAATACCGCACGGACGTGCCCCTTCCGCAACCGGGCGCGGGCGAAGTCCTGATCCAGGTCGCAGCCGCCGGTGTGAACAACACCGACATCAACACGCGGATCGGCTGGTATTCCAAATCCATTGAAGGCGATACCGAAAGTGGTGGGGCCGAGGGTTTTGACACTGTAGATGACGATGATGCCAGCTGGTCGGGCACCCCTCTGACCTTTCCGCGCATACAGGGGGCGGATATCTGCGGCCATATCGTGGCTGTTGGCGATGGTGTCGATCCCACCCGGATCGGAGAGCGCGTGATCGTGCGCAACATGCTGCGCACCTATGTCGACTATCGCCCCTATGAATGCTGGACCATCGGCAGCGAATGCGATGGCGGATTTGCCCAATTCACCAAAGCGCCCGCGCGTGAAACCCATGCCGTCGATTGCGATTGGGACGATGTAGAACTGGCCGCCATCCCCTGCGCCTATTCCACCGCCGAAGGCATGTTGCACCGCGCCAGCGTTGGGTCGGAAACCGTTCTGATCACCGGTGCGTCTGGCGGTGTTGGCTCGGCCGCGGTCCAACTGGCGAAACGCCGCGGGGCGCATGTGATCGCGCTGTGCTCGCCTGCAAAGGCAGAGGCCGTGCGCGCCTTGGGCGCCGACAGGGTGCTGGATCGCAACGCCGATCTGGTCGCGGAACTGGGGGAAGGGTCGATTGACGTGGTGGTCGATCTGGTCGCTGGGCCACAATGGCCCAGCCTGCTGGACGTGCTGCGCCGGGGCGGGCGATATGCCACCGCCGGGGCCATTGCCGGGCCCATCTGTCAGATCGATGTGCGCACGCTCTATCTGAAAGACCTGACGCTGTTTGGCTGCACCTTTCAGGAAGACATCGTGTTCGAAAACCTGATCAAATACATCGAAGCCGGTGAAATCCGCCCCGTCGTCGCCAAGACCTATCCGCTGGACGAAATCGGCAAGGCCCAGGAAGACTTCCTTGGCAAACAACACACCGGGCAACTGGTGCTGATCCCGCCGCAGGTGACCTCATGAAAATCCGCAAGATAGAGCTTTTTGAACTGCACCTGCCCTATGCCGGCGGCTCGTACGAGCTGTCAGGCGGGCGTATCTATACCGGGTTCGACAGTGTCATCGTCTGCATCACCGCGGATGACGGGACCGAAGGCTGGGGCGAATCCACGCCGTTTGGTCCCAACTATATCGCCGCCCATGCGCGGGGCGCCCGGGCCGGGGTCGAAGAAATTGCCCCCTATCTGATCGGCCGCGACCCCCGCGATGTTGATCGGATCAATGACGCCATGGATGAGGCCCTGTTGGGGCACAACCACGCGAAATCGGCGCTGGATCTGGCCTGTTGGGACCTGTTCGGCAAATCGGTCGGCCTGCCGGTCTACAAACTGTTGGGCGGTGCGACGGGTAACCGCCTGCCTGCGATCAGTTCGATCTACGCAGGCACGCCCGAGGATATGCGCGCCCGCGTCGCGGAACATCGCGCGATGGGTTACATGGGCCATTCGGTCAAAGTGGGTGCCTTGGATTCCGAGGGCGGCCCGGCGCTGGACGCCGAACGCATCGCGGCATCACTGGCGGATCGTCAACCGGGTGAATACTTCATCGTCGACGCCAATGGCGGTCTGATCCCCGAGACCGCGCTGCGCATGTTACGGGCGCTGCCGAACGGGCTGGACTTCGTCCTTGAAGCCCCCTGTGCAACGTGGCGCGAGACCCTGTCGCTGCGCCAGCGCTGCGATGTGCCGATCATATTGGACGAGTTGGCGCAAGAGGATGGCGATATTGCCAAACTGGTCGCGTTGGACGTGGCCGATGGTATTGGCCTCAAGATTTCCAAGGCCGGCGGTTTGACCCATGCCCGTCGTCACCGCGACATCTGTCGCGCCGCCGGTCTGACGATCAGCGTACAGGACACGGTGGGTTCAACGCTGTCGGCCGCGTCGATCTTCCATATGGGTGCGACGGTGCCCGAACGCCTGCTGCGCTGCGTTCTGGACCCGCGTGACATGGTGACGATCCAGACCGGGGCCTTTGACGCGCCGATCGAAAACGGGGGTGTCCTGCCTCCTGATGCGCCGGGCCTTGGCGTGACAATGAACCGGGACCTGCTAGGGCAGGCCGTAGCAATCTGGGAAGAATAGAGATGTTTCAAGACAAAAAAGCTCTGGTCACCGGGGCCGCCGGAGGTATCGGTCAGGCCATCGTCCGCCAATTGCGCGCGCAAGGCGCACAAGTGGCGGTCGCGGACCGTGCAACCGACAGGATCGAGGCCGAGGCGCATCTGCCCGGCGATCTGCTGGACCCGCAATACAGCGACACCCTGCCCGCAGCAGCGAAACAGGCGCTGGGTGGTCTGGACATCGTCATCAACAACGCCGGTGTCATCACCCGTGGCCCAGTGACCGAGACCTCGGACGCTGATTGGACCCTGTCCATGGGCGTGAATGTCGAGGCCCCCTTTCGCATCTGCCGCGCGGCCATTCCGCTGATGGCGGAAGCCGGCGGTGGTGCCATCGTCAACACGGCCTCATGCTGGGGCGGCAAAGCGCCGGGGCCGAACCACGCACTCTATTGCATGACCAAAGCGGCCATTGCGTCGCTGACCGAGTGTATGGGCGTGGATCACGCGCATCAGGGCATCCGCATCAACGCAGTCTGCCCAAATGAGGTGAACACCCCCATGCTGCGCTCTGGCTTTGCCAAACGCGGATTCGACCCGGACAAGGCCGTGTCCGAGCTTGGTAAAACCGTCCCGCTGGGCCGTATTGCCGAGCCGGAAGACATCGCGGATGTTGTCCTGTTCCTCGCCTCAGACGCGGCACGATACATGTGCGGCACGCTGGTCGAGGTGAACGGCGGGAAACCAGTCGCATGAGACGGTTTGACAATAAGGTTGCGCTGGTCACCGGGGGCCGATCAGGGATCGGGCAGGCCATCGCGGCGCGCCTGTCTGACGAAGGGGCGCGGGTCTTTACGGCGCAGCGCGGTACGGATGGCAGGTTCGAAGGGATCGCTGCGGATTTCGCCGACCCCCATTCACCCGGTCAGGTCATTGCCGACGTGATCAACCACGCCGGACAGCTGGACGTTCTGGTCAACAATGCCGGGATGATGCAGGAAGCCCGCGTCGAGGATATGAGCCTGGCAGATTGGCAAAAGAACCTGACCGTCAATCTGACCGCGCCGTTTCTGATGATCCAAGCCGCCCTGCCCCACCTGCGCAAAACACAGGGCAGCATTGTGAATACCGGCTCGATCGAGGGGCTGGGCAGCAATCCGGGCCACGCCGCCTATTGCGCATCCAAGGCCGGTCTGCACGGGTTGACCCGCGCCGTGGCGATTGACCACGGGCCTGAGGGCATCCGCTGTAATGCGATTGCACCGGGCTGGATCGATACGGACCTGAACCTCGACTTTATCGAAACCATGCCTGATCCTGACGCGTTTCGGCGGGACATCGGGAAAATCCATCCGGTCGCCCGCACCGGCAAACCCGAAGAAGTCGCCGCGCTGGCAGCTTTTCTAGCCGCCGAGGAAAGCGGGTTTATCACGGGTCAGGTCTATACAGTCGATGGCGGCCGTATGGCGCAGCTGAGCCTGCCCTGAATATCCCCAAAAAAGAGGCCCGCCTAGAAAGGCGGGCCAGTTTGGGGAGGGAAACCTGCTTAGTAGCTCTGGTTCAGCTCATCCGCTGCCGGGATTTCACGTTCGCGGCGGGCGATGTAGTCCAGCAGCTCTTCGTTCTTGGCCTCATCCAGCTTGGGCTCTTGGTATTCGCCCAGCAGTTTACGCGCATGTTTCAGCGCGCGCTCGGTAATCTCAACCCCGCCTTCGGCCTGCCATTGCTCGATCGAGTTGTTGTCGAACAGCTCGGGCATAAAGAAGGCTTCCTGGAAATTGTCCTGTGTGTGCGGATGACCCAGATAGTGGCCTCCGGGGCCCACATCGGGAACCGCGGCAATAGCCTGATCGAAATCGTGCCATTTGGGGCCTTCGGCCATGCGGTACGCCATCGCGCATTGTTCCGCATCCACCACAAACTTGGCGACCGAGCAGTGCATGCCCGCCTCGTTCCACCCGGCCGAGTGCCAGATATAGTTGGCCCCCGCATGCAGAACCGCGCTAAGCGTGGTTGCGGATTCGTACCCCGCCTGCGCGTCAAACGTTTTGGCCCCGCCCAAGGTGTTCGAGGTGCGCCACGGCACGTCATAATACCGCGCCATCTGTCCGATCATGAAGTTCATCAGGCTGATCTCGGGCGTACCCGCCATAGGTGCGCCAGACTTCATCGAAACGGTCGACAGGTAGTGACCCCAGATCGCAGGCGCACCTTTGCGGATCACCTGCGTATAGGCCAGCGCCGACAGCGCCTCGGCCGTCAGCTGCGCCACAGTAGCGGGCACCGACGCGGGTGTGTTCGCACCGCCCAGAACGAAGGGCGAGCACAGAACCGGCTGATTGCGGCGGCAGAAAGCCCGCATGGCGCCCAGCATGGTCTCATCCCAGACCAGCGGGCTGTTGCCGTTACAGTTGCCGGTGGTCACAGGGTTGTTGTCGATGAACTCATCGCCGAACAGGATTGCGCACATATCCATCACGTCTTCGGCGTTCTTGGGCGAGGTGGTCATGCCCATGAACATCTTGTCCGAGTATTTCATCGACGAATAGGTGATGCGCAGGTGGCGCTGGCTGATCGGATGATCGTAAGGCTCAACAATATGGTGGGCCGAGCTGTGCATCGCAGGCATCATGTGGCTGAGCTTGTGGAACATCGCCAGATCTTCCAGCAGCGGATTGCGGCGCACATCGTCCAGATCGCGCAAGAAGGGCGCGCCGGTCATGGGCACGAAGACCGAGTGTTTGCCGCCCAGTTTCACGTTATTCTTGGGGTTGCGCGCGTGATAGGTGAACTGCGCCGGGATGGTCGAGATCAGCTCGCGCACCATGTTGCGGTCCAGATAGACCAGCTCTCCGTCCACTTTGGCACCGGCCTTCTTCCAGTCTTCCAGCGCGATCGGGTCACGGAACTGGACACCGACGTTTTCCAGAATGTCCATTGCGGCATTGTCGATGCGTTCAACCTGGCTGCCATCCATAACCTCGCACAGCGGCAGGTTGCGGGTCAGGCCCGGCAGCATGTCAAACTTGGGCGCGGTGCGGATTGCCCGGCGGGCAGAACGTCCGCCTGCGCGGGAACGAGTGCGAGTTTCAGTGGTCATCGGGTTTCTCCAGAATTTTCCCGAAAATCACACCTTTCGAACTGTCTCGCCTGCCATCTTGCGAAGAATATTTGAAAGATGCGACATGCGACCAACCGATGCCGACAATTAGATGCGGGCGCATTTACCGATCTAAATGCCTATTTCTAAGCGCTTTTTTATCCACGCACAAAGCCAAACCCAAAAACGGGCGCGGCAGATCATGCAAAACCGACCGGGGGCCATCATATCGGTGCCTTATCGCAGTGCTTGCCACCGAATCTCTGCCGTGCAGCGGCAAGGTTCAGATGCCCTTCAAAAGACACACGCGCTATCGCGAGAAACGATCGGGGCTGAACGCCTGAATATCGGTAAAGGGTGATCGCCCGGCAATTTCATCCGCTACCAGACGCGCCGTTGTTGCGCCCAAAGTCAGTCCCAGCTGGCCATGCCCGGTGGCAAAAGTAGCATTCGCCAAACGCCCACTGCGTCCAATAATCGGGCGTGTGTCCGGGGTGAAGGGTCGACGACCCATCCGGCGCTCTGCTTGATTTGTTTTCAATCCCGGTAGAACACGCCCCGCGCGTTTGACCAGAATGTCGGCCCGGTTCCAGTTGGGTGCAGCATCCAGGCTGGCGAATTCGGCCGTTCCGGCCACAGCCAGCGCCCCATCATAAGGTGTAATTCCAAACCCGCCCTTGGCATAAAACACGGTATGGCGCAGGGGCACTCCACTGTCTCGCAAGGCCGTCGAATATCCCATGACGCCTTCCAGACGCAAAGGCACGCCAAGATCCGTCGCCAAATGGCGCGACTGGGTACCTGCGGCGATGACGAACTCCTCAGCATTGATCGTTTCGCCCGTATCAAGCCGTACGCCTTTGACCTGACGGTTATCTCGTTCAAACCCCACAGCCGAGGCCGTGACAACAGTGCCGCCCCTGCCGCAGAAGGTCTGATGCAATACCTCAACCAACCGTTTCGGGTCGGTCACAAAGCTCCAATCCCGTAGCAGGGCGGCATATTTGAAATCCGGGGCGATCGCCGGATCAATCTCATGGGCCTCAGCGCCCGAGACCTCATCAATCGTGCATCCCAGATCGCGTGCAAGATCAAAGGCCGCGCGCATTGAGGCGCGGTCTGCCTCATCGTCGAACAGTTTCATGACGGGCCGTTCGACCAACAGATCGGGGTGGCCCATGTCAAGCAACTGCGCTTTGACATCTGCGGTCGCGGCAAAGGTCAACCGGGCCAGATCGGCGGCAATGGCGCGCATTCTGGTGGGGCGCGCGTTGGCCGTGAACCGGGCAAACCATGGCATCATGCGCAAAGCCGAACTTGCCCGCAACGCCAGCGGCCCCTCGGGGTCGATCAACCAGCCCGGCACTTTCATCAGCATACCGGGCTGCGACAAGGGCACGATTTCACCCACTGCGATACAGCCGCATGAGGCCCAGCTGGCACCCTCGCCCACTGGCCCTGCTTCGATCATTGTCACAGAGTGACCTTCGGATTGCAGCGCAAGCGCACAGGAGGCGCCGACGATACCGCCCCCGATCACAACGATCTTTTTCATTCAGGTCAGGCCATTTCCCGCAGCTGCGCCAGCAATTCAGCACTGACATTTACACCCTCATCCAGCGCCAGCGCGCGTTTGGACAAGCGCCCGTCGCCGGGTACACGGGCGGTGCCGTTGCCCTCGATCTCGGAACAGATGCGGGTGACGTAATCGCCGAAGGCTGCATTGCCAAAGCGGGTGGGATCAATCGCGATCAGGGTCGCACCGCCCTTGATGTTCAGCGCGCCATGGGCTTCGCGATGAGCATTGTCCACCGACAAAGTGCCACCCGCCAGCGCGGCCCCAAGAACCTCGATCAGAAAGGCGATGGCCGCACCTTTGTGTTCACCAAAGGGCAACAGGCTGCGGGTTTCCAGAATGGCGTTGGGGTCTGTGGTTGGCTGACCCGAAGGGTCCAGACCGCTGGGGCGCGGCAAGTCGTGGCCCTCGGCTGCGGCCATGCGGACATCCATCAGCGCCGCGACCGAGGCGGCCTGATCCCAGACCACAGGCTCTGCCCCGTCGCGCGGGCAGGCGAACGACATCGGGTTGGTACCAAACACGGGCCGCACCCCGCCTTGCGGCACCACCATCGACAATGAGTTCACAACCCCCAATGCAACCAGCCCGGCTTGCGCCAAAGGTTCCGTGTCAAAACGCAACCCGGCCAGATGGTGGCAATTGGCGCAGGTGAAGGCGGCAATCCCGTTCTCACGGGCCATTTCGATCAGCTCGGGCAAGGCTTTGGCGGCGGCAATCTGATAATACCCGTTGTCCCCATCACCCCGCAGAACGCCCGGCGCGATCCGCGTGACCGTCGGGTTCGCATTCGGGTTGGCATAGTTCGAGTCAAAGCTCTGCTTGTAGACCGGCAACATGCGCAGACCGTGGCTGCGGGGGCCGTCGCGTTCGGACATCATGACCAGGTTCGACAGGATATCACTGCCGTGTTCATCCATCCCTGCGGACACAAGGACAGATTTGGCCAGTGTTTTCACCTCTTGGAGTGAGAGCGTTTTCGTCGAGATTTCAGCCATCAGTCAAACCTTGTCCTTGTGTTCCAAATGCGGGCACGTGGGCACCCGCAAAGCTTTTACTTACCCTGGTATTCAACGCGCTTTTTGGCCACGAATTCGTCCAGCGCGCCACGCTGATCATCCGGCATGGGCGGTTGGACATAGTTGTCCAGCATCCGCTGCGCCTCTTCGTTGCCCACCGTCTCGGCCGTTTTTGAGCCTTCGGCCTCCCACTGCTCAAAGCTGTCATTGTTTTGCAGCGGGTTCATGTGCATCGGGTTTTCGCGTGTGTGATCTGTGCCCAGAAAATGACCGCCGGGTCCGATTGCCGCGATATCGCCCAGTAATGCATCAAGGTTCTCATCCTGCAAGCCGCTGAAGAACCTGTGAAAGTTCTCAAGCTGCAGAGTGTCCTGCACCCATTTCGAATAGCTGACCCCCAGCGCGCCCTCAAGGAACCCGGCGGAATGCACGATATAGTTCGCACCGCCCAGCAGCACCGGCCACATGGTGTTGGCCGTATCGAACGCGGCCTGCATGTCGGGCGTTTTCGACCCCGTCCACATGGTACAGGTGCGCCACGGCACATCGTAGAACCGCGCCATCTGACCCACCAGCAGGTTCATCAGACCGGGCTCAGGTGAGCCCATCATCGGCGCGCCGGTCTTCATCGACACGCCCATGATCGCCACGCCCAGCACCATCGGCGCGCCACGCCGGATGATCTGGCTATAGGCCATCCCCGCAAGCGATTCTGCGATCAGCAGCGCAACCCCGCCCTGCGGACTGGCAGGCGTACTGGCCCCTGCCAGAACAAAGGGCGACAGCAGGCAGGGTTGGTTGGCGGCGGCATAGACCCGCAGGCTTTCCAACATGGTCTCATCCCAGACCAGCGGCGTGTTGCAGTTCAGCAGCGCGGCCATCACCACGTTGTTGTCCACGAACTCTTCACCAAAGACGATGCGCGTCATTTCGACGGAATCCCGCGCGGCCTGTTCCGACAGCACCGACCCTTTGATCGGTTTGTCCGTCAGCGTGAGGGCAGCGTGCACCAGTTCCAGATGGCGTTGGGGCACCGGTACATCCTGTGGCTCCACCGGCAGAACACCCGGAACCATCATCGATTGGCTCATCTGGCTGAGTTTGAAGAAGTTATGCGCATCTTCCAGCATCGAAGGCCGCCGCACCCCGTCCAGACCGTAAACAAACGGCGCGCCATAAGCGTTGGCAAAGACCGAGTTTCGGTTGCCCACCCGCAAGGACCGCTCGGGGTTGCGGGCGGCATAGCCCCATTCCGACGGCACGGCCGAGATCAGATCCATAAGCATATCCCGCCCGATCCGAACCCGATCACCCTGAACATCCGCGCCGTGTTTTTTCCAATCGGCAAGCGCCACCGGATCGCGGAATTCGATGCCGGTCGTCTCAAGGATCGTCATCGCAGCGTTGTGGATTTTCTCGACCCCTTCTGGCCCCAGCAGATCAATGGGGCCGATCTTGCGATTCAGCGTCGACAGATAGACAGGCGGCGGGTTGGTGCGGGCCTGAACCCGCGCCGCGCGTCCCCCACCGCGACCTGAGCGAGCTCGTCCTTCAGCCATATCAAACCCTCCGGATCAGGCGCGCACGGGCGCTGGTTGGATCAACGGCGCAAACATCAATAACTTCGGCGTCGCGCATTTCATTGTGGATCAGCACCTGCATTTTGGTGCCGGGGGCCGTCATGTTCTGCGGCACAAGCGCCATCGCAATGTCGTGGTTGCAGTAGTATGAGAACCCGCCCGAGGTGACGCGCCCGATCAGTTTACCATCGGCATAGACACCTTCGTCAAACATCACCGACGTATCGCAGAATGGCAGTTTCAGCGTGACCAGAGTGTTGTATCCTCCCTCGTCCTGCTGTTTCTGCAACGCGGCCTTACCGATGAACTCCCGCTCGGCCACCTGACCGCCGATCTTTTCGGTCATGGCGACGAAGCGACCCAGATCAGCCTCATACGGGGTCATGTCCTTGCAAATCTCGCGATTGATGGCGCGATAGGATTTCTCAAGCCGCATGGATTCGAGCGCTTCGAGGCCAAACGGCTTTACCCCCGCTTTCAGCAGCAGATCGACCAGATGGCGGTTATAGCCGACGGGGTGGTGCAATTCCCAACCCAGCTCGCCGGTGTACGAGACGCGCAGCAAGTGCACACCTTTGGCATAGCCCACTTCCCCCATCTGCGCCGAGAGCCAAGGGAAAGCCTCGTTCGACAGGTCGTTGTCGGTCAGCGGTTGCAAAATCTCGCGCGCCTTGGGGCCGGCCAGGGCAATCACGCCCAGCTGTTCCGAGATATCCTCCATGATGACCGAGCCATCCGTGGGCAGAAGACGCCGCATCTGGTCCCAATTATAAGCCCGCCAGTTCGGGGTCGAGATCAGATAGAAGTCATCCTCAGCATAGCGAACAATGGTGTATTCCGCATCCATGCCGCCCTTGTCATTCAGCATCAGCGACAGGGTCATGCGGCCCACCTTGGGCAGCTTGTTGGCCATCAACCCGTCCAGCCATTTCGCAGCCCCCGGACCGCGCACGGTGAACTTGGTCATCGGCGACATTTCGATGAACCCTGCCTCTTCGCGGGTGCGGCGCACTTCTTCTTGCACCAGTTCCATATGGTCCGTGCGGCGGAAGGAGTGTTCGGGGATCGCCTCGCTGGGCGATTTGGCGAACCAGCGGGGGAATTCATATCCGTTAAAGCTGGTCCAGACCGCGCCATGGGCGGTCAGCAGATCATACGACCCCATGGTTTTCATCGGGCGCGCTTCGGGGAAATCTTCACCCGGAACATGGGCGTTCATATGAGTGCCCCAGGTTTCGCGCACCTTGTCCATGGTCCAGCGTTTGGATGCGTAATCCGAGAAACGGCGCGGGTCGAGCTCGGACATATCCATGCCCGGATCGCCATCCACGATCCACTTGGCCAGACGGTTACCCACGGTGCCGCCCCACAGAATGCCGCCGGGCATCCCTTCGGCCAGCCAGAGGTTTTCATGCCCCGGCGCGGGACCGGCCAGAGGCAGCTCATCCGGGGTCATCTGGAACGGGCCACGGGTATTGGCCTTGATGCCAACCTCGCCCAGCGTCGGCACGCGTTCGATGGCGCGTTCCCACTGGGTTTCCACCGCATCGAAATCCTCGGGCAGCAGATCGGCCCCGAATTCCGGCGGCACGCGGTCTTCGGCAAACAGCTTGAGGTCCTTTGTGAACTCATAGGGGCCGAATTGGATACCGCCCACATCCTCGCGCAGATACGCGCCATAGTCCTCATCCCGCAGGATCGGGAATTCCGTAAGGCCCTGCGCGCGGCGCTCTTTCAAAAGCGGCACGGTTTCGGTTGTCCAATACTGGTGCACGATGGGAATACAAGGCAGGTCCAGACCCACGCGCCGGGCGTTTTCGCGGGCATAGTTACCGGTGGCAAAGACCAGATGCTCACAGGTGATTTCACCCTGATTGGTCGTAACCTTCCAGTGGCCATTGTCCAGCTTTTCATAAGACTGGGCTTCGGTGTTCTGATAAACCTTGGCCCCCGCATCCCGCGCCAGCTTTGCCAGCGCCATGGTGATATCCGCGGGGTTCACATAACCATCTTCGGTATGAAGGATGCCCCCCCGAATGTCCGGGCTTTGGTTCAGCAGCGGATGGATCTCGGCAATCTCTTCCGGCGTCACCAATTTGCACGGAACGCCCGCGGCCTCGGCAATCGAGATATAGGACTGAAACTCATCCCAGCGCTTTTCAGTATTCGCCACGCGCAGCTGTCCCACCTTACGCAAACCGACCGAGGCACCCATCTTTTCCTCAACCTCGGTATAGATGCGGATGGTTTCCATCGTCATCTTGGACACGTTGTGCGAGCGTACAAAAGTCACCAACAGGCCGGCAGCATGCCATGTAGAGCCGGACGTCAGCGTCGTGCGCTCCAGCATGACGGCATCCGAACACCCGTTTTCAGTCAGACCGTAAAGGATGGATGCGCCAACGCATCCTCCGCCAACCACGACAACTTTTGCGTGCGATTTCATTGAATCGTCTCCATTTTTTGCCCCGACATCGCGCTTGAACCGTGCAACAGGTTAGAACGCCCGCCTCCAAGCTTGCCCGAATAGTACAGCAATCACACGACTTTCGGGGTTCCGCATCACGGGCGCAATGTCTTTAGGACTTGCTTACACGTTCGACGTCTTCGGTTGAGCATTGCTGTCTCAAGTGATTTGAGCAATTGCAAAAAAATTCATCTTGGATTACTTCATCTAATCCAGAAACTGCTTGTTGCAGTATAAGTCTTTCGAAATCCTCAGCCTACGGATCAAACTCACTTGCCCATTGGCCCTTATGAACTGCCTTCGCCCAGCTCATTGATCAGCTTTGAGGCTGCCGCACGGCATGCAAGTTTCAAGCTGGCTGCAAACGAACTGAACGTCACCCCTGCAGCGATCAGCCATCAGGTCAAATCCCTGGAAACCGAATTGAACTGCGCCTTGTTCCATCGGCTGCATCGCGGCGTTGAATTGACCGAAAGCGGCGCTTTTCTTTTGGTCGCCCTTCAAAAAGGGTTCGAAGGGATCAGCGAGGCATCGCGTCAATTGCGGTCCCGGTATGACCGGCCCGGCGTTACGATCCGGTCAAGCACTGCGGTCAGCTCTCTCTGGCTGACACCGCGGCTTGCTCAGTTTTGGAAAAACAACGGGCATGTTTCTGTAACGCAGGTGGTTACGGACCTTGGCTTTGACGCGTCCAAATGCGATCTCAGCATCAATTACGGCGACGCCAGTCAGGAGACAGACACCTATCACGTGTTGTTTCGCGACCGCATCATGGCTTTGGGCAGTCCTGAATTCCAGCGCCACAACAAGATTACAAACCTGACTGACCTGGCGCAGACGCCGCTGATACACTTGGAAGCCCCAAACACAGCGTGGACAGACTGGCGAGAGTGGATGAACCGGCTGGGTTGTGATGCACCTCTGAATTCCGCGCATCGCGTCAACAACTACACAATCGCGCTTCAGGCCGCACAAGATGACATGGGGGCCGTTCTGGGGTGGGAAGGTCTGACGTCGGGCCTCGTTGAATCCGGCAAGCTCGTGAAACTGCTGCCCCATACCGTGTCTGCGCCGCAGGATTTCTACGTCGCACTGCACAACACAGCTTCTGGTCGGGCCCAGCGTGTATTTCAGTGGCTCAAAGATCTGGATCGCGTAAAGACGGATTGAGTGCAAACGGGTTCTGGAAATCCACTTCAACAAGAGGTCGGGCACGGCTTTTCATCACATCACCCTGATCGCCGGCCATCGGAGAACGTCAGAATTCATTCAATCTCTCTTATTTTTTGTATTGATTAATTAATTTTTGCTTACTAAGCGTGAGCTGCCGCACTAAGCCCGTTTACGGCTGTTTCCTCTTCACCCAAATCAAGGCGTGTCACCTCATGATCGTACGGCCTCAACCCTCGGCGATGCAGCTGTTCTTTGTGCTGCGCGGATCGATCCTCAGCAAAATCTACGTCAAAATCCTGTTGTTTGCCCTATGGGCGGCGGTGATTGACCTTTTGTCTTTTCAGACCGATCACCTGCCCAGACCGTCGATCTCCTCCATGAGCGTGTTTGGCGTCGCGCTGACCCTTTTTCTGGCCTTTCGAAATACCGTTGTCTTTGACCGCTGGTGGGAGGCGCGCAAGCTGTGGGGTGGAATCGTTGCCAGCGTGCGCGCCGCATCGCAGGAATGCCTGATCCATCTGGGATCGGATGAAGATCGTCAGCGTATCCTGTACCCGATCGCCCGATTCTTTCACGCGCACAAAGCCTGTCTGCGCATGGTCGCCACAAACGACGATCCGACCTATGCCGAGGGTCAGGGCACCGCATCGCAATCCACGAACCCGCCCGCCTATTGGCTGAATGTGGCCGCGCGCAACCTGAACGCACTGGACGCCGAGGGTAAGGTTGACCCGATGGGGCGGCTGTCCCTGTCAAACCGCCTGTCCGATCTGGCCGCTCAGCAGGCGGGCAATGAGCGGATCAAGACCACCCCGGTGCCCTTTGTCTATTCCCTGCTGGTGCGGCGCACGACCTATGTCTATTGCGCCTTCCTGCCCTTTGCGCTGGCCCATTCGGGCGGGTTGTTTGCCCCCGCGATCATGGCCGTTGTGGCCTATGTGTTCTTCGGACTTCAGGCGGTGACGCGCGAGTTGGAGGACCCGTTTACCTCAAACGACAATGGCCTGCCTTTGGATGCGATTTGCCGGGTCTGTGACAACACAATCCTTGAAACGCTGGGGCAACCGACCCTGCCCGCGCATAAACCCGTGGATTATATCCTGACATAGAAAACGGGCGCATTGCGCCCGTTCAGAGTGTTATCGAAATCGCCTCAGCCCGGACCCGCACCCGCGCGCGAGTGTTCATCGGTCGGCACCAAGATCGGCCAAGCCGCTGCGTTCAGGGCATCCCAGTGATCGGGATCGACCTCAATCCCCTGCTCCAGCGCGTGATTGTAGTTGGCGGCGAATTGCGCGGCCGAGATTTCATGGCGCTGCAGCTCGGGGTGCTCGACCTGACGTGTCACCGCATCCGCCAGCAACGTGGGCTGGTTGGTGCAGATGATCGTGATGGTCGAAATCTCTTTGCTGTCATCGGCATTGTCGACCCGCCAGTAATGCGGGAAGATCGCGCCGCTTTCAAAGCTGGCTCCGTGCGATCCGGCCTGATCCTTCCAATAGGCCGAGATAAACACGCCCTGTTGCGCGACCAGCGACAGGCTGCGCAGAATCAGCCCCGGATAGCGGCAGTTGGCCAGTTCGATGATCGCAAAGCCGGTCTTGTTGGCCTTCGAATGCATCAGGTATGCGGCCAGCGAGCCATGTTCGCAGACATCCGCCCCGCCAGCATCCAGAACGGCGATGTCGTCATTTTCGAACACCAGCCGCGGGGTCGCGCCGCCCTTGGGGGCCAGTGGAGGCAGAGCCACGCGGTCGAACCCGCCCAGACCTGCCATTTGCGACCATGTGACCAGCTGGGCTGCGTCTTCGTAATCTCCGATCTCGTGCCCGGCGCCTTCATAGGCGCGGGACAGGGCGGCGATCATTTCGTTGCGGGATACTTTCATGCTGCAGCCTCCTCGATCTGCGGTTTCAGCGGCAGGAACCAGCTTTCATAGGTGTGGCCGATGTCGTCGATCAGCGGCGCGCCCTGATACATCGTGTTGCGCACCCACAGTTTTGAGCGCGGGTCGAACTTGCTGACACCAAAGAAGGCCAGCTTGCAGCGCAGCAGATCCATGGGACGCACGTTCCGGTCCGCAAGGTTGGCGCGGATTTCGGCGTATTTGTGTTTGCTCATGGTCTGGATGCGGCGCACGATGCTTTTCAGCGCGGGGCGACGCAGTAGGAAGTGGATGACATCGCTGTCGGGATGTTCCTCAATGTCTTCCAGCAGCACGTCATAACACGCGCGGACCCGGCGACCGATGGGTAAAGGCATCTGCTTTTCCACCCCGGGATCGGCACCGGCAAAGCCCAGACGCGGCTCCAGCTTTTCTTCCGAGCGATACCAGAACGCGTCCGAATGCTCGGGCTTGGAAAAGTCGATGTCCAGCGCCCAGTCATAGCGATCTTCGATCAGGGTGCGCAGCCCAGCGGTGGTCATGTCCGGGTCGATGACCGGGTTGGGGATGACGGCAAAGCTGTCCTCCAGATCGTTCACCAGTTCGGGGTGGATTTCCAAACACAGCGCATGGATCAGCTCCTGTGTCTCAAGGCTCCAGGCGTCGCGGGCGTGATCGGACAGAACCGACCATGTCTCCAGCGCATCGCCTTGGGCCGAGAGCCAGTCGCGCACCTCGGCCAGTTCCGCGATCAGAATGCGGTTGCGTTCGATCTGTTCCTCATCCCCGGTGCGGCTTTCGGCAAAGTGCTGCTCGGCCCGGTCGATCAGGTCGTGGAACAGCTTGATCCGCCAGTCAGTCGGCGTTGCCTTGTGCAGAACCTGCGCCAGCGCGGTTTCGCGCATTTCGATCCACTGGCTCAGCAACTCACCATGGTTCACCAGATACGGCGCCATGCCCAGACCGGTCGAGTTGCCGATGCCAAAGAACCGTTTCAGCCGGTCATCCAAAGCCACGGCGGTTTCAGGCGCGCGCGCTTTGGCGATGTGATCCACCTGATCCAGGCTGAACTGACGCAGCATGTAGCAGATGAACATCTCAGGCGCGAAGGGGCGGTTGAAATCGGCGAATTTGACCCGCACCTTGTTCCAGTCGGCCATGCCCAGCTTGCCGCTGCCGTAAACGGCGGTGGTGCGATAAAGATAGCCCACATCGGCAATCCGCTCGGCATCGGGCTGACGGCCTGCGCACAGTTCATCCAGCACATAGCTGAACAGGCGCGAACTGCGGTTGGCGCGCGACAGGCTGAAGACGCGGGCATCGACACGGCCGGCCTCTTGCTTGGGCACATTGCGGCGCATGTCTGCCAGCCAGATGTCGTCCACCTCGCCCTCGCACAGGGCCATGGTCAGGTCCCAGCTGGTGGCGATCACGCGGTCATTGCGGTCTTCGTCGGACAGGTGGTTGGAAAACAGCACAAAGCTGAATACGTCGTTGGGCGTTTCGATGCGATAGATCGCGGTGCCATAGCCGTCATTGTCCAGATCGAAACGCTGGCGGTCGATGGACCATTCCTCTTTCATGATCCGGCGCACCAATGTGCGCATAAAGCTGAGCGTCGACGAATGCAGCGACCCAAGCCGGGCAAGGTCCATGACCTCGGCCTCGGGGCGCATTCTGTCGGAAATAGCAGCAAGCATTTTGACCCTCCTACGTCTGAATTGCGTTGAGGGAATGTTTCGCCGGTCGCCGGTTCTAAGTAAAATTTGAAGTTTTTGGAGATTTATAAATTTTTTTTATAAATCAGAGTTAGCCTGCACAGTATTGTTCGGAAACTGCGCTGAAATCTTGTGAGACTGCGCCTGAAGATGTCTCAGGACCCCTTGCGCGGCCTCGGACAAAGGGCGCGCCGTCGCGCTGACAAGGCACAGATCACGATAAAGATCAGGCTCGGCAAGCGTTCGATACACCAAAGACGGATTCAGGTAATCCGGTGACGCCAAAGCGGGCAGAGCCGACACCGCCCCACCCTGTTCGACAATGCCCACCAGCGCCGCAATGGTGAGCACATTGAAATCAGGTTCAGTCACAGAATCCGACAGCCCAGCCATGCCATCCGTCACACGGCTGATCCCGGTGTCAGAGGCCATCCCGACGAAAGACTGATCGCCTAGATCAGCCCAAGTCAGTTGATCTTTGCGTCGCGCCAACGGGTGATCCGCCCGGCAGATGAGACCCATCCGATCCCGTATGAACGGCGCATATTGTAACGCATCGGAACCCGACCAGCTATTGACGATCCCGAAATCCGCAGACCCGTTCTGAACCTGCGTTTCGACCCCGCGCCCGTTGTCGTCCTGAATGTGAATGATCACATCAGGCGCGATGGTCGCGTAGTCCCGGATCATCTGTGGCAATATCCGGATCGCCACCGAGGGCAACGCGGCGATCCGCACCCGGTTGCGCTGTTTTCTGGCGCTGGACCGGGCCGACAGAATGGCGGCATCCAGATCGTTCAGAATAGCCTCGGCCTTGACCAGAAACTCTTGCCCCTGCCGCGTCAGCGACACCGAACGGGTGGTGCGTTTCAGCAGGTCGACCTCAACGTTTTCCTCGAACTGTTTGATGCTGAGGGTCAGGGCAGGCTGCGAGATAGCAAGCGCATCCGCAGCCTTGCTGAACGACCCCAGCCGGGCCACCTGCACAAAAGCGCGCACCTGTTTGAGCGTAACGTTTCTGGATACGGGATTGGACATGAGCAGACCCTATAACAGTCCTTCAACCGTTGCCCGCAAAAACCGCAATGCCCCCGCGATCGGTCGTGGAGGCACCAGGATTCAAACCTGCCCCACCATACGACGCAGGGTGCTGTCCTTGTCGATGACGTGATGCTTCACCGCACCCACGATATGCAGCGCGATGACGGCGATCAGGATTTTACCCGACAGGATATGGACGTTTTCGGCCACATCCCCCAGCGCCTTGTTGATCGCCACGGGCCGCCCCGTGTCGCCGATATTGGCCGCAATCAGGTCGAACCCGAACACCGTCAGGCCGCGCCCGCCCATGTAGGAATCCAACATCCCCGAGATCGGCATGGCAATCGTGCCAAGGATCAGCACCCAGTGCATCACTCGCGCTAGCCCGTGTTCCCAATTCGCACCAGTGCTGACATCCTCGGGCCAGCCTTTGCGCAGGCGCAGAACCGCGCGCCACAGGATGAACGCAAAGATCACAACGCCAAAGGATTTGTGCAACGGATACAGCCAGCGGACGTCGTCGGCCCGGGTCATGTAGAGGCCCGCGGCGATCAGGGCGATCATGCCCAGCCCGACGATCCAGTGTAGGCTGATTTCAGTACGTGAAAGAGGTTTAACAGACATGGCTTGGTCTTTCATTGCTGTGTCGCGCGCTATGCGTTTAACGGTCCAGCAGAGCGGTTCCGGCGAAATAAACCTGTTCGGCTTGGGTTTCGCTCAGCTGCTCGGCGGGGATGGTGAAAATGTCGTGGTTCAGGACAACCAGATCGGCGGATTTGCCCACTTCGATGGACCCTGCGCGGTCATCAATGCCCAGAATGCGCGCGCCGTTGATGGTGTAAAGCTCCAGCGCCTGTTCCAGTGTGACCGCTTCGGCATGGGCCAGCGTTTCGCCGGGACGTTCGCCAAAGGGGTTGGCGCGGGTGACAAAGGCTTCGATTCCGTTCCAGGGGTTCAGGTCCGGCACCACCGGCCAGTCGGACCCGGCATTGGGGAAAGACCCGGTGTCGCGCAGTTTCACGGCGGGGCAATAATCGCTCATCCGCTCTGCGCCCAGCAGGTCCAACATACCGTCGGCCAATGCGCTGGGATACCAGAACATGGGCGAGAAATTGGCCACCACGTCCAGTTCGGCAAAGCGCGGAATGTCGGCGTCATCGATCAGGCAGGCATGGGCCAGTTGGTGATGCGGGCCACCGTCGCCGTTGGCCTTGCGCGCGGCCTCAATCGCATCCAGAGCCGCCCGGACCGCGCGGTCGCCCACCGTGTGCATCTGCATCGACATGCCCTGAGCATCCAGCCATGTGACGATCTCGGCCAGTTCTTCGGCGGAATAGTTCAGCTTACCGGACTCGTCAGAGCCGTGGTAGTGCTCAAGAAAAGCGGCGGTTTTGGTCGGCGGGGTGCCGTCCAACGTCAGTTTTGAGAAATAGCTGTTCAAATGCGGGATATCATCGGTCAGCGCGCGTTGCGCCAGATAGGATTGGCGATAGGCCTCCAACGACTCATCCCCCTGGTTCCAACCCAATCCCAGACCCACATGCATTGGCACGCCGCTGTCTTCCTCGACCGCCAGATACGCGGCCGAGTTGTTGGGGAACACATAAGAATCCAGCATGCCCACAAAACCATAGCCGGTCAGCACCTCGATCGCGGTTTGCAGCGCGACCTTTTCCTGCTCGGCCGTGGGGCGCGGGATCACATCGCTGACGGTGCGTCCGGCCTCTTCGATGAAGAAGCCCGACAGGTTGCCGTCGCCGTCGCGCAGAACCAGATCGCCAAACTCTTGGGTGTTGGTGGCCGTGACGTCTGCGGCCTGCATCGCGACCGAATTCGCATAGGTGTTGTGGCGGCTGAAATCGTTCAGGATGACGCCATGCCCTTCGGTGGCGGCATCGAAGGCGGCCAGCATCTCGGTGAATGTCATGTCGGTCGGAGCCATAAGCTGTGGACCCCACCCCGCGCCTTTCAGCCACGCGCCCTCGGGCAGAGCGTCGACACAGGTACGCACGGCGTCCAGAAAGGCGTCGAAATCGGCATCCCCGTCCAATGTGCATTGATACAGCATCGCCTCACCCCCGCCCTGCGGGTGCACATGGCTTTCATACAGGCCGGGGATCACGGTCTGGCCACCCAGATCAACGGTTGCCGCCTGATCCCCTGCCGTGCCCCGCGCGTCAGCGGCGTCACCGACAAAGGTAAAGACGCCATCCTCGATCACCACCGCCTCGGCCCAGGGGGCGGCGGCATTGCCAGTGTAAATCTTGCCATTGGTCAAAAGCTGCGTGTCTGCAAGAACCGCCGGGGCCGCGACAAGACAGGCCAGAACCGAAGCGGTTCCGCGCCAGAAAGAACGTTTCATTTTCACTTACCTTGTACATCCGGGCAGAGCCCGTCCGGTTTGGGAGAAACGCGGGCCGGACGCGGCCCGCTGCTCAGGGGCTTAATGCCCGTATTCTTTGGTCGGGTTGCGGTACATCGTGTGGTAATGCCCGGCCCCTTGGGCGCTGTCGCCCACATTGCCGCCGGTTGAGAGCATCTCGATGATCAGTGTCGGACCCTGAATACGCATATAAGTGGGGGTGTTCACCTCATCCGTGCCGGTCCATGCGAATGAGATATCATCCAGTCCGTCGGCCAGTTCAGCCATACGAGGTTCGGCATTTTCATCCGGCTGGATCGAGACCCATTCGTTGATCGCCATCAGCAACAGCGCCTTTTGGTCGTCGGTCATCTCAGAAGCAGACAATCCAATCACGGGCGGAATGGTGCCATCCTGTCCCGGGCCGGTCAGCACATCCTCGGGGATCGTGCCCGCATCCGCTGCCGCCTGTTGGCCCGCGTCCAGGGCGGTGAAAACCGCATAGCCCGACAGGTGCATGTCGCGTACCGCCTCATAGTCGACGCCGTTGATGGTAAAAATCGCAGGCTCGGTGCCGACAAAGGTGGGTGACATGGTTTCCACACGGTTGCCCTCGATCGAGATGTTCAGCGCGAGGTGATGCCCCCCGAACTGCCAGCCCCAGGGGGTGTCAGTCGAAGGTGTACCAAAGAAGGACAGCCAGTAATTCTCGGGCGCCCATTGCAGACGTTTGGCACGTTTGTCTGTGCTCAGAAACGCCTCGGCCGCCATCACCTCGGCCACGCTGCGATAGCCTTCTTCGCCCAGGGACGAGGCGAGAAAGCCAAACAGCAAGCCACGCTGTTCATCAGACAACTCGCCCACAGAAATCCCGGTACGATCTACAATGCCGGCAGGCAGGTTGGACCAATTCGCGCGATTGGAGCTGTCCAGATCGAACATGAACTGCGCTTTGGTGGCCTCGTCAATGCTGGCCAGAAAGGCCTGCGCAGCCTCAAACGCGGCGGCACCCGATGCGGGTCCGTATGGTTGGGCATAGTCAGGGATCCGCACGATCTGCATATGGTCATGCGTCGGGGCATCATGCGCAAACACGGCAGTGGCCATGAAAAGGGCGGCAGTTGTCGTCAAAATCTTCATGGTCATCTCCTTATTCCACGCCCGCGCTGTCGGGCCAGGTCACGCGCAAATTCTCTCGGAAAGCAAAACGCTCCAGATGCGCGCCAACAATATCTTCAACCTGCCGCAGGTTTTCGACGGTTTCTGCCTGGGCATTCAGCACCAGCAGATCACCCTGAGCCTGCGCTTGGGCCGTGCCCATCGAGAAATAGAATACGGCAACATCCCCCTCTTGTTCGACAACGATCTTGTGACCAAAATGCTTGGACAGCTGGGCAACATAGCCATCGGCCTTGGAGGTTGTAAGCGTAACATGTGACGACAAGGTCATCGGGCATTCTCCGGTTTGTTCGGCAGAAGAAATAGCAACCGATGCTTTGCCCGATAAGCCCGCTTTATCCGACTTCTTTCATCGAAATTCTGAATGAATATGTAGCCGCGCTTCGGTCGAAACCGCTTGAAGGACCGTCTTGCGTACAGCCGGAACACTCATGCCATTTAGGAATAGGTGTATTCCAAGTTATCGTGGCTCAACACCTACTTGGACCGTGTTTCTTTGGTTAGGGTGGCGATCTAAGGTACCCTTTGCTGGAAATGACTTGGCCATGTTCACACGCTCCCGACGCACTCAGACTGCAAAACTGTCCCAAATTGTTCAGATTTCCGAAGCGGTCCGCTCCCGCAAAGCGGCCGGTGAGGATGTTCTGAGTTTCGGCACTGGCGAGCCGGATTTTCCAACGCCTGCGCATGTGGTGCAGGCAGCACATCAAGCCATGCTGAACGGGGATACTTCTTACCCTCCGACACAGGGCACGCCGGCCCTTCGCGCGGCAATTGCGGCACGCGCCGAGGTCGACCCGGCGCAGGTGATTGTCTCGACCGGTGCGAAACAGGTTCTTGCAAACGCCTTTCTGGCCAGTCTGGATCCGGATGACGAGGTGATTGTACCCGCCCCCTACTGGACATCCTACGCAGACATAATTGCAATCTGTCAGGCCAGACTTACGGCAGTTCCCTGTACAGCGGCCTCTGGGTTCAAACTGACGCCCGACCAGTTAGAGCGCGCAATCACGTCCAAAACCCGATGGTTGCTTTTGAATACACCCGGCAATCCGTCGGGCGCCATGTATTCAGCAGCCGAGTTGCGGGCGCTGGCCGACGTCCTGCACAGGCATCCTCAGGTCTGGATTCTTGCCGACGAGATCTACGAACACATCTCCTATGATCCGTTTACCTCTTTTCTAAGTGCTGTGCCCGAACTGGCCGAGCGCACACTTACGGTCAACGGAGTGTCCAAAGCTTACGCAATGACTGGTTGGAGACTGGGTTGGGGCATCGGCCCCACGGATCTGATCAAGGCAATGGTTGGCGTTCAGGGCCTGACGACTTCTGGGGCGTCTTCAATCTCGCAAGCTGCGGCGCTGGCTGCTTTGACCGGACCGCAGGAGCTGTTGGCTGAAAGGTGCGCCGTTTTCAAAGACCGCCGGGATTTCATTGTAGATGCATTGAGTGCCACCGGTCGACTGAACTGCGCTGTGCCGGGAGGTGCGTTCTACGTATTTCCGTCCTGCGAAGAATGTCTAGGGCTGAAAACGCCGGATGGGGCTATTCTGACCACAGATGCTGCGTTCTGCCGGTACATTCTGGACTACGCAGGCGTGGCTTTGGTCCCCGGTCGGGCGTTTGGCCTGCCCGGACATTTCCGCCTGTCCTATGCCTATTCGATGGAAGACCTGAAAGACGGGGTAACCCGCATCAGCAACGCGATCTCGGCCCTTTCTTAACAGCTTCCATCCATCATGCGCTGGGGCCCGTGTCGGTGCGTGGCTTTTCCTTACGCAAAAAGATGCCTTTGGAAAGAAGGCCTTATGGTAGTTTGGTGTGCAAAATGCGGCCATTATGCACACCACCCATCGTCGGCAGATTGATGAGCTTAGCTTATCCGCTATCAGTTTCGCCACGAAACCCGTCTATGTTCAACGCCAGCATTCGAACAATCTCCTCCGCGTTTTCGGCAGAGATGGATTTGCCCCGAATACGAATACGCATCTCGCCAGCGGACACTTCGGACAGAATCTCACCACCGCCCGAAAGCGTGACGGGGGACAACCGCTGAACCTCTTGGGGGCGACCGCCTCGGGCTTTGTCTTTTGTAGTTGATGGTGTCGTCTTCATGGCGGATTCGAGCAAGGCCCATTCCGATTTCGGATCAACCTCCCCTGCACCGGCCAACGCATTACGCAGAGCCGCCTGCGCACCATCACGCAAGGCCGCCGCCAGCTTCAAACCAGATTTCTCGGACAACGCCACGGGATGTTGTAACAGATCCCCCAGCGCCTCATGGACCATCGCAAAACTGCGCACCTTTGACCGCTTGGCTTTCGACGCCGCCGCGAACAACACATCGACAGCCGCCTCGGTCGAGGCAAAGACCCCCTGCCCTGCCGCCAGAACGGCAATGCGCCCCCGCTCGTAGGGGCTGAGGTTGGCACGCAGTTCATTCTCTTCGACCATCGAGACATAAGCGCCCTGCCCTGTCCCGGCCTCACGAATGAAGGCAGGAATATCAAGGAACCGAGGGTCTGTTGCGGCAAGACGCCGAAATGCGTCCAGACGCCTGAACCCTGAAATCAGACCAAAGGTATCACCGTCGCGCGCAACCTCGATCGGCGTGCGCAGTCCGTGAACCCGTAGCGATTCAATCAGCTCGGCCATGGCCTCTTCGTCTTCGACCATCCGGTCCCGACGTATGTAATCCGCATTGATCTGATCCAGTGGCAAACGCTCAGCCACCAATCCGGCATCCTGGGCGTCACGCCATTTGGCGGCGTCGCCCTGATCCTGTGCAAGGCTCATCCTGTCCGTGACCGCCGTCATACCATTCAGAGTGGCAGCCTCGGCCGCGACCTGAGCAATCGGCGGCACTGAAGATTTTGCCTCAAACGGGTTGGCCGAGGGTTTCGCGGCGAAACCTGCCTCAAGCTGCTCCAGCTCCGATGTGTCCGGGGCCGTCAGTCTTCTGCGTTTAGCCATCTGCTTCTCCTCCCATCTGAGCGTCGCGCCACCAACAGCCGATCAGAACCTGCTTGAATTCTGCATAGGTGCGATCAAAGGTTTCCCGACCGCGCACATATGTGTCGCGATTGAAATCCCTGTAATCAGCCTCATATATTCCATTGACCTGTTCACCGGCCTGCCCGACCAAAGCAGTATAGTCCTGCCGATAGGCGTTCATGAAATCGCCGAAATAAGCCTGAATGACATTGGCCATGTCGGTCTGTTGGCTGGCGTCGAACCGGGTGATGATCGCCCGGACAACATCCCATTCAAACTTGAGCTCTGGCAAACCAGCCGCCCTTTGCGCTGCGTTTTCGCCATCCTCGATGCTGGCAAAAGTCGTGTAGAGCATGTCAAAGAACCGCCCCGTCGAATCAAATTCCAGAAACGAGGCCCCCAGCGGGACCAATAGAATATCAGCCGCCGCCAGTGCATTGATCGTTAGGTACCCAAGTGCAGGAGGCGTATCGAGGAATACAATATCGTAATCGTTCAGAACGCCTTCGTCCTGCAGAAAATTGGTCAGACCGTCCCAAAGCGGCCAGCTGCGCAGACCCATGCGCCAAACCGGGATCTGAAACTCTGCCCAATACAAGTTCAGCTGGGCGCCGATCAGATCAATGTTGGGCCAATGGGTCTTTTGAATCACGTCGCGGGGCAGGGTGTTGAGCGCCTCCTGCAACGTTTCATCCAGCGGAATTTCCGGTTGTCCGGCCGCGGACCGCACACGGTTTTCTTCCTGAACCGCGCGAGCATAGTCCTTGGCGATCAGCGGGAAGACAGTTTGCCATTCGTCCGCAACTGTTCCGCCCAAGATCGAAGTCATTGATCCCTGACTATCCAGATCAATAACAAGGACTTTATATCCATCCAAAGCCGCTGACATGGCCAGATGAGCTGCCGTGGAGGTTTTACCAACGCCGCCTTTGAAATTCGCAACCGCGACCACTTTTGCTTCGACCCCTTCGGGCCGATAGGGCAGATACTCTTTGGTGCTGACCCCTTCGGTGGCAAAATGCTGACGCAATGTCAGGACTTCTTCCAACGTGAACCATTTTGAGCCCGCCTCCCCTTCGCCCTGAGGAAGATCAGGGTTTGCTTTTAGAACCCGACGTAGATGCGCAGGCGCAACCGGAATCAGGTACTTTGTGATTTCCCAGATCGAAAACCGCCGCAGCCGCTTTTCACCATCAGGGGCATAGCCGCGGCGGGCAAGATCTTCGCGACCTTTCGCACAGAAGGTGGCCGCTTTTGCGAATCGAGAGGTTCCGATAGGATCAGGCAACTTAGCCGCTGCCTGTTCTGGATCAAGGTTCAAATACGGTGGGAGTGGAGGTTGGGTTGTTTTGCTCACTGACGGTGCCTCGAATAATGTTCGCCTTTCCGGCGTATATCGGTGAACATAGCGAACATTCTTTTTCAAAGCTATCCTCTGGTTGAGAGTTTTCCACAATATTGTGCTCGGCAACTGAGTTTCGCGGCGAAACCAAAGAAAAAAGACAAAAACACAGCAACAAAGAGTTTATTATTTTTAAGATTTTTAGATTCTTTGATGGTAGAAAAGTCATTCGTTACAATGGGTAAGCTTAACTTGGGTGCCTGAAATCAGTATGATGGGAACCCGTTTGCAGGATCAAAGGTGCCTGTATACGGGATGACTGGTGCCGGGTTTCAGGACAAAGAGGCCCGATTCGCGGGAAGAGGCCGTTTCATCTCCAATAGACCCTAAAACAGTCTTTCGCAGCGGTATCAGACCTTGAGAAAAGATGAGTAGGCAGCTCGCTCCGGCACAATTCTGTGGATAACTCGACTCACCCAGCACTAAGGTACCCGGATGCGGGATTCCTGTCGCCCTGTATTTGGGTACCCAAATGTAATTGAACCCCGGGTACTTTTCGTGCAACAAATATGAAAACGAGCAGCCAGGCAGAATCATGCCGGAACCACAACTGAACATGGATCAGCTTACAGGCGCGTTGCGCCGTGAGACGGTCAAGAAGAACGTCGCCGCGATTCACATCAGCGGTAAGCTGACGTTGTTGCAGCGCAAACTGTCCAACGTTTTGCTTCTAAATGCCTATGACGCGCTTACGTCCGCCGCGACACATACAATTGATGCCCGAACCCTGGCGATGATGGTCGGATATAACTCCAACGACTTTGATACCCTGCGCGCCAGTCTGCGGGCCTTGGCCGAGACGGTTGCAGAATGGGATATGTTGGACGAACAGGGCCGCCAGGAATGGGGCGTATCCTCATTGCTGAGTTTTGCCAAGCTGAAGAACGGCGTGTGCGAATATGCCTATTCTCCGGCTTTGGCGCAAAAGCTCTATGACCCCAAGATTTACGCGCTTATTAACGTGCAGATTCAAAAGAACTTCAGTTCGGGTCATGGCTTGGCGTTGTATGAAAACTGCTATCGGTTTGTCCGAACCGGATCGACCGGGTGGTGGGCGCTGGATGTCTTTCGTAAGCTCATGGGGGTGGATGGCAGCGACTATTACAGCAGCTTCAAACATCTCAACGCCAAGATCATCAAACCCGCAGTGGCCGAGGTGAATAAAAGCTCGGACATTCTGATCGAACCAGAATTTCAGAAAAAGGGACGCACGGTGACCGAGATCAGGTTCCGGATCAAGGGCAACCCGCAAAAGGCTATGTTCGAAATTGACGACAGCGACGGGGTTCGGAACCTGAAAGTGTTCAAGACGCTTCGCGATCAAGGGGTGTCAGACCGGTTGGCCCGCCAGTGGATAGCCGAACATGGCGAGGAGTATGTCCAGCAAAAACTGGATTATGTAAGCGGGCAGGGCGGTATTAAATCGACCGTTGGTTATTTGTCCGCTGCGTTACGGGATGATTATCAGCCTGTAGAACAGGATACTGCGCCCGAACCCAGCCCCGAAGCCATCAAAGCCGCGCGTCAGCGCGATGCTGAAAAGGCGCTTGAGGATAAGGCATATGCGGAACGCGCTGCGGAACGATCTGAGCGGTCTCGCAAATTACAGTGCGTCGAAGATATGGTTTCGCGGCGAAACCCAACTCAGCGGGATGCGGATAAAAGGTTGTTCATGGCAGGGTTGGACAACGATTTAGACCGTGAGCATTTCCGTGCGCATGGTTGGAGGTCTGGTCTGAACGCAAACGCAATCTTTGACTTTTGGGAGGAACTTGAACCGGACATCTTCAATTGACCTGTGCGTCACTCAGCAAACATCTGGCTCTCCCGATACGGCGCGATGATGTGGTGCGCAAAACTTATATTTTTTGCGCAACGCAGATCGCTTCGTTCTGTAAAATCAGCCTAAGCGCCTAGGCAGTGTCAAACACTGGCAGCTTCGGTATTCGCCTCAATGCCCAGTCCACCGATCTGGGCGAGTAGGGCGAGTATTTCGGTTACGCCTTCTTTGTTGCGCAGGGACGAGAACACGAAAGGACGACCTTTGCGCATCCGTGTCGCATCACGTGACATAATATCCAAAGACGCGCCTACATAGGGC
The DNA here is from genome assembly GCF_056538885.1 of Ruegeria sp. BE1. Lineage (NCBI taxonomy): Bacteria > Pseudomonadati > Pseudomonadota > Alphaproteobacteria > Rhodobacterales > Roseobacteraceae > Ruegeria > Ruegeria sp. BE1. The sequence continues at coordinate 303,115 of NZ_JBQFTY010000005.1, forward strand.
GCGAGGTCCGTTTTGTTGATGATCAGGATGTCAGACTTGGTAATTGCCGGGCCGCCTTTGCGGGGAATCTCCTCACCGGCTGCAACATCGATGACATAAAGCGTCACATCTGCCAGTTCGGGGCTGAACGTGGCCGACAGGTTGTCGCCGCCGCTTTCGATCAGCACGACCTCGACATCCGGGTGGCGGGCTTGCATCTCAGCCACGGCGGCGAGGTTGATCGAAGCATCTTCGCGAATGGCCGTGTGGGGGCAGCCACCGGTCTCAACACCGATGATCCGGTCTTGCGGCAGGATCTGCAACCGCATCAGCGCCTCGGCATCCTCGCGTGTGTAAATGTCGTTGGTGATCACACCGACCGAGATCTTGTCACGCAGGGCTTCGGACAATGCGGCCGTCAGGGTGGTTTTGCCCGCGCCAACAGGGCCGCCAATGCCCACGCGCAAAGGGCCGTTCATGTTGCTCATGTTCGGAACATCCTTGAATATTGAGTTTCGTGTTTCATCGACGCGATGTCGGATGCAAAAGCCGTTGATCCAAGATCATCCAGATTGGCTTCGATGGCTGTCTTGGCGATGCGTTGGCACAAAGGGGTCAGATCACGCACCAGATGTTGCGCTTGGGTCTGGCCCAGCGGAACCAGGCGCGTCGCACAGGCCACGAGGTTGGACATGAAGGCCTGAAGAAACATCTGCGCAGTCAGAGGCAAGGGCAGGGACTGCGTTTTTGCCGCATAACCGACGGCAACCGGATAGGTCAGCGCGCTCAGATCAATCGTCCATACGGCCGCAGTCACGCCGCAGAACGCCTCGCCCAACAGGCGCGTTTCCAAGAGACGCTCGGATGAGGCGCTGAGTGCGCGTGCCGTCGCATCGACGTGGCTGAGCGTATCTTGCGTATCCGCCCGATAGGCCGCCGCCAACAGGATACTATCCGTCCGACCGGCCCCGTGTTCGATCACATCGCTGATCCAATCGCCAACCGCATCAGCATTGGTAACGGCTCCGGATTCTATAGCCCATTCCAACCCGTGGGAATAGGCAAACCCGCCCACCGGATATGCGGGTGAGAGCCATTGCGCCAGCGTCAAAATCTGGGCGTCAGTGGGCGTGGCCATGTGTCCGTCCGTGCCCATAAGCCCCGCCTTCGGGGGTAAAGGGTTCAACGGTTTCGCGCACGTCTGCCCCCAGTTTCTCCAGCATGTCGCGGATGACGTGATCGTGCTGGATCAGCAGCCGGTCCGCTTCGATCTGACAGGGGGTGTGTCGGTTCCCGATATGCCAGGCCAGCCGCAGCAGGTTCTCTCCGGTCACTTCCAGCAGGTTCTCGGGGGCGGCGACAATCTCAACGGCGCGCCCATCTTCCAGAACCAGAACCCCGCCATGGTCCAGTGACTTGGTTTGCGCCAGATCGACCAGAAAGGCTTCTCCGTCATCGGTGGCAAGCATTTTGCGGCGCAGGAACCGCCCGTCGTAATCCAACGAGACCTGAGCATGCGCCGGTGCATGCGCGTGGTCGTGATAGATGCGGGCTGTTTTGATTGCGGTGGTCATCGGGGGCCTCCTGTCATCTCAGAACATGAAATAGCGTTGCGCCATCGGCAGAACCTCAGCCGGTTGGCAGGTCAGCAATTCGCCATCGGCGCGCACTTCGTATGTTTCGGGGTCAACCTCGACATGCGGTGTGGCGTTGTTCAGCAGCAGATCGCGTTTGCCGATATCGCGGGTGTTTTGCACGGCGAGGGTCTGCTTTGCCAAACCCAGTGTATCACCAATTCCCTCGGCCTGCGCCGCGCCCGAGACAAAAGTGATCGCAGACTGTTCGACCGATCGGCCATAGGCCCCAAACATAGGTCGGCTGTAAACCGGCTGTGGTGTCGGGATCGAAGCATTCGGGTCGCCCATCTGCGCGCAGGCAATGGTGCCGCCCAGCAAGACCATCTCGGGCTTCACGCCAAAAAAGGCTGGGTTCCACAGCACCAGATCGGCGCGTTTGCCTTCTTCGATGCTGCCAATCTCATGGCTGAGGCCATGCGCAATCGCCGGGTTGATGGTGTATTTCGCGATATAGCGGCGCACGCGCATATTGTCGTTTTCGCCGGTTTCCTCGGGCAGGCGACCGCGCTGTTTCTTCATCTTGTCCGCAGTTTGCCAGGTGCGGATCAGCACCTCTCCGACACGACCCATGGCCTGACTGTCGGACGCGATGATCGAAAACGCGCCCATGTCGTGCAGGATGTCTTCAGCCGCGATGGTCTCGCGCCGGATGCGGCTTTCGGCAAAGGCCACGTCCTCGGGGATGGATTTGTCGAGGTGATGGCAGACCATCAGCATGTCCAGATGCTCTTCGACCGTGTTCACGGTGAAGGGCCGTGTCGGGTTGGTCGAGGAGGGCAAAACGTGGTTCTCGCCACAGATTTTGATGATGTCCGGGGCGTGCCCCCCGCCCGCGCCTTCGGTGTGGAAGGCGTGGATTGTCCGGCCTTTCATGGCGGCCACGGTGTTTTCCACGAAACCGGATTCGTTCAGCGTGTCGGTGTGGATCATCACCTGCACGTCCCAAGCATCCGCGACCGAGAGGCAGCAGTCGATGGCCGCAGGGGTCGTGCCCCAATCCTCATGCAGTTTCAGCGCGCAGGCCCCGGCCTTGACCTGTTCCTCAAGCGCGGCGGGCAGCGAGGCGTTGCCCTTACCCGCAAAAGCCAGGTTCATCGGGAAGGCATCCGCCGCCTGCAACATCCGTCCGATATGCCAGGGGCCGGGGGTACAGGTGGTGGCCAGAGTGCCATGTGCGGGGCCGGTGCCGCCGCCCAGCATCGTGGTCAGGCCGGAATGCAGCGCGTCTTCGATCTGTTGCGGGCAGATAAAGTGGATATGGCTGTCAAATCCGCCTGCGGTCAGGATGCGCCCTTCACCTGCAATGGCCTCGGTCCCCGGTCCGATGATGATGTCGACACCGGGCTGCGTGTCGGGGTTTCCTGCCTTGCCGATCTTGGCGATGCGCCCGTCTTTCAAGCCCACATCTGCCTTGTAGATACCAGAGTGATCCACGATCAGCGCATTGGTAATAACCGTATCCACGGCCCCATCCGCGCGCGTCACCTGAGATTGCCCCATCCCGTCGCGAATGACCTTGCCGCCGCCGAACTTGACCTCTTCGCCATAGGTGGTCAGGTCGCGTTCGACCTCGATCACCAGATCAGTATCGGCCAGCCGCAGCTTATCGCCGGTGGTGGGGCCAAACATGGCGGCATAGTCCGAGCGTTTGATTTGTGCTGCCATCAGAGCGCCCCCATGACCTTTTGATTGAACCCATAGACCTTGCGCGCGCCGCCGATAGGGATCAGCGAGACCTCGCGTTCCTGTCCCGGCTCGAACCGAACGGCGGTGCCGGGGGCGATATCCAGACGCAGCCCATGCGCGGCGGCGCGGTCGAATTCCAGCGCCGGGTTGGTTTCGGCAAAATGATAGTGCGAGCCGACCTGAACCGGCCGGTCGCCGGTATTGGCGACCATCAGCGTCACGGCCGAGGCACTGGCGTTCAATGTGATCTCGCCCTCGGCCGGGAACAGCTCTCCGGGGATCATTTGGTCAGCTTTGCAATCAGCGCGATGGCGGCCAATGCGACAACGGCCAAGCCGACGCCCAAAGTGGCGTAGTCCGAGCTATGCGCGTGGATATGTGTGCCGTTATGAGCAGCGGCTGGGCCAGCAAGGATCAGGGCAGGGAAGAGCATACGGGTCATTTCAGTGTTCCTTTTTCAGCGAATTGGATTGTGAACGGTCACCAGTTTGGTGCCATCAGGGAAGGTGGCTTCGACCTGAACTTCGTGAATCATCTCGGGCACGCCCTCCATGCACTCTGCGCGGGTGATCACCTCGGCTCCGGCCTGCATCATGTCGGCAACGGATCGGCCATCACGGGCGCCTTCGACCACGGCATCTGTGATCAGGGCGATTGCCTCGGGGTGGTTCAGCTTGACGCCACGGGCCAGCCGCTTGCGGGCAACCTCGGCGGCCATGGCGACCAGCAGTTTGTCTTTTTCTCGGGGCGTCAGGTTCATGTCAGAGCATCCAGCATCGGGGAAGAGTGTCGTTGTTCAGTCGCCGCAGGATCGGCAGCAGCGCGCGGCGTAGGGCAAAGCTGTTATCGGCCAGAAGGCGGATCACCAGCAGATCATTCTGTATCAGGCTGGCCCCGCCCGTTTCCGGCAACAGATCGCGGATCGGGTTCAGAAACGCTTCGGCTGTGGGCGCGGCAAACACCACCAGCGCCATGGCGCCCGCGCCGTTGGCAATGTTGGGTTTGGCAAGGTGAGCATTCATGTCACCCGCAAACGACATCATATCGAGGAATGCCGGGGTGCCGCCCCGCCGAATCTCAACCCGGTCTTTAAGCCGAACATCGGTCAGAACCTCGCCCATCGCAGGGCGGCCAAAGACCATCGGTTCGACCAACAGGGCAGATGCTGCGGGTGCAAGATCAACGACCAGACGCCGGTCCAGCGCGCAACCGTTGAACAGAATCGTTTCCTGCGGCAACCAATTTACGCGGGCGTGACCCTCGGCCGTCAGGGTATTTCGGATGGTGCCGGTTTGTTCGGGCTGGGCTTTATAGGCGCGTTCGCATGCCTGGGTGGTCAGCGTCAGTGTGGTTCCTTGCGCTGCCTTGCCCGCGAACAGGAATCTGTCGCCCCCGGTCACGCCTCCGGCGGTGTTCAGCAGTACGGCGTTCAGATCAGGGCTGTTTCCATGCGGGAAAAGGCATTTGAAAGACCCGGACTGGCGAAATTCGTCGATCACGCTGCGCACGCCAAAAGGTTTGGTGCTGAGCACGATTTGCCCCTCGGCACGGGGCGGGCTGGCCTGTTCAGTAGGTTTTATGACAGACAGATGTGTGATTGCGGCAGCTTTCAGGTCTTTGGCGTTTGGCGCTTTTTTCACCGCTGCGATGTCGAAACTCTATTGCGCCCTGCCGTTTTTGTACCCTCTGCCGCCCTGTTGGATTAATTTTTAATCACACATCCAGCATGCAGGTTAAAAATTAGGCAATTGGCGTTGGTGCCTTCAAATCCGAAGCTGCGGATTTGCCAAGTTCGCCGCAATGCAGAAAGCGTATGGATGCCCACCACGGGGAAAACGCCCCAGGGTGTGTGACGGCTGCGCGAATTGGACCTCGGACACAACCGCCACACGGAACGCAACAACAGTTGCGGGGATCAGGTAGAAGAGAAATGCGCCCTTGCGCAAGCCCTCTGTCCCGGCCCCGCCCAGGAGGATTACATGACATCTCTCAAATCCACGCTCGCCGGATCGGTTGTCTTTGCTGCTATGGCCACTGCTGCAATGGCTGAGGAAGACACGATCAAGGTCGGCGTTCTGCATTCGCTGTCAGGCACTATGGCGATCTCGGAAACCACGCTGAAAGACACCATGCTGATGCTGATCGACCAGCAAAACGCCAAGGGCGGCCTGCTGGGCAAACAGCTTGAGGCGGTTGTGGTCGACCCCGCATCCGACTGGCCGCTGTTTGCCGAAAAAGCACGAGAGCTGCTGACGGTGCATGAGGTGGATGTGATCTTTGGCAACTGGACCTCGGTCAGCCGCAAATCGGTTCTGCCGGTGATCGAGGAACTGAACGGCCTGCTGTTCTATCCGGTTCAGTATGAGGGCGAAGAATCGTCCAAGAACGTCTTCTACACCGGTGCCGCGCCGAACCAGCAGGCGATCCCGGCCACTGACTATTTCCTGGATGAGTTGGGCGTTGAGAAATTCGCGCTGCTGGGCACCGACTATGTCTATCCCCGCACAACGAACAACATTCTGGAAAGCTATTTAAAGCAGAAGGGCATTGCGGATGACGACATCTTCGTGAACTACACGCCCTTCGGACATTCCGACTGGTCCAAGATCGTGGCGGACGTCGTCGCGCTGGGTGCGGATGGTAAAAAGGTCGGCGTGATCTCGACCATCAACGGCGATGCCAACATCGGCTTCTACAAGGAACTGGCCGCTGCCGGTGTCTCGGCGGATGACATTCCGGTTGTGGCCTTCTCGGTCGGCGAAGAAGAACTGTCGGGTCTGGATACCACCAACCTTGTGGGCCATCTGGCCGCGTGGAATTACTTCCAGTCGGCAGATACCGAGGCCAACGCGGAATTCGTTGAAACGTGGAAAGCCACGATGGGCGACGAGCGCGTGACGAACGACCCGATGGAGGCGCATTACATCGGCTTCAACATGTGGGTAAACGCTGCGACCGCAGCCGGTTCAACCGAAGTCGATGACGTGCGCGCCGCCATGTACGGGCAGGAATTCCCGAACCTGACCGGCGGAACCGCCGTCATGTTGCCGAACCATCATTTGGCCAAGCCGGTTCTGATCGGTGAGATTCAGGAAGACGGCCAGTTCGACATCATCAGCGAGACTGACGTTGTACCGGGCGACGCCTGGACCGACTTCCTGCCAGAATCGGCGGTGCTGGTATCGGATTGGAAAGAGCTGGGTTGCGGTATGTACAACACCGAGACCGAGACCTGCGTTCAGACGCTGTCGAACTACTAACCGACACGCAAGGCGGGTGATCACGCCCGCCTTGCCCCAAGACATCTCGGGTTTCACCACATGTTACGACTTTTCCTTGCGGGCCTCGCAATCCTGTGCGCCTGCCTGACTGCCACCGCGCAAGAGGCCGGTCTGCAACCGATCCTGCAAGAGCATCAGGAGATCATCGCCAAAAGCTCGCGCAAGACGATCGGGCCTGCGATTGACGCGATTGCCTCCAGCGGGTTGCCGCAAGCGCAGGTGATGTTGGAGACTTGGGCCGCCAAAGACATGTGGATGCGCAAGTCGGATGGTCTGTTCTTTGCCGGGGAAAAGGGTGAAGGACGCTCTTACGAGCTGACCGATTTCGACACCGGAGAGGTTGTCGGCACGTTTGAGAAATCCGACCTGAAACAGTTGAAACCCAACAGCGGCATCCGTGCGATGATCGGCACGGCTCTGGTTCAGTTCCAACTGACCGATCCGGACCGCGCTCGGCGACTGGCCGCTTTGCAATCCATCCAGCGCGATCCCGAGGGGGCCTTGCTGGAGCCCTTGCGTGCGTCGATAGATGGTGAACCTGACGCTGATCTGAAGGCTCAGAAACAGCGACTCGAACGGTTGCTGACGATTGGATATGACGCCGATACTGCGGCGCGCGTGGCCGCGATTGAACAAATGTCAGGTGATCTGGGCGTCGACGTCCGTGGCGCGTTGAACCCTTTGGTCGTGACAAAACGACAGGCAGCCACCGAACTGCCACCGGATGTGAATATCGCCGCTGTGCTGCAACCCGGCTCGGAAACGCTGTCGCGCGATGAGGCATATGACCTGCTGGTTGCCAGCGATCTGGCAGCCGCGCGCGTTTCGCCGGGTGATATCCGAGCGGCGTTGGCGTCCAACATTGATGGAGGCCGCGTGGGCGATATCCCCGTGGCGCAACTGAATTCCGATGCAACCCGCACGCAAGCCTATGCAGCCTTGGCCGAGGCTGGTGTTGTTCCTGCCTTGGTGACTGAGGCCGATATAGACGCGGCGCTGGCTGAACATGTGTTCTTTGATACCTACACGGAACCCTCACCCGAAGTGACTGCCGCCGCCGAACAGGCACTGGAACAGATTGAGTTGAAGGTCGGCCTGAACCAGACGCTCGACCTGACATTGGACGCGATTTCCTTGGCGTCGATCTATTTCCTCGCCGCCATCGGTCTGGCGATCACCTTCGGCGTGATGGGCGTGATCAACATGGCCCATGGTGAGTTCATCATGATGGGCGCCTATACCGGTTACGTGGTGCAGCAGTTCGTCCCCGACCATACGCTGTCGATCATCGTCGCCATCCCGATGGCTTTTGCGGTCACTTTCGCCATGGGCGTCGCGATGGAGCGGCTGGTGATCCGTTGGCTGTATGCCCGCCCGCTTGAGACGTTGCTGGCGACATTCGGGATTTCAATCGCGCTGCAACAATTGGCTAAGAACATCTTCGGAACGCAGGCGCGCCCGCTGACCGCGCCCGGCTGGCTGGACGGGGCGTGGGTGCTGAACGATGTGGTCTCGATCAGTTACATCCGCATCGCGATCTTTGTGCTGGCGATGATCTTTCTGGGACTGTTTCTGTATATCATGAAGCGCACCCGGCTGGGGCTTGAGATGCGCGCCGTGACGCAGAACCCGCGCATGGCCGGGTCGATGGGCATCAATCCGGGCCGGGTGAATATGCTGACCTTTGGCCTTGGTTCTGGCATCGCCGGGATCGCAGGCGTTGCGATTGGCCTGTTCGCCAAGGTCACGTCTGATCTGGGCAGCGACTATATCGTGCAAAGCTTCATGACCGTGGTTGTCGGCGGCGTCGGCAATATCTGGGGCGCGCTGGCGGGGGCAGGCATGATCGGCTTCTTGCAAAAGGGGATCGAGTGGATGAACCCGTCGAACACCCTCGCGGCGCAAACCTACATGATCATCTTCATCATCATTTTCATCCAGTTCCGGCCAAGGGGCATTATCGCCCTCAAAGGCCGCGCGGCGGGGGATTGAGTCATGGACCGCAGCTTTGTCGCCAAGAACCCATCCGTGCTGGTCTTTCTGGCCATCCTGTCCCTGTTCACTTTGGGCGTCACCGTCCTGTCCGAAGGGTTCGGGATCGGCGTGATCTCAACCAGTTTCGTCAAGACACTGGGCAAAACCCTGTGCCTGTGCCTGATCGCTGTGGCTATGGATTTGGTCTGGGGGTTCACCGGCATTTTGTCCCTCGGTCACTTCGCCTTTTTCGGGCTGGGCGGCTATATGATCGGCATGTGGCTGATGTACGAACGCACGCGCCTGATCGTAGTCGAGTCGCTGTCGCAGGCTGATATCCCACCAACCCCGTCCGAGGTCGTGGACGCCATCGGCACGCAAATCTTCGGCGTGGTCGGATCGTCTGAGTTCCCGTTGATCTGGGCCTTTTCGGACAGCCTGTTCCTGCAACTGGCGCTGGTCGTGCTGGTGCCGGGCCTTCTGGCGCTGATCTTCGGTTGGCTCGCCTTCCGCAGCCGGGTGACGGGCGTCTACCTGTCGATCCTGACCCAAGCCATGACATTGGCGCTGGCGCTGTACCTGTTCCAGAACGACAGCGGCTTACGCGGCAACAATGGCCTGTCGGGTTTGCAGAACCTGCCGGGTGTCACCGCATCACAAGACGTGGTGTCGATCTGGTTCCTCTGGGCCTCGGCTTTGGCCCTGGGGCTGGGCTATATGCTGGCGGCATGGGTGGTGTCGGGCAAATTCGGCTCGGTCATCCGCGGCATCCGCGACAACGAGGCACGGGTGCGGTTCCTCGGCTACTCGGTCGAGGTCTACAAACTGGCCGTCTTCACCTTGACCGCCTGTATTGCCGCCATTGCGGGCGCGCTGTACTACCCGCAGGCAGGTATCATCAACCCCGAGGAGATGGCCCCCATCGCCTCGATCTATCTGGCCGTCTGGGTCGCCATCGGCGGGCGGGGTCGCTTGTATGGCGCGGTCATCGGCGCGGCGTTTGTCAGCCTGCTCAGCACATGGTTCACCGGCGGGCAGGCCCCGGACATCCCGCTGGGGTTCTACACGATCAAATGGGTCGACTGGTGGCAGGTGCTGCTGGGTGTCTCCTTCGTGCTGGTCACGCTGTTCGCCCCCAAAGGGATCGGAGGGTTATTCGACCTCTGGACCAACCGCCGCGCGCCTCAGCGCCACGGTGCGGCACTGGGGCCCGATGAAAGCGCCTTGCGCGAAAAGGAGGCCACGGAATGAGCACCCTGCTAGAAGTCAGCGGCGTTTCGGTCACTTTCGACGGGTTCCGCGCCATCAACAACCTGTCCTTCCAGATCGGTAACGCCGAGCTACGCGCCGTGATCGGGCCGAACGGGGCGGGTAAGACGACCTTCATGGACATCGTCACCGGCAAGACCCGACCCGATGAGGGCCGCGTGATCTGGGGTGAGAAATCCGTTTCCCTGCTGCGCATGAGCGAGGCGAAAATCGCGCAGGCCGGGATTGGGCGAAAATTCCAGAAACCCACCGTGTTCGAGGATCAGTCCGTGCAGGAAAACCTGCTGATGGCGCTTAAGAACAAACGGGGCTGGGTGGGCGTGCTGTTTTATCGGCCTTCGGCGGGCGACCTTGAAAAGGTCGAGGAACTGGCCACGGAAATTGGTCTCAAGGACGAACTGACCCGCAAGTCCGGTGAACTCAGCCATGGTCAAAAGCAATGGCTTGAGATCGGCATGCTGCTGGCGCAGGAACCCCGCCTTCTGCTGGTCGACGAACCCGCCGCAGGGATGACCCCGCAGGAACGCGAACACACGACCGACCTGCTGGTACAGGCCGCCAAAACCCGCGCTGTGGTGGTTGTGGAACATGACATGGAATTCGTGCGTCGCCTGAATTGCAAGGTCACGGTGCTGCACGAAGGCTCGGTTCTGGCCGAGGGGTCTCTGGACCATGTGACATCAAATCAGGACGTCATCGACGTCTATCTGGGGCGCTAAGCGATGCTGAAACTGACCGATCTGACCTTGCATTACGGGCATTCGCAAATCCTCAATGGCATCTCGATGCAGGCCGCGCAGGGCGAAGTCACCTGCGTGATGGGCACCAACGGTGTGGGCAAGACCAGCCTGATCAAGGCGATCTCGGGCACACATCCGCGATCGGGTGGAGAGCTGGAGCTGAACGGTGAGGCGCTGCCCGCGCTGCCCGCCCATAAGATGGCGTGGAAAGGCGTCGCCTATGTCCCGCAGGGACGCGAGATTTTTCCGCTGCTGACGGTGCGCGAGAATTTGGAAACCGGTTTTGCCTGCCTGCCCGCGAATGAACACTTCATACCTGATGAAATCTTCGAATTATTCCCGGTTCTCAAACAGATGCAGAACCGGCGGGGCGGGGACCTGTCTGGTGGTCAGCAACAGCAACTTGCCATTGCGCGCGCCCTGATTACCAAACCAAGCCTGTTGCTGCTGGACGAGCCGACCGAGGGTATTCAGCCCAATATCATCCAACAGATCGGAGAGGTGATTGGCCACCTGCGGAAACGGGGCGATATGGCGATTGTGCTGGTCGAGCAGTATTTCGATTTCGCCTATGATCTGGCGGATCGGTTTATTGTTTTGCGACGCGGCGATGTTCTGATGTCAGGTCGCAAATCCGAGATGCCGCGCGAGCAGGTATTGAAAGGCGTTTCGGTATAGGCGCATCACGTCCAAAGTGTCGCTTGCGACAAGCGTAGGGTTTCTGCGGCGGAAACGGACAGGTCCTGTGCAGCTGTCTGTTGTTTCGAGACAAAGCCCCTCTGTTCAAGCGATCAAGTGTTAGCCGAGCAGTCCTGCAATATCCGAAGATTTCAACCGCGATTGAATTTCTGGAGACGTCTTGCGTGCGAGGCAATATCGGGCTGAACCAAAAAGCGCGCCGATATTGCGCGCTGTTTGTTGGTTCGCATTGCCGTCTGATCGGCGGCTTAGTTGGTGCCTGTGGTGCTGGTCGTGCTGTTGGTCGACCCCCCGCCGCCGGCCGCGGCCACGCCAACGGCTGCAGCAGCAACACCCAAAGCTGGGGCAACCAGCGGTACAAACCCTGTCACGCCTTCTTCGGCTGCTGCGCTGGCTGCATCGCCGGGCACCACGGCAGGGTCTTCATCGTCCTGAACGGTGGCGTCCTGAGCATAGACGCCCGTCGCGGACAGGGAAAAAACCAGCAAAGTCGTTCTGAGCATTTCCAATCCCCTAAACCTAATCCGCATAAGGCGTGATCATCGCCCAGAGAACAACAAAAATACTAACAAGAAGTGAACAAAAGGAACAACCTACAGTTTACATTGGAGAAAAGGGGACTTTCGTTGGAAGTGCTACTTGTTGAATATTTACAACCTCTTGCGTTCTCGTCCCATTTTCGCGGTGGAGTATTGTATATTGGTCACATTTCGCATTTGAGTTGTATAAGCTTTTTGAGTTTTGCGGTCGTTCTTTTGGGATTTTAGTAGGGGTAATAAAAATGAAAAATAGCCTTGAAGGTTTCTTTGGTGGGGACAGGGCGGAAGACTCTGCTAACTTTTTATTGCGCAGTTGCGACCGGAATGGCGCACGCACAATCCGTGTCGACCTATGGGACGCCGGGCCTGCTGGAAACGCCGACGGCTGAGATGTTTGAGGATGGCACGCTGGTGTTCACCGGCGCGGCGTTGCGCAATACCGGTCGGGGCACGATGACGTTTCAGATGCTGCCCTGGGTGCATGGCAGTTTTAGATACTCGGTCATTCGACAATTGGACGGTCCCGATGTCACCCGGTATGACCGCAGTTTTGATCTGCATTTCCGTCTGCACGAGGAAAGCCGGCGCGCGCCCGCCATTGTTGTGGGGTTGCGCGATTTTGGTGGCACGGGGATTTACGCGTCGGAATATGTGGTGGCCACCAAGACCTTTCAGGACCGTCTTAAGCTGAGCGGCGGCATTGGCTGGGGTCGCATGGCCGGGCGCGGGGCGTTTTCCAACCCGCTGGACATCTTTGGCCGCCGGTTCGAAACCCGACCACCATCAAACTCGAACGGGCAGGCCGGAGAGGTTGAGTTCGGCAACTGGTTCCGCGGCGATGCGGCCCTGTTTGGCGGGGTCAGCTGGCAGTATAATGACCAGTGGACCTTTCTGGCCGAGTATTCCCCCGATCTCTATACGCAAGAGGCGGTCAATGACAGTTTCCGGGTCAGATCCCCGATCAATGTGGGCGCGCAATACCGGTTCAGGAACGGCTCGCAACTGACGGCGTCGTTTCTTTATGGCACCTCGCTGGGGCTGACCTACAGCTATTTCATCGACCCGCGCAAAGCGGTCACGCCGGGCGGGCAGGGGGCGGCGCCGCCCGCGCTGCGGCCCCGGTCCCAGGTGGTGGCGACGGCTGCGGGGCGCAGCGCGGGCGATATCCGGGCGCGGATGCAGGCGGCGCTGAACCAGGAAGGGCTGCGGCTGGTCTACCTGTCCGAATCCGGCGACACGGTGCGCGTGGGGGTTGAGAACACGCGCTATAATCAGGCGGCCCAGGCGCTGGGGCGTACGGCGCGGGTGCTGGCCAATGAACAGCCCGCGCAGGCGGAACATTTTGACATCGCGCTGATGTCGGACGGGGTGCCGCTGAGCGCGGTGCGGGTCAACCGCGAAGACCTTTATGAGCTGGAGCATGACCCCGACAACGCCTGGCGCAGCTTTGCCCGGGCCGAGATCTCGGACACGCTGCCGCTGGTGCAGGGCGGTGTCCTGAGCGATGCGTTCCCGCATTTTTCCTATCGGTTCGGCCCCTATCTGAACTTCTCGTTTTTTGATCCCGATGACCCGCTGCGATACGAGCTGGGCGCGGCGCTGGGGCTGGATTACACGCTGTCGCCGGGCTTTACCCTGTCGACCGAGCTGCGCCAGCCGATCCTGAGCACGCTGGATGACAGCACCCGCGTCTCGGATTCGACCCTGTCGCGGGTGCGGTCGGACTGGGCGATCTATGCCCGCGAATCCAACCTGCGGGTGGAACATATGACGGGCGAGTATCTGTGGCGGCCCGGCAAGGACCTTTATGCGCGCACCACGGTGGGCTATCTGGAGACCATGTTTGGCGGCATCTCGTCCGAGCTGCTGTGGTATCCCACCAACAGCCGCCTGGCGCTGGGGGTTGAGGCCAATTATGTCGCCCAACGCGATTTCGACGTGCTGTTCGGGTTCATGGATTACTCGGTCGCCACGGGCCATGTCTCGGCCTATTACGATCTGCCGGGGGATTATCACGCGCAGGTCGATGTGGGCCGCTATCTGGCCGGCGATCACGGCGCGACCTTCACCCTGGATCGCGAGTTCAACAACGGGTTCAAGGTGGGGGCCTTCTTTACCCTGACCAATGTCAGCTCGGAAGAGTTCGGCGAAGGCTCGTTTGACAAGGGCATCCGGCTTGAGATTCCCGTCTCATGGCTGACCGGACGCCCGTCGCGCAACAAGATCGCCCAGACCATCCGGCCGGTGCTGCGCGATGGCGGGGCGCGGCTGAATGTGCGCAACCGATTGTACGGCGTCACCCGCGAGGCGCGCGCGCAGGAGCTGTCACGCGGCTGGGGGAGGTTCTGGCGATGAAAAGGCTGCGCCCCCTTTGCCTGGCCCTGATGCTGATCTCCTGCGGCGAAGCGCAGGAAGATGTCGATCTGCTGAAAGGCGCCTTGTATCCCGGCGCGCCCCGGCTCAACCCGCGGGCCGAGGCGCTGGCCGCCCGCCGCCCGATACCGCCCCGGCTTGAGGTGGGCTTTCCCAGCCGCGATCTGGCCGGGGTGATGCTGCTTGAGACCCAGCGCGCCGGGGTGCAGACCTGGCTGACCGCTGACGGGGCCGCGATCACGCTGGAACAGGGGCTGCTGACCTCGGCCCTGGGCTTTGGCGGCGGTCTGTCCGGCTCGGATATCCGCCAAAGCGCGCGGCTGATCCAAAGCGGCGGGTCGGGTCCGGTCGAGCGGTTCCACAGCTTTCTCAATGGCGATGACCAGATCGATCTGCGCGCCTATCGCTGCCGGATCACCACGCTGGGGTCCGAGCCGGTTGTGCTGCAGGGCACACCGGTGGCCACGCAAAAGCGGCAAGAGGACTGTTATGGGCTGGCCCAGCAGTTCACCAACATCTACTGGGTGCAGACCGGCACCGGCCGCATCGTCCAGTCCTCGCAATGGACGGGCGCGTTTCTGGGTAACATGTTCATCAAGGTGGTGCCCGAATGAGATTTAAGACTTTGAACAGCGGAGGGCCGCTTATGCGCCGTATTCCCCTTTTCCTGAACGTTTTGGCCGCGGGTGTCCTGATTGCGGGATGCTCGACCATTTATCGCAGCCCCTCGGTCACCGCCGGTGTGTCGGATGCCGGCGCAGTGCGCGTGGTGCCGGTGACGCCCGAGAGCGTGCTGGTGGCCAACCGCGCGCCTTACGCGCCCAAGACCCTGCCCTCGATCTTTGCGGTCTCGGCTGGATCGGGCAGCAGCACCAGCCTGCGCGGCACCGGGCCGCTGCCCGAGGCGCCCTCGACCCAGGACGGATCGCGCGCCAGGCTGCAGCTGGACCCGCCACCGCAGGTCAATCCCGGGCCCTATACGATCGGCATCGGCGACGTGCTGGTGCTGTCGACACCATCGACGCAAGGCACCGCCGGAGAGCTGTCGGGCCTGCTGGCTGCGCAAAACAGCCGCAACGGCTATACGGTGCAGGATGACGGATCGATCAACATCCCCGATGTGGGCCGCGTGCGGCTGGCCGGGATGACCGTGGATGAGGCCGAGGCGCTGCTGTTCCAGCGTCTGGTGGAAAACCAGATCGACCCGACCTTCAGCCTCGAGATTGCCGAGTTCAACGCGCGCCGTGTCTCGGTCGGCGGGGCCGTGGGCCAGCCGGGCATCCAGCCCATCACCCTGACCCAGCTGACCCTGAACGAGGCGCTGTCGGCGGCCGGGTCCGTCTCGGTCAGCGATATCGACAATTCCTCGGTGCGGATCTATCGCGACGGCCAGATGTACCAGATCCCGCTGGAAAGCCTCTATGCCAGCACCGATCTACAGAACCTCAACCTGATTGCCGACGACTCGGTCTTTGTTGACACCGATTACGATCTGGACCGGGCCGAGCGCTATTTTGCCCAGCAGATCGCCCTGCGCGAGACCGTGCTGGAGGGCCGCCAGACCGCCCTGCAAGAGCTGAACGTGGCGGTCAATCTGCGCCGCGCCGATCTGGATGAGCGCCGCGACAACTTTGTGCAATCGCTGGAACTGGACGCGGTTGACCGCGATTACGTTTATCTGACCGGCGAGGTGCGCACCCAGGGCCGCTATGCGCTGCCCTTCAACCAGCGCGCCACACTGGCCGACGCGCTGTACGACACCGGTGGTGGCGTGGCCAAGGAAACCGGTGACGCCTCCGAGGTCTATGTGCTGCGCGCCTCAGAAGACCCCCGCGAGTTTGGCGCCGTCACCGCCTGGCATCTGGATACCCGCAACGCCGCCCACCTGACATTGGCCGCCAGGTTCCAGCTGCGCTCAAACGACATCATCTTCATCGCTGAAAACCCTGTCACAAGATGGGGCAGAACCATCAGCCAGATCACGCCGTCCCTGATCACGACGCCGGTAAACGCTGCCGTGAACTAGCAAGGCAAGAATACCCGGCTTGCACTGGGGGCAGGCATAAGCTTATCAGATTGCAAACGGCCTTGCGCATCTGCAAAAGGTGTTGGCCCCCTACGCGTAAAGGCTTTGGAGATGAAAATTGCAATCGCCGGGATTGGGTATGTGGGCCTGTCAAACGCTGTACTTCTGGCGCAGAACCACGACGTAGTGGCGCTGGACGTGTCTGAGGAGCGTGTGGCTTTGATCAACCAGCGCCAAAGCCCAATTCTGGACACCGAGATCAGTGATTTCCTGTCGACACGGGCGCTGAACCTGACAGCGACAACCGATCCCGAAACTGCCTATGCCGGGGCTGATTTTGTCATCGTCGCCACGCCGACCAATTACGATCCTCGCAGCAATTATTTCGATACAAGCTCGGTCGATACGGTGATTGAACAGGTGACCCGTCTGGCCCCGGATGCGGTGATCGTGATCAAATCGACCATCCCGGTCGGCTTTGTTGCTGATGCGCGTGAACGGTTCGGAACAGAGAATATCCTCTTTTCCCCCGAGTTCCTGCGTGAGGGGCGGGCGCTGTATGACAACCTCCACCCCAGCCGGATCATCGTGGGAGAGCGGTCGGATCGGGCGCGGGTCTTTGCTGATCTGCTGTTAGAAGGGGCTGTGGAAAAGGATGTGCCGGTCCTGTTCACAGACGCCAACGAAGCCGAAGCGATCAAGCTGTTTGCCAACACCTACCTCGCCATGCGCGTGGCCTTTTTCAATGAGCTCGACAGCTATTCGCTGGCAGGTGGAATGGACTCGCGTCAGATAATCGAGGGCGTCAGTCTCGACCCTCGGATCGGTGCGCATTACAACAATCCGTCTTTTGGATATGGCGGATATTGCCTGCCCAAGGACACCAAGCAGCTTTTGGCCAATTACAACCACGTGCCGCAGAACCTGATCCGCGCCATTGTGGACGCCAACAGAACCCGCAAGGATTTCCTGAGCGATCAGATCCTGATGAAAGGGCCCAAGATCGTCGGGATTTACCGCCTGGTGATGAAGGAAGGCAGCGACAATTTCCGCCAGAGCTCGGTTCAGGGCATCATGAAAAGGATCAAAGCCAAAGGCATTCAGGTCATCGTTTACGAACCTGCGCTGAACGAGGATAACTTCTTTAACTCGCCCGTAATCCGCGATCTGGAGGCGTTCAAGAAAATGGCTGATCTGATCGTTGCCAACCGCTTGTCGGATGAGATTGACGATGTCAGCAGCAAGGTCTTTACCCGAGACCTGTTCGGTGCGGATTAAGCGAGCTTAAAAAAACCCGCCGCTTAGGGCGCGGCGGGTCTTGGATCAGTCCTGTGCCAGAACAAGTGCGTGAATGCCGGACGCCGTCGTGCCTGTTGCGTGCACGCGGGTGACGCCAACCGGCAGGATCGCAAAATCGGCCACCTGAATGGTGCGCGTTGCCCCACGCACTGTGGTCATCACCACGGCCCCGCCGGTTTCGACGTAAAGCCCGATGGCGGCATCGGGCAGATCGGTCGTGTCCGAAGGCGCAACAGGGGTCGCGTCGCGTGCAGGGCCAGCCAGGCCAGAGGCGCGGGTCTTGAAAGGGTTGGTCGTCATGTTCAGGTCTCGTTCTCTGTGTCAAACAGCGGAACGCTAGTCGGAACCCTTTAACGGCGCGCAATCTGACCGTACGTTGCCAATGCTGCCGCTCTTATCCCTTGGCGCCTTGTCCTCTTGCGTAGATGTCTTCGTATCTGACGATGTCGTCTTCACCCAGATAGGTGCCGGTCTGGACCTCGATCAGGACCATGG
>NZ_JBQFTY010000006.1:0-247377 GCF_056538885.1 Ruegeria sp. BE1
TCCGACCGTCTCTCCGATCCGTCAGCACCGCCTCAGCAGCGCCGGTGAAGGGGGTTCTAAGGTTTACCCCCAAAAGCCGCAAGCAGAAAATGGCGTTTAAATCCTTTTTTTTGCGATTTCTTGTTTTTATGTTTAAAAACAATAGATTAACGAATGCGCCACCTGCACGGAGAACTCTGAATCGCTCTACAGCCTAGCATCGGTGCAAAGGGCATCGTCCAAGTGACTCCACCTATACCCTACATATAGTAAACAAGGGGCAAGCACCTACAAGAGCGCGCCGAGTCGGCTGACCTTTCTCGACTCATTTCCGGCCCGTTTTTCCGACTCGGGTCGGATTTAGGGCTCGGAAAACATCTCCTCATCCCCTCGGGGACTTGCGTATCCGACTGGGATACGGTCACCTCGCGACAAAGAAACAGTCGAACTCACTTAATAGGACACCTGTGCTGACTGCCCCTTTCCCACGCATACGCTCCGTCGGTCTGGATGGCCTGCTGATCTCGTTTGACGAAACAATGGCCGAGCCGTCAAACCGCGCGGCTTTGGCATTTCGCGACGCCATCGACTCGATGCAGTGGCACGGCGTGGTCGAGACATCCGCATCACTGGCGTCTGCTTATGTTCGGTTTGACCCGCTTACCCTGCCTCATGCGGACATTCATGCCCAGCTGACGCGGATGCTGGAAGATCGGGACTGGTATCAGGCCCCCCTCCCCTCGGGCCGACGGCTGTGGAAGGTGCCTACCGTCTACGGCGGCCCTCTTGCACCGCAACTGGACGAAGCCGCCGCTGCGGCCGGGTTGTCCCCATCAGAGGCCGTGAAACGCCTGAGCGAGACACGGGTGCGTGTGTTGACGATCGGCTTTGCGCCCGGGCAACCCTATCTCGGACCGCTGGGGCCCGAGTTCAATATTCCACGCCTCAAGGAGCTGACCCCTATGGTGCCCGAAGGGGCTCTGGTGCTGGCGATCGCTCAGTTCGTACTGTTTTCGGGCCCGACCCCAACCGGCTGGCGCCATGTGGGGCAGACGGCCTTTAGCTGTTTCCGCCCCGATGCTGAACAAAGCTTTGCCCTGCGTCCCGGGGATGAGATGCAGTTCCTGCCCATCAGCGCCGATGAGCTTGAGCGTATCCGCGCAAATAACGATGGCACGGGTGGCGCAACCTGCGAGGACATCCCGGCATGAGTCTGCGCATCCATCAGATTGGGCCGTCCTGCACAGTGCAGGATCAGGGGCGCGCCGGGTATCTGGATCAGGGCCTGTCCCGCTCGGGCGCGGCGGATCAACGTGCGCTATTTGAAGGGGCCGCCTTGCTGGGGCACAGCCCCGATTGCGCCGCGCTGGAGATGGCAGGTCTGGGCGGCACCTTCGAGGCCATGCAAACCTTAAACATCGCTTTGACCGGCGCGCCGATGCAGGCCAGCATCGACGGCAACCCGATTGCCTGGAACGCCTCTCATACCCTTGAGGCGGGGCAGATGCTGACACTTGGGGCAGTGACAAAGGGCACCTATGGCTATCTGCATGTCGGGGGCGGGATTGATGTACCGCCTGCTCTGGGATCACGCTCAACGCATCTAACGGCAAATCTGGGGCGTGCGGTTCAGGTGGGGGATATGCTGCCTGTTGGCGCACATAATGTCAGTGCGGGCCTGAAGATTCCGGCGGAGAATCGGTTTGAAGGCGGGACCCTGCGCATTGTGAGCAGCTTTCAGACGCCGCTTTTCGATCAGGATACGCTGAACCGCTTTACCCAAACGGTTTTTCAGCGCGGGGCGCGGGCGAACCGGATGGGCATGCAGCTGGACAGCACAGGCGAAGGGTTCGCCGCGCAGGGGCAGTTGAACATCCTGTCAGAGGTCATCACCCCCGGCGACATCCAGATGACCGGAACCGGGAACCCCTTTATCCTGCTGCCCGAGTGCCAGACGACCGGCGGCTATCCCCGGATCGCGACCGTCTTGCCCTGTGATCTGCCGCGTGCGGCGCAGACAGCGGCAGGCGGACAGGTTCGGTTTGAATTCGTGACGCTGGACGAGGCCGTCGCCCTGCACGCCGCCTATCTGGCCGATCTGGGCCGATTGCGGACAAAGGTTGAGCCGCTGGTGCGTGACCCGCATGACATACCGGACCTGTTGTCCTACCAATTGATCAGCGGAATGATCTCTGCCACCGAATGAAGGAGTGTTGCCGATGCCCAGCGTCGATCTGAATGCCGATATGGGGGAAAGCTTTGGCCCATGGAAGATGGGCGATGATGACAGCCTGCTCAAGATCATCACCTCGGCCAATATCGCCTGCGGCTTTCACGCGGGCGACTGGGATGTGATGGCGCAGACGATGGCGCTGGCGGCAGAAAACGGCGTTGGCATTGGGGCGCATCCCGGGTTTCCCGATCTGCAGGGGTTTGGCCGCAGGAATATGAAAGTGCCGCATGGCAGCCTGCGCAATCTGGTGCGCTATCAACTGGGGGCGGCCATCGGGATGGCACGGGCGGTTGGAACTCAGGTCCGGCATCTGAAGCTGCACGGGGCGCTGGCCAATATGTGCTCGGCCGATATCGACATGGCACGGGCTTGCTATCAGGGCGCGCTGGATGTGGACCCGGACATTATCATCATGGTGTTGGCCGCCACCAAGCAGGAAGACGCCGTGCGCGAGCTGGGATGCAAATGGGTCGGAGAGATCTTTGCCGACCGCGCCTATAATGACGACGGCACACTGGTTGATCGCAGCCTGCCCGGCGCGGTCATTCATGCCCCCGAGATTGCCGGGCCGCGCATCCTGAACATGGTGCGCGAGGGCGCCATCATCACCGAATCCGGCAAACGGCTGGAGACGTCGATCGACACGATCTGCCTGCATGGCGACGGGCCGACGGCCGTTCAGATCGCCCAATCCGTGCGTGAAAACCTGATCGCAGGCGGGGTTGAGGTGACGAAATTCATCCGGTGATCATGCGGATGTAAGACCGATTACGCATTTTCTTCCTGTTGCCCGCTGGGATTTCTGACCCTAGCATGCCTGCAAGTGCATGTTCTGATTATTGGAAATCCAGGTAAGCCCGCGCCCGTCTGCCACCGGGCCCGCGCAAGGAGGAAAGTGTATGTCTTTAGATTTGATGTCGTACCAGCCCCGCGGGGACAAAAAGAATTCCGAGTTCTTCACCGAATACCTGCCCCGGATTTACGAGCGGCGCGACAGCTCTGGGCTGGCACAGCAGGTCGGGGCCATGCGGGCGATTGTCCTGCAGGTCGAAACCACCGCGCTGTTCGACACACTGATCGAGCTTTATGTGATGACGCCTTACCGTCACACGGCTTCCTACCTTGGGCAGACACATAAATTCTCGGTCCTGCATTCGCATGCCGATTACCCGGCGCTGATCGTGATGGCCCCGCTGAGCCCGAGTTTTGAGGATTTCATTCCGCGCATAAACCGCATGTATCCGCTTGCGCGCAAAACGCCGCAAACCCGCTATGTCGGAGAGATTTACGGCGCAACTGATCTGAAGGCTCTGACCCAAACGCTTGAGGATCAGAATATTCGGTTCGAATATTCTGGGGACACCGAAAACCCGTTCTACACGCTGGATGGATTCCGTTTCACAACGCCGTCTGATTTCACCTGCAACCGGGTTGGATATTCCGATCTGGACTTCAACGATCCCGACAGTCTGGAGCTGGGGGATCGCATTCTGCTCAGCGATGCAGAACAACGGCAACTGGACCAGGCCGCAGGCTTTGGGGACGACACCAAAATTGCGCCCCTGATGCTGGGGATCGACCATCTGGCTACCCGCATTCTGGCGGGCGAGCGTGAAGATGCGATCCTCGAATTTTTGACGATGGTGCCCTATTATTTTTGGGGGGCGTATAACATCTTTGACATGAACTCTTCGACCAATGTAAACCGCAATGCCGGTGTGGACGATGACAAGAAATCCCCCGCCAAAGTGTTCACCGCCAACAACACGCCATCCTTCGTGAACTCGTTCGAGCGATTGCCGATGCCGACCGAGGATTTCGTGCGCAATTTTGGCCGTCGGTTGCACCATATGGCGGTCGAGATTCAGGATGGCGATCATGGGGCCGGGGAAAAGAATGTCGATTTTGTCGTCAACACGCTGAAGGACAAGGGCGTGCCGTTCCTGGCGCATGTGGTGGGTGAGTGCAAAGACGATCCGAACCTGAAACAGATCTTCTCAAAACACTCGAAAAACACGCTTTTGATCACCGAGTATATTGAGCGCTGCCATCACTATGACGGGTTCTTCACCAAGGATAATGTCGCGGCTCTGACCGCTGCCGCCGGTCAGGATGAGCAATACCAGCACGGGCATGTCTTTGACTAAAGTGCCATGACAAAAAAGGGCTGCGAGTTTCCTCGCAGCCCAAGATCCATCCAGGAGAGTAATATGCCGGGTCTTATGACGGCCCGATCATGAAACATGTGACATTGCGGGCCTGCAGCCGGCGGCAGGCCAAATCGGCCTGTTCGCGGGTCATGCCCTGAAATGTCGCCTCGAACCCGCGCGAGCCTTGGTTCACCTTGCGTAGAGTTCCTTCCAGAGTGGTCATTTCCGACAGGGCGGTTTTCAGCAAAACCTTCTCGGCCTCATATCGGGTGGTATAGCGGCCCACATTGACGCCCCACAGATGCCCGCCGGATGTGGACAGGCGCGTGACGATTTCTTGTTCCGGTTCGGGCGGCTCAACCGGGCTGGTCGAGGCCAGAACCAGATCGTTGGGGCGGGCGGCGGGTCGCGTGGTATCGTCGGTCGGGGTCTGTACATCCGCCGACGCAATTGCCGCCGCGATCCCGTCCTGAATGCGCGCGCGGTTCTGGGCCGCCGTTGCGGCCACAGTGCCCGCCACCTGAACAGTAGCCGTGACGCCCGGGCGCAGCACGGGCCGCAGGCTGGTCGTCGGTGCACCTGTCAAAGCCGCAACTGTCGCGCCCAGCCCTGCATTCCCGGCATAGGCCGGACGGGCTGGTTTACGGATCGGCGCACGCGATGGCGCGCGGCGGAAACCCATATCCAGCAGCTCGGCCACTTTGGCATTGCGTGACGCCCCGGATTTGCCGCCAAAGACGGTTGCAATGATACGCTCGTCCTTGCGTTTGGCCGAAGCCACGAGGTTGAACCCTGCCGCGCGGGTATAGCCCGTCTTGATCCCGTCAGCGCCTTTATAGGCGGCCAGCAGGCGGCGGTTGGTATTCGGAACTGTCTTGATCCCGGCATGGGTCGATTGGCGCGAGAACAGGTTGTAGTACTGCGGGTAATCATACAGCAGATGACGGCCCAGCGTGGTCATGTCACGTGCCGTCGACAGATGCCCGGATTCCGTCAGACCATGCGCGTTTTTGAACGTCGTGCGGCTCATGCCCATCGCCTTGGCGGTGCGGGTCATGCGGCGGGCAAAGGCGGCCTCGGACCCGCTGATGGCGATGCCGATGGCGGTCGCAGCGTCATTGGCCGATTTCACCGCAGCGGCACGGATCAGATAGCGAAACGCAATCCTCTGCCCGCTGCGCAGACCCAGCTTTGACGGCGGCTCGGCCGCAGCCTTCTTGGTGATGCGAACCTGAGTGTCCAGATCGATCTCACCGTTCCGAACCGCCTCGAACGCGATATAGAGTGTCATCATCTTGGTCAGAGACGCCGGATGCAGCCGGGAATCGGCGTTGCGTGAATGCAGCACCTCTCCGGTGCGGGCATCGATAACCATTGCCGCATAGGGCGCGGCCATCCCTTGCAACGGCGCAAAGGAAAGCAGCCACAAGAATGCTATAAGAAATAAGCCCATTCGGGCCGGAACTGTCCGCCGAACCTGCACGATCTTTGCCTCTGTCTACCTCAGGCCGCCGGGTTTTCCCGGTCAGCAATTACTTATTTTATTGCTTTTCAGGCTAGCACAGAGACCTGTTGAAATAAACCAAAAGCTCATCAAATCGCTATTTGGTGAAGGCGGGATTTGCACACAAAATGTAGCGGAACAGCCCCCCGGCCCCCACTAGATCACGCAGCCCCCACTGAAAACTCTTTCCTTGTTCGATGATTTTTTTGAACTGCGGCCAAATGGCAACATCAGGCAAGCGCCTGAACAAGGTCGGCCAATTGGCCCAAATCCTGCAATTCGCGGTAACGCGGATTTTCTGCCGGGGTTTCAGCCTGCTCAATCTCCCACACCAGGCCGTGAGGCACGTAGACGCCCCAGCTTCCGGCCTGAATTGCGGCCACCACATCAGAGCGCATCGAATTGCCGACCATCATCGCCGTTTCGGGGCCATTGCCGTAATCCTCAAAGATCCTCTGGTAAGTCTGCGGCGTTTTCTCGGACACGATCTCGACACCGTCGAACAGATCGCCTAAGCCGGACTGCGCCAGTTTGCGCTCCTGATCGATCAAGTCCCCTTTGGTGATCAAAACCACCTGATGAGTCGCCGCGACGCTGCGGATCGCCTCTTGTGCATGGGGCAACAGCTCGATCGGATGGGCCAGCATGTCCTGCCCGGCTTCGATCAACTGGCGAATGACCGCAGCGGGCACACGGTCCTCGGTGACTTCGATCGCTGTTTCGATCATCGACAGGGTAAAGCCTTTGATTCCATAGCCATATTGGCGAATGTTGCGCTTTTCAGCCTCAAGAAGCCGCTCCATCAGGTGGTCCTTGTCGGCATGATCAGCCAGCAATTCGGCGAAATGGGCCTGGGTCAGCTGAAAAAATCGTTCATTGTGCCACAAAGTGTCATCCGCATCGAAGCCGATTGTGGTAAGGTTTTGGCCCATGTCTTATACGTCCCGCTGGCTCTTTTCTCTGGCCCGTTCGACGTTATATAAGCGCACAGACAAACCGAAGCCTGAATTGGACACTGGAACGCGATGCTGGAACACCAATGGATGATGTCTGACCATTCGGACGACGACGATGCGGATTCGTCTCTCCTGGTGCAGACGCGCCCCAAGACCAAGCGTCCGCCGCTTTACAAGGTCCTGCTGCTGAATGATGACTACACGCCGATGGAATTCGTCGTGCATGTGTTGGAGCGGTTCTTCGGCATGACCCATGCGCAGGCGTTCGAGATCATGCTGACCGTCCATAAAAAGGGCGTGGCGGTGGTTGGGGTCTTCAGCCATGAGATCGCGGAAACCAAGGTCGGGCAGGTCATGGACTTCGCCCGTCGGCATCAGCACCCCCTGCAATGCACAATGGAGCGGGAAGAGTAAGCCCGCGCGCTCTTTCCAAATCAACAATGTCCCCTCGTCTTGAATTAGCTCTGGAAAGCGGCCTTGCGCTGTCGCAACCGCTGAGCGTGCTTGCGCCCGTGATGGCCACCGATCTTTCGGCGCTGCCGCGTGAAACGCAGGTGGTGCAGCCCTTTAAACCTTTCCATGACCATTTCGCGCAGCAAGGTTTTGCAACCGTGCCCGAGGCGCAGGATAGCTGTCAGGACGTGATCGTGTTCCTGCCGCGCGCCAAGGCGCTGGCGCGGTCGATGGTGCATCAGGCGTGCCAGCGCGCCAGTGGCGTGGTTGTTGTGGACGGTGCCAAGACAGACGGCGTGGACAGCCTGCTGAAAGACATCCGCAAACGCGTTTCCGTCGAGGGGCCGATCTCAAAAGCCCATGGCAAGATTTTCTGGTTCCAGTCCGATCCGGCAGCCTTTGCGGATTGGGCGGCACCAGACACGCAGGCCGCCGACGGGTATCGCACCGCACCCGGTGTGTTTTCCGCAGACGGGATTGACCCGGCGTCGGCCCTGTTGCTGGCAACCCTGCCCGGCAAACTGGGCGCGCGGGTTGCCGATCTGGGCGCTGGCTGGGGGTATCTCTCGGCTGGTCTGCTGCAAACCCCGGGCCTCAAATCCCTGCATCTGGTCGAGGCTGACCACATCGCCCTGACCTGCGCCCACACCAATGTCGATGATTCCCGCGCGCAATTCTACTGGGCGGATGCGGTGACGTGGCGCGCGCCTGAACCGGTCGATACGGTGGTGATGAACCCGCCCTTTCACACCGCCCGCAGCGCTGAGCCCGAGTTGGGACAGGGCTTTATCCGGTCAGCCGCACAGAACCTGACCCGCAGCGGCAGCCTTTGGATGGTTGCCAACCGCCACTTGCCTTATGAGGCAACGCTGTCCGATGCGTTCGCCCATGTCGAAGAAGTGACCGGCGATAATCGGTTCAAGGTGTTTCACGCCTCTCGCCCTCGGCGGTGATCCCCGTTAACCTGCGCCGCAACTCAGGAGTTTACGCATGTCCTTTTCTATCGCTGGCAAGACCGCAATCGTAACCGGCGGGGCCAATGGCGTGGGTTTGGCCATCGGTCGGCACTTTGCCGACGCAGGGGCCAATGTCATGTTCGCAGATATGGACGAAAAGCGACTGGCCGAAGAGCTGGGCGAACAGGCGGATGACAGCAACATCAAGTTTTTCGCGGGCGACCTGCGGGAAAAGCTGACCATCAACAACCTGCTCTCTGCCACCATCGATGCCTTCGATCAGGTCGATATTCTTGTGAACGGCGCGCGGCAGGTGATCCCGTCCGATCCGCTGGATGTCGAAGACGACTCGGTCAAGACCCTGCTGAACCAGAACCTCATGCCCGCCCTGCGGCTCAGCCAGGTGGTTGCCAAACGGATGATCAAACAGGCCGGTGAAGACGGTGACGGCCCGATTGGCTCAATCATAAACCTGTCTTCGATCGCGGCCCGGCGTACCCACCCTGATCTGATGGCCTATTCGGTTTCCACCGCCGCGCTGGATCAGATGACCCGGTCGCTGGCCGTGGCGTTGGCGCCGAACCGTATCCGCGTGAACTCAATCGCGCTGGGGTCGGTGATGAGCGCCTCTCTGCAATCGGCCCTGAAAGAGAACCGTGAATTCCGCGACGACATCGAAAAACACACCCCGCTGGCCCGGATCGCCGCGCCCACCGAACTGACCGAAACGGCGCAGTTTCTGGCCTCGGACGCGGCAGGGTTCATCACCGGCCAAATTCTGACCATTGACGGCGGCCGCACCCTGCTGGACCCTGTCGCAGCCCCGGCACATTGATCCCCATGTTTGATACTGAAAAATCCACCGCCTCTGCCTGGTTTCGCCAACTGCGCGACCAAATTGTCACCGCCTTCGAAGCGCTGGAAGACAACCATGACAGCGGGCCCTTCTCGGACGCAAAACCGGGGCGGTTCGAGGTCAAGGAAACCACGCGGCAATCTCAGGACGGATCGGATGCAGGCGGCGGGCTGATGTCCGTGATGCGCGGCGGCCGGGTGTTTGAGAAAGTCGGCGTGAATATCTCGACCGTCTACGGCAGCCTGGGTGAACGGGCGCAACAGGCGATGGCCGCGCGCAAAGGTATTCCGGGTATGGCCGAAGATCCGCGTTTCTGGGCCTCGGGCATTTCGCTGGTGGCACATATGCAGAACCCGCATGTCCCTGCGGTCCATATGAACACGCGGATGTTCTGGACGCCGCATGCCTGGTGGTTTGGCGGCGGGTCCGACCTGAACCCCTGCATCGAGTATGCCGAGGACACGGCCCATTTCCACGCCACCCAAAAGGCGTATCTGGACCCGCATGGTGCGGCACATTACCCGCGCCTCAAGGAATGGGCGGATGAGTATTTCTATATACCGCATCGCAAGCGGGCGCGCGGTGTCGGTGGCATATTCATGGATGACTACTGCACCGGCGACTGGGCAGGTGATTTTGCCCTGACCCAGGATATTGGTCGCGCGTTCTTGCCTGCCTTTGTGCCCCTGGTCGAAAAGCGCCGTGTTCAGGGGTTTGGTGAGGCGGATAAGACCACGCAACTGGTTCATCGCGGTCTTTATGCGGAATACAACCTTGTCTATGACCGAGGCACCAAGTTCGGGCTGGAAACCGGCCATGACCCGGATGCCGTTTTGATGAGCCTGCCGCCCATGGCCCAATGGGTCTGATCGGGCCTAGAAATCGAAATCCAGAAGATTGTCAAAGCAATGGCTTTGCGCCCCACTGGCCGACATGTTCTCGCCCACGCGGCTGACTGTGATCGAATAGCTTTTGGACGTGTCGCCCCCTTCGGGCGGGGTCAGCGAAAACTGCACCGTCCGGTTCGACTTGTCATAGGCTTTTGAGACATAGATGCGTTGGGTCGTAGGCACACCAAGGGTTCGAATGGCAAAATCGCCAATCCCGCACCAATAGGCGATTGCCGCCGAAGATCCATGGGCCGCAACTTGAAAGGTGCCGTCTTGCAAGGGCGTGACAGTCGTTCGATAGGTGGGACTGGTTCTGACCCCGACACCAAATCCTACGGCCTGTGTCTGAACGGGTAGCATTAGGGCCAGTACCAAACCAGATACTTTTAGAAAACGCATGAACTCAATCCCTGCCTCAATGTCGACATTGGTAGGCATGATAATATCTTGTGGGATCGAGTAAAGCCGTCAAAGCCCTACGGCAAGGTGACCCGCCCGCCCACATCCTGCGGCGCCAAGGCCACCGTCTTGATTACCGCAAAGCAGGGCAAACCGGGCTCAAGCCCCAGTGCCTGAACCGACCGCCGTGTGACGCGGGCCAGCACCGGCCCTGCGTTTGTGCGAACCGAAACGATGGCCCCCGGCCCATCCCCTGCGCGGATCGTTTCAACCGTGCCCTCCAGCATGTTCAGGGCCGACAACCCCTCGGGCCGTTTGTTGGACAAGATAACCTCTTGCGCGGGGATGCGAATGCGCAGCTCTTCCCCGATCTGATGCGGAATGCGGGGCAGGAACAGGCGGGCGTCGCCCGCCTCAAGCTCGGTCAGCCCGTCGGCGTGATGATCGCGGACCCGAACCCTCAGCACCGCCCCCACGGCGCGCACACCGGCTGGGGCGACGGATGGGTCTGCCATGACCTCGGATGCCGGGCCATGCCGCACCGCCTTGCCATCCTGCAAAGCAACCACAGAGGTCGCCAGCCGGGCAACCTCGGCCGCGGAATGGGTGACGTAGAGAATGGGAACCGAAACCTCATCCCGCAGCCGTTCGAAATAGGGCAGAATTTCAGCCTTTCTGGCATCGTCCAGCGCGGCCAGAGGCTCATCCGCCAGAATCAGACGCGGACTAGCCAGCAAGGCGCGCCCGATGGCAACGCGTTGCTTTTCGCCCCCCGACAAGCCAGCGGGGCGTCGGTCCAGCAGGTGCCCGATGCCCAGCATCTCAATCACTTTGTCCGGGTTTTCACGGCGGGCCTTTCTGGGCGCAAACCAGCGGCCATAGGACAGGTTCTGCCGCACGGTCAGGTGCGGAAACAGGCGACCTTCCTGAAAGATGTAGCCCAAGCGTCGACGGTGCGGGGGCAGCCAGATATTCCGCTCGGTATCAAACAAGTCCCAACCGTCCACAGCCACGCGCCCCGCCTTTGGGCGCAGCAGCCCCGCCACCGCGTTGACGACCGTCGTTTTCCCCGAACCAGATCGCCCGAACAGAACGGTCACGCCCGAAGGCGCATCGAATTCAAGGTTCAACTGAAGGTCGGGCAGATCGTGCTGCAGGCGGACAGAAAGGCTCATGACCCTGACACCCGAGCAGCGGCGCGGCGGCCAACATATTCCGACAGCAACAACGCCCCCATGGCGATGATGATCGACACCACCACCAGCCGGGTCGCGGCGGCCTCGCCCCCCGGCACTTGCAGAAAGGCGTAAACAGCCGATGGCAGGGTCTGGGTCTGGCCGGGAATGTTGGAAACAAAGGTGATCGTGGCCCCGAACTCCCCCATCGCCTTGGCGAATGCCAGGATCGCACCGGCGATCACACCCGGCAAGATCATCGGCAAGGTCACCGTGGCAAAGACAAAGAATCTGGATGCGCCCAAAGTGGCGCCTGCCTGTTCCAGCCTTGGGTCAACCGCCTCAATCGACAAGCGGATGGCGCGCACCATCAGTGGAAAGGCCATGATCCCCGCCGCCAGAACCGCCCCGGTCCAGCGAAAGGCCACAACGATGCCGAATTCGGCCAACAGCTTGCCCAGTGGGCCCTGAATGCCGAATGTCAGCAACAGCAAATAACCCGTCACAACGGGGGGCAGAATCAAGGGCAGGTGAACAAGGCCGTTCAAAAGCTGACGGCCCGGAAACCGCCAGCGGGCCAGTGCGTAGGCCACGAAAATCCCCAAGGGCAGCGTCACCAGCGTGGCCCAGAACGACACCCGCAGCGACAGCCTGAGCGCTTCCATTTCGGCGGGGCCCAACCATCCCATCGCTTAGCCGCCCGGCAGGGCAAAACCCTGCTCAACAAAGACCTTTTGGGCCGCGTCAGATGTCAGATACTCAAGAAACAACTGTGCGTCCGGCCCGGCGGTCGTGGTCAGAGCGGCCGGATAGACAATCGGCGGATGAAGCGCTGCAGGGAATGTGGCCACAACCCGCACCCGCTCCTCAACCTCAGCGTCAGAGCGATACACAATCCCCAAAGGCGCAGCCCCCGCGGCCACCAACGCCAGCGCAGCCCTAACGTTATCCGTTTGCGCGATCCGGGACTGAACATCTTCCCATATCCCCAAGTTCTGCAGTGCGGCCTTGCCGTAAATACCCGCGGGCACAGCATCCACCAGCGCCATCGCCAGATGGCCGCCCTCCAGCATCGCCACCAGATCGGTTTCTGGCCGCATTGGGCCGACCGGTTCCTGATCCGCCCCGCCGATCAAAACCAACCCGTTCCCCAATAAATCCACCCGCGACGTCGCATCAACCCGGTCCTGATCCTGCAACAGATCCATCCAGTCCACATTGGCCGAGATGAACAGATCCGCAGGGGCCCCCAGTTGAATCTGGCGCGCCAAAACGGATGACGCGGCATAAGAGACGATCACATGATGCCCCTCCTGCTGCTCAAAGGCAGGAGCAATCTCATCCAATGCGTTTTTCAGGCTGGCCGCCGCGAAAACCAAAATCTCCGCTGCCCCCGCTCGGATCGGAAGCAACGTCAAAACACCCAGAACCAAGGCGATTGAACAGCGGCGGGCAAGGGACCGGATCATGAACCCTTCGATTGGTAAGTTACAGCTTCTTCGGGAATATCTGAGGTCACAGGGAACAGGCAAGCGCCTTTCCCGATGCGAGACCTAGCGCGTGCTGAAATGTCATAGCCCAGCGGACACTGAGCTATCCCAATTTGTCTCAAAGAATTTTGCCTGACCCTCTTGCGCCCGCGCGCTGGCTTGGCTACATGCACCGTCACGGGTGATTAGCTCAGTTGGTAGAGCGCTTCGTTTACACCGAAGATGTCGGGAGTTCGAGTCTCTCATCACCCACCATCCTAGCCTCGATGAGTTGCAGAGCCCGCTCTTGCAGAAGCTCCAATATTCGTTCCTGGCCCTTCGGAAAACAGCTCTAGTTCGGCTGCACCGCGACCAGTACCACGTCCAGCTTTTCTTCCAGCGCCTGCAATTTGCGCAGGTCGTCTTTCGGCAAATTCGCGCTATCGGCCTCAACCGCGGCCAGCGCCACAACCGGGCGACCGATTTCCTTTTCCAGCGCCTGAACAGCGTTAAGCTTGTCAGCTTCCAAATTTGCGATTGGATAGAGCATGTTATCCTCCTGTCTGCATCTGACAGATAATATAGCTCATTTTCCAAATTTCACAGCAAAGCAATTTTTCCGATGGTGAACATCGGTTTTCCACACTCTCAAGCGCGGCAAAACAGCTTTGAAGAAATGGCGATCCCTGAAGGACTCGAACCCTCAACCTGCTGATTAGAAGTCAGCTGCTCTATCCAGTTGAGCTAAGGGACCGCTGCGCCCTTCTTGCGGTTTTTACCGACGGGGTTCAAGAGCCAAGCGCATGAAAGCGCTGTTTGGATCCTCATCATACCCATGTATCGGCCCGCAATAGGAATAGCCCAGCGCCTCATAGAGTTTGCGCGCGGCATCATATTCGGGCAGATGATCCGCGCCCGTCTCAAGAACCAGAGCGGAAACCCCTTCGGCCTGCGCCTGTTCGGCCAAATATCTCATCATCATCCGTGCCAATCCGCGCCCTCGGGCATGGGACAGGATATGTACCGATTTCACCTCAGCCGTCCCGTCAGGCAGCGCCTTAAGCGCCCCACAGCCAAGCGCCGTATCCCCGTCGTAAAGCCCCCAGAACCGCATGCCCGGCGCGCGCAAGGCGTCGACATCCAGCGTATGGTTCGAGGTTTGCGGCGTCGCCTCCCAACTATGGGCCAGATGGGCCTGAATGATCGGGCGCAGGTCGTCCGCTGCGGGGTCGGCCTGCTTGATTTCGATCATTTAGTGGGTCCAGGGGCTGCGCCGGTCGGTGGCAAAGTTTTCCCCGTACCCGCGCGCGCGCAGGTTGGGTTTGCGCGAGTGCGGTTCACTGACCTGCGCGTTGATCCCGTTATCCTTGGCGTAGTCCAGCGCCTCTTCCTTGGTGTCGAATTTCAGACGCACCTGGGTCTGCGTGTCACTGGATGAGGTCCAGCCCATCAGCGGATCCACCTCACGCGAAGAGGCGGGGGCGTATTCCAGAATCCACTTGCGGGTCTTGGCCATCCCCGAGGTCATCGCATTTCGCGAAGGCTGGTAAATCCGTGCGCGCATATCGCCTCTCCGTACTCACTTGGCTGGGGATGTTTATGCGTCAGACGGGCGATGCGGACAAGTCCGCAATTGTCGCAATTGAAGCGATCGGAAATGCCCCCTTGAACAAGAACAAAAACAGACCAAAATCAGGCGCGAAAGGAATCCCCCCTTATGGCCTATGCTCATTCCGACAAGACCCAGCTGACTGCCGAAGATGTCCGCGCCCGCCTGAAGCTGGAAGGTGGCAAGGCGTTTGTCATGCACACTGATTTTGCACCCGCAGGGGACCAGCCCACGGCCATCACGGAACTGGCAGGCGGCGTGCGGGACGGTGAGCGCGATCAGGTGCTATTGGGCGCAACCGGCACGGGCAAGACCTTCACTATGGCCAAGGTGATCGAGGAAACCCAGCGCCCCGCTATCATTCTTGCGCCCAACAAGACACTGGCCGCGCAGCTATATGGTGAATTCAAAGGTTTCTTTCCCGAAAACTCGGTGGAATATTTCGTCAGCTACTACGACTATTATCAGCCCGAGGCTTATGTCCCGCGCAGCGACACCTACATCGAAAAAGAATCCCAGATCAACGAACAGATCGACCGGATGCGCCACTCGGCCACGCGGGCGCTGCTGGAACGCGACGATGTGATCATCGTGGCGTCGGTCTCGTGCATCTACGGTATCGGCTCGGTCGAGACCTACGGGGCGATGACGCAGGACCTGAAGGTGGGCAGCGAGTACGATCAGCGGCAGGTGATGGCCGATCTGGTCGCCCAGCAATACCGCCGCAACGATCAGGCGTTTCAGCGCGGGTCGTTCCGGGTGCGCGGCGACAGCTTGGAAATCTGGCCTGCCCACCTAGAGGATCGTGCCTGGAAACTGTCGTTCTTTGGCGAGGAACTGGAACAGATCACCGAATTCGACCCGCTGACTGGCGAGCGCACAGCCACGATGGAGCAGGTGCGGGTCTATGCGAATTCCCACTACGTGACGCCGAAACCGACCATGCAACAGGCGATCATCGGGATCAAAAAGGAACTGCGCATCCGGCTGGACCAACTGGTGGGCGAGGGCAAACTGCTGGAGGCGCAGCGTCTGGAACAGCGCACCAATTTCGACCTTGAGATGCTTGAGGCCACCGGCGTCTGCAACGGGATCGAAAACTATTCGCGCTACCTCACGGGCCGCGCCCCCGGCGAACCGCCCCCGACCCTGTTCGAATTCATCCCCGACAACGCGATTGTCTTCGCCGACGAATCCCACGTCAGCGTGCCCCAAATCGGCGGCATGTACCGGGGCGACTATCGGCGCAAATTCACGCTGGCCGAACATGGCTTCCGCCTGCCGTCCTGCATGGACAACCGCCCTTTGAAGTTCGAAGAATGGGACGCCATGCGCCCGCAATCCGTCTTTGTCTCGGCCACGCCGGCCAAGTGGGAGATCGAGCAGACCGGCGGCGTGTTCACCGAGCAGGTGATCCGCCCCACTGGCCTTCTGGACCCTGAGGTCGAAATCCGCCCGGTATCCATGCAGGTCGACGACCTGCTGGATGAGGTGCGCAAGGTCACCGCCAATGGTTTCCGCACATTGGTCACGACGCTGACCAAACGCATGGCGGAAGACCTGACCGAATACCTGCACGAACAGGGCATCAAAGTGCGCTACATGCACTCGGACATCGACACGATCGAACGGATCGAAATCCTGCGCGACCTGCGGCTGGGCGCCTTTGACGTCCTGATCGGCATCAACCTGCTGCGCGAGGGGTTGGACATCCCCGAATGCGGGCTGGTCGCCATTCTGGACGCGGATAAAGAAGGGTTCCTGCGCTCCGAGACCTCTTTGGTCCAAACCATCGGTCGCGCCGCTCGGAACGCCGATGGCCGCGTGATCATGTATGCCGACAAGATCACCGGCTCGATGGAACGCGCCCTGAATGAGACCAACCGCCGCCGCGCCAAGCAGATCGCCTATAACGAGGAACACGGCATCACGCCCGAGACGGTGAAGAAAAACGTCGAGGACGTTCTGGCCGGGCTCTATGAGGGCGACGTCGACATGAACCGCGTCACCGCCACCATCGACAAACCGATGCACGGCGCCAACCTCGAGGCGCATCTGGACGGGTTACGCGAGAAGATGCGCAAAGCCGCCGAGAACCTCGAATTCGAAGAGGCCGCCAATATCCGCGATGAGATCAAACGTCTGGAAGCGGTCGATCTGGCCGTCGCCGACGACCCCATGGCGCGCCAATGGGCGGTCGAGAAAGCCTTCGAAGGCGCGGTGAAATCGCGGGGTCGGTCTACGGCAGGACGGCCGGGGCAGCGGGGTGGGAATGTGAAGAGGCGGAAGCGGTGAATATGTTCAAGAATTTCTTACTGCATACTCTTTTTGGGTTTTTTTCAGTCTTCCCATTCGGGCCAGCGAATTCCGAAATTGAAAATCGTTCAACGGAATTAGGGCGACCGGTAAGAGTACTTACCGAAGGGATATCAGGCATTCTGTTGAGGCAAGTTTTGGATTGGAACGACTTAGACGAAATGGATTTCAGCCACAACTCGGACAA
Organism: Ruegeria sp. BE1; assembly: GCF_056538885.1. Classification (NCBI taxonomy): domain Bacteria; kingdom Pseudomonadati; phylum Pseudomonadota; class Alphaproteobacteria; order Rhodobacterales; family Roseobacteraceae; genus Ruegeria; species Ruegeria sp. BE1. Next base: position 17,133 of record NZ_JBQFTY010000006.1, read on the forward strand.
GCTGTCTGAGTTCGATATGCTTCTGGTATTTGTGGATGAATTCGAAGAGATGGGTGCTCTTAGCATTATCGAGCAACTCGGCTTGAAAGAAAATTTTACGACTGAAGCTGGAGTACATCCGTTTATGATCAGTCTCTCTGTCAATTTCAAAGAAACTGAAATACCGTTCCCAATTATTGCTGTTGATCGAAGGCAGTTCTACGCCAGAGACATAGCGTGCCACCCACCATTTTTGAGGGACATTATTCTGCAGTTTGATCCGAATGCAGTTGCCGAAGACGAGGAAAGTTATCGTACCGTGCCTGAATGCATAAGATGATACAGTGTATCAGAAGGCCCTATTCCAACCACAGCAAACATCAGGAAAATCAAACGAGTTCAGCTTGGTGCCTAGCTCTGGCGGGCGATTGCTTGCTGTGGGCTGACTGTCGCTGGCACTGGCTGGCTGTCGTTGGCTTTTGCTTGCTGTTGCTGGCGCTTGGCTGGCTGTTGCTTGCTGCGGCTTACGATGGCTTGCGTGCTGCTGGGTTCCTGTGAACTCGTTGTAGATTTCATATAGGTACGCCCGGAGTGATGTCAATAAAAAATCCAATAAAAACATATAGTTGACTTATTTACTCGGGCATTTTGGCGGGATCGACTTGTCCAACCCTTTTCTGCGCATCAGCAGTTCAACCTTGCAGCCCAGCGCGGCCTGCTTCACGTTTGAAATCACAATCTGTGATTCCAAACGGTTACCATGACGAACCCCCAAAACCTGCCCAGCACGCACGAGGTCCAGAGCGCCATTCACAAGGTGCGGGGCACCCGCGTGGTGCTGGCCGAGGATCTGGCGCAGTTCTATGGGAAAACCGTCAGCGCCTTTAATCAGGCGGTGGCGCGCAATAAGGATTTGTTCGAGGGCTACCGCTTTCAGCTGACCGATGCTGAGGTTGCGGATTTGCAATCACAGAACGTGATCTCAAAGCCCAAGGGGCGTGGCGGACGGCGGGTCAATCCGTGGGTCTATACGGATTACGGTGTGGCCATCGCCTCGGCCCTGTTCAAAGACCCGCGCGCGATCCGGATCACGCGGATGATTACCGAAGCCTTTGTGGATGGTGCCAACGCCTTGGCCGAAACCCCGCGCAGCCTGCCCGAGATTCTGCCGCCCGAGGGCACCCCGGCCCCTCTGCTGCCCAATGGTGAACAGCTGCGCGATCTGGCCGAGAACATTCTGGACTCGGGCCAGCAAAGCCTTGTCGATTACATCGCCAACCCCACCACCAAACGTCAGCAGGCGGTGGCCGCGATCATGAAAACCCTGGCCGAGACAGCTGGCGAAGAAGTGCGCACCCAGCATGAGCGCCTGCGCCTGAACATCGCGCAACGTCTGGCCGCCGGGGATTATGCCGACGATGATGACCGCAAGCGCTTGCTGGACCTGCTGCACGCGATGAAAGGTTAAAGCCCCAGCTGGGCCCGTGCCTTTTTGGTCAGCTTGGCGACCACCAGATCATAGGATGTCACAATATGGTCGCGCAGGGAGGTGTCGCTCATCCCGCGGTCTTCATAGACCTGCAGCCATTTCATCCCCCGTGACGCCAGATAAGGCGCTGGGCGGATACCGGGGGCATCGCTGAGCACCTCAAAGGCCAGATCGGTCGCCTTGAAGGTGAACGCGTCCTTGCCGTCATTCCAGCCGCAAATCGCAAAGACCTTTCCGCCGACTTTCCACACATCGGCATTGCCCCATTGCACAACATGGCTTGTGGCCTTGAGGCTGGCGCAAAATGTATTGAACTCGTCCCGGGTCATGGGCGGAAACTGGCATGCGGGCCGACCCGGATCAACCAGAGGATTTCTCCTCTGGTTGGCGGTTCAAAGGTCAGTAGCTGACCCACCAGTCATGCAGATTTCGCTTGCCGTCACTGAACCTCAGGTCGCGTCCCAGGAAATAGACCATCGAACAGCGCTCGGGCCCGCCGCTGATTTCCGAGATACGGCACAATTCGTTGCCTTTGACGGACCAAGTGCCCTTATCCTCCCACGAGCCATCATTGGCAGAGGAATACTGCCTGCCATCTTTTTCAAACGTCCAGGTCCAGCTCGAACTTTTGAGCGTTTTCCCAGACACGATCTTTTCGATAGAGGCGCCATCCATCTGCTGCGCTCCCATCTCTTTGATCTGGGCGACTTTGGTTGCAGACAGATACTCTTCGGACGCATCAGCGGCGGTTGCGATGGAAAACTGAGCCGCGATCAAAGCTATTGCGGTGCATTTGAAAAAGTTCATCGAACATTCCTCATGATTAACTTTTGGTACAATAATTGCTCTGGCTTCCTGTGAAGGAGGAAACCTACCCCTTGTCCCAATGGACAACGACATCAAACCCGACGGGGGTTGGAGGGGTTTCAAGAAAGTCGGCGAAATGAGCCCAAAGCGCGGCCACTTTAGGCGCGTTGGCGTTCGAGCTTTCCTCGCTTTGAACAATGGCGACCACATAGCCCGAGCCGTCGTCGTTCATCACATTCGTAAAGCTGTGCATGCCGTTCATGCCCATGATCTGATCTTTCAATTCATTCATCTTGGCCTCTGCGGCGTCGCGCATGCCGGGTTTCATTTTGAATTGGGTAATACGTGCAAACATGACTTTCCTCCCGTTCAGGGCAAAATTCCCTAGAGCGCGGGCGAAATGGCCCGCGGGGCGCAGTGTATCACAAATTGACGGTTTCTTGGATTCGGCTGCCTAAGGCCGGACGAATTTGGCCGAGCCGACTGAGCGCGACTGCGGTTTTTCGGCCTGTCGCGGGGCCGCCGTTTGAACCGGAGCCTCCACCGCAGTATCGCAGGCAATGCCATCGCCGTCAGGGTCGTGTTGCGGGTGATACCCCGGCCCGCCCGCGAAAAAAGGCCCAGGCACAACGGACTGAACCGCGTCACATCCCGCCATAGCAATCAGGTGGATCAGGGCCTCTTCCCCTTCATAATCCGAGGTCCGCAGATACACACCCATGGCAACGCCCAAAGTGGTTACTGGCAACATCAGAACCATGAGCAATATCCGAACCGGCGAAAGCGCCCGCTTGCGCGTGGCTTCAGCCCGCCGCTGACGCCGCGAGATTTTTTGAGGGGTAGGTTCCGTTTCGGATTCCGAGCTTGGCATGTCGATTCCATACTCTGGATTTGTGGCGAAACCGAGACCCTGGTGCGATCCTTGGCACCGACAAAACAAACCCTCGCGACCGCTTGGGGATGCGGTTATGGTTCACGTGTGACAGACCCCGCCAGAGCAACAGAAAATGCCCGACTCCACCCCTTTTCGTCAGGTTGACGACACGGCCCGCGACCTGGCCCGCACACTGATCGAAAGCGCCACCTTTGGCGCGCTTGCAACGATGCAACCGGGCACGACAGCACCTTCGGTCTCGCGCATTGCCGTGGCAACGGACGAGAATGGTGAGATGGTAACGCTGATCTCGACGCTGGCGGATCACACACAGGCGCTGCGCAATGCACCCGCCTGTGCAGTGTTGATCGGCGAGCCAGGCCAAACCGGTGACCCTTTGACTCATCCGCGCCTGACCCTGCACGCCAAGGCGCAGTTCATCGCCCGCGACAGTTCAGATCACACGGCTTTGCGGACGCGGTATCTGACATTGCGACCAAAATCTAAGCTTTACATCGATTTCGCCGACTTCGGCTTTGTGCGGTTCAAAGCGGTTGATGCGCTGCTGAATGGCGGCTTTGGCAAGGCATGGCGCCTGACTGCAGCCGACTTGCAATCCAATCAGCGCACCACGTGAACGGCACAGGCGGCGTGGCGGACCACATGGTTTGCCGTCGACCCCAACAGCAGGTCCTGCATGCCCGGACGGTGAGACGCCATGATAATCAAATCAGGTTTGTTCGCCGCCGCCCAGTCCAGAATGGTACGCCCGGAGTGGCCTTCGACCACCACACCTTTCGCGTTTGGCAGTTTCGAGGCCAGCTCGTCCAGCTCTGTCTGAAGCGCCTTGCGGGCCTGGGTCAGATATTCTGGTGGCATGTAGGATATCGCATAGTTCGGAATATGCTCGACCACATGGAGCAGAGTGATCTGCGCGTCTGGCGTTGCCAAAACCCCCGCCAGCTTCAATGGTCCGGAAATATCCCGTTCGGCATCGAATGAAATCGGAACAAGTATGTTGTGATACATGACGCGCACCTCTGGTTGCTTGACGTTATGTTGCACCAGACCTAACCCCAAGGCTTTGATCCAAATCAGGAACTGCCGAAGGTCTCGGCCACGTCATACATCACCGGCTCAAAGCTTTTGCACAGCTCGTTGATCTTGCGATTGCGGTCTCGCATTTCTGGCGTACGCAACATGGCCAGGAAATCGTCACGCCGTTCCCATTGCGAGTAGTTGGCAATCCGCGTCTGCGCATCATTCACATGCAGCCCTGCTGCGACAAACCCGGGCTGCTTCGAAATGAATTCAGCATACGCATCCGTCAGGGCCTCTAACAGATCCTGACAGGTTCCCGGGGTCATTTCAAAGGTGGTGATAACTGTCTGGACGCTCGCGCTCTTGGAAATTTTCGGCATCTGGATACTCCTTTGTCTGATCTCAGCCTAACACAGGTTTTTTGATAGGCACCGGGTTTCATGCTCTGACCCCGTTCGTTCAGACATTCTCGAAAAATGAACGAAAGACTAACGATCCGTTAACCAAGCTGACCGATGCTGCGCGCATGTGGCGTGTGTTCGTTCTTTTTTTTGTGTTGCTGTCCGCGGGACCAGCGTGGTCCGGCGCGTGGCTGCGGGAAAAGGGCACGGCTTTTACAGCGGTCTCAGTCACTGCATTTCAGGACGTTGCAGGCGGGTATGATTATAAAACAGCATTTTATGCGGAATACGGCTATCGACCCAAACTGACCATTGGGCTGGATTTCGAAGAGCACCGGGATCACTTTGGCCACGCTCTGGCCTTTGTGCGGGTACCTGTTGCAGATTTCGGAAACCGGGGCCGCTTTGCTGCCGAATTCGGAGCAGGCGCACACCACCGCCAGCTTAGGGCCTGGGCCACGTACAAGGTGACATTATCCTATGGCAAAGGCTTTCAAACCGGTTGGGGAAACGGATGGCTGGCGGTCGATACAGCGCTGGAATACCGCACACATGATACCGTGCTTCGCAAACTGGATTTTACTGCCGGGCTGTCGGCGGATCGGCGATTGAACCCGCTTTTGCAGATCGAAACAGCCTATAGCTCGGATGAAACGCTGTATTGGCGCGCGCGGCCATCGATCATGTACCGCCCCAAGAAGGGCAAAGTGACGTGGGTACTGGGCCTGGAACGCAACAACGCGCGCAACAACACTGGGTTGAAACTAGCGATCTGGAATGAATTCTGATCCGCAAGGATGGGCCGCCCCGATCCGGGACGGCCTGCATGGGCTTAACGCTCCATCCGAATAATCGTCGAGACCTCACCCCGCACGGCCTCGGGCCAACGCAGGTTGATAGCGTTGTTCGACGCACCTTGCCCCGTTTCAATGTAAGGGCTGGCATAAGACACCGCCCCGAACGCGTTTCTCAGCGGACCCAACTTGGTGATTGCGTCGCAGCTGCGTGCCGCCCCACCAAAGGGCAGATTTCCTGACGTGGGAACAGTCCAGACCTGCGCAGCAGATCCCTGCGCCTTCCGAACCCGCAACGGGTTTGACACCGTTTGCGTGACGCCGTGAAAGGTGTTGTTCTCAAACGTCACATCCCGATGCGCAAACCTGTTCAAGGTTGCAAAACTGGTGTCCACCCTTTCAACCCGTGTGATATTGCCGTTGGTCGAACGGAACTTGTTTCCCGTGATAACGACACCGTTCAGGAAGTGCCCGGCCCCATAGGGACGGATCACCAGGTAGGTAAACCAGGTCGGCACTTCGCTGGAGTAGAAGATGTTATCGGTAATCGCCATCGAACTGAATGAAAACCCGGCAGTGTAAACTGGGTCGGCATCTCGCTCGTTGGTCCACTGGATCGAGCAGTTATCCACATAGTTCCCGGATATGGTCGAGCTGTTATAGGCCCCGATCATAATCATCCCGTGGCTGCGCACGCCCTGTGGAATGCTGTCGCCCTGAAAGAAGTGATTGCCCAGAATCATATGGTTGGTGCCGCCCATGACGGCAAAGTGAAGAAACCGCACAGCCCTGTTGTGACGCAGCTTCACGTCGTTGGCCGTGACGTTCAGCGCAATCGATTTCCGGTCCGAGACGTTAAAGGACTCTTCCGAGGACAAGAACTGGCAGTTGTCGATCAGCATACCCTGACAGCCCGTGCCAATCGAGGTGATGCCGCGGTCTTTCGGGCGGCTGACAAAGCAATTTGTCACGGCAAAGGTGCTGCCCGACGGGGCCAGACGGATTGCGCTGCTGCGGCCGTTGCACTGAAACTCGATCTCTTCCATGCCGAATTTGCGCAAGGTGCTGAAGCCGCTGAAATCCAGCAGGTACTTGAAAGCTTCAAAGGTGAAAGTCTGCGTGCCCGCCGCATCATAGAGTGGCGCGTTCAGAGTGATCTCACCCGCGCCTTCGTTTTTCGAACGCACATAAATCTCACGCCCAACACCGCTGCCGGTCACCAGCGATCCGACGGGAATATTGGCCACATTGGCCACGTTTGTCAGCCGGGTGGGATCGCTGGGATTGTAGGTCGCGACCGAGGTAAAGGTCTCGGTATCCCAGGCCGAACTGCTTTGCACGTCGAACTGGCCATTGCGGATAACCCGGCGCGTTGAGAACCCGGTTTGCCGGTTCGGCACAGCGGCGGCCATGTCGATGGGTTCGCTGACCGAAATCTTCCGACCGCCCAGATCCAGCGATTCATGATCCGAATTGTTCAGCAGCGCCTGAAATGCCTTTTTGAAGGCCAGCATCTCGCTGCCAAAGGCGTTGATGTATGTTGGCAGATCAAAATTCTTGGTCAGCAACAGCATCTTGTCATCGGGCATCGTGACGGTGCCCTCGAAATCCACCTCGGACGCCATCGAGGTATTCTGGGCCAGCAGATAGGTGCCCTCGGGCACAAATACCGTGCGGCCGTTGGCGGCCTGATCCGCCGCCTCGAACGCGCCCGAGTCGTCCACCACGCCGTCGCCAATCGCGCCAAAGTCACGCACATCGACAAGGCTGATCAGATTGCGCAGAAATACGCCCGTGACGTCGGTGATCTCGATGTCGTCGACCCGGATGACAGCACCGTTTGCACCGTCAATATCCAGACCAAAATGCCCATACAAAGCCTGCACACCCCAGGGCATATCCACGCCCGGGCGCTGGCCTGTGCCGACAATGGCCGTGATCTCGTGCACCGTGCCGTAGCCTGACAACTGGGTCGCCGGGCCCTGCTCGGCCACGCCGGTCACCTGAACGTCACCGGCCCCACCGGCCCAACCGGCGATGCGCACCTCGGGCAATGGGCCGCTGATGGCTTTGACCCGCGCTTTGATCTGCAAATAGCACCCCGGCAGCAACGGCGTCTGACCCATATAGCGCAGACGCTGCGTGGTGCTGACCTTCAGAATCTCCAGACAGCCGCCGAAATCCGCATCCGCCGGGACAAACGCGCCTGTGCCGGACCCGTCATAGGTTGGCGAGCCGGGCGTTCCATCGCCGCTGGACCATACATTCAGACCATTCGCAAAAGCAGGCGGCATGAACACGATGCCGTCGGTGATTGCCTTGTTCATAGAAATCCCTTTCCCAATCGCGCCGCATCAGCGCGCATTAACCCAGGGCCCGGGGTCGCCCCGAGCGCAAAAGCCTGAGTATCGAACAGGGATTAACCGTCGCTCATATCACCGTGACGGTCGTGTTGCGTCAGACCGCCGGATCGGAATTGCCCAACAGCTGCACGCCGTTGATCTTCCAACCGTTGTCCAGCGGAACCATCTGATAGTCGAGGATATGCACCCGACCCTCACCATCCGTGATCATCACTTTCTGCCAAAGGGCGCCGGATACCTCACGCAGCTCCAGAAACCGCACATCCGCCGGGCGCCAGACCATCGGATAGCCGCGCTTGACCATGACGCCAAAGTTTTCGGGCGTTTGGAACAGACGTTGGATATTGGGGCTGGCAAAGGTAAAGGCGGTGGCAAAATCATCCGCCTGAAACGCCTGTATCTGCGCCGCGATATTCGCCTCGATCTCGGCGTTTTGGGCAAACGCCCCCGAGGCCAGTCCGGCACTCAGGGAAACAGCAAGCAATAGACGACGCATGGGGCCACCTCCTGATCCAAGGGTAGCCCCACGCGGGATCAGGTCAAATCAGACCAGCTCTCCGGCGAGGGCCTTGTCAATCAGCGCAATCGTTTCGGGCACGCCATAAAGTGCGATGAAGCCACCAAAGCGCGGCCCTTGCGAGGCCCCCAGCAGCACTTCGTAAAGTGCCGTGAACCAGCCGCGCATCGGATCAAACCGCTCGCGCCCGATGGAATAGACCACCGATTGCAGTGCCTCATCTTCGATGGGACCATCATAGGCTGTCAGCGCGGCTTGCAACGCCTCCAGTGCTTCGCGCTCCTGATCAGTGGGCGCGCGGTGCTGACGGGTTGGCTTGACGAAGTCGTTGAAGTAACGCACGGCAAATCCGGCCGCCTGATCCATATCGGGATGCGTTTCCGCCGTGGCCTCCGGCGCATAGCGACGGATAAAGCCCCACAGCGCCTCTTTATCCTCGGCCCCTGAAACGGACGCGAGGTTCAAGAGCATCGCAAACGGTACCATCAGCGTGGATTCAGGAACCTCACCGCCATGGATATGCCAGACCGGGTTGTTCAGCTGTGCTTTCAGCTCTTGCCCCGGATAGGCGCGCAGCTGCTGGTGATATTCATCCACCGCTTTCGGGATCACGTCGAAATACAGTCGCTTGGCCGTCTTGGGCTTTTGATACATGAAATACGACAGGCTTTCAGGCGCGGCATAGGTCAGCCACTCTTCCATCGACAAGCCGTTGCCCTTGGACTTCGAGATCTTCTGCCCCTGTTCATCATTGAACAGCTCATAGCTCAATGCTTCGGGCGGCTGTTTGCCCAGCGCCCGACAGATTTTCGACGACTGCGTGACCGAGTCGATCAGGTCCTTGCCCGACATCTCATAATCCACGCCCAGCGCGGCCCAGCGCATGGCCCAGTCGGGCTTCCACTGCATCTTGACGTTGCCGCCAGTGACCGGGATTTCGACCTTTTCGCCATCGGGCTCTTGGTAGACAATGGTGCCTTTGGCCACATTGCGTTCCAGCGTCGGCACCTGCAGCACATGGCCGGTTTTCGGGCTGATCGGCAGGAAGCATGAATAGGTCTCACGCCGCTCGGGCCCGAGGGTCGGCAGCATGATTTCCTGAATCTTGTCGAACCGCTCCAGCGCGATCAGCAGCGTCTCATCGAACTTGCCGCTGGTGTAGTAATCGGTGGCCGAGGCGAATTCATACTCGAACCCGAAACTGTCCAGAAAGTCGCACAGCATCGCGTTGTTATGCTGTGCAAAGCCTTCATGTGTGCCAAACGGGTCGCGCACTTTGGTCAGCGGCAGATGCAGGTCTTCTTTCAACTCGTCCTGCATGGGTACGTTGGTCGGCACCTTGCGGAACCCGTCCATGTCATCTGAAAAACAGATCAGTTTGGTGGGAATGTCGCTGATCTGCTCGAACGCGTGGCGCACCATAGATGTCCGCGCGACTTCACCAAAGGTGCCGATATGCGGCAGACCCGAGGGGCCATAGCCCGTCTGAAACAGCACATATCCCTTTTCCGGAGCACCCTTCTGATAGCGTTTGAGCACCCGGCGCGCCTCTTCAAAAGGCCAGGCCTTAGACGCAATCGCGGTTTCACGCAGTTCAGACATCAGATTTGCTCCATCCGGAAAAACAATGTCGGTCGCCCCATGCAACCGACCGGCCCCTCCTATTGTGCCGCTGCAGCATGAGTCAATAAACCTTGGGGTTTTTCCTGATGATAGGGCCGAATTACGCGGTCAATCGGTCCAGTTTGGCGGCCCAGATAAAGTCATTCTCGCTCAGCCCGCCGATTTCATGGGTGGTCAGCCTGACATCCACATAGCCCCAACCAAAGCTGATATCCGGGTGATGCCCCTCTTGATCGGCCAACCATGCGCAGAGATTGGCCAGATATGTGGCCTTGGCGAACCCCTTGAACGTGTAGTGGCGGTGCAGCTCTTTGGCATCTGCGTCCAGCGTCCAGTTGGATGACAATTCCCCCATGTGGGTGTTTGCCTCATCCCGCGTCAGCGCGGGGATGCCGCCGGAACAAGGCACACAGGTTCGATCCGACAGGCTGCAGGTTTGTCCTGATGTGGTCATTTTCCGTTTACTCCGCTGCGGTTGCTTTTGGTGGGAACTTGTTGGGCAGCAAACCCAGTGACTGCGCCTGACGCACATCCGCCAGCAAATCGCGTTCGGCGGCGGCAAACAGTTCCTCGGGCGAGTTTAGCACGAAATAGCCCATCTGGTGCATGTCGATCCGGTACGGGGTCCGCAGGATGGTCATCACATCAAACGGATCACGGTCGGGCACCTCGCTCTCAACCGCATAAATCAACTCGGTCGGTGAGGACGCAAGCCCCGAGCCCAGCGCCTTGATCTGCCCGTCCTGTCGGCGCAGGCCAAACTCGATCGAGAACCAATATAGCCGGATCAGCCATGCATAATCCTTATCGTCCGCCTGTACCCCCGCCTTGCCGATGGCATGGCTGAAGGCCGCAAAGCGCGGATCGCTCAGCAAAGGCGTGTGGCCGAAGATTTCGTGAAAGATGTCCGGCTCTTCGATATAGTCGAAATCCTCGCGCGAGCGGATGAAGGACGCGGCGGGAAACACGCGGTCAGCCAGCATTCCAAAGAAGGTTTTGAAGCCAATCAGCGCAGGCACGGGCTGAACCCGCCAGCCGGTCATGTCCAAAAGGCGTTCCGAGATGACTGCGCAGGACGGAACGCGGTTTTTTGGCAAGTCCAGACGTTGCAACCCCTCAAGATAGTCACGCGCCATATATCGGTGAATGTTGTTTTCTTGCGCGGCATAAAGATCGGCCCAGACGGCATCTTCTTCAGCCGTATAGGCAATGTGGCCGCGCGCATCCGCAACCTTGGCGGCATACTTGGTCGATTTTGGCATCACATACTCCTCTTGAAGAGTAGTATAGCCGCGCGATCTGATATATTTGTTTGGATTGCCTGGCATTTCAAGCTAAATTGGCAAATGCATATCGATGGAACATCTTTTGTGAAACAAACGCTTCAAACTGCCGACATCTCCATCCTGCAACAACTGCAATTGGATGGACGCCTGTCGATGCAAGAGCTGGCTGATCGCACCGGCCTGTCCTCTTCGCAATGTTGGCGGCGCGTTCGGGATCTTGAGGCATCCGGTATCGTTTCGGGCTACACCGCGCAGGTGCGGGCCAAATCCGTGGGGCTGAACGCCATAGCCTATGTCCATGTCGCCCTGCGTGACCATCAAGAGGACAGCATCACATCTTTCCTGCGACTGATCGAAACCGAACCTCAGATCGTTGAATGCGCCTCAATCACCGGGGACCATGACTTTATCCTCAAGGTCTATGCCAAGACGCCCGAAGACCTTGAGCATTTCATCATGCAGCGGCTGCTGAAGTCAGGGCTGGTGCGCGATACCCGCAGCAATTTCGTTCTGCGTCAGACCAAAACACGCGGTCCGCTGCCCATTCTGTGATCCAATCCGGCAAATTCCGTTGAACCTGCGCGCCAGCCCTCCTATCGTGCGAGCGCAGAAAAGACCATTCAGGACGACCCCATGACCGAACAAGTACCCCACCCGATGTCCCCTCAGGATTGCCTTGTTGCGATCATGGTTGCAATCTCTGCGTCGGATGAAACCATCCGCACGGCTGAGTTGGTTAAGATCGAAGGCGCGGTCAACATGCTGCCGGTCTTTGCCGAATATGATGCCGACCGGACCCGCCGAGTCTCGCAGATCGTGTTCGACCTGTTTGAACAAGAGGACGGCCTGGATGCCCTGTTCGGCCTGATCCGCGACAACCTGCCCGAGCGTCTGAACGAAACCGCCTATGCGTTGGCCTGTGACGTGGCTGCGGCGGACGGATCGCTGGCGGAAAGCGAACTGCGCCTGCTGGGCGAAATCCGGTATGAGCTGAATATCGACCGACTGCACGCCGCCGCGATCGAACGTGGCGCCCGCGCCCGTCACACCACCTGAGCTTAACTGCCTGACAATGACCCCCAACGCTCGATCAACGCGCGCTGGAGTTTGCGGGACCGGTTGTTCCAACTGCGCGCGCCGTCCGGGCGTTCGCGCAGCGCACGCGGGATAGTCGCGCGATGCGCAACATCTGCAGTAAAGATCGCAAAGGCCAGTTCTGACCCGTCGGGCGCGGTCATGAACCCACCCAGACCTGATACAAAGTTCAATGTTCCGGTCTTAGCTTCGACCCGGATGGGATGATCCCGAACGGGTCGCCCCTGACTGTCCAGCAGGTTGAATTTCTTAAGCAAAGCCCGCAATGCACCATCTTTTCGGGTCTCAACCAGCACCGTCACCAGGTCTGTGGGTGCCACGCGCGACGCATCCCCCAGACCGGAATGATCCACCATTTTGATGCCGTCCACGCCAAAGGTTTCAGCAGCCCAACGGTTCATTTCCGCCGCTGACTCAGCGAGGCTTTGGATATCGGACCCGCGCGCCCGCGAAGCGGTCATGCCAACCATTTCCGCCGTGATATTGGTCGAAAATTTCAGCATGCCGCGCAAGATACTCTCAAGCGGATCGCTCTGATGTACGACCAGTACGGTTCCCTTCGGAGTCGCGCTTGTAATCTGGACCCGCCCCAGAACAATCCCGTTCGACCGGGCCAGAGTGCGGAAAACGTCGCCCGCATACAGCGCGGGCTTGCGCACCGGCAACCAACGCGCCCCACCATTGCCCAACGCACCCCTTGCGACGGTCCAGAGATCCTGCCGGGCGCTGGGTTGATAGGTATAGATGGGCAGGTTCCGCTTTTCGACACGCATTGATGCCATATCCACGGCGGGCGTGTAACGGGCCGTGCGCGCATCCATCGTGACCGAGTAATCGGACCCTGCGCGCTTCCATTCAAAATGGACCCGGTTGAAGTTCAGTGAAATGCCGCTGATCGCCGGGCTGTATCCCAAGTGATCCGGCTGCCCGGGATCGATGCTAAAGACATAGGGCAGCGCGCCGTCGTAAACCTTGAACGCCCCGCGCACCTCGGTGATCCCGGCCTCGCGCAGGTTGGCTGCCATTGTGGCCAGATCATCGGTGTCCAGCAGAGGATCACCACCCCCCACAAGGATCAAATCCCCCTTCAAAACACCGTTCTCAATTGGCCCGTCCGCCATCAGCGTGGTTTCAAACCGGTAATCAGCGCCCAGAACGTCCAACGCGTAAAGCGCGGTCAGCGCCTTGGCGACACTTGCAGGGGGCAGGCCCTGATCACCGCCGAATTCTTCCAGCTGTACCCCTGTTTCCACATCGGCCACGGCAAAGGCGACCTCGCCGCGCAGCCGCGCCGACTGTATCAGCCGCTCTGCCCCGCTGGGCACATCCCCGCGCAACTGGGGCCGCAGGGACTGAACCGGCGCATCGGCCAGGGCCGAACCGGAAATCACCGAGGCCCCCAACCCAACCAGAAAAGCGCGACGAGAAAAACGATCAATCATGGATCAAATAAAATCTCACAGATCACAGGCACACAACCTTTGATCCCGAGTATGCGCGCAAGGGGGCTATTCCGGCAACACTCCGTTGGTCCAGATGCCGCGATTGCGAAGTTGAGTTGAACTGACATCGACCATCGGCACATTGACAAAACACCACGCCGGGGCCTGCGCCCGCCCCAGCAAATGCCGTGCCTGACCATCGATCCTGTAGCGCGCGTATAAACGCGCCGCAGGCGACATACGCGCCGAGATCCGGTCCCCCGGTCGCGCCACAACGCCCACGGGCACGTTCTCTATAATCCACCGCCAGTTTTTCCAACGGTGAAACTGCGCCAGATTGTCCGCCCCCATCAGCCAGACAAACTTCACCTGCGGATAGAGCTCTTGCAACGCCGCCAATGTGTCCGCCGTCGCCCGCGTCCCGGTCAGCGCCTCAAGCCCCGTAACCTCAACACGCGGGTGTTGCATCACGTCCCGAGCGGCTGCGACCCGTTGCTGCAAAGGCGCCGGCCCGCGTTCTTTCAATGGATTGCCCGGAGAAACCAGCCACCACACCCGGTCCAGCCCGAACGCCTTCGTGGCCTCGCGCGTGACATGCACATGCCCGCGATGCGGCGGGTCAAAAGACCCCCCGAACAGCCCGATGACCTGCCCGGGCCGTGCATATGGTATGGCGAAGCGCTCCATCCCTTGCTGTTGCTCAGAACTACGGTCGCTTGTCAATCAACGGGTTGCACGGGGTCACCGATGCGCACCCGCCCCGGTCGCACCACTTCGGCACACCACCCGCCATGACCGCGCACGGCAGAATAGCCACCCGTGCCAAACGCCTCCTCCATTCGGCTGCACGGCGCGCAAATCACGGTAAACCGCAAAATGGCCTCGCCCACCTGCACCTCGCGTCCTTTGAGCGCCGCCAGATTGATTCCCGACACGACCAAGTTGCGCCGCAAGACTTCAGGCGCAACAGGTCCCTGCCCGAGATAAGACCCAATCGCCGCCAAGTGTTCCTGCTGGATCAGCGTCACCGCCCGCTTGCCCTTACGGCTGCGATCACCTTCGAGGCCGTCAGGAGAGATTATAGCGTCATTCACAGCAACAATATCTTCGCGCCGGGCTGAACGCAGGCCAATCCGTTCCACACGACCGGGTTTCGACCATCCAGCAATCAATTCTGCAAGTTCTGACATTTCATACGCCTCTCAACCGGTGCCGATTATAACCCGGCCAATGACCGGCCAAAAATCACGAAACCACTAGCTTGCCCCGCCCGCCGTGCTTGGATATCAAGCGTTTCAACCCAATTTCCCCGACCCAGAGGACGCGACATGGCCGCCTATCAATATGTCTACCACATGCAGGGTGTCTCAAAGACCTATCCCGGTGGCAAGAAGTGCTTTGAAAACATCCACCTGAGCTTTCTGCCCGGCGTGAAAATCGGTGTTGTCGGCGTCAACGGCGCGGGTAAATCGACGTTGATGAAGATCATGGCGGGCCTCGACACTGATTTCACGGGTGAGGCATGGGCGGCTGAGGGCGCCAAGGTCGGCTATCTGCCGCAGGAACCGCAGCTGGATGAATCGCTGTCGGTGCGCGAGAACGTCATGCTGGGCGTGGCCGGGAAGAAGGCCAAGGTTGATCGGTTCAACGAGATCGCCATGGAGATCGCCGAGAATTACTCGGACGAGTTGATGGAAGAGATGACCACCCTGCAGGACGCAATCGACGCGGAAAACCTCTGGGATCTCGACAGCCAGATCGACGTCAGCATGGAGGCCCTGCGCTGCCCGCCGGACGATGCCAACATCGCCAACCTCTCAGGCGGTGAGAAACGCCGCGTCGCGCTCTGCAAGCTGCTGCTCGAAGCGCCGGACATGCTGCTGCTCGACGAACCGACCAACCACCTGGACGCCGAAACCATCGCCTGGCTGCAACAGCACCTGATCGACTACAAGGGCACCATCCTGATCGTCACCCACGACCGCTATTTCCTGGATGACATCACCGGCTGGATCCTCGAACTCGACCGCGGCCGCGGCATTCCTTACGAGGGCAACTATTCCGCATGGCTGGAACAAAAGGCCAAACGGCTGGAACAGGAAGCACGCGAGGACAAGTCCAAGCAGAAGACCCTGCAGCGCGAACTGGAATGGATGCGTCAGGGTCAAAAGGCCCGTCAGGCCAAATCCAAGGCCCGAATCAACGCCTATAACGAGCTGGCCGAACAGTCCGAACGCGAAAAGCTGACCCGCGCCCAGATCGTCATCCCCAACGGCCAGCGCCTCGGCGGCAAGGTGATCGAGGTCGAGGGCCTGTCGAAACACATGGGCGACAAGCAACTGATCGAAGGTCTGGATTTCGCCCTGCCCCCCGGCGGCATCGTCGGCGTCATCGGCCCCAACGGCGCCGGTAAATCGACGCTGTTCAAGATGCTCACCGGTCAGGAACAACCCGACAGCGGCACCATCACACTGGGCGATACGGTTGAACTGTCATATGTCGACCAGTCCCGCGACGACCTGAAAGACAACGACACCGTGTGGGAGGCGATCACCGGCGGCGCCGAGATCATCCAGCTGGGCGACGCGCAGGTCAATTCCCGCGCCTATTGCTCTTCCTTCAACTTCAAGGGCGGCGACCAGCAGAAAAAGGTCTCGCTGCTGTCAGGCGGTGAGCGCAACCGCGTCCACATGGCCCGCCTGCTGAAAGAGGGCGGCAACGTCCTGCTGCTGGATGAGCCGACCAACGATCTGGACGTCGAAACCCTGCGCGCGCTGGAAGACGCGCTGGTCGATTTCGCTGGCTGCGCCGTGGTCATCAGCCACGACCGCTTCTTCCTCGACCGGATTTGTACGCATATTCTGGCGTTCGAGGGCGATGCCCATGTGGAGTGGTTCGAGGGCAACTTCGAGGATTACGAAGAAGACAAGAAACGTCGTCTCGGCCCGGATGCGCTGGAGCCCAAACGCCTCAAGCATAAGAAGTTTGCGCGGTGAGAAGAAAGCTCAAGCGCAAGTTTGTTCGCTGGCGTGGCGAGTTGGAAGAAAGATACGCAGGCTGGCTGGCAGAACGCGAGGCATGGCGCAACCGCCCTGTCTGCGTCTTTGTCGCCAGTAACGGGCGCTCGGGCAGCACCATCACCTTTCTCGCACTGGCAAAGGCTCTGAGGGAAACTCACCCCAAAGCCGCGGGTTCTGCCGATTTCATTTCCCGTATTTCGGACGCGTCGTTCAATACGCCCGCCGTCTACAAGACACATGATTTTCCAGACACCCTTAGAACGTGGCCGAAAGACACCCGAGTCGTTTTCTGCTTTGGCTCTGCAAAAGAATCCGCCCTTTCCGTGTATTCGGCAAAAGAACGGTATGGCGATGACTGGATTACCCAGCACTTTCATAACCTGCATGCCACTGGCACGTATGAAGACCTCTTTGAAGGGGACGTTCTGCAACAGGCGCGACAGATCTGGGAATGGTCCAGGTTCACTCGGATACCCGTTCTTTGCGTCCGCTATGAGGCGCTGTGGGACCATCAGGACGAAATCGCACAGTTCACACGGCTTCCGTTTGAATTGCCCCCGCGAAAAGAACGGACGGCCAAGGATATTCCCGACGCTCTGCGGCATGCCGCGGATAAGGCATATGATCCCATCGACGAAGTTATTGCCAAATTGCCAGACTGTTTTCAGTCTTCCTGGAGACACACTTTCACCCTTTGGGGGTTGCGCCGCTTGATGCGCAGTAACGCCCTGAACGGCAAAAAATGATCCGAACGCCCTGTAAAGTCAGACATATGTCCGAAAAACGACCTTACCTCGATATCAGGTGGGTGCCGCATCAAAAGGGCACACGTTTTTCTAACTCGACCCGCCGTCTCCTTCATCGGCGCTCAGTCTATCGATCCAAACTATGACACCAATCTACCTTATCCCCGTGGGCAGCTCGAAAAAGTGTGCAGCGGATATGAAGAGGGCAAAATGCACTGCCTTCGACCGGATGCGCTGAAACCCCAAACGGTCGAAGCATAAGAAGTTCGCGCGGTGAATAAATTGCCAAAATCTCATTTGGTTCTGGTGGTTAACGCGTTTTGGTGACGACCCGACCAGCAATGCCGTGTTGAAAACATATGAAACAGGAGTCTTGATTGAATGAAAAACACTGCACTGGCGTCTCTGATTGTTATTTGCACAGGTGGCGCTACGTTTGCCGATCCAGTCTCACAGGCCGCCGCTCAGATTTCCGGGCAAACGGTTCACTTTCACGATGACGCACACGGAAACCAGATTGAATACTACTCTCCGGATGGGGCGTTGTTTCTTTGGTACCCCGGGAACCGAAAAACAGTCGTAGGTGAGTGGAAGGTTCAACACTCTGAGAGATGTGATGTGGGTAGCGATGGTTTTCTTAAATGCGCAAGAACCAGCGATGTAGAGATTTGCTATAAGTATCCATCAAGCTCTCGGAATCCGGTCACCAAGCAACGAGGTGGTCAATTTGAGTGTGAAGACTATAACTCTGCCAGATCTGCGGCTCATTCGACACGTGAAGGAGATATTTTTTCGCTTTCTAAGAACAATAAAGTTCCCTTTAGGTTGTCTAAAAGATATGTGACCTTGGACGGCTTACTCCAAAAATTTACAGGCAAGAAATGAAGGCAATTCTTACACTTTCTGCGGCACTTACGCTTTGCGCGGGTGCATCACATGCTCAATCCGCCAGCAATGCAGATATAGCAATGAAACCCGCTGCGGTTGAAAAGTTTGTTTCAGGCAAAACGATTCGCACCTATACACGCGACACCGGGAACCGCATTGAGTATTTCGCAAAAGATGGAACGATTGTCGTCTGGCCCGCGCGGCTGAACATCATCGTTGGTACGTGGAAGGCATGTTCCAAAGACGCAAAGCTGGTTGATCCGAAAACGCAGAAGGTCAAAGAAGTAAAGATCGCAGCGATTTGTCGAAAGCTGCCTACAAAGGCTGCACCCAATCAAACCTGGGATTCCAATTGGGTTACGTACAAACCAACAATTCAAGAATACGAAAATGGTGACCTGTTTGGGCTTTCAGACAGCACCGAAGCCCCCTACCCCATGGGAAAAAGGTCCAAGCCATTTTCCTATTTCCTGAAAAAGTTGGGACTGTCCTAAGCCAGCACAGAAAGGCTCGCAGTCCCGGCCAACCTGCGGATGGGTCGAAAACAGATCGGTTTCCCCGGGAAAGCCTGCAACTCCACCCTTGCCACATCTACACCCCAATGCCATATCCAGAGGGCTAACGTTTTTCTATTTCGACCCACTGTCTCCTTCTACGGCGCTCAGTCTATCGATCCGGACAACGACGCCAGGCTGCCGCAACTCCGTGGGCAGCACCAAACAGGAGACAACGGATATGCCCGCAGGCACCGTAAAATGGTTCAACACCACCAAAGGCTACGGCTTTATCGCACCCGAAGATGGCGGCAAGGACATCTTCGTCCACATCTCAGCTGTCGAGCGCTCGGGCCTGACCGGTCTGGCCGACAACCAGAAAGTCACATACGAGCTGCGTGCCGGTCGTGACGGTCGCGAAAGCGCCGACAATATCGCGCTGGCCTAAGTACCAATCAGGGTGAGGGGCCGCCCCTCACCCTACCCCAAACAGTCGCACGGCACGCTGGCCAGTGTGACCCAGGAAATACATCACGTTTTAGTTATGTAATCCCGACGATTGACCAAATCGGCTATCATTTCGAAACTATAGTCAAAAGTTCATTGGTCTTTGGAAGGGACGCAATATGTTTACTCGCCGCGCTTTTGTGGCCGGGACAGCCGTATGCCTGTTGCCCGGCATAGTCAGCGCCAAGAAAGCGGTCGAATATGATCCGACCCCTCAATTCGTGCGCATCAAAAAGGAATTTCAGCCCGGTCAGTTGCTGGTCGCGCCACGGTCTTTCTATCTGTATTTCGTGACCGAACCGCGCAAGGCGATCCGCTATGGCTGCGGCGTCGGCAAGGCAGGGCTGGAATTCACAGGCACTGCCACCATCGACGTCAAGAAAGAGTGGCCAACATGGCGCCCCACGGACGAGATGATCGAGCGTGAACCCAAAACCTATGCCCGGTTCAAGGACAATGACTATGTCCAGCCCGGCGGCAGCGACAACCCGCTGGGCGCGCGGGCGCTGTATCTGTTCCAGAACGGTGTCGACACTTATTTCCGCATTCACGGCACCACGCAACCGCAGACCATAGGTCACGCGGCCTCGAACGGGTGTATCCGCATGATAAACGCCCATGTGATCGACCTGTATGAGCGTGTGCCGATCGGAACCGTCGTTACTGTCGTCTGATCACGGGCGGGCGGCGTTCACAAGCTCCAGAACATAAGGCCCGAGGTTTTCCACAATCAGGGCAACACCTTGGGCATTGGGATGGATGCCGTCCGATTGCATAAAGCGGCGGGCAGCGTCGGGGTCGCCGTCTGCAGTCAGCCCGGTGAAAAAGCTGGGCGCATACCCCGCGCCATAGGTTTGCGCCAGCTCCGGGTAGATCGCATCGAACGCCTGTTTGTACTCGGCACCGTAATTCCCCGGCGCCTGCATCCCGATCAACAGCAGATCGACATCCGCCGCCTCCGCCGCCTGCACAATCGCCTCAAGATTCTCGCGCGAGACGGCCGGATCAATGCCGCGCAGCAGGTCGTTCCCGCCCAGCGCCACGATCATCCCATCCACCTCCGGGGTCAGGGTCCAGTCTACGCGGGCAGCACCCCCTGCCGTCGTGTCCCCGGACACGCCTGCATTGATCAGACGCACATCCGCACCCTGCGCCTGCAACCACCGATCCAGCTGAGGGACAAACCCGTCCTGTTCCGGCAGCCCATAGCCTTGGGTCAGCGAATCCCCTAGGGCAGCAATCACCACCTGTTCGGCTGTGGCCACAAAGCCGCAGCACGCAAACAGCATCGACATCAAAACCTTGCGCACCATCTGAACCGCTCCATATCCACATTGACCGCTGCCATTTGGAAATCCGCATGACACCACCCGTTCTTTCGCTTAAAAATGCCGCTTTGTCGCTGGATGGCAATGCCGGGCGGGTGAATATCCTGCAGGATATCTCACTTTCAGTGGCAAAAGGTGAAACGCTGGGTCTGGTGGGGCCATCGGGGTCCGGCAAATCCTCATTGCTGATGCTGATGGGCGGGCTGGAACAGGCAACCTCTGGGCAGATCACCGCGCTTGATCATGACCTGACCGCGATGGGCGAGGACGCACTCGCCCGGTTCCGCCGCGATGCAATGGGGGTGGTGTTTCAGAATTTCCACCTGATCCCCACCATGACCGCGCTTGAAAACGTGGCCACGCCGCTGGAACTGGCCGGGCACAAAGATGCGTTCACCCGTGCACAGGCCGAGCTGGACGCCGTGGGCCTGTCGCATCGCCGCGACCACTACCCGGCGCAATTGTCGGGGGGCGAACAGCAGCGGGTGGCCCTGGCCCGCGCTTCGGCCCCGCGCCCGCAAATCCTGCTGGCGGATGAGCCGACGGGCAATCTGGATGAAACCACTGGCGCGGCCATTGTCGATCTGTTGTTCAATCTGCGCGACAGGCACGGCGCAACGCTGGTTCTGGTCACGCACAGCCACAGTCTTGCCCGCAGATGCGACCGGGTGGTCAGGTTGCGAGATGGCACAATAGCAGAGGACACCCGACACGAGGCCGCCGAATGAGCCTGCGCCTTGCCGGGCGCCTGGCCCGCCGCGAATTACGGGGCGGCCTGCGCGGGTTTCGCGTGTTTTTGGCCTGCCTTACCCTAGGGGTCGCAGCCATTGCGGCCATCGGCTCGGTCCGGTCCGCGATCCAGACCGGGTTGACGCAGGAAGGGGCAGCCTTGCTGGGCGGCGACGCGCAACTGGAATTCACCTACCGCTTTGCCACCGAGGACGAGTGGGACTGGATGCAACAAACCGCGACGCACCTGTCCGAGGTGGTCGATTTCCGATCAATGGCCGTAGTGCGGCAAGGCGACGACACCCAGCGCGCGCTGACGCAGGTGAAAGCCGTCGATGCGGCCTATCCGTTGCTGGGCACCCCAAAGCTTGAGCCCGAGCAACCTCTGCCCGTTGCACTGGATGGCCATCAGGGTTTACCGGGGGCGGTGATGGACCCGGTTCTGATCGACCGTCTGGGCCTGTCCGTCGGGGATCGGTTCGCGCTCGGAACGCAAGAGTTTATCCTGACCGCTGCCCTGATCCATGAACCCGACGGGGCTGCTGATGGCTTTGGTCTGGGTCCCCGCACATTGGTTAGAACCGAAGATTTGCGGCAATCGGGTCTTCTGGCCCCCGGCACGCTGTTTTCCACAAAGTACCGGCTGGACCTGCCCCCTGAGGCCGATCTGGCCTCGCTCTCCACCACCGCACGAGACAGCTTCAAAGGCACCGGAATGCGCTGGACCGACGCCCGAAACGGCGCGCCCGGAATTACCGAGTTCGTTGCCCGGCTCAGCGCTTTTCTGGTGCTGGTCGGCCTGTCCGGTCTGGCTGTCGGGGGCATAGGTGTATCCGCCGCCGTCCGCGCCTATCTGGCCCAAAAGACCGAGACCATAGCCATCCTGCGCACGCTGGGCGCAGACCGCGCGACGATTTTCCAGACTTACATGATCCAGATCGGGATTTTGTCGGGAATCGGTATCCTGCTGGGGCTTGCCCTTGGCGCTATCCTGCCCTTGCTGCTGGCCCCGCTGATCGAAGCGCGCCTTCCTGTTCCGGCCGTCTTTACCCTCTATCCCCGCCCCTTGGCCGAGGCCGCACTATACGGCGCACTGACCGCTTTCCTCTTTACCCTCTGGCCTCTGGCCCGAACCGAAGAGGTCCGCGCCGCCACTCTGTTTCGCGACGCGCTGTCCTCGGCCCGGGCCGTCCCGCGCGCAAATTACGTAGTGGCCACCGGCCTCGGCCTGGTCCTGTTGATCGCCTCAGCCGCCTGGTTCAGCGGATCGATGCGCCTGACCCTCTGGACCGCTGCCGGGTTGGTCGGCGCACTGATGCTTTTGACACTCGCCG
Organism: Ruegeria sp. BE1; assembly: GCF_056538885.1. NCBI lineage: Bacteria > Pseudomonadati > Pseudomonadota > Alphaproteobacteria > Rhodobacterales > Roseobacteraceae > Ruegeria > Ruegeria sp. BE1. The sequence continues at coordinate 39,890 of NZ_JBQFTY010000006.1, forward strand.
CCTTCGCAATTCGCAAACTGGCCCGTGTCAGCACCACCCCGGCCCGAGGCCGCCCCGCCCTGCGATTGGCCCTGTCCGCCATTTCCGACCCGCGCGAAGGTGCCGCGTCAGTCGTCCTGTCACTTGGGCTGGGCCTTTCGGTTCTTGCCGCCGTGGGCCAGATCGACGGTACGTTGCGCAATGCCATCTCAGGCAATCTGCCTGACGTGGCGCCCTCGTATTTCTTTGTCGATATCCAGAAAGACCAGATGCCCGGTTTTAGTGAACGGCTAGACTCGGACCCCGCCGTCAGCCGCATCGAAAGCGCCCCGATGCTGCGTGGGATCATCACGCAGATTAACGGGCAACCTGCCCGCGACATTGCCGGGGATCATTGGGTTCTGGACGGGGATCGAGGGGTGACATACTCGGCCAATCCACCTCAGAACGCACGCGTCATGGATGGAACGTGGTGGGCCGAAGACTATGCCGGTCCTCCGCAAATCAGCTTTGCCGCTGAAGAGGCTCAGGAAATGGGCCTGAGCCTTGGCGACGTTTTGACCGTGAACATTCTGGGCCGCGACATCACCGCCGAAATCACATCCTTCCGCGAGGTCGATTTCTCGACCGCAGGCATCGGATTTATCATGTCGATGAACCCATCAGCCCTGGCCGGTGCCCCTCACAGTTTCATCGCCACCGTCTATGCCGAGGAACAGGCCGAGGCCGCCATCCTGCGCGATCTGGCTGGGCAATATCCCAATATCACTGCAATCCGCGTGCGCGACGCGATAGATCGCGTCTCGGGCCTGTTGGCCGGACTGGCCGCGGCAACCTCTTACGGGGCAGGGATTTCCCTGCTGACTGGCTTTCTGGTTCTGATCGGAGCCGCCGCTGCGGGTGAAAGCGCCCGCCGCTACGAATCCGCAATCCTGAAAACGCTGGGTGCTGATCGCAAACGTATCCTGGTCAGCTTTGCCTTGCGTTCAATCCTGCTGGGCGCCGCTGCCGGAGGCGTGGCCCTGTTTGCAGGTATTCTGGGCGGGTGGGCCGTCGCCACCTATATTTTCGACACCAGCTTCTCGGTCATCTGGAACTCGGCCCTCGTTATCGTTGCGGCAGGTATCCTTGTCACATTGGCTGCGGGCCTTGCCTTTGCGCTGCGCCCTCTGGCGGCGCGACCGGCACGGGTTCTGCGCGCCATCGAATAGGATCAGCGCACGCAGGCGACCGGTTGCAGGATTTGCAGCAGCCGGTCGTTGTCGCAAACCAGCGCATCCAGCGTGATCTCATCCAGCGAGGCATAAAACACTTCAGCCGCGTCCCGCAGCGCCAGACGCAGACGACAGGCATCCGTCAGCGGGCAGGTGTTGTCAGCATCGGCAAAACACTCGGCAATTGGCAGGTTGCCCTCAATATGGCGAAACACCGACCCGATCCGAATGTCCTCTGCCGGTCGCGCCAGTTGCATTCCGCCGTTGCGACCCCGCTGTGTGCTCAGGAAATCGAGCTGGCTAAGCTGGTTGATCACCTGTGCCAGATGGTTTTCAGAGATGTTGCACACATCCGCAATCTCGGCCTTTGTCACCAACCTGTCCTGGTGCGCCGCACAATACATCAACAAGCGTACTGCAATATTCGTCCGTTTGGTAATCCGCATCATGGCCTCCCTGACTTCAACGTGAGACCTTATTGCATGTCCGCGAAAAAAGCGGTTTGACATACATCAATCGCTTTCAAAAGGACACACGGCCGGTGGCAGACCCTTATTTCTTTGGCTATGGCAGCCTCGTGAACCTGTCGACCCACGACTTCCCCGATCCGCACCCGGCAAAGTTAAAAGGCTGGCGGCGCGCCTGGCGGCATACCGATCTGCGCCCCGTTGCCTTCCTGACCGCAATCCCGGACCCGGACTCCCAGATCGAGGGCATGATCGCGCATGTGCCCAAAAACGACTGGGCCGCGCTGGACGAACGCGAATGGGCCTATGACCGCGTTCCCGCCACCCAATCGGTAACGCATCCCCTCACCCACAATGTGGAAATCGCCGTCTACTCCGTCCCGCAGGGCCGCCATACGGACCCGACCAACCGCCATCCGTTGCTGCTCAGCTATATTGACGTGGTCGTACAGGGATACCTGCGGGCTTTTGGCAAAGATGGCGCCCACCGCTTCTTCGCTACGACCGACGGGTGGGACGCACCGATCCTGAACGACCGATCCGAGCCCCGCTACCCGCGCCACCAGCAGCTGAAACCGCACGAAACTGCGTTCGTGGACGCCCGCCTGCAAAACCTTTCGGCAAACCTCGTCCATGCCCTGTAAAAAAGGACCGAGGTCAAAACCACCGGCCCTTCTTCTCGTTCCAAATACGGTTGCCGAAGGCACGCGCCGCACAGGCGCGTTCCCTTACCCGCGCGCGCGGATAACCTGAAGCAAAGGCAGTAGCGCCGCCATCTCCGGCCCCCGCTCCATCCCCGTCAGCGCCTTGCGCAGCGGCATGAACAGACCCTTGCCCTTACGGCCTGTGGCCTCTTTCACAGCTTTGGTCCATACCCCCCAGGTCTCGCCGTCAAACGGGCCTTCGGGCAGCAGCGCCACCGCCTCGGCGATAAATTCCTGATCCTCATCATCGATCAGCGGCTCAGCCCCATCGCGGCACAGCTCCCACCAGCCCTTCAGATCAGCCAGGGTGGTGATGTTCTCACGCGCCATGGCCCAGAAAGGCTCGGCTAAGTCAGAGGGAACACCAGCGTCTGCGACGGCATTGGCAACATCGGCCAGTGGCAAGGACTGCAGGTGCTTTGCAGTCAGCGGAAACAGGTCTTGCACGTCGAATTTGGTCGGCGCCGCGCCGAAACGGCCAATGTCAAACCCGTCAATCAACTCAGCCATGCCCGAGCGCAGTTCGACCGGATCAGACGACCCCAAACGCGCCATCAGGCTTAACAGAGCCATCGGCTGCACGCCCTGTTCGCGCAGATCGCGCAGGGCCAGCGTACCCAGACGTTTCGACAGCGCCTCACCCTGCGGACCGGTCAACAACGAATGGTGGGCAAAGCGCGGGCAGGCTCCACCCAGCGCCTGAATGATCTGAATCTGCGTCGCAGTGTTGGTCACATGGTCCGAACCGCGCACCACGTCCGTCACACCCATCTCGGTGTCGTCGACCACGGATGCAATCGTGTAAAGAACCTGACCATCACCCCGGATCAGCACCGGATCGGACACCGACGCCGCATCGATCGAGATGTCGCCCAGAATACCGTCATTCCACTCGATCCGCTCATGGTCCAGCTTGAAGCGCCACACGCCGTTCCCGCGTTCCGCGCGCAGGGCTTCTTTTTCAGCCTCAGACAGGTTCAGCGCGGCGCGGTCATAGACCGGCGGCTTGCCCATGTTCAGCTGCTTCTTGCGCTTCAGGTCCAGTTCGGTCGGCGTCTCGAACGCCTCGTAAAACCGACCCATCTCACGCAGCTTGTCGGCAGCCTCAGCATAGCGGTCCAAACGCTCGGACTGACGTTCGACCCGGTCCCAATGCAGGCCCAGCCACTCCAGATCCTGCTTGATCGCGTCGACATATTCTTCCTTCGACCGCTCGGGGTCAGTGTCGTCGATGCGCAGGATGAACGTGCCGCCAGCCTTGCGGGCGATCAGATAGTTCATCAGGGCGGTGCGCAGGTTGCCCACATGGATGTAACCGGTGGGCGACGGGGCGAAACGGGTGGTTGTCATAGGTGTCTCCTGTTGGCGCGGCTCTTGTCACAGGATCGGCGTTTTGTCCAGCCAAAGGCCCGTTCACGGCAACGTCAGGTGGCAAATTGACATCTTCAACCTATCTTCTTCGTGCTGGCACACACAGGGAGATTTAAAATGTCCGTAAAACTTACTCGCCGGGCTGCACTGGGTGCAGCGGCGGCTTTGCCATTTGCATCAGCCGCAACACCGCTTCTGGCCGCCGGAACCGAGACCAAGGCCAATTCGACAATCGCCAAATCCTTTCAGTTGGGCGACTTCACCGTAACCACCCTGTTGGACGGCAGCTTGCCGCGCGACGACGCGCAGGAGATTTTTGGCGGCGGCGCGACAGACGAGGAATTCGCAAAAGTCTCGGCCGAGAATTTCATCCCCGCCGACAAGGCACAGTTCTTCTTTACGCCCACACTGGTCAACACCGGATCGGAACTGGTTCTGTTTGACACCGGTCTGGGCCAGGGTGGCATTCAGGCCGCACTGAAAGATGCCGGAGTGACGCCGGACCAGATCGATGTCGTGGTCCTGACCCATATGCACCCGGACCATATCGGCGGCATGACCACAAACGAAGCGCCAACATTTGCCAACGCGCGCTTCGTGACCGCTTCGCCGGAATATGATTTCTGGGCCGCTCAGGATGCCGGCAACCGCGTCGGTGATCTGGTTGCCGCAAAGGTCACGCCTCAGGCTGAGAAAATGACCTTCCTCGGCGATGGCGGAGAGGTCGCGTCGGGCATTACCGCAGTGGCTGCTTATGGTCATACACCGGGTCACACGGTCTATCATTTGGAAAGCAATGGTCAGCGTCTGGTTCTGACCGCTGATCTGGCCAACCACTATGTCTGGTCCTTCGCGCATCCCGAATGGGAGGTCCGCTTTGACATGGACAAAGCCGCCGCCACGCAATCGCGTCGTGACGTGCTGGGCATGCTGGCGGCCGACAAGGTACCGATGATCGGCTATCACATGCCCTTCCCGGCGGCGGGTTACGTTGAAACCCGCGGCGATGGCTTCCGCTTTGTACCGGTCAGCTATCAGATGATGGGCTAAGCCCCAAAACGTTTCGGGTTTTACTTGAGACACGAATACCCTGCCACGCCTGCGGCGTTCTCGGGACATTCGTGTCGCAGAATGATTCAGGTAAAACCCGAAACGCTCTAATATCCAGGGTCCGGCCGCACCTTTGAGCCATCCGTGAATCGGGACAGGCGAAAGGCGGCCGGATCAACACACGGCGGGGTGTCGGCAACCAAATCGGCCATCAGCCGTCCCGCTGCGGGGCCTATGCCAAACCCGTGGCCCGAGAACCCGGTGGCGATGAACATCCCCGGCATGTGATCCACGCCGGAGATCACCGGCACAGCATCCGGCGTCACATCGATCATCCCAGCCCAGCTTTGTACAAGCTCTGTCTGTTCGAGCGCGGGGAACCCTTTGCGCGCCGCCGCCCAGGCTTGCCGCAGGGCTTTGGCCGAGGGCTCGGGGTCCAACACGCGGCAGTGTTCGAATGGCGTGACGTCGGTCGGCAGCCATGTCCTGTCTTGTTGCGCCTCGACACTCCAGCGTTTTGACAGCCGGAACCGCAGGGATCGCCATTCCTGCGCAAAAGCGGGCAAGAATTGGCGCGCAAGGCGGAAACTGTCCGGCACAATATCTACCGTGTTTTCATGCCCTGACGCGATGGTGTATCCGCCGTCCGCGCGCTTGCGGATCGCGAAATCGTCAGACCACAGGGCCGTTTCCGGTCCGTCCACAGGGGATGTACGCAGCACGGTGTTGAGCACTTTCAACTGCGGCAGGTCAATGCCTGCGTTCCCGGCAAAAAGGCGCGACCATGCGCCCCCGGCCAGCACCACAAAGTCACAGGCGACACGGCCCCTCTCAGTAAACACGCCCGCAACGCGGCTATTTCCCATATCGACACTGCGCACGGCACAATTGGTCATCAGCACGGCACCGCGATCCCGCGCAGCTTCGGCAATGGCCGGGGCGGCCCATTGAGGTTCCGCGCGCCCGTCCTGCGGCATATATAGCGCGCAGTCAAAATCGCCTTGATGCCCCGGCAGCATAGCGCCCAGTTCAGCGCCCCAAACCAGCTTGGCGCCAGTTTGCAGGCCATCCACATGGCGTAGCCACCGCTCCAATTGGCCCCGACTCCGTTTACCCGAAGCTCCGAAGAGAATGCCCGCGCGGGTATAGCCGGTCTTGCGCCCAATGCGTTGATCCAGCCCCTGCCACAGGTGCAGCGCCTCAAGCATCAGCGGGATTTCCCGTGGATCGCGCATCCCCAAACGCACCCACCCCCAATTCCGAGAGCTCTGCTCAGCCGCGATCTGACCCTTTTCGCACAACAGAACCGAGGCCCCACGCTCGGCCAGTTCCAACGCCGTTGACGCGCCAATGATACCGCCGCCAATGACAACAACATCCACGGTTTTAGGCAGGTGCAAATCGGGCTCAACAGGTGTGGGTTTGGGTCCGGGCATCAACCGCTCTTACGTCATGTCTTGGACCGCCATGAAGGCGCGAAGCGGCGGATCAGGCAACAGGTCTTGTGTCGCAGAGAGGATGATTTTCAAAGCTTGTGGCAGACATGCCAAAAGGCGCGAAGCCCTCGCGCCTTCCACATCGGAAAACCTGTTTGGTTCAGGCCGCGCCGCTCAGCTCTGCCCATTTCTGACGCAGGGTCGCAGAGAGGCCCGACTCTCTTGCCTGCGCCTCTTGATCCATCTCGGATTGCTGGGGCAGGTCCGGGAACGGAGAGCGGCTTTTCGCAGCTTCGGCTACCGGCTCGGGGTCTTCGGGCTCTTCCTCGCGCAGCAGATCCGCAATTGCCGAATCCAGCTTGGCTTCGTCCAGAACCCGTCCTTCGGATTCCATGGCCTTGTACCTTAGAGGCGGGTGAAGAGGTTTGTCATATCCCTCATGCATAATAACACCAAATCGTTAACTCAGACATCGAACACGAAAGCGTGTCACCATTCGAAAATGAACTTGGGCCACGCTGCCCCATATGGGGCGTTAATCAAGCTAAAATGTGGCAAGAAAATGTCTCAATTTCAAGTGATCCCTGTCGTGATCGCCAGAAAAATCAGAATATTAGATCGAATTTGGAAACTATGAGCTCAATATTGGCGCACAGTTTCCATTTCCACGAAGCATGCCCAGATGCCAGACGTCTTTAGCTTACCCCTGATCCCGCCAGCGATTCACAATCGGGTACCTGCGATCCAGCCAAAAGGCGCGGCTGGTCAGGCGCGTCCCCGGTGCGGACTGAAAGCGCTTATATTCGCTGATAAATACCAAATGCTGGACCCGCAGCGCGTCCTCGCGATCAAAACCTGCGGCCACACACTCTTCGATTGACCCGTCCTGATCGACCAGAATGTCCAGAATGGCATCCAGAACCGGATAGTCGGGCAGGCTGTCGCTGTCCTTCTGATCTTCGCGCAGTTCGGCGCTGGGGGGTTTGTCGATCACGGACGGGCGGATCACCTCGCCCGCGGGGCCCATCATCCAGTCGCGGTGATTGGCGTTGCGCCATCGGCAGGTTTCAAACACCCGCGTTTTGTACAGATCCTTGATCGGGTTATAGCCGCCATTCATATCGCCATAGATCGTGGCGTAACCTACGGCCACTTCGGATTTGTTGCCCGTGGTCAGCAGCATCTCGCCAAACTTGTTCGAGATCGCCATCAGCAATAGCCCGCGCAGGCGGGACTGGATGTTTTCTTCGGTCAGATCGGCATTTCGTCCCGCAAACAAGGGGGCCAGGGTTTCGGTCACGGCCGCTCGACTGTCCGAGATCGGCACGTAGTCATAATGAACGCCCAGCGCCTGCGCGACCGCCTCGGCATCGTCCAGCGAGCCCTGGCTGGTATATTCCGATGGCAGCATCACGCAGCGCACATTTTCCGCGCCGATCGCATCAACGGCAATTGTCGCGACAAGGGCCGAGTCCACCCCGCCCGACAGACCCAACACCGCCTTTTTGAACCCCGTTTTGCCCATGTAATCGCGCAGGGACTGGACCATGGCGCGATAATCCTGCTCCCACTCATCCGGCTGCGGCACGATCTCGGCAGGCACGATGCGCCAGCCCGCATCCTCGCGTTCGAGATCGATATGCGTCACGGCCTCATCAAAGACCGGCATCCGGAACGCCATCTCTCCGCCCGGGTTCAGACCGAATGTGGCACCGTCAAAAACCTGATCGTCCTGACCGCCGACCATGTTGAGGTAAATCAGCGGCAGGCCGGTTTCGACCACGCGTGCCACCATGTGGTTCAAGCGCACATCGTATTTGTTGCGAAAATACGGCGAGCCATTGGGCACCAGCAAAAACTCGGCCCCGGTTTCCTCAAGCGTTTCCGCCACATCCGGGTGCCAGCTGTCTTCGCAGATCGGGCTGCCAATGCGGGTATTGCCCACAGAATAGGGCCCGCCCAGAGGCCCCGCATCATAAAGGCGCACCTCATCAAAAACCGTTTCGTTGGGCAGGTGGTGTTTGAGGGACTTGCTGCTGATCCGCCCGCCTTTGAGGATCAGATAGGCGTTGAACAGAGACCCCTCTTCGGCCCATGGGCCACCAATTGCCACGGCTGGGCCATCGGCACATTGTTCGGCAAGATCCTGCACAGCAGCCATCGCCGCCCGGTGAAAGGCGGGTTTCATCACCAGATCCTGCGTATTGTAGCCGGTGATGAACATTTCAGGGAACGCCACCAGATCGGCCCCGGCCTCGCGCGCCTGTCCCCACGCGGCCAATGCCTTGGCCGCATTGCCTGCGATGTCCCCAACCGTGGGGTTGAGTTGCGCCAGAGTGATACGGAAACGGTCGGCCATGCTGCCCTCTTGCCCTCGTCAGTCTTACTGCCATTTAGCAGATCATTGCGCGAGTGAAAGGCAAATGCAGCAAAACCCGTTGCCCTGTCCCCGCTGGTACCTTAGTTTTGCCCAAAAGTTTAAGGACCTGGCAGGCAGGAACGATTATGAAGACTTTTCGAACATTTATTTCCGCATCAACGCTGGCGTTGATCGCCGCCTCAGTCGCCGCGCAAGACGGTCAGGTGATCACCAAGGACGATGAGGTCGGCGGCGTTTACGAAGGCACATTCGTCAATGGCCTGCGGCACGGGACCGGCACCTATCGATTGCCCAACGGCTTTGAATACACCGGCGAATGGGCCGAGGGCGAAATTCAGGGCACCGGCATCGCCCGCTATGTGAATGGCTCGGTCTATGAGGGGATGTTTGCCAAAGGCCAGCCCGAAGGGCGCGGCAAGATCATTTATGCCGATGGCGGCAGCTATGAGGGTGAATGGGCCAACGGGACGATCAACGGCACCGGACTGGCGATCTATGCCAACGGCGCGCGCTATGAAGGCGGGTTCCTGAACGCGCGGTATCACGGCAAAGGCGTAATGACCGACCCCAGCGGCTATAGCTATGACGGCGATTGGGTCGACGGCAACAAACAGGGCACCGGCAAGATCACCTATGCCGAAGGCGGCGTCTATGAGGGCGACGTGAGCGACGGGCAACGCCACGGTCAGGGCAGCCTGACACTTGCCGACGGGATGACCTATACCGGCGACTGGACCGAGGATCGCATCACCGGTACCGGGCGCCTGGCATACCTGAACGGAGATGTCTACGAAGGCACGCTGGTCGATGCCCGCCGTCAGGGCATCGGTAAGGTCACCTATGCCAATGGCGATGTTTACGAGGGCGACTATGTCGACGACCTGCGGCATGGTCAGGGCACCTATACCGGCACGGATGGCTATGTTTACACCGGTCAGTGGACCAACGGCCTGATCGAAGGTCTGGGCGAGGTGATTTACCCTGACGGTTCCATCTATGTGGGCGATTTCAAGGCCGATCTCGCCGAAGGCAAGGGCCGCATCACCTATACTGATGGCTCAACCTATGAAGGCGACTGGATTGCCGGCGTCATTGATGGTGAGGGTGTTTCGACCTATCCCAACGGCACCATCTACCGGGGGCAGTTCCGAAACGCCAAAAACCACGGCAAGGGTATTCTGACCTCGGCTGACGGCTACAGCTATGACGGCGATTGGGTGGACGGGCTGCGCCAGGGCAAAGGCATGGCCACTTATCCTGACGGCACCGTCTATTCCGGCGATTTCCAGGCAGGCAAGCGTCAGGGTCAAGGCGAGATCATCATGGCAAACGGCTTCAGCTATTCCGGCCAGTGGACCGATGGCAAAATCACCGGCACCGGAATCGCAACCTACCCAAGCGGCGACGTCTACGAAGGCAGTTTTGTTGACGCCAAACGTCAGGGCACCGGCACCATGCGCTATGCCAATGGCGAAGAGGAAACCGGCGTTTGGGAAAACGGCGCGCTTGCTGAACCCTCGGAAACTGAGCCCGAAGCGACACCCGAGGCCACGCCGTCTGAGACCACGACCTCAGACGGTTAAACGCCCGGCATTACCAGGGCACCGGTTTACCTGCCCAGTCGAAAAACCCTCCGGTATCCTGCGGGGTCAGCTGATCGACGACAGTCAGCAGGTTCCCGGCAGCCTCATCTGGCGCCACCGCAGGGTGACGGCCAAGGTATTTGCGGGTGAAATCCGTCGCAACCGTCCCCGGATGCAGCGCCGCGCAGATGGCCTGTTTATGCGTCCGTGCCAGCTCAATCGCCGTGGTGTGGACGATCTGATTCACCGCAGCTTTTGCGGCCCGGTAGCTGATCCAGCCCCCCAGCCGATTGTCCCCGATTGACCCGACCCGCGCCGACAGGACCGTAACCACGGACCTTTGATCCCGTGGCAACAGGCGCGACGCATGCTTCAGGATCAGGGCCGGACCCACGGCGTTCAGGGCGAACTGATCCATCATCGCCTGCGCCGACACCGTTCGAATGGTCTTTTCGGGGGCGGCGTCGTTGATCTCAAGCGCGCCTGAGGCCACAAAGATCAGATCGAACGGGCCGGGCAGCGCCGCCAGCGCACGATCAACACCGTCCGGGTCGGTCAGGTCAAACCCGTCTGTGGATCGCGACAGAGAGGTCACCTCTACCGTTTGCGCCCTTAACCGCGCGGAAACCGCGTGCCCGATTCCCCCGGATGCGCCTATGATCAATGCCGTTTTCATTACGCTCAATCTAGCCGCGCGGTAGGCTGGATCAACAAAGCGCGGAAAATCAGCCCACAAAGATCGGCTCGCCCATAAATGGGTCTTTTCAATCCGGGCAGGCTCTGTATAAATCTGCCTCCATGATCAACCGCGCAGATATCCCTTTTGCCGACACCGCCCTGTGTGGTGCGTCGCTGCGTGGCCTACTGATCCTAATCCGCCTCTGAGCGTGCCATCCGGCGCGCCCGCTCAGAGGAGGACGCCCGCGCGCCATAGGCTTTAGGACAGAAGAAGAAAGAGATTCCCATGACCAACGTGACCGACCAAGACCGCGTCTTGATCTTTGACACCACTTTGCGCGACGGCGAACAAAGCCCCGGCGCGACCATGACCCATGAAGAAAAGCTTGAGATTGCCGCGCTGCTGGACGAAATGGGCGTCGACATCATCGAAGCCGGGTTCCCCATCGCGTCCGAGGGCGACTTCAAGGCCGTGTCCGAGATTGCCCAGCGCTCGAAAAACAGCCGCATCTGTGGCCTGGCCCGCGCCAATTTCGCCGATATTGACCGGTGTTGGGAGGCAGTGAAACATGCCGATCAGAACCGCATTCACACCTTTATCGGCACATCCCCCCTTCACCGCGCCATTCCGAACCTGACACAGGATGAGATGGCCGAGAAAATCCACGAGACAGTCACCCACGCCCGTAATCTGTGCGACAACGTGCAGTGGTCGCCGATGGACGCAACGCGCACAGAATGGGATTACCTCTGCCGCGTGATCGAGATCGCGATCAAGGCGGGCGCAACGACGATCAACATCCCTGATACAGTTGGCTACACCGCGCCGGTGGAAAGCGCCGACCTGATCAAGCGCCTGATCGAAACGGTTCCGGGCGCGGATGAGGTGGTCTTTGCAACCCACTGCCACAACGACCTTGGCATGGCGACCGCGAATTCGCTGGCCGCTGTTGCAGGCGGTGCCCGTCAGATCGAATGCACGATCAACGGCCTGGGTGAGCGCGCTGGCAACACCGCGCTGGAAGAGGTCGTGATGGCCCTGCGCACCCGCAATGACATCATGCCATGGCATACGGGTATCGACACCACCAAGATCATGCATATCTCGCGCCGTGTGGCGACCGTGTCGGGCTTTAACGTGCAATTCAACAAAGCCATCGTCGGCAAGAATGCCTTTGCCCATGAAAGCGGCATCCATCAGGACGGCATGCTGAAGAACCGCGAGAACTTTGAGATCATGCGCCCCGAGGATATCGGGCTGTCCGGGACGTCCCTGCCCTTGGGCAAACACTCGGGCCGTGCAGCGCTGCGTGACAAGCTGGAAACCCTGGGCTTTGATGTCGGGGACAACCAACTCAAGGATATCTTCGTGCGGTTCAAAGATCTGGCGGATCGCAAGAAAGAGGTGTTTGACGACGACCTCATTGCCTTGATGACCTTGGATGAAGAAGATGATCACCTGCAACTGGTGTCCATGAAGGTCACCTGCGGCACAGGCGGTCAGGCTGAAGCCACGGTTGAGATGGAGGTGAACGGCAAAGACGTTGCCGCCACAGAGCATGGCGATGGACCTGTTGATGCGACGTTCAAGGCAATCCGGGCGATCTACCCCAACGCGGCGCGTCTTCAGCTGTATCAGGTGCATGCGGTTACCGAGGGCACCGATGCCCAGGCCACGGTGTCCGTCCGGCTGGGCGAGGACGGCATGATCGCCACCGGCCAGTCGGCGAATACCGACACTGTCGTGGCCTCGGCCAAAGCCTATATCCACGCCCTGAACCGCCTGATTGTGCGCCGCGAAAAGGCAGGCCCCGGTGCCGATGCGCGCGAGATCAGCTACAAGGATCTGACCTGAACCAAAAGGCAAAGCCTCCCGCACCCGCGGCGGCCCGGCTTTGCCGACCCTTCTTAGGTTTTGGGCCCGGCAGCGCGCCTGCGGCGCGCTGCCGGGCCCAACTCGCTTGGCTGCATCTTTGATGCGGGCAAGCGCGGCGGGAGTATTTGGCCGTGCTGGAGGCTAAGTTAAAGCGTCTTGAACAACTCTGTCAGCCGTGTGGCCTCGTCTTCCAGACCAAATGGCGCGTTGATCAGAAACATTCCTGACCCAACCATGCGGTGCCCCTTTCGCACAGGTGCGAACCTGACCTCATGGCACAGCGTTTTCGGCAAGCTCTGAGACTGAAGTGCCGCAATCATCGGTTTGTGGAGGTTGTCCGTCAGGATCGGGTACCACAGCGCGATCACGCCGACATTCCACTTGCGGTGCAGTTTACCGATGATCCCGGGCAGGCGATCATACTCCGACTTCACCTCATAGCTCGGGTCGATCAGCATCACGCCGCGCCGGGGTGTAGGGGCCAGCAAAGACTGCGCCAGCTCATAGCCGTCTTGCTTATAAACCTTGGCGCCAAAGGGCGAGAGAGCGAAATCCAAAGCCGCATGCTCTTGCGGGTGCAGTTCGGCGAAATGCAGGCTGTCCTGCTCTCTCAGCAAATTGGCGGCGATCAGCGGTGACCCCGGATAAGCCGCTTTGCCATGCCTTTGCTGCACCGCGCGGATGGCGCGCCCCAGCGGGTGGTCTGCCGCAAACCACTTATCCTGTTGGACCCGCCGGATACCCGCCTCGGCCTCGCCTGTCCGAACCGCCTCGGCCGCGTCCAGCTTGTACAGCCCGCGGCCTGAGTGGGTCTCAAGATACGTCAAAGGCTTGTCTTTTCGGGTCAGATACTCCAGCACACATGCCAACAAAGCGTGCTTTTGCACATCAGCCAGGTTTCCAGCATGGTAAATATGTTGATATGAGAGCATGTTGCCTTCTAAAGTCCCAATCAATAAGGCGGAAAGGTGCTGATTGTCGCGGAATCAGCCCTTTTACCGGGCGAGATGGCACCCTATAAGACATCCGTCCCGGAACCGTCGAGTCGCGGGCAGTAGAAATTCTGACGAACGGGATCAGTGAAAACATGGGAATCTTTGGCAATCTGGGCGGCCTGTTCACGGCGGACATGGCTATCGACCTTGGGACAGCGAACACGTTGGTTTATGTCAAAGGGCGCGGTGTGATCCTGTCGGAACCCTCGGTGGTGGCCTATCACGTCAAGGACGGCGTGAAAAAAGTTCTGGCCGTGGGCGAGGATGCAAAGCTGATGCTGGGCCGGACCCCCGGCTCGATCGAGGCGATCCGACCGATGCGCGAAGGTGTCATTGCGGACTTCGACACTGCCGAAGAAATGATCAAGCACTTTATCCGCAAGGTGCACAAACGCTCGACCTTCTCTAAGCCGAAGATCATTGTCTGTGTGCCTCACGGCGCGACCCCGGTTGAGAAACGCGCGATCCGTCAATCGGTTCTGTCCGCAGGCGCCCGCCGCGCCGGCCTGATTGCGGAACCGATTGCAGCCGCCATCGGGGCCGGCATGCCGATCACCGATCCGACCGGCAACATGGTCGTCGATATCGGCGGCGGTACGACCGAAGTCGCGGTTCTGTCGCTGGGCGACATCGTTTACGCCCGCTCGGTCCGTGTGGGTGGTGACCGGATGGATGAGGCCATTATCTCGTACCTGCGCCGTCAGCAGAACCTGCTGGTGGGTGAATCCACCGCCGAACGCATCAAGACCACCATCGGCACCGCACGGATGCCTGATGATGGCCGGGGCCAGTCGATGCATATCCGGGGCCGTGACCTGTTGAACGGCGTGCCCAAGGAAATCGAGATCAGCCAGGCGCAAGTCGCCGAGGCCCTGTCCGAGCCCGTCCAGCAGATTTGCGAGGCGGTGATGACCGCGCTGGAAACCACGCCGCCCGATCTGGCCGCAGACATCGTGGACCGGGGCGTGATGCTGACGGGGGGCGGTGCGCTGCTGGGCGATCTGGATCTTGCGCTGCGCGAACAGACCGGTCTGGCCGTGTCGATTGCCGATGAAAGCCTGAATTGTGTGGCTTTGGGAACCGGCAAGGCGCTTGAATATGAAAAACAACTGCGCCACGCGATTGACTACGAAAGCTAAGGCGCGCACCCTTTAAGGGCAAAAACTCGGGCATGAGCAGCACGGGAAGGTAACCTGTGGCAAAGGACCGATCACAGCGCGACGAATACACAACCCCCTTGCGCCGACTGTTGCTGGGGATCGTGGTATTGTGCCTGCTGGCCATCTTTCTGGTCTGGCGCATCGACAGTCCGCGCGTGGAACGGTTCCGCGCACAGGTGGTGGACCGGGTCGTGCCCTCGATGGAATGGGCCATGGTGCCGGTCACTGCTGTGGTCAATCTGGCCCGCGATTTCCAAAGCTACCAACGCCTCAGCGAACAGAACCAGGAGTTGCGCAGCGAACTGCGCCTGATGCGCGCCTGGAAAGAGGCCGCGTTGCAGTTGGAACAGGAAAACGCCCGCCTGCTGGACCTCAACAATGTGCGGCTTGACCCGCGCCTGACCTACATCACCGGAGTTGTGATGGCCGATAGCGGCTCACCCTTCCGGCAGTCGGTTCTGCTGAATGTGGGTGAGCGTGACGGGATCATGGATGGTTGGGCCACGATGGATGGTATCGGCGTGGTCGGGCGCATCTCGGGCGTGGGGCCGGATACGGCACGGGTGATCCTGATGACCGATGCCTCAAGCGCGATCCCGGCGACCATCCAGCCATCGGGACAAACCGCGCTGATTACCGGCGACAACACCCCCTCGCCCGCTGTTGAGTTTCTGGAAAATCGTGAGCTGGTCCGCCCCGGCGACCGTGTTGTCACCTCGGGCGATGGCGGGGTGTTTCCCGGCGGGCTGTTGATCGGCCAGATCACGGCTGACCCCGGCGGGCGTTTGCGCGTCCGGCTGTCGGCCGATTTCGAACGGCTGGAGTTCCTGCGCGTGCTACGGTTCCAATCCGCGCCCCGCATTGAAGATCCCGGTTCGATTGTCGGGCCGACCCGACCCGCTGCCGCGCTGCCGCCGGTGGAGGTGGGGGATGGATAGCCAGACATCGCAGTTGTGGTCCAAGCGCGGCCTGTATGTGTTTCTGGCCGCTTTGATCCTGTTTCTGCACCTGCTGCCACTGGATACGCAACCGGATCGCTGGCCCTTTCCGGATCTGCTGATTGCGCTGACCTTTGCCTGGGTTCTGCGGCGGCCCGAGTTCGTCCCGACCCTGCTGATTGCTGCCGTGATGCTGATGGCGGATTTGTTGCTGCAGCGCCCGCCGGGTCTGCTTGCCGCGCTGGTTGTCATGGGCGCGGCTTATCTGCGCTCCGCCGCGTTTGGCATGCGCGATATGGGGTTCGCGGGCGAGTGGTCGACCGTTGCTGTGGTCATCACAGCTGTTTTTATGCTGAATCGCGTTATTCTTGCTATTCTGTCCGTGCAACAAGCAGCTTTGGGGCCCGTTGTGATACAAGTGGTTCTGACAATCGCAGTTTATCCTCTGATCGTTCTGCTCAGTCAGAGCGCGTTCGGAGTGCGGCGCGTATCGGTCGCTGAAACGGGCACGATAGGGGCACGCGGATGAAACAGCGCAAACCCAAATCTCAGGGCCTGGCCTATAAACGGCTGCCACGCCGCGCCTTGATTCTAGGTGGGTTGCAGGCCGCCTTCATCGGGGGGCTGGCTGCCCGAATGCGGTTCATGCAGGTCGATCAGGCCGACGAATATCGCCTGCTGGCCGAGGAAAACCGGATCAACATCCGGTTGATCCCGCCGACCCGGGGCCGGATTTATGACCGGAACGGTCAGATCATCGGCCAGAACTCACCCTCATACCGGATCGTCATGGTGCGTGAGGATGCGGGCGATGTGGACGAGGTGATCGCCAAACTGTCTGACCTGATCCCCCTGACCGATGACGAGATTGAGCGCGCCAAGACCGAGATGCGCCGCTCGGCCCCGTTCCTGCCGGTCACGCTGGCTGATCAGGTCACGTGGGAGGACATCTCGAAGGTTGCCGTCAACGCCCCTGCCCTGCCCGGGGTGATCCCCGAGGTCGGGCAAACGCGGCAATATCCAAGATACGAAGACTTTGCCCATGTGGTGGGCTATGTCGGCCCGGTCAGCGATTATGACCTCAGCCAGATCGAAGACCCCGAACCGGTTCTGCGCATTCCGCGCTTTCAGATCGGAAAGGTGGGCCTTGAGGCCAAGCAAGAGATCAGCCTGCGCGGCAAGGCCGGGGCCAAACGGGTTGAGGTCAACGCCACAGGCCGCGTGATGCGCGAGTTGGACCGGCAGGAAGGCACCGCCGGGGCCGATCTGCAACTGTCGGTCGATGCCGATTTGCAACAATACGCACAGGCCCGGTTGGCCGGGGAAAGCGCCGCCGCCGTGGTGATCGACTGCGAGACAGGCGACATCAGCGCCATCAGTTCAGCCCCCAGCTTTGACCCGAACCTGTTCGTACGCGGCATCTCGGTCGCTGACTACCGCACGCTGACAAATGACAAATACCGTCCACTGGCGAACAAAACAGTGCAGGGCACCTATCCGCCCGGATCCACGTTCAAGATGATCACCGCCATGGCCGCGCTTGAGGCCGGGGTGATTGCGCCCTCAAGCACGGTTTATTGCCCCGGTCACCTCAAGGTCGGGAGCCGCCGTTTCCACTGCTGGAAGCGAGGCGGGCATGGGACGGTCGATCTGGAAACCTCGCTCAAGCGCAGCTGCGATGTGTATTACTACGACGTGGCCCTGCGGGTGGGGATCGACAAAATCTCGGACATGGCGCGGACCTTCGGTCTGGGTGCCAAACATGACATCCCCATGTCGGCCGTCGCTGCCGGGCTGGCCCCCAATCAGGAATGGAAACAGCGCGTGCACGGTCAGGACTGGCTGGTGGGCGATACGGCCAACGCCTCGATCGGGCAGGGTTTCATGCTGGCCTCACCGCTGCAACTGGCCGTGATGACCGCACGCATTGCCACCGGGCGTGCGGTGTCACCACGCCTGGTGCGGTCTGTGAACGGGGTGGAACAGCCCTCGGGCGCGGGCGAAAAACTGGCGGTGAACCACAACAATCTGGAACAGGTGCGCCAAGCCATGTGGTCGGTGTCGAACGACCGCCGGGGCACCGCCTATCGCAGCCGCATCATCGCCGATGATTTCCGCATGGCGGGCAAAACCGGCACCAGCCAGGTGCGCAACATCACCAAGGCCGAGCGCGCAGCGGGCGTGATCCGCAACGAAGACCTGCCCTGGGAACGCCGCGACCACGCGCTGTTTGTCAGCTTTGCCCCCTATGACAATCCCAAATACGCGATTGCCGTCGTGGTCGAACATGGCGGTGGCGGGTCCAAGGCGGCGGCGCCTATCGCACGCGATATCATGCTGCAGGCGCTCTATAACGGCACGCCCCCGCTTGAAGCCTATCCGGTTGCCGACCGCGACCGCATCAAGGAACAGCAAAAAAAGCTGGAAGGTGACCGCCGCCCCAAAGCGCGCCCGTCCGAAAAGGACCGCGCATGAGCTATCTTGAGTATACCGTCAAATCCACGCCTTCGGGGTTTCGCAAATTCCTCTATATGAACTGGCCGCTGACTCTGTTGCTGATCAGTGTGGCCAGCGCCGGTTTCCTGATGCTCTTTTCAGTTGCCGGTGGATCGTGGATGCCATGGGCCGAACCGCAACTGGAGAGGTTCGGGCTGGGCCTGACGGTGATGTTCATCATTGCGCTGGTGCCCATCTGGTTTTGGCGAAACATGTCCGTGCTGGCTTATCTCGGCTCAATCGTGTTGCTGATTTTCGTTGAACTGTTCGGCACAATTGGAATGGGCGCCCAGCGCTGGATCGATCTTGGGTTCATGCGCCTGCAACCGTCCGAGGTGATGAAGGTCGCGCTGGTGATGGTGCTCGCCGCCTATTACGATTGGCTGCCCTCGCACAAAACCTCGCGCCCGCTATGGGTGCTGATCCCGGTTGCGCTGATCCTCATCCCCACTGCGCTGGTTCTGAAACAACCCGATCTGGGCACTTCGATCCTGCTGCTGACGGCGGGCGGAGGGTTGATGTTTCTGGCCGGTGTTCACTGGGCCTATTTCGCAGCCGTCATCGCCGCCGTTGTTGGCCTGATCGCCACTGTGTTCAACAGTCGCGGGACCGAGTGGCAGCTGCTCAAGGATTATCAGTTCCGCCGGATCGATACTTTTCTTGATCCATCGACCGACCCGCTGGGGGCGGGGTATCACATCACCCAATCCAAGATCGCGCTGGGATCAGGGGGCTGGAACGGGCGGGGCTTTATGCAGGGCACCCAATCGCGCCTGAATTTCCTGCCCGAAAAACACACCGATTTCATCTTTACCACACTGGCCGAAGAGTTCGGCTTTGTCGGCGGCATCACCCTGCTGACCCTGTATGGCCTGATCCTGATCTTCTGTCTGGTCACCGCGCTGTCGACCAAGGACAGGTTCTCGTCGCTGGTGACGCTTGGCATCGCGCTGAACTTTTTCCTGTTCTTTGCGGTCAACATGTCGATGGTGATGGGCCTTGCCCCGGTGGTGGGTGTGCCCTTGCCGATGGTCAGCTATGGCGGCTCGGCCATGCTGGTTTTGATGGCTGCGTTCGGCATCGTCCAAAGCGCCCATATCCACCGCCCCCGTTGACCGGAAAGGCCCTGAATGTCCGTGAACATCCTGTTTTCCGCGCGCCCCCAGCTTTGGCCCGTGTACCAGCCGCTGTTGTCCAAAGACCTGACCGGCTTGGGACTGGATTTTCACCTCAGCACGGACATCGCGCCGGATCAGGTCGACTATGTGGTCTATGCGCCCAATGGGGGCTTGCTGGATTTCACCCCCTACACAAGACTCAAGGCCGTCCTCAGCCTGTGGGCGGGGGTTGAGACCATATCGGGCAACGAAACGCTGACCGTGCCACTGGCGCGGATGGTCGATCACGGTCTGACGCAGGGTATGACCGAATGGGTGGTCGGCCACGTGCTGCGTTATCACCTGGGTATGGATCAGCACATCACCATTCAGGACGGCACCTGGGCCCCTGTCGCGCCACCGCTAGCGTCAGAGCGAGAGGTGTGTGTTTTGGGATTAGGCAAACTGGGCGAGGCTGCCGCCCGCACGCTGAAAGCCCTGAACTTCAACGTCACCGGTTGGAGCCGCAGCGCCAAGGACATTCCCGGCATCACCTGCCTGCACGGGGCCGAGGGGCTGCGCACCGCCCTGTCCCGCGCCGAGATCGTGGTTTTGCTGCTGCCGGACACTCCGGCCACCGAGAGCATTCTGAACGCGGACACTCTGGCCCTGCTGCCCCAAGGGGCCCGTATCATCAACCCGGGCCGTGGGCCATTGATCGACGATGACGCCTTTCTGGCCGCGTTGAACAGCGGTCAGGTCGGTCATGCCACGCTGGACGTGTTTCGGGTCGAGCCGCTGCCTGCGGATCACCCCTATTGGGCGCATCCGAATGTGACCGTGACGCCGCATATCGCCTCGGAAACCCGGCCCGTGACAGCCGCGCAGGTGATTTGCGAGAACATCCGCCGGGGCGAGGAAGGCGAACCCTTCCTGCACCTCGTCAATCGCGATCTGGGCTACTAAGCAGCGATCAGGCCGCGCCCTTTCAACAGCGCCTCAACACCCGGCAAGCGGCCCCGGAAGGCCAGATACAGGTCTTCGGCCTCACGCGAGCCGCCGGTGGACAGGATGTTTTCCTCCAGCGCCTTGGCGCGTTCGGGATCAAAAGCACCGCCCGCCTCTTCAAAGGCGGCAAAGGCGTCGGCATCCATGACTTCGGACCACATATAGCTGTAATAGCCCGAGCTATAGCCGTCGCCCGCAAACACATGCGCGAAATGCGGTGTCGCATGGCGCATCCCGATGGCTGCTGGCATACCGATACCGGCCAGAACCTCGGCCTGTTTGGCCATCGGGTCCGCCGGGGCGTCGCCATCATGGAACGCCAGATCGACCAGCGCCGAGGCGACATATTCCACCGTCTGAAAGCCCTGATCGAAATTGGCGGCCTTCAGCACTTTCTCAAGCATCTCTTGGGGCATCGCCTCGCCGGTGTCGGCATGGGTCGCGAATTCAGACAGAACCTCGGGCACCTCCAGCCAGTGTTCATAAAGCTGGCTGGGCAGTTCAACGAAGTCCCGCGCCACGGACGTGCCCGAGATGCTTTCATAGGTCACATTCGACAGCATCTGGTGCAGCGCGTGGCCGAACTCATGGAACAGCGTCCGCGCATCATCATAAGACAACAGCGCCGGATCGCCCTTGGCGAAATTGCAGACATTGATCACGATCGGAGCCTGCGGTTTTGGGAATTTCGCCTGCCCCCGCATCGCGCTGCACCACGCACCGGATCGTTTTGACCCGCGCGCGAAATAATCGCCGATGAAAACCGCGATATGCTGGCCGCTGCGCGTGACCTCCCACGCGCGACAATCGGGATGGTAGAGCGGCACATCCAGTGGTGCGAACTCCAACCCGAACAGGCGGTTGGCGCAGGCAAAAGAGGCCTCGATCATCCGGTCCAGTTGCAGGTAGGGCTTCAACGCGGCCTCATCCAGATCATGCTCGGCCTTGCGGCGTTTCTCAGCGTAATAGCGCCAATCCCACGCGGCCAGAGGGCCATTGACCCCATCCGCCTGCATCATCTGTGTCAGAATGTCGGCATCCGCATCCGCGCGGGCCTTGGCGGGCTCCCACACCTGCATCAGCAGGTCGTGCACCTTGTCGGGCGTACGGGCCATTTCGGTTTCCAGCTTGTAATCGGCAAAACTGTCATAGCCCAACAGCTTGGCCCGTTCCTCGCGCAGCGCCAGAATTTCGGCGGCGATCTCACGGTTATCCGTCTCACCCCCATTGGCGCCGCGTGCGGTCCACGCCTTATACGCCGTCTCGCGCAGATCACGGCGGGGCGAGAATTGCAGGAACGGCACAATGATCGACCGTGACAGGGTCACAACCGGGCCGTCTGCGCCCTTTTCCTGACCGGCGGCACGGGCGGCATCCACGACGAAATCGGGCAGACCTTCCAGATCATCCTCGGACAGCTCCATGAACCAATCCCGCTCATCCGCCAGCAGGTTCTGGGTAAAGGACGTCCCCAATGAGGCCAGCCGCGCCTTGATTTCCTGCATTCGCGCGTCTGCGTCGCCGGTCAGCGCCGCGCCTGCGCGCACGAAACCCCGATGGGATAGCATCAGAACCCGCGCCTGTTCATCGGTCAGGTTCAAATCGTCCCTGCGGGCCCACAGGTCAGCCACACGTTGAAACAGAGCTTTGTTCGACGAAATACCCGAAAAATGCGCCGAGAGTTTGGGCGAGAAATCTCGCTGCAATGCCTCGCGCGCTGGATTGCTATCGGCCCCGGCCACGGTGAAAAACACCGACAGGACCTTGTCCATCTGCTCACCCGCGGCCTCTAGCGCCTCAATGGTGTTGGCAAAGGTAGGCGCGTCCGGGTTCCCGGCAATCGCATCGATCTGCGCGTTATGGGCCGCCATTGCCTGATCCAGAGCGGGCGAGAAATCATCATCCGCGATGTCGGCAAAAGGTGCGATTTCGAACGGCGTGGTCCAGTCGGACAGGATCGGATTGGTCATAGAAGTCTCCTTTGACCACAGAGTTAGGAACGACAGGCCGGATGATCCAGTGCAGCGCTACGCGCCCGTGCCACAAATCGGACAATCGGCGCGGCGCGACAGGGAAATCTTGCGGCTTTCGCCATACAGCGCGTCGTAAATCAGCATCTCACCGCGCAGCGCCTGACCGGCATCGGTGATCACCTTGATCGCCTCAACCGCCATCATCGACCCCACCACACCGGGCAGCGGGCCTATCACCCCCGCCTCGGCGCAGGACGGGGCCAGACCGGGGGCCGGGGCCTCGGGGAAGATGCACTGATAGCACGGCGCGTCACTGGCCGGGTCAAAGACGCTTAGTTGCCCTTCCCATTGCGACAGTGCGCCCGAGATCAGCGGCTTGCCCAGCGCCACGGCTGTACGGTTGGCCAGATAGCGGGTGTCGAAATTGTCAGTGCCATCGAGGATCAGGTCGAAATCGGCAAACAGGTCTGCGGCGATCTCATCGGTCAGGCGTCGGTGGTAGGGCAGCACCGTCACGTTAGGGTTCTGAGCCTGCATCGCCTGCTGCGCCGAGAACACCTTGGGCATCCCGATATCCGCATCACGGTGGATGACCTGACGTTGCAGGTTGGCGTTCTCGACCTCATCATCATCGATCACGCCGATTGTACCGACGCCTGCCGCCGCAAGGTATTGCAACGCAGGTGCCCCAAGCCCTCCAGCGCCGATCACCAGCACGCGGGCCTGTTTCATCTTTTTCTGCCCCGGCCCGCCCAGCTCGCGCAGCACGATGTGGCGGGCATAGCGTTCCAGTTCGGTCTCTGAGAATTGGTCAGACGGCATGGCGGAATCCTCGGGTTCGGCAGGGGTGGCGCGGTTGCGCAGACGTTTCAGCACGTTCCCGTAAACCAGAACCAGAATGGCGAGGCCACCCAATATCAGCCAGGGCGCTGCCGAGCCGCCGGTTGCCTCACGCAACGGGTTCCCATCCGGCAGAACCAACTGCGCCGTGATCACGCCCAACACCAGAACCCCGACCGAGGTCGCCCGGGCCATTCGTGATACGCCAGCCACGTACCCAACCGCCCAAAGGCCCGCCGCCAGGATCAGGACCAGCAGCATCAGCCGCGCCCGGTCGAGCCGAACCCACCCGCACCGCGTTCCGTGTCGCTAAGGGTTTCGGCGGCCTCGAACGTGGCCTGCACCACCGGGGCGACGATCAACTGGGCGATGCGTTCGCCATGGGTGACCTCGAACGCCTCTTGCCCCGCATTCAGAACAATCACCCCCAACGGCCCGCGATAGTCGCTGTCAATCGTGCCCGGCGTATTGGGCAGTGTGATACCGTGTTTCAGCGCCAGACCTGAACGGGGGCGCACCTGCACCTCATACCCTTGCGGGATTTCGATACGCAGGCCCGTGGGCACCAGCGCGCGTTGGCCGGGCTCTAACATGACCGAGGCCCCGTCCGGCAGGTTCGCCCGCACATCCGCGCCTGCCGCGCCCTCGGTTTCATAGGATGGCAAGGGGATTGACGGATCAGACCCTTCCTCTCGGATCACACGAATAGCTACCATTGCGGTTCCTCTTGTTTATTGGGTCAGCGCGTCAGCGATCCGGCCCGCCAGACGCTGCGCGACGTCGTCCTTGCCCATGCGCGGCCATTCCTCGGCCCCCGCGTCCGAGATCAGGATGACCGCGTTTTCCGATCCACCCATGATCCCGGTATCCGGGCTGACATCATTGGCCACGATCCAGTCGCATCCTTTGCGGCCCCGCTTGGCGGTGGCATGTTCGATCACGTCGTCCGTCTCGGCCGCAAAGCCGACAACCAGCGCAGGGCGGCCTGCCTCCATATGCGAGACCCGCTTCAGAATGTCGGGGTTTTCGGCAAATTCCAGCGTGGGCAACCCATCGCGGCTTTTCTTCAGCTTTTTGTCCGAGGCACTGGACACCCGCCAATCGGCAACCGCCGCCGCAAACACCCCTGCATCAACGGGCAGAGCGGCATCCACCGCATCCGACATCTGCTGCGCGGTTTCCACGTGCACAACCTGCACACCCGGCGGGGGCGGCACATCCGCAGGGCCGGTGACAAACACAACCTCGGCCCCAAGCGTCGCCAGCGCTCGCGCCACCGCCGCGCCCTGCGCGCCCGAGGAGCGGTTGGCGATATAGCGGACCGGGTCGATGGGTTCATGCGTCGGCCCCGAGGTGACAAGCACGCGCTTGCCGGATAACGGCCCATCGCCCAATTCCGCCTCAACCGCTGCGACAATCTCCAACGGTTCCGACATGCGCCCGGGGCCGTATTCACCGCAGGCCATGTCGCCTTCGTTCGGGCCAACAAACCGGATGCCATCCGCCTGCAACTGCGCCAGATTGCGCTGCGTTGCCGGGTGATCCCACATCCGCACGTTCATAGCGGGCGCACACAGCACCGGCGTATCGGTCGCCATCAGCAGGGTCGAGGCAAGATCATTGGCCAGCCCGCCAGCCATCTTGCCCATCAGATCAGCCGTAGCCGGGGCGACAACGATCAGATCGGCGGAACGCGACAGCTGGATATGGCCCATCTCGGCCTCATCCGTCAGGTCGAAGAGATCACGATAGACCTTCTCTCCGGCCAATGCAGACACCGACAGGGGTGTCACGAACTCCTCGGCCGCGCGGGTCAGAACAGGGGTCACGGACGCACCGCGTTCCCGCAGGCGGCGGATCAGGTCCAGCGACTTATAGGCCGCAATGCCACCGCCGATGATCAGCAGAATGCGTTTGGATGCCAGCATGATAAGCCCTTCCTGTCCCGACCGGCCCCGACATTATGCAAGCGGGCCGTTCAGTTCCAGCAGTTAATTCTGCGACTGAAACGCCAGACACGGATCTTCGCGCTCAACACCCGGGCTGTCGAGGATCGCATCAAACTCACCTTCGATCAGGCCCTCCTCGGACTGGCCCAGAACGAACACTTTCAGCCCCGGACGCAAGCGCGACAGAAAGGTCGGAATGCCCCGGTCCTTACGCGCATGGCCGTTGCCCGTGATGACAGCCACCGGGCCGCCGGTTTCCTCGATCGCGCGCAGTATTGAACGGGTCAGCACAGCGTCACGCAGACGTTGTATCGCCACCATCTGCGGCAGCGCCGATTGCGGCAGAGCATCGCAATGCGCAGCCATCTGATCCGCCTCGCGCGCGACCTGTTCGTCAGTGGGCAGCGGAACAGTCAACCCATACCGCGCGGCATCCGCCCCTAATGCGGTCGCAGCACCACGCTCCATCGCAGTTCGCGCAGCCGCGCGGGGCACCATGGCCCCATAAACCGGCGCATCAGACGCCTGAAAAACCGGGTAATACATGCTGAGCGGGGGCCATCCCGATTCAATCCACTCCAGAATACGCGCCAATTCCTCGGGGTTTGAGACCGCCTTGTCGGCCAAACGCTGAGCGCCTTCCTCGGTCACCATTTCCCACACAACGGCAGAGGGCTGAATCGCCTTCAGCGCCTCGGCCTGAATGACGTGGTGTTGAGGGTTGTCGTGAATCTCGCCCAGGATCACCACATCGGCAGCGGTCATCCCGGACAGGATGTTTTCAGGTATCCGGTCATCGGCCCAAGCAGGGAGGGCCGTAACCGCAAGTGCAAACAGCAGAATCGCAAACTGTTTCATGCGATGAAGTGTTGCACCTCGCGCGATTGGGCTTCAAGGTTCTTGCGCATCTTTCCGAAGGCTGCCGCCTCAAGCTGGCGCACACGTTCCTTGGACAGGCCCAGTTCCTGACCCAGACTTTCAAGGGTTCGCGCCGGTTCGCGCAGCTTGCGTTCGCGCACGATGAAACGTTCGCGATCATTTAGGGATTGCATGGCCGTCACCAGCCAGTCGCGCAGCTGTTCGGTGTCATGGCTGTTTTCGACAGCCTCGGCGGCCTGTTCGCGGTCATCCTCAAGCGCGTCGATCCACTCACGCCCGTCCTCGTCAGCGGACTGCACTGCGTTCAGCGAGAAATCAGAGCCGGAAAGCCGCCCCTCCATCATCTCGACATCGCGCAGGGGTACTCCGATTTCGGCGGCGATCATCTGGTGCAACTGGTGGCGGTCCAGGTCCATCCCCTCGGTCGCGGCTTCGCGCTCCAGCCGGGCCTGAACACGGCGCATGTTGAAGAACAGGGATTTCTGGGAAGAGGTCGATCCGGTGCGCACCATCGACCAGTTGCGCATCACGTAGTCCTGAATGCTGGCCTTGATCCACCACACGGCGTATGTCGAAAAGCGCACGCCACGGTCGGGGTCAAACTTATCAGCGGCTTTCATCAGGCCCAGCCCAGCCTCTTGGATCAGATCATTCATGGGCGCGCCATAGCGCTTGAACTTGGCCGCCATGGAAATCGCAAGGCGCATATAGGCCGTGATCAGCCGGTGCAGGGCCTGTTCATCGCGTTCATCGCGCCACGCATAGGCGAGTTTCAGTTCGGTCTCCGCGTCCAGCAGTTCGGCCTTCATCGCTTGCCGGGACATCGAGAAATCGTTCGCATTATCCAGTGCCATTGAAATCTCCCTTTTCACAGCCGCTGGCCGGGCTTGCCTCACCGACCTAGGGTCGATACGCAGAGCAAAACGGTGTGGATCACTTGAAAGGTAAGAATAGTGGACCCGGATTTAACCTTTGTGCTGGGTGGAGCAGCCTCGGGCAAGTCGGCATTCGCCGAGCAAATCGTTGTTTCATCAGGGAAAATCCGAACTTATCTTGCGACATCACAAGTGTTTGATGATGAGATGCGCAATAAGGTTCAACGCCACGTGATCCAGCGCGGCGCGGGCTGGCACACGGTTGAGGCTCCGTTCGATCTTGGCCCGGTGCTGTCCGATCTGACCCCGGACCATATCTGCCTGATCGATTGCGCGACCATGTGGTTGACCAATCATCTGCTGGCCGAAAACGATCTGGAACAAGTTCAGGCCGAATTGCTGCAGGCGCTGCGCGATTGCCGCGCGCCGGTTGTCATCGTCTCGAACGAGGTCGGGCATGGGATCGTCCCCGATAACGCCCTGTCGCGCCGGTTTCGCGAGGCGCAGGGCCGGCTGAACATCGCGCTGGCGGCGCAGGCCGATCTGGCCGTGCAGGTCACTGCCGGGTTGCCGCTGGTGCTGAAAGGGCAGTTGCCATGACCCGCCTGCATCTTGTCCGCCACGGGCCGACGCACGCCAAAACCATGGTCGGCTGGTCCGATCTGCCCGCCGACCTCAGCGACAAGGCCGCCATCGCACGGCTGCACGATCATCTTCCGGCCGACGCGCTGGTGATCTCGTCCGACCTGTCCCGCGCGGCGGAAACGGCGTCAGCGATACAGGGTACGCGCCAACGCCTACCCCATCACCAGGACCTGCGCGAGATCCACTTTGGCACCTGGGAATTACGCGGTTTCAAAGAGATTGAGGCCGAAGACCCCGAGCTTGCCTTTGCCTATTGGGACAATCCCGGCGATGTGCGCCCGCCCAAAGGTGAAAGCTGGAACGAGGTGCGCGCCCGCGTCGATACCGTCGTGGATCACCTGATCGCCGCACATACCGGGCGCGATCTGGTCATCGTCGCCCATTTCGGCGTGATCCTGACGCAGGTTCAACGCGCCCTTGATGTCACCGCGCACGAAGCGTTCAGCCACCGGATCGACAACCTGTCGGTCACGGATATCACCCATCACGGCGATCGATGGTCCGTGGGGCAGATCAATCACTGTCCGTGATCGCACCCCGCACAAATCACTGATTTACGGATCGCTGCCGCCGCGCCATCGTACCGGCATGACCTATGATCTGTTTATCGGGGACCGCCTGTTTTCCAGCTGGTCCATGCGCGGATGGCTGATGCTGGAAAAGTTCGGCCTGCCTTATCGAAGCCATATGATCGGCCTCTATTCCGGCACCATGGCCGAGGACATGAAACCTCTCGCCCCTGCCCGCCTTGTGCCAGCCCTGCGCCTGCCCGATGGCACGGTTGTAGGCGAAAGCCTTGCCATGGCGGAAACGCTGGCCGAGCGCCACCCGGAGGCCGGGCTTTGGCCCAGGGGCCCCGCCGCCCGCGCAACCGCCCGGTGGCTCTGCGCCGAGATGGCGGCCGGGTTCACCGCGTTGCGCAGCGAATGCCCGATGCAGTTGATGCAGTGCTGGGAGGGGTTTGAGCCGTCCCAGGACACATTGACCGATCTGGAACGGATCGAAACCCTCTGGGCCCATGCGCGGGCGGTATCCGGCGCAAAGACCGGGCCGCTTTTCGGAGACTATTCTCTGGCGGATGTGTTCTACACCCCGGTTGCCGCGCGGATCATCGGGTACGGTTTGCCAGTCTCAGACGCAAACCGCGCCTATTGCCTTGAGTTGCTTGCGGACATCTCCGTCAGGCAATGGCGGGCGATGGGATTGACCGTTGCCTATGATCCCTTTCCCTATCCGCTCGATCTGCCCACGCAGGCATGGCCCATCGGGGCCCCTGCCGCGCGCGCGGTGGATCAGGGGCCGTCGGTCAATGACAGCTGCCCTTATTCTGCGAAACCCGTGACGGATTTTCTTGAGCTGGACGGCCGCATCTGGGGCTTTTGCAACCCGTTCTGTCGCGACAAAACCGTTGCTGACCCGGGCGCATGGCCAAAATTCACTGCAATGGTGACTTCCGTTAACGATTCCTAAACCGCCGCCGTGGCAGCAACGACCTGTTAACCAAAAAGGTCGTTCATGGTCTCCCGCTCTCACACTGTTGCGTTCCAAGGCGTCGATGCCCGCCCGGTTGAGGTGCAATGCGCCGTCTCGCCGGGCCTGCCCGCCTTTTCCATCGTCGGCCTGCCCGACAAGGCCGTGTCCGAAGCCCGCGACCGGGTGCGCAGCGCACTCAGCGCGATGGCCATCGCCTTGCCATCCAAGCGCATTACCATCAACCTGTCCCCTGCCGACCTGCCGAAAGAGGGCAGCCATTTCGACCTGCCCATCGCCGTCGCGTTGCTGTCGGCGCTGGAGATCATTCCACCGGACGCCGCCGAAGGGGCCGTATCACTGGGCGAGCTGTCGCTGGACGGATCGTTGGTGCCGGTCGTGGGCGCCCTGCCTGCCGCCATGACCGCCGCGGCCGAGGATCGGACGCTGCTGTGCCCCAAAGCCTCCAGCGCCGAGGCAGCCTGGGTCGACGCCACCCAAGTGATCGGCGCAGGGTCACTGGGGGATGTGGTGCGCCATTTCTCGGGCCAGTCCCCCTTGCCCGCCGCCCAGCCCGGCGAAGTCAGCCTTGCGCCCAGCGCGCGCGATCTGCGCGACGTGAAGGGGCAGGAACGGGCCAAACGCGCGCTGGAAATTGCTGCCGCCGGGCGTCACCACCTGATCATGATCGGCACACCGGGGTCGGGCAAATCGATGCTGGCCGCCCGCCTGCCCGGCATCCTGCCGCCGCTCACCCCGGTTGAGGCATTGGAAACCTCGATGATCCAGTCCTTGTGCGGATTGCTGGACGAAGGCGGTATCAGCCGTACCCGCCCGTTTCGTGAACCGCATCACACGGCCTCGATGGCCGCTATCGTTGGGGGTGGCAAAGGGGCTAAACCGGGTGAGATCTCGCTGGCCCATAACGGCGTGTTGTTCATGGACGAATTCCCAGAATTCCCCCGCACCGTGCTGGAAACCCTGCGCCAGCCGATTGAAACCGGCGAGGTGATGGTCGCCCGCGCCAACGCCCATGTGAAATACCCCTGCCGTTTCATGCTGGTGGCCGCCGCCAACCCCTGCAAATGCGGATACCTGACCGACCCCGCCCGTGCCTGTTCCCGCGCGCCGGTATGCGGTGAGGATTATCTGGGGCGCATCTCAGGCCCGCTGATGGATCGATTTGACCTGCGGATTGAGGTGCCTCCGGTGGGCTTCACCGATCTTGATCTGCCGCCCTCGGGCGACAGTTCGGCCACCGTGGCCGCGCGGGTCAACGCCGCACGCGCCATTCAGGCCGACCGTTTCGCGGGCACGTCCACGCGGCAAAACGCCGATGTTGAGGGCAAGGTTCTGGAAGAAATCGCCGCCCCGGACGCCGAGGGTAAAGAACTGCTGTTGAAAGCCGCCGAACGCTTCGGCCTGTCCGCCCGCGCCTTTCATCGCATTCTGCGCGTGGCCCGCACGATTGCCGATCTGGAAGGCGCGCCGGATGTCCGCCGCCCGCACGTGGCCGAGGCGCTGAGCTTTCGCATCAGCGCCAAGGTCGCGTCTTAAAGCTTGGCCTCAATCGCCTGCCAGATTTTTTCGGCGATGTTCACACCGTCGAACCGTTCAAGTTCCTGAATGCCGGTGGGCGAGGTCACGTTGATCTCGGTCAGATAGTCCCCGATCACGTCGATGCCGACGAAAATCTGGCCTTTTTCCTTCAGCAAGGGGCCAATCGCCGCGCAAATCTCAAGATCACGCTCGGATAGGCCGATTTTTTCTGGACGACCGCCCACATGCATGTTCGAGCGTGTCTCACCTGCCGCAGGCACGCGGTTGATGGCGCCGACGGGTTCTCCGTCCACAAGAATTACACGTTTGTCGCCATTGCTGACGTCGGGCAGGAATTTCTGCACGATCAAAGGCTCGCGCGAGAACCCGGTGAACAGCTCGTGCAGCGAGGTCAGGTTGCGGTCATTGGCATCCAGCCGGAACACACCGGCCCCACCATTGCCGTAAAGCGGCTTGAGAATGACATCCTGGTGTTTTTCCTTGAACGCCTTGATGGTCTGCAAATCCCGCGCAATCGTGGTCGGAGGCGTCAGGTCAGGGAAATCCAGAACCAGCAGTTTTTCGGGATAATTGCGCACCCAGAACGGGTCGTTGACCACCAATGCCTTACCCTTCAGGCGATCCAGCAGGTGGGTCGAGGTGATATAGTGCATATCGAACGGCGGGTCCTGCCGCAGCCAGATCACGTCGAAATCGGCCAGATCAACCTCACGCTCGGGGCCCAGTTCCGCCGGGTTACCTGCGATGCGCTGCACTGCCATATCATGGCCCCGCGCGGTGATCCGACCCTCTTGATAGGCCAACTGGTCGGGGCTGTAGAAAAACAGCGAATGCCCACGCGCCTGCGCCTCTTCGGCCAGACGGAACGAGCTGTCTGCATTGATATCCACGGCCCCGATCGGGTCCATCTGAAAGGCGATTTTCATGGCGTGTCCCTCAATTTCACGCCAGATACATGGCCCAGCGCGGCCATGGGTTCAATGGGTGTCAGCCCTGATCAAAGGCGTTTTCGATGATTTGAACCGCACCCGTCCCATCCACCAGTGCCGCATCGAAACGGGCATTGGTCAATTGCCCGTTGGGTTCCGTTTCCAGAAACTGAGAGGCAGACGCATAGATGCGATCCATCTGACGGCGGCTGATCCGGGCGGCTGCGGCCTCAAAACTTTTGCTTTTCTTGACCTCGATGAACACGACCCCATCAGCGTTCCGCGCAATCAGGTCAATCTCACCCCCAGGGCCGCGCCAGCGCCGCTGCGCGACTGAGTATCCAAGCCGTTCGTAATGGGAGGCAACCTGCTGTTCGGCCGCTTGCCCGGCGTGATAGGAAACCGAACTTCGGGCAGATCGTGCAGCCATATCATCCCTTTCCCAGTTTCAGCGCCTTTTGATAGATCGGGCGGCGCGGCAGCTTGTACATCTCTGACACCAGATCCGCCGCATCCCGAACTGAATGGGTTTCCAAGGCTTTCTTCAACGCCTCTTCTACGTCCAATTCATTAACAGTTTCCGAATGCCCACGGTCCACAAGCAGGACAATCTCACCTTTGACAGTCTCATCCTGCAGGGCCTCCGCCAGCTCTGCCAAGGTCCCGCGCCGAACCTCTTCGAATTTCTTGGTCAATTCGCGGCACAGGGCCGCCGGGCGGTCGGGGCCCAGCACCTCGACCAGATCGGACAGGCAGGCCGCGACACGTTTGGGCGATTCGTAAAACACGAGCGTGCCGGGGATGTCGCGCAGGGCTTCAATCCGAGTTCGACGTGCACCCGAAGCATTTGGCAAAAAGCCCGCGAAAAAGAATGCGTCTGTCGGCAAACCCGCCAAAGTCAGCGCCATCAAAGCCGCCGAAGGGCCCGGCGCGCAAGTCACCACATGCCCGGCCTCAGCCGCTTGCCGCCCCAGATCATAGCCCGGATCGGCAATCAGGGGCATTCCGGCCTCGGACGCGTAAGCCACCGATTTTCCCTCGGCCAGCGCATCCAGAATCTTTCCACGCGCACCCGCGCCGCTGTGATCGTGATAGGCCAGGATGCGGCGCCCTTCCAGCGGGACGCCGTGAATCTCCATCAACCGGCGCAGGCTCCGGGTGTCTTCGGCGGCGATCACATCCGCCGAGGCCAGAACGTCCAGCGCCCTGAGCGTAATGTCGCGTGCCGTCCCGATCGGAGTGGCAACAAAATACAGGCCCGCGCCCAATCTGACTTTTTGGTGATTCAAAGCTGGACCCTCACAGCGTGACGTCTATTATCGCGACCCAATAGATTGGCGGTATCACAAGCCGTTGGGACAGGGAGTTTTCATTCAGATGTTTACCGTTTGCAAGCCCGTTCGCAAGCTGGCACGTACCGCCGCCATTTTGGCCACCGCAGCTTTCCTTGCCGCGTGTGAGGTTGGCACCATTGGCGGTGGCCCGTCGATCAACACGTCCGACCCTGTTCCCGTCGCCCTGCTGGTGCCCGCCGGATCGGGTCAATCAGGCGACGCAGCCCTCGCGCGTAGTCTGGAAAACGCGGCACGTCTGGCCATGGCTGACCTGCAGAACGTGACGATCGATCTGCGGGTCTACGACACCCGCGGCAGTTCGAACACAGCTGCCGAGGTGGCGCAGCGGGCTGTGGCCGATGGGGCCAAGATCATTCTCGGTCCGGTTTACGCGCAGGCGGCAAACTCTGCCGGGCTGGCCGTGCTGAACAACAACGTCAACGTCCTGTCCTTCTCAAACAACACCAGCATCGCGGGCGGCAATGTGTTCGTACTGGGCCCGACCTTTGACAACACCGCCAATCGGCTGGTCGGCTTTGCCGGATCGCAGGGCAAGAACAACATGGTCATCCTGCACAGCAATGATGCGGCGGGCCAGTTGGGGCAGGCCGCTATTTCCACGGCTCTCAGCAGCAGCCGCGTGAATAATGCTGGCGCGGTTGGCTACGACCGCTCGCAGCAGGGCGTCATCAACTCGGTCCCATCCGTCAAGGCAGCGGTCGATGCATCAGGAGCAGACTCGCTGTTCATGACAGCCACCACAGCGGGTGCATTGCCGCTGTTCAGCCAGCTTCTGCCCGAGGCAGGTATTTCGCCCGCGACCACACAATTTATCGGTCTGACCCGCTGGGATATTCCGCCGCAAACGCTGGAACTGCCAGGCGTGCAGGGCGGCTGGTTTGCGCTGCCCGACCCGTCCAAGGCGCAGGCCTATCGCCAGCGCTACAACAACACCTATGGTGAGGCACCACACCCGATCAGCGGGCTGGCCTATGATGGAATCGCTGCAATCGGTGCACTGGTCAGCCAGGGAAAATCCAATGCGCTGACCGCTTCGGCGCTGACGCAAAACGCCGGTTTCCAGGGCGTTGGCGGCATCTTCCGCCTGCGTCCGAACGGTACGAATGAACGCGGTCTGGCTGTCGCCACGATCCAGAATAAACAGGTAATTGTGATTGACCCTGCCCCACAAAGCTTCTCAGGCGCCGGTTTCTGATCAAGCGGCGCTGACGCTGACCCCTAAGGGTGAGCTGATTTGCCCCGTCGATGACATCTTTGACAGCGCGGCTGTGTTGGCCCAACTGTCAGAGGCATTTGAAACCACGTCCGACAATGGCGCGCGGCGGAATGAGACCGTGCGCATTCTGCGTGCGGCCCAGAAAGCCGGGCGTCAGGCCATCGCCGACGCGTTTGCCCAGCGCCCCTTTGCGGCACGTCCACTGACACATTCCTACACCTATCTGACCGATGGATTGGTCTGCACGGCCATGAAAGTCGCCAGCGAATACCTGCACCCGCTGGCCACTCCGACCCAAGGCGAAAAGATCGCCGTGATGGCGGTTGGCGGCTATGGGCGGGGCGAGATGGCTCCATCCTCGGATGTGGATCTTCTGTTTCTGACGCCTTACAAGATCACCGCCTGGGCCGAGAGCGTGATTGAATCCATGCTCTATATCCTGTGGGATTTGCGGCTGAAGGTTGGGCATTCCTCGCGCACGATCAAAGACTGTCTGCGGCTCGGTGCCGAAGATTTCACCATCCGCACCTCCATGTTGGAACTGCGCTATCTGGCCGGGGATCAGGCCCTTGGGGCCGAGCTGGACACCCGCCTGAAATCCGATCTGTTCAAGGGCAGCGAGCGGCAATTCATCGAGGCCAAGCTACAGGAGCGCGACGAACGCCACCTGAAGCAGGGCCAGCGCTATATGGTTGAACCCAATGTGAAAGAGGGCAAGGGCGGGCTGCGCGATCTGCAATCGCTCTACTGGATCGCCAAGTATATCTATGGCGTGCAGGACGTGGCCGAGCTGGTGCCGCTGGGCCTGTTTACACGTGACGAGTTCAACACCTTTGTGCAGGCCGAGGATTTCCTGTGGGCCGTCCGATCGCACCTGCATCTGGTCACCGGGCGGGCCACGGAACAGCTGACATTCGACATGCAGGTCGAGGTCGCCGCCCGCATGGGGTACGAAGACCGCGCCGGTCGTCGCGCGGTCGAAGTGTTCATGCAGCGCTATTTCCGCGAGGCCACCCGCGTGGGGGAACTGACGCGGATTTTCCTGACCAAGCTGGAGGCGACCCATATGAAGGGCGCGCCCCTGCTGGAGCGCATCTTTCGCCGCCGCCCGCGGGTCAAGGCAGGTTATACGGTGGTCCATGGCCGTCTGGACGTAGCTGACCCGGATGCATTTCTGACCGACAAGCTGAACCTCTTGCGCCTGTTCGAAGAGGGGCTGCGAACGGGTATGCTGATCCACCCGGACGCAATGCGGCTGGTCAGCGCCAACCTGCACCTGATCGATGACGATATGCGCGAGAACAAGGAAGCGCAGCGCATATTCCTGGATCTGATGCTGAAACACGGCAACCCCGAACGGGCCCTGCGTCGGATGAACGAACTGGGCGTTCTGTCAGCCTTTTTGCCGGAATTTGAACACATCGTGGCGATGATGCAGTTCAACATGTATCACAGCTATACGGTGGACGAGCATACCATCCAGTGCATCGTCAACCTCAACCAGATCGAATGCGGAGAGCTGGTGGAATCCCTGCCCCTGGCCTCATCGATCCTGAAAGAGGGCGTCAACCGCAAGGTTCTGTATGTCGCCCTGCTGATCCATGACATCGCCAAGGGACGGCCCGAGGATCACTCGATCCTGGGGGCGCAGATGGCCCGCAA
The DNA here is from genome assembly GCF_056538885.1 of Ruegeria sp. BE1. Taxonomy (NCBI): domain Bacteria; kingdom Pseudomonadati; phylum Pseudomonadota; class Alphaproteobacteria; order Rhodobacterales; family Roseobacteraceae; genus Ruegeria; species Ruegeria sp. BE1. Next base: position 75,675 of record NZ_JBQFTY010000006.1, read on the forward strand.
AATCGCCCCCCGGCTGGGTCTGAACAAGACGGATGCGGAAACCGTCGAATGGCTGGTGCGCTATCACCTGCTGATGTCAGACATGGCGCAAAAACGGGACATCTCTGACCCGCGCACCGTGCGCGACTTTGCCAAGGCGGTGAAAACGGTCAAGCGGCTGGATTTGCTGACCGTGCTGACCGTCTGCGACATTCGCGGGGTGGGGCCGAACACCTGGAACAACTGGAAAGCAACCCTGCTGCGGGCGCTGCATGCGGAAACCAAGCGGGCGCTTGAGACAGGGATGGAGGACCTCAACCGCGCCAACCGCGGGACCGAGGCCAAGAAAGCCCTGCGCGCGGCGCTGGCGGATTGGTCCAAGTCGGACCTCAAGGTCGAAACCGGCCGGCATTACCCGCCCTATTGGCAGGGTCTGAACCTGTCGACCCATGTAGAATTTGCCGACATGCTGCGGGCGCTGGAACAAAACGGCGATCCGGGTGAGGTGGAAATCCGCCTGCAACCTGACGAAGACCGCGACGCCACCCGTGCCTGCTTCGCCATGGGCGACCACCCCGGCATTTTCGCACGTATCGCCGGGGCGCTGGCACTAGTGGGGGCCAACGTGGTGGATGCACGCAGCTATACGACCAAGGACGGCTACGTCACCGATGCGTTCTGGATTCAGGACGCCGACGGCCATCCCTTTGAATCCAGCCGCCTGCCGCGTCTGACGCAGATGATCCACAAAACGCTCAAGGGTGAGGTCGTGGCCCGCGACGCGCTGAAATCGCGTGACAAGATCAAGAAACGCGAGCGCGCCTTTAACGTGCCCACTCATGTCACCTTCGACAATGACGGGTCCGAGATTTACACGATCATCGAGGTTGACACCCGCGACCGCCCCGGTCTGCTTTATGACCTGACGCGGACGCTGGCGGCAGCCAATGTCTATATCGCCAACGCCGTCATCGCGACCTATGGCGAACAGGTGGTCGACACCTTCTACGTCAAGGACATGTTCGGGCTGAAATACCATTCGGAGAGCAAGCAGCGCGGGCTTGAGGCCAAGCTGCGCAAAGCCATCACCGAGGGCGCCGAGCGCGCGGAATCATGAAGCAGATCCGGCTGTTTTCAGGCCTGTTCACGGTCGGGTTCTGGACGCTGGCCAGCCGCGTACTGGGCTTTTTGCGAGAGATTCTGCTGACAGCCTATATCGGTCCGGGCCCGGTGATGGATGCCTTTGTCGCGGCTTTCCGCCTGCCCAATATGTTCCGCCGGTTCTTTGCCGAGGGCGCGTTCAACGCGGCCTTCGTCCCGATGTTTTCCAAACGGTTGGAAGGCGACGAGAACGCCGAAGGTTTCGCGCAGGATGCGTTCAACCTGTTGGCCGCCGCCGTGCTGACTTTGGTCGGTCTGGCGATGGTGTTCATGCCTGCGCTCATTTGGTTCACCGCGCAGGGGTTTTATGGCGACGAACGGTTCGATCTGGCGGTGGATTACGGCTATGTGGTCTTTCCCTATATCCTGTTCATGTCGCTGGCAGCACTGTTTTCGGGTGTCCTGAATGCTACGGGCCGCTTTGCCGCGGCAGCTGCAGCGCCCGTTCTGTTGAACATCTTTGCCTGCACCGCCCTGATCGCCGGCGCCATATCGGGGGGTGAGGTCATTCGCTGGCTGATCGCCGTTATCCCCGTGGCCGGAGTTGCGCAACTGGCGCTGGTCTGGGTCGCGACCGAGCGTGCAGGTATTCGCATCCGCCCCGGCCTGCCAAAGCTCAGCCCCGAGATGCGACACATGGTACGCATCGCCGTTCCCGCAGCGCTCGCCATGGGGGTCACTCAGGTCAATCTGGTGGTGGGTCAGTTGGTCGCCTCGCAAACGGAAAAGGCGGTCAGCTGGCTGTTTGCGGCGGATCGTCTGTATCAATTGCCTTTGGGCGTGGTGGGCATTGCGGTGGGCATCGTGTTGCTGCCCGACCTGTCGCGCCGTCTGCGGGCCGGGGACAAAGATGGCGCGCGCAACGCTTATTCCCGGGCCGGAGAGTTCACGTTGCTGCTGACGCTGCCCTCGACCGTCGCCTTCATTGTCATGCCCGGCCCCATCGTATCGGTCCTGTTCGAACGCGGGCAGTTCACGCCGCAGGACACAACGGCCACGGCGCTGGCCGTGGCGATCTATGGCATCGGCCTGCCCGCCTTCATGCTGCAAAAGCTGCTTCAACCGCTGTATTTCGCGCGTGAGAATACGCGGACCCCGTTCCACTATGCTGTGGTCGCCATGATCGTGAATGCGGTGCTGGCCTTTGGTCTGTACCCGCTGGTGGGTTGGATTGCACCCGCGATTGCGGCCTCGACTGCCGGGTGGGCCATGGTCGCGCTTTTGGCTTTTGGCGCGCGCCACATGGGCGAAGAGGCGCAGTTCGACGCCCGGTTCAAACGCCGGGTGTGGCGGATTGTGGCCGCGTCGCTTGGGATGGGAGTGGTCCTTTTTGCCGCCCTTCAGCTGTTCGGCTGGACGCTGGGCCTGCCCGGCTGGCGCTATCTGGCACTGCTTATTCTGATCATGGTGGCCGCGGTCTCGTATTTCGGTCTGGGCCACCTGTTGCGCGCGTTTGAACTGTCAGAGTTCAAAAAGGCCCTACGTCGGTCCTGATCAGTCTCGGCGAATGCGCCGCACGATCCGCGCCCAACCGCCCGGAGCCAGAAAGAAAGACAGCCCAAACCCGGTCGCGAACCCGCCCAGATCGGCAATCCAGTCAGACGTACCGCCGAACAGCAGGCCAAAGACCAGTTGGATGCCCATAAGTGCCGCAATCAGCCCAAAGGCCCGCGATTGGTTTTCTCCCACCAAGGACAGCTTGCGCCACAGCAGCCAAGTGAACGCCCCGATCAGACCATAGACCGGAGGGAAACCGCCAACGAGCGGATAGCGCGGGTCCAGCAGCAGGGCATAGGCCAATGCACCACCGACGCCGGACAGCACAAAAATGACCAACATCTGGAATCCACCAAAGACTTCGGCCACCATTTTGCCCATGGCCAGCAGGAAAACGCATACAAAGACGGCCTGCGTAAAGCTGCCCGAGACGAACGGGTAGGTCACAAATCGGATCAGATGTTCAAACGACCAGCGCCCGTTTTCCATCATCCAGTCGAAAATATCGGGGGAAAACGAATAGCTCTGCAGCGCATCCAGCCGCCAGCCGACGGCACCGGGCCCTCCGATCAGGCCGCGGCTGCCCAGCGTAAAGGCCAGTTCGATCCCCATGATAAACAGAACCAGCGCCACCACCACGGGCGGCAGGGGGTTCACGGCGGGTGTATAATGCTCACTGCTCATTGGGCTGGCCTTTCGCGGCTGTTGACGTCCCTTGGCCTCATGGGTAAGCGACGGGGGCTGATTTTTCCAGACGGGAGTTCCCTTCGATGACCGAGACCCAGTTCACACCGCGCGTGTTTTCCGGCATCCAGCCGTCGGGGAACCTGCACCTTGGCAATTATCTGGGGGCGCTCAAGCGGTTCGTGGATATGCAGGGCGAAGACTATGAGACCATCTATTGCATGGTCGATCTGCACGCCATCACCGTCTGGCAGGACCCGGCCCGTCTGCGTGAAAAAACACGCGAGGTCTGCGCAGGTTTCATCGCCGCCGGACTGGACCCGGAAAAATCGATCCTGTTCAACCAAAGCCAGGTGCCCGAGCACACGCAACTGGCGTGGATTTTCAACTGTATCGCCCGCATGGGCTGGATGCAGCGGATGACGCAGTTCAAGGACAAGGCGGGCAAGAATGCGCAGAACGCCTCGCTGGGTCTGTTTGCCTATCCGGCACTGATGGCAGCGGATATCCTGATCTATCACGCGACCCATGTGCCGGTGGGCGAAGATCAGAAACAGCATCTGGAACTGACCCGCGACATCGCGATCAAGTTCAACCACGACTATGGCGTTGATTTCTTTCCCGTGACCGAGCCCGTGATCGGCGGCCCCGCGCCGCGCGTGATGAACCTGCGGGATGGGTCGCGCAAGATGTCGTCCTCGGACCCGTCGGACATGACCCGGATCAACATGACCGATGACGCCGACACAATCGCCAAGAAAATCCGCAAGGCCAAGACCGACCCGGATGCCCTGCCCTCTGAGGTGGATGGCCTGTCCGAGCGCCCCGAGGCCCGCAATCTGGTGAACATCTACGCAGCCCTCAGCGATCAGACCGCCGCACAGGTTCTGGCCGAGGTCGGCGGCAAACAGTTTGGTGAGTTCAAGCCGATGCTGGCGGAACTGGCGGTGTCAAAACTTGGCCCGATCTCGTCCGAGATGGCCCGCCTGATGGGCGAAGAGGCCGAGATTGACCGGATTTTGGCCAAAGGTGCCGAAAAAGCCCGCGCCGTCGCCGCCCCGATCCTGCAGCAGACCTACGAAATCGCGGGCATGGTTGGCGCGAAACAGGGCTGATTGCTCTGGACGTTGCCGCAACGTCTTCCTAGGTTTGCCGCAAAGCTTGGGAGGGCGTCATGGCAGTCGGCAAAAACATCCGCACCTATTTCGAAGGTCAGTGGCATGACGGGGACGCCCCCATCATGCGCGCGGCTGATCATGGCGCGTGGCTGGGATCATCGGTGTTTGACGGTGCGCGGTATTTTGACGGGCTGGCCCCCGATCTTGAGGCCCATTGCGCCCGCGTAAACCGATCTGCCGAGGCGCTGATGCTAACCCCTTTCGTGACGACCGAACAGATGGTCGAGATCGTTCGCGAAGGTCTGCAAAGCTTTTCCCGCGATGCCGCCGTTTATATTCGCCCGATGTATTGGGGTATCGATGGCGACGCGACCGCCATCGTACCTTTGGAAAACAGCACCGGCTTTGCCATCTGCCTTGAGGAAATCCCGATGGCGCCCGAAAGCGCCTCGGCCACCTTGGGATATACGCGGTTCCGCCGTCCGGTTCTGGAATCGGCGGTCGTGAACGCCAAGGCCGGGTGCCTTTACCCCAACAATGCCCGGATGCTGCAAGAGGTGCGCTCCAAAGGGTTCTCGAACGCGTTGGTGGCGGATGCGTTGGGCCATGTGGCCGAAACGGCGACGGCCAACATCTTTATGGTCCGGGATGGAGAGGTTTTCACGCCCACCCCAAACGGTACGTTTCTGGCTGGAATCACCCGCGCGCGCCATATCGAAAACCTGCGTGCCGACGGCTTGACCGTACACGAAGCCATCCTCAGCTTTGATGATTTCCACAAGGCCGATGAGGTGTTCATGACCGGCAACATGAGCAAGATCACCCCGGTCACTGCGCTGGAGGATACGCAATATCAGGTCGGTCCCATCGCCCGCCGCGCGCGCGAGTTGTATTGGGATTGGGCTGCCAGCGCGGGTTAGGCATCTGTTGCCAGTCCCCGTCAGGTCAGGCATGATCGCCCGAAATGAATGAGGACACCCATGCGTAAGTTCCTGGTCGTATTGGATGACAGCCGCGAATGCCTGAACGCGATGCGCTTTGCTGCCATGCGCGCCGCCCATACTGGGGGCGGTGTGACGATCTTGTCGGTCATCCCGCCGGATGAGTTCAACCATTGGATCGGCGTGGCCGAAGTGATGCGCGAAGAAGCCCGCGAACGTATCCATGCCCATTACGAGGTTTTCGCCAAATGGATGCGCGACAAACAGGGCGTCGATCCGGAGCTGGCCATTCGCGAAGGCGACCCTGTGCCACAGATCATCGAGCACGTGCAATCCGATCCTGAGATCGGCGTGCTGGTCCTTGGGGCTGGTGTTGAAAAGAAAGGCCCCGGTCCGCTGGTGACGCAGTTGACCAAGAACTCGGGCAGCCTGCCGATCCCGATCACCATCGTTCCCGGCGATCTGAGCAAGGAAAAGCTGGAAGAGATCACCTAGGGGCCGCCCATGCCGCGCAGCATCCAGTTCTGGTTCGAATTCGCCTCGACCTATTCCTATCTCAGCGCGATGCGGATCGAGGAACTGGCGAAAGGTCGCGGGGTAACAGTCGAATGGCATCCCTTTTTGCTGGGGCCGATCTTTGCAGCGCAGGGGTGGGACAACTCTCCGTTCAACCTCTACCCCGCCAAAGGGCGCTATATGTGGCGGGATATGGAACGTTTGTGCGCGCAACGCGGCCTGGCCTTTGTCCGGCCTGATCCTTTTCCGCAAAACGGCCTGAAAGCGGCGCGGCTGGTGTTGGCAATTGATGATCCAGTGCGCAAAGCGGCGTTTGTCCGGGCGGTCTATTCCGCCGAATTCGCGCATGGCCTGACTATTTCCGACGATGCGACCCTGACGAAATGTCTGGAACAGGTCGGATTGCCGCCCGAAACACTGGACCGGACGCAGGACCCCGCGATCAAAACCGCGTTGATTGACCAGACGAAGACCGCGCAAGAAAAGGGTCTGTTCGGTGCGCCCAGCTTTGTGGTGGGGGATGAACTGTTCTGGGGCGATGACCGGTTGGACGCAGCTGTGCAACTGGCCGCTGAAATTTAGAACCGTTCCAAATCTTGACTTCCCCGGCCCGGACCCGCATATCAGAGACAACCCAAACGGAGCCGCGCCATGTTCATCCAGACTGAATCCACGCCGAACCCTGCAACGCTGAAATTCCTGCCCGGCCAAACCGTGCTGGCCGCAGGCACAGCGGATTTTCCATCAGCCGAAGCTGGTGAGAAGTCACCTCTGGCAAAGCGGATTTTCGGGGTGAATGGCGTCACGGGAGTGTTCTTTGGCAATGACTTTGTCACTGTGACCAAATCGGATGACGTTCAGTGGGATCACATCAAACCGGCGATCCTTGGCGCAGTTATGGAACATTACCAGTCCGGCCAGCCGATCATGGCAGATGAGGCAAGCGCAGCGTCCGGCCATGCTGAACATACAGGCGAAAATGCTGAAATCGTGGACCAGATCAAGGATCTGCTGGACACGCGCGTGCGCCCGGCAGTGGCCCAGGATGGCGGTGACATCACGTTCCACGGGTTTGATCGCGGCGTTGTCTACCTGCACATGCAAGGCGCTTGTGCCGGGTGCCCTTCATCCTCGCTGACGCTGAAAATGGGGATCGAGAACCTGCTGCGCCACTACATTCCCGAAGTGACCGAGGTCCGCCCCGTTGCCGTCTGACCCGCTGATTCTGGCGTTTGACACATCGGCCGCGCATTGCGCGGCCGCTTTGTTGCGGGGTGACACGATTGTGGTGTCACGCAGCGAATCCATGACACGTGGGCAAGCCGAACGGTTGATGCCCTTGCTCGAAGAGGTGCTGGCCGAGGGCGACTGCACATGGCGCGACCTGACAGCAATCGGCGTGGGCATCGGGCCGGGAAATTTCACCGGCATCCGCATCTCGGTCTCAGCTGCCCGCGGACTGGCCCTTGGGCTTGGTATTCCGGCCGTGGGCGTATCCGGCTTTGACGCGCTGGCCGAGACCGGCGCGGGCCTGCCTGCAATCCGCGCCCCGCGTGATCAGGTCTATGTGGCGCAGCCCGGTCAGGGTCCAATGCTGATGGCGCTGGATCAGGCGGAAACGCTGGGGAATTTGCTGCTGAACGACGACTCCGAAGTTCAGGTCAGGGCCATCGCCCGCGTTGCCGCGCGCAATTGGCAGACCGTGACCACCGCCCCGGCCCCTCTCTATGTGCGTCCGGCGGATGCGGCCCCGCCCAAAGACCTGCCGCCTGTGTTGCTGGACGGATGAGCCCCGAGGACCTGGCCCAAACGCACGCGGCAGCCTTTACCCAATCGCGCCCATGGACGGCACAGGAATTCGCCGATCTGCTAGAGAATCGATTCACACATTTCGTCGGAACGGCTGATTCTTTTGCCCTGTTTCAGGTCATCGCGGATGAGGCGGAATTGCTGACAATCGCCACCCATCCCGATCATCAACGGCAAGGTCTGGCGTTGCGCTGCATGCAAAACTGGCATGCACAGGCGCGAATATTAGGCGCAACCCGCGCGTTTTTGGATGTTGCAGCCGACAATCAGCCCGCCATCGGCCTGTACGAACAGTGTGGATACAGCCCCTGCGGGCGTCGCAAAAGCTACTATCTACGCGAAAACAATCAGAAAATAGACGCCATTGTCATGGAATGCGGGCTGGCTTAGCCATCCCACTAAAGTTTTTTCGACCAATTGGTCAAAAATCAGTTGACCGCACCGGTTGCAAACGGCCTTAATTCCCGCCATCACAACGGATATGCTCGCTCACAGTGGGTAATCGGGGCTATCTTGGCCCCGACCGACAATAACCAACGGGAGTAACAAATGACCCTGATGAAATCCTTGATGGGCGCTGCCGCCGCCGTCGCTCTGACCGCAGGTGCAGCCATGGCCGAACCGGCCCTGATCTTTGACCTGGGTGGCAAGTTTGACAAATCGTTCAACGAAGCAGCCCATAACGGCGCGTCTCGCTGGGCCGAAGAAACCGGCGGCACCTATCGTGAGATCGAGATGCAGTCCGAAGCCCAGCGTGAGCAGGCCCTGCGCCGCTTTGCCGAGGCCGGTCTGAACCCCGTCATCACCATGGGTTTCGGCATGGCCGATCCGCTGTCCGCTGTTGCGCCTGACTATCCCGATACAACTTTTGTCGTGGTCGACGTCACGTGGCTGGACGCGCCGAACATCCGTCAGGTTGGTTTTGCTGAGCACGAAGGCTCGTATCTGGTGGGCATGATGGCCGCCATGGCGTCCGAGTCGGGCACCGTGGGCTTTATCGGCGGAATGGATGTTCCGCTGATCCGCCACTTTGGCTGTGGCTATGCGCAAGGCGCCAAAGCCGTGAACCCCGATATTGAGGTTGTTGCCAACATGACCGGCACCACCCCGGCGGCGTGGAACGATCCGGTGAAGGGCTCGGAACTGACCAAGGCGCAGATCAGCCAGGGCGCTGACGTGATCTATGCAGCCGCAGGCGGCACCGGTGTTGGCGTTCTGCAAACCGCTGCTGACGAGGGCATCCTGTCGATCGGCGTGGACAGCAACCAGAACCACCTGCACCCGGGCAAGGTTCTGACCTCGATGCTGAAACGCGTGGACGTGGCTGTGTACGAAGCCATGAAAGCGGGTGACAATGTTGAAACCGGCGTCTTCACCATGGGCCTGTCCGAAGATGGCGTTGGCTATGCGATGGACGAAAACAACGCGTCGCTGGTGTCGGACGACATGAAAGCCGCCGTTGACAAGGCCCGTCAGGACATCATCGACGGCAACGTCTCGGTGACCAGCTACTATGAGAACGACAGCTGCCCGGCACTGCAGTTCTGATCTTACGCGGGGCGGGGGTTTAACCTCCGCCCTGTCTCCACTCTGCCGCGAGCTGCGCGGCCCTTTCGGCAACCCAAGGACAAGACATGACCGTCCCCGCCATTGAGCTTAAGGGCATTTCCAAAGCCTTTGGGCCGGTTCAGGCCAACAAAGACATCTCCATCAGCGTCGCCCCCGGAACGATCCACGGGATCATTGGCGAAAACGGTGCGGGCAAATCCACGCTGATGAGCATCCTCTACGGTTTCTACAAGGCCGATAAGGGCGAGATCTGGATCAACGGGAAAAAGACCGAGATCCCAGACAGCCAGGCCGCGATTGCGGCGGGCATCGGCATGGTGTTCCAGCATTTCAAACTGGTTGAGAATTTCACCGTTCTGGAAAATATCGTGCTTGGTGCCGAAGACGGTGGCCTGCTGGCCCCGTCGCTGGCCAAGGCCCGAAAAGAACTGAAGGCGCTGGAAGAGGAATACGAGCTGTTCGTCGACCCCGACAAGCGCATCGACGAGATCGGCGTAGGCATGCAGCAGCGGGTGGAAATCCTGAAGGCGCTGTATCGCAAGGCCGAGATTCTGATTTTGGACGAACCCACCGGCGTGCTGACCCCCGCCGAGGCGGATCAGCTGTTCCGCATCCTCGACCGGCTGCGGTCCGAAGGGAAAACCATCATCGTGATCACGCATAAACTGCGCGAGATCATGGAAAACACCGACACCGTCTCGGTCATGCGCCGTGGTGAGATGACGGCCACCGTGAAAACGGCCGAGACCAACCCACAGGAGCTGGCCGAGTTGATGGTGGGCCGCAAGGTGCTGCTACAGGTCGACAAGGTGCCCGCAAAACCGGGGCAGCCCGTGCTTGAGGTGGAAAACCTGCGGGTCTTCGATTCAGCCGGTGTTGAACGTGTCAAAGGCATCGATCTGACTGTCCGCGCCGGTGAGATTGTTGGCATTGCCGGTGTTGCGGGCAACGGGCAGTCGGAATTGCTTGAGGTGCTGGGCGGGATGCGCCCCGGTCAGGGCGAGATTCGCCTGAACGGCACGCCACTTGCGCTGTCTGGTGCCGGATCAGACGGTCAGGCCCGGCGCGCGCGCGGCATCGCCCATGTGCCCGAAGACCGTCAGCGCGAGGGTCTGATCATGGACTTCCACGCGTGGGAGAACGTGGCCTTTGGCTATCACCGCGATCCGGCCTACAAGCGCGGCCTCTTCATGAACAACGCCGCCCTGCGCGCCGATACCGAGCGCAAGATTGAAAAGTTCGATGTGCGCCCGCCCAATGGCTGGCTGTCGGCCAAAAGCTTTTCGGGTGGCAATCAGCAAAAGATCGTCGTCGCGCGCGAGATTGAGCGGAACCCCGATCTGCTGCTGGTCGGCCAGCCGACCCGCGGCGTGGACATTGGCGCGATCGAGTTCATTCACAAACAGATCGTCGCCCTGCGCGATCAGGGCAAGGCGATCCTGCTGGTCTCGGTCGAGCTGGAAGAGATCTTCTCACTCTCCGACCGGATCGCGGTGATGTTTGACGGACATATCATGGGCGAGCGCCTGCCCCATGAGACAGATGAAAAAGAGCTGGGCCTGCTGATGGCCGGTGTTGCGGGAAAGGCCGCGTGAAGCATGGATAAAATGCCCAAATGGGCCGATGTCGTTCTGATCCCGCTGATCAGTCTGATCCTGGCCGCAATTCTCTCGGCGCTGGTGATCCTCGCCATTGGTGAAAACCCGTGGGACGCCCTCAAGACCATGGTCACGGGCGCGCTTGGGTCGACCTATGGCTGGGGCTATACGCTGTATTACGCAACCAATTTCATGTTCACCGGACTGGCCGTGGCCGTGGCCTTTCATGCCCGCCTGTTCAACATTGGCGGTGAAGGTCAGGCCATGTTGGGCGGGCTGGGCGTCGCCTTTGTCTGTCTTTACCTTCCCTGGCCGCATTGGAGCGTCGCCCTGCTGGCCGCTTGTGTGGGCTCGGCCCTGTTCGGGGCGGCCTGGGCTGCGATCCCGGCCTATCTTCAGGCCAAGCGCGGCAGCCATATCGTGATCACCACGATCATGTTCAACTTTATCGCGGCGGCCTTCCTGAACTACATGCTGGTCAATGTGATGCGCCCGCAGGGGTCGCAAGACCCCGCCACCGCGCGGTTCCCCGATGCGGTTCACCTGCCGACCTTCCAGTCGATGTTCTCGACCGCGGAAAACGTGATGTTCCGGGGCGCGCCTGCGAATATCTCATTCTTCGTTGCCATTCTGGCCTGTGTGGTCGTCTGGGCGCTGATCTGGCGCACGCGGCTGGGCTATGAAATCCGCGCCTATGGGCATTCCGAAACCGGGGCGGTTTATGCGGGGATTTCGCCCGTCCGCATCACCATCATCGCCATGCTGATCTCGGGCGCGCTGGCCGGGATGATGGCAATCAACAACGTGATGGGTGAGGCCGAGCGGCTGGTCCTGAACGCAACCGAGGGCGCCGGGTTCATCGGCATCGCCGTGGCCTTAATGGGTCGGTCGCATCCTTTTGGCGTGTTCCTGGCGGCGCTTTTGTTCGGCTTCCTCTATCAGGGCGGGGCCGAACTGGCCCTTTGGACGTCGATCCCGCGTGAGCTGATCGTGGTCATTCAGGCCCTTGTGATCCTGTTCACCGGTGCGCTGGACAACATGGTCCGCATGCCGCTTGAGAAACTGTTCCTGAGTGTTCGGAAGGGAGCACAATGATGGAACTTTACGTCACTCTCATTCAGGTTCTCGATTCCACAGTACGGCTGGCGGTGCCTTTGTTGCTGGCCTGTCTTGCGGGGCTTTATTCGGAACGGGCCGGGATCTTCGACATCGGGTTGGAAGGCAAAATGCTGATGGCTGCCTTCTTCTCGGCCGCAATCGCCGCCGTGACCGGATCGGTTTGGCTGGGCCTGCTTGCGGGCATTGGCGCTTCTCTGGTGCTGTCGGCGCTACACGGCGTGGCCTCGATCACCTTTCGGGGCAATCAGCTGATTTCCGGCGTCGCCATCAACTTTCTGGCCTCGGGCCTGACCGTTCTGATCGCGCAGAGCTGGTTTCAGCAAGGGGGCCGAACGCCGTCGCTGTTTGGCGGAGCCCGGTTTGAACCGATCGATTTCCCATTTGCCGATGCCATCAGCGGGGTGCCGATCATCGGCCCGATCTATGCTGAGCTTCTGTCAGGCCATTCCATACTGGTCTACGCGGCCTTTCTGATGGTGCCGCTGACATGGTGGGTTCTGTATCGCACAAGGTTCGGCCTGCGCCTGCGCGCGGTTGGTGAAAACCCGGCTGCCGTGGATACGGCAGGTGTGTCTGTCGTGGGCCTGCGCTTTGCCGCTGTTGCCATTTGTGGCGTCCTATGCGGGATCGCCGGGGCCTATCTGGCCACCGCGCTGCAAGCCGGTTTCGTCAAAGAAATGACCGCCGGGCGCGGGTTTATCGCGCTGGCGGCGCTGATCTTTGCAAAATGGCGGCCATGGCATGCGATGTGGGCCTGTCTGCTGTTTGGGCTGCTGCAAGCGGTTGCGTTGCGATTCCAGAACATCGATCTGGGCGGCGTGGTGATCCCGGTCCAGGTGATGGACGCCCTGCCCTATATCCTGACAGTGGTCATTCTGGCCGGATTCGTGGGCAAGGCCACCCCGCCACGCGCCGGTGGGGAACCCTATGTAAAGGAACGCTGACCGGTCCAGTTTTGACCGCGTGTCGGTCCAGTTCGCCGCAGTGCCGCATGCAGTGTTGATTTTGCATGCGGCAACCGCTCTAAAGAGGTATGAGTGTGTTTCCAGAAATAGCCGTGATTGCATCCGCTTTCACCCGGGTTTGGGAAACGCATACGCGCGCCTTACTCAAAGCGCGGTTTTTTCAGCCAAATCGGGCAATCCCTTGTCCGGTATTCGCCATGCGGCCTGTTCGCTGCATAAAGACCTCACCCCAATGGTATTTGTCAGCCCACACCAATCCGATTGGCACGCCTGACCGTACCCGGTAATTCAAAATGCAGATTTACCTTCCTATCGCCGAAGTCTCCGTCAACGCCTTTTTGCTTTTGGGGTTAGGCGGGATGGTCGGTATCCTGTCCGGCATGTTCGGTGTGGGCGGCGGGTTCCTGATGACGCCGCTGCTGTTTTTCATCGGCATCCCCCCTGCGGTTGCCGTTGCCACCGAAGCGAACCAGATCGTTGCCTCATCCTTTTCCGGTGTGCTGGCGCATTTCCGACGAAAGACCGTGGACCTGAAAATGGGGACGGTCCTGTTGGTCGGGGGCTTAACGGGGGCGGCTCTGGGTGTGGTGGTATTCAACTACCTCAAAAGCCTGGGTCAGGTCGATCTGCTGGTCACGCTGTGTTACGTCGTCTTCCTTGGCGTGGTCGGCAGCCTGATGTTTGTCGAAAGCCTGCGCGCCCTGCGTAAGGCCAAAAAAGGCGGCGGCGCACCGGCGAAACGCCGTCAGCGCGGTTGGATTCATGCGCTGCCCTTCAAAATGCGGTTTCGCACATCGGGCCTCTATATCTCGGTCATTCCGCCGATCATGGTGGGGCTGTGCGTCGGCGTTCTGTCCGCGATCATGGGGGTTGGCGGCGGCTTTATCATGGTGCCGGCAATGATCTATCTGCTGGGCATGCCGACCAAGGTTGTTGTCGGAACCTCGCTGTTTCAGATCATCTTCGTGACCGCCTTCACCACCATGCTGCACGCCACCACGAACTATACGGTCGACATCGTTCTGGCTGTTCTGCTGCTGGTCGGTGGCGTTGTGGGTGCGCAGATCGGAACGGTAATCGGCGCGCGGATGCCAGCCGAACAGCTGCGTGTCCTGCTGGCGGCCCTGGTTCTGGTCGTGTGCGGGAAACTGGCGCTGGACCTGCTGCTGGAACCGTCCGAGCTGTACTCGCTTGGCACCGCAGGGGGGCACTGATGATGCTAAAGCGCCTGCTCCTGCTGCTTGTCTTCTGCGTCACGCCAGCGCTGGCCCAGGAAGAAACCGTGGTACTTGGCCTCAGTCAGGACCGCGTGGCGATTACGGCCACATTTGACGGGTCCGAGATTCTGATTTTTGGAGCCGTCAAACGGGAAACCCCGATCCCATCGGGACCTCCGCTTGAGGTGATCGTGGCCGTTGCAGGCCCCTCTGGCCCTGTCACCGTGCGGCGCAAGGCACGTAGGCTGGGCATTTGGGTCAACACCGACAGCGTCTTGGTAGACCTTGCCCCCAGCTTTTACGCCGTTGCCACCAGCGCCCCTTTGACCGAAATCCTGTCAGACACCGAAGACCTGCGCTACCGGGTGTCCATCGAACGCGCGATCCGGTCGGTCGGGGCAGCAATGCACATCAAGGGCGCGCAGGACTTCGCGGATGCCGTTGTCCGTATCCGAGAGGCTGAGGGCCTGTATTCCATCCGTGAAAACACTGTTGCGGTGGACGAACAGACCCTGTTCAGAACATCCATCGACATGCCCGCAGACCTGACCGAGGGCGACTACGTGGCGCGTATCTACCTGACCCGCGGGCGCGAGGTTGTTTCCCAGTTCGAAACCACCATCGACGTGCGCAAGGTTGGGTTGGAACGGTTCCTCTACAACATGTCCCGCCAGCAACCTGTCTGGTACGGCCTGATGTCATTGGTCATCGCAATTGCGGCTGGTTGGGGCGCGTCGACTGCCTTCCGGTTGCTGCGCGAAAACTAACCCTTAGCCCCGACCAATATAGGGCATCGTCGTGGCCATCACGGTCATGAACTGCACATTGGCCTCGGGCGGCAATGTCGCCATATGCAACACCGAGCGCGCGGCGTCCTCAACCGCCATGGTCGGGTCGGGCGTTTGCCCAGCGGCGATGGTGTTTTCGACCAGCTCCTGCACCATGGGCGTGCGCGCATTCCCGATGTCGATCTGACCGCAGGCAATCCCAAACTCACGCCCATCCAGAGACAGGCTGCGGGTCAGGCCGGTAATCGCATGTTTCGTGGCCGAGTAATGCGCCGATTTTGGACGAGGTACATGCGCAGCGATTGAGCCATTGTTGATGATGCGCCCGCCCTGCGGGGATTGGTGGCGCATGATCCGAAACGCCTCACGCGCGCTTAGGAACATGCCATTCAGGTTCACGTTGACGCTTTGATACCAGTCCTCAAGCGTGATTTCGTCAATGGTGCCGCCGGGCGCGAAAATACCAGCGTTGTTGAACAGCACATCCAGCCGCCCGGTCTTGTCCTGAAACGCCGCGAACGCCGCCTGAACCGCCTGAGGGTCAGTCACATCCGCAACCAGCGGGATCGCTTTTTCGTGCCCCTCGGCCATTTGCTGCAGCTTGTCGGCGCTGCGGGCCAACAGGCCCACCGTCCAGCCCTCGGCCAGAAACAGTTCCGCCGTGGCCTTGCCAATGCCCGAGCTTGCCCCGGTTACGATGATCGTTGTCATATTTCTTCGGCCTCCAGGGTCAGCGATGCGGCGGGGACAGCGCGCAGGTCATCGACGCGCAGAGGGTGGGTGGGCTTGGCCAGTCGGTTGCGCACCACCCAGATCAGCCGCTCTTGCGCGCGGGTGATGGCCACATAGGCCAGCCGTTTCCACAGTGGCTGCCCAGCCTCGGTCCGGCCCATGCGGGCAGCGGCGTAGATGTCGGGGGCAAAGACCTGCACGGTGTCCCATTGGGACCCTTGCGCCTTGTGAATGGTCACCGCTGCACCGTGCAGGAACGTTGCCCCCATCCGCGCCGCATAGGGGATGAAGGGTTCTTCTTCGTCCGGTTTCTCGATCTTGACGATCGAGGCGGCGCTGACCTGCGGGTCTTCGGCGCCCATGACGTGCAGGCGCGAAAACCCCGGCTTGCGCCCCGGCCCCAGATAGATCACCTGCGCGCCTTTGATCAGCCCGCGCGCCTCAAGGTCCAGCCGTTTCTTGCGGTGCTTCAGCGGCAGCTCGATCCCGTCGCAGATCAGCGGCTCACCCTCAAGCAGTTCGGTATCCGGCGCGCCGTGCACATGGCGGAAGGCCTGGATCAGCCGGATGCGCGTGGCATTGCGCCAGACCAGAACCGGACTGCGGGCCATCAGGTCAACCTCAACCCTTTGGCCCCAGACCACGCGGTCGTCCTGACGGGCGGTTTGTTCGATCAGACGTTCGAAATCCTCGAACCCCATCTGCGGGTCGGCCAGCGCATGGGCAAGGTCCAGAATCGGATTGTCCGCATCCTGCCGGTGCACCCGGTGCAGGATCTGTTTGCGCGGCTCGGGCAACGCCTCGAACACCATGCTGCCCGACTGATTGACAGGGGCCAACTGCGCCGGGTCGCCAAACAGCAGAAGGGTCGGGAAAATCTCTTGCAGGTCCTCGAACTGCCGGTCGTCCAGCATCGAGGCTTCGTCCACGAACCCAATGTCCAAGGGCTCATCCCGGCGTTTCCAGCCGGTAATGAAGTCCGACCCCCTCAGTCCGGCGGCGGCCAATGCGCCCGGAATGGACTTGTTGTTCGCATAAAACGCCGCCGCCCGATCCAGGGCCTCGTCGGTCAGCCCTTCGATCTCGGGTCGTTCGTCATTGCCCGCCAGCCACTCGGCAATGCGTTCATATTCCGGGTCATAGACCGGAGTGTAGAGGATGCGGTGGATTGTCGTTGCCGGAACACCGCGCAGGCGCAACACGCTGGCGGCCTTGTTCGTGGGGGCCAGAATGGCAAGGCTGCGCTTTTCCTTGGCCTTGCGGCTTTCGAAATCGCCCGAAACGATTTGCACCCCGGTTTCGGCCAACGCCTTGTAAAGCTCGGCCAGCAAAAGGGTTTTGCCGGACCCCGCCTTGCCAATCACCGCCATAACGCCGGATTTCCCAGCGCCCGGCAGTTTCAAAAGGGCATCATCGTCCAGATCAACACCGGCCGAGCGCAGCATCTCGGCGATGCTGTCGTAGGCGGCAGCCTGGTCTTCGGAAAAGGTTACGGGAGGCGTCGTCATGGCGCGACCCTACAGGGCCGCGCCAGCTATCACCAGAGAGGGTTTTGGCTTTTCGACCGCTTACGCCGACAGGGCAAACCGATGCTGCCTGCCGGTGCCAAACGCGGTCTTGAACCACAGCCGGGACAGCTCGCGCTGGATGCCAGCGCGTTCGGCCACACGGTTGCAGTCATCTGCGGAATAGGGCCACAGACCCACCGAAATCTGGTCGCGACCTTGCCCCTGCGTGCCCAGCACCACAGGCGAAGACCCGATCAGGCGATAGATCCGAATCATGCGCGCATCAAATACGCCCGCAATATGGGTCAGACCGAACCCCTCCATCATCTCACCCCCGCTGAGCATGATGGCCCCCGCCGTATGCGGGCTGGCTGTGCGGGACAGGCAGAACCGCGTCACCTCCCAGATCAGCGGGCTGCAAATCGGCTCACCGCCCGTCAGATGGCCAAACACTTCGTTCACCATCACCGGGCCCGTGGTCGGCAAGACCCGCATCGAGCCGCCATGGCTGCCATCCTCTTCTTCCCAGATGACATAAAGCGGGTTCAGATCGTCGTATTTATCCCGCTCTTCCCCATCTTCATTGACGTACACGTCCCAACCCAACCGGGTTTTGAACTGATCGGCGCGGTCAAGGAACATGCCCTTGGCCAGATTCGGAAATCTATGCAGTTCATCAGCATATAAATAACGCAACATGACTTTTTTCCCCTTGTCGTCCTGTGCAGGAACGAAGGGGGTACAAAGTCATGGTTAATTTCCGGTTCTGAGAGCGTGCGCCCGTTAAACCACTATTAATCCCCGGCTAAGCGCCGTGGCGATGGCATGGGTGGTGTTCTGCGCCCCAAGCTTGGCACGGGCGCTTTCGATATAGACCCGCAATGTATGCTCGGAGATTGACAGCGAATGGGCGACCTGCGCGCGGCTATAGCCCAAGGCCAGCAAGGTCATCGCGTCCACCTCACGCGGCGACAGGTTGCGGGGGGCGTCGGGTTGCCGGTCTCGTTCAAACTCCAACGCTTTGCGATTGAAGTAATGGGCAATGAGGATCAACTCACGCCCGTGGCGTTCGATGAACCGATACCATGTTTCATCGTCGCATGAATGGTTCACGGTGAAGAGGGCAAACTGCCCATTGGGTCCACGGATCGGAATCGAATAGCCCTGGTTTCCGACCCCATGGCTCTGCGCGTCCTGCAAAAAAGCCTTGGCCACTTTGCTGGACCAATCCAGGGATTTCCAATCAACCGGATGAAACCGCTGAAAGCATCCCAGAATAACCGGGTCAATGCGGTGGTAATTCTTTTCGATATAGCGTTCCGCCCAGGCGTCGGGATAGGTTGTATACCCGTACTGATCCCCGGCACCATCAACCCAGTGATAGATCAGATGCTCGACCTTCAGCCTATCCCGCAGGCGGATGGCGACATTGCTAAGCTCTTCAAGCGTGCTGGTGTTTTCCAAGTCCTCGAGGACTTGGCCCATATCCAGTTTTATTCCCATCCGCCGGCGTCCGTACCTCGGTCTTTTTGGACGCAATCTCGGCGGCAGCGATCAGCTTGGTGTCATCCAGCTGCTCCGCAAGCGCGGTCAAACCGTTCTCAACAGCAAAGGCGTTGAGGTCCGACAACACGTCCAGTATCCAATCATTTTGCGCCATCAGCCTCTCCCCGAAACGGTTAACGAAGGGTTAACACAACCATAACATGTGTAAGGTTTTTTGGGCTATTCACTGGTTTCTACTCCCCAAAAAAAGGGAGTGATCTTTATGTAAGTCGTTACAATTAAAACACTTTACTCAAAACAGAAAACGCCCACGAACCGATTCCTCGATTCGCAGGCGTTGTTAATGTTTTTTTCATACCGCTCAACCGCGGGCGTCTAGAACCTCTTCCAGAGTCCGCATTCCGGTGCGCGGCGCCTGAACCAGAACAGACATGTTGCCCGGTTTATGCTCATTGCGCATCATTTTCATATGCGCTTCGGGCAGGTCCTGCCATGTGAACACCTCGGACATGCAGGGGTCCAACCTGCGCTCGACCATCAGCTGGTTTGCGGCCGATGCCTGTTTCAGGTGCGCAAAGTGTGATCCCTGCAGGCGCTTCTGGTGCATCCACATATAGCGCACATCGAAGGTCAGGTTATAGCCGGTGGTGCCGGCGCAGATCACAACCATACCGCCTTTTTTCACCACGAAGGTCGACACCGGGAAGGTGCTTTCGCCCGGGTGCTCAAACACCATGTCGACATTCACGCCTTTGCCGGTGATGTCCCAGATCGCCTTGCCGAATTTGCGGGCCTCTTTGAACCACTCGGCATATTCGGGTGTATTCACCGTGGGCAATTGGCCCCAGCAATTGAAGTCCTTGCGGTTCAGCACGCCCTTGGCGCCCAGCCCCATGACAAAGTCCCGCTTGCTTTCGTCCGAGATCACACCGATTGCATTTGCACCGGCCGTATTGATCAACTGGATCGCATACGAACCAAGACCGCCCGACGCACCCCAGACCAGAACGTTCTGACCGGGTTTCAGGTCATGCGGCTCGTGCCCGAACAGCATCCGATACGCAGTGGCCAGCGTCAGCGTATAGCAGGCGCTTTCTTCCCAGGTCAGATGTTTGGGGCGCGGCATAAGCTGCTGCGCCTGAACATTGGTGAACTGCGCAAAAGACCCGTCCGGCGTCTCATAACCCCAAATCCGCTGACTGTCGGAATACATCGGGTCGCCGCCGTTGCAGGCCTCGTCGTCACCGTCGTCCTGGTTGCAGTGGATGACAACCTCGTCCCCCACTTTCCAGCGTTTGACCTTTTCGCCAACGGCCCAAACGATGCCCGAGGCATCAGATCCCGCGATATGGAAAGGCTGACCATGACCGTCAAACGGGCTGATCGGTTTGCCCAGTGACGCCCAGACGCCATTATAATTCACACCCGCCGCCATCACCAGAACCAGCACTTCGTGGCTGTCCAGCTTAGGCACGTCAACCACTTCCAACTGCATGGCTGTGTCAGGCTCGCCGTGACGCTCCCGGCGAATCGCCCACGCGTACATTTTCTTTGGCACAAATCCCATCGGAGGGATTTCGCCCATTTCATAGAGGTCTTTTTCCGGTGCCTCGTAGGACGCAATGCCGCTTTCGGTGTCCAGAGCCATTTTGGCCTCCCTTAATCAAACTATTGCCGCGATGCAGAATCGCATGACCTAACCGTTGAGATATTGGTCATTGAGAAATAATGCAACATTATTCGGATAGTTTTTGTAATTTTATGACCCAGCGGATGCAGAAAAATCCTTTGCAAGCGCAGAAAGACTGCCATTTGCGTCCAGCGAAGCCGAGGCCGCGTAGTAGTTCAGCAGATCAAGCCGTTGACCTGACGAGGATATTTTTCCATCCGCGCGTGTCAGGATGCCGCGATCGACCAATTGTTGCAGGCCAGCCTCGATCATGGGGCGGTCCACAGGCTCGGACGCTCCGTCGCGTCGCAAAAGCTGATCAATCCACTCAATGGCATCGCTTTCGGCAACCTCTCCCTTTTCGCGCACGAGCCAACAGGCGACGGGGATCGGGGCCAGCGGAAGCGCCACGCCGATACCGGCCATCAAGTCCCGCGCCAGATCGGTCATCAGGTTTTCTTCGTGATCGATCCGGAATTCCCGCAGGGATACAGGACGCCCATAGCGAACCGAGGCCACACCAAAGCGCTGGTACCGGCCTACCAGCCGACGCCCGATCTGTTTCAGAATCCACCAAGTGATCACCCCGATACGGGCGCGGAACCGGCGCTCATTGCCCAGCGCAGCTTTGGTCAGGATCGTATCCTCAAGCACGCGGTCGTAATTCAGCGCCACCGGAACAAAGACCACATCCCGCCCATCCGGGCCCGTCGCATCGATCAGGTATTTCAGCAGCCCCAGTTTTGGCCTGCCCAGCGCGCCGGTCAGGCTTAGCCCACCTTCGGGAAAAATGGCCTGAGTCACCCCGGCCTCGGTCGCGTGGCGCACATAACATGCAAGGACCTGCCGGTATAACTCGCTGCCGGATTTGCGCCGGATAAAATATGCCCCCATGGCGCGGATCAAACGGCTCAGCGGCCAGACACGCGCCCACTCGCCCACCGCGTAGGACAGTGCCGATTGCTGCGCCGCCAGATAGGTGACTAGCACGTAGTCCATATTGCTGCGATGATTCATCACGAACACAACCGTCGCATCAGGGTCTATGTCTTTGACCGCCTGTTCGTCGACGTAACTAAGGCGCACGTTATAGAACGCATTGCTCAGCATCCGGGCCACCCGAATGGCGATGCTGAAATAGGCCACGGCGGAAAAAGACGGCACAATCTCGCGCGCGTAACGGCGCGCGGTTTCAAAGGCGACCGCTTCGGGCACCCGTTCTTCGCGGGCAAAATCCTGTACTGCGTGGCTGACCTGCGGGTCATAGATCAACCGTTGAATCATGTCGTGACGTTCCGCCAGCTTGAACGGTTGAATCGGGCGTTGCAGCCGCTTGTTCAAGCGTCTGACCGCCCTTTCAAGGCGGCGACGAAAGAACCAACGCACCGACGGAAATAGAAAATGCGAGGCCAACGTGACCGCGGCAAACACCAGGATCAGCAAAAAAAGCCAAAGCGGAAGTTCCACGGTCTGAGTCATGCGCACACCCTGCCAGCAAACGGAACGCCCCACAATCCGAAGAACACAAGATGCCGCGCCGCAGCGAATTGACACGGGATGAAAATTACGATTTAGAAGCATCGTGAGTAATTTTCTTACCCGATCGATACGTGAGGCCCCGCTATGACGCAGACGCAGAAAGATCGCCCCTGGCTCATCCGAACCTATGCCGGTCACTCCACCGCGAAGGCGTCGAACGCGCTGTATCGGGGGAATCTGGCCAAAGGGCAGACGGGACTCTCGGTGGCTTTCGACCTGCCGACCCAAACCGGCTATGACAGCGACCATACGCTGGCGCGCGGTGAGGTCGGCAAGGTGGGTGTGCCGATCAGCCATCTTGGCGACATGCGGGTTCTGTTCGACCAGATTCCGCTGGAGCAGATGAACACCTCGATGACGATCAACGCGACTGCGCCGTGGTTGCTGGCGCTCTATATCGCAGTGGCCGAGGAACAGGGCGCGGATGTCTCGAAACTGCAGGGCACGGTGCAGAACGACCTGATCAAGGAATACCTCAGCCGGGGCACCTATGTCTGTCCGCCAAAGCCCTCGCTGAAGATGATCGCGGATGTGGCCGAGTATTGCTATTCCAACGTGCCGAAATGGAACCCGATGAATGTGTGTTCCTATCACCTGCAAGAGGCGGGCGCGACACCGGAACAGGAACTGGCCTATGCGCTGGCCACCGCCATCGCCGTGCTGGACGAACTGCGCCCCCGCGTTCCCGCCGAAGATTTTCCGGCGCTTTGCGGTCGGATTTCGTTTTTCGTGAACGCAGGCATCCGGTTCGTCACCGAGATGTGCAAGATGCGCGCCTTTGTCGATTTGTGGGACGAGATCCTGCAAGACCGCTATGGCGTCGAAAACCCCAAGTTCCGCAGGTTCCGCTATGGGGTTCAGGTGAACTCCTTGGGTCTGACCGAGCAGCAGCCGGAAAACAACGTCTATCGTATCCTGATCGAGATGTTGGCCGTCACGCTGTCGAAAAAGGCGCGTGCCCGTGCGGTGCAATTGCCGGCCTGGAACGAAGCGCTTGGCCTGCCGCGCCCCTGGGATCAGCAATGGTCCATGCGGATGCAGCAGATTTTGGCCTATGAGACCGACCTGCTGGAATATGGCGATCTGTTCGATGGCAACCCCGCCGTGGACGCCAAGGTCGAAGAGTTGAAAGAGGGCGCGCGCGCTGAACTGGCAAATCTGGATGCGATGGGCGGTGCCGTGGCCTCGATCGAATACATGAAGTCCCGGCTTGTGGATTCGAACGCCGAACGTCTGAACCGGATTGAACGCAATGAAACCGTTGTGGTCGGTGTGAACAAATGGACCGAAGGCGAGCCCTCACCCCTGCAGACCGAAGATGGCGGCATCATGGTGGTCGATCCTGCGGTCGAGCAGGACCAGATCGCGCGCCTGAACGACTGGCGGGCCGAGCGTGATGACGCAGCCGTTGCCGCCGCGCTGGCCGCCTTGCGTAACGCGGCACAGACCGGCGCAAATGTGATGGAGCCCTCCATCGCCGCCGCCAAGGCGGGCGTCACCACCGGCGAATGGGCCGAGGAAATGCGCAAAGTCTACGGCACCTATCGTGGGCCAACCGGCGTGTCGGGCTCGGTCTCGAACAAGACCGAAGGGTTGGAGGATTTGCGCGCCTCAGTGGATGCGGTCAGCGACAAGCTGGGCCGCCGTCTGAAATTCCTGGTCGGCAAGCCCGGGCTGGACGGCCATTCCAACGGTGCCGAACAGATCGCCTTTCGCGCCCGCGATTGTGGCATGGACATCAGCTATGAGGGCATTCGCCTGACACCCGAAGAGATCGTCAGCGCAGCGATTGAGGACAAGGCCCATGTGATCGGCCTTTCGATTCTGTCCGGCAGTCATATCCCGCTGGTCGAGGACGTTATGGAAAGACTGCGCAGCGCGGGGTTGCACGACATCCCCGTCGTGGTCGGCGGGATTATTCCAGACGAAGATGCTGCAAAGCTGAAATCCATGGGGGTGTCGAAAATCTATACCCCCAAGAATTTTGAGCTGAATGCAATCATGGGCGATATCGTGACCCTGGCGGACCCGCAGAATATTGCCGCTGAATAGCGTCTGCTTTTCCGCAGCTCTATTGCCATTGGGATAAAGATCGATATTTACCGTTCTGGTAATGCATTGGGCAATTATCGGGATAGAGAGAAATCGAAATGGCAATCAACCTTGAAAACCTGTCGCGCAAAGAGCTTTTGGAATTGCGCGACAAGGTAGAAATTGCACTGAAAAGCGCAGAAAAACGCGAACGCAAAGAAGCGCTGAAAGCTGCCGAAAAAGCGGCGGCGGAATTTGGTTTTTCTCTCTCAGAACTGTCTGAGGACGCCGCAAAACCAATCAAGGGTGCAAAGTCGAAAGCCAAATACAAAAACCCGGCGGACCCAAACCAAACGTGGTCGGGCCGCGGACGCAAACCGCAATGGGTGCATGACGCCTTAAAGGCCGGTGCGGAAATTACCGATTTGGAAATCTGACGGAATTGGACGCGAAATGACAATTCATATCGGAGCCGAAAAAGGCGAAATTGCTGAAACCGTTTTAATGCCGGGTGATCCATATCGGGCGAAATGGGCGGCTGAGACATTTCTAGAGAATGCCAAACTGGTCAACAATGTACGTGGCATGTTGGGCTATACCGGAACCTGGAAAGGCAATCCCGTCACCATTCAGGGCAGCGGTATGGGCATGCCATCCCTGTCGATTTACGCCAATGAGTTGATCCGCGATTTCGGCGCAAAAACCCTGATCCGTATCGGGTCCTGCGGGGGAATGCAGGACAGCGTCAAAATCCGCGACGTGATCTTGGCGATGACGTCGACAACGCTCAGCACGCCGTCTAGCGGCATCCTGAAAGAGCTGAACTTTGCCCCCTGCGCCGATTGGGGCCTGCTGCAAGCCGCCGCCAAGGCCGCCGAAGCCAAGGGCACGCCGACTCATGTGGGTGGCATCTATTCGTCGGACGTCTTCTATGATGAACGCCCCGATCTGAACGAACAGATGGTGCGGCACGGCATTCTGGGGGTCGAGATGGAAGCTGCCGAGCTGTACATTCTGGCCGCACGTCACAACTGCCGGGCTCTGGCCGTTCTGACCGTATCCGATCATCTGCTGACCGGTGAGGCATTGCCATCGTCGGAACGCGAAAGCAGCTTTGGCGACATGGTCGAGATTGCCCTGCAGGCCGCTTTTCCCGACGCCGCATAGACAACAACAGGGCAGGGAACACCTTGTTTACTGCCCTTTCAAACAGGCAGTGGGCGTATCCACGCCCTCTTGCTGCGCCCCACAATAGGCGCAAATCCAAACGCCTTCCTTACGATGCTGCCGCCATCGGCAATCACGCGTCAAAGTGGTCGTGTGTGACCGCCACACGAAATAGGCGAACACACCAGCAGCCAACAGGAGCAACAGAATGGGCATGCTTATGCATTGCCCAATCTCTGCGTAAATTCAAGCGTCAGGCGGCGTTTGCGTATTCGAACAGTTCAGGTTCGTGCTGCTCTTGGGAAACATAAACGGCCTCTGGCGTATAGTAGGCCCACGCCTGTTCCAACAAGGCCAGGGCTTCGGCTGCTTTGGTGTTCTTTTCTGAGTGGTTTTCTTGCATCGGAGCGATCCCGTTTCGGTTTTATCACTCCTCCCTGAACATAGGATAGACCTGAACAGGGGCGGTTACATTGCATGATTTTGCAATCTTGCCATGCACTTGCCGCAATACGGCAAGTGCAGTTTCTGCCGCGCTTAGACCGCGCGTTCGATCATCATCTTCTTGATCTCGGCAATCGCCTTGGCCGGGTTCAGCCCCTTGGGGCAGGTCTTGGCGCAGTTCATGATCGTGTGGCAGCGATACAGTTTGAACGGGTCTTCCAGCTCATCCAAACGCTCGCCTGTCGCTTCATCGCGGCTGTCAATGATCCAGCGATACGCATGCAGCAACGCGGCGGGCCCAAGATAGCGGTCGCCATTCCACCAATAGCTCGGGCACGAGGTCGAGCAGCTGGCGCACATCACGCATTCATACAGACCGTCCAGCTTCTTGCGGTCTTCGATGGACTGCTTCCATTCCCTTGCCGGGCGGTTGGTCTTGGTCTCCAGCCATGGCATGATCGATGCATGCTGCGCATAGAAATGGGTCAGGTCGGGGATCAGGTCTTTGACCACCGGCATATGCGGCAGCGGATAGATTTTCACGTCGCCCTTGATCTCATCCATGCCATAGATACAGGCCAGCGTGTTGATCCCGTCGATATTCATCGCGCAGGACCCGCAGATGCCTTCTCGGCAGGACCGGCGGAAGGTCAGGGTCGGATCAATCTCGTTCTTGATCTTGATCAGCGCGTCCAGAACCATCGGGCCGCAGCTGTCCATATCGACGAAATAAGTATCGAGCTGCGGGTTTTTTCCATCTTCCGGGTTCCAGCGGTAAATCTGGAATTTCCGCACATTTTTCGCGCCGTCCGGCTTGGGCCAGGTTTTGCCCGTCGTGATGCGCGAATTCTTGGGGAGGGTCAGTTGTACCATAAGTTCCTCTCCTTAGAACGTCCGCGCCTTGGGCGCGATTTTCTTGAGGCTGATGCCGCCTTCGGTTTCAGTCGTCAGCGGATCGGTGATGACCGGGCGATAGCTAAGCTCAACCTTGTTGCCTTCGACGCGGCTGACTGTGTGGACACGCCAGTTTTCGTCATCCCGTTCGGTGTAATCCTCATGCGCGTGGGCGCCGCGGGATTCCTTGCGCGCCTCGGCACCGACAATGGTGGCCAGAGCGCTTGGCATCAGGTTGGTCAGTTCCAGCGATTCCATCAGGTCGCTGTTCCAGACCAGCGAACGGTCTGTGACCTTCAGATCGTCCATCTTGGCTGCGATTGCGGTCATCTTCTCGACGCCTTCGGCCATGGTCTTGGCGGTCCGGAACACGGCCGCGTCTTCCTGCATCGTGCGCTGCATCTCAAGCCGCAGATCGGCGGTCGGGATTGTTCCGCTTGCGTTGCGCACTTCGTCGAAACGGTCAAATGCCTTGTCCACCGACGCCTGGTTCAGAACCGGGTTCGGCGCTTTCGCGTCAACAACTTCACCCGCCCGGATCGCAGCCGCGCGGCCAAAGACCACGAGATCGATCAGCGAGTTCGAGCCCAGCCGGTTCGCCCCATGAACCGAGGCGCAACCGGCCTCACCCACCGCCATCAGGCCAGGGACAACGGCAGTTGGGTTATCGGCGGTCGGGTTCAGAACCTCACCCCAATAGTTCGTCGGGATGCCGCCCATGTTATAGTGCACGGTCGGCAGAACCGGGATCGGTTCCTTGGTCACATCGACGCCTGCAAAGACGCGCGCTGATTCCGAGATGCCTGGCAGACGCTCGGCTAGCGCTTCGGCGGGCAGATGGCTGAGGTTCAGGTGGATGTGGTCGCCATTGTCGCCATGGCCGCGACCTTCGCGGATTTCCATGGTCATTGAACGCGAGACATAGTCACGGGGCGCGAGGTCCTTGTATTGGGGCGCATAGCGCTCCATAAACCGTTCACCTTCCGAGTTGGTCAGGTAACCACCCTCGCCCCGTGCACCCTCGGTGATCAGACAGCCCGAGCCGTAGATGCCGGTCGGGTGGAACTGAACGAACTCCATATCCTGCAAGGCCAGACCCGCGCGGGCCACCATGCCGCCACCATCGCCGGTACAGGTATGGGCCGACGTGGCCGAGAAATAGGCCCGACCGTAACCACCGGTCGCCAGCACCACCATCTTGGCGTTGAAGACGTGCATCGTACCGTCGTCCAGCTTCCAGCAGACGACGCCCTGACACTGGCCATCCTCGGACATGATCAGGTCTATGGCGAAGTATTCGATGTAGAACTCAGCGTTGTTCTTCAGCGACTGACCGTACAGCGTGTGCAGGATCGCGTGGCCGGTCCGGTCGGCGGCGGCACAGGTACGCTGCACGGCAGGGCCTTCGCCAAACTCGGTCGTGTGGCCGCCAAAGGGGCGCTGATAGATTTTGCCCTCTTCGGTCCGGCTGAAGGGCACACCATAGTGCTCCAGCTCATAAACCGCTTTGGGAGCTTCGCGTGCGAGGTATTCCATCGCATCGGTGTCACCCAGCCAGTCCGAGCCTTTGACGGTATCGTACATGTGCCATTGCCAGTGGTCGGGGCCCATGTTCGACAGGGACGCCGCGATGCCGCCCTGCGCCGCCACCGTGTGCGAACGGGTCGGGAAAACCTTGGTGACACAGGCCGTGCGCAGACCTTGTTCCGCCATACCCAGCGTTGCCCGCAGACCGGCACCACCTGCGCCTACGACAACGACGTCGTATTCGTGGGTTTCATATTCATATGCTGCTGTCATCGTTCTTAATCCTTACCGCGCTTTGTCACAGGGCCAGTTTGACCAGGGCGAACAGCCCGGCAGCCATCAGTGTGTAGCCAAGCGCATACACTGCCGCGATCGAGATTTTCTCCATCACACCATGAACGTAATCTTCGATTGCTTCCTGCGCTTCGTACATAAGCTGCAGCAACCCAACGACCAGCATCAGGGCTGTGACAATCGCCGGGAACGGACGGCTGAAATAGGCTATGACCTCGTCATAGCTGCCGCCAATGCCTGCACCAAAGGTGAAAATAAAGATCGGCACCAATACGGTCAGAACCATGGCCCGCACCATGACCTGCCAGTGGGTGTGTGTTCCGGATTTCCCTGCGCCCAGCCCCTGCGCGCGTTTGCGGTCTGTCAGATATCGCATCGTCGCCTCCTTAAACCGCAATCACGGTGATCAGGGTCAGGACAGTCGCGCCAACGAACATGCCCAGCCCCAGTTTCTCGGCGATTTTGACATCCAGGCAATAGCCGAAATCCCAGATGACGTGGCGCAAACGGCCCAGCGTGTGATACCACAAGCCCCAAGTCGCGGCGGTCAGGAGAAGGTCGCCGAACCAGCTGCGCAGGAAAGCATCGATCCCGCCAAAGGCGCTTTCGGATGTCGACGCGGCAAGCAGCCACCAGACGACCAGAATTGCAACAGCGAACACTCCGATCCCGCTGATACGCACCATGATCGAAGACAGAGACGTCATCTGCGGGCGGTAGATCATTATGTGTGGCGAGAGCGGGCGGTTGCCCCGATTGACATCGGCCATGTCGGCTCCTCTTTCGTTGGCTACCAGACGTTTTACCCGTTTTTGCCAATCTGTCACGTGCTGCATGCGCAAAAACACGTAAAACGAGTGCAAAACTGCAGAAATCCGGAATTTGTGATCACACAAAATGGCACTGTGATCACGAAACTAATTCTATGTAATCAATGTTAGCGTCTACATATCGCAGCCTTTGTGATCACGAATCTTAACCGCTCAGTCCAAAGAGGCTGATTGCTCCACAACTTCGCGCAGCAACTTCTTGCGGATACGCTCGGGGTAATCCGCAAAGCCCGCGGCCGAGACGACAAAGGCCCCTTCGCCCACAATCACGTTCTCAAAGAAATAGGCGGTCAGGTCCGGTTCGCTTTCTTCGATGGCGATGGCATTCACCGTCACACCATGCGTGCGCAAGAGACCATGTATCTCGGTCGGTTCAACCCCTTCATTCGATACGCCATCGCCCGAAATGTCGATCAGATGACGTTTGCAGTTGGACACGTCATCAAAGCTGGCCAGCGTCATCTCAAGCGCCTCACCAATCGCAGTTGAAAAGTTGCGCCAGACCCTTGGGTCTTCGGCGACCTGAACCGCGAAACGTTCCAGCGTGTCGAAACTGTCGATTCGGGTCCAGGGAATTGTCACCTTCTGGCGCGAGGCTCCGGTCCATTGCACCAACATCAACTGCGCCTGCCCGCGCACCAGCGCCTCGGACACCAGCGGGTCACGCAGACCTTCTGCCAAACCGTCCATTTGTATCCGGTATTCGGATGAGTCGACGGAACCCGAGACATCCACAGCCAGCGCCAACGCAAGATCACACGCCAGCGCAGGGGGCGTCAGCAACAGGCAAGCAGCGACTGAGCGAAACAGGACCATAGGCGCAACCTAGCACGAATGATGGCGCCTGCGATCAAATGAATGTGCGTCCGGTCAGATTGGCATCAGCGCCCAATAGTCGAGGTCCAGCAGAACCTCTGGTTTGTAGCGGCCATCGTCGCCCTTCAGCTCAAACGGCGCGCCGCCCTTGGTGGCCACCAGCCGCAGTCGAATGGCCCCCACGCCGGGAACACAGGTTTCGGCCTTATCCAGAACCTCGGACCACGCCTTGATCGTATCGCCCGCAAAACACGGGTTGGCATGCGCGCCCCCGTTCAGACCGACGATCATCTGCGCGTTGGCCAGGCCGTTGAACGACAAGGCCCGCGCCATCGAGATCACATGCCCGCCATAGATCAAGCGACCCTCGGGGCGGAAGGTCAGATCGAAATGCACCTTGGCGGTGTTCTGCCAGAGGCGCGTGGCCAGCATATGTTCGGCCTCTTCCACTGTCACACCGTCGACATGGTCGATGGTCTCGCCGATCTCATAATCGCCCCAACGATGGGCCTCGCCAGATTGAACGAAATCATAGGCCGCGAAATCCAGCCCCTCGGGCACCACCAGATCGTCAACCGTCAGCACCTGTTTCAGATCCGGCACCACGGCCTCGGGCGCGGGGGCGTCGATGTTCGATTTGCGCACCATCACCCAGCGCACATACTCGATGACCACCTCGTCATGCTGGTTCAGGCCGCGCGTACGCACCCAGACCACGCCGGTTTTCCCGTTCGAGTTCTGCTTGACCCCGATCACCTCGGATTCAGACCGCAGCGTGTCATCGGAATAGACCGGCTTCAGCCAGCGCCCCTCGGCATAGCCCAGATTGGCAACGGCGTTCAGCGAGATATCGGGAAC
The DNA here is from genome assembly GCF_056538885.1 of Ruegeria sp. BE1. Classification (NCBI taxonomy): domain Bacteria; kingdom Pseudomonadati; phylum Pseudomonadota; class Alphaproteobacteria; order Rhodobacterales; family Roseobacteraceae; genus Ruegeria; species Ruegeria sp. BE1. Next base: position 106,451 of record NZ_JBQFTY010000006.1, read on the forward strand.
CGTCTTGCCAAATACCACGTGGAACGCCGCCAGATCGTCAATCGGGCTTTGCGGCAAACCGCAATTCCGGGCGAACTCATCCGAGGAATAAAGCGCATGTCGCGCCGGATACAGCGCATGATACAGCGCCCGCTCGCCATCGGTCACGGTACGCGGCACCGCGTGGTGCAGGATCTGCCCGACGGAATAATCCTCGAAAAAGTTACCCGGATTGGTTTTTGCCATTATTGCTGTCCCAGCTTCATGTCGGGGGAATAGTCGGCCGCAACCTCTTTGGTGACGGCCTGCGCGCAGCGCATCACGTTGTTGGCCGTGTCAAAGGCATAGGAGGGATCGCCATACAGCTCCCACCCTTTGGCCAGCGCGTCCGTGACCTTGTGACAGAAGGCAGAGGTGTCTTCCTCGGTCAGCAAGCGATAGAGTTTCGCCATGGTGTTTTCCTTACGATCCAAACGGTGACGGGCCAACCAGCCCGTGAATATAGCCAATCACGCCCAACAACACGATTGACGCCACAAAGAACATCGCATCCTTGCCGTACGTTCCGGGTTCCGCCGGTGTCCAGTCAGGCTCAGATTTGTTGATCACGATGACCTCGACAACCGCCCAGGCCAGCAGGCCGCCAAACAGGATGATCGAGGCCAGATCGCCATTCACCAGCAAATGCGCAAACGCCCACAGCTTGAACCCGCCCAGCATCGGATGGCGCAGCTTGTTCAGCAGACGGCCTTTCTTGCCTGCTGGGCTCATCAGGAAGATGGCGATCAGAACCAACAGGTTGTTGACGTGGATCAGGAAGGTTGGCGGCGCCCAGACATAGATGAAATCGGTCATGCGATAGCCGAAGATCATCAACAGAATCGCCGCAACAAGCGCCAGCGCCACCGCGCCCTTGCCGTCATCGCCCATCGCCGCGCGTTGCGCGGGCATCAGACGTTTGAAAAGATGGGCGGCCGCCCAAAGCGCCACCCCAAGGATCAGAAGAACAAAGCCCATGCTGGCTTACCCCGCTTGCAAAGCTACTATCGCCTCAGCTTTTGCCAGAATTTCGCGGGCTGTTACAACATGCAGATTTTCAACAATCTTGCCATCTACGACAGCGACACCCTGGCCTTGGGATTCAACCTCTTCAAAGGCGGCGATCTGGCGGCGGGCCAGATCGATCTCGGTCTCAGAAGGCGCGAAGGCCGCGTTGGTGATGTCGACCTGCGCCGGGTGGATCAGTGTCTTGCCGTCAAAGCCCATATCGCGGCCCTGCTCGCATTCCGCTGCCAGCCCTTCGCCATCCTTGAATGCGTTGTAGACCCCATCGACAATGATCAGCCCTTCCGCCTTGGCGGCCAGCAGGCACAGGCCCAGCGAGGTCATCATCGGCAGCCGGTCGGGGCGAAAGCGGGTCTGCAATTCTTTGGCCAAATCGTTGGTGCCCATGACAAAGCCAGCCATCAGGGGATGGGCTGCGATCTCGGCCGCGTTCAGCATGCCGCGTGGCGTCTCCATCATTGCCCAGATCGGCATGTCACCGGTTATCGCCGCCAGTGCATCCACATCCGCCGCCGAGCTCACTTTGGGCAGCAGAACCACATCAGCATCCATATCCCGCACCGCTTCGGCATCGGCGCGGCCCCATTCGGTATCCAGCCCGTTGATCCGCACGATCTTGACCCGCGAGCCGTACCCACCGGCAGCCAGAGCCGCCCTGAGCGTCTCACGCGCTTTGGGTTTTTCATCAGCAGCCACCGCATCCTCAAGGTCGAAGATGATCGCATCCACAGGCAAGCTCCGCGCCTTGTCCAGCGCCCGGTCACGCGAGCCGGGGATGTATAGAACGGAACGATAGGGGCGCTGACGGATGTCCACTGGCCTCTCCCTTTGAAAGATTGTTGCGCAGAAGGGGCCATTTTTTATCGGAAAGTTCAAGGGCAAAATTGCCGCAACGCAGCATAAGTGACGCAACGTGCGGCGGTTTAACCAAATTTCGGTCACACGACCCCACCCTGCTTACCAGATAGAATCGAAAGGGGTGACCGATGAAGAAGACGCTTTTCAAGATGACGATGGGCCTTGGCATCATGGTTCTGGCCGCCGGGCAGGTGCAGGCCCGCACCTGTGCCCCGCGTGATGATGTGATCAAACGGCTGGCCGAAACCTATGGCGAAACACGTCGCGGCATCGGCATTGCCCGGCAAGGCGCTGTGATGGAGGTCTTTGCATCGGATCAGACAGGCAGCTGGACGATCACAGTAACGCTGCCCGATGGCACGACTTGCCTGATCGCCACGGGTCAGGCCTATGAGACGACGGCCGAAGCGCTGCCCCCCAACACCTAAGTCAGCGCATCCCAGATCAGCTTACTGCCGGTGATGGTCAGCAGAACATAGGCAATGCCAAAAAACAGGCGCTCGGACAGCATGAAATGCGCCCGAACGCCCAACCAGGCGCCCAGGATAGCAAAGGGTGCCAGCAAAAGATCCGCCAGCGCCGTGTGCCAGGTGAACAAGCCGAGATAGGCAAACGGCACGAATTTCACCGCATTGATGACCCAAAAGACCAGTACGGTGCTGGCCTGAAACTCGGTCTTCGTCAGGCGCTGTGACAGCAGATAGACGGCGGCGGGTGGACCACCGGCATGGCTGACAAAGCTGGTGAAACCCGCGACCAGACCGGCAAACAGACCGGCAGGTGGCGGCAAACGGTTGGCAAAGCCACGGATCAGCCCCTTGCTTTGAGCTACGTGCCAGATCACGAACCCGACCGAGATTCCCCCGATCAATAGGCGCAAAAGGTCATCATCGGTGGCACGGTACAGCCACGCGCCCAACGCAATACCGGGCACAGCGCCCAGGATCAGCAGGCGCGAATCCGGCCAGCTCCAGCGTTTCCAGTAGGGCCGCAAGGTCGCCACATCGATCACCATCAGGATCGGCAACATCAGCGCCAGCGCCTGCCCGGGCGTCAGGATCAGCGCCAGAATCGATGATGACGCAAAGGCCACGCCCGATCCAAAACCGCCCTTGGATATCCCGGCAAAAATCACCGCCGGAATCGCCACAGCGAAAAACATAAAATTCATCTCGAACATGCGGTGATCCAAAATAGGCTTGTCTGACAGGTCGTTTAGCGCAACCAGCAGGTGCCGACAACGGTATGCGGTTGTATGCCACGTCGCGGAACCCTTGCCTATTGCCGTTTTAGCGACTAGCACATCCGCGATTTCTAAATCCATCGGAGACATTCAACATGGCCAGACCCAAGATCGCGCTGATCGGCGCAGGTCAGATCGGCGGCACGCTCGCCCACCTCGCTGCAATGAAAGAACTGGGTGACGTCGTCCTGTTCGACATCGCCGAAGGCACCCCGGAAGGCAAAGCGCTGGACATCGCGGAATCCGGCCCCTCCGAAGGGTTCGACGCCAAGTTGAAAGGCACACAGTCCTATGAGGACATCGCAGGTGCCGATGTCTGCATCGTGACCGCCGGTGTCCCCCGCAAACCGGGTATGAGCCGCGATGACCTGCTGGGCATCAACCTGAAGGTCATGAAGTCGGTCGGCGAAGGCATCGCCGCCAACGCCCCTGACGCATTCGTCATCTGCATCACCAACCCGCTGGACGCGATGGTTTGGGCTCTGCGCGAATTCTCGGGCCTGCCGCATAACAAGGTCTGCGGCATGGCAGGCGTTCTGGACTCGGGCCGTTTTGCGCATTTCCTGTCGGAAGAGTTCAACGTCTCGATGCGCGACGTCACCGCCTTTGTTCTGGGCGGCCACGGCGACACGATGGTTCCGTCGGTGCGGTATTCCACCGTTGCCGGTATCCCGCTGCCTGATCTGGTCGAGATGGGCTGGACCACGCAAGAAAAACTGGACGCCATCGTTCAGCGTACCCGTGATGGCGGTGCCGAAATCGTTGGCCTGCTGAAAACTGGTTCGGCTTTCTATGCACCGGCCACCTCGGCGATCGAAATGGCCGAAGCCTACCTGAAAGACCAGAAACGCGTTCTGCCCTGCGCTGCTTATTGCAACGGCGAACTGGGTGTTGACGGCATGTATGTCGGCGTCCCCACCGTGATCGGCGCAGGCGGCATCGAACGCGTCGTCGACATCAAGCTGAACGAAGAAGAGCAGGCTGGATTCGACAACTCGGTCAACGCCGTGAAGGGCCTGATCGAGGCGTGCAAAGGCATCGACAGCTCGCTGGCCTAAGCTTTTCGTATTACTGAGACGACGGGAACCGGCCTTTTCCAGGGCCGGTTTTCTTTTACACAGACCCGCACCCATTTCGCGTCGTGAATGTTGGCGCAAACGTCGGAAACCCCTTTTTCCAAACCACATTCCTTACATTTCGAATCATCGCTTAGGTGTGTCATGATTTTGTGATCACACGCTGAAAACCTGTGATCACAAATACAGAAAATCTTCGTGAAAAAGCGCTTTGCCGTCAAAAAAGCCTTTAAACTTGTCCCCTAGAACCCCCTATAACGGTTTAATCGTAGTCAGACGGGACAATTTCGATGAACATTCACGAATACCAAGCCAAGGCTCTTCTTCGCAGCTATGGCGCTCCGGTCTCCGAAGGTCGCGCGGTTCTGCGCGCCGAGGAAGCCAAAACCGCAGCCGGTGAACTGGATGGCCCCCTTTGGGTTGTCAAAGCGCAAATCCACGCAGGTGGGCGCGGCAAGGGCTCTTTCAAGGAAACCGACGCCGGTGAAAAAGGCGGTGTCCGTCTGACCAAATCGGTCGAAGAAGCGGCGGAAGAAGCCAAAAAGATGCTGGGCCGCACCCTGGTCACCCATCAGACCGGCCCCGCAGGCAAGCAGGTCAACCGCATCTATATCGAGGCCGGATCGGGCATCGAACGCGAACTGTATCTGGCCCTGCTGGTGGACCGCCAGACCAGCCGGATTTCCTTTGTCTGCTCGACCGAGGGCGGCATGGACATCGAAGAAGTGGCCGCAGCCACACCTGAGAAAATCCTGTCCTTCTCGGTTGATCCGGTCACGGGCTATCAGCCCTATCACGGTCGCCGCATCGCGTTCTCGCTGGGCCTCGAAGGGGCACAGGTCAAGCAATGTGTCAAACTGATGAGCCAGCTCTATGCCGCCTTCGTCGAGAAGGATATGGAGATGCTGGAGATCAACCCGTTGATCATCTCGGACAAGGGCGACCTGAAAGTGCTGGACGCCAAGGTCGGCTTTGACGGCAACGCGGTCTACCGCCACCCCGACATCGCCGAGCTGCGCGACGAGACCGAGGAAGACCCTAAGGAACTCGAAGCCTCCAAATACGACCTGAACTACATCGCGCTGGATGGTGAGATCGGGTGCATGGTCAATGGTGCCGGTCTGGCGATGGCCACCATGGACATCATCAAACTCTATGGGGCCGAGCCTGCCAACTTCCTCGACGTAGGTGGCGGTGCGACCAAAGAGAAAGTGACCGAGGCGTTTAAGATCATCACCTCGGACCCGCAGGTCAAAGGCATACTGGTCAACATCTTCGGCGGCATCATGCGCTGTGACGTCATAGCCGAGGGCGTTGTGGCTGCGGTGAAAGAGGTCGGCCTGCAGGTTCCGCTGGTCGTGCGTCTGGAAGGCACGAATGTCGAAAAAGGCAAAGAGATCATCAACACCTCTGGCCTGGACGTGATCGCGGCGGACAACTTGAAAGACGGTGCCGAGAAGATCGTGAAGGCGGTTAAGGGTTAAGTCAAAATGGGAGTGGGAGAAGCCATCGCCCTGTTAGCCTTCGCTGCACTGGTCATTATTGTCTTTGTGGTGAAAGAAAACCGGCTGGCCGACCCAAATCGAACAGACACAATCTACGTTTCCCAAATGCGTGAAGTTTGCAATTTGAATGATGGCCCTGTGTCCGCAGCGCTTATCAGACAATCCGGCAACCTCTACCGAGACTTGGGTTTCTACGATCACTGGAGGGATGCAATGGACGAAATCGAAAAGTCTATGCGTCGAGCCAAAGTAGAGTCAGTGTTTGTTGAATCAAATGACTCAGATCTTTTTGAAGTTATTCGACTGCACCACTCCCATGGCGGCAAGGCCGAAGGAAAAAAACTTGGAGGGGCGGTTATCGCCTCGGAGGCTTAACACTCGCGCCTATGGCGCGGCAATTTCAGGAGACTCCTAAAATGGCAGTCCTCATCGACGAAAATACCAAAGTGATCTGTCAGGGCTTTACCGGCTCGCAGGGCACATTCCACTCTGAACAGGCCATCGCCTATGGCACCAAGATGGTCGGCGGCGTGACCCCCGGCAAAGGCGGGATGACCCATCTGGGCCTGCCCGTGTTCAACTCGGTCCACGAGGCCAAGCATGTGACCGAAGCCAACGCATCGGTGATCTATGTTCCGCCGCCTTTCGCCGCGGATTCGATCCTTGAGGCGATTGATGCCGAGATGGAGGTGATCGTTTGCATCACCGAAGGCATCCCGGTTCTGGACATGATGAAGGTCAAGCGCGCGCTGGAAGGCTCCAAATCGCGTCTGATCGGACCAAACTGCCCCGGTGTCATCACGCCCGACGCCTGCAAGATCGGCATCATGCCCGGCCACATCCACAAGCGCGGCTCGGTCGGTGTTGTGTCGCGTTCGGGCACTCTGACCTATGAGGCCGTCAAGCAGACCACCGATGTGGGTCTGGGCCAGTCCACCTGTGTGGGCATCGGCGGCGACCCGATCAAGGGCACCGAGCATATCGACGTGCTGGAATGGTTCCTGGCCGATGACGAGACCCACTCGATCATCATGATCGGTGAGATCGGTGGCTCGGCCGAAGAAGAAGCCGCGCAGTTCCTGGCGGATGAAGCCAAGAAGGGCCGCAAAAAGCCGGTTGCCGGTTTCATCGCAGGCCGCACAGCCCCTCCGGGCCGCCGCATGGGCCACGCGGGCGCGATTGTCGCCGGTGGCAAGGGCGGTGCCGAGGACAAGATCGAAGCCATGCGCTCGGCCGGTATCGTAGTGGCCGAAAGCCCCGCGACGCTGGGTGAGGCTGTGCTGGAAGCGATTGGCTGATGGCAGGCCGACTCTCCACAGGCGCTGAGGACAGCGCCCGACCCTGGGTGGGCGCTGCAAGCGCCCTCCCGGGGGGAGGGTCGGGCGCTGCCCGGCGTTGCCGCCGGGCGAGTGAGTGCTAATGGGACCAAAGCAAGCCATATCGACCGGCTTTCGCAAAGCTGTTGTCTTTTCAGGCAGAGCTTCGCGCGCCGAGTTTTGGTGGTTCGCACCTGTTGCTTCTGTTGTGCCCATTTTTGTCGCGCTGTATTTTGATTGGCGCGTTTCCCTAAACTGGGGAATTGGACAACTGTTTATTGTGATGATGGCCTCACTACCATTGATTTCAGCGATGAGTCGAAGACTCCAAGACACTGGTGAAGAAGGTTATCAGGCCATTTTTCCTTTCATGCCGATAATCCTCTGCTGGCTTGGATATCAGTTGTTCCTTGGGTTCAGCTTGCTTGTCGGTGGGCCAATTCTCTGGCTCATCCTGGCTTTTTTGACCCTTTTGCCAGCATATGTGGCATCTCTAATAGTGAGTGTGATGGTCACATCCAGCATCATTGGCATGATGCTCGTCGCATCCGATTCAGGGGAAAACCGGTTTGGAGCGCCGAGCAGAGCGTTGCCATCATGACCTTCTCTAACGCAATCCGCACCTGTTTCTCCAAATTCTTCACCTTCTCAGGCCGTGCCTCGCGGCCCGAATACTGGTTCTTTTTCCTGTTCATCGTGATCTGGAGCTTTATCGCCGGGATCATCGACTGGCAGTTCTTCACTCAAGTCTCGGTCAGCCAGAGCGACGAAGTGAAATCCGTCTCTGCTACATCCTCGGGGCCGGTGCAGTCCATCGTGACCCTGATCGTATTCCTCCCACATCTGGCGGTCGCGTGGCGGCGGATGCATGATACCGGGCGCAGCGGGCTTTATGCCTTGTTGCCGATCCTGCTGATCCTTGGGGCAGTGGCTGTGCTCGTTTTCGGCATCGGTTTCGCCTCGCATTTTCAACACGGCGGAAGTCTGGACATCCTGTTCACGCGCGCCACGCTGCTGATCGTGATTCCGACCCTACTGATCCTGATGATCTCACCCTTGCTGGTGCTGTGGTGGCTGACCCGCCCCAGCGAACCCGGCACAAACAAATATGGTCCCAACCCTTACGAAGTGACTTCATGACCGCTCAACGACCGCACATCACAGCCAGACTCGCGCAAACCGGAAAGGTCCTCTGACATGGTTCTGGTGTGTCACAAGCACAAGTTTGTCTACATGAAGACAACAAAAACGGCGGGCACCTCGACCGAGAAAGCCCTGCAGCCGCTGTGCGAGAAACCCGGGCTGGGTGAGTTGCCCGATGGCGTCGTTCGGATCTCGAAATACGGGATCGTCGGGGCCAGAGGCATGATTCCGGGTGATCCCTATCCGGCCTGGCAGTTTTGGCGTCGCTACAAATATCCGTGGCGCAATCACATGCCTGCCAGCGAGGCCCGCGCAAACCTTGGGCCCAAGCTGTACGACAGCTATACAAAGATCGCCAATGTCCGAAATCCTTTCGACCGGGCGGTTTCGCAGTTTCACTTTGCGAAACATCAGAAAAACCTGCCATCCGAAGATTGGGAGACTGAGCTGGAACAATTCCGGGCGTTTATTCGAACCCGAACCTGGTCGATCGACTGGCCCATTGTGTCCATCGACAATCACGTGATCATTGATCGGTTTATCCGCAAAGAGCATCTGGCTGATGATCTGAAAGACCTCTTCGCCAGTTTTGGCCTGCCCGAAGACAGTTTTAAGCTGGGCCATGACAAATCAATGAAAGATCGCCGGAAAGGCATTCCTGTGTCAGACTATTTCGACACGGAAACAATAGATATCGTCCGACAACACATGGCCTGGGTATTCAACAAAATTGGCTACCCCGATCTACCGCAAGACTAAGACCAACACCGAAACCGCCAGCCCATTCGAGGTTCGCATATGACTGAACATACACCCAATTCCGCGTTTCACGCCTCAAGCTTCATGCAGGGGCACAATGCCGAGTATCTGGAGCAGCTTTATGCCCAATACACCAAGAACCCCGGTGCGGTGGATGCCGCCTGGGCCGAGTTCTTCAAGGCTATGGGCGACGCCTCGCCGGATGTTCAGAAAGAGGCCGAGGGGCCGTCTTGGGCGCGGACCGACTGGCCTCCGATGCCGGCCGATGACCTGACGGGTGCACTCACCGGGGAATGGGCCGAGATTGACGCCAAGGCTGCGGGCAAGAAGATCAAGGAAAAGGCCGCCGACAAGGGTGTCGCGGTCAGCGAAGACCAGATCAAACGCGCGGTTCTCGACAGTCTGCGGGCGCTTATGCTGATCCGGGCCTATCGTATTCGGGGCCATCTGGCCGCCAATCTGGACCCTCTGGGCATGCGCGCTGCCAGCAACCATCCTGAACTGGACCCAAAAACCTATGGTTTTGCCGAAGCCGACATGGATCGCCCGATCTTTATCGACAACGTGCTGGGCCTGCAGATGGCCAGCATGCGCCAGATCGTCGAGATCGTGAAGCGCACCTATTGCGGCACCTTCGCGCTGCAATACATGCATATCTCGGACCCCGAACAGGCCGCCTGGCTGAAAGAGCGGATCGAGGGATACGGCAAAGAGATCGCCTTTACCAAGGAAGGCCGCAAAGCCATCCTGAACAAGATGGTCGAGGCCGAAGGCTTCGAGAAATTCCTGCACGTGAAATACATGGGCACCAAGCGGTTTGGTCTGGACGGGGGTGAGGCCCTGATCCCCGCGATGGAACAAATCATCAAGCGCGGCGGCGCTCTGGGTGTGCGTGATATCGTTATCGGCATGCCGCACCGGGGCCGTCTGAACATTCTGGCCAACGTGATGCGCAAACCCTATCGCGCGATCTTCAACGAATTCCAGGGCGGCAGCTTCAAGCCCGAAGACGTGGACGGCTCGGGCGATGTGAAGTACCACCTCGGCGCTTCCAGCGACCGTGAGTTTGATGGCAACAGCGTCCACCTGTCGCTGACCGCTAACCCCAGCCACCTTGAGGCGGTGAATCCCGTCGTGCTGGGCAAGGTCCGCGCCAAGCAGGACCAATTGAAAGACACCAACCGAACCGCCGTGATGGGCATCCTTCTGCACGGCGACGCGGCCTTTGCCGGTCAGGGCGTTGTGGCCGAGGGGTTCGGCCTGTCCGGCCTGCGCGGCCACAAAACCGGCGGCACCATGCATATCGTGGTGAACAACCAGATCGGTTTCACCACCGCGCCACACTTTAGCCGCTCCAGCCCCTACCCGACCGACATTGCGCTGATGGTTGAGGCGCCGATCTTCCACGTGAACGGCGACGACCCCGAGGCGGTGGTGCACGCCGCCAAGGTGGCGACTGAGTTCCGGCAGAAATTCCACAAGGACGTGGTCATCGACATCTTCTGCTATCGTCGGTTTGGTCACAACGAGGGCGATGAGCCCATGTTCACCAACCCGATCATGTACAAGAAGATCAAGACGCATAAGACCACGCTGTCTCTGTACACCGAGCGTCTGGTTCAGGACGGTCTGATCCCCGAAGGCGAAATCGAGGATATGAAGGCCGCTTTCCAGGCCCATCTGAATGATGAGTTTGAGGCCGGCAAAGACTATAAACCCAACAAAGCCGACTGGCTGGACGGGCGCTGGTCGCATCTGGACAAAAACAAAGAGGAATACGTCCGCGGCGACACCGCCATCGCGCCCGAGACTATGGCCCAGATCGGCGACGCTCTGACCCATGCCCCGGACGACATCGCGGTACACAAGACGGTTGCGCGTCTTTTGGATCACAAGAAACAGATGTTCGAAACCGGCAAGGGCTTTGACTGGGCAACGGGCGAGGCTTTGGCGTTCGGCTCATTGCTGACCGAAGGCTATCCGGTGCGACTGTCCGGTCAGGACGCCACGCGCGGGACGTTCAGCCAGCGTCATTCGGGGTTTATCCATCAGGAGACTGAGGAACGCTATTACCCCCTGAACAACATCCGCGATGGACAATCGAAATACGAAGTGATCGACTCGATGCTGTCGGAATACGCGGTGCTAGGGTTCGAATATGGCTATTCGCTGGCCGAACCCAACGCGCTGACCCTGTGGGAAGCGCAGTTTGGCGACTTTGCCAACGGCGCACAGATCATGTTCGACCAGTTCATCAGCTCGGGCGAAAGCAAGTGGCTGCGCATGTCTGGTCTGGTCACGCTGCTGCCGCACGGGTTCGAAGGGCAAGGCCCCGAACACTCATCCGCGCGTCTGGAGCGGTTCCTGCAAATGTGCGGTCAGGACAACTGGATCGTGGCGAACTGTACGACGCCTGCGAACTATTTCCACATCCTGCGCCGTCAGCTGCACCGCACCTTCCGCAAGCCGCTGATCCTGGTGACGCCGAAATCGCTGCTGCGCCACAAGCTGGCCGTCAGCACGGCTGAGGATTTCACCACCGGCTCCAGCTTCCACCGCGTGTTGTGGGACGATGCCCAACACGGAAATTCTGAGACCAAGCTGGTCAAGGACGACAAGATCAAACGGGTCGTGATGTGCTCGGGCAAGGTTTACTACGACCTGCTGGAAGAGCGCGACGCGCGTGGTATCGACGACGTCTACCTGATGCGGATCGAGCAATACTATCCGTTCCCGGCGCATTCGCTGATCAACGAACTTGAGCGATTCAAAGGCGCCGAGATCATCTGGTGTCAGGAAGAACCCAAGAACCAGGGGGCCTGGACCTTTATCGAACCCAACATCGAATGGGTCCTGACCCGCATCAAGGCCAAACACACGCGGCCTCGCTATGTCGGGCGCGCCACCTCTGCCTCGCCCGCGACGGGTCTGGCCAGCCAACACAAAGCCCAACAAGAGGCGCTCGTGAACGAAGCGCTGAGCATCGAAGGAAAGTAAACGATGACCATTGAAGTTCGTGTTCCCACGCTTGGCGAATCCGTCACCGAAGCCACGGTTGCGACGTGGTTCAAGAAACCCGGCGATGCCGTGGCCGTGGATGAGATGCTCTGTGAGCTTGAAACCGACAAGGTAACCGTCGAAGTGCCCTCCCCCTCTGCCGGTGTGATGGGCGAGATCGTCGCTGCCGAAGGCGAAACCGTAGGTGTCGATGCCCTGCTGGCCACCATCACCGCAGGCGAAGGCGCAGCCCCTGCCCCAGCGGCAGCAGCTCCGGCAGCGGCGCCGGCAGCGGCCGAAGGCGGCAGCGTCGATGTGATGGTTCCCACGCTGGGTGAATCCGTGACCGAGGCGACCGTCTCCACCTGGTTCAAACAGGTGGGTGATGCGGTCGCGCAGGACGAAATGCTGTGTGAGCTGGAAACCGACAAGGTCTCGGTCGAGGTTCCGGCCCCTGCCGCCGGCGTTCTGGCCGAAATCACTGCACCCGAAGGTACCACCGTGGATGCCACGGCCAAGCTGGCCGTCATCTCAGGCTCGGGCGCTGTTGCAGCCCCGGCAGCAGCTCCGGCAGCTGCTGCAGCCCCAGCGGCTGCGGCCACGGGCAAGGACGTTGCCAATGCGCCATCCGCCGAGAAAGCGATGGCCGAGGCCGGTCTGTCCGCAGGTCAGGTCACCGGCACAGGCCGTGACGGTCGCATCATGAAAGAAGACGTCGCCCGCGCGGTCGCCACGGCAGCAGCGCCCGCACCGGCTGCCGCTCCGGCACCGGCCCCTGCGCCACGTGCGCCTGTGGCCGCTGACGATGCCGCGCGCGAAGAACGCGTCAAGATGACCCGCCTGCGCCAGACCATCGCCAAACGCCTGAAAGACAGCCAGAACACCGCCGCCATGCTGACCACCTACAACGAGGTGGACATGACCGAGGTGATGGCCCTGCGCAGCCAGTACAAGGACCAGTTCGAGAAGAAACACGGTGTCCGTCTGGGCTTTATGTCCTTCTTCACCAAAGCCTGCTGCCACGCGCTGAAAGAAGTGCCCGAGGTGAATGCCGAGATTGACGGCACCGATATCGTCTACAAGAACTTCGTCCATATGGGCGTCGCCGCCGGTACGCCGACCGGTCTGGTGGTTCCGGTGATCCGTGACGCGGACAGCATGTCCTTTGCCGAGATCGAAAAAGCCATCGCCGAAAAAGGCAAGCGCGCCCGTGACGGCAAGTTGTCCATGGCTGAAATGCAGGGCGGCACCTTCACCATCTCGAACGGCGGTGTCTACGGCTCGCTGATGTCCTCGCCGATCCTGAACCCCCCGCAATCGGGTATTCTGGGCATGCACAAGATCCAGGATCGTCCGATGGCGATTAACGGTCAGGTGGTGATCCGCCCGATGATGTATCTGGCGCTGTCCTATGACCACAGGATCGTGGATGGCAAAGGGGCTGTGACCTTCCTTGTCCGCGTGAAAGAGGCGCTGGAAGATCCGCGCCGCCTGCTGATGGATCTGTAATCATGGCAACGCATGTATTATGGCAGGCCGATGTGGCCGATTTCAGCGCTTGGCTGACCGTGTTCCGGGAAGACCGCAAGGTGCGCGAGGCCGCGGGTATCCGCGACCTCCACATCTGGAGCGACCCCGAGCAGAAAGACCATGCCGTCGCTCTGTTCGAGATCCGCGATCTGGACCGCGCGCTCAGCTTTCTGGAATCCGAGGAACTGGCCATGCACCACGAACGTGGCGGCGTGACGCATATCCAGATCAAGGTGCTGTCGCCGGTGTAACCACCTTGGAATCTGTGCCAACCAAACTGAACGGGATGGGTTGAGAAAATCAGGTGTATCTAGAAGCAGAGATATGCCTTTTTCAATCAGAACCTTTTGGAAGAACGAAAGTGCAATACAAGATGCGGGACAGCAAAGTAAACGCAATCAGCCATCTAAAGCCCGGGGCACACCCAGGCTTCATGTCGCGACTTGCAGGCATTCGCTGTCCTGAATGCGCAACTATCCAACCTTTCTCTCGCATGGAACGAACTAATCCGGGCAAGGGATGGAACAAATTCGCTGCGCATGAATGCAAACAGTGCAGCGCACTTCTTTTTTTCACTGGAAAAGGTCGATACAAACGATTTTTTCTTTTGGGCGCGCCCGTTTTTTTTCTTTCTGCATTCCTAGGGGCTTACTTGGTAACCCGCATGGACGGTCTGTCTTACTACAGTGAAGCTCGAAAAGGCGTAGAACCCAACTTTCTAGGTGCATTTTTTATGATCACCTTGTTAATTATCCCGGGTCAACTGTTTTTAAAAAGGTGGGAAGACGTTGCGGTTCTGGCCGAAAAGGATGCACCCGTATGACACCGGAACTCACGGCCCTGACCCTTGCGGCTTTGCTGCAGGTCTTTCAGTTCGCCCTGATGGCCATCCCGGCCAATATCGAACTGGGGCCGGGGAAAACCATGTCCGCACGGGACCGAAGCCGTTTGGGCGGATCGCTTGAGGATCAGCTGTCTGATGGGACGGCGCGGTTGTATCGCGCCATGAACAACCACTTTGAGGGGCTGATCCTGTTCGCGATAGCATGTACGGTCGTGACCCTATCCGGGCAGGCAACCGGTTTTACTGCGGGCTGTGCGTGGATTTACCTGCTGGCGCGTGTCGCCTATGTCCCGGCCTATTACTATGGGCTAAAACCGTGGCGCAGCGTTATCTGGTTTGCCGGGTTTCTGGCCACAACCTTGATGCTTCTGGTCGCGTTGTTCTGATGCGGCCTTGTACACAAATCAGCAATTGGGCGTGAACCACCCCCGTCTCGCCCTGTTGCACCACTGACAAGATGATAACCGCAAGACTGGAAACGAGATAGAAAAGGATACCCATCATGTCTTCCGAGCTTTCGATTCTTGCCCTTTATGGCCTTGTGGTCATTGTTGTCATCCTGGTGAACGTTCTGACTGCCATGTCTCAGGTCGGGCTTATGACGCTGGGCGGTGCACGCGATGATATGCCCCCGCTGACCGGCGTCGCGGGGCGCGTCGAACGGGCCCTTGCCAATTCAGTTGTGGCGCTGGCCCTGTTTGCGCCTGCCATTCTGATCCTGTCAGCCAAAGACGCCTTTACCGGCGGCACCCTGCTGGCCGCCCAAATCTTTCTGATCGCGCGGATCGCCTTTGTGCCGATCTACGCTTTTGCCATCCCCGTTCCGTTCCTGCGCACCATTGTCTGGCTGGCAGGTTTCCTCGCAACGGCTTATCTTTACCTGCAAGCTCTGTAGAGCCTGAATAGCCGCGTCCCTTAAGGCGCGGCCAAGACACACCAAGGAGTGCCCTTTATGTCCAGCTATGACGTCATCGTAATCGGAGCCGGTCCCGGCGGCTATGTCTGTGCCATCCGCTGCGCCCAGCTGGGCCTGAAAACCGCCGTTGTCGAAGGGCGCGAAACGTTGGGTGGCACCTGCCTGAACGTGGGTTGTATCCCGTCCAAGGCGCTGCTGCACGCCAGCCATCAGCTGCACGAGGCCGAGCACAACTTTGCCAAGATGGGCCTCAAGGGCAAAAGCCCTTCTGTCGACTGGAAGCAGATGCAGGCCTACAAAGAGGAAACCATCGAAGGTAACACCAAGGGCATCGAGTTCCTGTTCAAGAAGAACAAGATTGACTGGCTGAAAGGCTGGGGATCAATCCCCGCCGCCGGTCAGGTCAAAGTTGGTGATGAAGTCCATAGCGCCAAGAACATCATCATCGCTTCGGGGTCGGAACCGGCGTCGCTGCCCGGTGTTGAAGTGGATGAGAAAGTTGTCGTGACCTCGACCGGTGCGCTGTCGCTGGGCAAAATCCCGAAAAAGATGGTCGTCATCGGCGCAGGCGTGATCGGGCTGGAACTGGGTTCGGTCTATCAGCGTCTGGGGGCTGAGGTGACGGTGATCGAATTCCTCGACGTGATCACGCCGGGCATGGACCCCGAAGTTCAGAAGACCTTCCAGCGTATTCTCAAGAAACAGGGCCTGAACTTTGTCATGGGTGCGGCGGTGCAAAAGACCGAAGCCACCAAGACCAAGGCCAAGGTGACCTACAAGCTGCGCAAAGATGACAGCGAACATGTGATCGACGCCGACACCGTTTTGGTCGCCACCGGGCGCAAGCCCTTCTCGGACGGGCTGGGCCTTGAGGCTCTGGGCGTTGAAATGACGCAGCGCGGTCAGATCAAGGTCGGCAGTGACTGGCAGACCAACGTGCCCGGCATCTATGCCATCGGTGACGTGACTGAGGGCCCGATGCTGGCTCACAAAGCCGAAGACGAAGGCATGGCCGCTGCCGAACAGGTCGCAGGCAAGCATGGTCATGTGAATTACGGTGTCATCCCGGGCGTGATCTATACCTGGCCCGAGGTTGCCAATGTGGGTGAAACCGAAGAGACGCTCAAGGCTGCTGGCCGCGCCTACAAGGTGGGTAAGTTCATGTTCATGGGCAATGGCCGCGCCAAGGCGAACTTTGCCGCTGATGGGTTCGTCAAGATTCTGGCCGACAAGGAAACCGACCGCATTCTGGGTGCGCATATCATCGGCCCGGCAGCGGGCGATTTGATTCACGAGGTCTGTGTCGCCATGGAATTCGGCGCCTCAGCCGAGGATCTGGCTCTGACCTGTCACGCCCACCCGACCTATTCCGAAGCCGTACGCGAAGCCGCGTTGGCCTGTGGCGATGGACCGATCCACAGCTGATTAAGCTGCAAAGAAACACCTGAAAGGCGGGCCTCAAGGCCTGCCTTTTTTCTGCCCTTGTACAGGCTTATTTCTGTTCACGTTAAGGTTGATTTCGAGAACGTGTCTGGTTCGAACCGGCATTTAGAGAACGAAATCGATTGAGGCTTTTATGAGATTTGTATTCCTGTGCGCGGCAGCGCTTTTAGTCACCCTATTCACTGGTCAGGATGCACAGGCCGCGCGCGGCGGCGGTGTCTGGGGCACCTCGGAAGAAATGAGCCTGATTACCCCGACCGAGATCACGGACAATTCCGGGCAAGCTTTGTCATTGTGCCATCTCACCAAGAAGACCCACATCATGTTTGCAGGTGTTTGGCGCAGTTCGATCGACTACGTCATGGCCCCCAATAGCTGCGATAGCGACAGCTACTATCCTTTGGACGCGGATGATGTGACCTTGGGCAAGACACTGGGCGACCTTCCCGCCGATCTGCCCGATCAGCCGGTCATGTCGCGTGCTGATATGATCTCGGGCTTTTGGGGGCTGGGTGCAATTGTCGTGCTTTTGATCTTTGCCGGGTTGAAGAAAGCCGGACAATCCAAGCGCAAAGCTCAGCGTCACTCTGAAATCGGAACCGTTCACCCGGCCGCCCTGCAGGCGATGGATGCCATGTGTCACGCTGCCAAAGCAGATGGCCGTTTGGACCCGTCCGAGATTGCCACCATGGCGGGCATCGCCAAACAGATCACAGGCGAAAGCTTTGATGAGGCGCGCATTCGCCGTATGTTCGAAATGGCCGAGGCCAAACCGACCGACGCGCAGTTTGCAGCCTTTGGAACCGGGTTGACGTTCGACCAAAAGCGGATGGTCCTGCAAGCCACCCTGATGATCGCCGCTGCGGACGGCAATCTGGATCGGGACGAGACGGTCTTTGTCCAAAAACTGGCGCGTGGATTGGGCATTAACATGGACGAAGTCAAAGCGATGTTCGCGGCCATGACCGCGCAACCGGCCTGACCTACCACATCGTTTTAGCGGCGCGCGCTCCCCATTCTGCGTCGTAGTGCGCGCCGCCTTCTTCGCCATTTGATGCCTCGGCCAAAATCTGACCCATGGTGGGCAGGTCCGAGGTTTCATCATCACCGCTCCAGGTCCGGGCGCGCAGCAGTGCACGGGCGCATTGCGAATAAATTTCGGAAATCTCGATCACAGCGACTGTAGCGGGCAGCTTTCCGTTCTTTTCGAACCGGGCCCGCAGGTCAGTATCGGTTGTCAGCCGTGCGGTACCGTTTACCCGTATCACGTTGTTTGATCCCGGCACCATGAACATCAACGACACGCGCGGATCACGCACGATGTTACGCAAGGAATCCAAGCGGTTGTTGCCCCGCCAATCCGGCATGGCCAGCGTTTTGGGGTCAAGCTCTGCCACCACCGGGCCGTCGTCACCGCGCGGGCTGCCATCGGTTCCTTCAGGGCCCACGGTGCTGAGGATGCACAGACGCGAGGCCATGATCCATTTGCGATAAAGAGGCGTCAGGCTGAACGCCACTTTGCGCAGCGCGGGGGCTGCGGTGGTTCCGTAAAGCGACTCGAGCGTTTCGATATCTTCAATGAATTCCATCCGGATTGAACCCCACTTCTTTCATCAAGGCATTGGATCGTGTTTCGATGTCGTCTTCCAAACGGCTTAGAAAATCATCCCGCCCGACGCCCGGTTCAATAGGGTCAAGAAATTCGACAATCGCCAAGCCGGGTTTGCGCAGAATGCCCGAGCGGGGCCAGAAGACACCCGCATTGGTGGCAGCCGGAACGCAGGGAAAGCCAAGCCCCTCATACAAAACTGCTGTCCCGACCTTATAGGGCTTGCACAATCCGGGTGCCACACGCGTGCCCTGCGGGTAGATGACCAGCTGTCCGGGCTCGGAGAACTCTTTTGCGACATCCTTGACCATCTTGGCCACCGCCGCGCCCTTTTTGCCCCGATCCACCGGAATGCAACCAAGACGTTTGGCGTAAATCCCGATAATCGGCGTCCACATCAGCTCTTTCTTCATGATGAACTTGGCCTGAGGTACGGCGTTGAAAATCATAATGATGTCCAGAAAGGACTGATGCTTGGCCCCGATGACCACCTCATCTACGGGCGGAGTACCGCGAACCTCGGTGCGCAGCCCGATCATCCAGCGGGCCAGCCACATTGTGGTGGCTGCATAGGTCTTGCACGCCTGCCGTGCGCCGCGCTTGGCGAACAGGGCGTAGGGGGCGAAGACAATGCCCAGGATCAGCATCCAGACATAAATCACGATCATGAAGATCAGTGAGCGTATCCATTGAAGCGCAAGAGCCATTACGACAGTTCCTTCAATTTACGGCTGGCGGCGGTCCAGGTGGCCAGAAAGGCAACGGTCGCGCCCAGCACCGGGATCAACGCGGGCAAGAGCCAGCCCAATCCCTGAAAACCCAGACCAGTCAGAAACTCGCCCTCATCCGAGGCCTCGGGCAGCAGCAGCACCCCGGTCATGCCCAGCAACACGCCGACAACGGCGCCAAAAAAGGCGCGATAGGTGAACCGCCGCACAAAGGCGCGGGCAATAAAGCCATCTCGCGCACCGATCAGACGCAGGACGCCGATGATCTGCGCGTTGGCCGCCAGCGAGGCATTCGCGGCCAGCGTGATCATTGCCGCCGTCGCGCCACCAATCAGCAGGATCGAAATCCAGCCCAGCCGCCGCAGCGACATCGCCGCATCCACCAACGGCTCGCGCCAGCGGGTGTGGTCGTCCAATACCGCGCCCGGTACCTCGGCCCCCAGACGCAGGCGGAGGCCAGTGGCGTCCAGA
Source organism: Ruegeria sp. BE1 (assembly GCF_056538885.1). Lineage (NCBI taxonomy): Bacteria > Pseudomonadati > Pseudomonadota > Alphaproteobacteria > Rhodobacterales > Roseobacteraceae > Ruegeria > Ruegeria sp. BE1. Next base: position 125,933 of record NZ_JBQFTY010000006.1, read on the forward strand.
CCGGGTTCACCCTCGACAATCTCGATCAGTTGCGGGATGGGCAGCGTCTCAAGCGGCAAGTCAGGGCCGAACCATGGCGACAGCAGTGCGGCCTGTTCTTCGGCCGTCAGGGCCCGGGCCGATGCGATGCCGGGGGTCTGGCGCAGCACTGTCAGTGCCGCCTCGGTCTGAGCCGCAAGCTGATCTGCCGGCGCATTGATCCGCAAGGTGGCCGCCCCGGCCAATTCGCTGGCCCATCGGTCGGCCAACCGCCCCGAAGCCAACGACAACGCCAGCGCAAACACGGCAAGAAACGCCATCGCACCCGAGACAAACAGCGTCAGCTGCGCCGTATAGCCGGTGGGCGGCACAACCTTGTCCGCCCGTGTATCCCGTTGCAGCAGGTTCCGGATCATCCCTTTGCTCATAAATCCGCCCCCGCCAATTGCACCTGACGTTGCGAGATGCGCAGCACCCGCGCCTGAACCTGGCTTTTGGCGGCGCGGATCAGGCTCAGGTCATGGGTAGCGATCAGCACTGTTTTGCCCATCTTGTTCAACTCGACCAGCAACCGCAGCAGACGTTGCGACATTTCCCAATCCACATTGCCTGTCGGTTCGTCCGCCAGAACCACATCCGGCGACAGGATAACCGCGCGGGCCAGTGCGGCGCGCTGACGCTCACCCCCCGACAGTTCCGGTGGGCGCGCCTCAAGACGCGCGCCGAGGCCGACCCAGGACAACAATTCGCTCAGATCATCTGGCTGCGCGGATTCGGCGCGCCCCGACACCATCAGCGGCAAGGCTACGTTCTCAGCCACCGTCATGTGATCCAGAAACTGACAATCCTGATGCACGACCCCGATCCGACGGCGCAACAGGGCCATCTGATCCCGATCCAGGCCCGACACATCCTGTTCGAACGCGCTGAGTCGACCGGATGTAGGCAACAGCGCCCCATAACACAGCTTAAGCAATGTGGTCTTGCCCGCGCCGGACGGGCCGGTCAAAAAGTGGAACGAACCTGCCTGCAATTGCAAGGACACGTTACTCAGCAATTCACCGCCGCCATAGGTATAGCTGACGTTTTCCAGCTCGATCACAGGGGCCCCCGTTTTAGTTGCCGCCCTTCTTGCCCGAGCGCGGATGTTGTTTCAATGCCTGCATCGGGTCGAATTGGTGACACTTATGCCGCGAAACCGAAAACACCCTTTGCGGTCAGGTCTTAACGGAATATCATCCCTGAAAAAACTATTATCGGGGCCGCGGCCCGACCAGGAGGCAGCATGCGTCTTACTTGTCCCAATTGCAGCGCTCAGTACGAGGTGCCCGACGAGGTTATCCCGGAAGAGGGCCGCGATGTCCAATGCTCGAATTGCGAGAAAACCTGGTTTCAGGCCAAGTACCCGGATCAGCCCGCCCCTGCCGCAGCCCAGCCTGTAGCCGAGGACACACCACCCGAGCCTGAGCCCGCCCCGGTTGAAGAGCCCAAGTCCAAAGGAACGGACATCAAGGTCGAGGTTAAACCGAAAGACACGCCACAGCCTGAACCTGAACCTGCCCCGCCCACCGAGAAACCCGCGGCAACCGGAAATATCGACCCCGCCGTTGCCAGTATCCTGCAGGAAGAAGCAAGCCGCGAGGCGGACCTGCGTGCGCAGGAGGGCAGCAGCCTGGAAACTCAGCCGGATCTGGCGTTGGATACACCGGCCGAACCTGACCCGGATACAGACCGCGCGATCAAAGAGCTGACAACATCTGAGACGGCCCAAGACGCAGGGCAAAAAGATGCGCTGCCCGATGTCGACGCGATCAATTCAACGTTGCGCAAAGAAGACATCATGGTCGGGGATGGTGACGGGGACGAGGCGCCGCGTAAATCCGGTGGCTTTATGCGCGGTTTTGCCCTGATCCTTATCATCGGAATTGTGCTGGTGCTGATCTACGGCAACGCCCAGCAGATCAGCGAGGCAGTCCCGCAGGCCGACCCGATCCTTGAGCCCTATGTTTCAATGGTAGATCAGGCCCGCATTTGGCTTGAGGCTCAGACCTCGGGCTCAGCACAGAACTGACAAATGGCGTGTGTCGCGGCTGTACAATCAGCCGCGAGCATCCGCAATCCGTTCAGACCGAACGACCAGCCACAGCGCGCCTGCGTCACTATGGCGGATGTTGTGCGAAACAATTCGGACGTATCGCGCCTGACTGAAAACAGCGTCATTCATCAGCGCGGATGCAATCTATGACTCATTGGTCTGAACTCTTCCCTCTTATCTTTTTTCCGTTCAAAATCATTGTGCTGGGCGTGGGCATGTTCTTTGCCATCAAGTGGCATGTCGATCAGGACAAAAAGAAAAGAACCGAAGGCCAGGACAAGAACCAGCCATCCGTCTGACACGCTTTCCAAAGGGTTTGGGGCGGTATAGACTCATTTTCCGCCCACCGGTCTGTCCCCCCGCTGATGTCGGAGAGACGAGCGAACGCAAAGAGCCCGGGGCCTAGAACCGCTCCAACAACCGTTTCAGATATTCCAGTTCGACCTCCGGACGGTCCGTTTCGCCGGTGCGGCGGCGGATTTCATCCAGTAGCTCACGGGCGCGGCGATACACGTCCTCGCCCTGCAGCAGGCTGTCATCGGTCGAAAGCGAGCCGCTTGATCCCGGGCTGCGGCCCAGCGGATCGCGGTTATTGGCCTGCATGTCGCCCTCTTGCGTGCCCTGACCCGGCTGGTTCTGCTGGTTTTGCGCCAAGGCTTCGCCCAGAGATCGCATACCTTCACGCAGGGCCTCCATCGCTTCGGACTGGCGGTCTATGGCTTCGGCCAGATCATCGCCACGCAGCGCCTCTTCGGCCTCATCCATGGCACGGCCAGCCCGGCCCAGCGCCTCGCGCGCATCTTCACCTTCGGGTGTTCCGGCACCGGGCAGGTTTTGCTGCTGGCGCCCCAGCTCGTCGCGCAGGGCCTGCTGGCGATCGGCAAGCGATCCCTGCCCCTGCGGATTGCCTTCGGCCTGATCCGAACCCTGACCCTGACCGCCCTGACCTTCGTGGCTCTGGCCCCGGCCCAGACCACCATTGCGGCCCTCGTTGCCTTCGCTTTCACCGGCCTGCGCACCGGGGTTGAACTGTTCCTGCAGATCGCGGAAGGCCTGATCGCTCAGGCCCTGCTGTTCGCGCAGGGTTTCCGCCAGCCCCTCCATGGCCTGCTGGCCTTCGGATTGCTGACCCTGGCCCTGACCTTGGGTGACGCGCATGTTTTCCATCATCTGCTGGAACTCTTCCAGCGCCTGCTGCGCCTCGGCCATGCGGCCCTGTTCCATCAGTTCCTGAATGCGGTCCATCATCCGCTGCAGGTCATCCTGCGTCATTTGCAGGGTTTCGCCATTCTGACCCTGCTGGTTATCGTCAAACTCACCATTTTCCTGCGCCAGACGCTGGAGCTGGCGCATATAGTCCTGCGTCGCCTCGCGCAGTTCCTGCATCAACTCCGCGATCTCTTCGTCGGTGGCCCCGTTTTTCATCGCTTCAGACAAACGTTCCTGTGCCCGGCGCATGCGTTCCAACGCATCGGCCAGCGTGCCCTCTTCGATGATGATCGCCAGTTCCCAAAGGGCCTGCGCAATCTCTTCCTGCTGCTTGGGCTTCAGATCATATTTGGTGAACGCCTCAAGCCGCCGCAAAGTCACGCGCAGCCGCAGATAGGCGGTATCCGAGCGGAAGAACCCCTCGGGCAGATGCGACACGGCCCGCAGAATTTGCGCAACCCGCGGCGCGTTTTCGCGCGACCACAGCAGGTCGCGACGCTGTTCGATCACCGCTGCTGCCAGCGGGTCAAAGAACCGCCGCGCGGGCAGGTTGGTCATATATGGCTCGGACTGGCTTTCCTGATCGGCCGCGTCCCGCGCCGTCAACGTGATCCGCACCGGCAGATGCGCCCAAGGGTGCTGTGAGAAATCTTCGATCAGGTCCTCGGTGAAATCATCCCGGTCGCCGGTGATCGGCATCGGCAGTTCCACCTCGATCACGTCGCGCGCCTCGGGGGCCACGGTCAGGCCATAGTCCCGATCTACAGCAGCCAAATCCAGTTCGATCGTGGCGGTGCCGGACACAACACCATAATCATCGCTGGCCGCAAAGGGCAGTTTCATCTGCCCGCCCGCCTCAGACTCGGCCTCATCGGCAACGCCAATGGCGGGAGCAGTGTCGGCAATGACGTCCAAAACCCAGTCACGGCCCGAGGGGCCTGTGATCTTCAACTCTCCGGACCGATCAGCGACAAATTCCTGTTCTGGCTCTGCTGCATCCTGCGTGCCCAACGGTGTGCTGGTTTCAGTCAGGCTGTGCGCGCCGACCTCACCATAAAAGCGCAGGGTGATGCGACTGCCCTGCGGGATCGACAATGTCGGGTCGGTCTGATCCGCCAGATAAAGCGTCGGCAAGCCGGTATAGCGTGGCGGCTCAACCCAGCCTTCCCAGCTAGGGCCCTGCCCGGCCACGGCAGCGCCGGGGGCCATCTCTGCGACCGATCCTATGCGCCAGAAAGAGCCGAACAACGCTGCGATCACCAGCGCCAACAAGGCCATGTATCGCAGAGCATAGGGGTCACGCTCAGCCAGCCGCAGATCAGGCTTAACCCGCTCGGCCAGCGCCGCGCGTTGCGCCATACGTGTCTGGTGCGCCTGCCAGATCGCGACTGAATCCGCATCCATCGACCCGATAGCCTGATCATCCAACAGCGCCTGTATCGGGCGTCCCGGCAGGGATTCGTCCAACCGCGTCAGCGCCTCGATGCGGGATGGGAAATGGAATCGCCTGATCCCAAGAACCAGCGCTGCCACCAGACCGATCAGCGCCACGGCACCAACCGCCCAGACCATTTCAACACGAACCAGGTCCTGCAAGCCCAGCATCAAAACGGCCAGAATCGCCATGAAAACAGTGAAAAAGGGCCAAAACGCGCGCAAAACCTGCTCAGCGAGCATCCCTGCATGCGTCAGCCACAGGGATGGTCTTGGTATCGGCAGGGTCGGTCTTGCGGTCAAGGCGGGCCTCCGTCAGCAGGCCCGCACGGTCATCGCGTCAGAGCCACTCGGGTATGGTATCGCGGTTTATGATTTCGTCAAAGCTTGGGCGTTCACGAATTACGGCGAATTGATCACCATGCACCAGAACCTCGGGGATCAGGGGGCGGGTGTTATATTCGCTGGACATCACCGCACCATATGCGCCGGCGCTGCGAAATGCGACCAGATCACCTGCTGCAAGCGGTGGCATATTGCGCTGTTTGGCAAAGGTATCGCCGGTTTCGCAAACAGGGCCCACGATGTCATAGGGTTGCTGTTCCACGCCCGGCGCGGGTTCGTTCACCGCAACAATATCATGATATGCTTCGTACATCGCAGGACGGATCAGATCGTTCATGGCCCCGTCCAGGATCAGGAAATCGCGCCCTTCGCCCGATTTCACATAGATCACCTTGCTGACCATCAGACCCGCATTGCCCGCGATCAGGCGGCCGGGTTCGATTTCAATCTCGCACCCCAGATGGCCCAGAGTTTTCTGGATCAACGCGCCATATTCCACCGGCAACGGCGGTGCATCATTGGCGCGGGTGTAGGGGATGCCCAACCCACCGCCCAGATCAAGGCGGCGGATATTGTGCCCCTCGGCGCGCAGCTGTTCGGTCAGTTCGGCGACCTTGGTATAGGCCAACTCGAACGGTTCCAGCTCGGTCAGTTGCGAACCGATATGGACGTCGATACCAATGACGTCCAGCCCCGGCAGTGTGGCGGCATGGGCGTAAACCTCTGAGGCACGGGCGATCGGGATGCCGAACTTGTTCTCGGACTTGCCTGTGGCGATCTTGGCGTGGGTTTTGGCGTCCACATCCGGGTTCACCCGCACAGTGATCGGCGCAACCACGCCCAGTTCCAGCGCAATCGCGTTGATCACGTCCATCTCGGGCTCGGATTCCACGTTGAACTGGCGGATGCCGCCGGTCAGCGCGGTGCGAATCTCATCCGCTGTCTTGCCAACGCCCGAGAATACGATCTTGTCGCCCGGTACCCCTGCGGCCTTGGCCCGCAGGTATTCGCCGCCCGAGACCACATCCATTCCAGCGCCCGCCTGCGCCAGTGTCTTCAGAATGGCCTGATTGCTGGCCGCTTTCATCGCATAGCAGACAAGGTGATCCAGGCCGCCCAACGCATCATCAAACAGCTTGAAGTGCCGCAGCAGAGTTGCGGTTGAGTAGACATAAAACGGAGTTCCGACCGCGGCTGCGATTTCGGAAATCGGGACATCCTCGGCGAAAAGCGCGCCGTCGCGGTAGAGAAAGTGATCCATACCCGCGCGCTTAGACCAAAACGGGCGCGTGGATCAATGGATTCGACGCACTTGCGGCAGATGGTCAGTTCGTCGTCGACACGCCAACCCGACCATAGCCCGAGATCGAGATGCCGGAACTGCCCGAGTTCGCCGTAGGTTCAGGCCGGGGTTTGTACGACGGATCACAGGCGGCCAGAACGCCAAACGATAGGATCAGGGGGAGAAACTTCATGATGCCTTCTTCGGAACTGAGAGGTTAAATGCCCAGGAATACACCCAGACCGCCCTTTTGCAGGCCCACGCCGCCGCCCACATGGGTACCGCTGCTGCCCACGCCGATATTCGCGCTCATGGTAGGTTGGATCGGCTCGCCATCCGCACCGCAGGCGGCCAGGGCGAACCCGGCCGCGATCAGCAGGATCACACGGAGTATCTGTATCATACCAGCGCCTTCCACCTTTTGATCTGGGCACGCACCTGATCGGGGGCCGTGCCGCCATAGGATTGGCGCGAGTTTACCGAATTTTCGACAGTAAGGACAGAATAGACATCATCCGTAATATCTGCGTGGACCGACTGCATGTCCTCCAGCGTCAGATCGGGCAGATCACAGTCTTTGCTTTCGGCCATGGCCACCAGCGATCCGGTGACGTGATGCGCATCGCGGAAGGGCAGGCCCAGCACCCGCACCAGCCAGTCGGCCAGATCGGTCGCGGTCGAGAACCCCGAGCCTGCGGCGGCGGCCAAGCTTTCGCGGTTGGCGGTCATATCCTTGACCATGCCCTCCATCGCCGCAAGCGCCAGCATCCAGTTGTCGGCGGCATCAAAGACCTGTTCCTTGTCTTCCTGCATGTCCTTGGAATAAGCCAGTGGCAGGCCCTTCATCACCATCATCAGTGCGGTATTGGCGCCGTAAATCCGGCCCACCTTTGCGCGGATCAGTTCAGCCGCGTCGGGGTTTTTCTTCTGCGGCATGATCGACGAACCGGTCGAGAAGCGATCCGACAGCGTGACAAATCGGAATTGGGCCGAAGACCAAATCACCAGTTCCTCGGCAAAGCGCGACAGATGCACGGCACAGATCGAGGCGGTGGACAGGAATTCAAGCGCAAAGTCACGGTCGCTGACCGCGTCCAGTGAGTTGGCGGCGGGACGGTCAAAGCCCAGTGCTTCGGCCGTCATCGCACGGTCGATAGGGAAGGACGTGCCTGCCAGCGCCGCAGCGCCCAAGGGGGATTCGTTCATCCGGGCGCGGGCATCACGGACGCGGGATAGATCACGGCCAAACATCTCGACATAAGCCATCATGTGGTGACCCCATGTCACCGGCTGCGCGGTTTGCAGGTGGGTGAAGCCGGGCATGACCCAATCGGCCCCCGCCTCGGCCTGTGCCAAAAGCGCGCGGATCAGGGCCAGAAGGCCGGTTTCGGCGGCGTCGAACTGATCGCGGACCCACAGTTTGAAATCTGTCGCAACCTGGTCATTGCGGCTGCGGCCTGTGTGCAAACGTCCTGCGGGTTCTCCGATCACCTCTTTCAGCCGCGCTTCGACATTCATGTGGATGTCTTCCAGCGCGGTCGAAAACTGAAACGAACCGGACTGGATTTCTGACAAGACTGTGAGCAGCCCTTCCCGAATAGCCTGCGCATCACTATCACTTATGACGCCTGTGGCAGCCAGCATGGCGGCATGGGCGCGCGAGCCTGCGATGTCCTGGGCTGCCATCCGCTGATCGAACCCGATCGAGGCATTGATTGCCTCCATGATCGCGTCTGGACCGGCGGCAAAGCGGCCGCCCCACATCTGGTTCGAGGATTGATCGGTCATGTAAGAAAACCCGGAGTTGATATGCGCCTATTTCGTCTGATCCCCCTTTATATGGCCCTTGCGCTGGGTGCAAATGCAGCTTTGGCCGCCGATATAGAGACTTTGAAGCCTTTGCGGGAAGGCACGCTGAAGCGCCTGATCCTGCATAAGGAACCCAAAACCAAGACTCCGGTCGAATTCCAACTGGAAGATGACGGCGGCACCGCAACGCTGGCCGATTACAAGGGTAAATATGTTCTGGTGAATTTCTGGGCCACCTGGTGCGCGCCCTGCCGCAAGGAAATGCCCCAGATCGCCGAACTGCAGGAAGAGTTCGGTGGCGACAAGTTTGAGGTCGTGACGCTGGCCACCGGGCGCAACTCACCTGCGGGTATCAAGAAGTTCTTCGAGGAAAACGGCATCGACAACTTGCCCCGCCATCAGGATGCGGGCTCGGCCGTGGCGCGTGAGTTCGGCGTGATTGCCCTGCCGATCACTGTGATCCTTGACCCCAACGGCGACGAAATCGCCCGTCTGATCGGCGATGCCGAGTGGAACTCGGATAGCGCGAAGGCGATTGTCGGCGCTCTCGTGGGCGGTGAAAGCTGAAGATCTCACCCTGAAATCAACGAATCGTGCTAACCTCCCGCTGCATTCAAGCGGGAGGATTTTTTTGTGAAGATGCTGAATTTGGTTTTAACTACCCTGTCGGTTCTGGCAGTTTCCGCCACAGTTGCGACAGCAAAAGAAATCAAGAAAGAAAACCAGTTTCTGGATGCCGTCGCTGACAAGACACTTGTCGGGAACGGGGCCTCACTTGTCATTTCGTCAGACGGTAAAATCTCGGGTCAGTTGGACAATGGCGCAAAAGTGGTTGGCGCATGGGTTTGGAACAAAAGGTTCTGGTGCAGAAACGTAACCGTCGGCGGCAACGCATTGCCTGAAGACTGTCAAAGGGTGTCACTGGAGGGAAACCAGGTGACATTCACCCGCAACAAGGGCAAAGGCGACTCGGGCGGGACCTACACCATCTCAAACTAATTTGTGATTCATTGGTCGGCTCCGCTGACGCAACGCCACCTTTGACAGTGACCTCTCCTCTTTGCAGTTTGGCTGCAGGAGGATGGAATGCCACTGGAAATTCTGTTGGTTCTGGTCGTCGGCGGTATCGTCGGTGTGACCGTGCTGCTGCATTTGACCGGACGGTCGCGGATGCGCGACCTGACGCCCGAGACCGCGCGCTCGGAATGGCTGCGCCATGCGCCCGATGATGTGATCATCGACATAACTATTGCCCATGACAAGCATTCCGCCCTGATCCGGACCGAGACCGGGAACGGGCTGTTGTGGTCCTTTGGGGCTGACACCGTGGCGCGCCACTTGCTGGATTACGACTGGATCGACCATCCCGACGGGTTCGAGATCCAGTTCCACGATTTCGGCACCCCCAAAGCCATCATCCGCCTTGACGAATTCGAACGCCCGCATTGGGAACATCTGATGGACGCCACATGACCGACCAAATCACCTTCCCCGACGCTGTACAATGGGCCGTGCCCTTTTTCATCGCCGCCATTCTGGCCGAATTCCTGTGGATTGCCGTCAAAGGCAAAGGCGGGCGGTATGAGACGCGCGATGCCGTGACCTCATTGGTGATGGGCGCGGGCAACATCGCGTCCGGCTTTCTGCTGGGGTTCATCGCCTATGGGTTCTTCATGTGGTTGTGGCAGATCACTCCGCTGAACCTGGGCACCTCGATCCCGGTGATCATCCTGTGTTTCGTGCTGGATGATCTGCGGTACTATTGGGTGCACCGCTTTGGCCACCGCATCCGCTGGGTCTGGGCCAGCCATGTGAACCACCACAGCTCGCAGCACTATAACCTGACCACGGCGCTACGGCAGAGCTGGACCTATACGTTCACTTTCATGATGGTGGTGCGGGCACCGCTGATCCTGCTGGGGTTTCACCCGGCGATGGTCCTGTTCGTCGGCGGATTGAACCTGATCTACCAGTTCTGGATTCACACCGAGGCCATCGGCAAAATGCCCCGCTGGTTCGAGGCGGTGATGAACACCCCCAGCCATCATCGGGCGCATCACGGGCGCAACGCGCGGTATCTGGATTGCAACTATGCCGGCGTCTTCATCGTCTGGGACAAGATGTTCGGAACCTTTGTGCCCGAGCAAGAGGATGACCGCGTCGATTTCGGGCTGGTTCATAATATCGGCACGTTCAACCCGCTGCGCGTGGCCTTTCACGAATGGGTCAGCATCTGGCGCGACGCGACGCAGCCGGGCCTGACCCTGCGCGAGCGTCTGTCCTATTGCTTTGCCCCACCGGGCTACAGCCATGACGGCAGCCGCGACAGCTCGGACCAGATCAAGGCCAAGCACCTGGCCCGCAACCCCGAAGATCGCGGAACGCCCGGATTCGAGCATTTTGAGGCAAAATCGCCCAATCCGCAGGCAAAACAGGCTTAAATCCGCCGAACCCTTTGGCCACATTCTTGAAAACGGGACCGCAGACTCCATCTTGCGGGGAGTGAACCGTAACGAGTGGCCGGAGGTAAAAATGTCCAGACTAGCAACTGTTTCGACCGTTCTTGGCCTGCTCGGGCTTGTTTTGGCGATGCTGACGGCGCTGGCTGGCGGACCATCAGCAATCATTGCCCTTGGGTTTGCCATGATGACCCTTGGCTTTGCCGGGGCGGTGATCAGCGCAGCCGCCGCATTGGGACGCGTTTGGGAAACCGCGCGATAATCCACCGAAAACCCAAAAGCCTTAACCGCAGATTCATCACTATGCCCTGAAATACGTTCCCAAGCGTGGACGCAAAAGGGATTGGCAAAGCGATGCGGGACAAGAACAAGGCGGATGTGCCCGAAGGGGCGGAAAGCCCTTTGAACGCGGCTGTCGCATCCCGTGACACGTCCACCGTTCAAATGGCCACTGAGGCGGTGAAACACAAACAATGCAAACTGGCCTTTCAGCCAGTGATGCAAGCCCACCCGCCATTTGACGTGGCTTTTTATGAGGGGTTTATCCGCGTGCTGGACGAAACCGGGCGGGTGATCCCCGCGCGTGATTTCATGCCGCAACTGGAAAACACCCCCATCGGGCGGGATCTGGATTGCGTTGCGCTTGAGATGGGGCTGCGCACATTGGCCAGAACCCCGGATATCAGGCTTTCGATCAACATGTCTGCTCGGTCGATCGGCTATGCACGATATACGCGCGTGCTGGAGCGGTTTCTAAAAAAGCACGCCCATATCGGTGAGCGATTGATACTGGAGATTTCGGAAAGCTCTGCCATGACAGTGCCCGAGCTGGTGATAGATTTCATGGACCGGATGCAACCGCGCGGCGTGGCCTTTGCACTGGATGATTTCGGGGCCAGCAACTTCAGCTTCCGCCACTTTCGCGAGTTTCTGTTCGATGCCGCCAAGATCGATGGACAGTTCGTTCGGGGCGTCAGCAGCAATTCCGACAATCAGGCGCTGGTGCGCGCCCTTGTCGCCGTGGCCCGAGAATTCGAGATTCTGGTGACAGCCGAATCGGTCGAAACCAAGGAAGACGCCGCATTTCTGGTGGCAAATGGCGTCGATTGCCTGCAGGGGTACTTGTTCGGGGCTCCTACCGTCTCGGCCCCGTGGAAGGGTGAAAAAGCCAAACAAACCGGCAGCTAAGCGCTGAAATCCGGCCTCGCCCACGCCTGAGACAAGCTGACCGTTGCTGCACGTGCAGCATTACGCTATGTCATGCACAGTTGAAGCGGGGTAATGCAAGGCGCTCTGGTTCACAGGGGCTATGCCTTTGGGATGCGCGCCGTTAGGGTTCCCCCGGAACCTTGATGGTAAAGGATTGTCTGAATGACCAACGTAGTAATCGCATCCGCTGCCCGGACAGGCGTCGGCAGTTTTGGTGGCTCATTTGCAAACACCCCTGCACATGATTTGGGCGCGGCTGTTCTTGAGGCCGTCGTTGAACGCGCAGGGATCGAAAAGGACGAAGTCAGCGAGACCATTTTGGGTCAGGTTCTGACAGCCGCACAGGGCCAGAACCCTGCACGTCAGGCCCATATCAACGCCGGCCTTCCGCAGGAAAGCGCGGCCTGGGGTATCAATCAGGTTTGCGGCTCGGGCCTGCGCGCCGTGGCATTGGGGGCTCAGCACATCCAACTGGGCGATGCCGAGATTGTCGCCGCCGGCGGTCAAGAGAACATGACCCTTTCGCCCCATGCCGCCGCCTTGCGCGCGGGTCAGAAGATGGGCGACATGAAATATATCGACACGATGATCCGCGACGGGTTGTGGGATGCCTTCAACGGCTATCACATGGGTCAAACCGCTGAGAATGTCGCCGAGAAATGGCAGATCAGCCGCGATCAGCAGGACGAATTCGCCGTCGCCAGCCAGAACAAGGCTGAAGCCGCGCAAAAGGCTGGCAAGTTTGCTGACGAAATCACGCCCTTCACCATCAAGACCCGCAAGGGCGACATCGTGATGGACAGCGACGAATACATCCGCCACGGCGCGACCATGGAGGCGATGGCCAAACTGCGCCCTGCCTTCACCAAGGACGGCTCGGTCACGGCGGCAAACGCTTCGGGTCTGAATGACGGGGCCGCGGCCACGCTGCTGATGTCGGCCGAAAACGCCGAAAAGCGCGGGATCGAACCGCTGGCCCGGATCGCATCCTACGCGACCGCCGGTTTGGACCCGTCAATCATGGGCGTCGGTCCGATCTATGCGTCGCGCAAGGCGCTGGAGAAAGCCGGCTGGTCAGTTGGCGATCTGGATCTGGTCGAGGCCAACGAAGCCTTTGCCGCACAGGCCTGCGCCGTGAACAAAGACATGGGCTGGGACCCGTCGATCGTGAACGTCAATGGCGGTGCGATTGCCATCGGCCACCCGATCGGTGCATCCGGCTGCCGCGTTCTGAACACCCTGCTCTTTGAAATGAAGCGCCGCGATGCCAAGAAGGGTCTCGCGACCCTCTGCATCGGTGGCGGTATGGGCGTCGCCCTGTGTGTGGAGCGCGACTGAATGCGCTGACATCCCGATACCAAGGGCGTCCAATGGACGCCCTTTTTTGTTTTAGATCAAACCTTCCCCTGAGATGCGCCTTTATCATTTGCAAGAAAGATCAAAACTCACGCGAAACGATATTGCGCAATTAAACCCCACAAAGTAACAGAATTACTAGACAGATCAAAATTGGAGGAGTCCTCAATGGCACGTACAGCACTCGTTACCGGCGGTTCCCGCGGCATCGGCGCAGCAATTTCCAAGGCGCTCAAGGCCGAAGGGTATAATGTTGCGGCCACCTATGCCGGGAACGACGAAGCGGCGGCAAACTTCACCGAGGAAACCGGCATCGGCACATACAAATGGAACGTGGCCGATTATGAGGAATCCAAAGCAGGCATCGAGAAAGTCGAAGCCGAGCTTGGCCCGATTGACGTGGTGGTCGCCAATGCAGGGATCACCCGTGACGCACCCTTCCACAAGATGACACCCGAGCAGTGGCAGCAGGTGATCGACACCAACCTGACCGGCGTGTTCAACACCGTTCACCCGATCTGGCCCGGCATGCGCGAGCGTAAGTTTGGCCGCGTCATCGTCATCAGCTCGGTCAATGGACAAAAAGGTCAGTTCGCACAGGTGAACTATGCCGCGACCAAGGCGGGCGATCTGGGCATCGTCAAATCGCTGGCACAGGAAGGTGCGCGGGCGGGGATCACCGCAAACGCGGTCTGCCCCGGCTATATCGGAACCGAAATGGTGATGGCCGTTCCTGAAAAAGTGCGTGAAGCCATCATCAGCCAGATTCCTGCAGGCCGTCTGGGCGAGGCCGACGAGATCGCGCGCTGCGTGACCTTCCTGGCCTCGGATGACTCGCAGTTCATCAATGGCTCGACAATTTCGGCGAACGGCGCTCAGTTCTTCTCGTAATCCGAACGCACAGCACGAACAAGGGCCGGTCCACTCTGGGCCGGCCCTTGTTCATCCCGTAAGAACGTGTGCACTGCGTTCAGCGGGAACCGAATAGCCACGCAAGGGCGTTTTTGATGATCTTGCCGCGCTCAGCATGGGCCCGCTGAAACGCGCGGACGGCTGCGGGGTTTGTGGTCATCTCGATCATGACAGGCATCCTTTCAGTTCAGCTTTGCTTGACTTTCCCTGAATATGCGCCTTATCTTCAAAGCTGACAAACGAGCTTTTTACGACAACCAGTTAAGAAATTCTTGATCGAATGAGTGCCGCCTTTCCGCCCCTGACAGCGCTGCGTGCCTTTGATGCAGCGGCCCGGCATATGTCTTTTGCCAAGGCCGCGGATGAGCTGCACGTGACACCGGCTGCATTGTCGTTCCAGATCAAATCGCTTGAGGAACACTTGGGCCGTCCTCTGTTTCGTCGCCTGAACCGCGCCGTTGAACTGACCGATGCCGGGCGAGCGCTCGCCCCCGGTGCGGCCGAAGGGTTTGCGGCGCTGCAAACCGCCTGGCAGGCGGCCCGGCGGCAGGGCGACGACACCAGTCTGACGGTCACGGCGGGCCCGGCGCTGACGGCCAAGTGGCTGGCACCCCGGCTGTATGAGTTTGCGCGGGCACATCCCGAGATTGACCTGAAATTCTCGGCCACTTTGCGCAACATGGACCTTGAACGAGACGATGTGGATGTGGCCATACGCTTTGGCTATGGCCCGGACGAAGGGCTCTATTCCGTACCCGTGCGCAAGGAATGGCTGACCCCGGTGATGACCCCGGAATTGGCCGCGCAGTTTCCGACACCCGAAAGCCTGAAGGATGCGCCCCTGATCCATGACGACTCGATTGCGTTTCTCAGGCCGAAATGTGACTGGCCCACGTGGTTTCGGGCCGTGGGGATCACGTTCACGCCCGAGCATGGCGCGCGTTTTTCCAACGCAGATCATGCGATTGATGCTGCTGTTGCGGGTGTTGGTGTGGTCTTGGGGCGTCGCGCGATGATCCTGAAGGACCTGACCGAAGGGCGACTGGTCGCACCTTTCAAAACAGCGATTGAGACACGCGGGCGGTTTCGTTTTCTCTGCCTGCCGGGGGCCGAAAAACGCCCTCAGATCGCGGCTTTTCGGGATTGGTTCATTGCCGAGATTGAAAAAACCGCGCATATTTCGGACGCATTCAAGATCATCCCCGTAGAAGACGTCCCCACCTCATGACCAGATCCCGCGCCACGACTATCGGGTTCATCGCTGTCCTGCTGTGGTCCTTGCTGGCCCTGTTCACCGTCGGATCCTCGCCCACGCCACCGCTCTTGCTGAACGCCATCTGTTTTTCCATCGGCGGCACCTTGGGCCTGATCTGGACATGGGCCAGCGGCGGGTTGCGTCAATTGCGCACCGTGCCCTGGACCACCTATCTGTTCGGCACCATTGGTCTGTTTGGCTATCACGCGCTGTATTTCTCGGCCCTGCGCATGGCCCCAGCGGCCGAGGCAGGCTTGATCGCCTATCTCTGGCCCCTGTTGATCGTGTTGTTTTCCGGGTTGCTGCCGGGCGAGAACCTGCGCCTTGGACATCTGTTTGGCGCCTGTCTCGGATTTGCCGGGGCCGCGGTGATCATCGCCGGAGGCGGCGGGATGGGGTTTCAGGCGGCCCACCTGCCCGGCTATGGTCTGGCATTGCTCTGCGCGCTGACCTGGTCAGGCTATTCGGTGTTGTCGCGCAAGCTGGGGGATACTCCGACCAGTTCAGTGGCCGTATTTTGCGTTGCCACAGCCGTTGCGTCGGGTGTTTTGCATTTGGCGATCGAGGAAACAGTCTGGCCCAGCAGCGCCTTTGGCTGGGCCTCGGTCGCGGCCCTTGGGCTGGGACCCGTCGGGCTGGCGTTTTATGTGTGGGACATCGGGGTCAAGCAGGGCGACATTCAGATATTGGGCACGGCGTCCTACGCGGCACCTTTGCTGTCTACGCTGGCTTTGGTTGTGGCCGGGATCGCCGCCCCGTCCTGGGGTCTGGCGATCGCGGCGGTGCTTATCACAGGCGGCGCGACGATTGCCGCGCGCGCCAGTCTGCGTCGTTAACTCGACAATCGCTCGATCTCTTCCTTGAGCCTCAGCTTCTGCTTTTTCAGCTGCGCAATATGGAGATCGTCGATGCCAGGCGAGCGTTGTGCTTGTTCAACTTCAAGACCGAGATTTTCGTGCTTCTTCTTCAGTTCGGTCAGATGTGCGCTCACGCTCATGGCGGTACTCCTCTGTTGGTGTCTGAGTTTCACGTAAGAAGTTGACCACATCGTTTCCACCCTGTCACGCTGCAGGCGCACAGAAACTATAATAAATCCGACAAATTCGGCTGGTTAATGCCTATTGACCGAAAATCCCGGTGATCGCGGCCCCATTCCGCAGCACCGATGAGACCTGTGGCGTATAGCTTTCGCCGTCTTTCTCATGTCGCTCGCCCGCATGCAGGATCAAAGGCGCGTGCAACCGGAAACCTGCCCGACCCCCTTTTCTGGCGCGCAGCATGACCAATTCAGCGGTGCGACCGGTGCGCGCGGCCAGCGGCAGAACTTCGACCGAACCCAACCGTCCCGTACAGCCCGCCAGCATGTCGGGCAGGCGGTCGGCTTTCTGGATCATATGCAGATACCCGCGCGGCGCGAGGCGCCGAGCGGCGGTATCGAACCACTCTGCCAACGGCGTGTCCTCGCCCAAGGCCATGCTGCGCCCTTTGTCTGCCGCCGGACTATGTGCCCCGGCCCGGTAATAAGGAGGATTCGCGATCACATGGTCGAACTGCCGTTGCCGCAGATCGGCGGGCAGCGCAGTCAAATCCGCCTCGATCACGTCAAGCGAGGCATTGTTTTCATCGGCATTCCGGCGCGCCAGATCGGCATAGGCGGGTTGAAGTTCGACCCCCACGCCCTGCAGGCCCGAAACCCGCGCCATCAGACACAGGATCGCAGCCCCTGCACCGCAGCCAAGCTCCAGCACGCTGTGACCAGGGACCGCCGGGACCGACGCCGCCAGCAGAACCGGGTCAACTCCTGCCCGATAGCCGGACCGCGGTTGCCACAGACGTACACGGCCGCTCAAAAAATCGTTACGGGTCAGATCGCTATCGGGGAAGCAGGTCATCGCCCCAGCGGGATGTCATTGTCGCGCATGACTCTTTCCGCACGGGTCAGATCGTCGGCCCGCACCATCAGGCGACGGGGGAAGATTCCGATGCCGCCTTCGAGGATGCTCATATTTACGTCCATCTGAAAGCAGTCTATATCCTCGCCTTCAAGAAGGGCCGAAGCAAAAGCCAGGATCGTCGGATCGGTGCTGCGCAAAAGTTCTTTCATGGGGATGGATGTAAGGGCAAGGTGGCTAAGATGTCGAGCCTTGTATCAGGGGTGTGATGAATATCGATACGATCACGAAACCGCATGAGCGACTGGCAGAGATTCTGACCGCCGAAATGGAGGCGGTCAACACGCTGATCCGCACGCGTATGGCGTCCGAGCACGCGCCGCGCATCCCCGAAGTGACCGCGCATTTGGTCGAGGCGGGCGGCAAACGTCTGCGCCCCATGCTGACGCTGGCGGCGGCCCGGTTGTTTGGGTATGCGGGCGACCATCACGTGCGGCTGGCCGCAACGGTCGAATTCATCCACACCGCAACCCTGCTGCATGACGACGTGGTCGACGAAAGCGCCCAGCGGCGCGGGCGGCCCACGGCGAATCTGCTGTGGGACAACAAATCCAGCGTTCTGGTCGGCGATTACCTGTTTTCCCGCAGTTTCCAACTGATGGTTGAGACCGGATCGCTGCGTGTTCTGGACATCCTCGCCAACGCCTCGGCCACGATTGCCGAGGGCGAGGTTCTGCAAATGACCGCAGCCACCGATCTGGGCACGGATGAATCCGTCTATCTGCAAGTTGTGCGCGGCAAAACCGCAGCGCTGTTTTCGGCCGCAACCGAGGTGGGCGGCGTCATTGCAAGCGCTTCTGAGGAGCAGGTCAAGGCGCTGTACGACTATGGCGATGCGCTGGGAATCGCGTTCCAGATCGCGGACGATCTTCTGGATTATCAGGGTGATAGCAAAGCGACCGGCAAGAATGTTGGCGACGACTTCCGCGAGCGCAAGCTGACGCTGCCGGTGATCAAAGCCGTCGCACAGGCCACCCCGGATGAACGCGCCTTTTGGGAACGTACGATCGGCAAGGGCCGTCAGGAAGAGGGCGATCTGGGTCACGCGCTTGGCCTGATGGGCAAATACGGCTCGCTGGAGGCCACACGGTCAGATGCGTTTGACTGGGCCGCAAAGGCCAAGGCGTCGCTGGACCCTCTGCCCGACCACGAACTGCGCACCTTGCTGCGTGATCTGGCCGATTACGTGGTCTCGCGACTGAACTGATCGCCCCAACGCGTTAGGATTTCCGGCACAGGGTGTTAGTTACCGTTGGCGACCTTTAGGGGATCTGCGCCTTCCTCGGCCAAAACTGCATCCAGCCCGATCTCAAGCTTGCGGCGGATACGCTCGGGATCAGCCTCGGCATCGGTATCCTCGGGATCGACAAAGGACAGGGCACGTTTCCACTGGAACTCAGCCTCGCGCGCGCGACCGACGGCCCAATAGACATCGCCCAGATGATCATTGACCACCGGATCGACGGGCATCAGCTCAACCGCGCGCTCCATGTGGCCGACCGCTTCGTCATAGCGACCCAGACGGAACAGGACCCAGCCCAGACTGTCGACGATATATCCGCTATCGGGGCGCGCTGACACGGCGCGTTCGATCATGTCCAGCGCCTCATCCAGTTTCTCGCGCCGTTCAACCAGCGAATAGCCAAGGTAATTGAGAACCTGCGGCTGGTCGGGGTTCAGTTCCAATGCGCGGCGGAAATCGGCCTCGGCCTGATCCCACTGCTTGAGCCGTTCATGCGAAATACCGCGCGCGTAGTGCAGGAACCAACTTGCACCCGAAGCGCCTTCGGTCAGATCAATGGCCGTGCTGTACGAGGCAACAGCGCTGCCATATTCTTCTTGCTGGCGCTGCAGATCGGCCAACGCAACGTGCACGCTGGGCAGGGTTGGGTTCTGACTGGCCAGTGTCTGCAACACTTCGGCCGCTGCATCAGCTTTGCCCGACCGGCTGAGAACCTCAGCCCGGCCCAGTTCGGCCACGTGATAGTCGCTGCTGTCGGCAGGGACTGCACGATAGGCGTCAACCGCAAGATCGTATTGTTCCAGCCCGTCCAGCAATTCCGCGCCCAGCAGGATCGCATCTACATGCCCCGAACGCAGGAACGCGGCGGTTCGCACATAAAGCAGCACATAGTTCGGAGCGGCCTCACCGTTCAGGGCGGCCCCAACGGAAAAGAACACCTCGGCCATACCGTCCTGCGCCGATTGCGCGTGGGTGAAAGGCAGGGTTTGTCCATCGGTCAGACGGGCCACGTAGCCTTCGATTGATGGATCACGGCCTGCCGCGAACACCTCGTCCAGAAACGCCAGAGCTTCTTCGTTTCGGTCCAGCTGAGACAGCACCTCGGCCCGGGCCAGCGCAGCCCGGCGCGAAAACCGCGAGACCGCGCCATCATGGGCGCTAAAAACCTCTTCTGCGCCTTCGAAATCCCCGATCGAAGCCAGCGCCAGCGCCTTGTGATACAGGGCAAAGTCGCGCAGGCCATCCTGAGTCGAGACCTCGTCGAACTGCTCCATCGCACGGGTCACCGCGCCCTGCCCCATATGGGCCCAGCCGATCATCAGCCCGTCCACCAAAGGCCCAACGCCCTGTGTTTCGGGATCGCGGGCCAGCAGTTCGTCAAGCTGTCCCTCTGCGACCAGATTTGCGGTGATCACCATCCGGGCGGCTTGGCTGGTCAACTCCATTTCTTCGATGGTTTGCGCAATGGGCAAGGCGCGCTGCACTTCGCCCAGTGACAGGCGCGCGACCAGAACGCTTTCCAAAAGGGCTGCGTTTTCGGGATCGACTCTCAACGCCTGCGCATAATAGCGCTCGGCCGCTGTATAGTCACTTTCGTAAACAGCCTGCCGCCCGGCCAGATAGGCACCCGAACCGGTATCCGCCAAAGCGGGAAACACAAAAGACGAGGAAAACACTACAGCCAGCGCTGCGCGACGAACCAAAGAAGCCACCTAAATCCTGCCTTGCTATTCTTGTCTGTAGGTAAAGCTAGGGCTTTGGCTGGCAAGAGGCAATGGCAGAGCCTTCACGACCCTGCCAGTGCCCGGTTTTTTGCTTACATGTTGGGATAATTCGGTCCATCCCCACCCTGCGGCGTGGTCCAGGTGATGTTCTGGCTGGGGTCCTTGATGTCACAGGTCTTGCAATGGACGCAGTTCTGGAAGTTGATCACGAACCGCGGGCCGTCTTCATCCTGAACCATTTCATACACACCGGCGGGGCAATAGCGCTGTGCCGGTTCGTCGAATTTGGGCAAGTTCACTTTGACCGGCACTTCGGGGTCGGTCAGCCGCAGATGGCAGGGCTGGCTTTCCTCGTGATTGGTCATCGCAAAGGACACGTTGGTCAGACGGTCAAAGGACAGCACGCCATCGGGCTTGGGATAGTCGATCGGCTTGTGCTTGCTGGCCTCTTCGGTCGATTGCGCATCGTTCTTGCCGTGGCCCACCGTACCGAGCAGCGAAAAGCCCAGCGTGTTGGTCCACATGTCCAGACCACCCAGCATCAAAGATGCGGTCAGGCCCCATTTCGACCAGATCGGCTTGACGTTGCGCACCTTTTTCAGGTCGCTGCCGATGGGCCCGTTGCGCACTTCGGTCTCGTAGTCAGACAGTTCATCACCGGACCGGTCGGCCTTGATCGCGTCAAAGGCGGCCTCGGCTGCGGCTTTGCCCGACAGCATCGCGTTGTGGTTGCCCTTGATGCGCGGCACATTGACCATGCCCGCCGAACAGCCCAGCAGCGCCACGCCCGGCGCGACCAGCTTGGGCATCGACTGATAACCGCCCTCGGTGATCGCGCGCGCGCCATAGGCCACACGCTTGCCGCCTTTCAGCAGTTCGGCCACCATCGGATGGTGCTTGAAGCGTTGGAATTCCATGTAGGGATACAGGTGCGGGTTCTTGTAGTTCAGGTGCACCACGAAACCGACATAAACCTGATTGTTTTCTAGGTGATAGATAAACGACCCGCCGCCCGCGTTGCTGCCCAGAGGCCAGCCCATGGTATGCGTGACAGAGCCTTCTTTGTGCTTGGCCGGGTCGATCTCCCAGATCTCTTTCATGCCGACGCCGTATTTCTGCGGCTCTTTGCCCGCAGACAGGTCGTATTTGGCGATCACTTCTTTGGACAGAGATCCACGCACACCTTCCGACAGGAAGACATATTTGCCGTGCAGCTCCATCCCCGGTTCGGTGTTGGGGCCGTAAGAACCGTCCGCTTCCAGCCCAAACACACCGGCGACCACGCCTTTGACTTCGCCATTCTCGCCGTAGACAAGCTCGGAACACGCCATGCCGGGGAAGATTTCCACGCCCAGTTCCTCGGCCTGTTCGGCCATCCAACGGCAGACATTGCCCATCGAGACGATGTAATTGCCGTGGTTGTTCATCAGCGGCGGCATCGGGGCGTTGGGGATGCGGATTTTACCGGCTTCGCCCAGCATATAGAAATTGTCTTCGTGCACCGGCACATTCAGCGGCGCACCTTTTTCCTTCCAGTCCGGGATCAGCGCATCCAGCCCGCACGGGTCCAGCACCGCGCCCGACAGGATATGCGCACCCACTTCCGAGCCCTTTTCCAGAACCACAACATTCAGGTCGGCATCCAGCTGTTTCAGACGAATGGCCGCAGACAGGCCAGCAGGGCCTGCACCTACGATCACAACGTCGTACTCCATCGCTTCGCGTTCAATCTCGGCCATCGCGGGCTCCTTAGCTAACTTTTCCGAATTGGCGCTTTCACTGCGTGGTCGGCGCAATATTGTTTCACGGGTGATTACATGTTTGGAAAGACATAGGTCAATCGAAACACGGCGTAACAAAGACGCTATTCGACACTTCTGTCCTCTGGCGCGTCGCCCATCAGGTATCTGGGGCCGCTACCATAGGATTTGGCACGGTCATCGGGGTTGTAAAGGGCGCATTTCGGCAGGCTCAGACAGCCACAGCCAATGCAGCCGTCCAGATTGTCGCGCAAGCGCGTCAGGGTGGCGATTCGCTGATCCAGACGGGCGCGCAGACCGACGCTGATCTTCTGCCAGTCCTTAGGCGTTGGCGTGCGGTTTCCGGGCAGCCCTGAGAGCACCTCGCGAATCTCGGGCAGCGACAGGCCGAATTGCTGCGCGATCATGACAAAGCTCAGCCGGCGAATGTCGGCGCGCTGATAGCGCCGCTGCCCACCGGCGTTGCGCCAGGGCGTGATCAGACCCTGCGCCTCGTAATAGCGGATGGCGGACACCGCCAACCCGGTGCGCCGCGCCAGCGCGCCAATTGCCAACCCTTCGGAGATTGCCATCTGGACCTCATTAAAAATACCTTGACCTCAAGTTAGGTTTAGAAATTACGGTGAGTCGGGACAAGCCTCAAATCACAAAGGAGATCCCGATGATGGCAACGCTTGAACATACCAACTTCACCGTGCGCGACCCGCAGGCCTCGGCGGCGTGGATGCAAAAGGTGTTTGGCTGGAAAACCCGCTGGGAAGGCCCGGCCATTGCGGGCGGCTATACTGTGCATGTGGGCAGCGCCCATACCTATCTGGCCCTTTATGCGCCCAGCGATCCGAAGCCGTCAGGCGAAAGCAGCTATGACATCTTGGGCGGGCTGAACCATGTGGGTGTGTTGGTCGACGACATCGACGCGACCGAGCAAAAAGTGATCGATGCGGGGTTCACCCCCAAATCCCACGCCGATTACGAGCCCGGCCGCCGGTTCTATTTCAATGATGACAATGACATCGAATTCGAGGTGATTAGCTACGCCTAGGCTGTAATCCGCCCGCTATGCGGCCAAGCCCTCTTGCATTTCGTGCCTTGTTTGGGTCAGGTATTTGCCAACCCATCAAATCGCCCCGACGCTGGTTCCATGCGGCGGGGCGCATCACTTTATGCGTGGACGACAAGACCATGGAAAAGATTCCAATGACGCCTGCGGGCAATGCCGCGCTCGAGGCCGAGCTGAAAAACCTGAAATCCGTCGAACGCCCGGCGATCATCGAGGCCATCGCCTCGGCCCGTGAACTGGGGGATCTGAAGGAAAACGCCGAATATCACTCGGCCCGTGAAAAACAGGGCTTTATCGAAGGCCGCATCAAGGAACTGGAAGGTATCCTCTCGCTGGCCGACGTGATCGACCCGGCCAAGCTGTCGGGGGCGATCAAGTTCGGCGCCAAGGTCACGCTGGTCGATGAGGACACCGACGAGGAAAAGACCTGGCAGATCGTGGGTGAATATGAGGCCAATATCGAAAACGGCCTGCTGAACGTCAAATCCCCTATGGCCCGTGCCCTGATCGGCAAGGACGAAGGCGACAGTGTCGAAGTTCGCACCCCCGGCGGCGTGCGGTCTTACGAAGTTCTGAGTATCGAGTACGCCTGACCGGAGCGTTCCCATGTCACAGCCAACGCCCGAGCAGGAGACCGAACGGCCGACCTCGCTGGGCATATATGACAAACCCTCGCGGCCATCCCTGACCGAGATCGAGATCGCGGCAATTGTACTGAGCGTGATCTGGCTGGTGGTGTCCGTGCTGTTTCTGGTCCTGCCGGGCCAGTCGCAGGGCGGCGGATTCATCGTGACGCTGCTGGCGGTGTTCATGCCAGTAGCAATGATCTGGGTTGCCGCTACGGCGATGCGCGCCAGCCGGGTGATGCGCGAGGAAAGCGAGCGGCTGCAAACTGCGATTGACGCAATCCGGCAGACATACGTGATACAACAGCAACGCGCCGCAAGTTCCTATGAGCCGGCGGTCAACAAAAAGCTGGATGAAATCGCCCAGAGTGCGAAGAAAACCGAAAGCGCGCTGGCAACCTTCTCCACCAAGCGGGCAGAACCCGCGCCTCGTACCGCGCCGAATGGTACAGGCGATCAAACCTCGCTTGAGCTTGGAACGCAGGCCGAAGATATTGCGCCACCGCTCAGCACCGATGTGTTCATCCGCGCACTGAACTTTCCTGAAACGCAGGATGATGCCGCAGGGTTCGATGCCCTGCGTCTGGCACTGAAGGACCGCAAGACCGCAAAGCTGGTGCAAGCCTCGCAGGACGTTCTGACCCTGCTGAGCCAAGAGGGCATCTATATGGATGACCTGCGCCCCGACATGGCCCGGCCCGAGATCTGGCGGCAGTTTGCCCAAGGCGCGCGTGGCCGTTCCGTGGCCGCGCTTGGGGGCATACGCGACCGCTCCTCTCTGGCGCTGACGGCGGCCCGGATGAAGCAGGACCCGATCTTTCGCGACGCGGCCCATCACTTCCTGCGCCGGTTCGACCATATGATTGTCGGTTTTGAGCCCGAGGCCAGCGATGCCGATCTATCGGCGCTGGGAGAGACCCGCACCGCACGGGCCTTTATGTTGCTGGGGCGTGTGGCCGGGACGTTCGACTGAGCCTCTAGAGTCCGAAGCTGCCGTAAGGAATGAACCGCACCATATCGCCGGGGGTGATATGGCGCGCACCATCGGCAATCTCGACCAGCCCTTCGGCCCAGCTCAACCCGCTGATGCGGCCTGACCCTTCGGAGGCGAACACCTCGGCCCGGCCATCGCGGACACGGGCGCGCAGGTATTCGCGGCGGCCGGGTTTCTTGCGTTTTTCAAACGCGGCGGGCAGGTCAAAGCCCTGCGGCTCGGACCAGCCTTCGCCCGCCATCAGGCCAAGGGCCGGGCGCGCGAAGATCAGCGTGCAGACCATGGCCGCCACCGGGTTGCCCGGCAGGCCAAAGACCGGCGTCTGATCCCACATTCCCAGCGCCAAAGGCCGTCCGGGTTTCAGCGCAATCCGCCATTCCTGCATCGCGCCGGCCTGTCGCAACAACGCAGACACATGATCCTCATCCCCAGCAGAGGCACCGCCGCTGGTCAGGATCACATCCGCCTGCGCAGCGGCCCTGTCCAAACAATCGCGTAACGCCGCACGATCATCGGACACCCGGCCCATATCGACAGGCTGAAACCCCATCCGCCCCAGCAAGGACAACAGCATCGGGCGATTGGCATCATAGATATGGCCGGGGCCTGCGACCTCACCGGGTTCAACCAGTTCATCCCCCGTAGACAAAACCGCCACGCGCAGCGTTTGGCGCACGCTGATTTCGGCGACCCCGGTTGCCGAAAGCAAGGCCAGATCAGCGGGGGTGATCCTGCGCCCGGCGGGCAGAACCGGATCGCCCTCGGCCACATCCTCACCCGCCTTGCGGGTATTTGCGCCCTGTTTCAAGGGTCCGTGAAAGGCGATGTGGTTGTCCTGAACAGTGACGTCTTCTTCCAATATCACCGTGTCCACGCCAGCGGGCAAAGCCGCACCGGTCAGCACGCGCAGCGCATAGCCTGCGGGCACCGCGCCGTCGAACGGAATGCCCGCCGCCGCACGACCCGGATGCAGCGGCATCACCTGCGGCCCCTCGGGCGCAGCCCCGGCAAAGCCATAGCCATCCACCGCCGTATTTGGCTGCGGCGGGTTCGAACGTTTCGCAAAGACATCCTCGGCCAGAATTCGCCCCATCGCCTGCGCCAGAGGCACCTCTTGCGCAGCGGCAACCACCGTCAGACGGTCGCGCAGCAAGGCCAAAGCCTCATCCACCGGCGTCCAGTTCACCCCGGCAGGCAAGGCAAAACAATCATTGCGCAAGGGCGGAGGTTTGATGTTCGGTTTGGTCATAGCCCCACCTCGTGCAGGATGAAATCCGCGATGGAGCTGGTGTCATTCAGATCGAAGACCGGCTGGTTGACGTCCAATGGCGTGTCACTGGCCACCGCGCGGATCGTCGGGTTTTCGGGGGCCATCAGCGGGTTGTTGGCCTCGGCCCGGAACGCCTCAACCTTGGGGTGGGCGTCGCGCTTGAAGCCTTCGATCAGTACCAGATCGACCGGAGCCAGTCGCGCCAGCAGATCGGCAAGCGCAGGTTCGGGCGCGCCGCGCAATTCCTGCATGATCGCGATGCGTTGACCCGAGGCCAACAGCACCTCGGACGCGCCTGCCGCGCGATGGCGGTAACTGTCGGTGCCGGGTTGGTCCACGTCGACGCTGTGATGCGCGTGTTTGAGGGTGGAGACGGTGAAACCACGCCCGGTGATCTCAGACACCAAACGCTCCATCAATCCGGTTTTACCGGCGTTTTTCCAGCCGGTGACGCCGTAGACCCTCATGCCTGCTCCAACAGATGTTCCGCCCGCGCCAGATCGTCGGGCGTATTGACGTTAAAGAAGGGATCGAACGGGTCCGCCGGGAACAGCGCCTCGCGCCCGTCATGCTGGTCGGTCCAGATCACCACCTTGCGCAACCCGTTGTTCAACGCGTCGCGCAGATCATCGCGCAGCGCCACGGGCCAGAGGCCAAAGGTCGGGTGCCGGTTGACCCGCTTACCCCCGCCGGATTTCAGCGCCTCATCCCCGGTGCGCGGCGTGGTGGCCAGCACAAGCGGATAGGTTTGCCCTTTTGCGGTATCGGTCAGCCGCGCCACCAGATCACGCGGGAAAAAGGGCGTGTCAGCGGCGGCAGTGACGATCGCATCCGCGCCTTGCGTTGCCGCCCAGTCCAGCCCCGCCAGCACCCCGGCCAGAGGGCCAGCGAAACCGTCGATCGTATCCGGCAGGATTGGCAGGTTCAGATCGGTAAACCGCTCAGGATCACCATTTGCGTTCAGCGCCAGCCCGTCAACTTGAGGCGCAAGGCGGTCAATGACATGGGACATCAGGCTCTGCCCACCGATCTGCAGCAGCCCCTTGTCGCCACCGCCCATTCGGGTGGCGAGACCACCGGCGAGGATCACTCCGAGAGGTTTGGTCATTGGGCGTCCTCAGTAATTTCAAGCGGGCGCGCCAACAGCATATTTATCAGCACCAGCGCCCCCAATAACAGGGCGGCACCAAGCCCGAAATAGAAAGCTGCGAATGCCAAGAACAAGCAAAGCAGTCCAGCATAGGCAAGCCTGCATCTTTTGATTTCGGCCTCTATCTCCGGCGTACCGTTGGAGCACCCCGCAAACAGGAGTTTCCGCGTGGCACGTTTATCAAACCCCGAATGGTTTAGCTTTCGCATTAGTGGCCATAGCATTCGATAACTAAAAGCGAGCCCAACAAGACCAAAAAACAGAAAAGGTAGTAAAAGCCTCGTCAGTGCCAATACGAATTCCAAGTCATTCATCCCGCACTCTTCCGACGATGTTTCTTATCCTCGACAGCCACGCTTGCCGGGTCGATATCGCGCAGCAGGCGATCCTCACCGGACAGGCACACGAACCGCTGCCCGCGCATGCGGCCGATCAGGGTCAGGCCGACCTCGCGCGCGATCTCGACGCCCCAGGCCGTAAAACCGGACCGAGACGCCAGCACCGGGATGCCCATCATTGCCGTTTTGATCACCATCTCGGATGTCAGACGGCCCGTGGTATAGAG
Organism: Ruegeria sp. BE1; assembly: GCF_056538885.1. Taxonomy (NCBI): domain Bacteria; kingdom Pseudomonadati; phylum Pseudomonadota; class Alphaproteobacteria; order Rhodobacterales; family Roseobacteraceae; genus Ruegeria; species Ruegeria sp. BE1. The sequence continues at coordinate 153,621 of NZ_JBQFTY010000006.1, forward strand.
GATCTTGTCCTCTGCCGCCTCGCCCTCGGACAGCATCCAGCCCGCGATCTTGTCGACGGCGTTGTGGCGGCCCACGTCCTCCATATAGACCAAAGGTCGGTTTTCGCGGCACAGCACCGTGCCGTGGATTGCCCCGGCCTCAAGGTACAAAGACGGCGTGCGGTTGATCTTGGCGGCCAGATCATACAGCCACGAGGTCCGCACTTGCACCTGCGGAAGGCGCACGTCCTCAAGCCCTTCCATCATGTCGCCGAATACCGTCCCAACCGCGCAGCCGCTGGTGCGGGTCTTTTTCTTGAGCTTATCCTCGTAAGACGTCTGGCGCGCCGTGCGGACAACAACCGTTTCCAGATCATCGTCATAGTCGACACGGGTGATTTCGTCATCGGCCAGCAGCATCCCCTGATTGCGCAGGAATCCCAGCGCCAGATATTCGGGATAGTCGCCGATGGTCATGGCGGTCACGATCTCCTGTGAATTGAGGAAAATCGTCAGCGGGCGCTCCTCGACAACCGAGATATGGCTGACCTCGCCATTCTGGTCTACACCTTCGACCGCGCGGGTCAGGCGGGCCGCGCCGGGATCGGGGGCGATGATGTAGTCCGAGAGATCCAGTTCCGTGGCCAATTGCAACCCTTTCGTAACACCGCTACTGCTGCGGCTGACACCATAGGATCTAGCCATGGCAGACACCACATCCAAGTCATACTTCTGGAAAGGTATTCGCGACGGGGCGCCCTTTATCTTTGTGGCGATCCCCTTCGGCACCTTGTTCGGCGTTTTCGCCACCGAGGCCGGGCTGACCATCGTGCAAACCGTTGCCTTCTCTGCCACCGTTTTTGCAGGGGCCGCGCAGTTTACAGCGCTGCAACTGATGCAAGAGAATACGCCCACGATCATCGTGCTGGCCTCGGCATTGGCCGTGAACCTGCGGGTGGCGATGTATTCGGCCTCGCTGACGCCCTATCTGGGGGCCGCGCCCCTTTGGCAGCGGGCGCTGGCGGCCTATGTGACGGTAGATCAATCCTATGCCTGCGGGATCGCCCGGTTCGAGAAAGAGCCGCAGATGACCATACCACAGCGTATGGCGTATTTCTTTGGCACCGTGACGCTGATCAGCCCCTTGTGGATTTTGGCGTCTTATCTAGGGGCCCTGCTTGGGGCCCGCATTCCTGAAAGCTGGGCGCTGGATTTCGCGCTGCCGATCACCTTTCTGGCCATGATCGGACCGATGATGCGCACCGCGGCCCATGTGGTTGCGGCCTTTGTGGCCATCGTCGTGGCCCTTTTGTGCGTGTCGGTTCCGTACAATCTGGGTCTGTTGATCGCGGGCGCTGCGGGCATGATCGCAGGCGCGCAAACCGAGGTGATGCTGGAGCGGAGAAAGACATGACCCAGGTCGACCCGGTCACCATGTGGATCGTTATCGTCGGGCTGGCCATTGGCAGCTTTGCCCTGCGCTTTGCCTTTATCGGGCTGGTCGGAGACCGCCCTATGCCACCGTGGCTGCTGCGCCATCTGCGCTATACCGCGGCGGCCATCATCCCGGCCCTGATCGCGCCTTTGGTCGTGTGGCCCACCGCGACAGGCGGGCAACCGGATGTGTCCCGCATGGCAGCGGCAGCTGTCGCACTGGGTGTTGGCGTGGTCACCAAGAACGTGCTGGCGGCCATCTTTTCGGGGGCCGGCACGCTCTACGTGTTGCTTTACCTATTGGGCTAGGGCAGCGTCCTGCTGGTTCAGCAGGGCGTTGTTCGCGGCCAGACCTTTTTGCAGATCGGCATCGTCACTTTCACGGTATTCGGTGGTGACAACGCCCGCTATCTGACCGAATTGATCCGACAGCTTGACCGGGTAGAACGTGGTGCTGATTCCTTCGAACCCCGGCACCTGTTGCAACAGCTGAGAGGTTGAGTTGGCGCAGAATGCCCCAGCCACCGGCCCCGATTGCTTGGCCAGTTGCAAGGCAATCTCGGCCTGCTGCGGCGTGACCTCGATGGTCTGGATACGGGCAAAATGCGTCTCGCGCGCGTGACTGCTGCGATAGGCGCGTTCCACGTTTGGGGTGATGCCGTACAGCACGTCATCCTTGATCGGAACCACATCGGCCCGGAACGAGCCTGCGGGGTCAAAGATCACCCGCTCACTGCCGCTGATCATCAGCGAAGTGTGCGCACCCGAGCCGGTCCGGGTGCTGATCATGGTATAAAGCGTCAGGGTCGAAGGCCCAGGGTCACGATAGGACCCTGCCACAATCTCGGACTGATCGGCCTGGGGGCGCTGTGAACCTGCACAGCCTGCTACGGTCGCCGCCAACAGGCAGGCAAGCAAAATCCTGATCACGGTCGACCCCGTTTGGTTTTAAGAGGCGAAGACCGCCAGGAACAGGCACAGGAAGGCGATGGCAACAACGCACCATGTGGTGGCCTTGATAAAGCCGTTAAAGGTTTTTTCCTGAACGGTGATGTCCATATCGCCGTGCTTGTGTTCAGCCATCTGAAAGATTCCCAATTCGCGTGTTTGCACTGTTGGATAATAGAAAAAACAGGGCCTGTCACCACGTCATTCGGGCGCAGGGGTCGATGGCAGAAACACAGAGCAACCCGGATAGCCAAACCCCCAGCGCCACGGCAGGCCGGAACAGGGCCCACCGCCCAATCTGACCGCCGCATACATCGCCTCGGCCGTGACGGTATGGGCGGTGCGAATCTGGTCCGGGGTCATGTCATAGCGGATGGCATAGTCTTCGGCATTGGCTTCTCCGTGCTGTTTGACGCAGGCGCGCAGCGTGTCATCGGCCGCAAGGCGCGCGTCAAAACTTTGCTCGGCCTGCGTGGCCCCGCCCGCGTTGTGATACGCCCGATCATGGGTCACGCAGCAATATTCCCACGGCGGGTGTTCCTCATAAAGCGCGCGGAACTTGGGAAAGGTCTCAGCCACCCACCGCCAGCTGGTCGACAGGCCACCCGAGCAACCATCGGTTTCAAACGGAACAGGCGCAGCCTCGCCCCGCTGCGCCATCAACGCACGGTGGGCGGGCAGTTCGATGCCGCGCACAAAGTCCTGCGCCGCTGCAGGGGTGACGATCAGCGCAATCAGCGCCGCAAGCTTACGGGCTGTCATCGCGCATGGCCTCAGGATCGGCGGACATGCCAAAGGTTGTCGCCAGCCACAGCAGCAACCGTTCGCCCGGACCCATTTCCGCCCGCACCCGCAGCACTTCGTTAGCCATCGCAGGGCGGTCGGTGATCAGACCGTCCACCCCCATCGAGGCCATGGCCGACATCTGTAGTGGGTCATTCACCGTCCAGACATAGATATCCTTGCCCGCCGCCTGGACCGAGCGCACCAGACCCGGCGTCGCCATCGCGGCGTTGACGGCGATGAAATCGCCCTCAAGCCCGGTCAGATCGCCCACCGCTGTTGCGGCCAGAACCCCGGCCCGCCAATCCGGTCGCAGCTTTTTCATCTTTTGCACCGCCGGGTACTTTAGCGACATGGTGGCGATGTCTTCCTGCATCCCGAATTCCTCGACAATCGCCGCCACGCGGTTTTCCAGATCGACGTCATGGCCGTAGTACTTCAGCTCAATGATCACCTTGGACTTGTCCTTGGCCGCAGCCAGAACGTCGCGCAGAGTGGGAGTGCGCTGATCCGCATATTCGGGGCCGAACCAGCTGCCGATATCGATCTGGTCGATATCCTCCATCGTGGCATCCCAGACCTTGAGGTTCACACCGGCGAGTTTCATGAAGTCACTGTCATGGGCGACGATCACCACGTCATCCGCTGATTCCTGTACGTCGATCTCAACCCAATCCGCGCCGTCCTCGATCGCTTTGAGGACCGAGGCCATGGTGTTTTCCGGGCGCAGCGCCGCGGCCCCGCGGTGGCCGATCACCTCGGCCCGGTCAGGGGCCTGAATGCGCTCCAGCAGATGCTGGCCGAACCACATCCCCGCCAGAACGGCCACCACCGCCCCGCCAAGCGCAAAACGCAGGATCATACGCAACCCGCCGGGTTCGGGATGCGGGGGCTCTGCAGTCTTGATCTCAAAAAAACCGTCCAACAGCACCGCCAAAGCGCCCAGCGCCGTCGCCGCCAGTACCAGCCCGGCTAGCGACCACAGACCAGCCACCACCAAGCTGTAGATCAGCGCCAGACGCAGGTGATCAGTCCCCTGCAGCGGGACGACGGCAAACAACAGCCCCGCGACCCAGGCGATCAGACCCGCAATGATCAGGCGCAGAACCAGCCAGATCGCCAGCTCGATCTTGAGCCGACCGCGTTTACCCTCCATCCGGTTGGCGCTGATGTTGAACGCGTGGGCAGGGTGAACGCCTTCGAACAACACCAGATGCAGAGATAAGGCCCAGGCCGACAGGCGGCGGATCAGCACCCAGGCCATGACCAGCACAACCGCCCCGATCAGACCCACCGCTATCCAAAAGGACGGCGGGTGGAAAGTCAGGTAATAGTTGATGTCATACTCGGTCAGCGTCCACCACGCGATCAGGGCTGAAACTGCGGCAAAGGGCAAGATCAGCACCAAGACCCGCAGGACAAAGCGCACGGCAAAGCCAAATAGCGACGGCAGACGCGACAGGATCAACCCGATGGCAGAGCTGCCCGCGCGCCATGGATCGCTTTCACCCATGCGTAGCGATCCGGCCATGACCGAAAAGACGAACACTTCGGCCAGCAGAAACAGGCTGAGCACAACCACCGCCGCGACAAAACCCACGGGCGACAGGACAAAACTTGCAATCGCCTGATCGGTTAGCGCCGTCTGGTTGGACAGCGACACCGCCAGATTCACGGTGATGGCCACACCCGGAGCAATCAATGCCACCAGCAGCAGGCGCACAGCGATGTAGATCGGCAAAAACACACGTTTGCGCGCCCAGGCGCTCTTGTAGGCTTTTGTTACGGCTGAAAAATCGGACACACGGCCCCTCCTTGAATAATGCGCTTATTCAAGGCTGCGCAGGTGTGAATTGCAAGTCGGGGAATCAGCCTTCTTCCAGATCCCGCGCCAGTCTGAACCCGATGCGGTTGGCGGGTTTGTCTTCGACCGATTTGGGCAGGGCGCGCAGCATCACGTTCAACTGGCTGACATGCTGCACCAGCTGGGTCCGTGCCCCTGTCCCGTCCGAGCCATAAAAGGTGATGATGTCGGGATCGAAATAGCCCATCCCCTCAATCCGCATAACGCCCGCATCGCCACCGGTAAAACCCATGGCGACCTCATGATCACCGTCCAGCGTTTTCTCAAAATTCTGGATGTAAAGGATCAACCGCTCATAGGCCCACTGGGCCGCGCTTTTGGTTGCAACCGGTTTTTGCAGCGGCGCGGGCAGGTCTTTGTTGCCCGATGCAGCCTCGGGGTTGGCATGCACCTCGTAACACCGGGGTAAGGCGGCGGCTTCTGCGGCCTCGGCCGAGGTTTCGATCTGGTCCTGCATGGCTTTACCCTTTGCGCTGAAACTCCCACGCCCGGTCCGCGCGGCGCGTCCGGGTCGCAGCCCCAATGTGGTAAAGATGGTTCAGATGTGCAACCGCTTCGACCAGAGCCAGCCCGTATTCGCCCTCGCCAATCTGGCGTTTATACAAGACGGGAAAACAGTCGGCGGCGGTTTTGGGCGTGTCCAGATAGGCGGTCAGGCGTTCCAGCGCGCTGTGGTGATTGTCGATCAACTGCTTCATGCGAACCGGCAGGCCGGTAAAGGGCAGCTTGTGACCGCCCAGCGCCACATGATCGGGACGGGCCAGCGTTTGCAGCCGCTCGCACGCTTCAAGCCATTCGGCGACCGGATCGGCCATGGGTTCCGTGACATAGACGCCCAGATTGGGGCTGATCGAGCTGAGTATCTGGTCGCCGGTGATCACCAGATTGTCGTCGCGGCTCCAGAATGTGGCATGTTCGGGGGCGTGGCCGTTGCCGATATGCACGTCCCAGTCGCGCCCACCCATGCGGATGACGCTGCCCTGCTTGATCCGGGTAAAGCCCAGGGGCATCGGATAAACGGTGTCGCAATAGTTGAAGGGACGTTCCTTCATACGCCTGTCCAGAAAATCTGCATCCATCCCGGCGCTGCGGTAATAGTCCAGCGTTTCCTGCGGCCAGCTTTCCTGCACATCCAGTTGCAGCATGCGCGCAAACAACCAGGAGGTACGTGTGCTTATCAATTCGGCGCCGTGTTCGGACTGAAACCACCCGGCATTGCCCACGTGATCGGGGTGATGATGCGTCACCACCACGCGGTTCACCGGCTTGCCACCCAGCGGGCCCGCCATCAGATCGCCCCAGATGCGGCGCGTCTTATTCGACGACAAGCCCGTATCGATCACCGTCCAGCCGTCGCCGTCGTCCAGCGCATAGATATTCACATGATCCAGCGCCATGGGCAGCGGCAGGCGCATCCACAACACGCCCTCGGCGACCTCAATGGCTTCGCCCGATGCCGGGGGCTCGGGCCAGGGGTGGCGGATCGTCAAGGGGCTTTCTCCGTCCATCATACGGCCAGGTCGTCGGCGCTGAGGGCAAAGAGGTCATCCGCCCCGTTCTGCGCCTGCGCCAGCAACCCGGCAAATTCCGGCAGCAATGCGTTGATGTAGTAGCGCGCCAGTTTAAAGCGCGCGCCGCCGGGATCGGCCAACGCCGCCTTAAGGTGATAATGCGCACCCAGAACGCGGGCGAAGGCATGCAGATAGGGCACGGCCCCGGCAAAACGGGTGTTCATGTCCGACTGCGCCACGATCCATTCTGTGGTCTCGCGCAGGCTTTCGGTCGCTTCCCACACGGGACCAGCCAGATCAGGCATAGTGGCGCGGGCCTGTTCGGCGTGATCTTCGATCTCATCCAGCAGGCGGCCAGCTGCTTCGCCGCCATCCATCATCTTGCGGGCCACAAGGTCCATGGCCTGAATGCCGTTCGTGCCCTCATAAATCGCGGTCACGCGGACGTCGCGGTAATACTGGGCAGCTCCGGTTTCTTCGATAAAGCCCATGCCGCCATGTACCTGCACGCCGGTCTCTGAGACCCGCATCCCGGTCTCGGTTCCGAACGCCTTGCAGATCGGGGTCAGAAGCGCGGCGCGCGCGACCCAGTCGGGGTCACCCGTGGCATGGCCCATGTCGATAGCGGCGGCATTGGCCAGCATGATAGCGCGCGCGGCAAAGGTATCGGCGCGCATGGTCATCAACATCCGACGCACATCGGCATGGTCGATGATGGTGCCCGAGGGCGTCTTGCCCTGTTTGCGCTCTAGCGCATAGGCCAGCGCGTGCTGATAGGCCCCTTCGGCGGCACCCACGCCCTGTCCGCCCACACCCAGACGGGCGTTGTTCATCATGGTGAACATCGCGGCCATTCCGCCATGTTCCTTGCCCACAAGCCAGCCCCTGGCCCCGTCATATTGCATGACACAAGTGGGTGAGCCGTGCAGACCCATCTTATGTTCGACCGAGACCACCTTCAGATCATTCGCCACGCCGGGATTGCCGTTTTCATCGGGCAGGAATTTCGGCACCAGAAACAGCGAAATCCCCTTGGTTCCGGGCACCCCATCCGGCAAACGCGCCAGCACCAGATGACAGACATTGCCGGTAAAGTCGTTATCGCCCCACGAAATGTAAATCTTCTGCCCCGTCACCGAATAGGTGCCATCCCCATTGGCCTCGGCTTTTGAGGTCAGCGCACCCACATCCGACCCGGCCTGCGCCTCGGTCAGGTTCATGGTGCCCGCCCATTCGCCCGACATCATCTTGGGCAGGTAGAGCGCCTTGAGCTCATCACTGGCGTGATGCTCCAACGCTTCAATCTGGCCCTGCGTCATCAGCGGGGCCAGTTGCAGCGACAGGCAGGCGGCCGACATCATCTCATTCACGGCCGTGGTCAGGGTCATCGGCAGGCCCATGCCGCCATATTCAGGATCACCGCTCATCCCGATCCAGCCGCCTTCGGCGATCGCCTTCCAGCCGTCGGCATAGCCGGGCGAGGTCCGCAGCACGCCGTTCTCAAGCCGCGCGGGATGCAGATCACCGGGGCGTTGCAGCGGGGCCATCACCTCTTCGCACATCTTGCCGGCCTCGGTCAGGATCGCGGCGACGACGTCTTCGCTGGCTTCGCTGAACTTGTCGGTGGCGGCAATCTGGTCGAACCCGACAACGTGACGGAATAAAAGGTCATAATCGGCAATTGGCGCGCGGTATGGCATGCGGTCCCCCGGAGCTGTCTGTTCGGTTTTTCGCGGGTGGGGTTGGAAATTGCAATGCCCACCTTTATGCAGTCTTGATCCCTTCGATTACCTAACCAGCCATATGCTACAAGCAATCAAAACGCGGCGTCACCAGCTATGATCCCCAACGGCACGATGGAATTGCCCGCCGATCCCGGCGGAATTGCACAGGCGGCAGACCTGCTGCGGCAGGGGCTGTTGGTCGCCTTTGCCACCGAAACTGTCTATGGGCTGGGCGGAGACGCCCGCAATGGTGAGGCCGTGGCCAGCATCTATGCGGCCAAGGGGCGGCCCAGTTTCAACCCGCTGATCGCGCATGTGGCATCGGTTGAGGCCGCGCAGCGTTTCGTCGAATGGTCCGACCGGGCCGAGGCGCTGGCCGCCGCCTTCTGGCCCGGCCCGCTGACCATGGTTCTGCCGCTGCGCGAGGGGCACGGGATTTCACCGCTGGTCACCGCAGGGCTGGACACGCTGGCAGTGCGCGTGCCCGCCCATGGCACTGCGCGGGCGTTGCTGGCGGAATTTGACGGGCCGGTTGCTGCGCCTTCGGCCAACCCGTCGGGTCAGATCAGCCCCACAACCGCCGCCCATGTGCGCGCGGGCCTGAACGGGCGTATTGCGGCGATTCTGGATGATGGTCCCTGCGGGGTCGGTCTGGAATCCACCATTGTCGGACTGGCCGGAGACCCCAGCCTGCTACGCCCCGGCGGCGTTCCCCTGGATCAGATCGAGGCGGTTCTGAACACGCAATTGCACCTGCATCAGGCCACAGACCTGCTGACCGCGCCGGGCCAGTTGCAATCGCATTACGCCCCGGAGGCGCCGGTGCGGCTGAATGCCAGCGCGCCAGAGGGTGACGAGGTTCTGCTGGGGTTCGGCCCCGTAGACTGCGACCTGAACCTGTCGCAAAGCGCCAGCCTGACCGAGGCCGCAGCCAACCTGTTCTCGGCCCTGCACAGGTTGAACGAAACAGGCCGACCGATTGCTGTCTCGCCGATCCCGGAAGAGGGGTTGGGCGCAGCCATCAATGACCGCCTGCGCCGCGCCGCAGCCCCGCGCGACAGCTGATCAGGCGCGCCCGGCGCTGGCGGACAGGGTCAATGGGTCCACGCCCAGCGTGGCCAGCGCGCCTTCCCATTTCTCATCATCCGGCACATCAAACACCAGATTCGGGGTCGCATCCGTGGTGAGCCAGCCGTTCATGGCAATCTCATCCTCCAACTGACCGGGGCCCCAGCCGGAATAGCCCAGCGCCAGCGTCGAATTCAAAGGCCCCCGCCCCGAGGCCAGATCCTCAAGCACGTCCATCGTCGCGGTCATGCTGAAATCGTCCGAGATTTTCATCGAATGCAGGTTGGCGTCGTAATCGGCGCTGTGCAGGACAAAGCCGCGCGACATCTCAACCGGGCCGCCGAAATGCACCAACCTCTCACCCACCACGGGGATGCGACAGGCGATGTTGAGCTGGCTCAGCAGGGTTTTGATCCGCAGGTCCGAGGGCTTGTTGACGATCAGCCCCATTGCCCCGTCGTCCCCATGGCTGCACATGAACACCACCGAATGGTCGAAACGCGGATCGCCCATGCCGGGCATCGCAATCAACAGTTTTCCGGTCAGATCCATGGGGCGTTATCTCTTGCTGCGTGCCATTCAACAATGACCTTGGGGCGCGGGGATTGGCAAGGGATCAGCGCATATTTCCGCAGATTTCATCCAAGTGACCGGAACGTGACTTGGAATCGTCGCCCGGACCGCGCATTTATGGGGTATGAAGCGTTTTCTGACATCGACCGCGATCACCCTGACCGCCTGTCTGACCCTGACTGCCCCCGTGCAGGCGCAGGGCCTGGAAGGCGTCGTTCAGCTGGACATTCTGGATGGCGGACAGACCGCCAAGGGGACCTATCTGGGGGCCCTCAGGCTGACGATGAAAGACGGATGGAAAACATATTGGCGCGCGCCCGGCGATGCCGGTATCCCGCCGCAGTTCAACTGGAACAATTCCGTCAATGTGGGCGATGTGTCGATCACCTGGCCCGCGCCCGAGATTTTCCTTCAGAACGGCCTGCAATCCATCGGTTACGAGGATCAACTGGTTCTGCCGGTTGAGATTACGCCCCGCGATCCGGCCAAACCGGTCACCCTGCGCGGCGATATGGATCTGGGCGTCTGCAAGGACGTCTGCATCCCAGAACGGCTGAATTTCGACCACCGTCTGGACGCCGACGCCGCGCGCAACCCGACCATTGCCGCTGCATTGGCACAGCGTCCCTATTCCGCAAAAGAGGCGCGTGTGACCGCCGCAAGCTGCCAACTGACGCCCACCTCGGATGGCATGCAGATCGAAGCGCGCGTCACCATGCCTTCGGCCGGAGGGCAAGAGATTACCGTGATCGAACCGGGCAACCCGACGCTGTGGGCCTCGCAACCCGAAACCACCCGCCAAGGCGATACGCTGGTTGCCACGTCTGAGGTGATCAGCGCCGCGGGTGGCCCGCTGGCCCTGAACCGGTCCGAGATCCGGATCACCGTTCTGGGCAGCAGCCACGCCGTTGACATACAGGGATGCAGCGCGGGCTGATATATGGACAAAACACCCAAGATCGGTGCGCTGGCCGTTGTCATACATGATGGCCACGTCCTGTTGGTGCAGCGCAGCAAACAGCCCGACGCGGGTCTTTGGGGCTTTCCCGGCGGCCATGTGGAATGGGGTGAAACGGTCCTGCAGGCGGCACAGCGCGAACTGCACGAAGAGACCTCGGTCATTGCCGACCCTCAGCGCTATCTCGACAATCTGGACCTGTTGCACCACGACACACAGGGAAAGGTTCAGTCACATTATCTTCTGGTTGGGGTGGCGTGCCGGTATCGCTCAGGCTCTCCGCAAGCCGGGGATGATGCGCTGGACGCACGCTGGTTTCCGATCCCCCGAATACAACAAGGCGGTCTGCCCATGAGCGATCGTGTCACCAACCTGCTGGAAACCGCCCTGCGCGCGCTTTAGGCCACGCGCGACCGCACCTTGGCGTATAGAAGGCTGGACAGCACGACGCTCAGCACAAGGATCGGAACGGCGCCCGCGATAAAGGCCCCCAGCCCCATATGCAGGGTCGCAGCGCCCTCTTGCGCGCCATAAAGCCCCGACAGCAGGGCAATGGGGGAACCAGCCATCAAAGGCCAGACCATCGTGATTCCAAACCAAAGCAGCAGTGCCAGGCCAGTGGCTGCCACTGCGCCCTGAACGACCCGATCCGGCGCGCGCAAGGCCCGACGCATGGCCGTCATCGGGCGCGACAGATCGTTCAGGATCGCCAAAAGCGCAGGCACCAGCAGCAGCACAAGCAACATCCCAAAGCCCAGCCCGTAGACCAGCGTAATCACCGTGGGTTTCAGGAACTGCGCCTGTTGCGACCCCTCGTACAACAAGGGTGTCAGCCCCAGAACGGTGGTCAGAGTCGTCAACATCACGGGACGCAAGCGATCCGCGGTGCCCTCGACAATCGATGGCACCAACCCCCGATCCTTCTGATAGGCGTCAATGGTTGTCACCAGGACGATCGAGTCATTGATGATGATCCCGGTCATCCCCAGCAGGCCGATCACGGTGAACATACTCAGCGGGACATCCCAGATGTAGTGCCCCCAGATCGCCCCCACCAGACCAAAGGGAATGATCCCCATCACCACCACAGGGCGCGTCCAACTGGCAAAGACCCAAGCCAGCACAAGATAGATCCCTGTCAGACACAGGATCAGGCCGGTGCGGGCCTCGGTCAGAAACTCATCCTCTTGCTCGCTGAGCCCGGCCAAACGCCATTCGACCTGACGTTCAGCCGCGATCTTCGGCAGGATTTCATCGTTCAGGGCGCGCGCAATCTCGGCCGCGCGGGTCGGGTCATCCTCGGAGATATCGCCCAGCACAGAAATCACCCGCAGCCCGTTTTCACGCCGGACCGTCGAAAAGCCCGATTTACGCTCGACCGAAACGATGTCGGCCAGCGGGACATAGACCCCATCCGGAGTGCGCATCAGGGTGCGTTCCAGAAAATCGGCGGTCAATTCGCCTTTGGGCAGTTCCACGCGAATCTCGGCACTGCGCGGGCCGTCAGGGAAGGTCGCCGCCTCAATGCCGTTCAGCCGGTCGCGCAGGACGCGCCCCAGCGTTTCGATGCGAAAACCCAGCGCCTGACCCTTGGCTGTCAGGTCCAGAATGAAATCTTCCTTGTCATAGGCAAGATTGTCCTCCAACGCCGAGACCTCGGGGTATTTCGACAGCTCGGCCTGCAAATCCTCGGACGCAGCCTTGAGCGTGTTCACATCCGCCCCGTAGAATTGCACATCAATCGCATCTCCACCGGGCCCGGACCGCCAGCCGCGGAATGTCAGCAATTCGACCTTGGGGTGGCGAGGCACGAAGTCCTGCAGCTCTCCGACAAATTCAAAGCTGGAATAGGGGCGCAGATCGGCGTCGATCAACTCGATGGAAATTCCGCCCAGCAGGTCCTGATCCTTGCCGTCTGCAGCGGTCAGGTTGAAGAAGCCGGCATTGCCGCCAACCTCGGCCAGAACATAGTCAATCGGGTTGCGCCCGTGGCGTTCCTCATAGATCTGGCCCAGCTCTTCGGTGGCGCGCTGGATGCTGTGCATCATCTCAAGCGTATCTTCGCGGGTGGCTCCTTCGGCCATGATGAAATTGCCGGTGACCGAGCCACGCTCGGGCGCGTTGAAGAACCGCCAGTTCACGTCGCCCTTGATGAACAGGGCCAGCTGGCTGGCCAGGATCACCACCATGACCGCGACCACCACGTAGCGCGCCCAGACAACCCAGGCGATCAGTGGACGGAACAGGTGATCGCGCACCCAGCGAAAGCCGCGATTGACCACCCGGTTGGGCCAGTCGTACCAGTGTTCCTTGGCCGAATGTGCAATGGCATGGGCCATGTGATTGGGCAGGATCAGAAAACACTCGATCAACGAGGCGATCAGCACCGCGATCACGGTAAAGGGAATGTCACGGATCAGCTCCCCGAACCGGCCCCCGATGGCGGTCAGACCGAAGAAGGCTATGACGGTGGTCAGGGTGGCGGCAAAAACCGGCATTGCCATCCGCCGGGCGGCGTTTTCGGCGGCCACCATCGGGGCCTCGCCCAGCCGCCGGGCGCGGAAATCGGCATGTTCGCCCACAACGATGGCGTCATCCACCACGATCCCCAGCGTGATGATCAGACCAAACAACGAGATCATGTTAAGTGAAATCCCGCCAATATACATGAAGGCAATCGCTGCAGACATCGCCACCGGAATACCCGCTGCCACCCAAAAGGCGATCCGCGCATTCAGGAACAGAAACAGCAGACAGACCACAAGGCCCAGACCCATCAGCCCGTTATCGACCAGAATATCCAGACGATCGGTGATGGCCTGCGCGCGGGTGCGGATCAGCTCGACCGTGACGCCTTCGGGCAGGCTGGCCTGCATCTCGGCCACCACATCTTCGACCGTGTGCTGAATCTTGATGGCATCGCCCAGATTGGATCGGTCCACACGCACCGACATAGCCGGGTTATCACCCACAAAATAGCTGCGATCCCGGTCAACGCCCTCAACCCGAATTGAGGCCACATCGCCCACATACAGTTTCGAGCCATCGGCAAAGTTGCGCAGCGCGATCCCTTCGATCTCTTCCGGGGTGCGCTTTTCCGTGCCGGTACGGATACGGGCATTTGCGCCAGTTACATCCCCAGCCGGGCTGGCCACAGCTTCGGCTGCAATGGCCTGAGCGATCTCGGACAGGGCGATATCATTGGCGATCAGTTGCGCTGTTGGCACCTCGACCACCACGCGCGGCGCGGCAAGGCCCCGGATCGTGGTGCGGGTCACACCAACGGCAAACAGACGGTTGATCAGCTCATCGGTGAATTTTGCCAGCTGATCGGGATCAACCGGGCCGGTGATGACCAGATCCGTCACCCGATCCCGCCACGCCCCCCTGCGGATCGAGGGTTCTTCGGCATCCACAGGCAGGTTGGTCACACTGTCGACGGCGGTGCGCACCTCATCCACGGCGCGCGACATGTCCCAGTTGGCCTCAAACTCCAACCGGATACTGGCCTGCCCCTCGCGCGAGGTCGAGGTTGTGCTGGTCACCCCTTCAACCGCAAGCAGGACAGGCTCCAGCAGTTGAACGATGCCATTGTCCACATCTTCCGGACCGGCCCCTTCCCACTCGACATTGACGTCGACACGTTCAAGGATCACGTCCGGAAAGAACTGTGCCCGCATGTTGGGGATCGCGGCGGCCCCCAGAACCAGCATTACCAACAACAACAGGTTGGCCACTGTCCGGTGACGGGTGAAATAGCTCAGGATGCCGCCCGCCGCACCGGGGATTTCGCGCATCATGGCGCTAGCCCCCCGCCCGCGTCTCGATGCGGCGCACCAAATCGGCGGGCACTTGGGCCGCTTTCAGCTGGCTCAGCGCGCTGGCCTTGGCCTCGTTGGTCATCTGGTTGCTGGATTCCACCTGCGCCACCAGTTCAGCGCGCTGTTCGTCAGACAGTTCGACCATGCCGGGATCGATATCGGCCTGGTCTTCTTCCCGCAGGGGGCGCACCCGGACACCGCCACCCAACAAGGGCGTGCGACCAATCACAACCTCGCGCCCGACCAGACCCTGCCCGCGCAGCAACACCTCATCACCCTGGCGGCGGATCAGTTGTACCGGCAAGGTCTCAAGCCTGTCATCTGGGCCCAGCACCAGAACCGAGCCCGCCGCATCCAGCACCGAAGACGGCAGCCGCACCACGTTTTCCAGCGGCTGCTCTTCAACCGTGACTGTCACGAAATCACCGGGTTTGAACCCCGGAGCGTCATCCAGGCGGGCATAGACCAGCCGACCTGTCTGACCCTCACCCGCGGACCCGCTGTCGCGACTGATACGGCCCGTGGCGGTCAGATCGGTACCAGTAACCTCAAGCGAGACAGTGACAGGCGCGTTGATCAACGCGCCCTCGGCATCCAAAAGGCGCACAAACTGCGCAGTCGAGACACGGAACGCCACTTCAAGCGCAGTGGGGTCGACCAGTTCGGCCAGCTTTTCGTTCGCGGCCACCAAGCGCCCTTCGACCAGCGTCACATCTGTCAGCGTACCGCCAAAGCGCGCCCGGATGGTCATGTCATTCAAATCCCGCTCGGCGGCCTCCAGCGCGATGCGGGCGCGGGCCAGCAAGGTGGTTGCCTGATCGACTCGCGATTCAGCCTGCGCCAGCGCGATGCGGCGCGCCAGCACCGATTGCTGCGCAACGGCCTCGGCCAGCTCGGCGGCCTCAACCGCAGCGGGGGTTCCCACGCCGCGGCTTTGCAGGTCTTTCTGCCGCTGCATGGCCCGGCCCTGCAAAGCGGCCTGCGCCTCGGCCGAATTCAACTCATCCTGCGCCAGCAGCAGAGACCGTTCCGCATCCCGTTCCTCAAACTGGGCATCCAACAGGTCGGACTTTGCCCGATCCAGCGCCGATTGCGCGTCTGCAGGGTCCAGTTCAACAAGCACTTCGCCCGCCGTCACCGCACCCCCGTCTTCGAAATCCTCGGACAGCGCGGTCACACGCCCACCAAGGGCGGCGCGCAGTTCAAGACGGCGGCGGCTTTGAACCTCACCAAACGCCTCAAGCAGGGGGGTTACAGTCTCAAGCTCGGCCGGGCGGACACTGACGGCAAAGACGCGCTCACGGGACTGAGGCGGTGCGTTGTCTCGGGTCAGCGCCTCTTGCACCGCGCCGGTGATCAGCTGCGCGGCCACAAACAGCAAAGCCAGCGTCAGAAACGCCAGAAAAACACCAACAAGGCTTTGCCTTAGAAATCGCATTCCTTATTCACCCCGGTTGCTGCGCGCTGCCTTACATAAAAGGTAGCCGTGCCGCGAAATATGCCAAGCCACAAAGCGGTTATCCGATGTTATACGTGCGAACAGCTTACTTCCGTCGCAGGTGTTCGTCCAATCGGGGCATTATTTCCACAAAATTGCAGGGCCGGTGGCGGTAATCGAATTGTTTTTCAAGAATCCCGTCCCAGGCATCTTTGCACGCACCCGGACTGCCCGGCAGCGCGAACAGATAGGTGCCCTGCGCCACCCCGCCTGTGGCGCGCGACTGCACGGCGGACGTGCCGATCTTTTCCATTGAAATCAGGGTGAAGACCGTGCCGAATGCCTCGATCTCCTTTTCATATACGTCCCGGTGCGCCTCGACGGTGACGTCACGCCCGGTCAGGCCGGTGCCCCCGGTTGAGATCACGACGTCAATCTCGGGGTCTCCGGCCCACAGGCGCAACTGTGCTGCGATCTCGCCGCGCTCATCGCGGATAATCTTGCGATCCGCCAGGCTGTGTCCCGCCCGTTCGATCCGGTCGACCAATGTCTGGCCTGAGCGGTCATCCTCCAACGAACGTGTGTCCGAGACGGTCAGAACAGCGATCCGAACCGGGATGAATTCCATGCTTTCATCAATGCGTGACATGTGGCGTCAGGCCCTTTCCAAAATGGCAAGCCGGATGGCAAGGGCGGCAAAAATGCCCCCCGTCACCCAACCCATGATACGAGAGGCGCGCGGGTTCGAGATCAGAACCTTGCCCGCGCCGCCGGCAAAAACACCCACCAAGCCGTTCACCGCAAACCCGCCCAGCGCGATGATCACGCCAAAGATCAGGAATTGCGGCAGGATCGGACCCGAATTCGGGTCCACGAATTGCGGGATAAAGGCCAGAACGAACAGGATCACCTTGGGGTTGGTCAGATTCACCACCATCCCATCCCGAAAGGCATGCGTTGTGGGTTTCGCGGGGGCATCGGCTGACACCGCCCCGTTCCGGATCGCCCCCCAGGCCAGATACAGCAGATAGGCCACACCCAGCCAGCGGATGACATCGAACACCCATGGCAGGCTGTTCACCGCCGCGCCAAGACCCAGCCCTGCCAGTAAAACATGCACCATCAGCCCCGCCGATACACCGGCACTGGCGGCCAGCGCCGGTCTGGACCCTGATCGCAAACCCTGACCGAAACAGAACATCATATCCGCGCCGGGGGTGAAGTTCAGCGCCATAGCGGCGGGGATGAAGGCCAGCAGGGTCACTGTTTCAATCATTGGCCCACCTCGAACCAATTTACCGTTGGGCCCAGATTGGCAACCTGTGTCTGCCCGACAGCGCCGCGATAGCCCCAGCTGTCATGGATATGGCCGCAGAACACGATGTTCGGTTGCAGCCGCTCCACGGCATTGCGCACAGAGGTCGATCCCACGGACACCCCGCCCGAGGTGACATCGCCAAATCCTTTGGGCGGAGAATGGGTGATCAGCACGTCCGCAGCGTCGCAGCGATCCAGCAATTCTGCCGCCTCGGCCTCGGTCAGATCGCAGGACCAGTCGCCAAAGGGTGTGACCGGCACGCCGTAGCCCAGCCCGAACAGGCGCAGACCGTCCAGCGTCATCCCGCTGCCATGCAGCACATGCCAGCCTTCGGGCGCGGCATCCGTCAGTTCTTGCGCGCTTTCGGCGTTTCCGGGCACCATCACAAACGGGGCCGAGATGCCCGAAAGCATCTGCATCGCCTCATCCAGACCTTGCCGCATGTTGCAGAAATCACCGGCTCCGATCACCAGATCGGCCCCGGCGCTGGCGGCCACAATGTCAGCCGCCCGGTTGCGCGCCATGTGCAGATCGGAAAAGGCCAGAATGCGCATCACTTGCCCCCTAGCCGGACTTTCAGCTCTAACAGATCCGCCCAGGCGTGGCGCTTGGCCTGCGGCTGGCGCAGCAGATAGGCCGGGTGGAACATCGGGATCACCGGCAGCTCCAGCGCCTGATCCCATTGTCCCCGCAGCCGGGTGATGCCGCGTTTGCCCAGCACCGCCTGACAGCTGATATTGCCCATGACCACCAATACATCCGGTTTTGCCAAGGCAACGTGCCGTTCAAGGAAAGGCTTCATCATCCCGATTTCTTCGGGTTTAGGGTCGCGGTTCTGCGGCGGCCGCCATGGCAGCACATTGGTGATATAGACGTTCTGGCCGCGATCCAGATCAATCGCCGCCAACATCCGGTCCAGCAACTGCCCCGCGCGGCCCACAAAAGGCTTGCCCGCGCGGTCTTCCTCGCGCCCCGGCGCTTCGCCGATGATCATCACCTGTACGCCCGGTGTGCCGTCGGCAAACACCAATTGCCGCGCACCACGTTTCAGCTCGCAATGCTCATACGCATCCATCGCCGCGCGCAACTGATCCAGTGACGCGGCCCCCTGTGCTGCGGCTTTGGCCACCTGAACCGGGTCTACCTGCTTGGGCTTTTCCGGGGCAGCGGCCACAGCGGTCGGTTTCTTGGCCTTGGGCGCAGTGTCCGGCAGCGCATAGCGATCCACCGGGGCATCCCCGATTGCATCCGTTGCGCCCAGTTCGATCTGCCAATCCAGCAGCGCCCGCGCGGTGTGATAGTCCAATGCCGATTCCATAGACCTCAATCTAACCAGCTTTTGACCGAGGGAAAGCGAATTGCCCTTGATCGGGCGTCCCGTCGCACCGACCATTGGCGCATTCATGGCTGTTGTGTTGCGATTCCTTTTGACCATTGCCCTGCTGATCACATTCAGCGGCCCCGTCTTTGCGCAGATCAACACCCGCGAAGGGCTGCACAATCGGGGCGGAATACAAGACCGAACCCCCCAATGTCGCGGCGGGCAGTCAAAATGTGGCAACCGGTGCTGCTCGGCCGGGCAGCGATGCAGCTTTGACAACCACTGTATCCCCCTGGGCGGCACCTATTGCGGTGGCGGTCTGTCCTGCGGCCCGTTCGAACGCTGCATCGGCAGCCGCCGATGCGCCCCCAAGGGCGAAAACAAATGCCGCACAAGCCTGGATTGCCCAAGCGGCACCTCGTGCAATGGGCGCGGCGAGTGCGAGGCGATCTCGCTCAAGTTCACACTGCCCAAGCCCAGCGCCAGATGTGACGACGGCAGCACCTGCGCCACGGGCACCGCCTGCTTGCCGGGCGGCGGATGCACGCGCCCCGGCTGGTTTTTATGCGAGGAAACCGGCTCGCAATGCCGCCAGGGGTTCAAATGCTCGGCCAATCAGGGATGCGTGCCGGTCAAAGCGGTCGATTGCGGCAATGCCAGGTGGTGCAAACCCGGTGAACAGTGCCTGCCCGATGGCGGGTGCGAGAAACTGCCCGAAGGGTCTGATCCTTAGGTTGCCTTGGCCCGCGCGGCTTCTTATAAGCGGCTCGATTGTCAGACCGGAGCCCGCCCATGCGTTTTGCCCATCGTCACCTTCTTGGCATCGAGCATCTGTCGCAATCCGATATCACCGCCATTCTTGATCTGGCCGAGACCTATGTCGACCTGAACCGGCAATCGGCCAAGCATTCCGATGTGCTGTCGGGGCTGACGCAGATCAACATGTTCTTTGAGAACTCGACCCGCACGCAGGCCAGTTTTGAACTGGCAGGCAAGCGGCTGGGCGCGGATGTGATGAACATGGCGATGCAGGCCAGCTCGATCAAAAAGGGCGAGACGCTGATCGACACGGCGATGACGCTGAACGCGATGCATCCCGATCTGCTGGTGGTGCGGCATCCGCATTCCGGTGCCGTGGACCTACTGGCGCAGAAAGTGAATTGCGCGGTGTTGAATGCCGGTGACGGGCGGCACGAACACCCGACGCAGGCCCTGCTGGACGCGCTGACCATCCGCCGCGCCAAGGGTCGCCTGCACCGGCTGAACATCGCAATCTGCGGAGACGTGGCGCATTCCCGCGTGGCGCGCTCGAACCTGATCCTGCTGGGCAAGATGGAAAACCGCATCCGTCTGATCGGCCCGCCTACGCTGGTTCCCGGCCAGTTCGCAGAATTTGGTGCCGAGATTTACGACGACATGAACGACGGCCTGCGCGACGTCGACGTCGTCATGATGCTGCGCCTCCAGAAAGAGCGCATGGATGGCGGTTTCATCCCGTCCGAGCGCGAATATTACCACCGCTACGGGCTGGATGCGGCGAAACTGGCGCTGGCCAAGCCCGATGCCATCGTCATGCATCCCGGCCCGATGAATCGCGGCGTGGAAATCGACGGCACGCTGGCTGATGACATCAACCGATCCGTCATTCAGGAACAGGTTGAGATGGGCGTCGCCGTCCGCATGGCCGCGATGGAGCTGTTGGCCCGGAACCTGCGCGAGGCCGCATGAGCGATCTGACCATCGCCCCCCATGAACGCGGTGTGATCCGCCTGTTCACGCTGGACATGCGCGCCGAAGAGGCGAAGTTCCTGCGTGAACCCGGTGCTGCTGATCAGGTTCTAGGGGTCGAGGGGCTGGACGCAGAGCAGATTGATGTCTTTCCGGTCTCGGACCTCGAAGACCTTGGGCTTTATGGATACCTGCACGAAGGCTGCGGCGTGTCCGAGGATCAGCTGAACCGTACTGCACTCGACGCCATCGAAGGCTGGGTGATGGTGGTGCGCAGCGCCGCGTTTCACGACCGCGCCACCGATTTGACGCCGGACCCAAGGGTTCACCTACAAGGTCTCTATACCGAAGAGGCCACCAACTGGACCGGCGGGCCGATCAAAACCGAAAGCGCACGGCCCTTCTCGGCCCCGCAGTCACCGGTCGAGACCGGTCAGTCCAATCGTGTCGGCTCGGCCCTTTTGGCGGTGATCATCCTATTTGTTGTCGGAGGTGCCCTGTGGCTGATCCTGTAACCTTCACCCCGCACAAACGCGCCTATATCCAGACCAACCTGACCCTGGCCGCCATCGCCATGGCGGGGGCAATGATCGTGCTTTGGCT
Organism: Ruegeria sp. BE1; assembly: GCF_056538885.1. NCBI lineage: Bacteria > Pseudomonadati > Pseudomonadota > Alphaproteobacteria > Rhodobacterales > Roseobacteraceae > Ruegeria > Ruegeria sp. BE1. The sequence continues at coordinate 174,692 of NZ_JBQFTY010000006.1, forward strand.
GATCGGCAACCCCTATGTCTGGACCGGAGCGCCCGCGGGTCTGGCCGCCATCGGCTTCCGCGCGTGGTATCTGGCGTCTGAGGAACTGACAAATACGTGGGAGATGTCTGACACCACCCTCACCGGCCCCGGCCCGCGCGTCGTGCCGCTGAATCAGATTGAGGCGGTCAACATCATGGGCAGTTTCGTGCAGGTCGTCACCAAAAGCGGCGACAAACACCTGATCAAATACCAAGCCGACCCCGCCGCCACCAAAGCCGCCATCGAAAGGGCCATTGGATGAGCGACGACTGGTGGCGCGAGAAAATACCCGACAATGAAGGGGTTCTGTGGGCCGGTCAGCCCTATCAAGGCTATTTTCCTCCGCGTCTGCGTTGGGCCTACGGGATTCTGGTTGCCAGCCTTGGTCTGGCCTGGCTCGCCAGCCCGTGGTTTGCAGACACCGTGCGCGATTACTGGCAACTGATCAGTTGCACGCTGCTGCTGGCGTTTTTCATGTGGTGGGATCGGTTGATCCGCACGCGACGCGTCTATGTGGTGACCGATCGCAATGTCTGGTGGATCAGCGCGATCTTCAAAGCGAAATCCATTCCCGTTCATCCCGACCTGAAATTCTATCGCAACGGACGGAACATCGTATTCTCGCACCTGCGATTTCGCGTGTTCGAATACCTGCCCGACCCGGACGCCGCCATGGCAGCCCTGACCAAAGCCCGAGAGGCCCAGACATGACCGACCAGATTTTCACCAACACCCGCCTGATCGACCCCGAGGCCGGAACGGACACGCTTGGCTGGCTGCAGGTCTCAGAGGGCCGCATAGCCGCCCTTGGTCAGGGTGCCGCTCCGGCCTCGGACGCGCAGGTGATCGACTGCGATGGGCAATGTCTGGCCCCCGGCATCGTCGATATCGGCGTCAAGGTCTGCGAGCCGGGCGAGCGGCACAAGGAAAGCTATAAATCCGCCGGTCTGGCCGCTGCTGCTGGCGGTGTGACCACTATCGTCACCCGCCCTGACACGCTGCCCGCCGTGGACACGCCGGAAACGCTGGAATTCGCAACCCGCCGCGCTCAGGCGGATGCGCCGGTCAACGTGTTGCCCATGGCAGCCCTGACCAAAGCCCGCGAAGGCCGCGAGATGACCGAGATCGGCTTTCTGCAAGACGCAGGTGCCGTGGCTTTTACCGATTGCGACCATGTGATCGCCAATACCAAAGTGTTTTCCCGCGCGCTGACCTATGCGAAATCCTGCGGCGCGCTGGTGATTGCACACCCGCAGGAACCCATCCTGAGCGCCGGGGCCGCTGCCACCAGCGGCAAGTTCGCCGCGCTTTACGGTCTGCCCGCCGTCTCGCCCATGGCCGAGCGCATGGGGCTGGATCGCGACATCGCTCTGCTTGAAATGACCGGCGCCAAGTACCACGCCGATCAGATCACCACCGCCCGCGCCCTGCCCGCATTGGACCGCGCCAAGCGCAACGGGCTGGACATCACCGCAGGCACATCGATCCACCATCTGACGCTGAATGAGCTGGACGTGGCCGACTATCGCACCTTCTTCAAGGTCAAGCCGCCGCTTCGGTCCGAGGACGACCGCCAGGCGGTGATCGAAGCCGTGCGGACCGGGCTGATTGACATCATCAGTTCCATGCACACCCCGCAGGACGAAGAAAGCAAGCGCCTGCCGTTTGAAGAGGCGGCCTCGGGCGCAGTCGCGCTGGAAACCCTGCTGCCCGCCGCGCTGCGGCTCTATCATGCGGATCAACTGGACCTGCCGACCCTGTTCCGCGCCATGGCCCTGAATCCGGCGAAACGGCTGGGGCTGGACTCGGGTCGTCTGGCCGAGGGTGCACCCGCCGATTTGGTGCTGTTCGACCCGGATGTGCCTATTGTGCTGGATCGGTTTGCCCTGAAATCGAAATCGCAGAACACACCGTTTGACGGGCAGCGCATGCAGGGTAAGGTCTCTGCAACTTATGTTGCAGGCCAAGAAGTATATCGGAGACCCTGATGCCCCCAATCGACAGTACGACGACCCAGCTGATCCTCTGGGCCGCGATGGGATATCTGATGGGATCGATCCCCTTTGGTATGATCCTTGCCAAAGTCATGGGCCTGGGCAACCTGCGCGAAATCGGGTCCGGCAATATCGGCGCAACCAATGTGCTGCGCACCGGCAACAAAGCCGCCGCCGCGCTGACGCTGATCCTGGACGCGGCCAAGGGGGTGGTCGCTGTCTTGCTCGCCCGGGCGCTGGCGGGCGAAGATGCCGCCCAGATCGCAGCACTGGCTGCCTTTCTTGGGCATTGCTTTCCGGTCTGGTTGGGGTTCAAGGGCGGCAAGGGCGTGGCCACCTTTTTCGGCCTGTGGCTGGCACTGGACTGGCGCGTGGGCGTGGCCTGTTGTGTGACCTGGCTGGTGACGGTGGCGATCTGGCGCATGTCTTCGCTGGGGGCGCTGGTCGCGGCCTCGCTTTCAACCATCTGGGTGCTGTTGCTGACCGATGGGACAGGCTTTTTCCTGGGCATCGTACTGACCCTGCTGGTCTATTGGCGTCACGGCAGCAACATCTCGCGGATCAAAGCCGGGACTGAGCCCAAAGTCGGCCAGTCTTGAACGAGACCGGCCCTTTTCTGAACGCCTTCTTCTCTCTCCCGCTTGGAACTTGCACCGGACGCAGCAATGACCGGCGCTATGTGGTCAGCCGAACAGTGCTGGCCAATGGCAAAAGCCACAAGCTCGTCGCGCATGAGTTGGGTGGCACGGATTACATCAGCCTAAACCTGTATCTGACGCAAAACAGCGGTGCGCTGCTGCGTCCGTGCGAAATGCCCGCGCAGAAAGTCATTGATTTTGTGACCTCATTTATCGCCGATCCCTGACCCTTTTTGCGCATTTTTGAACATCCGCCCTTCGCATGCGCACATTCACAATTGATTGTTTTGAACGTGATGACGGGATTACCCACTTCGGTTTCGTGACGGCCAATTACCGACCGCACGGAACAAAATCGAAAGGGTTGCCCAGACACAATTCCCGTGTCGTCCGGTGGCTCAATTCACGAAAGGTGAAAACCATGAACAAGATCAAATCCCTCATCGGCGGCGTTGCACTGTCCGTCGCAGTTGCAAGCACGGCCCTGGCCGCTGGCGTTGAACTGAACGCAAGCTCGACCGGCCTGGCGCTGCAGGGTTATGACCCGGTTGCCTACTTCACCGTTGGCGAGGCCACCAAAGGCGATTACCGCATCACCACCCTGCACAATGATGCACTGTACCGCTTTGCCAATGAAGAAAACAAAGCAGCCTTCGAAGAAAACCCCGAAGCGTACCTGCCCGCATATGGCGGCTACTGCGCATTCGGCACCGCGATGGGCTTCAAGTTCGACGGCGACCCGAACTATTGGAAAATCGTTGACAACAAGCTGTACCTGAACCTGTCGGCAGACATTCAGGAACGCTGGGAAGGCGACATCCCGGGCTTTAACGAGCGGGCAGACGCCAACTGGAAAGACATCGCAGAGAAAACGCCGGCCGAACTGCAAGCGCAGTAATCCGACCGCTTAGGCGAAAGAACCGGTGGCAGAGAGATCTGCCGCCGGTTTTCTTTTGTACAGGCACTTATACTTCCAGAACCGTACTGCCCGTGGTCTGACGCGCCTCAAGCGCGCGATGGGCATCGGCCACCTGATCCAGCGCAAAACGCTGATCGATGTGAATCTTGACCTCGCCGCCTTCGACCTTGTTGAACAGACGCCGCGCCATGGCCTGACAGACGGCATGATCCGCAATATGGGTGAACAGCGTCGGCCGCGTGATCTTGAGCGAGCCTTTTTTGCCCAAAACCCCGATATCCATCAGCGGCACCGGCCCCGACGCATTGCCGAAGGAAATCATCATGCCCAGCGGTTTCAGGCAATCCAGCGATCCGTTGAACGTATCCGCCCCGATGGAATCCATGACAACATCAACGCCTTTGCCGCCGGTGATCTCGGCCACGCGTTCGGCAAAGTTTTCCGTCCGGTAGTTGATGCAATGGGCTGCGCCGTTGAATTGCGCCAGACTGCATTTTTCGTCTGTTCCGGCCGTACCGATCAGGGTGATCCCCTCAGACTTGGCCCACTGACAGGCGATCAACCCCACCCCACCGGCAGCGGCATGGAACAGAACGGTATCCCCGCGCCTCAGCGGTGTTGTGCGGTGAAACAGATATTCGACCGTCATCCCCTTGAGCATCATCGCCGCCGCCGCGTCATAGGTGATCCCCTCGGGCAAAGGACAGACCTGCGCGGCGGGCATCACCCTTGCCTCGGCATAGGCGCCTGAGGGCGCGGCGGCATAGGCGGCGCGCTGACCAGGCTGCAAATGGGTGACGCCCTCGCCCACGGCCTCAATCACGCCTGCGGCCTCCATCCCCAACGCATGCGGCAGCTCTAGCGGGTAGAGACCGGTGCGTTGATACACATCGATGAAATTCAACCCGCAGGCCCTGTGCCGGATGCGCACCTCACCGGGGCCGGGCTCGCCCACGGGGCGGTCTTCGATCCTCAGAACTTCGGGGCCGCCGTGTTCATGAATGACGACGGTTCTTGCCGTTTGCTGCATGCTGACCTCCTGTTGCCTGACGCCAAGCTAACACGCCTGAAAATAAGGGCAATCGGCAGGATTTGGCCGCATGCAACCTCAGCGTGAAAATCACGCTGAGATGCGGCTCTTTGCGCAGATTAGAACGGCCTTAACCGGCCACGTTCAGAACGATCTTGCCAATATGGCCCGAGCTTTCCATCCGCGCATGGGCCGCTGCGGCATCGGCCAAATCGAATGCGCTGTCCATGACGGGGGCGACCTTTCCGGCCTCAAGCAGGGGCCAGACCGCTTCGCGCAGGTTTTGCGCAATCCGCGCCTTGGCCAGATCGCTTTGAGGGCGCAGGGTGCTGCCGGTCAGGGTCAGGCGTTTCACCATCATCAGAGCAAAGTTCAGCTCGACCTGTGGGCCTTGCAGGAATGCGATTTGCACCAGCCGGCCATCTTCGGCCAGTGATTTCACGTTGCGCGGGATATAGTCACCGCCCACCATATCGAGGATCAGGTTCGCGCCCCCTTCGGCTCGCATGACGCCAACAAAATCCTCATCGCGGTAGTTGATCGCGCGTTCCGCACCCAGTTTCAGGCAGGCTTCGCATTTCTCGTCCGATCCGGCGGTGGCAAAGACCCGCGCGCCAAAGCTGTGGGCCAGTTGAATCGCCGTGGTCCCGATCCCGCTGGAGCCGCCATGGACCAGAAACCGTTCCCCTGCTTTCAGCCCGCCACGCATGAAGACGTTGGACCAGGCGGTAAAGAAGGTCTCGGGCAGGCAAGCGGCCTCTTTCAGCCCCATGCTCTGAGGCACCGGAAGACAATGCGCGGCCGGGGTGGCCACATATTCGGCATAGCCACCACCGGGTAGCAGGGCACAAACCTGATCACCGATCGACAGCCCCTCAACACCCGGCCCCACGGCAACCACTTCGCCCGAGGCCTCAAGCCCCGGCAAATCGCTGGCACCCGGGGGCGGATCATAGGCCCCGGCCCGCTGCAACGCGTCAGGGCGGTTCACCCCGGCATAGGCCACTTTCAGCACCACCTGACCCGCTTGCGCCTCGGGGACCGGGCGCTCGGTCAGTTGCAAAACATCCGGGCCGCCGGGCTTGGTGATTTCTACAGCGCGCATCGTCTGGGTCATGGGCAAATCCTCCTTGGCCCAATGCCTAGCAGGCTAATTCGGGAAGGCCCAGACGCTTACTTGCGCGGGTTCAGCATCCCCGGCAAATCCGCCCGCATTTTCATCGGAGGTTTGACTTGACCGGCAAGCCAGTTCGGCACGGCCAGAAAGGGTTTGAACAGCGGGTTGCCATTCACCTGCGCCTTGAGCTTTTCGATCTGCATCACGTTGTCGATACGGCGATCCAGAAACGACCAGGTCCTTTCATGGTCCGGCGAGTCGTCGCCCAGCCAGAACAACAGGGTCGAGGAATACACCCCCGACAGAGTCGCCCGCTTGGTGTACCAGTTCACATCATCCGACGTGTCGCCCAGCGTGTCCCAGATCAGATCGCAGGTCTGCCACAATGCTTTAGCCCCATCCGCTGCATGGGTTGGTAGGGAAAACAGCGTCATGCCACGGCGCACCAGTTCTTTGTCGGGTACGGCTTCAAGCCGGAATCGGACAGCAGCAGCCACCTTTTCGCGGAACTTCATCTCGGACATATCGGTGGTGGTCAGACGTTCGACCATCGCCGCATCCCCGCGCGCATGGAACGCCAGCGCCAGATCGACCGCCCCACGCGGGCAGATCGCGCGGGCCAGACCGTCATCCAGATCGCAGTCGCTGATGGCGGCGCGAAAGCTGGCCTCGGACCAGCCATCGAACGGCACATGCATCAGGATGGCGTCCAAAAGCTGTTGTTTTGTATCTTCGTAGGTAACGGTCATGGCGGTTCTCCGGTTCTGGGACCCAGTACTAGACAAGATAGGTGCGCTTTGCTATACGGCCACTTCCTGCAAATCCTTGCAACTCTATCTAGAAAGGTGGTGACAACCACATGCAGGTTAGTGTTCGCGACAATAACGTCGATCAGGCGCTTCGTGCCCTGAAGAAAAAGCTGCAGCGCGAAGGCGTTTTCCGTGAAATGAAGCTCAAGCAACATTTCGAGAAACCGTCCGAGAAAAAAGCGCGTGAGAAAGCTGAAGCGATTCGTCGTGCCCGTAAACTGGCACGCAAGAAAGCCCAGCGCGAAGGTCTGCTCTAAGCACCTGACGCTCTTCCAGCTTTGGATGACACTATTTGACGACCCCCGAGGCCCCGCCCGGGGGTTTGTCGTTTTCGACACCAGTTGCAATCCGCCGATCCGGCCCCGAGCCTCAGCAACAAGCCGCCAGTTCTGACTCGGCAGGATTTTGCCCGGCATTTTGCAGCGCAGCGAATCGTTCTCTGACAGCACGCGCCTGCCGGAATTCGCGCAAATCCACGCCCCCTCTGTCCGCCGTTCGAATGCCCCGTGTAATTGGCCCCGTCTACTCAGACGACCACTCATAACCGGAGGCAGAAATGTCGACTGCAAGTACAATCGAGCAGGAAATGCTGGCGCTGATCAACCAAGAGCGCACATCCCGCGGGCTGGAGCCCCTGAAACTGGAAACCAACCTGAACGCATCGGCCGAGGATCATAGTGAATGGATGCTGGACGCAGACAGATTCAGCCACACGGGCTCGAACGGGTCCAGCGCGACCGAGCGGATGCGGGATGCCGGCTTTGATTTCTCGGGCAGCTGGCGATCGGGCGAAAACATCGCGTGGCAATCTGAACGCGGCGCGCCAGGGATCAGCGATGATGTCGCGCAATTGCACCAAAACCTGATGAACAGCCCGGGCCACCGCGCCAACATCCTGAACCCCGATTTCGAATATATCGGCATCGGGATCGAGGAAGGCGACTATAACGGGTGGGATGCCGTGATGGTCACGCAGAACTTTGCCACCACCGACGGTGAGGTGGTTCTGGACACCGGCGTCGCCCCCGCAGCGCCCGAGGAAGAAGTGACTGACCCGCAAACCCCCATTGCAGAAGTCCCCGAACCCGACGCAACCGAGACGCCCGCCACAGATCTGGTTGAGGTCGAGGAACCGGTCGACCAAACGCCCGAAACCGAGGACACTCCCGAGGTCGTCGCGACTCCGGTTCAGGAAACCGAGACCCCGGAACCCGTTGCTCAAACCCCTGTTGAAACAGCGTTCGACGTCGATGCGTTCCTTGCGTCTATTCTTGAGTTCTTTAACAGCCCTCGCAGGCCCGCCGATGAGTTCGAATTGGCTGAAACCGAAACGGCCGATGCTGCGGCAGAGGATGATGCGTTCATGCTGTTTTGGGATCGTTGCGAAGAAACCCCGACTGAGTCGCCCCCCGAGTCGGTCGCTGCAGATACCCTGCAAAATGGGTTTTTGTGGCAAATACCGGTCGATGACGACTATGTGATGAGCTTTTTCTGACGTCTGAGACGGTGTTTGGGGCACTGCACCGGTGCCCCTCGGCCCTATATTGGCCCGTCTGCGCGGGTTTTTGCACAAACATAACGATCTCGGTGGTGACAATTCGCCGAGTGGGTCGGGCCGCCCAGATTGCGACCTTATCCCGCCAAATTCTCGCCATTAAGGTCGCTCCAAAATAACGAATTCTTACGGAGGCAGAGTCATGTCCAACGCTAGCGCGCTAGAACGGCAGATGCTTGCACTGATCAATGAAGAACGCACAAGCCGGGGGCTACAGCCTCTGCAGCTTGAACAGAGGCTGAATGATTCAGCCGAAGACCACAGCGAATGGATGCTGCAAACAGACACGTTCAGCCACACGGGACAGGGTGGATCCAGCGCCACGGCACGCATGAGAGATGCGGGCTTTCAATTCTCTGGCGCGTGGCGTTCCGGTGAAAACATTGCGTGGCAATCTGAACGCGGACCCAATGGTGCCAGCGATGACGTCGTGCAATTGCATCAGTCTCTGATGAACAGCCCCGGCCACCGGGCCAATATCCTGAACCCCAATTTTAAATATATCGGAATCGGGATCGAAGAAGGCGACTTCAACGGATGGGACGCTGTGATCGTCACGCAAAACTTTGCGACGACTTCGGCACCGGTTCTGTTGGATACCGGCGCATCAGGCGGCGCACCCAATCCCGCACCGTCGCCATCACCGACGCCTGCGCCAGTGCCAGTTCCCGACGAAACGCCGGAACCGGATCTTACACCGGTTCGCCAGGAAGTTTGGGCTGGGACTCAGGGAACCGCACAAGACGATTGGCTGGTGCTAAGAGACGGCAGCGCCGGGGTTCTGGACGGACGCAACGGGGCCGATACTTTGGTCGGCAAAGGCGGCTCGGATACGCTGTTGGGGCGGTACGGGTTTGACACGCTGATTGGAAATAACGGCAATGACAAAATCTATGCCGGCCACGGTAACGACAAAGCATATGGCGGCAACAACAACGACCTGATCTATGGCGGCGTGGGGCAAGACCTGCTCTATGGCGGCAATGGCCAGGATCGTCTGTTTGGCGGGGACGGGGCCGATACTGCACATGGCGGTGCAGGTTGGGATCAGGTTCAGGGCGGCAATGGCAATGACGACCTGTCTGGCGGCGACGGCAATGACAGGCTCAGTGGTCAGGCCGGCAATGACGACCTTGATGGTGGCAACGGAAACGATTGGTTGTTTGGCGGTCTGGGTGACAACGTCCTGACGGGTGGTTCCGGTGCCGACGATTTCGTTTTTGGTTATGGCGACCAGCGCGTGACCGATTTTGACGCTGACGAAGGCGATCAGGTCTTTTTGAAATTTGTCAAATCATCGATCCAAAACTACCAGGACCTGATGAACAACCACATCTCACAACGTGGCAGTGATGTCGTGATTGAGGATGACAACGGGTATCAGCTCGTGCTGGAAGACACGTCACTGTCCGAGTTGAGCAACGAAAACTTTCTGTTCTGACTTTCACGCATCAGACAGTCCCGGAATGAAAAACGCCCCCAATTCGGGGGCGTTTTTGTCAGTAGATTTTCGGGACGTGCAATTCGTCCGGCAGAACCCTGCGCTCGTATTCGGGGTTATATTTGCGGTCGGGCAGATCGACCTTTTCCTGCGGCACGTCTCCATAGGGGATTTTGGTCAGCAGGTGTTCGATACAGTTCAGGCGTTCGCGTTTCTTGTCATTACCTTCGACAATGTACCAAGGCGCTTCGGGGATGTTGGTGCGGAAGAGCATATCTTCTTTGGCTTTTGTATACGCCTCCCACCGGATGCGGGATTCCAGGTCCATCGGTGACAATTTCCACTGTTTCATAGGGTCATGGATACGCATGAGGAATCGCAACTGTTGCTCTTCGTCGGTGATCGAGAACCAGTATTTCAGCAAAATAATCCCCGACCGCACCAGCATCCGTTCAAATTCCGGAACGTCCTGAAAGAACTGTTCAACCTGATCTTCGCTGGCAAAGCCCATGACCCGCTCAACACCTGCGCGGTTGTACCACGAGCGGTCGAACAGGACGATTTCGCCCGCCGCAGGCAGATGCGGCACATAGCGTTGGAAGTACCACTGGCTCTGCTCACGCCGGCTGGGGGCAGGCAATGCCACCACGCGGGCGACCCGAGGGTTCAGGCGCTGGGTGATCCGTTTGATCACGCCCCCCTTGCCTGCACTGTCACGGCCTTCGAATAGGATACAGACCTTAGCTCCTGTATGCTGCACCCAGTCCTGTACCCTGATCAGTTCGGCCTGCAGGCGCAGCAGGTTTCTGAAATAGACCTTGCGGTCCAGCATATCGGGGTGCTGATCCTTGTAGATCTTGCGAACTTCCATCGACAACATCGGTTCGCTGAATTCGATCTCAAAATCTTCGTCCAGCGTATCTTCCAACTCGGCTTCCAGCCAGTCTTTGGGGACATCGTTATTTTCGTAAGCCAAAGTCACATCCTTATCGTCTATCGGGTCCGGACCGTACCCGGCGCGTGTAACCGCCAGATGTCATCAGATCAATTGATGAGGCCCTTGCAGACACTGCTGTGGCACGGGTTGCAGGCGGCGATCAGTCAGTTCCTTTGTGAACGCAGTTTTGGCGGGAAACAAGCGATAGAATTGCCGCATCACCAGCGCGTTGGCCCAAGATTGCCGCTTTTCGCCCTTGCCACGGGGCGTGTTCCCGCGGCAACAATAGCGCGTCCTTTCCCCTGAGAAGCCCATGGCGCATTTCCTGTCTCTTTTGCCCGCTATCTGGCCGTGGCTCATTCTGATCACCGCGCAGGTGTTTGCTGCGTCAGGTCGACAAGGACTGGGCCTGGTCCTGCTTGGCACCTTTGGCTGTGCTGCGCTGGCCATGGGTCTGGTAACCCCTTTGGCGGTGGCGCTTGTCGGTGTTGGCTTGTTTGGCGCGGCCGGTTTGCGGCGTTTATCCGGGGGTGCGGCTCTGGCGGGGCATCTGGCGCTGATCCTGTGGTGCCTGGCACTGGGGGCGCATCTGTTTCCGGGCTTTCACAACCTGTTGGTATTGGATCAGGTTCAGGCTAGCCCCGGCAGCGCCGATTTCACCATGTATCTGAACCTGGACAAACCTCTGGTTCTGTTTGCGGTGTTGTTGGCATGGCCGGGCATGGTCCGGACCTCAGACCCGTTCAGACCATGGTTGCTGACGACCGGACTAGTGCTGCTTCCCGCCCTGTTCCTGCTGGGTCTGACCGTCGGAGCGGTACGGTTCGACATCGGCCTGCCCGCATGGTGGCTGATCTTTGCCCTGTCGAACCTGTTTCTGACCTGCCTGACCGAAGAGGCCTTTTTTCGCGGCTATCTGCAATCGGTTTTGATCCCCAAAATCGGAACCGCCGCAGGGATCGCAGCGGCCAGTCTGTTGTTTGGTCTGGTCCATGCAGGCGGCGGTGCCGCGCTGGTGGTCCTAGCATCTGTTCTGGGGGTCGCCTGCGGGCTGGGGTATTACGCGACCGGGCGGTTATGGGTTCCGGTTGTGATGCATTTCGGCTTTAACGCACTGCATCTCGTCCTGTTCACCTATCCCGGCCCGGCTTGATCAAACCGGCAAGGCGGTGGTCTTGAACACCGTCCGCAATGCAAACGAGCTTTGCATCTGTGCCACCCCCGGCAGGCGGGACAGGTACTGACGATGGATGCGGGCGAAGTCCTCGGTGTTTTCGGCAACGACCTTTAGGATGTAATCCGCCGTACCCGCCATCAGGTGACACTCCAAAACGTCGGGAATACGCGCCACGGCCTTTTCGAACGCGTCCAGAACCTCCTCCGCCTGTCCTTGCAGCGTAATCTCGACAAAGACCGTCGTCGGCACGTTCATCTTGCGCGCGTCCAACAAGGCTACGTAGTTGCGGATATAGCCATCCGCCTCAAGCCGTTGCACGCGCCTGTGGCAGGCCGAGGGCGACAGGTTCACCTGTTCAGACAGCTCCGCATTCGACATGCGGCCATCGCGTTGCAGGGCCGCAAGAATCTTCTTATCCGTCGTATCCAGGCTCATTCGCGCAATTCCATTGCAAGTTTTAAAACTAATACCGGAAAATTTCCCAAACAACACCCCGATGACAGGCAGAGTTTCACAGAAATTGCACTTCAACATGCCTATATTTTGGGCAGTTTATAAACGGAGATCCCAAATGAAGATCGGCTGCCCCAAGGAAATCAAACCCCAGGAATTCCGCGTCGGCATGACCCCCAACGCCGCGCAAGAGGCCATTGCCCGCGGCCACGACGTCATCATTGAAACCAATGCCGGCATCGGCGCAGGCTTTGACAATGACGCCTATATCGCGGCCGGTGCGCAGGTCGTCGACACCGCCCAAGAGGTGTTCGCCGCCGCAGACATGATCGTCAAGGTCAAGGAGCCACAAGCAGCCGAACGCAAGATGCTACGCGAGGGGCAGCTGCTGTTCACCTATCTCCACCTTGCCCCCGACCCGGACCAGACACATGACCTGCTGGCCTCGGGCTGTACCGCAATCGCCTATGAGACTGTCACTGACGCGCATGGCGGCTTGCCCCTGCTGGCCCCGATGTCCGAGGTTGCAGGCCGTCTGGCCCCTCAGGTCGGATCGTGGACCCTGCAAAAGGCCAATGGTGGCCGCGGTGTTCTGATGGGTGGCGTTCCGGGCGTTGGGCCGGCCAAGGTGGTTGTGATCGGTGGTGGTGTCGTGGGGACGCACGCGGCGCAGATTGCGTCTGGCATGGGTGCGGATGTGACCGTGCTCGACCGCTCATTGCCGCGCCTGCGTTATCTGGACGACGTGTTCGGACGCCAGTTCAAGAACCAGTACTCAACCGCTGGCGCAACCGCCGAGCTGATCCAGGATGCCGATATGGTCATCGGCGCGGTGCTGATCCCCGGTGCCGCCGCACCCAAGCTGATCAGCCGCGATCAGCTGTCGACCATGAAGCCCGGTGCGGTTCTGGTGGACGTGGCCATCGACCAGGGCGGGTGTTTCGAGACGTCAAAGGCAACCACCCACGCGGACCCGATCTATGATGTAGACGGCATCATGCACTATTGCGTGGCCAACATGCCGGGCGCGGTCGCCCGCACCTCGACCATCGCGCTGGGGAACGCCACGATGCCCTTCATGCTGTCGCTGGCTGACAAAGGCTGGAAACAAGCCTGTCAGGACGATCCGCACCTGCTGGCCGGTCTGAATGTGCACGCAGGCCAACTGACCTATTACGCGGTCGGCAAGGCATTGGGAATCGACGTGGTTTCGCCCAACGTGGTGATCAAATCCTGAGGCGCTCCCGCCCCTGAAAGCGCCCTCTGCCGAGGGCGTTTACAGCGTTGGGCCGGGCACCGCGCCTATCGGCGCGGTGCGGTCGGACAAAACGCAACGGGTGTCATAAACGAAACAGCGCCGCGCGATCAGCGCGGCGCCGGGCCCAACCGAAGAAGGGCATTTCAATGCCCGTACGACGGGCGGGAGGACTTACGCCTCTTTGTGAATCTCGACCGAATGCGGATATGGAATCGACACGCCTTTTGCATCGAACGCCTCTTTCACCGCTTTTGTGACCTCGAACTTCACATCCCAGTAATCCGCCGCCGCACACCAAAGCCGCGCCGTCAGATCAACCGAGCTGTCGCCCAGATTAGTCACCCGCACCCAGGGCTCAGGATCGCCGTGAATACGCTCATCCGCCTTGGCCACGTCCAGAATGATCTTCATCGCCTCATCCGCGCTGTCGCCATAATCGATACCAAACACCAGATCGACGCGACGGGTGTCGTGGGCTGAGTAGTTGGTGATCACAGTGCCCCACGCCTGACCGTTCGGAACGATGATCTGTACATTGTCCGGCGTCACCAGTTCAGTCGTGAAAAGGTTCAAATCCTTCACCGTACCCGCTGTGCCGCCAATATCCACATACTGGCCCAGCTTATAGGGGCGGAACACAACCAGCATCACACCAGCTGCCAAATCGCTGAGCGTCCCCTGCAGAGCCAAACCAATCGCCAGCGAGGCCGCACCCAGAATGGCAACGATACTGGTCGCTTCAATCCCGAATATCCCCAGCACGGCCACCAGAACCATCGCCAGAATGACCCATTTGACCAGGCTGGCCACGAAATTGCCCAGCGTCGGGTCAATCTGCGGGGTCGAGTTGATCCGGCGGCGCACCATACCGCCAATCGCTCCGGCCACGATCCATCCAAGGATCAATACAATAAGCGCTTTAACGGCGCTCATGATCAATGGGGCGAACGCACCCACCTGTGTTACGACCTCGTCCACGCGTCTCTCCTTTTCACAACAAGACGCCCGCGTCTTGCGCGCGGGATTGGCGGAAACCTTAGCAAAAAAGCCATCTTGGTCTAGGTTCCAGTTCCCTCAGTTTTCCCCGTTGTTCACCCACAAACACCCGCTGACCAGTAATGCACAGCGACGGGTCTTACATGATGGCCCATGCCCACCTACCTTTCACACGACATCGCAAACAGGAGGTCCCCCATGCTGGACGCCAACACCCACCCGATCATGACCCGCTGGCCCGCGCAAACCCCGGACCGGATACAGCTCTATTCCTTCCCCACACCCAATGGGGTCAAAGTCTCGATCATGCTCGAAGAAACCGGCCTGCCCTATGAGGCGCACAAGGTCACCCTGTCGGATGCCGATGTCAAAAGCGACGCTTTCCTGTCGCTGAACCCCAACAACAAAATCCCCGCGATCATCGACCCCAACGGCCCGTATGGGGAACCCATCGGCCTGTTCGAAAGCGGCGCGATCCTGCTGTATCTGGCCGAAAAGACCGGGCAATTCATCGGCCAAAGCGCGTCTGACAAACACCGTGTCACCCAATGGCTGATGTTCCAGATGGGCGGCCTTGGCCCGATGTTCGGACAGTTGGGCTTTTTCCACAAATTCGCCGGCAGCGAGATCGAAGATCCCCGCCCCCGGGAACGCTATGTCAACGAAGCCAGGCGCCTGCTGAACGTCCTAAACCAGCAACTGGACGGGCAGGATTGGGTGGCCGGAGACTACTCGATCGCCGACATGGCCATCGCCCCCTGGCTGCGCGGTCTGGATTTCTACGGCGCGAAAGATCTGGTGGGCTGGGATGACCACGCCAATGTGGTGGCCTATCTGGATCGGTTCCTGCAGCGACCGGCGGTACAAAAGGGCCTAACAATCCCCGCACGGGATTGATCACCTGAAAACCGGGCTTGCGCCGCCCTCTGCCCGCAAGCCCAAAAAATCAGTTTAGCCCGGCAAAGCCCCGGTCAACACATAGCGCAAAACCTCAACCACCTGCTGCGGCTCCTCGGCCACGGCCAATGCTGCGGCATCCACCTCTTTCAGCGCATGCTGATGATCTGCGCCATGCAGGACGATCAAAGACTTGCCCAGGGCCGCCGCATATCCCGCATCAAAGGCAGCATTCCACTGCTTGTATTTCTCACCAAACCGCACAACCACCACATCGGCGTCTGAAATCCCCTTGCGGGTGCGGATCGCATTCACCATCGCACCTTTATGGTCATGCCAGTACTTGTTCGGCTCTGCGCCCAGAATGGCCACACCGCAATCATCGCTGGCCGCGTGATCCGTGACCGGGCTGTTGAATTCCACATCCAGGCCCTGCGCGCCAACAATAATCTGCTCGCGCCAATCCGTATGAATCTCACCGGATAGATACACCTTCAACATCGCAATCTCCTCTTCCCATGAAAAAGGGGCGCACCCCGCCCCTTCTTCTCGTTCAAAATACGGCCGCCGGAGGCGGATGCAACCTTAGCCGCGCAGCGTACCGCCGGTGGCCTTGGCGACCTTCTCGACAATCTTGGCACTGACGGCCTCGATCTCGTCTTCCTTCAGGGTCTTGTCCGTCGGCTGCAGCCGCACCGTGATGGCAAGGGATTTCTTACCCTCTCCCACACTGCCGCCGATGAATTCATCGAACACCCGGACATTGTCGATCAGAGCCTTGTCTGCACCAGCCGCCGCATTCACCAGCGTCAGGGCCTCGACGCCGGCGTCGACGACAAAGGCAAAGTCACGCTCAACCGCCTGAAGATCGCGCAACTCCAGCGCCGCGCGGGTCGCGCCGGTTTTGCGCGGCAAAGGCACCTCATCCGGCCAGATGGTAAAGGCCATCGCCGGGCCCTTGATGTCCATCGCCTGCAGGATGCGTGGGTGCAGTTCGCCAAACACGCCCAGCACTTTCTTGGGGCCCAGACAAATCCTGCCATGACGCCCCGGATGCCACCAGGCATCGCCGTCACGCAAAATCTGCACCTTGGCAGGCGCTCCGATAGCGGCCAGCACGGCCTCGGCATCTGCCTTTACATCGAACACATCCACCGGGCGCGAGGCCCCATGCACATCCTTGGGCCCGTCACGGCCGACCAAAAGGCCGGTAATCTGGGTTTTCTGGTCGCCGGGCTCACCGTCATGAAAGACCGGGCCGACCTCGAACAGGGCCACGTCTGCATATCCGCGCGCCTGATTGCGGGCGGCAGCCTGCAACAGACCGGGCAGCAGATCGGGGCGCATATGGCTCATCTCGGACGAGATCGGGTTTTCCAGCTGAGTGGCAGCATCCCCGCCCCCGAACAACGCAGCCGAGCCCTGATCGATGAACGTATATGACACGCATTCATTATACCCAAGCGCCGCGCAGGTGCGCCGCGCCATCGACTGGCGGCGTTGCGTCGGGGTCATCACCGGTTTCGGAATACCATCCGCAATGCGCGGCAGAGGTTTCCCTTGCAGCTTGGTCAGGGACGCAATCCGCGCGACCTCCTCCACCAGATCGGCCTCGCCCATGATGTCGGGGCGCCAGCTGGGCACATGGGCCATCTCGCCCTCAAGGCGGAAACCCAGACGGGTCAGGGTCTGACGCTGTTCGCTCTCTGGTATCTCCATCCCGACCAGAGACTGCACCCGTGCCGCATCCAGCTTGAACGCCCGCGCGTGGTTCGGCGCTTTGCCCGCCTCGACAACCGAAGAAACTTCACCCCCGCAGATATCCAGGATCATCTGCGTCGCCTGTTCCAAACCTTCGCGGGTGAAATCCGGGTCCACGCCGCGTTCGAACCGATAACGCGCGTCCGAGTTGATTTTCAACGCACGGCCCGTCAGGGCGATCTGGACATGATCCCAGAACGCGCTTTCAAGGAAGACATTGACCGTCTCATCGGTACAGCCGGTTTCCTCGCCACCCATGATACCGGCGATGGATTCGGGGCCCTTGTCGTCCGAGATCACCATCATGCCGGGCTGCAGGGTGTATTCCTTTTCGTCCAGCGCCACCAGCGTTTCGCCACCCTTGGCGCGATGAATCCGCAGGTTGCCTTGCACCTTTTCAGCATCGAAGACGTGCAGTGGGCGGTTCTGGTCAAAGGTCATGTAATTGGTGATATCCACCAGCGCCGAAATTGGGCGCAAACCGATGGCCTTCAACTGATCCTGCAACCATTGCGGGCTGGGGCCGTTTTTCACACCCCGGATCAGACGCCCGGTGAAATGCGGCGCACCGTCCAGCGTATCGTCGTCAATTGTCACCTTGATCGGGCATTCAAAATCGCCCGGTACCGGCGCATGGTTGTGCTCTTTCAACGTGCCAACCCCGCGCGCCGCCAGATCGCGCGCAATCCCGGCCACGCCCAGCGCATCGGGGCGGTTCGGTGTGATCGCGATTTCAATCATCGGATCAACCTTCGAGGGCTCATTCTCGGCCAGCCAATCGACAAAGCGATCACCCACCGCGCCCGAGGGCAGCTCGATGATGCCATCATGCTCGTCCGACAGCTCCAGCTCACGTTCCGAGGCCATCATGCCAAAGCTCTCGACGCCACGGATTTTGCCGACGCTGATGGTGATGTCCAGACCGGGGATATACATGCCCGGCTTGCAGACCACGACGGTGATCCCTTCGCGCGCGTTCGGCGCACCGCAGATGATCTGCAGATCGCCCTCGTCGGTTTCCACGGTGCACACACGCAGCTTGTCGGCGTCGGGATGCTTTTCCGCGTGTTTCACATGGCCCAGCGTAAAGCCCGCCAGCCGATCCGCCGGGTTCACGATCTCTTCGACCTCAAGGCCAAGGTCGGTCAGCGCCTCAGCGATCTCATCAACCGAGGCATCGGTATCGAGGTGGTCTTTCAGCCAGGACAGAGTGAATTTCATTGCTCGGGGCCTTTTTTGGCAGATATCCGTTTGGCACAGGCAATGACAAAGAATGCGCCAAGGTGCAAGCGCTGCGCGTCACGGATAGGTGGGGGTGCGGCCCAAAAGCTCGTCCAATTGCCGCCCGATCCAGCCATGGGGGATGAAATGCCCGCCCGGATGGGTGTCCAGCGTGACTTGCCCGCGCGCGCAGTCGGTCCATTCCACCCGGCTGAGGGTCAGGATCGGCACCACGCTCCAATCACCGCGCGGGGTGGCGTCGTGGCAGTCATAGGCCGCGCGCCACAGGGCCACCGGATAGGTCGCATCACCATCGGTTCCAAAGGGGAAATCCATGACCGTGTCGCTCAGGCCATGCACGTGGCGCGCCTCGCGCGGGGCCTCGGGGCAGTCTTCAGTCTGTCGAATACTGCCCGCGACGGCCAGCAGGGCAGCGACGTCATTGCCCGACTGGCACACATAGCGCCACGCCATCGCGCCGCCGAAGGAATACCCCGAAACATAAATGCGGTCAGGGTCCACCGGATAGCGTTTCGCCACATCCATTAGCACCGCGTCGGCAAAGGGCACATCCCGCGTGTCCGCTGTCCAGAAATTCCAGGTCTTGTTGGCCCCGTTCGGGGCCACCAACAACACACCGCGCAGCTTCGTGGCCCCTGCGATGCGCTCATGATTCACGACAACGGTGCCCTGCCGTGCCCAGCCGTGGAAATGCAACAACACGGGCAGAGGCGTTTTGCCGTCCCACCCCTCGGGCTCAAGCACATGGTACGAACGGTCGCCGACCTCGCAGGCGGTGTCACCATGGCAGCTGGGGGCGGCGGCGGCTTGTGTGGCGGTCAGCAGCAGAAAGCAGAGCAGTCGATTCATCATAGGCCGGAGCCTAGCGGCCCAAGGCGGTCTGTCACGTCACAACCCTGTGGGAACTTGTAACAAGCCGCGCTATCGCCAGACCGCGGGGTGGCGATCCTCGGTTAGTGTTAGGCACTTTATGCTTGCCAAATCCGTGTGCTGTTCGAGCGGTACGCAAACGGAGACAAATCGCCAGCCCGTGCGGGCGGTCTGGCGATAGCGCGGCGGCCTATCGGCCTTTGCTCCGCGCTCCAAACCACGGGTTTCTCTTAGACCAATTTAAACAATAGCTGGAGGATGAAAGCTACGCCAAACACCATCAAGGTCCACATGGCGGCATAAACCTTTGGAGGGAAACGTCGAACGGTAAAGAATGCAACTTCTTTTCCTAGCGTTTCTGCGCACTTAACCGATACCACCGATGCAGCACGTTGATTTAGATAAACGCAGTCAATAATGACGAGTTCTTGGGGTGCGATCTGAGGAAGTCTTATGAAACAATTGGATTTCTCAACTAATTTTATCTCTGAATCTCGTGGCTGCCAGATGCGAACGTCAGCGGGAAATTCCGACAGTACGAACTCGACGTTTGTCGCGGCGACTCTTCCAGTGTTTTGTAAGAAAAACTTCTCGACGTAAATTTCGGTGGTCCTGTGCTCTCCCTCTTCGTGTTGATCCGGCACTGTGATCGAATTCAAAGAGTTATTAGCTCTCCCGAAGATTAGTTTTACCTTAGGTCGGAAAACAAAAAGTACCAACGCACCGATCAGAGTAAACGCTAACCCCAGCACTTCTTGATGGATCGCGGATAACGCCATCCATAGATCGGTAAGTGCTTGCATCACCGCGACAAACCACCATGCAAGTTCGGCATATCCAGCGCTGCAAACCCGTAGTGGCGCAGCCAGCGCAGATCGCTATCAAAGAACGCCCGCAAATCCGGAATCCCATATTTCAGCATCGCCAGACGGTCGATCCCGATCCCGAAGGCAAAACCCTGATAGACCTCGGGGTCGATCCCACCGGCGGCGATCACCTTGGGGTGGACCATGCCCGAGCCCAGAATCTCCATCCAGTCGTCGCCCTCGCCGATCTTCAGCTGACCGTTATCCCAGGAACAGCGGATATCGACCTCCGCCGACGGCTCGGTAAAGGGGAAGTGCGAGGCGCGGAAGCGCAGTTCCACATCGTCGACCTCGAAGAAGGCTTTCACGAACTCTTCCAGAACCCATTTCAGGTTCGCCATCGAAATGTCTTTGTCGATGGCCAGCCCCTCGACCTGATGGAACATCGGCGTGTGGGTCTGGTCATAATCGGCACGGTAGACGCCGCCCGGACAGATGACGCGGATCGGCGCGCCCTGCTTCTCCATCGAGCGGATCTGAACCGGCGAGGTATGCGTCCGCAGCACATGCGGCGGGCGGTTATCGCCTTCGGCACGGTGCATGTAGAACGTGTCCATCTCGGCCCGTGCGGGGTGGTGGCCGGGGATGTTCAGGGCGTCAAAATTATACCAGTCGTCCTCGATCCGCGGCCCTTCGGCCACCGAAAAGCCCAGTTCGGCAAAGATCGCGGTCAGTTCCTCGGTCGCCTGACTGATCGGGTGGATCGAGCCCTGACGGCGCGCGCGGGTCGGGAGTGTCACGTCCAGCCATTCGGTGCGCAAACGCTCATCCAGCGCGGCATCGGCCAGCGCGGCCTTCTTGGCGGCCAGCGCCGAGTTGATCTCGTCCTTCAGGGCGTTCAGCGCGGGGCCTGCGACCTGACGCTCTTCAGGTGTCATTTTGCCCAGCTCGCGCATCTTCAGCGCAACCTCACCTTTTTTGCCCACAGCGGCGACACGGATCGCCTCAAGCGCGTTCTCGTCGCCCGCTTCGGCGATTTGCCCCAGATATTTTGCTTTGAGATCGTCCATGACGCGTCCTGCCCGTGGCCCTTGAATGCTGTTGTGGTCCTGCTATCACAGCAGCCCGCGAAAGCAAGAGGGGGCCAGAGACGCGCCTAGGCCGAGCGCAACAAAGCCACGGTTCTGTCCTGACGCACCGGGCGTGCCGCGCTGCCGTACACTTCGGGCGTCCGGCGCAGAACTGGAAACAGCGCAAACAGCTCTTCGGCTGTGTCAGGGGGCAAGCTGGCCAACCCTTCCTGCGCGGGGAAAAAGCTTTCGGATACCAGACCAGAGGTCGTAACCAACTGATGGCTGTCGAACAGCAAATGCACGTAAGAGACAGTGTCGCACGGGACCGATCTGACGGAGGTTCCGTTGATCAACGCTTTTGCGGGGACCAGTATTTCGCTTTCGCCGAACATCAGCTCCGCACGCCAGTCAGAGATCAAAATGCGGTGTTGCGGCGACACCAGAACATCTGTCATGGCCCCAAGTGCCCCGGCCTGAAACAGCACCGGTGCAAAACGCCCCAACCCGCTTACGTCACTGCGCCCGATCCACCGGACGGGCTGTGCGCCCTGGTCGGATGTGTTCACCAAGTCACCCGGCACCAGCGTTTCAATCTGCCGCGGCCCATCGGGTGTGTCCACCAAAGTGCCAGCGGTAAAGCAGGCCGCCCCGGAATCACCGGGATCAACCGCCTCATAGACCAGAGTATCCGGATCAGGCTGGTTGAATTGCAGCGATGTCGTGGTTTGTCCCGGCGCAACAAGAACGGGCAGATTAACCGAGGTCGCACCCGCAGCCGCGCCGTTTTGAGCCTGAATATTCTGAGTGCCACCGCCGATGTCATAGAAATCAATGACTTCATTGGTTTCTGTATTGGTCAGCGCATAAGCTTCGAAATTATTGGCTCCGCCACCATCAGGATCGGTCAGCAGGATGGGGAAGTCATCTGCCGAGATGACATAGACCAATTCGCCATTGTCCGGATCGACCGAGACCTGAACATTAGGGTCATCCAGCGGAATTTCGATCCCGACCTGGCCGTTGGCCTGATAGAACGACACGGTAAAGTCCGCCGGATCTTCATCAGACCGCAGCGCAACCTCAAGAAACTCACTTTCACCCGAGGATGCCGCGTAGGCGTTGGAATAGTGAAGTTCGCTGATGCGGGCCATTCGTCACTCTTGCATACGGATATGCGCCAGTATCCGACGGGATGGCTTGATTTCAAAACCAAAAGTCAGGCTCTGGCAAATACCTGCTTAACAGTGCCGCCGGTTCAATAGCTGTATTCGGGATAAATCCGCGTCAGATCGCCGTTCCAGTCGCCAGTGTAGTGATCCAGCAACTCATCTGCGGGGACCTTGCCCGTGTCGATGCTTTCCTTCAGCGCATTCAGGAAATGAGTCTCATCCGGCACCAGACCGCCTGCGCCGGGGAAGGCACGGGATTTCAGACCAGCCTCAGAGATCGCAACAACCTCGCGCGCCAGATCGTGCATGTTGATACCGCCGACCTGCGCCTGAAGGCCCTGAACCGCGGCCTGAACGCGCAGTTCCTCGCGCGTTTCCGCATCCCAGCCTTTGACCAGATCCCACGCCGCATCCAATGCACCCTGATCATAGGTCAGACCCACCCAGAAGGCCGGCAAGGCGCACAACCTGCGCCAAGGGCCGCCATCGGCGCCGCGCATCTCCATGTATTTCTTGATGCGCGCCTCGGGGAAGGCGGTGGTCAGGTGGTCGGCCCAATCGCTCAGCGTTGGCGTCTCACCGGGCAACGCGGGCAGTTTGCCCTGAAGGAAGTCGCGGAAAGACATGCCCAGCGCGTTGATATACTGACCGTCGCGGTAGACGAAATACATCGGCACATCGAGCGCGTATTGCACATAGCGCTCAAAGCCAAAGCCCTCTTCGAACACGAAAGGCAGCATGCCCGTGCGCGCATCATCCAGATGCCGCCAGATATGGCTGCGCCAGCTTTTCTGGCCATTCACCTTACCCTCGAAGAAAGGCGAATTGGCAAACAGTGCCGTCGCCACCGGCTGAAGCGCCAGCGCCACGCGCAATTTCTGCACCATGTCGGCCTCGGACCCGAAGTCGATATTGACCTGAACCGTACAGGTGCGCCGCATCATGGCGCGGCCCATGGTGCCGACCTTTTCCATATAGTCGTTCATCAGCCGATACCGGCCCTTGGGCATCAAAGGCATCTCGTCATGGGTCCAGATCGGGGCAGCACCCAGACCGATGAAACCCACGCCGATCTCATCCGCGATATCCTTCACCTCGCGCAGGTGGGTGTTCACCTCATCGCAGGTCTCGTGGATGGTTTCCAAAGGCGCACCCGACAATTCCAGCGCACCGCCGGGTTCCAGGCTGACATTCGCGCCATCCTTCTCCAGACCGATCAGCTTGTCGGCCTCGCGCACCTCGGACCAGCCGTGGCGGTCGCGCAACCCCTCAAGAACCGCCACGATCGAGCGTTTACCCTCGAACGGCAGCGGTTTCAGCGTGTCTTTGCAATAGCCGAACTTCTCATGCTCGGTCCCGATGCGCCAATCGGCTTTGGGCTTGCAGCCCGATTCCAGATATTCGGCCAATTGCTCATGGCGTTCGATCGGCCCGCCGCCGGACTGAGGGATGGACATGAACCGCTCTCCGATCCTGATGTGTCTGTCTTTGGGCCAGTCGTGGGGGGAAATGCCGCCAGTGTCAATGCAGCCGCAAATGTGCGGGGCGCATCGGATGGCGTTCCCAGATCACCACGGGATGCAGTGCGCCACCGTTCAGTTCGGCCAGCATTTGTTCGGTTTTCAGTCCAGGCAGAGCGGAAAAGACGTCAAACAGCGCCTCGGCCCCCTCGGCATTCACAGGAATGTGAAGCACGGGCTGCCCTGGTTGTTCCAACACCCAATGCGCAGGCGAGGCGGTGGGGTCGAGCGCCAGCCGTTCGATCTCGCGCGCGGCCACCATGCCGCCATCAAGCGGGCCTAGATAGGTAATCTGCCCTTCGTCAATGGTGACAACGCCAGGGCCGCCCGCACCCGTGCGAAAGCGGGCGCGCTGTACGCCGATGACCGCAAGCGCCACGGCCACTACGACCAGCACCCAGCCCATCCAACCCAACAACCCGCCCGGACCGCCGATCCAGCTGAGGCCCACCAGCAGGACAAGGCCCGCTGCCAGCACCTCGCGCCAGCGCCACAGGGTTAGTTTGGCTTCGGGTCGGATGAAGCTCATGCCGGGTCCTTTGGGTTAGTGAACAAGATCAACGAGTAATGGCCCGCGGGTTTAAAACCAATACCGATATAGGCACGCGCGGCGGAATCAGAAGCCGCAAACAACACCGCGCGACTGACGCCTGCCGTCCGCGCCTCGACCAGATGCAGTGCGACGGCCAGCCGGGCGTAACCGCGCCCGCGCAGCTCGGGCGGCGTATAGACACCTCCGATCTGCACAATCTCGGGCAGGCGCGCGTTAAAGCCGGTCATGGCCACGGGCTGATCATCAACCAGCAAAATCCGGTGCGAGTCGCGCTGTGTGTACGCCTCAATATCCAGTTTCGCCTGTCTCTGCGCCCGGTCGGGGGCGAAATCCATCGCCTCGACCAGATAGTTTTTGCGCCACCTGACAGGAACCGAAGGGTCGACATCCCCCAAGGGCACAATCCGCGCGCCGATGGTATCCGGTAAAACAAGATCATCCAACGAAAGGGTAAAGCCCGGCTCATCGCTGTTAAGCGTGGCGGGGCGGCCCTCCCACCCCGCGATCTGCATGATCCGGTGTGCCTGCTTTGCCTCAGCAGCCAGTCCAAACAGGTTGCGCCCCCGGATCAACCCAACCGCTTCGGCCAGTTCCTGATCCGAGCAATCGGGGCATTGCGGCAGGACCATGCCCTCATTGGTGATGGCAAAGACGGCGCGCGGACCGTCGCCCAGCACCCAGACATGCACGGCCCGCCGATCCGGGCCGCGCAAGCCAAAATCGCGCAGATTCGCCAACGGAAACATCGAGGTCTGGATATGCTCAGATAGGAACCTATCAATATTCGGGACATCTGCCTGCTGGGCCGGTCGCCACGTCACGCCCAATCCCCCAATGCCTGTTGCCACATGGTCAGCGCCGCCACCGCTGCCGTATCCGCGCGCAGGATGCGCGGGCCAAGACTGACCACATGGGCAAAGGGCAACCCGGTCAGGCGCGCGCGTTCGCGGTCGGAAAACCCACCCTCGGGACCGATCAGAATCGCCCAGGGCTGGCCTTTTTCCTGCGCAGCCAGACGCAGGGCTGATCCCACCTCGGCCTCGTCACAGAACATCAGCTGGCGGCCCTCGGGCCATGCGTCCAGCACCCGGTCCAACCGCTGCAGATCGGTGACCTCGGGCACATAGGTGCCGCCGCATTGTTCCGCCGCCTCAACCGCGTGGGCTTGCAGGCGGTCCTGACGAATACGTTCGGAATTGGTGAACTCGGTCTGTACCGGCAGGATGCGCGCGGCACCCATCTCGGCGGCTTTTTCAACAATGAAATCCGTGCGCGCCTTTTTGATCGGCGCGAACAAAAGCCAAAGATCGGGCGGCAATTGCAGAGGCTTGGTCTGTTCGACGCAGGTCAGTACCCCGCCGCGTTTGCCTGCCTCGGCCACCTCGGCCAGCCACTCACCATCGGTGCCGTTGAACAACGCCACAGGGCCCCCAACAGCCAGACGCATGACGCCGAACAGGTAATGCGCCTGCTCACGCGTCAAATCAACGGATTGCCCCGGACCCAGAGGGTGCTCTACATACAGTCTGATCTTTGCACTCATGAGACGGTACATATGCAAGGCAACGCCCCAACACCAGACGGTCAGGTCGCAGATGCGGTCAGCGGCAACTGGGTCGACACATATGCGCCCGCATTCACCCGCCCCTATCTGCGCCTGTCGCGCGCGGACCGGCCCATTGGCACATGGCTGCTGCTGATTCCGTGCTGGTGGGGTCTGGCGCTGGCCATCCTCAGCACCGGCACCCCGCGCTGGGAGGACCTGTGGATCGCCATCGGCTGCGCCATCGGGGCCTTTCTGATGCGCGGGGCGGGCTGTACGTGGAACGACATCACCGACCGCGAGTTTGACGGGCAGGTCGAGCGCACCCGATCCCGCCCGATCCCGTCCGGGCAGGTCAGCGTGCGGCAGGCGGTGATCTGGATGGGGCTGCAATGCCTGCTGGCGCTGGGAATTCTGCTGACCTTCAATCAGGCGGCCATCGCGATGGGGGTTCTGTCGCTGCTGCCGGTCACGATCTACCCCTATGCCAAACGCTTTACGTGGTGGCCGCAGGTGTTCTTGGGCCTAGCCTTCAATTGGGGCATTCTGCTGACATGGGCGGCGCATACCGGCACGGTGGGCGGGCCAGCGATCACGCTCTATCTGGCCGGGATCGCGTGGACTTTGTTCTATGACACAATTTACGCCCATCAGGACGCCGAGGATGACGAGCTGATCGGCATCAAATCCACTGCCCGGCTGTTCGGCACGGATACAGCGCGCTGGCTGAAGTATTTCCTGGTGGCAACGGTGTTCCTGATGGGGCTTGCCATCATCGATGGCGCATTGTCTCAGGCGTCGATTCTGGCGCTGGCCGTGGCACTTGCCGGGCCCTGGGCCATGGGCTGGCATATGGCATGGCAATTGCGCGGGCTGGATACCGAGGACAACGCGAAACTGCTGCAGCTGTTCCGCGCCAACCGGGACACCGGCCTTATTCCGCTGATCTTCCTCTGCGTCGCGCTTCTGCTTTGATTGCACCCATGCGCGCGGCTCTGTAAGAGTTTGCGCAATCGCCTGAGGAGTCGTTAACCCGCACATGCGTTTGCCCTATTTCATTGCTGCTGCCTTTATCTTCTTTGTGTCGGCAGGCCTGTGCCTGCTGGCCGCCAGTTTCGCGGTGACCAAGGTCGAAGAAACGTCCGAATTCGCGGTGCGCCGCGCATTGGACCTGAAAGGGCATGACTGGGCCGAGGTGCATTCTGACGGGCTGCGCGTGGTGCTGACCGGTACAGCGACGGATGAAGCCACGCGCTTCAATGCCCTGACCGCCGCAGGTACCGAGGTCGACACCTCGCGCGTGATCGATGAGATGAGGGTGGCACCCACCACCCAACTGGCCGCGCCGCGCTTTTCGGCCGAAATTCTGCGCAATGACAGCGGGATTTCCGTAATCGGCCTGATTCCAGCCAGCGAGGACCGCGAGGACCTTGTCGAACAACTGCAGGATCTGGATGGCGGCACCCCGGTTTCAGACCTGATGGAAACCGCCGACTATCCCAAGCCCGAAGGGTGGGATGATGCGATTTCTTACGCAGTGGATGCGCTGGTCCGGCTGCCGCGCGCCAAGATCTCGGCCAGCCCGGGTCTGGTCAGGATCACCGCCATTGCCGACAGTCAGCAGGAAAAAGAACGGCTGGAGCAGGACCTGACCCGCGCCGCACCGCCCAGTCTGCGGTTGGGCCTGTCGATCTCGGCCCCGCGTCCGGTGATCACTCCCTTTACCCTGCGCTTTCTGATCAACGCCGAGGGCGGCCAGTTCGATGCCTGCTCGGCGCAGGATGAAACGGCGCGCGATGCGATTGTCGCCGCCGCGCAAGAGGCTGGTATGACTGGCCCCTATAGCTGCACCATCGGGCTGGGCGTGCCCTCACCCCGCTGGTCCGAAGCTGCGGTGCTCAGCATCAAAGCTCTGGCCGAGCTGGGGGGTGGATCGGTGACCATGTCGGACGCAGATATCACGCTTGCCGCAGCCCAGGGCACCGCCTCCGGCACGTTTGACCGCGTGGTGGGCGAGCTTGAAAATGCACTGCCCCCGGTTTTCGCCCTGCACGCCATCCTGCCAAAGCCCGAAACCGAAGCAGAGGCCGGCCCCCCCGAATTCACCGCCACCCGCAGCCCCGAAGGTCTGGTGCAGATGCGCGGGCGTCTGGGGGATGAGACCCAGCGCGACATGGTAGACAGCTATGCCCGCGCGGCATTCGGTTCGGAACAGGTTCACACCGCAACCCGCGTCGCGCCTGAGAACCTGCCAGTGGGCTGGCCGGTTCGGGTTCTGGCCGGGCTTGAGGCGCTGGCCCAACTGCATAACGGGGCGCTGACGGTTACGCCGGACGATCTGATCCTGACCGGCATCAGCCACGATCCTGCCACCCGCGCGCAAATCGCTGGTCTGCTGTCGGAAAAGCTGGGCGATGCGCAGGAATACTCTCTGTCGATCACGTATCAGAAACCGCCTGAACCCGAAGACGCCCTGCCCGATCCGGACGTGTGCGAGGAACGCATCGCCGACGTGCAGGCCAGCACCAAAATCGCGTTCGAACCGGGCTCGGCCACCGTCGCGTCAGATTCGCGTGATACGGTGAACCGGATTGCCGACATCTTGCGGGAATGCGGCCCCATCCGGCTTGAGATTCAGGGCCACACCGACAGTCAGGGCCGCGAAGAGATGAACCAGCAGCTGAGTCAGGCACGGGCGCAATCCATCCTGAATGAGCTGCGCGGGCGGCGTGTGCCCACTGCCAGCTATTCCGCTGTCGGCTATGGCGAAACGCAGCCAATTGCGGATAACGGCACCGAAGAAGGCCGCGAAGAAAACCGCCGTATCGAATTCCGCCTGATCCGGCCCGAACCGGTGGAAGACACCGAAACCGGGTTGGACGTGATTGAGGCCGAACAGACGGACAATACCGCCTCAGACGCGGATGCAGGGGACCAGTAAGTTGAACCGTATCGAATTCATCATCGCCACCGCCATCATCCTGTTCGCGGCTTTTTGCATGGGATGGTTCGCCAAC
Organism: Ruegeria sp. BE1; assembly: GCF_056538885.1. Lineage (NCBI taxonomy): Bacteria > Pseudomonadati > Pseudomonadota > Alphaproteobacteria > Rhodobacterales > Roseobacteraceae > Ruegeria > Ruegeria sp. BE1. The sequence continues at coordinate 203,488 of NZ_JBQFTY010000006.1, forward strand.
TGGCTGGCCCATCGCCTGTCCCGCGTGCGCCAAAGCGACGTCGCCGATCTGGACCGCATGAGCCAAGAGTTGCACGAGGCCGAAGAAACCCGCGATCAGGCCATCACCTATCTGCAACAGCGTGAGGCCGAACTGACCAACCAACTGACCCAGACCGAAGCCGAACTGGACGCCGCCATGGACGGGCTACGCGCCGCACGCCAAGAGGCCGAAGAACTGCGCGGACGAATTAACAACGCGGACTAGCCCATCGGGTTCAATGCGTTTGCATAAGCTTCAAGCGTTTCCTTCGGGAATTTGTCCTTAATTTTGGTGACGCTTTCCACCATTCGGTCATCGCCGAACCCGCCCAGTAACATTAGGTATTTGTCTGCTACCCGGCGGGTGAACAGCGCATTGCTCTCGAATTTCTTGTTGCCAAATGTGAAAGCTTCATACCCAAGTTTTTCTTTGCTTATGTCTTTTTGAACAAGCGCATGGAATTGCTCAAAAGCACCCAAAAAAGCGGCGTAGTCAGCCACAGCTATTTTTGCCCCCAATGAATTCAACGCGCGTCGCGTGTATTGATCATAGGGTGAAAATTTCAACGGTTTTGCACAGAATAAGAACTTTGAAACCATCGAACATGGCTTTCCTGTCGTTCCCCTTTTTCGGCGAAACAGGTCCAAATCCCCGATGAAGCTCCCATCCAGAACGTGCGCTTGAGTTACGTATTTCTCGGCAAGCACGATTAACCCCTCTAATACCGGCTCGCGTTTGCACAGTTTGAATGTGCGCGACAACTGCCAGACCTTCAGGAATTTCGCGAATTCATCTTGGTCGATATCTGGGTTTTTTTCGATCTTTTCCTTCAGCGGTTTCTCTTCTTCGAACCAAGCGCGGCTCGCTTCGAAACATGACAGTTTCAGACGGTTCTTTGGATCATAGAATTTCAAAAGACCTACCCCAGTGCAGTTGCCATTGAAAAAGTACAAGGGGCTTTCGGAACCGTCCCTACCACCGCTTCAACGCATCCTCGTCCTCATCCTTGGCGGCCACCCAATCGGCGCCGGATGTGGTGATTTCTTTCTTCCAGAACGGCGCGCGGGATTTGAGATAGTCCATCAGATATTCTGCCGCCTCAAACGCATCCTTGCGGTGCGGCGCGGCAGTGGCCACCATCATGATCCGATCCCCCGGGGCCAAGCGCCCGTGTCGGTGGATCACCAGCACATCGCCCAGAGACCAACGTAATTGCGCCTCGGCCGCGATCTTGGTCAGGGCGCGTTCGGTCATGCCGGGATAGTGCTCGATCTCCATCACATCCAGATCGCCCGAGGCCAGGTCACGCACAACGCCAGTAAAGGTCACGATAGCACCGTTCGCGGCCTCATCGCCAGCGGCAAAGGCGTTGGCCTCGGCCCCCAAATCAAACGCGTCTTCCTGAACCACGATGCGCATCTTAGCCGCCTGTCATCGGCGGAAAGAACGCCACCTCGCGTACACCGCTCAGCGAGGCATCAAAATCCGAAAGCTCCTGATCCAGCGCAACCCGCAGCGCCGACAGATCGGCAAAGGCCGCGGCATAGCGATCCTCGCGCGCGCTGAGTTCGGCCACCAGATCGCTGACCGTCTCAGCCTGCGTTTCAACTTTTTCCTTCGGCAGGCCGATGCGTTCACGCACCCAGGCGAAATACAGCACGTCCATCGCTTAGCTCTCCTTCAGATGGGGCATGGCTTTACGTAGGTAATCATAGCCGGTGATCAATGTCAGCGTTGCGGCAATCCACAGCAGCCACAGCCCGATACGGCCCGACCAGAACATCCCCTCAAGGTGCCAGCGCAGGTGGGACGGGTCGTCGACCTGCCCGGTCAGAACCTGATCTATGATCGTGGGATCCATACCGAAGGACCCCATGACAAAGTAGTGTTCGAATATCCCCTGCGAGAACAGCACCGCAATGGCGACCATCTGAGCCGTGGTTTTCCACTTGGCCAGTTTGGTGACCTTCAGCGTGCCTGCCGTATCGCCCAGATATTCCCGCAGGCCGGACACAAACACTTCGCGAAACAGGATCACGGTGGCGGGCAACACCAGCCATGGCGTCCAGTGTTCGGTCGAATACCCCACAAGGATCATCAGCGCGATCACCACCATCGCCTTGTCGGCAATCGGGTCCAGCATTGCGCCTATCTTGGTCTCCTGCTTCCAGGCGCGGGCCAGATAGCCGTCAAACCAATCCGTAATGGCCGCCGACAGGAACAGGATCAGCGCAAACCAATCCGCATAGGGGCGCGTGAAGTACAAAAACATCACGGCAAGGCCGGGGGCCGCCAACAGGCGCAGGACGGTCAGGATATTGGGCAGGTTCCACTTCATGGTTCGACCCTACATCGCCGGGTCAGGACAGAAAAGACGGCCCGGCAAAAAACTGACCCGATCACAGGTGGTTGGAGCGCCCGAGGGCAAAGGGTCGCAATCGCGAAGTTGCGATCAGATACCTCTTGGCGCGGGGCAGCTTTGCCGCCAGATTGGCCCCTGCCGCAGGAGCAACCGCACACCATGACAGCCCATATTCAGACCGACCCCCGATCCAACCTGATCGGCAGCGCGTGGATGATCGCGGCCATGGCGCTGTTCGCGCTTGAGGACGCGCTGATCAAGGCGGCCTCGGCGGCGATACCGATCTGGCAGGTGCTGGTGCTGTTTGGCGCGGGGGGCGCGGTGATCTATGCAGCTGTGGCGCTGATACGCGGCACGCGCCTGTTCCAGCCCGATGTCCTGTCGCGCCCGATGAAAATCCGTGTGGTGTTCGAAATCCTGGGGCGGCTGTTCTATGTACTGGCCATCGCGCTGACACCGCTGTCCTCGGCCACGGTCATCCTGCAGGCCACGCCTCTGGTCGTCGTCGCCGGGGCTGCGGTGGTGTTTGGCGAAACCGTCGGCTGGCGAAGGTGGAGCGCGATTCTGATCGGTCTTGTGGGTGTCGTCATCATCATCCAACCGACCGGAGACAGTTTCTCGGCCCTGTCCATCCTTGCGGTGCTGGGCATGCTGGGCTTTGCCGGTCGCGATCTGGCAAGTCGTGCCGCGCCCGCCTCGTTGGGGACTGAGGTTCTGGGCTTCTACGGCTTTCTCTGCATCATCGCCGCCGGTCTGTTGTACCGGTTTTGGGAGGGCACGCCGATACAGCCCCTGACCGCACATGTCAGCCTGCACATGAGCGGCGCAATTATCATGGGCGTCATGGCCTATGCGTCGCTGATGAAAGCGATGCGCACGGGTGAGGTGTCGTCCGTGACCCCGTTCCGCTATTCGCGGCTGCTGTTCGGGATCGGGCTGGGCGTGGTTATGTTTGATGAGCGGCTGGACCAGACCATGTGGATCGGCAGCGCGCTGATCGTGGCCTCGGGCCTTTATATCCTGTGGCGCGGGCGGCGGGCCTAGCCCTTATCGTGGAAGAAATCATAGACCTTCTGCGCCAGCCCGGCTGATATCCCGTCCACGGCCTTCAGATCCGCCAGATTGGCACGGCTGACCGCCTTGGCGCTGCCGAAATGGGTCAACAGGGCGCGTTTGCGCGCCGCCCCCACGCCGGGGATTTCATCCAGAGGCGTCGCCCCCACGGCCTTTGCCCGTTTCGCACGATGGGTGCCAATGGCAAAGCGGTGCGCCTCATCCCGCAGGCGCTGGATGAAATACAGCACCGGATCGTTGCGTTTCAGCGCAAAGGCGCGCTGACCGATGCGGTGGAATTCTTCCTTGCCATGGTCGCGGTCCACGCCCTTGGCGACGCCGACCATCGGGATGTCCTCGACGCCGTATTCGACCATGATCTCATGCACCGCGCTCACCTGCCCTGCGCCACCATCGATCAGCAACAGGTCAGGCCAATGGCCCTTGTCCCGATCCGGGTCTTCCTTTTGCAGGCGGGTAAAGCGGCGGGTCAGAACCTCTTTCATCATGCCGAAATCATCGCCGGGGGTCAGGTCATCGCCCCTGATGTTGAACTTGCGATAGGCGTTTTTCATGAACCCCTCGGGGCCCGCCACAATCATCCCGCCCACCGCGTTGGTGCCCTGGATATGAGAGTTGTCGTAGACCTCGATCCGGCTTGGCGGGCTGTCCAGATCAAACGCCTCGGCCACGCCGCGCAGCAGCTTGGCCTGCGTGGCGCTTTCCGACATACGCCGCGCCAGTGACTCGCGCGCGTTGCGCAGGGCTCCGGCGACCAGTTCCTGTTTCTCGCCACGTTGGGGAACGAGGATTTCAACCTTGCGCCCGGCTTTTTCCGACAGCGCGTCCTGCATCAGATCAGCGTTTGCAACCCCGTCCGACAGGATCAACTGGCGCGGCGGTTCCTTGTTGTCGTAGAACTGACCGAGGAAGGCCTCCATCACCTCGGCAGCGGACACATCCGCCCCGACCCGAGGGTAAAAGTCCTTGTTCCCCCAGTTCTGGTTGGCGCGGATAAAGAACACCTGCACACAGGCCTGCCCGCTATCCATATAAAGGCCGATCACATCCGCCTCGGTTACGCCCCGCGGATTGATGCCTTGGGAGGTCTGCACTTGCGTCAGCGCCCGGATACGGTCACGCAGGCTGGCGGCGCGTTCGAACTCCATCGCCTCGGAGGCGGCCATCATCTGCTCGGCCAGCTCCTCCTGTACCTTGGTCGAGCGGCCTGACAGGAACCGTTCGGCATCCTTGACGCTTTCGCGGTAGTCGCTTTCCGAGATCAGCCCTACGCACGGCCCCGAACAACGTTTGATCTGATACAGAAGACAGGGCCGTGTGCGGCTGTCGAACATGGAATCTGAGCAGTTGCGCAGCAGGAACGCCTTTTGCAGCTGGTTCAGTGTCCGGTTCACTGCACCCGCGCTGGCGAAGGGACCGAAATAGGCACCCTTTTCCTTCTTGGCCCCGCGATGTTTCTTGATCTGCGGAAAGCCGTGATCCTTTGCCACAAGGATGTTCGGGAAACTCTTATCATCGCGCAGCAGCACGTTGTATTTCGGCTTCAGCTGCTTGATGAGGTTCTGTTCCAGCAGCAGCGCCTCGGTCTCGGTCCGCGTGGTCAGAAACATCATTGAGGCGGTCGAGGCGATCATCTTCTCGATCCGGCCCGAGTGACCAGGCCGTGTGTAATTCGACACCCGCGCCTTGAGATTACGCGCTTTGCCCACGTACAGAACCCGGCTGTCCGCATCCAGCATCCGGTACACGCCGGGCGAGTTATCCAGCGTTTTCACATAGCTCTGAATACAGGCATAGCCAGTGATCGGAATGTCCGGGGTCGAGTCGTTCTGGGCTGTCATAGGTCAGTGATATGATTCCCTGCCCGCGGCTGCAATCTTGTGCGTTTCAACGCAAGGGAAAACAAATCCACCATTTCTGTGGATAACTATGCAGATAAGTTTCAGGGATCGCGGATTTTCCCTTGAATACTTGGGCTTTCGTTGATCTGCACAAAAAATAGGCAATCACATAACTAATTGATTTCAATTGTAATATTTTTGTACACATGACAAGTGCATGAAAAACAAGACAATTTTGTAACGCGTTGGTAACGGAAATGAGAGCGGTGCAAAACTTGCACGCGAAATACCTATTCGACACCTAAAACGTCGGGTGTTTTCCAGCCCAGATGCTGCCCGCCATCCACGCATAAGAGCTGCCCGGTAATGGCATGCGCATCCAGAAAGTATCCCAGCGCCGCAGTGATATCCGACGGGTTCGATCCCCGTCCTAGCACAGTGTTTTTTCGCTGCGCCTGAAAGTGTTCTTCGCTTTGGCGATGCCCCTGCATGGTCGGGCCCGGTCCGATGGCATTAACGCGAATGGCAGGCGTCAGCGCTTGCGCCGCCGTTTGGGTCAGCGCCCACAAACCCATTTTGGCAATGGTGTAGGACATGAATTCAGGCGTCAGCTTGCGCACCCGCATATCCACCATGTTGACGATCAGACCGCTGGCAACAGGCTCATCAGCCGCGTCGGTATCCGGCTCCAGCCCCTGTCCCGCCATCGCCTGTGTCAGCACGAACGGTGCACGCAGATTGCTGTCCAGATGCCGGTCCCAGCTTTGTCGAGTGGCGGTGTGGACATTGTCATATTCAAAGATCGACGCATTGTTCACCAGACAGGTGATCGGCCCACCCAGCGCCTCTGCCGCGCGGGGCAGCAACGCCTGCACCTGATCCTCGTCCAGCAGATCCGCCTGCAGCGCCACAGCATTGCGGCCCATTGCCTGAATTTCGGCCACGACCTCGGCGGCGGGCTGTTCCGAAGATGCGTAGTGCACCGCCACATCATATCCGCGCTGCGCCAGATACAGCGCCATGGCCCGGCCAAGGCGAATACCGGCTCCGGTCACTAAGGCTCGGGTCATGGGTGGGTCTCCGTCACGTCACACCAACAGGGTGACGATGTAGACCGCGTAGAGCAGGGTCAACATCACACCCCACGCCCGCGTGATATCTTTTTTGAAAAACACGAAGGGGATCAGCAAAAGCGATGCACCCAGCATTACCCACAGATCGAACTTCAGGAATTCCGGGTCGACAGGAATGGGGCCAACCAGTGTGGCGATGCCGACAATGGCCAACAGGTTGAACATGTTCGACCCGATCACGTTGCCCAGCGCCACATCGGCCTGGCGCCGCAGCGCGGCCATCACCGTAGTGGCCAGTTCGGGCAGCGATGTTCCAACCGCCACCAATGTCAGGCCAATCACCGTTTCACTGACCCCATAGGTGCGGGCAATGACGGTGGCGTATTCGACCAGCAGATGCGCCCCCATGGGCAACCCGATCAGGCCCAGCACCAGATAGATCGAGATTTTCCAGTAGGGCATGTTTGGATCAGCCTCTTCCAGGCCGTCCAGTTCTTCGTCATCCGCGCAGGCCTCACCACAGGCTTTGCGGTGGGCCTTGGCCTCGGCAAAAGCGTTCCACAAAACCAGCGCCAGCGCAGCCAATAGGATGCCCCCACTGAGCAGGTTGAACACGCCAAAAAACGCCAGCCCGATAAACAGCACCGAAGCCGCCAACATAAAGGCATAGTTTTTGCGACTGTCACACTCACTTGTGTGTAACGTGGCCAGTAAGGCCGGCACCCCAAGCACCAGAAGAATGTTCGCCGTGTTTGATCCCACCACATTGCCCAGCGCGATTCCGGGGGCGTTTTCCTTGATCGCGCTGATCGCGATCAGCAATTCCGGTGCCGAGGTGCCAAAGGCAACGATCGTCAGACTGACGATCAGTGCGGGCACGCCCATGCGCAGGCTCAGGTTGACTGCACCCCGCACCAGCGCATCGCCCGCCAGCAAAAGGATCAGTAATCCAAGGCCGGATAACAGCCACGCCGTCATGTGCGGCCTCCTTTTTCGCAGGCGCACGGGCCTTTGCCGATCCGAAAGCGCCCGCAGCGCGGACATCTGGACGATTGCAACCTCTTCTGCCCCGGAAAGCGCAGCTTGCCGAACATCGCCAAAACACCCATGGCGATCAGAAAGAGGGTGACAATCTTGATAATCACATCACAACCCGAAACGCGCATAGGCGGCGCGCTCCTCAAGCCCGGCGATGGCGTCCTGCGCCAGCGAGGCCCCAAAGCGCGACCAGAACGGTTTGCGCAGGCCATAGCGGCGGAACCTGACTTTGTCGCCAAACCGTTCCTGCATCTTGGGTTTCAGATGGGCTATTCCGTCGATCAGGCCCAGCGCCTGCGCGCGGCGTGCCAGCCAGACCTCTCCGGTAAAGAGGTCCTGCGTTTCGTCCAGCTTGCCGCCACGGCGGGTTTTCACATGGTCAATAAAATTCTCGTGAATGTCGGCCAGCAACCCTTCGAGCCGCGCGACATCCTCTTTCTTTTCCGGCGAGAACGGATCGAGCATGGATTTCGACTGCCCAGCCGTATGCACCCGCCGTTCGATCCCCTGCCGTTTCAACAGGACATGCGCGCCAAAACCCGCCGAGATCACCCCGATAGACCCTAGAACCGAGCTGTCATCGGCGTAAATCTCATCCGCTGCCGCCGCCAGCCAATACCCGCCCGAGGCCGCCACATCCTCGACAAAGGCAATGACGGGGACGTTCAATTCCTCAGATAACCGCCGAATGCGCGCCCCGATCAACGAACTTTGCACCGGCGATCCACCGGGCGAGTTCAGTTCCAGCGCAACAGCGGCAGGCTTACCCTTGCGAAACGCTTTTTCAAGCACGGGGGCTAGCGTGGTGTCGGACATCGACCCGCGCCCGGCCATTCCGATGGCACCGGACAGCCGCACAACGGCCACGCAGGGTTGTTTTTTCGTGAAGGGCAGGCGCAGTTTCATGGGTGCCGATGTAGAGTGCGCCCTACGGGTAAACAAGGGACGCGCTTCGTGATAGATGCGACGTGAACACATTTCCTAGGGTCAGTGGGCAAAAATGCAACGCCCGTCACGCCCTAGCTGCGAATGCGCCATCCGGTTTTGAATATCCATCCGATGATGGCCAGACACAGGCCGGTAAAGGCGACAATGGCCAACAGGCTGAACCCGATCGGGACATCTGCCAGCCCGTAGAACGACCACCGAAAGCCCGAGATCAGATAGACCACCGGATTGAACAGGGTGATGGTCTGCCACACCGGCGGCAGCATCGAGATCGAATAGAATGTTCCGCCCAGAAAGATCAGAGGCGTCACCACGAGCTGCGGCACCAAAGACATCTGTTCGAAATTGCTGGCCCAGATACCGATGATGAACCCCAACAATGAAAAGCTGAGGCAAGTCAGGATCAGAAACGCCGCCATCGCAACGGGATGTTCGATGCGTAAATCCACAAAGAACGAAGCCGTGACAAGGATGACCATCCCCACGAACAACGCCTTGGTCGCCGCCGCCCCAACATAGCCAATCACGATCTCGATGAAGTTCACCGGGGCCGACAAAAGCTCATAGATCGTGCCAAGGAATTTGGGGAAATAAATCCCGAACGAGGCATTGGAAATGGCCAGCGTCACCACCGACAGCATGACCAGCCCCGGCACGATGAAGGCCCCATAAGACACGCCCTCGACCTCTTGGATGCGGCTGCCGATGGCAGTGCCAAAAACCACAAAATACAGTGAGGTCGACAGGACCGGAGACAGAAAGCTCTGCGCCAATGTGCGAAAGAACCGGGCCATTTCGAACCGGTAGATGGCGGCAATGGCGGACCAGTTCATGCGGGTTCTCCCGACACCAGATTGACGAAAATCTCTTCCAGGCTCGACTGACGGGTTTGCACGTCGCGCAGCACCAGCCCCGCCTGCGCCACGTCATTCAGCAAGGTGGTGATCCCGGTGCGGTCGGCGTGGACGTCATAAGTATAGACGAGCGCATCCCCCGCGCCGTTCAGCACCAGATTATGCGCTGCCAGACTGTCAGGAATGGCCACAATGGGCGCGGTCAGCATGACCTCAATCTGCTTTTTGCCCATCTGCGCCATCAGAGCGTCCTTGTCTTTGACCAGCAACAGCTGGCCTTTGTCGATGACACCCACCCGATCAGCGATGGCCTCAGCCTCTTCGATATAGTGCGTGGTCAGGATAATGGTGACACCCGCCTGTTTCAGCTCGGCCACGATCTCCCACATGTCCTTGCGCAGTTCGACATCAACGCCGGCGGTCGGCTCGTCCAGAAACAGCACGCGCGGCTCATGCGCCAGCGCCTTGGCAATCAACACCCGGCGCTTCATGCCACCAGACAGTTCCTTGATCGCGTTCTTGCGTTTGTCCCACAGGGACAGTTTGCGCAGAATCTCTTCGATCTTTGCGTCGTCGCGACCCAGACCAAACAGACCGCGCGACAACCGCACTGTGTTCCAGACCTTCTCGAACGGCTCCAGCGCGATCTCCTGCGGCACCAACCCGATCATCCGGCGCGCCGCGCGAAACTCGGCCTGAATATCATGCCCACCCACTGTCACAGACCCGGAACTGGGCGTGGTGATCCCGCAAATGGTCGAGATCAGCGTCGTCTTGCCCGCCCCGTTGGGCCCCAAAAGCGCAAGGATTTCCCCCTGCTCAATATCCAGCGAGACGCCTTTCAGCGCCTCGAACCCATCGGCATAGGATTTGCGCAAATCCTTGATCGAAAGAATGGTGGTCATGCAATTTTCCTGTTCTGCGGGCGACCCTACCCCGACGATACAGCGCAGAACAGGCCAATTCCGCACAGGGTTCTGCGCTTTTTTGCTTGCCGGGACAGGGGTCTTGCAATTTGCCATCGATGCCGAAACCCTGCGGGCAATTCACCGGAAGGGGCGTCAAATGCTAAACGGGTTTCGGATTATCGAGGTCGAGGGCCTGGGCCCCGCCCCCTTTGCCGCCATGCTTCTGGCAGATATGGGCGCGGACGTGATCACCATCCACCGCAAGGGGCAGGCCGTGACACCGGGAATGCCGGAACGGTCGATTCTGGACCGGGGCAAGCGCTCGATCGATCTGGACCTGAAAGATCCCGCCGATCTGGAGATTGCCAAACACCTCATCGCGTCCGCCGACGCGCTGATCGAAGGCTTCCGCCCCGGTGTGATGGAAAAGCTCGGCCTCGGGCCCGCCCCCTGCCACGGGCTGAACCCAAGGCTTGTCTATGGGCGGATGACCGGTTGGGGGCAGGACAGCCCGTTGTCGGGCACCGCCGGGCATGACCTGAACTACATCGCGCTGTCGGGGGCCCTCTGGTACGGCTCCCCTCCGGGTCACCCGCCGCAAACTCCGGCCACATTGGTCGGGGACATCGGCGGCGGCGCCCTGTATCTGGTCGCAGGTCTGCTGGCCGGGTTGTTGAGCGCACAGAGAACAGGTCAAGGCACGGTCGTCGACGCCGCCATCTACGACGGCTCAGCCCATATGATGAACCTGCTGCTCAGCCTTGGCCAAACCGGTAACCTGTCAGATACACGCGGCCAAAGCCTGCTCGACGGCCCGCATTGGAGCCGCACCTACACCTGCGCCGACGGAGGCTTCGTCACAGTTCAATGTCTGGAACCCAAATTCTACGCGCTGTTTCTGGACAAACTGGGCCTGTCAGACGACCCCGAGTTCCAACGCCAATACGACCGTTCAACATGGCCCAAGCTCACCGAACGTCTGGCCCGGCTCTTTGCCAGTCATCCGCGCGACCACTGGGCTAACCTCTTTGCAGGCTCCGACACCTGCGTCGCCCCCGTGCTCAGCCCGACCGAGGCCGCCGCCCACCCCATGAACACGGCCCGTCAAACCTGGCGAAATACGGACGGAACACTGCAAACCGCCGCCGCCCCGCGTTTCACGACCCATGACTGGCACCCCAAACCCAGCCCGAAACGTGGCGAGCACACGCAGGATATACTCAAAGACCTCGGAATCCGGCGCTGATCCGCCTCTTCATCTGTCCAAAAATATCCCGGGGGATGAATTGGCCGCAGGCCAAGAAGGGGGCTGGCCCCTTCCCTTGCTTACCGCCCGCGCACCGTATCGATCATCAACTGCACGTTCTCAGGATCCGCATCCGGCGTGATCCCGTGGCCAAGGTTGAAGATATGCGGCCCCTTTGAGAACGCCTCGACAATCCGCCGCGTCTCATCCACCAGCGCCTGCCCGCCCGTCACCATATGCGACGAAGCCAGATTGCCCTGAACACAACCATCCACCTGCACATGCTCTGCCGCCCAATCCGGCGAGACCGAGTTGTCCAGCGCCACGCAATCCACACCGGTGGCCTTGGCGAAACCGATATAGCCGTCGCCCGCCTCACGCGGGAAGCCGATCACCGGAATACCGGGATGGCGCGCCTTGATGGCCTGTGTGATCACCCGGCACGGCTCAACCGCGTATTTCTGGAACGCGTCGCCTTTCAGCGACCCGGCCCAGCTGTCGAATATCTTGACCACCTCGGCCCCGGCTTCGATCTGAGCGGAAAGGTATTCGATCGTCGCCAGCGTAATCCGCTCCAACAGCGCCTCGAACAGGGCTGTGTTTTCTTCGCGCAGCGCATGCGCGGGGCCCTGATCCGGCGTTCCGCGCCCGGCAATCATGTAGGTGGCCACCGTCCATGGCGCGCCCGCGAAACCGATCAGTGTTGTCTCGGACGGCAAGTCCCGCGACAGAATGCGTACCGTTTCATAAACGGGCGACAGGGTCTCATGAATATCTGAGACCGGTTTCAGCGCATCAAACTCCGCCTGCTGAGTGATGGTCGACAGGCGCGGCCCTTCGCCGGTCACGAACCACAAATCCGCGCCCAGCGCCTGCGGTACCAGCAGAATGTCAGCAAACAGAATCGCCGCGTCGAACCCGTAACGACGGATCGGTTGCAGGGTCACTTCGGCGGCCAACTCGGGATTATAGCACAAGGACAGGAAATCCCCGGCCTGCGCCCGGGTCGCGCGATATTCGGGCAAATAGCGTCCCGCCTGCCGCATCATCCAGATCGGCGGCACATCCTGCACCTCACCCGCAAGCGCCCGCAGCAGTTTTTTTGTCTCGGCCATCTTTGCCCCCAATCATCCGGTTTGCCGCAACGGGTCCTCGTTCGGCGGCAATTTGTCAAGCCATGCCCCCATTGTCAGGGCAATGTGACGCGACTAAAGCTGTGCGTATGACACTGAACCTGCCCACACCCGCCTCACCTCTGAAAATCGGCACCCGTGGATCGCCTCTGGCGTTGGCACAAGCCTATGAAACCCGGCAACGGCTGGGTGCCGCGTTCGACCTGCCTGACGAGGCGTTCGAGATCGTGGTGATCAAAACCACCGGCGACAACCGCGCCATGATCGACGCGGACCGACCGTTGAAAGAGATCGGCAACAAGGGCCTGTTCACCAAAGAAATCGAAGAGGCGATGCTGCGCGGTGATATCGATATCGCCGTACACTCTACCAAAGACATGCCGGTTGATCAGCCCGAAGGTCTGGTGCTGGATACGTTCCTGCCACGCGAGGATGTGCGCGATGCGTTCATCTCTCCCAGCCTGAACTCGATCCACGACCTGCCGCACAGCGCAGTGGTCGGCACGTCTTCGCTGCGCCGTCGGGCGCAGTTGCTGAACCGGCGTCCCGACCTGAACGTGGTGGAATTTCGCGGCAATGTGCAGACCCGTCTGAGGAAACTGGCCGATGGCGTGGCCGACTGCACCTTTTTGGCCATGGCCGGTATCCGCCGGCTGAGCATGGACGAGGTCCCCGCCACCGCGATCGCACCCGAAGACATGCTGCCCGCCATCGCCCAAGGCACAATCGGCATCGAACGCCGCAGCGACGATTCCCGCGCAGCTTGTATGCTTGAAGCGATTCATGACGCGGAAACCGGGCACCGTCTGGCGGCCGAACGTGCCCTGCTGGCGGCATTGGACGGGTCCTGCGAAACCCCGATTGCCGGTCTGGCCGAACTGCAAGGCACCCAGCTGCGTCTGCGCGGCGAGGTTCTGCGCCCGGACGGGTCCGAGTCCATTGCCCAAGAGGTCACGGGTGCAGTGGCCGACGGGGCCGAAATGGGCCGCGCCCTGGCGCAGACCCTGCTAAACCAAGCTGGCCCCGGCTTTTTTGACTGGAAAAGCTGAAAATTTTATTCAATGTGAACTACTTCACTGTGCCCCGCCGGTTAAGATGGCATAACAGTTTCACACCGCCTGAGATGTTGGTTCAGTCTCGAAAAAGTCGATAGTTTTTGTGTAGTTTCTCTGAGTAAGTGGTATTCGAGGGGGCGAGACCAGACCTTGATATCCAGGTGGTTCGGGCCGCTGTCCAAATCGGGCAGCGGCCCATTTTGTTTTCTCAAATCCATCGTTACGCGGCGCTGATTGCCTGCACCGCATGCGCCACCGCAATCCGCGTTTGGTCCAGATCAGCCTCGGTCACCGCCAGAGACGGGTAGAGCTTGCCGGGGGATTTGAAGATCCCATGCGCGCGCAACGTATCGTTGTAGAGCGTGTTGCGACTGGGGTCGTCATGCTTCGCACTGCGATAGTCGCGACAGGCCGCATCGGTAAAGTAGATGTCGAACAGGGTTTCATCCCCGCAAATCCGGTGCGGGATGCCAGCCTTGGTCAGCGCCTGGACCTGCATTTGCTGCAAGGCGGCCCCGGTCGCGCGCAACTGATCATAGACACCGTCACGGCGCAGAACCTCCATGGTTTTCAGCCCCGCGACTGAGGCCACCGGATTGCCGGACAGAGTGCCCAATTGCATCAGCCAGCCCTCTTCGCCCACTTTGGCCTTGTCGAAATGCTGCATGATCTCGGCACTTGCGCCCAGCGCGGCCAAGGGGAACCCCCCGCCGATGATCTTGCCCAGCGTACAGATGTCGGGCGTGACCCCGTACCGCTCCTGCGCACCGCCATAGGCCAGACGGAACCCGGTGACGATCTCATCAAAGATCAGCAGGACATTGTGTTTGTCGCACAGGTCGCGCAGCCCTTGCAAATATCCGGGTAGGGGCGGGATGATCCGCTGCAACGGCTCGACCATGATCGCGGCGATGTCGTCATGCTCGTCCAGCAGGGCCGCCACGGCCTCGAGGTCGTTGAATGGTGCGATCAGCATCTGTTCGGCCACGCTTTCGGGAATACCGGCGCTGTCTGGCACCGCCTGAGGGAAATTGACGCGGCGGCTGGGCGCAAGGCTCATCTGTGCCTCGGCGCTCATGCCGTGATAGCCGCCTTCGAATTTCAGGATTTTGTTGCGGCCCGTATAGGCGCGCGCCAGACGGATTGCATACATATCCGCCTCACCGCCCGAGGCGACAAAGCGCACCTGCTCGCAGCAAGGTACCGCGTCGATGATCGCTCCGGCCAGTTCGATGCCTTTGGCGTTGTTGGCAAAGAAGGTCATGCCCCTGGGCAGTTGTTCCAGCACGGCCTCCATCACCTCGGGGTGGCCATGACCCAGCAACATCGGGCCCGAGCCGATCAGGTAGTCGATGTATTCGGTGCCGTCCTCATCCCAGACGTGACTACCCTCGCCACGAGCGATGATGATACCGGGATCGAAATTGCCAAACCCACCGGCGGGCAATACATCAGTCGCGCGGGCGATCCATTCGGATTGAGTGTTGATCTTGAGCATCTCACACGATCTCCAATATCGGGGAACCAAGGGTTTCGGGGTCGGGGGTGACACCAAGGCCCGGACCTTCGGGCGGGGCTATTCGGCCATTGTCGCGGTTTGGCGCATCCGGGCACAGGCGCGGTGACACA
This sequence comes from Ruegeria sp. BE1, assembly GCF_056538885.1. Classification (NCBI taxonomy): domain Bacteria; kingdom Pseudomonadati; phylum Pseudomonadota; class Alphaproteobacteria; order Rhodobacterales; family Roseobacteraceae; genus Ruegeria; species Ruegeria sp. BE1. The sequence goes on from NZ_JBQFTY010000006.1 coordinate 218,670, forward strand.
TAAGATGACAGATCGCATGTGTTCATCAGTGATCCATGCGGGGTCGAGGCCGCGAAATGCAATGAAGCCGCCGTGACAACATCGGACCCCCATGTGCATTCAGCGCAGATCTCAGCCCCCAAGTGCACGGTCAGATCCCGCGCCCGGCGCATGGCCGACAGCCCGCCAAACTTGGACAGTTTCAGCGCCACCGCATCCATGCAGCCAAGTTCATGGGAACGCAGCAGCGAAGCCAGATCATGGGCGTTTTCATCGATCTTCATGGGCAACCCGGTCGCCTGCCGGACCGCCGCGCAATCATCCAGCGTTTTACAGGGCTGTTCCAGCATCACGTCCAGATGCGCCACAGCGCGGCCCGTGCGCGTGGCCTGAAGGCGTGACGCCCCGCAATTCCAGTCGCCATAGACCAGCGGCCCCGGCCCCACGGCCTCGCGCACTTTGATCAGACGCTCCGCATCTGCCTGCCAATCGGCTTCGACCCCCAGCTTGACCTGAAACTGGCGAATGCCGGTCTGATAGGCAGTCTGCGCAATCCGCGCCATGTCATCCGGGGCGATGCAGGTGATCGAATGATAGAGCGGCATGTCCTTGCGCGTACGTCCACCCAGCAGGGCATAAACCGGCTGGCCGGTGGCCTGCCCGAACAAGTCCCACAAGGCGATATCGACCGCCGATTTCGCGTAGCGATGGCCTTGCAGGAACCCGTCGAGCTTGCGCATCGGCGCGTCGGCTCCGAACGGTGAGATACCAAGGATCTCTGGCCCCATTTCCGCGACTGCAGCCGGAACACCGTTGGCATAGGCGGGCAGGTAATGGGGGATCGGGCAGACCTCACCCCAGCCTTTCAGACCGGTATCGGTTTCCAGACACAGGATGTGGGATTTGACGGTGGCACAGGTTTTACCCTCGGCCATGTGGTAGGTTTCGTGGCTGGTCAGGTCGACGGACCAGAGGGTTATCTTGGTGACTTTCATAAAGCCCGCCTTTCCTGTTTGAGCGGAGTGCCGTCAGAGGGGCCAGCCCCTCTCTTGGCCTGCGGCCAATTCACGCCCCGGGATATTTTTGGCCAGATGAAGATGCGGATCCTCTCCTCCTCATGCCGCGCCCATCTGCGGAAGACCGCTCAGCTCCTCTCCGCGCCACAATATGAACGTCAGGATCGACTGGCTGGACGTGGTCATCGCGTGACTTTGCCAACTGGCGTGCAAGCGTGTCTGATTCACGGTCAGATCGGCGTCGTTGCCCTGAACCCTGAAGCGCGCGCCTCCGGCAAGGACCAGATAGAGTTCCTCGGCTTCATGGCAGTGCCAGTCATATTGCAGGCCCGCACCCCAAAAAGCCACGTAGCCGCGCAATTGGGTCGAACGGAAATGACCGGTAGGGCCGAACAATTCGTAGTAGCCATAGCGGTTCAGGAAGTCCGCTCCGACTTCGTCCTCGGAATAGGTGAGCTTCCAATCCGCCAAATGCGCAGTTGCACAGATCGCCTGAGCCAGCGCTTTGGTGGGGCCGTCAGTCACCTCGGTGGTTTGGACCAAAGGCACGGCGGGGATCACGTTGGGGGGCACATCCGCAGGCTCCAGATCGGTTGGCCAATCTCCAAACCCGGCCAGATCAGGATGCATCTGGTGCAGGTTTTGCGCTGCGGTCAGAACATCGTCAAGCGTCATGGTTTGACGCTGATTTTCCAGGACGGGGGGATTGGGTGTAAGCAAGTCCATATGCGGCGGGTTTGTCATGCGGTCTCCATTAGGGCATCAGTACGGGGCAAGAGGCTCTGCGGGTCATAGGCAGGTTCGCCCAGCACCCGCGCAGCACGGGGGCTGCCGTGTATGATCACCTGCAGCCTGGTGCCGGGCGTCGCGGCTTCGGGTTTGACATAGGCGAAGGCCAGGATTTTGCCGACGGTGTGACCGTAAACCACCGAAGCTGTCGCGCCGACAACCTGGTCATTCAGCATTACTGCTTCGCCGCCATGACCATCGATCTCACCATCGGGTTCGATTTCCAGATAGGCGCAGATCCAGGGCAGATCGGTGTTCAGGGTCTTGTCCTTGCCCAGATAGTCCTTATCGCTGCGGGCAAAGCGCAGCACGTCGGCCTCGGCCAGAGTGACCTCATTGGTCAATTCACCTGCGCCTTTGAAACCCTTCTCCATTCGCATCACGTTCATGGCGAAGCTGCCATAGTCGGCGATGCCATAGGGTTCACCCGCCGCACAAAGCGCAGTGTAGACGTCACGGCAGGCGGCGCTAGGCATGTGCAGTTCCCAACCCAGCTCACCAGCGTAAGACATGCGGAAGGCCCAAACCTGATGGCCCGCGATGGTGATGTCCTGCGCAGACAGCCAGCGGAATCCGGCATTGGTCAGATCAGCATCGGTGCAGCGCGCCAGCACGTCACGCGCGCGGGGGCCGTTCAGCGACAAGGCTGACCAATCGGACGAAAGGGCGACGATGTCGACAGAATTTTCGTCGAAAATTCTTGCGCCGCGCAGATGGTCCAGCAGGCGCTGTTCGAAGAACGCGGCGCAGACCAGATAAAAGCGATCTTCGGCCATGCGGACAATCGTAGTCTCCAACTCGATCCGGCCCCGACGGTTCAACATATGGGTCAGCGTGATCGAGCCCACCTTTTGTGGCATTCGGTTCGCAGTCAGGTGATCCAGCAACGCATAGGCCCCCGGGCCAGAGACCTCGACCTTGGTAAAGGCTGTCACATCCATGATGCCGACGCGCTCACGCACCGCTTTAACCTCGGCTGCGACCATGTCGTCTGCTGGGGTACGGCGGAAGGAATAGTGATCGCGCTGTTCGACCCCATCCCGCGCGAACCAGCGGGGGCGTTCGAAGCCGTAGACTTCCTCATGCACCGCGCCTTTGGAGTTCAGCAGATCATAAAGCGGTGACGGCTTGATCGGACGCCCCTCCAATCGGTTGAAATGCGGGAAGGGAATTTCGTGGCGCAGGCAATAGTCTTCCTCGGCCTTGATCACCTGCCAGTCCTTGGTGGCATAGCTGCCAAACCGGCGCGGGTCGAATTCCCGCATCGAGATATCGGCGGCCCCATGCACCATCCATCGCGCCAGTTCGCGCGTAAGGCCCGGGCCCCAACCGATGCCGATCTGCGTCCCGCAGCAGCACCAGTAGTTTCGAACCCCCGGCGCGGGCCCGATCAGAGGGTTCCCGTCCGGCGGATGCGAGATCGCCCCATGCACGTCACGTTGGATGCCCAGCTCAGCAAAGATCGGCATCCGGTTCAGGCTTTCCTCAAGCCACGGCATCACCCGGTCGTAGTCGGCATCGAACAGCCAGTTTTCGTACTCCCAAGGACAATGATCATGCCAGACCGAGTTCGGGTTTTCCTTCTCGTATATCCCGATCAACCCGCGCTGCTGCTCCATCCGGATATAGCCCGAAACCTTGCGGTCATCGCGGATCACAGGCAGCTCTTTGTCCAGATTCTGGAACTCGGGCACCGGCTCAGTCACGAAATAATGGTGGGTCATCGAGGTCATCGGCAATTGCAGCCCCGACCATTCGCCCATCTGACGCGCATAGGTGCCGCCCGCGTTCACCACATGTTCACAGGTGATGGTGCCTTGCTCGGTTTCGACCACCCACTCACCACTCTCGGCCTGCGTGATGTTGGTGGCGCGGCAGTTGCGGAAGATGCGGACGCCCTTTTCGCGTGCACCCGCGGCCATCGCCATGGTCACATTGGTTGGATCGACATGCCCATCATCCGGCGTGTGCAGCGCGCCCAAGACCCCGTCGAGATTGTAGAACGGATGCAGCTCGGCCACCTTCTCAGGGCCGACCAGTTCAATGTTGAACCCCAGCGAACGGCCCACCGACAAAGTATGGCGCAGCCAGTCCATCTCATCCTCGGTATAGGCCAGACGGAACGAGCCGCAGCCATGCCATGTCACCGGTTGGCCGGTTTCAGCCTCCAACGCGCCGGAGTAGAGACCGATGTTGTAGTCCACGCATTTGCCCAGCCCAAAGCTTGAGGTCGAATGCGTGATCTGACCCGCCGCGTGCCATGTGCTGCCGCTGGTCAGCTCGGCCTTTTCCAGCAGGACGGTATCCTCGCCCCAGCCTTCATGCGCCAGATGATAGGCCAGACCGACCCCCATGACGCCGCCTCCTACGATGACCACGCGGGCGTGGGTGGGCAATTTCTTCTCGGACATGACATTTCCTCTTCCCGAGTCGCTTTTCTGCTCGACAGGCTAATTCCACATTTGTACCATCGTCAATCATGAATGACACAAATGTATCATCAACCGTTCTCGACCGCCTGAGCGCCGAATGGGACGCCCTGACGCCCGAAGCGCAAAAGGCCGCGCGATATGTGCTGGAAAACCCAGCGGACGTTGGGGTTTCGACCGTGCGCGAAATTGCCGAGGCCGCGAAGGTCAAACCCAACACTTTTGTCCGTATGGCCCGGCAGGTTGGCTTTGAAGGCTATGAGGATTTCCGCGCGCCCTTCCGCGATGCGATTCGCAAAGGCGTCGTGTCGTTTCCGGACCGCGCCCGCTGGTTGCAGGATATCGGCAAGTCCGGTGAGCTGGGCGGGCTTTATGCCGACATGATCGGCGCCACGATCCGCAATATCGAGGAAACCTTTGCCGCAATCGACGCATCCAGCCTGAAAGCCGCAGCCGAGGATATCTGGAATTGCCGCCAGATTTTTACGCTGGGTGTGGGCGTCAACAACGCAAACGCGCGGAATTTCACCTATCTGGCCTCAACGGGAATGAAGCAATTCCACGCCATCCCCCGGCCTGGCTCGACCCCGGTAGATGATCTGGCCTGGGCGGATGATCAGGACGTGCTGATTGCCATGACCTGCCACCCCTATCGGACCGAAGTGATTGAGGCCGTTAAACTGGCGCGCGAACAGGGGATGACTGTGATCGGTATCTCGGACAGCCCAGCCAGCCCCATTGTCCTTGGGGCGCATCATGGTTTTGTCATTGCCGCCGATACGCCGCAATTCTTTCCGTCCTCTGTTACGACCATCGCTTTGCTGGAAACGCTGCTGTCCTTTGTGATTGCGGTCTCCAGCGATGAGATCGTCGAGCGAGTGGAGCGGTTTCACCAACGCAGACACCAGCTTGGCATTTACGCGGAGGAGCCCGAATGAACGCCCCCCTGACCCATTCATTGGACGCGCGGTTCTACACTGATCCCGCGATTTTCGAACAGGAGATGCAGGGACTTCTGGCCCGAACCTGGCAATTTGCGGGCCATGTGGCGCAAGTGCGGGAAACCGGGGATTATTTTGCCTTCGAAATAGCAGGGCAGAACCTGTTCTGTATACGTGGTCGCGACGGGGAAATCCGAACCTTTTACAACGTCTGCCAGCACCGCGCGCATGAAATGGTGACCGGCGCGGGCAACACCCGCGTGGTCGTCTGCCCCTATCACGCCTGGACCTATGAACTGTCCGGGCAACTGCGCGCAGGCCCCAATATCAAATCCGTCCCCGGCTTTGACCGCAGAGCCATTTGCCTGACCTCGGTTCGGACCGAAGTGTTCAACGGCTTTATCTTCGTAAATCTCGACGATAACGCCGCGCCCATGGATGAATGGTATCCCGGCGTGCGCGAGGAAATCCGCGCGTTCGTTCCCCATATCGATGATCTGGAACCGCTGGAATGGGTCGAGATTCCCGAAAACTGCAACTGGAAAGTCAGTATCGAGAATTACTCGGAATGCTATCACTGCCCGACCAACCACCCGACCTTTGCCGAAGGTGTGGTCAAGCCCGAGACCTATGACATTCAACCCGATGCGGGCGGCGGCTATGTGCTGCGTCACACGACCGAATGTCAGAGCCTCGACAAGATGACCTATCCCATCGACCTGTCGGTGCCCCATGCGGGTGACTATCAGTCTTGGTTTCTTTGGCCCATGTTTTCATTCCAGTGCTACCCGGGCAATGTTCTGAACACCTATCACTGGCGCGCGGATGATGCCGACCACTGCACCGTCTGGCGTGGCTGGTACACCGAGGGCGGATCGGAAAGCGCCGTGATCCGGCAACTGGCGGTGCAAGACCGTGAAACCACGGTCGAAGAAGACATCCATCTGGTGGAATCCGTCCACCGTGGCCTGAAGTCCCGCGGATATCGCCCCGGACCGCTGGTACTGGACCCCGGATGCGGCGTGATGTCAGAGCATTCCATCGCCCGGCTGCAACAATGGATGCGCGAGGCGGTGGATCCTTGATGATGGTAAGCCGCCCATGATGATGCCAGAAGCCTGGCGTCCGGAACACAAGCTGTTCCCATATCAGGTGGGGTTTACCAGCCCACCTTTCGACTTTGACGCGGCACCCTCGGATTTTCTGCGCATGTGCCCCGAAACCGTTGGGTTACATGGCTGGATGTTACACGTGCCCTTTGTCGCGGACGCCCTCAGTTGGACGGTCGGCGGCGATCCATCTACCCACAGTTGGTGGGACGGAGGGTCATTTCACGCCAACCTCGCCAACTCGACCGGGCTTGCACCGCAACCCAGAAAGTATATCGAGATCGAAGATGCACCTGACCGGGTGAAACAGGTCCATCGCCGGATGAAACCCCACTATGATCACCTCTACAAACACCGCCTGACACACTGAAGAACCGGAGACCGAACATGGCCGATACTTTCGACGAAGACCTTTTTCTGAAGGGTCTGGAACAACGCAAAAACACCCTTGGTGCCGAGTATGTGGAAAAGAACCTGGCAGCGGCAGATGACTTCACCCGCCCGTTTCAAGAGGCCATGACGGCCTGGTGCTGGGGCTTTGGCTGGGGCGATGACGTCATCGACGCCAAGACGCGATCAATGATGAACCTGTCGATGATCGGTGCCTTGGGGAAAATGCACGAATGGGAACTTCATTGCAGAGGCGCGATCAACAATGGCGTCACCAAAGAAGAAATCCGCGCCATCATCCACGTGATCGGCATCTACTGCGGCGTCCCGCAGGCGCTGGAGTGCTTCCGGGCTGCGCGCAAAGTCCTTGAAACAGAGTGATACGCTGAGACCTCGCCTTTGGACGAGCGCGGCGTGTCTTAACGCGCACCCTATGCACGTGGGCGCTGCACAAACAGATCCATGAGCGAACACTCGTAAGCGTTGCATCTGACCCCCAAATTGGCGTCTTCCGGCATAGGCATCTAAAGCCTATATTGGCTCTACGCGCCAATACGGAAATTTACATTTGTGCGCTTACGGTCTAAACCGGTCACTCGTCCTTACTCATTGATGCTGTGGTCGCAGCCCGCTTAGCAGCTATTCGCTGCAATTGCGAAAACTCGAGGACGACGAATGGGAAAGGTGCGGACTTTGCCGCCGTTCGATTTTGGGCATTCGCTAACGCGAGCATAAGCTCGCTCTCGCGACATCCTTATCGCCACAATTCAGAGGCCGTCCCCGAACCGGTCGTTGATGTGCGCTTTCATTTACACCTCCTCAGAACCGCCAGGAAACCTGCGCGTTTGAGGCTAGGAATTCAACCGTACCGCCGGTGATGCCGGAACCGTTTGCGGTGAATGCTGCGTCAAGGAACTGTACTTCGAACGTGCGGCTAGCGCGATCAATAAACTTCAGGCTTTGGTGGATCGTCCAGTTTCCGCGATGACCACCGAGCCAAGCGAGTGTCTTACGCTCAAAGTCGGAAGGATCCACATCACTGCCGTCAAACGGAACTGAATACCATCCCAGCGTGCCTCTTCCCGGTTGCTCTTTTACTGCTCCGTCGCTCCAGCGGGTCACCAAAGTGTAGGATACGAGATGCTCGCCGCCGTAGGAAAAGTTGATAGAGTAGTCAGCCGCTTCCGGCGCGAAAGCCTGAACCGCGCTAAGCCGCGCCGAGGGAGCACTTTTTAATACGGCGGAGGACTGAACGCCATCGAGGGCGGTCTCCGCCAAGGCTGCCCCAACTTCCCTTCCCAAAGGATTGCGACATGAAATCTGTCTTGGTCGAGAAATCGAGACCGTCGACGGTGATAGCCACCGCCAGCATCGCACCATAAAGTTCCTGTCCAATGTAGCGCGTGCCGTAACGCTTTGCGAAGGCCTGTTGGTTTTCTTGCAACAGGGCGGCAGCGACTTCGTTAAGAGCCGTGGGTTTGTTGGGGTCAAAGGTACGCCTGCCGTAAATTGCGCTGGCGTGAACCATCACCGTCACGCTATCCTGGGTGAATTTGGTCGTATTGTCGAAAGAGTATTCGGTCCGCCCGGTTCCCCCAAGTGCTCGCGCCTCGGCGTGACCAGAGACGCCGATCATAATCTCTAGTTCGCGCCGATTGCGCACGAAATAGGCGTCCAGCTGTGCGCTCGTAGAGGTGTTCTCTCGATAGTATGGCTGAAAGGTGATCGCCGGAAGCTTAGATTTGGTAATGTTCGACGGATCAAAGTTCTGTCCAAAGGGACAAGATAGAGTTTGACGAATAGGTGTATTCGTCAGGTTCTCCATCGACGTATTTCCAAACGCCCCGAGTAGGGGCGTTTTCCTCGGCAAAGTTTTCCGGATTGGGTGGGGTTATGGCTTTAATCATTAAGTGCTCTCGTCACAATTCGCCAAACGTGGGCCTCTGTCTCAAATATCCGCAGATGGACAAAACGTTACAAAAACAATGGTGGTTTTCCCGACGGTTTGTGGCACCAGATTTTTCAACTTTTTGGGCGTCGCTCTTCTTGTTGAGGCCCCGCCTTGCATTCTCCAGCTTCTGAATAGTGGAATTTACACTTGCACAGGATTGCCGAGAGCCGAAATAGTCATTTCGGCCCACTTGCTCCCGTCCGGACATGTACCGGCATCTTGTCTCACACTGTCACCAACTTGGACTTCATACCGCCATTTGCGATCCGAACCACATTGGCTGCCAACCTTGTCAGTCCAGTACCAAACCTGCTTCCCGTTCTCCGTTTTCATCTCGAAGTTGCTTCCTGTTCGTATGGGCATCCAATTTCTCCGCTTATCAAATACATCTTAGCTTAGCATGTCTTTGGAAATTTGGGAGCGCCTCGGAAAGGGTGGTTACAAAGACATATTGTTGTGTCCTGTCAAAAACGGTCTTTTTTGCCACTGGCAGCGATACGCCCGCAAGTACTGAGAAATCTTGCGCCACAAAACCTTGGCAAAACTCGGTTTGATTTTGTCACGTTTTTGGCCGCAACCTGAAGAGCAGACATTGGCGCACGGTGCGGCATCGGTCATTTGGGGCTCTATGCAGACCTCTGTGCAGACGCAACACAAGCCCCTGCGCCGTTTTCCACGATACGTCCAACGGCCCTTTCCAGATCTTCGACAGACCTTGAGGACGCTGCAACGCGGCCCGTCAAACCGGCCATTCACTGCTCGTGCAAAGGAACCGTCATACGAATTCACAGATCGCGGGACAAAGTGTGATTTCGCTGCGGCTGCGCGAATAATGGCTTTGGTTGCCAAACCCTAAGCGGATTCGTTTGCGTCGTGGAATATCCAGACCATGCGGTCAACGAACCAAACCTTGGGCCCGATCGAAAGCACCAAACCGCAAATGATCGCCCACAGGTCGAGGACGATCAGACCCCATAAGAGGATCACCATTCCCACGGCAGACATCGCGGTCAGTATATTGGCCATGCGGACGTGATGTTCAGCAATAGGAACCACTTTGCGTTTGAGAAACAGTCTTTCGCCCATAACACCTTTGGCAGCCCAGCTGTCCATCTTCGCTGGCGGACCAAACAGCCTCGGGTTCGCCCACGTCCACAGGATCGCCAAGGCTAACGGTGCCAGTGCCCACCAGCCAAGCCAGACTCGCGACCAGATCGCAAGTGCAATGAACGGCAGACAGCTGAAGCGAGTATAGACGCTCCATGGGTTCGCGTGGCGGGCCCATGCCTCATCGTCCATCGCCATCAGGCGCTCGGCTGCCTTGAAGATGTCTGCCATGACATAATACTAGCGCGGAGGCTTCCTTGACACCATCCGAGTTCATACGCCGGTCATCGGTTTCCTCTGCAGCAACTGACGCGTCGGGCTTCAACCAGCCCTTAGTTGCGTGGCACATCGATGGCTGCTCGCGGGCAAAGCCACCGCCGCATGCAACTTGACGAACGTCATCTTTTTGTTCATTGCCGCGAGATTGACTTCAACCCAAGAAGCAACGCTGCACCAATCATGAAGCCACCACCGATCCGTTCGATCCAGACACGTGCGCTGCCTTTGAATCGTTTAACTATCCAACTTGATCCGATGCCATAGGCAGAAAGAAAGAGCCCGTCTATGACGATGTAAGTTGCGGACAGTATCAGGAACTGCGGCCCAAAGGCCGCTTCGCTCGCAATGAATTGCGGAAAGAGTGCCGCGAAGAATACTACGGCTTTCGGGTTAGCAGCGGAAGTTAGGAAGCCTTGGAGCCAAAGCGTTTGCAGCGAAGCTTTCTGTTGTTCGGCAAGGTCACCCGTGTCATCTGGTTTCGCTCGCTTTATCATGCGGATACCCAACCAGATCAGATATGCAACGCCCGCCCACTTAATGACAGTCAGGGCTGTCGCAGTGGCAGCGATTATCGCGGCTAATCCCAGACCCGCCGCGAGCATCTGCAAGGCGTTTGCTGAAAGGTCACCCGCGGCGGTCGATAGCGAGCACTTAAAGCCGTGAACACCACTGTTGGTGAGCATCAACAACTGACTTGGTCCCGGTGTGCTCATCAACGCCAGAACCGTCAAAACATATAACGTCCAGGTCTCAATTGGCATTGGTTGGTCTCCTCCCGTATACCGCAGTCCACGTTGCACGAAAGCCAACATAGTTGGGAAGTGCTTTCACACCGCGCGTTTCCAGAAAAGGAATTTGTGCATAGTGCAGCATCGAGTAATTTGGGCTCGCTGCGGATCTCCCAGGCAACGCAGCATAAGCCCATGCCCCGCCTGCCACTACCTAGGCGGCCCATTACCCAGAGTTCGAACCAAATTGCGCTGGCCGAATTCGAGGTTTCCGGGCGAAACACGAGCCTCAAAGAGCTAAACTTGTGCCCCAAGGGGCATGCGCACCGCACTCCGTAGGGGCTTCCTGTTGAAATGCCCACGTTGCGGTAACGGATCGCCAGCTCGGGTTTCGTGTCCTTGCCACGGATGCCGGACATCATCCGGCTTCGTGTAGCAGGCGAGACAATATCTGCGGGCATTACGCCTCGGCGCGTGCCGCCTCCAGCATTTCAAGATGTTCGGCAGGCATTTCACTTGCGGCATAGACCCCCGGTTCTGCCAAGGGGAGTTGTGCCTGCATGACCTCGGAAACTTCACGGCCGTCCAGCACCATGGCGTCCGCAATACGCGGCTGCATGAGCTGCGCAACAGCTTTCACCACCGGCACAACCACCGCATTGCCCATCTGACGATAGGCCTGAGTGTCAGAAACGGGGATTTTCCAATCTGTTTTGCCGGGTTTCTCAAAGCCCATCAGCCGGGCGCATTCGCGTGGTGTCAGCCTGCGCGGGCGGTTGCCTTTCTGAGCGATCAGGATTTCCGAACCATCCTTGTAGTACCGGGCTGACAGGGTGCGGGCCACGTCATTTGGCCCGAACAGGGAAAATCCGAAGCCGTTTCCGGCGCTGCGGTGCTTTTCCTTGTACCCTTGGAGGTAGGTCCACATGTTTTCCGTCAGGGTGTATTTCGGATCGACTTTCTTATCGAGGATCGTCCCGAGGGTAGGGCCGTCGCCTTCGGGGATGGCGAGCTGGTCAAAATCAAACTCGATGCTGTGATCCTTGAAGCCGACAATGAAGATGCGCTCACGCTTCTGCGGCACCCACGGGGTCGAGCTGATAACTCGATAGGAGACCTTGTAGCCCAGCTCGTTCTCCAGAACATGCATGATTGTGGCGAAGGTCTTGCCGCCGTCATGACGCTCAAGGTTCTTCACATTCTCCAGCAGGAACGCGGGCGGGCGGTGGTGGTCGATGATCTTGGCCAGATCGTAGAACAGTGTCCCCTGGGTATCGCAGAGAAAGCCATGTGGACGGCCAAGTGCATTCTTTTTGCTCACACCGGCAATGGAAAACGGCTGACAAGGGAACCCTGCCAGCAACACATCATGCGCGGGAATTTTTGCAGGATCGTTGGCCCATGGGCGCACATCTTCCGCGAAAACATGATCGCTGTCAGCCGGTTCCGGAAAATTCGCCTTGTAGGTTTCCCGGCTGAAGCGGTCCCACTCGGCGGTAAAGACGCAGCGGCCACCGATTTCCTCGAACGGAATCCGGATTCCACCCACTCCCGCAAAGAGGTCAATGAACCGGAATCCTGTAGCACGGCCCTTTGTACAACGGGAATTTGCAATCTCGCGCAGCTTTTCCAGCTTCAGGGCGTCGATGCGTTTGCCCTCACCTTTGACATGCCGCCGCACCGTCCTGTCACTGATCCCTAGGAAGCTGGCCGCTTCCTCGATGCCCAGACCGGCGCGGTCCATCAACTCTCCAAATTCGGTGCGTGGATGCGCGTTCATGCTCAATACCCCTGTGTCATTTATTGACAATATGTCATAAAGAGTCCCAGATGATTTGACCACCCTGTTTCTGCAATTGTTCACATTTTGTTCTGATCTGCATTAACAACACGTCACTCTTAGAACAAGCCGGGGAAAGGGCGCGCTCACCCCAACAAAAAAGGCGCGCTCATAAAAATGAGACACGCCTAAGTTTTGGAAACGAGGGAGGTTTTCCGGGCGATCAACGCCCCAGCCGGTTGTTAAACCGGGTCATACTGTTTGCATCGCCTTCGAGTTCAAAACCCTTGTGAGTTTTGCGGACGCGGACGCCCGAGGAAGCCGCAGCTTGCCGAACCTTGCGCTCGATCTCGTTGTTGAAGTCCCGTGTCATGGCGTTCGCAAGAGAGCGGCCATTGGTGAAAGTTCTGCCTTTGTATTTCATCTTGATCATTGCTCAGCCTTTCGGAGGATAGGGGTCGTTGCCGTAGCTCCAGGCTTCGCGGAACTGCCCGTTCTCACCTTGGATACGCAGCTCGGCACCCTGATTGCGGGCAATATCACGCCCATAGTCGATAGCTTCATACTGAGTGTCGAAGCTCTTGGTCAGACGCTCGTTGCCTTCGCCGCGAACGCCCCATTTGTCGCCATTGCGAACGACATACTGGTTCTTGGACATTTCTGTCTCCATTTGACACGGCCCCACCATTGACGACCGATATTGTATCATATGATCTTACGTCTTGATTTGTCAAGTTAACTGACACATGATAATATCATTGCATCTTACGGCGCACTCCCTTATGAGCTGCGCCGCTTTGATTCAGGGAGAGAACCATGTCATTTGCAGTCCGTCTGAACGAACTTCGGGTAAAAAAGAAAAAATCCTTGCAGGAAGTTGCCGATGCTCTGGGGGTTTCCAAGACCCATATCTGGGAGCTTGAAAAAGGCAGAGCGGACAATCCATCTCTTGAGTTGCTGACCAAGATCGCGGACTACTTCAAGGTGTCCATCAAGCACCTTGTCGGCGAAGATTTTGAAAGCGACCAGAGCGACGAAATGGCTCGGATGTTCCGGCAGGTCGGGGACTTAGAGGAAAACGAGCGGGCGATCATTGATGACATGATCCAGTCCTTGCGGAACCGCCGAAAGGGGGCAGATGGTACAAATTGACCGCATGGAGATTGACGATGCCGGAAGCGACCCGAAGAGGCTTGCGAAGGCGATCCTGAACCAACTTCCCGACGATACCGTCAAAATACCTGTCAGAGAGATCGCAAAGGCCATCGACATCTTCGAAATCAGGGAGGCGCGGCTAAGTGGCTTGGAAGGAGCGCTCATTGTTCCACTCGACAAGTCGGAAGGAGCGATCCTCATTAATGAGGATCGTCACGAAACCCGGAAGCGCTACACCATTGCCCATGAAATAGGTCACTACGTTCACCCTTTTCACCGCGCCAATAGTCCGGATGGGTTCCGCTGCCGTGCGAGAGACCTTGCGGTCGAGAAAGCAAAACCGAACGACCAGCACTCTCGCATGGAACAGCAAGCCAACGAATTCGCGGCCGAGTTACTGATGCCCGCCAGATCGGTGGCGGAGTTCATACGAGCCAGCGGGGATGCTGATCTGGCAAACATTCTGGAATTGGCTCAGCGACACGAAGTCAGCAGGGAAGCGGCCGCAAGGCGCTACATTCCACGCATCGGCGATCCCGCTGCCGTGGTTTTCTCCAAAGCAGGCGTTATTCGATACGCACGGTGCAATGAGTTCTTTCCAGGATTGTCCGTGTCACGTGGGCAGCCGGTTCCACAACAAAGCGTTTCCGCTCTTTCAAAAGCCAACATAGGGGAAGTGACAGAGTGCATTGAGGTTGACGGCTTCACCTGGTTGAATGATGCGTCGGGGGTCTGTTTGTTCGAGCAAACCCTTGCACAGCAAAATGGATTCCGGATGACGTTGCTGACTGCCGAACTCGATGACGCCGATGAACAATGGGATGCCCCCGCATTCTACGGGCGGCGTTAAGCTCGCCGTACCGTCCGCTCACTGGCCTTGAACAAGCGCGCGATCTCCGCGACGGCGCGCTGTTCATTATCCCGCATCCGGCGCACCTCGTCCTTCTGAACCGTTGTCAGGGCAGGGGGCCTTCCTCCGATCCGACCGCGTTTACGAGCTGATGCAAGTCCCTCTCTGGTGCGCTCGGAAATCCGCTCCCGCTCGAATTGGGCGATGGATGCGAAGACGTGGAACACAAGACGGCCGGCCGGCGTCGTCGTGTCGATGTCTTCAGCCAAGGATCGAAAGCCAGCACCGCGCTCGCGGATCAGCTCCACAATCTCCAGCAAGTCTTTCAGCGACCGTGCCAGGCGGTCGTACTTGGTGACAATAACAACATCACCATCGCGGAGCTGATCCAGCATCTTATCCAGCTCCGGTCGCTCGCGCTTCGATCCGCTGATCCGGTCCGCGAAAACCTTCTCGGCTCCGGCGGCAGACAAGGCATCCGTCTGTGAATCTAGGCTCTGTTCGTCAGTGCTGACGCGGGCATATCCAATGATCATGTCTCACTGTGACAAAAACCTGCCAAAACCGCAAAGGTTTTGCCGGGGGTTTTTGTCATGGCTAAAAGACTGATCTTACGTGGGGCGGGGTGGGGCGGCAAAAACGACCGTTTTGGGCTTTATAGGTTCTATCAAGGGATTTATGTCCGCCCCGCAGACCAACCGGGTATTGGATTTTCTGCCTTCGCTAACGCTGCATGATTGTGCAGCAGCGGCTTGTATTTTTTTCGCGGTGCAGCACACATCACCGAAGCAGTCGTTGACGTATGCAGTTTCCTCTCGATCTGAACAGCGCTTTCGCCGCAACACGATGTGACAATTGAAACGCGGGGCTTTCCCGACATTGGAATTGTCAAATTCGCTGATGCAGTACCACTTCGCAAGTGGGACAGGAACTCTACTGTTATGTATATTTTTTGGCCAAAGTTTTCGTTCTAACTGCGTTCAACGGATTTCAGACCAAAATTACCCGTGATCTCTAGAAGAGTTTGGGCCGAGGACATCAAGTTGCAGGATATCGGGGCGCGAATAGTGGCCACTTGAGTCCATAAGTTGCCGTGCACTGACGACATCTTTGGCCGAAAGATCTGCTGCAACAATGCCTTCCTCGTCAAACAACGGCCCCGCGACCACATCTCCATTGGGTGCAATGATGCGCGATCCTCCGTTTTGCCAGGTTTCCTTGAAATTCATCATGGCGTCTTTGATCGGGAAGTCCTCCTCGCTGAGATGCGCCATGTCCGATGACCGCAAGAGACCACAGGCCGCGATCGACCAGGATTTCGCTTCAAGCGCAATAAAGCGGGTGATGTCTTTCACCAGGTTGTCATTGCCCGGCCACACGGCGACATGCGCAAATTCACCTTGCTGATGCAATGCAGCCCGCGCGAGCGGCAACCAGTTTTCCCAGCAGTTCAGGGATCCGATTTTACCAATTTTTGTGTCATGTGTGCGCAATCCAAGGCCATCACCATCCGCCCAGACCAAACGCTCTTTCCAGGTTGGCTTCAGCTTACGATGTCGCCCAAGTAATGTGCCATCCTGCCCAATCGTAAGGATCGTCGCATAGGTGGATCCGCTTTCGCGTTCCGCGACACCGCCGATTATCATCACGTTATTGCGCTTTGCAAAATCCTTGATGTCAGCCACCAATGGCCCGTCCAGCGTGACCGCCTGATCCCAATACAATGCATAAACCGGCTCTTGCATGTCGGATGTATCCAGACTTGGCCAATTGGGGTAGCCAGGTATCAGGCTCTCGCCCCAGACGATCACTTCAGCGCCGTCTTGAACCGCCTTCAGGGCCATCGCCTTGATCTTCTCCCAAGTGGCCCATGCATCAAGGAAAACCGGTGCGACCTGCAACACTGCAAGGCGCAATGTACCAGCGGAAAAGGGTGTGGATGTATCGGTCATGGCTTTCTTTCTTATCGGGTTGTCAGAAGTTTCGAATGTGTTCGGGCCGTGTCAGGTCAGGTCAGCAACAATCTGCTGCACCGCGCTTCGCCAATCAGGACGTTTGATGCCGAAAGCCGTTTCAAGGGATGTGCAGTCCAGCCGCGAATTCAGCGGACGTGCGGCGGGTGTCGGATACTGGTCCGTCGTGATCGCGGAAATCTCAATCTGAGCATTGGCAGCAGAGGCGATTTCCTCTGCAAAGGTTTTCCAGGAGACATCCGGCGCACCAGACAAATGATAGATGTCTGTTTTCTCTGGGTTGGTTTTCAGCTGCCGTGCGATCTCAAGACAGGCTCTGGCAATGGCCTGCGCCGGTGTCGGGCCTCCAACCTGATCTGCAACCACCTCAAGGTGGTCTCGTTCACCAAACAGTTTGAGCATGGATTTAAGAAAATTCTTGCCATGCGCCGAAAAAACCCAGGATGTGCGCACCACTGCGTGGGTGCCGCCAGCCGCCATCACGGCTCGTTCCCCCAAGCGCTTTGACTCGCCATAGACCCCAAGTGGCCCCGTCGGATGCCCCGGCCAAAAGGGGTGATCTCCTGCTCCGTCAAACACGTAATCTGTCGAGAGATGCACAAACGGAATATCAAGCTCTGCACAGGTAAGGGCCATCGCCCCGGGGGCCACACCATTGATCAGCGCGACGTCTTTCTCATGCCATTCCGCCTGGTCCACCGAGGTATAGGCTGCCGCATTGATCACCGCATCGGGCGCGTGTTTGCGAATTGCTGCTGCGCAGGCTTCCGGGTCAGACAAATCCGCATCCTCGCGTCCCAGACACTGCACTTCGGGGTCCAGCGCAGCAAGTTCACGTGCGACCTGACCAGTTTTGCCAAAAACGAGAACTTTCATCTTCTTTCACCTTGCTGTTCATGGAGCCTTTGCATGATGGGGGCAGTTGCGCTCATCGGAGTTTCTCCTTCTGGGTTTTTCGGAACTGCTGGGGGCTTTCCCCGATGCGTTGTTCAAACAGACGGCTGAAGGCCGTGCGGCTCGAAAACCCGACCAAATGGGCGATGCGCTTGACCGGCGTGTCTGTGTCGCGCAACAACACAGCCGCTTTGCGCAATCTCAGATCCCGCAGCAGATCAATTGGGCCACTGCCGTAAGCTGCCGAAAATCGGTTTGCAAAGGTGGACCGGCTCATGCCGACCCGTTCTGCCAGACTGTCCACAGTATGCGGATCGCCGGGAGCATCCAGCATCGCACGAAGCGCATCCCAGACCTGCGGGTCACGCAGCGCGGCCATCCATCTGAGCCCGCTGTCATCTTCAGTCAGTCTGCGCCGCAGAATCTCGATCATGCATTGCGTCAAAAGCGCCTGTATCATTGCGCGGCTGCCAGTTGTTGGGGCGCTGATCTCATGCAGCAGCGCCCGCAAGGTCGCGTGCAATGGGTTGTTTTCGCAAATATTCTCAACCAGGGGGCTGCGGATCAGATCCACAACATTCTCTGCACCGCGCAGGCCGACGCGGACATGCGCACAAAGCGCGATCAGCTGGCCGTCTTCACCGTCAGCGTGAGATGATTTCAGCAGATGTTGAAGCTGCAGCTCTGCTGGTTTGCAATCCGGTATTGGGTCATTTCGCCCGCCTGAGCTGCGCAGCGTATGGGCCTGCAGCGCCGGCACCAAAATGAGCGTTCCTGGTTTGATAGGAATGTCTGGACAAGACTTTAGCGCCAGCACCCCCTCGCCGGAAAGTACATAATGAAGGACCGCTGCTGCATCCTGCCCAAGACCCAAATTGCAGGGGCCATTTAGCTGGCATACCGCAAAAGGTTCGGGCAGAATATTCAGGTGGTCGAAGACGTGTTCATAATTCATGAGACCAAAGTTATGGGTAGTCGATACGAAATGATACGCTTGTTTTTTAAAAGGCACACATTCGATACGTAAAGATACATCGATCTTTTTATGTCTATCTTACCGAAACCTTTAGGAAGGACAGACTGATGTGTAACTGCACTGATCATGACGACGACCCCCAAAAGCAAAACCTGTCACGCCGCGCAGCATTGCGGGGCGGATTGATGGCTTCTGCAGCGGGTGCAGCAGCCGTCGTTGGCGCTGGAAGCGCGGAAGCTCAAAGCGCTGAAGACCCTTACGCTGAGCCAGCAAGCCCTGCTCTGCCACCTTCGAACATGAAGCTGGACCTCAGCCGCACGGCCGTCGTCATCATCGACCCGCAGATCGACTTCCTGCACCCTGAGGGCGTGACATGGGGCGTGATCGGCCCAAGCGTCGAACAGCACAACACCGTCGACAACATCGAAGCGCTGTTCAAGGTTGCGAAAGAAGTTGACATCGTGACCGCGGTTTCACCGCATTACTACTATCCGACAGACCACGCCTGGAAATTCGAAGGCGCGCTCGAAAAACTGATGCATAAAATCGGTATGTTCGACCGCAAAGGCCCGCTGAACCTGGACGGGTTCGAAGGCTCTGGTGCTGACTGGATGCCGCAGTACAAAAAGTACATCGAAGACGGCAAGACCATCGTAACCTCGCCTCACAAGGTCTATGGCAACGACACCAACGACCTGAGCCTGCAGCTGCGCAAAGCTGGCGTAGATCAGGTGGTTCTGGGCGGCATGTCTGCGAACCTGTGTGTGGAATCCCACATGCGTGAATTGCTGGAAGACGGGTTTGAAGTGGCTGTTGTAAAAGACGCAACAGCGGCTGCGAAAGTCCCAGAAGGTGACGGCTACCTGTCCGCGCTGATCAACTTCCGCTACATGGCAAACGCAGTTTGGTCGACTGAAGAAGCTGTGGCTCAGATCAAAGGCGCAGCGTAACGTCGCACGAAACCAGACAGCGCAGCTTGGGCTGCGCTGTCATTTTTTTTTGCACATGCGATGCCCTCGCGAAAAGCAGGCAAAAGACTATGGCAGAGACCAATCAGAACGAAGAGAGAAGCCTGCGCACCGCGCTCCGCCGGGGATTCATGATGAAATGTCCACGCTGCGGTGAGGGGGCGGCGCTTCATAGCTATCTTAAGGTCAGAAAGACCTGCGAGAATTGCGGTTTGGATCTGTCGCGTGCACAGGCCGATGACGGCCCCGCCTATTTCACAATTCTGATCGTTGGACATTTGGCCGGGTTCGCCCTGCACATCATGTGGTCGGTGTGGCACCCTTCGCCTTTCGTCATGGCAATGACAATATCAATTGGGTCGATCACACTGTCACTTGCACTCCTGCCGCGCATAAAAGGTGCCCTGATTGGCTTCCAATGGGCGAAAAGCGTACACGGTTTCTGAAACGCACCTTCAGCCCCCACAGCATGTCTCATCCCATGCGAATAGCCGGTTTTTACGATGCGTTCCCGAGCAAAAAAGAGTGCTTAGCCAGCAAATCTAATAGCAAGCGCGTGTAGCCCAAAAACAGTGACTTCCGATCCCGGCTTGTTCCGTGCCTTCTTCGCACCGCAGAAGCTGCCAAAACCCAACCGTTTCTGTCAATGGCGAAATCGACCGTTTTTGACACACAGCCTATCGCCCACCGGCCCCGGAAACCATCATCCCGATGGATCACATGCCGATCATGCTCTGACAATCAAATTGGACCAGTTGGATGGGGCTGCTCAGCCCAGACTTCCATTTCCTGAACGGAACCCTGTTTTTTCTCTATGAGAGTTTGGCAAGCTGCCATATCTGATTATTCAGATGTGATAAGGTTTGTGACAGGCTATCCCGGTGCAGCCTTCCTCCCAAACACACCCTTACAAATTGATCGCGATTTCCCGCTGTTCTGAAGGCGCTTTCCGGAGAAATTCCGATTTCCTGATTTGACATATTTGCCATGAGAGCGGCGCAATTGACGTTTTCGGGAAGACGCAGCCAGAGATTGAATGCATGCGGATTTGAGACGAAATCAGCTTCGGTGATGGTATTCGCGGCAATACCTTGCCGGATCGCGGTTTCTCGCCGAATAAAGCGTCTGATCTGATCAGCGGTCCCGTCCAGAACCCATCGCGTTGCGATGGCCATCGAAACAGGTGACGTCATCACGGCCAGCGCACGCACCCCGTTCTCCAGCGCAAAGCATGTGCGGGCGGTTGGCGCGATAGCATAGGCCAGTCGCAGACCCGCGCCAATGCACTTTGCCAAACCTCCTATGTACCAGGTCAGTTCCGGGGCGCTGGCCGCCATTGGAGGAGGAGCGTCGGGCAGGACAAATCCATAGGCGTCGTCTTCAATCAGGGGCAAGCCATGACGCTTCAGAACATCGGTGATTTCAAGCCGACGATCCTGGGGGACGATCATCGTGGTTGGATTGTGCAGTGTCGGGTTGAGATACAACGCCTTTGGCTTGTGTTCCTCGATCGCTGCTTCGAGCTTTTCCGGCAAGATACCTTTGTCGTCCATCGGCAGGCCAACAAGCTTCAACCTGAGCTGCGCGGCAATCTTCTTGAACCCGGCATAGGTGATGTCCTCGCAAAGAACGGTGTCACCTGGCCGCGCAAGAATGGTCAAAATCGCCGTCATGGTTGCATGGGCGCCGGGAGTCACGGCGACACGATCCAGATTAGGCACAAGCCCCCGCATCGACAGCCAGATGGATGCAGCCTCTTTGTCAATTTCTCCACCAATCGGACTCTGGTATCTCAAAAGGTGGATGAGATCATTGGAAACTGCGGTCAGACCAGACCGCATCCGCTCCAACAATTCTGGATCGGTCGGCTCTGGTGGCGCATTCATGGTTAGGTCGTTTGCAACAACACGACGCTCATCGCTGAGTTCGCTAAAGCTTTGCTGAGCCAGGACAAACGTCCCGCGCCCGACATGCGCTTCGATCAGACCGCGGCTGATCGCTTCGGAATACGCTCGGGACACGGTGGTGAAATCCACACCGATCAGATCCGCCAGCCTGCGCTGAGGCAGCAGGCGATCACCGGGCAAAAGCACACGGTCTTTCATGTCCTGTGCGATGCAGTCAGCAATCGCCAGATAGCGTGGTTTGCCGGAATGTGCGATTCGCTGCGCCCAGTTATCCATTATTCCCTCCGGGATTATCGTGAACCAGCCCAGTATTGTATGCATGTTCTGCGTACAATAACTCACCCCGACTCCGGGCCTATTTTTCCTCTACCAGACCATTTACGGTTATTTATTGGGCGCATTGTTCGCGATATGCATATGTATCAGGCATATTCATGCAATCAATACAATTGAATTGTTAGAGATATTGTATGTATCAATGGGCAGATCTCCGGCGCCACGTCTAGCAAGGCTAGAAGCCAACGCGATTGACAGGAGAACGCAATGCCCGAAGTCACCACACCAGCCCACAAAGACGGCGATTTTTTTGTAGACTACGAAGAAAAGGTCTTTGAAGACGTTCAGGCCGAAGAAGGCCAGAAGGCCCTCGTCACGTTCCACTCGGTTGCCTTTGAGGGCTCGATTGGTCTGGTCAACATCCTTCAGGCGATCCGCCTGCAACGCAAAGGATTTGAGACCTCGATCCTGCTGTATGGTCCGGGCGTATCGCTGGGTGTTCAGCGTGGTTTCCCGACCCTTGGGGACGAAGCCTTCCCCGGTGCCCAGAACTATGCCGCGAACATGAAGAAATTCATGAAAGAGGGCGGCAAGGTCTATGCCTGCCGTTTCGCGCTGCAGATGCTGATGGGCCATGGTGAGCCTTCGCTGCTGCCTGGCATTACCCCGATCGCGCCACAGGATGTGCTGGATCTCAAACTGCTGCACATGCGCGATGACGCGGTGATCGTCGACACCTGGACCCTCTGACGGGCCCCTCCCCTGAGGTGGCAACGGCGTCGCCTCAGGGGTTCCCTCCTTTCCGATTGTTCCACGGACGGCAGCGGCGTCGTCCATCGCGCCAAAGAGGATCGCCCCATGACAGACAAAATCGTCCGCGCCGCTGCTGTGCAGATTGCCCCGGATCTGACCAGCCGCGCAGGCACCATAGAGCGGGTTCTGAACGCCATTGCCGAGGCCGCTGAAAAAGGCGCGGAACTGATCGTTTTTCCCGAAACCTTTGTGCCCTACTACCCCTATTTCTCATTCGTGCTGCCGCCCATCCAGCAAGGCCCGGAACACCTGCGCCTTTATGAAGAGGCTGTCGTTGTGCCTTCGGCCGAGACACAAGCCGTGGCGGATGCGGCACGCAAACGCGGTGTCGTCGTGGTTCTTGGGGTGAACGAACGCGACAATGGCTCGCTTTTCAACACGCAGCTGATTTTCGATGCCGATGGGTCTCTGGCGCTGAAGCGCCGCAAGATCACGCCCACCTATCATGAACGCATGATCTGGGGTCAGGGCGACGGCGCAGGCCTGAAGGTTGTCGACACCAAAGTGGGGCGCGTCGGCGCGCTGGCCTGCTGGGAACACTATAACCCGCTGGCCCGCTATGCGCTGATGGCCCAGCATGAGGAAATTCACGTCGGCCATTTCCCCGGCAGTCTCGTTGGCCCGGTCTTTGGGGAACAGATCGAAGTCACCATGCGGCATCATGCGCTGGAGGCAGGCGCTTTTGTCGTCAACTCGACCGGGTGGCTCACCGAAGAACAGATTTGCTCTGTCACCGAAGATCCAAAGCTGCAGAAAGGTCTGCGCGATGGCTGCATGACCTGCATCATATCGCCCGAGGGACGCCACGTGGTGCCCCCTCTGACCGAAGGCGAAGGCATTCTGATCGCCGATCTGGATATGAAACTTGTCACCAAACGAAAACGTATGATGGACAGCGTCGGCCATTACGCCCGGCCAGAGCTGCTGCATCTGGTCCACGACGCACGCCCGGCTCAGCCGGTGCACCGTATCGAACAGGTGCAGGACCTGACCACAACCCCAGACGTGGAGGCCGAAGATGTCTGAAGCTGCGCTTATCAATGAATTGCAAACCCATGGCATGCGCCTCGTCGATCCGACCGTGGGCATGGAAAGCCGCAGGGGTGGCGCGGGCCCAACCGATCACAAGGCCGTCACGATTGGCGAAACGACTGTCATGATCCCGGTACACACCGCCCCGGCATTTGACAGCCCCTACATCGTACAGGCCCCCGATGCGAATGGCATGGCCGAAATCACCAAGGCAGGTGTGCCGCTGGGTCAGGTCAAATTTCCGACCCGCCCGAAATTTTATGACCTGATGACAGCCGAAGGGATCGAATATCACAAGATCGCAACCCTGCACTCCAAGGATGTTCTGGCCACCACGGTTTTGCAGGAGTGCATCCGTTATGCGAGCCGCAAAAAGACCTGTCAGTTCTGCTCAATCGGACAGTCTCTCGCAGCGGGGCGCACCATCGCCCATAAAACGCCCGCTCAACTGGCCGAGGTTGCTAAGGCAGCCGTAGAGCTGGACGGGGTCAAGCACATGGTCATGACAACAGGCACGCCTGCCGGAAAGGACCGTGGCGCGCAGGTCATGGTCGAAAGCGCGCAGGCGGTCAAAGCGGCTGTCGATCTGCCGATTCAGGGCCAATGCGAACCCCCCGAAGATGACATCTGGCATCAACGCATGTTCGAAGCGGGAATTGATAACCTTGGTATGCATCTGGAGGCCGTAACCCCGGAGGTGCGGGCGCGTGTCATGCCAGGCAAGGCCCAGATTACCCTTGAGAAATACTTCGAGAGCTTCAAAGCAGCGGTCAAGGTTTTTGGCCGGGGACAGGTCTCGACCTATATCCTTGCGGGCCTTGGTGACACGCCCGAGGCCATCCTGCAAACCTCGCAGGAGCTGTGCAAAATCGGCGTCTACCCCTTTGTGGTGCCATTTGTACCGGTCTCGGGTACGCCGATGGAAAGCCATCCGTCGCCTGACGCTGACTTCATGGCCGGGATTCTCGCTCCGCTGTCGCGCATGATCCTGCGCGCCGGAATGAGCGCTGAGGCCGCCAAAGCAGGCTGTGCGAAGTGCGGTGCCTGCTCGGCATTGTCGGTTTATGAAAAGCTGAGGGTGTCATGAGTTTTCAGAGCGCCCGGGCTTTTCTCTCCCCCGATTACATCATCCGCGCGGCGACCCAACCCTGGGAGATTGAAGGCGTACGCGCATTGCGCCGTCAGGTCTTTGTCGGGGAACAGGGCATCTTTGAGGGCGACGACCGCGATGACATAGATGACATCGCGATGCCTTTGGCAGCGATCAGCACCTTTGCTTCAGAGGCCGATCAGGTGGTCGGAACCGTCCGCATTCACGAAGAAAGCCCACGCAATTGGCGCGGATCGCGGCTTGCCGTTGCGCAGAGCCACCGCCGGATTGGACGGCTCGGAACCGAACTGATCCACCTTGCAGTCAGTACCGCCCATGGCCGCGGCTGCGATAGGTTTCTTGCGCATGTGCAGATGCAGAATGTGACGCTGTTCAAGCGATTGCACTGGCGTCCTCTTCGCGAAGTCAAAATCCATAGCATGCCGCATGTGGAGATGCAGGCGGATCTGGCATTCTATCCGCCGATCCCGGATCCCTTCGCGGGATGGAAAACGCTGCCCCCAAGACGGAGGGCCTCGTGATGAACCGGCAGGCGCCAACACGCAGCATCGTACGCGATCTTCGAAAGCATCCCTCCATCTGCGGCAAACTGGATATTGCGGAAAGCACCGAAACACTGGGCCTGACGGCGCAAAGTGAAGGCAAGCCCGGCGATGATTGCGCCGTTTTGCCCACAGGCGACGGGTTCGATCTTTTCTCCTGCGAAGGGTTCATCAATGCCTTTGTCAAAGCCGATCCATGGTTTGCAGGCTGGTGCGGTGTGATGGTGAACATCTCGGACGTTCTTTCCATGGGCGGGCGCCCTCGTGCGATCACCAATGCGATCTGGGCCCCCAATGCCGAACAGGCACAACCTGTTCTTGCAGGCATGAAGGCTGCGTCCCAAGCCTACCAGGTTCCGATCGTTGGCGGACATACCAACCTGCACACCGACGCATTGCAGCTTTCGGTTTCGATCATCGGGCACGCCAAAGAACTGATTTCCAGCTTTGATGCGCGTCCCGGAGATGTGCTGGTCTGCGCGGTTGATCTGCGGGCAAATTACCGCGAACCGTTTGACAACTGGAATGCTGCGCTGACAACGCCACCGGCGCAATTGCGCGCGGCACTGGAGATATTGCCGGACCTCGCCGAAGCCGGTCTTGTCACCTCTGGGAAAGACATCAGTCAGGGCGGCATTGTTGGAACGGCCTTGATGCTGGCCGAAACTTCGGGCGTTGCGATCGATATACAGCTCGAAGCACTCCCCAAGCCTGTCGGCGTGGATATGGCGCGCTGGTTGCGCAGCTTTCCAAGTTTCGGGTTCCTGCTGTCTGTGCGCCCGCAAAACGCGGAAATCGTCTGTGACGCCTTCAGGGCGCAGGGCATCTCTGCAGCCCCCTGCGGGGACGTCTCGGAAGGCAGCGCGCTGCATCTGACCGGCAGGGACGGGACGGCGCAGTTCTGGGATCATGCCCACACACCCTACCTGAACCTGTCCGCCAAAGAGGCCAGCCATGCCTGAAGCCCGCTTCACTGTCCGCTGGCCGGATGGCCAGGTTGAACACTGCTATTCACCCTCCACTGTCGTGCGGGATTTCCTGACGGCAGAAACGACCTACCCGCTGGATGAGTTCGTGACCCGCTGCCGGATCGCTCTGGAAAAGGCCAGCACCCGCGTAGAAGCCAAATTTGGCTATCGCTGCACCAGCGCCGAGGCCCAGCTGACGGCAATTGAACGCAAGGCCCGCAGCTTTGCTTTACCGGCAGATGTGACCTGCCTCTCGATTTCTTAAGGATTGCACCATGACCCAACGTGAACATAAATCGGTTGTCGTCGTCGGCGGCGGGCAGGCTGGTTTGTCCGTCAGCTATTACCTCTGCCAGGAAGGGCTGGATCATATCGTTCTGGAGCGCCACGGAAAATTCCACTCATGGCGTGTGAACCGCTGGGACAGCTTCTGCCTTGTGACGCCAAACTGGCAATGCCGCCTGCCGGATTTCCCCTATCGGGGCACGGACCCGGACGGCTTCATGGTCAAAGAGGAAATCACTGATTACCTTGATGCCTTCGCCGAAAGCTTCAATCCACCAGTGGTTGAAAATTGTGAAGTCACAAAGATCAGCAAACGCCCGGGGGGCGGCTATCTGGTGAACAGCAACAAAGGGAATTACTCTGCCGATCAGGTCGTTATCGCGACAGGAGGATACGACAACCCAATCGTTCCGGCCTATGCGGACAAGCTCGACCCTTCGATCCAGCAAATGCATTCGGTCGA
The DNA here is from genome assembly GCF_056538885.1 of Ruegeria sp. BE1. Classification (NCBI taxonomy): domain Bacteria; kingdom Pseudomonadati; phylum Pseudomonadota; class Alphaproteobacteria; order Rhodobacterales; family Roseobacteraceae; genus Ruegeria; species Ruegeria sp. BE1. Next base: position 245,381 of record NZ_JBQFTY010000006.1, read on the forward strand.
CTATCGCAAACCCGAACAGATGCCCGAAGGAGGCACCTTGATCGTGGGCACCGGTCAATCCGGTGTGCAGTTGATGGAGGACATGCATCTGAAAGGACGCGACGTGCATCTCGCGGTGGGGCCCGCCCCGCGTGCACCGCGCAAGTACCGGGGGCGGGATTCGACCGATTGGCTCAATGATATGGGGCACTACGAAATCACGATCGACCAACACCCCAACCCGGAACACGCGGTCACAAAAACCAACCATTACATGACCGGCCGCGATGGCGGGCACGAAATAGATCTGCGCAAATTCGCCCGTGACGGCGTATCACTCTACGGCTCGGTCAGCGGGATGGAGGGGACATCCATCCAGTTCCTGCCCGACCTCGAAACCAATCTTGATGATGCCGACGAAAGTTATGTCGGCATCCGCGACGCGATTGATGCCTATATCGCCAAAAACAATATCGACGCCCCACAAGAACCCGCCTTTGAGAAGGTCTGGCAGCCAGAGCGGGAAATCACCGAAATCGACTGCACAAAAGAAGGCATCACATCCATCCTCTGGGCGATCGGGTTTCGTGCGGATTACAGCTGGATTGATGTCGATGTTTTTGATGCACATGGGCGCCCGACCTATGATCGCGGCGTGTGCAAGGAAGAAGGTTTTTATTTTATCGGCCTTGGTTGGCTGAATACCTGGGGGTCCGGGCGTTTCCTTGGTATCAACGAAGATTCCCGTCATCTGGTCGATCAGATCGCGGCTCATGCCAAATCCGCGCTTCAGGTCGCCTCATGACACGTCCCGCCGTCGTTCAGAGCGCGCCGCTCCGACGGTGCGACACGATTGCACTGGGTATGGCGCAGCTCGCTCCGCACGGCATATCAGAGGACTGGTGGCTCAAACATCTGGGTGACGTGCATTGGCAACTAATCGCTGATGCTGTCGGCCAGAACACAACCGTCTTTCGGGACACCAATGGCCGACAACTCTATGCAGCATTTTGTGCGACGGAATTCTGTCAGCTGCAACCCGATCTGGTCGAACTTGGCAAACTGTTGGAGATACATTCTGAGCTATGGGCCGTTGGTCGCAGCCGCATTCAGTCTACTCATCGGCTTGTCATGAACGATGAAGAGGTGGCACAGTTCAAACTCGTTTCAACCTTCGTGGCGCATATGCAGGCAGGCGTGAACGCGAGCGTGCGGCGCGCAGCGCCCTACCTGATTCCGGTACTAGAACCAGCACCCGATAATTTTGCGCAATGCGCGTCTGCACAGGCGAAGGCACAACAAAAACGCGCACGTCAGAATGCGTCGCAGTTCGTGCCGCTCACTCCACATGTCGGAACGGACTTCAATGCAGTCGGCTTGCTGTACTTCCCGAGCTTTACGCGGCTGTTTGAACATACTGAAGCAGTCGTTTCCGAGAATGTCAGCTGGAGCGCGATCAAAAACCGCAAGGTTTTGTATTTTAGGAACATTGAAAAAGGTGAAGTTGTTTCTGGCTCCGCATCGGTGAACGGGAATAAATGCTTCGAGCTTTGGACCGCGAATCATCATCCGGCACAGAACAGCCTTCTCGCCAGTTGTTCACTGAGCAGATTTTGAAGTGTGACGGTTCTGCCCTGTGCACTCCAGTATTTATCCGGGCATCCTCAGATTTCAGCCCCCTTTTTGACTGTCGGTAACGGTTCCTCCATCCGCGTTACGTCAGCTTTTTCACAGTTTCTTGGACCGCGTTCTTCCAATCCAGCCGTTTGATCCCGAAAACGAACAAAGCCGCCCTGAGGCGGCTTGTTCGAGACTCTGCAGCACTCTGCTGCAATCCATCTACCTCGGCTGCTGCAAAAACGCTGCAAGGCGCTTCAGGTGCCAGCAACGAAAAAAGCCCCAACCGCTTGCGGCTAGGGCGTTTTAGTTGGTTGCGGGGAGAGGATTTGAACCTCTGACCTTCAGGTTATGAGCCTGACGAGCTACCGGACTGCTCCACCCCGCGCCAGGTGTTCTTT
>NZ_JBQFTY010000007.1:0-205069 GCF_056538885.1 Ruegeria sp. BE1
AAAGAACACCTGGCGCGGGGTGGAGCAGTCCGGTAGCTCGTCAGGCTCATAACCTGAAGGTCAGAGGTTCAAATCCTCTCCCCGCAACCAAAATCCAAACAGCCCGTTCGATCTACAAACAGTCCACTGGACTGTTTGCTCGACGATCAAACCTCGTCAGGCTCATAACCTGAAGGGTGACGAGGAAAATAGTAAGCGTTGCATCTGACCCCCAAATTGGCGTCTTCCGGCATAGGGTAAGCGTTGCATGTAGCCCCGGTTCAGAGCCTTTCGACGACATAACCGCCGCAGTATATTGGCCTTACGGCCAATATACAGAACGGCAAAAAACTATCGCTTCCGGCCCTATGCTGCCGTTAAACCGAGGTCGTGCTCGCTGCGGTGCGGCTCTTCGAAGAGGACATTCGCTGCGAACGCAAAACCAGTGCATTGTCCAACTCACAAACTGCGGACGAAGTCGGCACTATCTCTCGCTACACTCATATCGCAATGCTCTATCAAATGATGGCGGTTCAATGAGGCGCATATTGTCTTGTTCGGGTGCGGTCTTCCACAACTCATCCCCATGCAACTTCCGAATCCATCTTGGCGCGCCAATCCTTCAAACGACATTTTCCAGTTAATACGGATCAACCCGCGTGGAGACGCACTCCAACTAAAAATGCGCGGATTTGAGATCAGCAGCATCCTTCTGAGGTAAAGCTGCTTGTCAGGAGCTCGCTCTATCCAATCATCAAACCTCGCCAGCGCAGCCGTGGTCAAATCCTCATTGTCGAAGTAGGAACCATAGAGAAGCGCGAATCCCAAAACTGACGTTAAGTCGTTGATTACGGTAGAAATAAGATGCAGCCGAAATTCGTCGTTTATCTCAAGAGTCGGATCAGCGAATTTATGATCCGCGGCCCAAAACGCGAGCGTCATGAACATCGGCAAGACTATGTTAAGCTTAGCTTCATCATTCTGCTTGAGCGCATCGATACAAGCTTCGGCGAGTTCGAAATATATTTGACCGAAGTGGTCCGGTAGTTCTTCGGTTTCAGATGGATCGAAAATGTGTGCCACTGTAGAGCCATCCGCAAGTGCAACCAAAGCCTCATCTCGCGCTGTTTCGATCTGCTCAATAGCCTCGGCAACATCAACCTTCGGAAGCAAGTATTGCTCTTCTTTATAATGCTCAAACCCATGATAACGCTCCACCAAAGCACCTATGTCGTCGAACCAGCGAGGAAGTTTCCAATGGGCATGCAGGCTTGCTAAAAGAACCTGTGATGCTGCCTCCGTCATTTTCAACTTCTTCAATGTCGCGACAAAGTCTGGGATCATCTCCTGATAGAACTCACAAATCTGAGGCAGAATTTTCTCATAGTGTTGCAGCAGTCTCTGCACCGCCAATTGTCGAACGTACTTGGGCTGTGACAGTCGTGTTCCTTCGATTTCCATTTCGAAATCAATACGCTCGACAATGAAAGCCAGTTCCACTTGCAACAAAGCAGGAAGTCTTCGGAGTGCTCTTTCACTCCATTCATCTGCATCAAAGAAGATCTTCAGCTCTTTCTCAAAGGTCATCATGCGGCGGAGGGTTTCTAGGCAAAGATTATGGCCAAGCGCCGCCCACGTATCTGCAAGCCCAATGTTCGTGAGATCCGAAGACTCAGCATTATGCTCGTTCGCCGCTGTCAAAGCCCGTTCAATCAGCAATTTGAAACCTTTCAGCTCCTGCATGCCAATGTTGAACTGGAAGCGCTCTGCATAAGCAGTTGCACGAATTGCAAACCGACCAAGCAGACGCAAAGCAAGATCAAAGTCTTTTGCTGCCAAAGCAGTCTTTATGTGGTCTGCCAGCTTTTCCACTATCTCATTTTCGAGCCACTCATGATTGGGCTTTTCTTCGACAAGCGTCTGCTGGCTACTGGTTTGAAGCGCCATGGATGTTGCGGTATCGCCGGCAAAGAACCAGCGTTTATGGTGGGGCTGCCTAGGATACCAATAGCTATCAGCATCAATTTTATGCTTCTCACCAAGATAGTGAACAAGCAGGTTGGTATAGTCGTTTGTCAAAGCAGGTAAATTGTCGGCAAGGCTTTGCTTGTCTGCTTTAATCCGATCATCAATGTACGATAGCTGTTCGAGCGACGTGCGCGCAGACCTCGAGTGGTGATTTGCAAATGACCGCGATTTTTTTCGGTTCGCAGCGCCTTCGATGTGTCGAGCAAGGCTAGGCAGTATCTCACTGCGAGCAAGTAGGTTTAGATCAAAAAAATTGAATAACCGTTGCCCAAGTGGGAACAACGCCATGGCGCTTAACAAAGTAAGAACAGTTCCTGCGACATAAACAAAGAACCCCGGCTGAAATCCGAACATTGGCAGGGTTGTTGCCGCCAGGCAGAACATTGCAGCCAATACAAGCACGCGTGCATACACGCTCCCTACTTGTTCGTTGGTCAGCATATAAATGATGTCGCGCCGCAGCTTGGTGTAGCCTGCGCTCAAAATTATCCCAATGGTCGCAAAGTAGATCGAGAAAATTGCCGTCAGTATCTGCGCGTAAAGCCTCAGTTGTTCAATGTTGAAGGCGCTGTCGTCGGGGTTCAGTGGGTTCAACCAACTACCATGGCGACGGACAAAGTCCTCAGTTGCTATCAATGCTGTCAGGGCCAAGGCCACCCAAAACAGGCTCTTAGCACCGATCCAAGCAAACGACCCGAGGATGCGGCTATTGGTCTTAGCTTTGGAGAAATCAACGCTTCGTTTGTAAGCGAAGCGCTCTAAGAAAAAACTGAGTTTTCCGAGTCTAGATCGGAAACCCCAATACCACGGCTTTGAACCAGCCCAAATCTTCAATCGGTCTATCAAACTTACGATTCCATTGCGTCTTGCACACAACATATAGTTGTTGGAGCATCGAAATACGATACTTCCTGTGCGATCTATCGCTTCAACACAGGTTGAGTTAACCAATCAGTTCACCGTGCAGGGGGGAGATCGATCCATTGAACGGGCTGAACTTCTCCGTTGCAGCCTCAATTTGGATGTCTGCTTTGGTTGTGGAAGCAGTTTCAGGCTACCGTTGCAGCGAACTTCCGCTTTCCGACCCTGGCTTCAAGCTGCTTGCTCGTACGGCGCGTGTTTGTATAGCGGTGCTGGAGGCTGGCCCATACGACAGTGTTCAGGCGCATTCCAAGGGAGAAGTTCGTCATATCTGCTGCGAGGCAGCTTCTGGGAAATCTCGTTCAGAACCCAATACAGGTACTCGTAGCTGTCTATACCGTGCATCTTGCAGGTTTCTAACAGCGTTGAATAGATCGCCCAGGCATCTGCACCATCAGCGCTTCCCGCGAACAAGCTATTCTTCCGCGTCCGAATGATTGGCTTGAATTGCCTCTCTACCGCATTGGTGTCGAGATCTAGGCGCCCATCGTGAACGAATTTCGTCAAGCCCGCCCACCGCTTCAGTGTGTAACGGATTGCTTTGGCCACATTTGATTCAGAAAGATGGCGGGTCAACGCTTTCTCAAGCCAAACCTTGAACTCATTCAGTATGGGTCGCGAACACTCTACTCTCACACTGACTCTAGCATTTGGACTGTGGCCTCGAATGCTATCTTCAATCCTGTATAATCGCCGTATAAATCCTATTGCGGTGTAGGCATCGTCTGCCTCGGTAATGATGGCTGCATCTGAATAGTGTCGCCGCGCATGCGCCCAGCAGTCCGCACGGTTTTTGAAGAAGTTGTAACCGGGATATCCATCGGTTTGGAGCAACTCACTATAGTCACCGAGGATTTCTTCGATGTGATATCGCGCTCGTGTCGACCGCGCGAAATAGGCTGTCATGGGCGGGTTGGTCCCGCCAAATGTACTGTCATCACGCGTGATGGCGTACATATAGAACTTGGCGGTCTTCCCCGTTCCAGATGCAAGAATAGACACCGGCGTTTCATCCATGAGCAAACGCATCGATGATTTGCGAAGGATCTCAATCATTCGCAGATAGATTGGTGAAAGCGCTTCCAATGCTACGCGATTAAGATACCTGTTAAAGGTAGACCGGCCCATCGTGATGCCGTTGTTTTGAAGCATCTGCTCTTGGCGGTGGCAGGGCAGTCCCCACAGGAACTTGTTGACCGCCACACCAGCGATGAAGGAGTTGTCGATGTTGCCGCCGGGGAAGACCTTAGGCACTGACGGAACAGAATACATACCTCTAACCCAGCAGCGGTAATTGGCATAGTAACGAACCTCAATTTTATATTGGGCGGGTATATAGACGACTGAATTGCGCGGCTTGAAGCTACGAAAGCTGCCGCCACATCCACAGGGGCATTTGTTGTCTGCGGTCTTGAACACGCGCGGCTCTTTGTGAGCACTCTTGCCCAAGTTCGCTTTACCCTTGCCTTTCGGCTTTTGTTTCGGTGGACGTTTGTTCTTCTTTTTGTCCTGAGAGCCAAGCTCGCTCGAACCATCGGGATCTTGTTTACCGCCTTGTACCTGATCGGGAGGGTTATCTCCTTTCGGGCCATACGCATCGCGGAGCATTTTTGCTATCTTACTCTGCAGATGTTCATTCTGCTTCACTAGCTTCTGGTTCTTATCGACCAGATCGTTGATGAATCCGACAACGTCGTCAAAAGTCGCTACCAGATGCTCGGCAAAGGCAATCAGTTTGTCATCTTGCGATGACAACATCTCTTCAAAGATATTCTGATGCCTTTGCAGAGGATCCATGACCCAGTTCATCCTTGATGCGCGGTAAGCGCAGCCTTGTAAGTCGCGCCCAGCGAGCCGGACGCGTTTGCGCTTGATTTCCAAGCGCGAAAATGGGATGAAAAGGGAAGAGATCGTGGTCGACTACGATTTTACGAGCCCGGTTATGGATGCCAGTCCGCCGGGCTCAACCTTTTCAGAGCCTTAGTTTTGTGCTGGGCTTCAGATCATGGCATTTCCTCCGTCTGGTCGGAATAGTATTCTGGCCAGATTTCCCAAAGTTCTTTTCCGATGGTATCTGCTATAGCTTTTTCGACGCGGGCAGACCGCGTGCGGCCACTAGCAACGGTCTGCACAGTACTCACGCTGAGGTTCAAGCCATGAGCCAGTGCCGTGAAGGAAGAGCCAGCTAAATTTAGCTGATGCCGGATTTCCAGCCTGCGCACTCTATCTTGCTCGTTCATTTGCGATCCGAATTAACGACTGATTCGGTATCTTGTCGCTTAATTGATGAAACGACGCAATATATATTGATAATGAAACAGAAAAAACCGCAATTAAGCGGCATTACTCAGATAATTATAGAAAGCATCTGAGTAATGCAACCAAAAAAACTGAAGCCGCTACTCGTCCGGCTCGCAGATACGACAGCGTTCACTTGCAGCAGCTGATCCGCGATCTTTTTGAGGGTGCGCGCGTTTTCCAGACTGTTCCTGACGGCTTTCAGACTCTACCAAATATAGCTCGGTGCAAGCGTCGTAGCGTCTCAGATTTGGTGCAACTGGTTTTGTCTGGCTGCTTGAGCGCGACAGGGCGCCTTAGAGACGAGCATAAAATCATTAACCTACTTGTTTCCAAAGCTGAGATGTCTGAAATTTTCGCTGATCGACCTCGAAACAGATCGGCCAGGAAGTCGAGGAACGCAAGGGGAAAACGCGAGCGAGTAGCAGGAAAGGCTCAACTGGGAGGTGGAATTCCAATGACTGACAGTCGCAGTGATCTTCTCGAACGCCTCAAGCCCATATGAGAGGCCGTGGACAAGCTGGGGGTGAAGGACTCCGGTTCTGATCTCAAGGCCTTTCTCGACGAGATGTGGAGCGAGGAAACCGAAACAGATGCTGCCGTTTCGGTGACCGGAAACAACCCGGATTGGGGGGACGAAGACTTTGCGAAAGACCCTGCAGCTCAGTTCCAGTCGATTGCGGCCGTTTACGCCACAGGAAATGCGGATGAGATCGACCGGGTTGTGGGCTACATTGCGTTTATACGCCGTATGAAAAAGCAGGGCCTCTATAACTTGGGTGGCACGAGTGAAGGCGGTCCGGCGGGGTGATGCGGCAACCTTATAGCTATTGGCCGTGAAACACACTGATTTGATCTGACATTCGAAAGGGGCACCTATGCCGAACATACACCTTACAGAACCAATGAAGGATTTTGTTCAGAAGCAGATTAGGTCAGGAGCATACGCCAACTTGAGCGAAGTTGTGCGAGTTGGATTTCGGCTTTTGATGGAAAAAGAAGGGGCACGGCAGTTTTACTAGCCTGAAAGCTGACCTTGAACACGCTATGGTGGAAGCTGAAAGTGTTCAATTTCTAGAGTTTGATCCACAGAAATACGGGCCTGACGCATTCAATTCATGAGCCATTTCATTTTCTAAGTCTACGGAAAACACTGGGTGATGTTTGACAGGGGGTTCGGGAGAAAACGGTGATGACGAGATCTAATAGTCCTTCAGACGCAGAACTCTCTGCTATGGTTCGTAAGATTCTGGCTCAATCTATAGAGCAAGCGAAAGTACCTACTTGGCGTGTCGCGCTACTGCCAATGCTGCTGGGGGCAGCATCCGCCTTGGCTGTAATGGTCCTAACAAAGTGGCTCATAGATATCGGCTTGCTTTGATGGTTTCGGCTTAACGGGAGGCTGCATCGGATATGGTGTGGTTTTAAGTTGTTGGGAGTACACCGTGGATGCGAGGAAGGATTGGCACCCCCAAGAAACAAGTGTGCCTGTCTCCCCGGTTGAGCTGACCGCTCAACCAGAGATCGCTTCACATAAAACCACTTCAGCGATGTTCACCGTTCGTTACAGTGGGTGGATTCAGCGCTGGGTTGTGCGCGCAGTTTAGCCTTGGAAAGACTGCAACCCACGTCGCATGCTATCAAACAAACTGGGGAAAACGTATCGTTGAGTGACCGCTCACTTTGACAAGCGTCGATGTAGAACAGCACCTACGATCCGTTCAAGCGCCAAGGATGGTATGAATGCGCAGAAGGCAGACATTCATGGAGGCAGCAGCAAAGGTCTGCATCGAGCCCATACCGGAAGTCTTCCAATCATTCTGCCTCACTCGTAGAACGAAAATTGCTGCAAATGCGTAGAGTCGGTCGCCACCGCGCGTTTGAAAACGCGGCCATTGAGCCGCCTTTCAGAACTATTTCAGCTTTCTTTCAGGTATCGGTACAGCGCCGCGTCTACGTGATCGGAACCAGCCCGTTTCGTCGGGCAAATTCTGACAAGAGATTTAGGAAGGAAGAAAGATGCCTCTGGCAATCAACAGCGAAGCGCCAAATTTTCTGGCGAATTCGACAGAAGGTATGATACATTTCCACAATTGGATCGGAGACAGCTGGTGCGTTCTGTTCTCGCACCCAAAGGACTTTACCCCGGTTTGCACAACCGAACTGGGCGTCATGGCGAGCATGAAGGCCGATTTCGAACGCCGCGGGGTCAAGATTATCGGCCTGTCGATAGACCCGGTCGAAGAACACGAACGCTGGGCCGAGGACATCTGCTCGGCAACGGGACAGGCGCCGAACTACCCTTTAATTGGCGACAGCGATCTGAAGATTGCCAAGCTGTACGGCATGTTGCCTGCGGACACGGGCGGGTCAGCCGGGGGCAGAACTGCAATGGACAACGCAACGGCACGAACGTTGTTCATCATTGGCCCCGACAAGAAGATCAAACTGACGATCTCTTACCCGATGACCACCGGGCGCGATTTCAACGAAGTGCTGCGTGTCATCGACAGCCTGCAACTGACCGCACGTCAGCAGCTGGCGACACCCGCAAACTGGAAGCAGGGCGAAGATGTCGTGATCGTCCCATCCGTTTCGGATGAGGAAGCTCGCAAGCGTTACCCAGATGGCTGGAAGGCACCTGTGCCGTATCTCCGTCTTGTGGAAATGCCCTATTAACGAAAGACTTTGGAGAAGACTTATGGAACCGAAACTGAGCCGCAGAACCTTCGGTGCTCTTGCTCTGAGCACAACAGTCCTGGCCATTCCAAAACTCGGCCTTGCAATGACGCAAAAGTATGCAAACCCGGGCCTTTTGGTTGAACCGGAAGACCTGGCCAAAACCCTGTCATCCAAGCCAGATGTGGACTTTGTTTTGGTCGACGTGCGCCCCCGCGAAGACTACGACGCGGGCCACGTTCCGGGTGCACGGTATCTTGATCCAAATGCCGTTGTAGCTAAACAAAGTCCTGTTCCCGGAGCGTTGCGGAATTTTGCCGATATAGAGGCAATGCTGGGAAAAATTGGGATATCTGCCGACCGCAGGATCGTCTTTTACGATGATCGGGGCGGATTCCACGCTGCGCGCATGCTGTGGTTGATGGAGTATATGGGTCATCGCGACGTCGCAGTGCTGAATGGTGGTTGGTCGTCGTGGCTGGAGGTCGGCGGAACGGTCTCTTCCGATCCCGAGCCATATGACACCGCGGTGTATCAAGCGGCGCTTAGTCCGCGGCGCCATGCATCAGCTGCGGATGTTCTGAGCCAACGCAATGCCGAAAAAGCGGTGTTGATCGACGTTCGTCCGACCAAGATGTATGACGAGGGCCACGTGCCTTGGGCTGTAAACATCGCATGGGCGAAAAACCTTGGGGAAAACGGACGTTTTCGGCCAACTGAAGAGCTGTTGGCGCATTTTGAAGACAATGGTGTCACGCCAGAGAACGACGTCATCATGCACTGTCAAACTGGGCTCGCATCGGCACATAGCTACGTTGCACTGCGCCTTTTGGGGTTCCCGCGTGTGCGGGTGTATCATAGGTCGTGGGCAGAATGGGGGAGTGATCCTGCGCTCCCCAAGGCCGCGTCCTGACAATGCGGTGCGCGCTTCACAAAGGCGCGCACCGAGCACGATTTGAACCAGACCAAGCAGAACCGATGTTACCTGTTCTTAGATTCCACCGTGGTTGGTTGCGGCCAGTGAGCAGGGCTGACGCCGGTTTCTTGCGAGGACTTTTGAATGAGCCAGAGGTGCGTAGGTATCTTTGCGATGACAAGGTTCTTACTGAATTTGAGGTTTCCGCTTTGTTGTCAGAAAACGAAGTGTTTGAAGCCGATGGACTGGGTCTTTGGGTGATCGAGACAGATACCCTTGGCGCGGTTGGACTGGCGGGTCTGACACCGGTCGCCGGCCCACATCAAGGCGATGCTGAGATGGCTGGCGGGATTGAACCTACTATCGCGCTTGAGCCAAAGGCTTGGGGCCAGGGATTGGCGCGGGCTGCTTTGACCGCGCTGATCCATTATGCGTGCGATGGCCTGAAGCTGGCCGGTCTTGTAGCCGCCGCTGATGCGCCGAATGTGAACTCGCATCAAATGCTTACAGCCTGTGGCTTTGAACGGATTGGTAAGACCTCGGGCGTCTTGAACCAACTCATCCTGTATCGGCAGAAGTTCCTGCGACCTATTGGCGGGGCAGGTCCAGATTGATGCCTGGGCGCACATATGACTTCTTTGCGTTGGTGCTTGCGCTTTCTGTTCCGTTTTGGGTCCTTGGCGGTAGTGCCAAAGATCCAATTCTCCCGGGCCTGCCTATAAGTGCTTTGATGGTGCTGGCACCTGCATTGGCTGCACTCCTGCTCGTGTTCAAAGAGGGTAGGATTCGGGCGGTACGCAAGTTTCTCAAGCGATTGATCGATTGGCAAAAGATGACGCCTTGGGCCTGGGTTGTGTCTTTGGGGACGATGCCTGCGGCTATGGTGGGGTCGGGTGTTTGGCTTAGTTTTACCGGGCAGAACCTACCCGCATCGCAGACAAACCTAGGCCAGTTCTTGTTTCTGTTCACGGTATTCCTGATCGCTGCCATGGCTGAAGAATTGGGGTGGACTGCCTATGCTGCGCGGCCTTTGTTCACCCGCTATGGGCTGATTTTGGCGGGGTCAATACTTGGGGTTGTTGCAATCCTCTGGCACATCATTCCCTTAATTCAGGTTGGACGAACATGGGATTGGATCGGGTGGTGGGCTTTGGGCACGTTCGCGCGTCGAATATTCATCATGTGGCTTTATGTCTGCGGTGGTTACAGCGTATTCTCGGCGTCGCTCTTTCACGCAATGAGTAATGTCAGTTGGATGATGTTTCCTGTTCAGGGATCGCATTTTCATCCACCGAGTGTTGCAATAATCATGTGCGCGATTGTGGGTGCGGTTCTTGCATTAGAGGCACGATCGTCACGCTCCGGGTAGTCTGCGACGCCAGTGCCAGAGTAAAAGATGCTTCCATGACCCTGATCGAAATAGTTCCATATGACGCCTGTTACAGAAGCCAAGTGGTTGATCTCGCGCTGCGAGCCTGGACCGGCGTTTTGGACAGGACTGCCGAGGAAGTGCCAGATTTCGTTTACGAGGCATTCTATCCTGAAGGATGGCAAGTCAGACAACGATCCGATGTTGGCGACCTGCTGGACACCGAACCGCAAAATATCTGGGTTGCGTTGACTGGTCGGGTGGTCGTCGGCTTCATCGGGTTGCGTATTCATCCAGAGGATCGGATGGGCGAGATCGTGATCATCGCAGTCGATCCTGATCATCAGAGACGCGGACTCGCCAAACGAATGATGCACTTTGCTGAAAAACAGATCGCATCGGCGGGCATGTCGATGGTTATGGTAGAAACAATTGATGACAGTGGGCATTCGCCAGCGCGTCGGACCTACGAAGCACTTGGTTTCCAGCCATGGCCTGTCGCGCGGTACTTCAAGAAGCTCTGAGAGAAGCGAATGAACGCCTTTTTGCGTAATTTGGGCGGCGTTTTAGAAGTTTTCAGCCAATTTTCAGGTCTTTTCGACGCTCGCCACGCACCTTTTGGGAACAACTTGACAAACCCCTCAAGGAGTTCAATCGATGCAAAAAACACGAACTGATACGCGGCGCCCAGTTCCGCAAAAGCCAACTATTCTGCTACGCTTACGCTATGCGTTTCGCGTGAACCGACAACGAAAAGCACTGAAGAAACTGGACGATCACGCGCTGCGCGATATCGGCGTATCGAGAAGCGAGGCCCGAAGAGAAGCAGAGCGCAAAATCTGGGATTTATAAATGCCGCTACTGATGGCTCAATCAGAGCATATGAACATATGCTATCTGCATTTGTTGCTGAAACTCATGGATCACACTTGATCGAAAGCGTTTATCTCATGGCGAGAGTCTTCCGGAGAAACAAATGCTGCTTCAAGCTGCGGCAAGCGGACCTGTGAGGCGTTGAAACCTCCGGTTGGTACGCAACCCAGCAACCATAGGTTCCTGATGTAGCCAATGACCATGCCGAAAGCCCTCATCGAGGGCATCTTCGAGCGCATCCAGCGCCCGCCTCTCATCCTGCAAGATTGCGTAACCGAAGAACTCGTGAATCAGGCAAATTGACTGACTTTGACGTGGTGTCGAGAGAAGTTGCCAAGCGCGTTCGGGATCACCTGCTAGTGCGAGAGCCGGACCCAATGTAAAGCTTGATCGCGGTTCGTCGGGGTCTTCCGAAAGCCTTCTGTCCAAGGCACGAACACAACGCTCCGCAATTGCAGATGCAAGAACGGTATCAAAAGAATATGCCGCGCGCGCCGCAAGAAAAAGTGGTCTGGACGGGTCAGGGACAAGTTCAGCTGATCTCAGAGCCAGTGTTGCCGCACTACGATGATCACCTGCTACAAACGCTACCCGCGAGGCGAGATAATGGGCTTCTCCGCTCTTGTCTGATCGCGCCAAGCTCTTTGCCAAAGCTGTGTATGCACCTGATCCGCCCTCCAATGCGCCCATGGCAAATCCATGCGCTGCATTTGCCAGAGAAAGATGGGGAGATAGCGCAACCGATTTTTCGGCATGGTCAAAGGCAACCTGCATGTTTTCCGGGCGAGCAGCAGAATACAGCACGGCGTGCACCAGCATTACAGAGCAGGATGCATGTGCCCAAGCCGAGTCTGGTGCGCGACCAACGGCTTCTTTCGCACGCTCGTAAGCCACAATGGGTGCGTCGGCTTCACCTCGGGTTAACGCCGCTTGAGCCTCGAGCAACGCGCAATAGACGTCGAGCGGAAGAAGTGCTTCATCTGGTCCAAGCTGTGGGGAAACGTCCTTGTCGAACACCGGTTGTTCGCGCAAGCGATACCCTGCCTTGGGTATAGTCTCGATCAAGGACCTGTCTGCACCAATAGCCGAAAGCCCACGCCTGATCTCGGTGACCGCTTGTGTCAGACTTTCGTCCGTGACGATTACATCTGCCCAGACAGCTTCCAAAAGTTCAGTACGAGAAACAACCTGGTTACCCGCCTGCGCAAGCACCTCGAAGACACTCATTGCGCGCGGCGATAGGGTGACCTCAGCAGCATTTGCGACGAGGCGGCGTGACGGTGTGACTACACGCAGACCAGCAATTTGGAACTCGGTTGATAACATGCTTTCGACTTAAAGATTTACGGTCAGGAAACTGCGCCAATATAGCGTTTACAAGCAAAAGAAGCGACCCCAACTGTATCGCAGCCCCAACTCCGTTCGTTGGCCGGTGATAGGAGCACGATGGTACCTCGTCCGCGGAGTTGAACGGTTTGAGTTTGTGATTTCGATCTAGAGCAAATACGCCTTGCAGCGACAGGTGCCGCTGAGCCGAGTCTCACATTTGCAGGTTGGGCATTGGTGGGTCCTCCCGATAAGGTGCCGCATGATCAAGTGTTCAGCGTTCACGGGAGCAAGTTCCACAAATGAGGAGTGACAATTATTTCGATGAAGACGTCGCAAAGACATATGATCGAGACCACGGTGGGCATGACCCCGCATTGATAAAGAAGACAGTTGATTGCCTCTTTGACTTGTCAGGCGGATGCAGCATTCTTGAGTTCGCAGTCGGAACAGGAAGAATAGCCCTGCCGCTTGCCGAAAAAGGAGCTGTCGTTAAGGGCATTGAATTGTCTTCGGCAATGGTAGACCGCCTGCGGCAAAAAGAAACTGGAGAGCCAATGGAAGTCGCGATTGGCGATATGACCACGGCGCAGGTTGCTGGTGTGTTTTCCCTTGTTTTTCTGGTTTTCAACACCATCGATAATCTGAAAACTCAAGACGCTCAGATTGCCTGTTTTAAAAACGCCGCGCGACACCTTGGACCGTCCGGTCGGTTTCTCATCGAAACCCAGGTGCCGCCGATCCAGAAGTTACCTATTGGCGAGACAATGCACGCATTTTCGAGCGATCCTCAACACTTTGGCGTCGATGAATTCGACATCGTGACTCAAAACTACACTTCGCACCATTTCTGGGTGAATGATCGGGGGCACAGACATCTCGCAATTCCGTTTCGGTATGCTTGGCCTTCCGAACTTGATCTGATGGCGAAATTGGCGGGGCTTGTATTGGAGCACCGATGGTCGGACTGGGATCGCTCACCATTTGATCACAAAAGCACCAAACACATATCTGTCTGGCGGAAATCCTTACAGCCCGTATGATCGCTTCGTTGTGCGTGTCGTTCGTCCGAAATGGCCGCGGCGAAAGTGTAACTCCGGCTTTGGCAAAATCTTCGACCCAGAATAACCTGTCTGTCGACAGCCGCCGCGCAGTAGCAACACGGGTGCTTCACACGCGAACAAATGCTGCGTCAGCAATAGCCGCAACTGCGTAAGTCCGGTTTGTCCGCAAAGTGGGCATTCGTCAGCAGGTGTTTCCCGCGAGTTCTTGTAAGGATCGGGAGGCACGAATTGTTGCCTCCCGAGAATTGATTTTCTACTGGGACATCCCACCTTCGGTTGAGATCTGTTCTTCAACATGACCTTGGTTTGTGACGTCAGACCCTCTCGGAGGATAGTCCTTGAACGTAGAAAGGTGGTTTTGGACGATTTTGGCCGCCGGCCCAAAGGCCCACATCTTGTTGCCCATCCACCGTGTGTACATCCCCGATTCCTCGGCCGCTTTTTCGTAAGGATCGCGACGCAGGTTGAACAGCAGGGGGGCGTTAAGTTCCTCTTTGGGGCCAGCCCAACCTTCGGATTGGATCGTGAAATGTGCCTTCCAGTCTCCGTGACGCACAGCTTGCAGATCCGGGCCTTCGTAGTAGATGATCTCGTCCCGGTTGCTTTCGTCGTCGCCAGTCAGGAATGACAATTGGTTATACCCATCCAGATGCACCTGATAGCCCTCGTAGCCCTCCAACAAGGACGCAGGCAGGTCATCAGGTCCCCCGGCAGCGGCGACAAGCGTTGGCATCCAGTCAAGACCGGCAAAAATCCCATTGCTCACGGTTCCGGCAGGGACCTTTCCGGGCCAGCGAATGATGGCCGGGACGCGGAAGCCGCCTTCCCATGTCGTGCCCTTTTCGCCATGGAACGGGGTTGTTCCCCCGTCAGGCCATGTCATGGTTTCGGGGCCGTTGTCAGACGTAAAGACAACAATCGTGTTGTCCGAGACGCCCAGCTCGTCCAGCCGCGCCATGACTTTTCCCACGTTGTCGTCCAGCTCTTTCATCACGACATCCTGCAAACCGCGCCCGTCGCCCAGCATGGCCTCGTATTCCGGGCTCAAATGGGTCCAGACATGCGCGCGCGCCGGGGCCATCCAGACAAAGAACGGCGTATCGCTATCGACTGCTCGGTTGATGAAGTCCAGCGTATGGACCGTCACCTCGTCATCCAATGTCTTCTGCCGTTCAGGCGGTGCTGGGCCATCGTCGATGATGCGTTGCTTGCCAACCAGGCCCCAGCGCGGATCTACGGTTTCATCGACCGTGTCCGTGGCATAGGCGTGAATGATGTTCCGAGGGCCAAAAGTATCGTTGAATTTCTGATCCTTCGGCCAGTCCGGATCGGATGTGTATTCCATCGCGTTTAGATGATAGAGCCAGCCCCAATATTCATCAAAGCCCTTCACCGTCGGCAGGAATTTGTTCATGTCACCCAGATGGTTCTTGCCAAACTGCCCGGTCGTGTAGCCCAAAGATTTCAGCATATTGGCCAAGGTCGGGTCATTTTCATTCAGACCCTTTTCAGGATCTCCCGGCAGGCCAACCGTGTGCATTCCGGTACGAACCGGCAATTGCCCGGTGATAAAGGCGGATCGCCCAGCGGTGCAGCTTGGCTGAGCATAGTAGTCCGTCAAACGCATGCCATCGGCGGCCAGTTGATCAAGATTGGGGGTTTGGATGCTCTTCACGCCTTGATGATAGCTGCCGAGACTGGCCCAGCCGACATCGTCGGCCATGATGACAAGGATGTTGGGCTGGTCTGTTTCCGCCAAAACCGGCAGGGCACAGAGCGTCGCCGTGGCCAGCGTGGCGGAAACCGCAATGGATCGAAGAATGAGCATTGTTACCTCAGTGGACGTAGAAGACGTTATCGATGGTGAAAGTATCGAAGGGTCCATCAGGGATAGCGATTGAGACTTTCTTGTCGCAACAGCGCTTTACCATGATTTCATATTGTGAAAACTAAAACGCGAAACCTGAAATGAAATTGACCGCATGATGAACGAAAACGCTTTGACCGCCTTTCTTGCACTGGCTGAGACCGGCAGTTTCCAGAATGCCGCTCGTGCGATGGGTGTCTCCAACGCGTCTCTGTCCCGCTATGTCGGGCAGGCTGAGGAGCACACGGGACTTGTTTTGTTCCATCGCAGCCGCAACAGCAGCACGTTGACACGCGCGGGGCAGGAGTTCTTACCCATCGCTCAGGCGCTGCGCGAGGATCTGGACCGCTACGCGACCCGTGTTGCTGACTTGCGTGAAACTGGGCCGGGCACATTGCTGATCGGGTGCGGGCCGCTGACCACAAGAACTTTGATCCTGCCCGTCTTGGGCGCCGTGCGACAGTCGATGCCTGACCTGCGCTTCCGAATTCTGGTGAGCGCCTACGCGCGTCCGCTGGATTTATTGCAGGCGGGCGAATTCGACGTGTTCCTCGGGGATCTGACCTACACACCTGAAGCCGAAGATGTGGAGATCATGGTGATGGAGAAGCAATCAATCCAGTTCGTTGCTCATCGCGATCATGAGATTCACCAGCGCGGTCCTCAAACCATGGCAGGCATTTTCGATTTTCCCTTTGCATCACCGCATCTCCACAAACACTGGAAAGCCGCTTTGACAAAAGCGCTTGGTGGCGGCGCCGAGGCGGTCAAAAAGGTCGATGCACAGCCGCATATCGAATGCGACGACTACACCCTCCTGACCGGATTGCTGGCAGAGCCTGAATTTGTCGTTGGAGGGATGCCGGACACATTCGCAGAGCTGATCCGTGCAAAGACCGCAAAACCCGTGTCGATGAAACAGGACCTTACATGGAATATTTGTGCAGCGCGCAAGTCTCAGAACACGTCTGCCGCAGTTGAATTGTTTTGGAATGAGCTTGCCAAGTATCGGGTGTGATCGATGGCGGGAGGCACAGGGAGACCTATAACTGAATCATTTTCTGGCCCAAACGTAGGTCGTTTTCTTAGGCCCAGTAGATTTGCCGAAGTTCCACTTAGGAAACGAGAGCAGCGTTTGAATGAAAATGACAAACGACAGCAAAGTCCGCTTCTTTCCATTTCGATGAACGCGCAATGAACGTCCAGTTGATATGGAGGGAAAGGTCAAGCCAGAGCTGGCCGGTTGATCCCTCGTGACGCAACACGTCTCCAGTCAAGCCCCTCAAAGAGAGCTTCGAACTGAGCTTTGCTGATGGAAATTACACCACCCCGCATCCTCGGCCACTCAAATCCCTTTCCTTCCAACCGTTTGTAAACCAGAACCAGTCCGGTGCCGTCCCAGACGATCAGTTTCATTCTGTCCGTTCGTTTGGAGCGAAAAATGAAGATCGCGCCGCTGAATGGGTCGAGGTCAAATTCGTTCATCACGATAGCGGCCAGGCCATCCATACCCTTTCGAAAATCTACGGGTTTCGATGCCAGATATAGTTTGTAGTTGCCCGCGGGAGAAATCACGTCCTAGGCTCCACTGCCATAACAATTTTGATCAGATCGTCGATCGGGAACGCCTCTGGCAAGATAAGTTCGACCGAACCCACACGGATTTCGATGTGCGAAATGATCGGAGTTGCGGTGTTCGGATCATCAAAATCCGCCACAACGATTTCCGAGAAAACGTGTTCTTCTCGCACTTCAGTTCGTCCGCGATTGGCCCGCCGCACATCTGCCCGCCATTTGTAAACAAGAGACTTTGAGACGTTGCAATCAGCCATGACTTGTTCAACGGTGAATTCACCGGAATCGAGTTTCTGCTTCACAAAGTGTTTGAAACTGGGTGGCCAGACACGTCGACCGCCGGCGTGGACTTCGATTGTGAAACCATATGCTTGGAATGAATGCGTTTCCATGATGCTCAATCCTTTTGGAGGCACCATATATAGAGTGAATATACCTGTTTAGAGGGCACAGCGGGGCTGCATGCAACGCTTACGGCATAGGCATCTATCGATCAAGAGCACAGGCATACATACCTAGTAGCGAAACCCAGGCAGCGACTACCGCGTTGTGGTTGGAAGCACGAATGTAGTTTCTGATCGCAAACGAAATGAATAATGAAGCCGAAACCATCGAGCGAACGAATGCTGGCTTCTTCGTTTTCGGTCTTTTCTTAGAAATGGCCAAAATTGCATCGAGGGAACTCGACAGCAACTCCATGTCAGGCTGATCTCTCCCGTCCACGTTGTACATACGGATAAGGTTTTCATGTACAGAGAAGTCATTCGGCCAAAAGTCCCCAGAGTGCTCGATTGCCCAAGCCAGCATTTGTCCCCTAGACACTATTTCCAACCGCTGGTTGGGATGAAAGCCACGACGCTCTAGGTCACGGTTCATATCGTCAATGGCTCTTTGAACTTCTTCCTCAACTTCACCATTTGTCACCAACACGCATTTGTGGGGTGAATCTGGAACTCCGGCATAGACGATTGGTTGCTCAACAAGCTCTGTAAGTTGTGGTTTGATGTCCCGAAACTGACTTAATGTCAGCCGTGATCCAGGATTACCTTTTAGCTGATACGCACAAGGCGTCCCATCAGAGTCGATTGTTATTACGTCTTTCCCAAATTCTATCGGCGTGTGGCGGGTTGAATGAACAATTGTATGACCCTCGCCTACCAGCATTTGCAGGAACGCCGACTGATAGCCACGCTCTCCTATGCTATCCAACCAATGTTCGATTAGCTTCTCGATCACGCCACTCAAGCCTCTTCTTTTCAATTATCTTTTGTTGTTCCTTCTCAAAGTTTTTTGCCGCGGGGTCATCAATTAGTTCCTTAATTCGCGGCTCCATGGCTGGGCTAATCATCATCGTTGGCATCCTTGGGTTCCCGTCTGCGTCGAAATCAATCTGTATGGTTTCCAGAACTTCCAAGATCATTTCGTGAGAAAGCGGTTGCCCGCCTCCGTCCACGACGTTTCCGGTCTTCTTTGTGGTTTCTTGCATGACCTCAAAGAACATCTTCTCGTGGTCAGATGCCATCGCCTCTGCAACGGGGAGAAAACACTGGAGAATTTCGTCGAGGTTGGCATACAGTACGGTCTTGCTGGGGATTTCAGATTCAGCAGAAAACTCTCGAATCTCGGTTTCATCCTCCTCGCCATTGGGCCGAACGATGGCCGAATTGTGCCCTTCAAATAGACGATGCCTGGTAATCTCGCCCATGGCCGGAGCTCGGGCCCTTGTGGCGTTCTCAACGAACCTGCTTACGAGGGTCTCTAGCTCTTCCTCAAGTTGAGGTATGGTTTCCTGCAAAAGTACTTTCCTTAAAGACTTAAGTATCGAAAACAGATTGCTCTAAATGCCTGCGTTGGTCGAGGGTTCATTTCGTTATGTTGTTGCTAGATCGTCCGACAGACGGCCCAAGAAGTGCCGATAGGCAATGTCCGCTGTGGGTTGCGACCCGCCAAATGCATCCGTAGCATCCAGTTGGTGTGGCAATGACAGCTCAGGGCTCGTTTGGCGCGTTTGATGCTTTAAAAACAATCACGGTTGAAAAATTGCGGTCAAGAGATCAGTGTAAAGCAACAAAATGCAGGCGAGATTATTGTGCCTGAAAACTCTGAAATTGTTCGATTTAATGCCCATGATTTCTAAACACAACACTCCAATGAGCCTTAGAGACTGGTTGGGTTTTACCAGTTCTCCAAACTATGCCAACGCTAAGTCATTGGGGAGAGTGCTGGGCAGCTTGTTGCTTTTGTTTGTACTCCTTTTGGTTGTATCTGTTCTTGTGGTACTTGCGGATTTTTTTCAGGCGAGCTTAAGGGTCGGTCCCTACAAGAACGACGCGGATGGATCTGCTATACGCAACATTGGTCTTGTCCTCGCCGCACTGATCGGTGCGCCCTTCATCATTTGGCGCACAATTGTCGCTTCGAAACAGGTTGCGGTCGCGGAAGAATCGCTCTTCAACGAAAAAATCAGCGCCGCTCAGCAAGGCTTAACGGCACGCCACGAGATTTCTCATGTTCAGAATGATGGCGAAGGTCAACAGATTGTCGTTAATGAGTGGGTTGACGACTTGGTGACGAGGGCTGCTGCTTTAGATACTCTTGAAGGCTTGGTCGCTGAGAGGCCTGAAGCTGCGCCACGTATTGTCAAAATTGTTGCCGCTTACGTTAGAGGGACATTCCCGGCCAAAAATTTAATTTTTACGGAGCCGCCCTTTGACAGAAAAACGCCTCGGTTAGATTTGCAGAGAGCAGTTGACGTTATTGGCCGAGTTCACAGAACAGCTGTGAAAGTTGACACCGGTAAATGGCGACTGGATTTGCGGAAGTGTGACTTTGATGGAGTCAATTTTCAGGAAGGGTATTTTTGGGCATCAGATTTTAGCGGTAGCCGATTTGAAGCAAGCTTTCTTGATGGTGGAGTGTTTGAGGGATGTCGCTTCATAGATACGCTTCTTAACTTTGCTTCATTCAAAAAGACAAATCTTGTTGGCGTACGGTTTGATGTGGCGATAATCAACCGCCCGGAAGCGCCACCACATCAGTTTGTCAGTAGTATTAATCTCGGCAATATCAGGGGCGCATCTTTCATAAAGGCAGATATTTCAGCACTGCACTTTCTTGGGACGAAGGCAACACTTCCTACAACATTCGGGACTCAGGACACGCAGGTTTCTGTCACGTTACGCATGCAAATGCCGGATCCCGGCAAGCACTCGAACGTAGTTACGCGGCGGTTGGCAAGCTCAGAGAACCCTCTTGATGCAGCAGAAGTTGCGGAAACGCAGGAAGTAGACGCAACCGGTTTCCAAAACTGGGCCCCTTGGGCTTCGTCAGATATGTCGACCTCTTTTTTGTTTGAGAACCACCTGGAATCGTTGGGTATGAAGAAGTGGCCGTACTGGTAGATGAGCAAAGTCCGAAAGCACGATCGATGGCGGCAATGGGTTCAGTGCCACCACTGAATACTTATGCAGCGAAGGACTGTTATGGGGGCGATCCACAAAGTACATTGCACACTCGGTACCAACGACTAAGTTGAAACAAAGCAGAGTTGTTTCATCCAATTGATCCTATATTTTTTGTAAGATATGAAAAATTTTGATGCCTCAGATTGGGAAATCCGACTGTCCAATGCTTTGAGCAGACTTGCAAAAGTCCAAGACAGTTTCTTGCGAGATTATTGGGAAACCAATGGGTATCCGGTGCAGTGTACCTTCAATGGAAAGGACGAAACTCCATTTCCGACAGAGGCCTACTACCAAGTCTACAATGATGCATTGACCGCCAAACAGTGCGATCAAAGGCGATACTACAAGCCGCTAGTGGAGGCGCTTGCACCGGTAAGATCTCTTCTGCGCATCCACCCAGCATTTGCTTCGATACTCAGGATGCAGCTTGGACCTGAAGTTGTTCATGTTGGAATTTTGAACGGCAGCACCTACACTGACGTCGCCCAACTCATTTCTGGGGTGATGGCTCGACAATATTACCGATCCAACAAAAAATTCCTGAACACTGTCCAGGAGTTAAATTCTTTACTGTCGCTTGCGTCGCGACATGCGACCTCGCCCTTGAGTAGTGATTTCGACTTGGGCTTGGATGTCGATCTGTTTTACGGCGTAGAAGTTCCGCATAAGATCGAGCTAGGCAATGGCTTCTTTATCGCGCCCTTCGCTGAATTGCGTGACTACATTGAGCCAGAATGGTTTCGAAATCGAGCGCCGGATCAAGTAGAGGCACGGAATCTAGATTTGTTTTTTGGCTTTGCATCACCATTCCGCTGGCAGCCCGAAATCCGCCATGTAAATGCTCGCATCCCCGACAGACCTCCGAGGGATGTGCCTCCTTTGTTTCATCGCAAAAGCGCCGAATTTGCGGAACTTTTGTCGGTTGTTTTACGGTGCGCGATTACTTGGGTTTACGATTTTCCGGGTACCGTTCACAAGTCTAGCACGCAACTATTAGGGCAAGATCAAAAGGTGACATCGCCTCGCGCTGGCGAATTTGTTGGGAACTTTCACGACCCATTCCAAAAACGTAAGGCGGCAGATGTTGACCTGATTCTAGAAGCGGTAAACTTGTTCTCGAGAAAGAGCGAAACAGAATACCCGACTGTCGCCCCGCTCATCCACCGGCTCGCTGAAGCGCAACGAACATTTGGCAGATACGCGAAAGAAGATCGAATACTTGATCTAGCGATCATCTTTGAACGTTTTTATCCAGAAGAAAGTACACGTAGCAAACAATTGAGTAAGAAGGTTTCGAGAGCATTGGGTGGCAGTGACGCTGAGATCGCGAAGACAGAAGAGGCCTTCAGACACTTTTACAAAGTTCGCAGCGCTTTAATCCACGGAGCAAAAAAGGAAAGTGACAAGGATCTATTGCAGGAAATCGACGTCGCATTGGAAAACGGCTTTAGATTCGCACGAGCTTTGTTGTTGAATTCTATCTCGTAAAATCCTCGCAGAAAAATACCTAGCTCTTTGACAAGAACCGTTTGAGGATCGTTCAGGCAATCAGTGACCGACTGTTTTGGGCTGTGATCAGCCGAGTGCGCTCGCAGCGGTCACCTCGGACGGCTATCCTAACCGACGCCGCTCAGAGGCCAGTTCTTTCATCCTTGTGCGCAGTTCCGTGTCGGCAGGGCGCTTCGACGTGCGCCGAGACACACGCGGATCGATCCCGGCCAGCGCGCAGGCGCGTCGTTGATTGTAGCCCTTGGTCTTCATCGCCCAGTTCACAGCATTCCTCCTCGAACCGGGCTTCAGAAGTTTTTTCCGAGCATCTCTTTCAGCATCGCCACGTCCATCATCTGCTCAGCCAGCATCTTCTTCAGTTTGGCGTTCTCAGATTCCAGCGTCTTCAGCCACCGAGCGTCGGAAACCTCCATGCCGCCATACTTGGATCGCCACTTGTAGAAGGTCGCATCGCTGATCCCATGCTTGCGGCACAACTCCTTCGCGCCAAGCCCAGCCTGGTGATCCATCGGAATGCCAATGATCTGCTCTTCGCTGAAACGGCTTCTCTTCATCGTCTGTCTCCTCAGTTGGAGAACAGGCTAATCTCAAATCGAGGGCATTTCAGGGGAGCAGGTCATCTGCAATGAAGTTCCCATTCGTGCATTTTCCCCAAGGCACCGATCATCGACAGGTTCATCATCGACCGCGTCTTGGCACCGATGACGATCATGCCAATGCCGACAAGGCCAATGATGGGGGCAAGAAATTGGGCGAGATAAAAGAAAAAACGCATAGGGTTTGGATGCTGTTTTAAGTTGGCAAAAATGTGACGGGCGGAGTTGAGGTGGAAATCGCCTGTTACTTGGGGTCGGGTTCAATTTTTTCGACAAAAATAGTCCGTGATTTCAGAGCTCTAATCAGCTCTACGGGAAACCCCCAGTATCGAAAGAAATCAGGTTCCGTTAACCGTAACTTATCGAACGGAATACTCGGACGATACCACTTTTCCCCTGTGGGGGGCTGGCTACTTACCCCCTCGGCCGGCCCCTCATTAACGGGATGGTATGCATGCTGCGCTATGCGCTTTTCCCCAGAGATAGCAATACATCGGTAACGATCCCGGGCAATTCCGAAGCAGCGTCATAGGTGGCTGTGTGCGGAATCTCGGTGATTGGCGACTTACGGTACCCTTCGGTAAACAGAAGAAATGGGACTTCTGCCCGCAGCGCGGTTTCCGCGTCCACTTCGCTGTCTCCAACAAAAAGGAACGGGCCGGTTTGGGGGACAGCGGCAAAGCTGGCTTGCAGGTGGCGCGGATCCGGTTTGCGGTTGGTTACGCTGTCACCGCCAAGAACGGCATCGAAGTATTGCGAAAGGCCCAGAGCCTCAAGAATATGGCGCGCGGGGGCTTCGGGCTTGTTGGTGCAAACGCCCATCGCGCAGCCCATGTCGCGTAGCTGCTCAAGCGCCTCAATCACGCTGGGATAAACAACCGTTTGATCGCTGGCGGCGTTGTTGTAGTGGGTCAGCGTTTGCTGTGTCAGCTCGACATGCTTTTCCAATGGCAGGGTGCAATGTAAAATCACCCGCTCAACCAGCTTTGGCAGGCCGTTGCCCACAAACTGCTGAATCTGAGACAGGGGTAGGGGTGCTACCTTTTGATCCTCTAGCATTCTGTTCGCGGCGGCGGCCAGATCGGCAATGCTGTCTACCAGTGTTCCGTCCAGATCGAACATGATGGTTGCGCTCATGGGGGCCTCATGGGGGTTGCGATAGGGTTTTGCGGCAATCTGCCGGATATTTTCACGAAATAACAGCGCTTTGGTGAATCTGCTCGAACAGGTCTTGACATACCTGACTAAATTAATCAGATTACAGGCCAAGACGACAGCCAACCCCGGTCGGGTCAGCCATGTGACGAAAAAAAACGCGAACAGATTCAGGTATTTCGCTCGAGACCCTTTGGAGTTGTCCCGATGAACATGCAAAACACAGATACCAGCCAAACCTATGCCGTCTCCATGCTGCCCTCGCACAAGGCAGAAGATCTGACCAAGGGTGGAAACCTGGCCCATATCGAGTTGGGTGACCAGCTGTATACGCTGCGCATCACCCGCGCCGGTAAGTTGATCTTGACGAAATGAGCAGGTCCTCGCCCCGTGGCGGTGCAGCCGTTGGCCGACTTGCAGACCTAAGCCCTGTTGAGGCAGGTGCCGTAATGTATTTGCGGCTATGGGGCGAAGGCGCGCAGGGCCGCGCAGATGCCGCCAGCGACTTTGAGATCGCGCTTGGCCTGGAAAGCGGGCGCGCTGCGATGCTAACGCTGGATCGGCTGTGCACGCTTTGTGCGCATCACGGTCGACGTCCCTTGATCCGTCATGGGTTGGGATGTGCGTGCCTGGGTGCGGATGAGAATTGCTTTGCGCAGATGATCGCTGCAGCCTCAGAGGGTGCGCGCGAAGACGCCATGATGATGGCTTCGTTGATCGTACGGGCGGACTTTGCGCCCGCGCTGACCTCATTGTCCGAAGAACTTGGGCTGACCCTGCGCCGTATGACGGCCTCTGTCCCGATGCCCAGCACCGGACACCGACCCCCCGCAGCCGTGCTGCATTAAGCAGCAGGCAAGCGCTAAACCCCGGCCCCCCTCGTGCCGGGGTTTTTTATCAGCAGCATCCGCAACCGGCGTGATGGTGATCATGGTCGCAGACCGGCACCGGGGCAAAATCACCCACCTCGGACAGCACATCGCGCAACGCCCACAGGATCATGTCCACATCTTCGGCCTCGATCGTCAGAGGCGGGCGGATTTTCAGGATATTGTCTCTGGGCCCTTCGCTGCCGATCAGGATACGATGATCCCGCATCCGGTTCTTGACGTATTTGCAGATCTCGGTGCCCTCGGACCCGTCCGGGTTGATCAGTTCGACACCCAGGAACAGGCCCATACCGCGCACATCGCCGACGCAGCCGAAATCGGCCTCGATCTTGCGCAGTCCGTCCATCAGGCGGGCCCCCATGGTGCGGGCGTTGTCCTGCAGGCCCTCATCATCGACGATGTCGAGCACCTCTTTCCCGATCCGGCAGGACAGGGTTGATCCGCCGAAGGTCGAAAAGAACTCGATCCCGTTGTCAAAGCTGCGGGCGATGTCCTTGGTGGTGACCAGCACGCCCAGGGGGTGCCCGTTGCCGATGGGTTTGCCCATGACAACGATGTCCGGCAGCGCGCCCTGGTGTTCAAAGCCGAAGTAATATTCGCCCAGACGCCCAAGCCCGGTCTGCACTTCATCGGCGATACAGACACCGCCCGCGGCACGGATTTTCTCGTAAACCGCCGGCAGATAGCCCTTGGGCGGGATGATCTGCCCCCCGACCGAGGGGAAGGTCTCGGCGATGAAACCGGCGACACCGTGCCCTTTGTCTTGCAAGGCGGCAATCGCAGGGTCCACAAAATTCGCGAATTTTGTGGCGCGGTCGGGATCGTCGCGCCTGAACGATCCGCGATAATCGTCGGCCACCTCGACCAGTTCGACCCAATCGGCCTGACCCACCCCGCCGGGCTTGTTGAACTTGTAGGCCGAGATCGCGACGGCTGCGTTCGTATTCCCGTGATAGCCGTGATCCGGCGTCACGATCCCCTTGGCCCCGGTATGTGCGCGGGCCAGCCGCAGCGCCAGTTCGTTCGCCTCAGTACCGGAATTGACGAAGAAACAGACCTCCAGATGATCGGGCAGTTTCGACAGGACCTTATCCGCAAACGCCGTTTGTGCCGGGTGCAGATAGCGGGTGTTTGAATTCATCCGTTTCAACTGATCCGCCGCAACCGCCTGAATACGCGGATGGGCATGGCCCACATGGGGGACGTTGTTATAGGCGTCCAGATAAGGCCGCCCCCATTCGTCAAACAGGTGATGTTTCCACCCCCGCACCAGCATCACCGGATCATCGTAGGTCAGACTGAGATTGCCGCCGAAATGGTCTTGCCGCCCCTGCAGGATCGCGTGTTTGTCGGTCGGCTGATAAAACACCTTGTCATCGGGCAGGTTCAGCAGAGCCGCCGGGTTGGGGCAAACCGCATGCCACAGCTCCATCTCATCCGGGTCGCCCACGCCGGGCCAGTCGTTTTGCATCCCGTCGATGGTCAGGGCCAGCTGGAAATGGACATGCGGGGCCCAGCCGCCATTTTGACTGGCATCCCCCAGCTGCGCAAAGGCGGCCCCCTGTGCCACCGGGTCGCCCGGTTTCAGCCGGTCGCAGACCTCGGGGTCCAGATGACCATAGAGCGTATAGAACGGATCGCCCTCGGGGGTTTCGTGGTGCAGGATCACCACGCCGCCATAATCCAGATGCGCATCCCGGTTCTCGATGGCTTCAACCCGACCGCTCATCGGCGCGTGCAGCACGGTGCCAGCAGGGGCAAACACATCTACGGCCAGATGCACGGTGCGCCGGTCAGAGGCCTTCCAAGGGCCCTTGCGGAACCCGGGCTCGGCGTAAATCAGGCGGGGTTCGTTGTAGTAGCCCAGCCATAGGCCCTCGCCAAATTCCTCACCCACGCGGGCGGCTTCTTCGAGGGGCATATGAAACGGGTTCTGGGGCCAGACAGAGTTCTCAACAGACAATGAGCCCATGAGAACATCGCTCAGGTCCTGGCCAAACATCGGGGCGAATTGGCCGCGATGCTCGGACAGATAGGCATGGATACGCTCGGCCCCATCGGTGACAGGCAGACCGCAGGCCGCGCGCAGCCGGGCCGCCATCAGGCTGCCATTGACGTCCGCGTTTTCAAGGAACCGCCAGGCCGGGGCCTGACTGATCGTCACATAGGGGTCATCGGGGTTGTCAGCCGCCATCAGGGTCGAGTTCACCACCGACACCGCCAACCGCATCCGCAGCAGTGGCCAGATCAGATCAACCTCATCCGCGCGCAGCCGGTTGGCCGCGTGATAGCCCCGCACCAGCGCGGCCAAAGCACGTTCCGGCTTGGGATGATCCAGAACGATATACGCCCCACAAATCGCCAGATCACAAACGCGCGGAGAGGCACACATATCCCCCAGATCAATCAGGCCCGAGACGGTCTGACGCTGCCCCAGCTCACCTTCGACCAGAACATTGTAGTCATTGGCGTCATTGTGGATGGCCTGTTTGGGCAGCCCCTCAAGCCGTTCTGAAATCGCACGGAACCCATCGCAAATGTCAGCCAAAAGCGCCCGCCGCGCAGGGTCGGCAATCGCGTCCAAGCGGTCCGTGATCCAACCGGCTTGCAAAATGTCCCATTTGAAATCCGCCCGATGCAGCCCGTCATGGGTGAACCGCTCCAGCGCCTTGTCCGTCGCCCCCAGAACACGCCCCAGTTTCAGGATCAATTCCTCAGATTTCGGCGCGGCCTTGGCATAGCATTGCCCCGGCAAGCACTCCAACAACCAGACCAGGTGCGTCTGACCCTGCTGATCCGCGATTTCAGGCAGCAGCTCTCCGTTCAAATCCGCAAACACCTGCGGAAACGGCAGACCCGGTGCGGCGCTCGCCAGATGCGCCAGCGCCTTCACCTGCAGATCAACGAATTCCGCCTCGCACCCCGCGCGCATGACCTTCAGCACATAGTCCTGACCATTCGTGGCCCGCACCATGAAATTCAGATCATACTCACCATCCAGCCGCGATAGCTTGGCCTCCAGCCCCCAGTGGTTGCGCAGGGCACCCGCCCAGAAATCCGCCATGCCGCTCATGCGATGTCCAATCCCTCTTCCAACGGGATCCCCTTCATCTGTCTAAAAATATCCTCGGGGGGAATCGCGCCCAAGGCGCGATGGGGGGCAGACAGCCCCCCTGACCCGTTACCCCAAAGCGCGCAACCGCTTGATCAGCGAAGAGGTATCCCATCGTCCGCCGCCCAGCTTCTGCACATCTTTGTAGAACTGATCGACCAAAGCCGTCACCGGCAGCGACGCTCCGGTCTCATCCGCCGTATCCAGACAAATGCCCAGATCCTTGCGCATCCAGTCAACGGCAAAGCCGTGATCGAAATGATCATCCAGCATGGTTTCATACCGGTTCGCCATCTGCCAGCTGCCAGCCGCACCCTGACTGATCACCTCAACGACCGCGCGCCCGTCCAGCCCGGCTTTCTCGGCAAAATGCAGCGCTTCGCTGAGGCCCTGCACCAGACCGGCAATGGCAATCTGGTTGCACATCTTGGTCATCTGGCCCGCGCCACTGTCGCCGATCCGGCGGCAGATCTTGGAATAGACCTGCATGATCGGTTCAGCCGCGTCATAAGCCGTCAGGTCCCCACCGCACATGATCGACAACACGCCGTTCTCAGCCCCGGCCTGACCGCCCGAGATCGGGGCATCGACAAAGGCGATCCCTTGGCTTTGACCCGCCTCATACAATTCACGGGTCACTTTCGCCGACACGGTGGTGTGATCGACAAAGGTTGTACCCTCGGCCATGCCGTGAAACGCGCCATCCGCGCCGGTGCAGACCATCCGCAGGTCGTCATCATTGCCAACGCAGGCCATCACGAATTCCGCGCCCATCGCCGCCTCTTTCGGGGTGGCTGCCATCGCGCCGCCATGCTGGGCAACCCACGCTTCGGCCTTGGCAGCAGTGCGGTTGTATACGGTCACCTCATGACCGGCCGCCTGCAGATGCCCTGCCATTGGGTAGCCCATGACGCCCAGGCCCAGAAACGCAACTTTTGCCATTTGGTGATCCTCTCTGCTGTCCGGTCCCTTGCTGTTCGCCGGGCCGGATTGTCTGGCAGAGACAAAGCAAAGCTGCGCACAAAGAGCAACCCCGCGTCAGGCTTTGCCGCCCAAATCCTGCAGGATCGGGCAATCGGGGCGGCCATCGCCCGCGCAGGCATCGATCAGATGGCCCAGCGTGTCGCGCATCGCGTTGAGATCGGCGATCTTGGCCTCGATCTGCGCCAAGTGATCGCGCGCCACTTTTTTCACGTCGGCACTGGCACGGCTTTCGTCTTCGTAAAGCGCCAGCAGGGTGCGGCAGTCTTCGATGGTGAAGCCCAGGGCGCGGGCGCGACCCAGAAAATTCAGCTTATGCACATCCTGCGTGCGAAACTGGCGGTACCCGTTGTTGTCGCGCAGCGGTTTGATCAGGCCGATATCCTCGTAGTAGCGGATCGTTTTGGCGGGCAGGCCGGTTTGAGTGGCAACTTCTCCGATATTCATGGCGTCACCTTTTGCGTGCTGTGATCCTGTGGCACCTCGGGCAGGCTGGCGCGGACGCGGCGCAGGCGCAGCGCGTTCGAGACGACAAAGACGCTCGACAAGGCCATCGCCCCGGCAGCCAGGGCAGGGGACAGAAGGTGGCCGCTGAACGGGTACAGAACCCCGGCGGCCACCGGGATCAGCAGGATGTTGTAGCCGAAGGCCCAGCCGAGATTCTGGCGGATGTTGCGCATGGTGCGGCGGCTGATCTCGACCGCATTGGCCACGCCGCGCAGGTCGCCGGACATCAGCACCACATCCGCCGTCTCAATCGCCACATCAGTGCCGGTGCCAATGGCCACCCCGATATCCGCCGCCGCCAGAGCAGGGGCATCGTTGATCCCGTCCCCGACAAAGGCAAGCGTTCCGTGCTGCTCGCGCAGCGCGGTGATTGCGGCCAGTTTGCCATCCGGCAGAACCTCGGCCGTGACGTGGTCGATACCCAGACGGTTGGCCAGCGCCTGTGCGGTGCGTGCGTTGTCTCCGGTCACCATCGCCAGCGTGACACCGGCCGCATGCAACCGTTCCAACGCTTGTTTGGTGCCGGGTTTGATCGGGTCCGAAACCGACAGCAAACCCGCGGCCTGTCCGTCAATGGCAGCAAACAGCGGCGTTGCCCCTTCGCTGGCGCGGTGATCGGCCTCGGCGGTCAGGTCGGACAGATCGATACCGTTCTGCGCCATCAGGCGCGGGGACCCGATCAGCACGTCGTGGCCCTCGACCGTCGCGCGAACACCCAGCCCGGTCATCGATTGGAACGCGGACAAGGGCGGCAGGTCCGCCGGCCCCGCGCGGGTGACCGCCGTGGCAATCGGGTGCTCGGATTGGGATTCAACCGCGGCGGCCAGCCGCAGAACGGTGTCACGGTCAAACCCGTTCACTGGCGTGATACTCTCCAGCTCGGGCCGCCCAAGTGTGAGTGTCCCGGTCTTGTCCAGCGCGATCACCCTGGCCTGTTGCAACTGCTGCAAGGCATCGCCTTTGCGGAACAGCACGCCCAACTCTGCCGCACGTCCTGTGCCGACCATGATCGAGGTTGGTGTAGCCAGCCCCATGGCGCAGGGGCAGGCGATGATCAGAACGGACACACCGGTCACCAGCGCCATCGGCAGGGCCGGGGCCGGGCCAAAGATCAGCCAGACCGCAATGGTCAGCACGGCCACCGCCATCACGGCAGGAACGAACCAGGCGGTGATCCGGTCGACCAGCCCCTGAATCGGTAGCTTGGCCCCCTGTGCCTGCTCAACCATGCGAATAACCTGCGCCAGAACGGTATCTGCCCCGACGCGCGTCGCCCGGACACGCAGCGCGCCGGTTCCGTTGACAGTGCCGCCCACAACCTGATCACCCTGCGCCTTGCCGACCGGAACAGGCTCGCCCGTGATCATGCTTTCATCGACATAAGAGGTGCCGTCCAGCACGTCGCCATCCACCGGGACACGCTCACCGGGGCGGATTTGCAGGATGTTGCCAACGGTGATTTCTGCGATAGGACGATCGACGAAAGACCCATTCTGTTCGACCCGCGCGGTTTTGGGCTGCAACCCAACCAGCTTGCGGATCGCGGCACCTGTGCGGCCCTTGGCGCGCGCCTCCATCACCCGGCCCAGCAGGATCAGAACCACGATGACCGAGGCGGCCTCAAAATACACATTCGCACTGCCCTGCGGCAGAATCTGCGGGGCAAAGGTTGCCGTGACCGAAAACAGGTAGGCCGCGCCGGTGCCCAAAGCCACCAGCGCATTCATATCGGGCGATCCGCGCAGCAGGGACGGGATGCCCTTGGCATAGAACACGCTCCCCGGCCCCAGCAGCAGGACCGAGGTGAGCGCGAATTGGATCAGGTGACTGGTCTGCGTGCCAATTGTCGCCTGCACCCAGTGGTGGAAAGCCGGGATCATATGGCCGCCCATCTCCAACACGAAAACCGGCAGAGCCAGTATCGCGGCGAATGTGGTGGCCCGTGTCAGCGCATGTGCTTCGCCCGACTTTGTTGACGCGGATGCGGTCTCGGAGCCATCCGCGATCTGCGCCGGATACCCTGCATCCGCGCATAGTTTCGCCAGCGCCTGCGGGTCTGTTGCGCCGTCGAGATAGGTGAGAGTCGCGGTCTCGGTCGCCAGATTGACCTGCGCATCGACCACCGCCGGGTTGGCCGTCAAGGCGCGCTGCAACCGCGACACGCACGAGGCGCAGCTCATGCCGCCGATCTTCAGGGTCGTTTGCCGCGTTGCCGCCGGATAACCGGCCTGCGTCAACGCTTCGGTTACGGCACTGACGGGTCCCTCAAAAGTGACCTGCGCCGTTTCCGTTGCAAAGTTCACGGATGCATCTGATACCCCGGAAACATTCTGCAGCGCGCTTTCCACCCGCCCGACGCAGGACGCACATCCCATACCGGTGATTTTCAACTGAGTTGTTTGCGGTGCAGCCATGCGACTCATCCCGTGGTGGATTTCACCTCCCACATGGGGGTTCCAGTCACGGGAAGGTCAAGGGGTATCGCAGATTTCTACTTTGCTGCCAACGCGGCTCAATTGTTCGAAAGGCGGTCCAGCAGTAGAGAGTCCTGTGCAGCAGGTGGTGTGCTGCGCACCGACTCGGGAGAGGCAAAAAATGACAGCATCAGCCCCGAGATCAACAGCAATGCGCCGATCAGATACAGGGCGGCTTTGTTGAGTGCTGAACGCAGCATGGATCGGGCTTCCTTTGTCTGATGCGAGGTCAGGTCTGTCTTGCCAGTTGTTGTTTCAATTCTTCGTTCTCGGCCTGTAGCTGCGCTAATTGCTGACCCAGCGCGTTCAGATGCGGGCGCAGTTCGGCCTCGGTGTAGCGCGGGGTGATGTGGCTGGGGCAGTTCCAATCCAAAGCATCGACCCGAATGATCGCGGCGCGTTCGGCTGGGGCCTGCGCGCCCTCGGGGTATAGGCTGGCCGCAGCGGCCTCACCTTCGGTGAAGGACACCCGCCCCAGAATCTTGAGACGCCGCTGGTTGGCGTAATCCATCAGGATCATCGCAACCCGGTCATTGCCGTCCAGATTCCCGCGCGAGATGTACTGTTTATTGCCCGACAAATCGGCGTAACCGATGGTTTGCGGCCCCAGAACCTTCAGAAAGCCGACCGGCCCGCCGCGATATTGCACATAGGGCCAACCGGTTTCCGAAACAGTGGATTGGTAAAAGCCATCCCGCGCCTCGATAAACGCTTTTTCGGCAGGACCGATTTGATGGCCCTGCTGCGGCCCGCCCTCAATGAACTTGGCGTAGG
Organism: Ruegeria sp. BE1; assembly: GCF_056538885.1. Taxonomy (NCBI): domain Bacteria; kingdom Pseudomonadati; phylum Pseudomonadota; class Alphaproteobacteria; order Rhodobacterales; family Roseobacteraceae; genus Ruegeria; species Ruegeria sp. BE1. The sequence continues at coordinate 32,358 of NZ_JBQFTY010000007.1, forward strand.
TTTTGGCTGATCCCATCCGTCCCTGATGTGCAAGGACCGCCGGGGTAAAGGTCAGCTCGGAAAAGGCGCGCGGCATGGGGTGTCCTTTTACAGTCCCAGATCGGACAGGCCGGGATGGTCGTCCGGGCGGGGGCCTTGGGGCCAGTGAAACAGGCGATCACTTTCCGCAATCGGCAAGTCGTTCAATGAGGCATGCCGCATGGCCATCCGGCCATCTTCGGCAAATTCCCAGTTCTCGTTGCCATAAGAGCGGAACCACTGGCCGCTGTCATCATGCCATTCATAGGCATAACGCACGGCAATCCGGTTGCCAGAAAAGGCCCAAAGCTCTTTGATCAGGCGATACTCCAGCTCTTTGTTCCATTTGCGAGTCAGAAACGCATGGATATCCGTGTGACCGCTGAGGAATTCGGCCCGGTTCCGCCATTGGCTGTCCTCGGTATAGGCCGGGGTGACCACATCCGCATCGCGGCTGTTCCAGGCGTTTTCAGCCATACGAACCTTTTGCGTCGCGGTTTCCTGCGTGAATGGGGGCAGAGGAGGGCGGCTCATCACTTGGTCGTTCACGTCAGGGCGGCTGCGATCATGGCAAGGGTCAAAAGAACCGGGACGTATTGTGGGGCGAACAGGCTGGCGTGACGTCTCATCATACTTCTCCAAAGGTTAACAGATCGGTACATCTTAAGATCAATGTGTACAGATCGGTAAGGTTTTGCAAGTCCTATTTTGAAACTGTTAGCGCTTGAACTTTGTGTGGCTGCAAATTATGTACTGATCAGTACACTTAGGAGCCCGTATATGCGCCCCAACAAACGAGATGAGCTTGTCGAAAAAGCCCTGCAGGTGTTTTACCGCGATGGGTTTCATGCCACCGGGATGGACAAGCTGGTCGTCGAGACGGGTGTCTCCAAGACCTCGATGTACAAGCATTTCCGCACCAAAGAGGACTTGATCCTTGCTGCGCTGAAACTGCGGGATGAGAGTTTTCGCGCCGATTTCCTGGCCCGTTTGGATGAGCTTGCCGATACGCCCGCAGGTCAGATCATCGCCAGCTTTGACGCGCTGGGCGAATGGTTCAGCGAAACTGACTTTCGCGGCTGTATGTTCATCAAGGCCGGCGCAGAGTATCAGGACAAGGATCATCCGATCCACAAACAATCGGCTGAGCATAAGCAGATCATGCTGGATCATTTCACCGACCTTGCCCGTAAGGCCGGCGCGCCCGAGCCTGAGGCTTTGGCGTGCCAGATCGTGTTGTTGCAAGAGGGCGCGATTGTTGCTGCGGTCTTTCTGAAATCCTGTGACTCGACGCGGGGGGCAAAGGCGGCGGCTCAGGTCCTGCTGGAAAAAGCACTCTCCTAATCAGGTCTCATCGGTAAAAAGACGTTGCGTAGCAAAGCGTCCCGCGCATTGGATTGGACGGCTTGCCCAGCTACCTTTGCTCTCAAGAGACAAGGGGAGGATACGGCATGTCGCTCTTTACCACGACCGCCAGTTGGGTGACCGAAGAACATCGGATGTTTTCTGAGATGGCAGACCGGTTCATGGAAGACGAACTGGTGCCCAACGTAGAACGCTGGATCGAGAATGGGGCCGTTGACCGAGACATGTGGCGCAAGGCGGGCGACATGGGGTTGATGGCCGGAGCCATCCCCGAGGCTTATGGCGGTGTCGGTGGCGGCATCGGGTTTGATGCGGTGACGTTGTACGCGCAAGCCTCGCACGGGGATTGCGGATGGGGTTACGCGATCCAGTCCATCGTCATCCACTACATCACCGCCTATGGCAGCGAAGATCAAAAGCAGAAATGGCTGCCGCGCTTGGCTTCGGGTGAAATGGTGGGGGCTTTGGCGATGACCGAGCCGGGAACCGGGTCTGATGTTCAATCCATTCGCACAACGGCGGATAAGGATGGTAATTCTTACCGTTTGAACGGGTCCAAGATATTCATCACCAATGGCCAGTCGGCGGATTTGATCCTTGTGGCGTGCAAGACGGATAAAACGCAGGGCTCCAAAGGGGTCTCTCTGATCGCAGTCGAAACCGATGGCGCTGATGGGTTTCGCAAAGGGCGCAACCTGAAAAAGCTGGGGATGAAGGCCAATGACACGGCCGAGCTGTTCTTTGAAGACGTCAAAGTGCCGATGACGAACCTCCTGGGGCCCGAGGAGGGTCGGGGCTTTTATCAGATGATGAAGCAATTACCGTGGGAGCGTCTGACGATTGGTATCGGCGCGCTGGGCGCGATTGATTTCGCCATCGCTGAGACAGTGAAATACACGCAAGAGCGGAAGGCTTTCGGGCAGCGCGTGATGGATTTTCAGAACACCCGCTTCAAACTGGCTGAATGCAAGACCAAGGCCGAAGTGCTACGCAGCTTTGTCAATGATTGTGTCGCACGGCTGGAGGCAGGTGATTTGGATGCGTCGACGGCTTCGATGGTGAAATACTGGGGATCAGAGGTTCAGAACGAAGTCATGCATGAGTGCCTTCAGCTGTTTGGTGGTTATGGGTTCATGATGGAATATCCCATTGCCCGCCTATACGCCGATGCTCGGGTCCAGATGATTTATGGCGGCACGAATGAGATCATGAAAGAGCTGATCGCCCGGTCAATCGACACCTGACCAGGGCCCGGCGGCGCTCCCGCCCGTCGTCGACGTTTCTGGCGAAACATCTCCTCCCGTTGGGCCAGGCAGGCGCGGGCGCAGCCCGCGCCTGCCTGGCCCCCTGCCGTCCGCAGGACGCAAGGCCGAAGGCCGCGCAGGTTTGTTGTGAGAGGTTAAGGCCGGTTTGCTTGGCTGACTTGTTCTTGCAACCAAGAACGAAAGGACTTCAGCGGCTCGGACTCCGCTCGGGATTGAGGCCAGACAAGGTAGAAATCTCCAAGGCTCACTTTCGGGCCTGGCCATGCCGACACAAGCCGGCCTGCTTTCAGATCAGCTTCGACCAGATAGCTGGGCAGCAGCGCAATTCCCAATCCATGGATCGTCGCCTGACCCATGGTTGAGAACTGGTCAAACAGCATACCACTTACCCCCGTGACCTCTTTCCCTTGCGCCGCGAACCATTTTTCCCAGGCATCGGGCCGGGTTTCCAGATGCAGCAAGGGCGCCGTCTGCAGCCATTCAACGCTTTCGCCTTCGTCTGGCCGCAGTTCAGGAGCACATACGGGCAAGACCTCTTCGCGCATGATCGGCAGGTAATTGACCCCGGCCCAGTCGCGCTGGCCAAAGTGAATGGCGGCGTCAAAACGCTCGGTTTCGAAGTCAAAGGGTTTTAGGCGCGTGTTCAGGTTGACGGTCACTTCGGGGTGGCTGCGGGCGAAATCCTGAAGCCGTGGGGCCAGCCAGTGCATGCCAAAGGCGGGCAGGATGGACAGGTTGAGCGATCCCCCCGTCGGATTGGCCTTGAGCTTGAGCGAGGCTTGCGCCAATTGGGTCAGCGCCGTTCGCGCGACCGCGACATATTCCTTGGCTGCGGGGGTCAGGTGCAGCCGCATCTGGCTGCGTTGGATCAGGTCGACGCCCAATTGCTCTTCCATCGACTTGAGCTGTCGGCTGATCGCACTTTGGGTCAGCGACAGCTCATCTGCGGCGGCAGATGCACTGCCAAGGCGGTCGACGGCCTCAAGCGCCAGCAGTGACGGGATCGAGGGCAGGAATCGGCGGGGCGCGATCATATGATGAATCCTCATACCTTTCGGATGGAATATCACTGGCATTTACCCTGCGCCAGACCGATATACGTGCAGGCCTTTCTTTTGGGTGACCCACTTTGACGCCATGTGTTACCCCGGATGCAGCCGATTAACTGAGAACACGAAAAGACCGGGAAACAGACTATGGATCGCGCCCAGATCGTTCACGAAAATTTTCTGACCCGGGTGGCCGAAGGTACGTTGACTGCAGGCGCCGCGCCGCGCCCAGGTCTCAGCAATGCTGACGCGGTGTCGCTGTTCCGGTCACAGGTTCTCAGCCGGGCACTGGACCGGACCAGCCGAGCGATGCAGAAGGCCGGGCAGGGGTTCTACACGATCGGCTCTTCGGGGCATGAGGGGATGGCGGCGGTGGCCCATGCGCTGCGCCCGACCGACATCGCATTTCTGCATTACCGGGACGCGGCGTTCCAGATTGCCCGGTCCGAACAAGTGCCCGGCCAGCAGATCGCTTGGGACATGTTGCTGAGCTTTGCCTGCTCCAAGGAGGACCCGACCTCGGGCGGGCGACACAAGGTGCTGGGGTCCAAGGCGTTGACGATTCCGCCGCAGACCTCGACCATTGCAAGCCATTTGCCCAAGGCTGTCGGCGCCGCCTATTCGCTGGGTGCGGCCCGGCGGCGCGCGCCTGAGCATCGCGAATTGCCGGAGGATGGGATTGCCATGTGTTCCTTTGGGGATGCCTCGGCCAATCATTCTACCGCACAGGGCGCGATCAATACCGCGGGCTGGACCAGCGTGCAGTCGACACCGCTGCCGCTGTTGTTTGTGTGTGAAGATAACGGGATCGGTATCTCGGTCAAAACGCCCAAAGGCTGGATTCAGGCATCGATGGAGCATCGCCCGGGGATCAAGTATTTCCAGGCGAACGGTCTGGACATGTATGAGACCTACGCAGTGGCGCAAGAGGCCGCAGACTATGTGCGGACCCGCCGCAAACCGGTCTTTTTGCACCTGAAAACGGTTCGTCTTTACGGCCACGCAGGGGCGGATGTGCCGACCACGTATCTCTCCAAAGCTGAGGTTGAGGCGGATGAGGCGAATGATCCGCTGCTGCATTCGGTGCGCCTGTTGGATCAGGCCGGTGCACTGTCGCCTGCCGAGGCGTTGCAGATATACAAAGACACCTGCGCCCGGACCGACCGCATCGCGACCGAGGCGGCGACGCGTCCGCATTTGGTCAGTGCCGATGAGGTTTTGGCCAGCCTGATCCCGCCGAAACGCCCCTGCAAACCCACCAACGGTCCCAGTGCCGAGGCACGGGCAAAGGCGTTCGGCGGAGACATGCGGGCGATGGATGATCCCCAACCCATGAGCCGCCTGATCAACTGGGCGCTGACCGATCTGATGCTGGAACATGGCGAGATCGTCTGTATGGGCGAGGATGTGGGCCGCAAGGGCGGCGTTTATGGCGTCACCCAGAAGCTGCAGCAGCGCTTTGGCCCGGATCGGGTGATCGACACTCTGCTGGACGAACAGTCGATTCTGGGTCTGGCGATTGGTATGGGACATAACGGGTTTGTTCCGATCCCCGAGATCCAGTTCCTCGCCTATCTGCACAATGCCGAGGACCAGATCCGGGGCGAGGCGGCGACATTGCCGTTTTTCTCGAACGGGCAGTTTTCTAACCCGATGGTGCTGCGGATTGCGGGGCTGGGTTATCAGAAGGGGTTTGGCGGGCATTTCCACAACGACAACTCGCTGGCCGTGCTGCGCGATATCCCGGGTGTGATCATTGCCTGCCCATCCACAGGTGCGGATGCGGCGCAGATGATGCGGGAATGCGTCCGGCTGGCGCGTGAGGAGCAGCGGGTGGTGGTGTTTCTGGAACCCATCGCGCTTTACCCGATGCGGGATTTGCATGGGGCGCAGGATGGCGGGTGGATGACGACCTATCCGTCGCCTGATCAACGCATCGCGCTGGGCGAGGTCGGCGTGCATGGGGACGGCACGGATCTGGCCATCGTGACCTATGGCAACGGGCATTACCTGTCGAAACAGGCGCTGCCCGAGCTGGAGGCGGCGGGCATCAAGACCCGCATCATCGATATGCGCTGGCTTGCGCCCTTGCCGGTCGAGGCCCTGCGCGCGGCCACCAAAACATGTGCACATGTTTTGGTTGTTGACGAATGCCGCCGCACGGGCAGTCAGTCCGAGGCGCTGATGACTTTCTTCGTCGAAGAAAGTCCCGCCACCCCAATCGCGCGCGTTGCGGCTGAGGATTGCTTTATCGCCACGGGGCCGGCCTATGCCGCGCCGCTGCCGTCGAAGGACGGCATCGTGGCCGCCGCCCTGAACCTGATCGGATGCCGCGCATGACCCGCACCGCTGTTGTGATCTGCCCCGGACGGGGCACCTATAACAAGCCCGAGCTGGGCTATCTGCATCGCCACCACGCACAGCGCATGGACCTGTTTCAAAGCTTCGATGCCGTGCGCGCGGCGGCCGGGCAAGAGACAGTCACCGCTCTGGACGGGGCCAGCCGGTTTACGGTCAGTACGTATTCGCGCGGCGATGTGGCCTCTCCGCTGATCTATGCAGCGTCTCTGGCCGATGCGCAGGCGCTGGCCGAAGATATTGAGGTGGTCGCCGTCACCGGTAACTCGATGGGGTGGTACATTGCGTTGGCCACCGGGGGTGCCCTGTCGCCCGAGAACGGGTTCCGCGTGGTGAATACGATGGGCACGCTGATGCAAGAGCAGCTGATCGGCGGCCAGCTGGTCTATCCCTTTGTGGGTGAGGATTGGAAGAACGATCCCGCGCACAAGGCCGAGCTGATAGCAGATGTGGCACGCATCAACGCATCAGACGGGTGTGATCTGGCCCTGTCGATCGATCTGGGCGGGATGCTGGTTCTGGCGGGAAATGATACGGGTCTGCTGGCCTTTGAGGACGCCCATCCCAAGATACAGGATCGGTTCCCCATGCGGCTGCCCAACCATGCGGCGTTTCATACCAATTTGCAGGCGCCCGTCGCCGCTGAGGGGCGCAAGCGGCTTGGGGCAGAGATGTTTGGCCAGCCCGCGCGCCCTCTGATCGATGGGCGGGGTAAAATCTGGTGGCCGGGCGCGACGGATACGCAGGCGCTGTGGGACTATACTCTGGGCCATCAGGTGACTGAGGCTTACGATTTCACCCGCGCCATCCAGACCGCCGCGCGGGAATTTGCGCCGGACCTGTTCATCGTGACCGGGCCGGGGGCGACCCTGGGCGGGGCTGTGGCGCAATCGCTGGTTCTGGCCGATTGGAAGGGGATGTCTGACAAAGCGGCGTTTCAGACCCAACAGGACGCACAGCCGTTTTTGATCGCCATGGGCCGTGACGATCAAAGGGCGCTTGCAACCGGCTGAGACCGCCCCGATGATCCGCGCAAAATCGAGGAGCCTTGCGTGAACGACCTGAACCACTCCCTTTGGCTGCAAACCTGTGCCGAGCATGTCGACAGCCAGCCTTTGTCCGAGGACCTGACTGTTGATCTGGCGGTGATTGGCGGCGGCTATACGGGTTGCTCGACCGCGCTGACCGCCGCTCAGGCCGGAGCGGCGGTCTGTTTGCTGGAAGCGCAGGAAATCGGGCATGGTGGGTCTGGTCGAAATGTGGGGTTTGCCAATGCCGGACTGTGGTTGCCTCCGGCGGATATCCGCAAATATCTCGGCGACAAGGACGGGGATCGCCTGACGGCCCTTTTGGCCGCCGCGCCCGGTGATGTGTTCGATCTGATCGAGGCGCATGACATTCAATGCGATCCGGTGCGCAATGGAACCCTGCACTGTGCGCATTCCGCCAAGGGATTGCAGGACCTTGAAAACCGCCACGCACAGCTAAAAGCGTCCGGTGCCCCGGTCACGCTGCTCTCGGCCCAGCAAGCCGCGCAGCGCACGGGCAGCGGCACCTTCCACGGCGCTTTGTTCGATCCGCGCGCAGGCACGATCCAGCCGCTTGGCTATGTCCGGGGCCTGGCCCGCGCCGCTGGGCAGTTGGGGGCCCGGATCGCCACCAATACTCCGGTGCAGTCGCTGACATACCACGACGGCGTCTGGACGTTGAAAACCGATCAGGCAACAGTACGTGCGAAATACATCGTACAAGCCACGAACGCGTATCATCAGGGGTTGCAGGGAACAGCCCCCGCTTATGTGCCGGTCTATTATTTCCAGTTCGCGACCGCGCCCTTGTCCGACAACCTGCGCGCAACGATCCTGCCGGGGGGCGAGGGCGGCTGGGATACGGGCCTGATCATGACCTCGTTCCGATTGGATGCGCAGGGCAGGATGATCCTGGGTGCCATGGGCGATCTGGAGCATCTGGGCCGTGCGGCTCATATCGGGTGGATCAGGCGAAAACTGGCCTCGTTGTTCCCACAGCTCTCGGATCAGCCGCTGGCGCAGGGGTGGCATGGACGGATTGCCATGACCGCAGACCACCTGCCAAAGATCACGCAGATCGGTCCCAATGCCCTGTCGGCGCATGGATTTTCCGGGCGCGGGATCGGGCCGGGCACCGTGTTCGGCCGCCAGATGGCGCACAGCCTGCTGCAAGACGACCCGGCGCTGTTGCCGGTTCCGGCTGTGCCGGACTATCGCGAAAGCTGGACCGGCCTTCGCCGGGCCTATTTCGAAACTGGCGCGGCCCTGACCCATTTCGTCAAAGCGCGGTTCTGATCCTGCGCGTTTAGCCTTGCAGCGTTGCGGCGATGCCCTCGATCCGGTTGCGTAACCAGCGGTGGGCGGGGTCATTGGTCGACCGTTGGTGCCAGACCATGTAGATCGAGACCGGCGCGCAGTCGAAGGGCAGGGGCGCGCAGTCCAGCGCCGCCAGAGGTCCGCGTTTCATCAGGGCCGTATCGGTCGAAATCAAATCACTGCCTTTAACAAAACTCGGGATCGCGTTGAAATGCGGCAGGGTCACGGTGGGCGGTCTGATCTGGCTCTGATCCACGCCACGCATCACGGCGCGGGAACTTCGGCCATCGGTGAAACGCACCTCGACATGTTCGGTTTCGCAATAGGTTTGCCAGCTGTCGGGTGGGGTGCGCCGCGTGGCGTCGTAAAAGATCATTAGTGGGCTGACCAACAGGCGTTTCTGGAAAATGTCCGGCCCGTCAGGCGGCAGAGGGGTCAGCATCAATTGACAGCGATCACTGCGCAGAAGGTCAGGGTCCGGGACGCCCGAGGGGATAAAGCCCAGCCGCAGCCTGACCCCCTCGGACCGCAGGGCGCGCAGCAGGGGCGGAAAGATCAGCTCGCGTGGCATGTCGTTGGTGGCGATCTGGAGGCTGATCTTTTCGGCCAGCGGATCAAAGGGGCGATCATCGGTCAGGGCACGCATCCCGTCCAGCACGCGCTGCACCGGCTCTTTCAGCGAAAGGGCGCGTTCGGTTGGGGTCAGCCCATGGCCTGACCGCACGAAAAGCGGATCACCCAGCACCTGTCGCAGCTTGGCAAGGGTGTGGCTGATCGCCGATTGCGTCACACCCAGCCGGTCCGCGGCCTTTGAGACCGAGCTTTCCTCAAGAATGGTCAGAAAGACCCGCAGGACTTTGCCGTCCAGATCGGTGAAATCAATATTGCTCATACCGTGTATGACTATTCATGAATGGATTTGCAGTCCATGGCGGAATAGATGCATCCTCAGCAAGCAGGAGGCACGCGATGGGGATCCGCTTTTTCTCGGACAAGAACCGCCCGGTTCATATGGGGCAGTACCCGTCAGAGCGGTTGGCACGGCAAAGCCGGATGCCCGATTTGTCTGCGGTTTCTCCGATGCCATCGCTCAGCTTTCGCCGCCCTGACCGACCCGAGAGTATCGTAAACGCGATGGGAGAGTTTCAGGCGATGATGGACACGATCCGCGATGGATTCGTGAATCCTGTGCGCTCGGACATTCCGGCCGATCTGACCGAGCGCGCCAATCACCTCAAGGCGTTTGGCTATTTCAATGATGCTTCGATGATCGGCTGTGGCCCGCTGCCGTCCGAGGCGCTGTTGCCAGAGCCCCGGCGCAACCCAGATATCGACCGTCTGGCCTATGCGCTGAAGACACGGCAGACCAAGACGCTGGCCTCGGGCATTGACCTGATCATGGCCGATTTGAAGGAAAGCATGGAGGCCACGCCGCGCGCCATGGACAGCCACCGCCACGCTATTGTTTTACTCTATGAACACAACCGGGACCCCGACCCGGATGAGCCGGGCGCGGACTGGATCATCGACGCGCAGGACCACCGTGCCTGTCTGTTGGCGACCGAGAACGCGGTGGTGATCGCCAATTATCTCCGCATTCTGGGATATGATGCGCGGGCGCATACGGTGATGTCGTCCGAAGTTGATCTGGGCAAGCTCGCCGTCGCGGCGGGGCTGTGTTCCGTCGAGGAGGGTGAGGTTGTCGCCCCATGGCTGGGCAAACGGTTCGGGCTGGCCGCTGTGACGACCGAGATGCAGATCGCCCATGATCAACCCCTGCTGCCTATGGCACAACAGCCGTGGTTTCGCACCCAAGGCCCCGCGTGGTGGCTGGGGGCGGGGTTTGCCAAGAACGCCCTGAATCGCGACGCCTATGCCAAAAGGCGCTATGTGGACGGGGCGCATCCGTTCGAAAACCTCAAGCGGGTTGAGACGCCTACCACCTATATCGACGAGGATAACGTCGCCCGCGTGCCCAAACGCGCCGACATGTTCGCGCGGGCGCAGTTCGGGGATATGGGCAAGCCCCTGCAGGACGCGGCCAAGGGCGGCTACTATGTGCGCAAGGCGGCACCCAGTACGGCCCAACGCCGCGCGCTGGGCGCGTTTGTTCTGTTGCAGGATGGGGAAAGCGCCGACACCGCGCCGCCCACCGATGCGGCACGCAATGCCGCGAATATTAAGGCGGCGACCTATTTTCTGGGGGTCGACGCGGTGGGCCTCAGCCGATGCCCCGAATGGGCGTGGTATTCGCATGATGCGACCGGCGAAGAGATCACGCCGCCCCACGATCAGGCCATCAGCATGATCATCGATCAGGGGTATGAAACGATGGAGGGCGCCAGCGGCGATGACTGGATCAGCGTGGCGCAATCCATGCGCGCTTACCTGCGGTTCTCGCTGCTGGGCGGGGTGATTGCGCAGCAAATCCGCAATCTGGGCTACAAGGCCCGCGCGCATACGGTGATGGATGGTGAGGTCCTGCAACCGCCCCTTTTGCTGCTGTCGGGGCTGGGTGAGGTTAGCCGGATCGGAGAGGTCATCCTGAACCCTTATCTCGGCCCCCGCCTGAAATCCGGCGCGGTGACGACCGATATGCCGATGGCCCATGACAAGCCGATTGATTTCGGTCTGCAGACGTTCTGCGAAAGCTGCAACAAATGCGCCCGCGAGTGCCCTTCGGGTGCGATCACGGCCGGGCCGAAACTGATGTTCAACGGCTATGAAATCTGGAAATCTGACAGTCAGAAATGCGCCACCTACCGTGTGACCACCCCGGGTGGGGCGATGTGTGGGCGGTGCATGAAGACCTGTCCTTGGAACCTTGAGGGCATCTTCAAGGAACGCCCCTTCCGCTGGGTCGCGATGAATATCCCCAAAGCCGCGCCTGCGCTGGCGCGGCTGGACGACGCTGTGGGAAATGGCGGGCTGAACGACGTCAAGAAGTGGTGGTGGGACCTGGAGCTGCAATCCGACGGCGCCTATCGCCCGACCGACCATCCGCTGAACCGGCGCGATCTGCAAACCGATCTGGACCTGAAGTATGAGGACCAGACGCTGGCCGTTTACCCTGCCTATCTGGCCCCGCATCCATGGCCTTATCCCTTCGCCATGGACCGAGAGGCCGGGATCGCGGCGTATCAGGCCATGGTCTCAGCCGACGAATACAAGGCCCGCAAGGCGGCGGGCGATTTGTCGGTGATCCACCGCTATACCATCGCGGGCGACGCGCCGGTGATGCGGGTGGAACTGACCAAGGTCGACAAGATGACCGCCGATGTGACCAAGTATGAATTCGCGACGCTGGACGGCTCCCCCTTGCCCGAATGGACCGCAGGCGCGCATCTGGACGTGCTGGTCGCGCCGGAATTTCTGCGGCAATACTCCATGTCCGGCAACCCTGCGGACCGTGCAGCTTATCAGATCGGCGTCCTGCGCGAGGATGAGGGGCGCGGCGGTTCGGCCCTGTTGCACCGGATTTTCAACGAGGGGCGCAAGGTCTTTATCTCGAAGCCGATCAACCATTTCGAATTGGACGAAACGGCCACAAAGACCTTCCTTATGGGCGGCGGCATCGGCGTCACACCGATGATTGCCTTTGCGCACCGTTTGCATGCCTTGGGCAAACCGTTCGAGCTTCACTATTCCGCCAGTACCCGCGCCGGGGCCGGGTATCTGGATGATCTGGCGGCCATGCCCTGGGCGGATCGCGTGCACTATCATTTCTCGGACGAAGGTACGCGGGCCGATCTGGATGCGGTCCTGTCGGGCTACCGCGAGGGCTGGCACGTCTATACCTGCGGGCCAGACCGGTTCATGGATGGCGTGATGCAGGCGGCGAGCCGTCAGGGTTTCCCTGAGGAGGCGCGGCATCTGGAATACTTCTCGGTCCCCGAACAGCCCGAATATGAAAATCACGCCTTTACCCTGAGGTTGGCGAAGTCGGGTCGAGATTTGACCGTTCCGGCGGACAAGGACGCCGCGCAGGTGCTGAATGAGGCGGGCATTCACGTGGATGTGAAATGCGCCGACGGCATCTGCGGCGTGTGCAAATGCGGTGTCATCTCGGGCGACATCGAGCACCGCGATTTCGTTTTGTCCAACAAACAACGCGAGAGCGCTATCATTCTGTGTCAAAGCCGCGCCGCGCGGCCGGATGGTGTGGTTGAGATCGACCTTTGATCCGGGGTCGGAAAACGACATTCTGAATCGCGAAAATTGGTCGCTCGGGCCATGGACGCCGGGGCGCGGCTGCACTAACGTCTCCGGCGAACCCAGTGAATCCTGATCAACAGGTGCGAGGTATTTTCATGGATTATCACAGCCCCGCCAGTTTCGCCGAGGCGTCGGCTCTGGCTGCAAATGCAACGGGCGTTACCCGCTTTCTGGCGGGTGGAACGGATGTTCTGGTGCAGCTGCGCTCGGACCTGGTCACGCCCGATACGCTGATCGACATCAAAAAGATCGACGGTGTCAGCGACATCACTCGAAACGGTGATGGCAGCTGGACGCTGGGCGTCGCTGCCACCGGCGCTGAAATGAGCGAACACCCCGATCTGGGCCGCGACTGGCCCGGCGTGGTCGAAGCGATGGACCTGATCGGATCGACCCAGGTGCAGGGCCGAGCGACGCTGACCGGCAACCTGTGCAATGGCTCTCCGGCGGCGGATTCGGTGCCTGCGATGGTTGCGGCGGGCGTAACCGTCACGGTCACAGGCCCCGATGGCACCCGCGAGGTGGCCGTTGAAGACATCCCAACCGGCCCCGGCAGAACCTCGCTGGCCAAGGGTGAGGTGATCTCGGCCGTGAACATCCCCGCGCGCGGGGACAACGCGGGCGACGCATATCTGCGATTCATTCCGCGCACGGAAATGGACATCGCCGTGGTCGGCGTCGGCGTCAGCCTGCGTCTGGACGGTGACACCGTGACCGAGGCGCGCGTCTCGCTGGGCGCGGTCGCGCCCACTGTCCTGCTGGTCGACGACTGCGCCAAGGCCATCATCGGCAGCACGCTGGACGACGCGGCGCTGGATGCGCTGGCCGCTGCGGCTTCAGCCGCCTGCAACCCAATTGACGACAAACGCGGCACGATCGCATTCCGCACCGAGGTCGCTGGCGTTCTGGCCAAGCGCGCCGCGAAGATCGCCTATGCCCGCGCCAAGGGAGAAAAAGCATGAGCAAGCTCCACGTATCCACCACAGTAAACGGGGACGCGGTTGATTACCTCTGCGACCCGCGCGAAACCCTGCTGGACTGTCTGCGCGACAAGCTGCACCTGACCGGCGCGAAAGAGGGCTGCGGCACCGGCGATTGCGGCGCGTGCTCGGTCACCGTCGATGGGCGTCTGGTTTGTTCCTGCCTGATGCTGGGCATTGAGGCGGACGGCAAGACCATCGAAACCGTCGAGGGTATCGCCGATGGCGATGTTCTGCACCCGTTGCAGCAGAAATTCATCGAACATGCCGCCCTGCAATGCGGCATCTGCACCCCGGGTATTCTGGTGGCGGCCAAGTCGCTGCTGGAGAAGAACCCCAACCCGACCGAGGAAGAAACCCGGTATTGGCTGGCGGGCAACCTGTGCCGCTGCACGGGCTATGACAAGATCATTCGCGCCGTCATGGAAACGGCCGAAGAACTGCGGGAGGCGTCATAATGGCTCTGGACGATCGTAAATCAGACTTCACCTTTGTTGGCACCCGTCCGAACCGCCCCGACGGTCTGGACAAGGTCACGGGCCGCGCCAAGTTCGGCGCCGATATGTCGGCACCCGGTATGCTGCACGGCGCAATCCTGCGCTCGCCCCATGCCCATGCGCGGATCGTCAAGATCGACGCATCAAAAGCCGAGGCACACAAGGACGTCAAAGCCGTCGTGACCCGTGCGGATTTCGCCGAGGTGCCGTTCAAGCCCGGTCTGGAAGGCGAATTCTGGAACGTGCTGGAAAACGTCATGGCGGGTGAAAAAGCCCTGTATGACGGGCATGCCGTGGCTGCGGTTGCGGCGACATCGGCGCTGGCTGCGCGCGATGCGCTGAAACTGATCGAAGTGGAATACGAGGTGCTGCCCCACGTCACCGATGTGGACAAGGCGATGGCCCCGGATGCGCCTATCATTCGCGAAGGCGCGGCGGATTATTCTGTGCCTGAGGGGATGCACCCGAACGTTGTGCGCTATCACGAAAGCGGTCACGGCGATGTCGAGGCAGGCTTTGCCGAGGCGGATCTGGTCCTTGAGGACAGCTTTGTCACCGAAGCCACCCATCAGGGCTATATCGAGCCCCACGCCTGTCTGGGCATGTTGGGCAATGACGGCAAGGGTGAGCTGTGGTGCACCACCCAAGGCCACTGGATCGCGCAGAAAACCTGTGCCGCGCTGCTGGGGATCGAGACCTCGCAACTGCGCGTGACGGCATCCGAGATTGGTGGCGGATTCGGTGGCAAGACCACGGTGTTCATTGAACCGGTTGCACTGGCACTGAGCCGTAAGGCCAACCGTCCGGTCAAGGTCGTGATGACCCGGTCCGAGGTGTTCCGGGCGACCGGCCCGACCGCCTCGGCGTCGATGGACATCAAGATTGGCATGAAAAAAGATGGCACGATCACAGCCGCACGGGGTGAGTTCCGCCTGCAGGGCGGTGCGTTCCCCGGTGCGCCGTGTGACATGACCTCGATGTGTGCTTTTGCGGCGTATAACCTGAAACACGTCAAGCAGATCGGCTATGATGTAATGGCCAACCGCCCGAAACAGGCCGCATACCGTGCGCCGGGCGCGCCGATGGGGGCCTTTGCGGTTGAATCGGTGATTGATGAGCTTTGCAAGCAGTTGGGCCTAGATCCGCTGGATGTACGCCTGAAAAATGCGGCACATGAAGGCACCAAAGCCAGCTATGGCCCGACCTTCGAACGTATCGGCCTTGTCGAAACCCTTGAGGCCGCCAAGGCACACCCGCACTATTCGGCACCGTTGAAACCGGGGCAGGGGCGCGGCATTTCCTGCGGCTTCTGGTTCAACCATGGCGGTGAGACCAGTGTGTCATTGGCCCTGTCCGAGGACGGCTCGGCACAGTTGATGGTCGGCACCCCCGACATCGGCGGCTCGCGCGCGTCGATGGCGCTGATGGCGGCTGAGGTTCTGGGCATTCCCTATGAGAACATCCGCGTGACCATCGCCGATACTGCGACACTGGGCTACAACGATGTCAGCCATGGCAGCCGCGTGACCTATGCAAGCGGTCTGGCGACCATCAAGGCGGCCAAACACGCGGTCGAAAAGCTGTGCGAACGTGCCGCGAACAAGTGGGGTATCCCGGTGGATGCGGTGAAATGGGAAAACGGCTGTGCAGTGCCTTCGGGCCCCAATGCGGGCGATTTCGACCCTGTGCCGCTGGCGGATATCACAGCCGATATGGGACGCACCGGCGGTCCGATCTCGGGCCATTTCGAGGCGACGCCCGAAGGCGCGGGCGTGTCCTTTGGCACCCATATCGTCGACGCCGAGGTCGACCCCGAAACCGGCAAGACCAGCATCACCCGCTACACGGTCATTCAGGATGCGGGGAAGGCCATCCACCCGACCTATGTCGAGGGTCAGTATCAGGGCGGTGCCGCGCAAGGCATCGGCTGGGCGCTGAACGAGGAATACATCTATGGTGAGGATGGTCGGTTGCAGAACTCGATCTTCCTTGATTACCGGATTCCCGTCGCAAGCGACCTGCCGATGATCGACACGGTGATTGTCGAAGTGCCCAACCCCGGCCACCCGTTTGGTGTGCGCGGCGTGGGTGAGACCGGCATCGTACCCCCGCTGGCGGCCATCGCCAACGCGGTGTCCAATGCCGCGGGCGTGCGCATGAAGCAACTGCCGATGTCCCCGCCGCGCATTCTGGCGGCGCTCAAGGACAATGGTTGAGGTCCACCTCTGGTCCGGTCTCCGGTCACTGACCGGGGGTCAGCAGGTGGTCGAGGTTGAGGCCAAGACCACCGGCGAACTTCTGCGTGAACTGGTGCGTGTGCACCCCCAGCTAAAGGCACCGATTGATGCAGGTGTCTCAATCGCAATCGACGGCAGGGTCATCGCCACCGGTCTGACCGAGCCCATCCCTGAAGGCAGCGAAATCTACCTGATGCAGCGTCTCAGGGGCGGTTAAGTGGGCGACCACGGCGTGCGCCCGACCATGCGGTCGGCCTCGGCAGTGATGTCGTTCATGTGTTTCTCAAGGCTGAGGCGCAGGTCTTCGATCTGCTCGTCCGAGGCTTTGCGCGGCACGGTTTCCGTCCATTCCCGGCAGATGAACACCCCCTTGTTGCGCCAGGGGCGGGGCATCAGCAGCCGGTCCCATGTGCCCGCCTCGCGGCCATGCTGCGTGGAATAGGTGATCCCGAACACCCGCTTGCCCGATGTGCGCGCCCAGACCAGCGGCACCGTGGACAGCACCCGTTCGGGCCCGCGCGGGCCGTCGGCGGCGATGCCGATGGAAATCCCCTGTTTCATCTTGCCGATCACTTCGCGCGACACGGCAATGTTGTTCGAGTGTTTGCTGGTCATGGCAATCGTGTCCATGCCGAACAGCTTTTGCACCCGGCCCACCATGCTGCCGGCCCGTGCAGATGACGTGATCGAGCAGATGCGCCCTTTGTCCAGCGGAAAGAAATAAGGCGATTGCGCCAGTCTTTGATGCCACAGAACGACGATGACCGGCTCACCTTTTTCGGCCAGTTGGTCCAGCTCTTCATAGCCGATGCGCTGCCAGTCGGTGTTGCGGTTGACCCACCGGATATAGCCCGCAATGCGCCGCGCCGCCCAGTTCAGGACGGCTTCGCTGTCGGCGATCTTTTTTCGGATACTCACGGGCTGGCGTCCTTGTGCTGGGCAAAATGTGTCTTATAGAACTCAACGCCCTGCGCAACTTGTTTGTCATCGTGATAAGTAGGGCGAAATCGGAAAAAGCCTCTTGAGTCCGCCGCGCGGCTGGCATATCTGATGCGCACCTTAGGGGTATAGCTCAGTTGGTAGAGCGACGGTCTCCAAAACCGTAGGTCGCGGGTTCGAACCCTGCTGCCCCTGCCATTTCACCCGATCCTGAAGTTGTTCGTCACGATGCCCGCGCGTGAACTGTGTTGTCAGACACATTCTCTGACACCCAGCCGGATCAGATGCGCGCCCGAGATATAGTGCAGTTTTTCAGGTCCGGCGTACCTGGCCGTGGTCATGAACCAGCGCCGCACCGGGCGCGGGTAATACGTGGCAAGCGACGTGCTTTTGCGCTCAAACTCTTCGGCGGTCATTGCGGCCCGGTTCACCCGGTAAGGGCCGTGGAAGCCGAAAACCGTATCGGACGAGATACAGACGTTCTCAGCCCCAAGCAGCATGGTGCAGCTGGAGTAACAATACTCTCCAACAATCCGGATGCGCGCATTTGTTCGGTTGGCGATCTCAATCTGCACCTTGCGGTCCAGAATGCGCCCACCGGGATCATTGCCAACCTGTATCTCTTTTGACGCCAACGGTGCGCTCATCGAAACGAGCGCCGCTAACGCTGCGATAAAGCCTCTCATCTGCCTGCCTGCTCAAAGCTGGTTATTATGTTTTTTTGAATATGTAGCAGACAGTCGAAACCACAGGAAGACAGTGGCAAACATCTGGCGAATCAGGCTGGCACAGATGGCACACCCCATCTACGTGCCCGCACCTCTGGGCCATTCACGATCTTGCGCCGAATGCCGGTTTGGTTTGCTGCGCGACGAAATGCCAATCTCGGTTTCCTATGGCAGCGGAATGGCATAATGTCCGGCGGAACACGGACACGGGTAAGGGGACACATGTCGCGTTTTGATGGATACTTCCTGCGGCAATTGCTGATTTTGTTCGGCTTTTTCACCCTTGTCCTTGTGGGCGTGTTCTGGATCACCCGATCCGTCAGCCTGTTTGATCGCGTCATCAGCGGCGGGCAATCGGCGCTTGTGTTTCTTGAATTCACCGCTTTGACCCTGCCCACACTTATCCGGACGGTGATGCCGATGGCGGTTTTTGCGGCCGCGGTCTACGCCACCAACCGGCTGAGCCGTGAAAGCGAGATGACCGTTATGCTGGCCACCGGGTCCAGCCCTTGGCGTCTGGCACGGGCGGTTGTGATGTTCGGGCTGGTGGCAGGTCTGATGATGGCCGCGATCAGCATCTTTCTGCGCCCTGCGTCGGTTGAACAGCTTGAGCAGCGTCAGGCCGAAGTGGCCGGGGATGTCACCGCGCAACTGCTGAACGAGGGCGAGTTCCTGCACCCAAGCTTTGGTGTCACGGTCTATATCGGTCAAATCGATCTGGATGGCACCTTGTCCGAGGTGTTCGTCTCGGACCGTCGTGACCCGTTGAACCCCGTCAGCTATTCGTCAAAAACGGCGTATCTGGTGAACAACGGCACCGGCATTCACCTTGTGATGCTGGATGGCATCGCGCTGCGCCTGAATCAACAGGGCCGAACCCTGTCATCGACCCTGTTTGAAGACGCGTCATACGACATCTCAGAGGTGGCGAATACGAATGCCATGGCACAGCGCAGTATTGAGGCCATCCCAACAATTGAGCTGTTGCGGGACCGTCAGGCCATCAGCGCGGCCGAAGACTTCACCGAAGGTGAGCTGATCGATGAGCTGCATCAGCGGTTCTCGTGGATCGCGATCTGTGTCGCAGTGGCGCTTGCGGGCTACGCCACGCTGATGCTGGGCAGCTTTTCGCGGTTTGGCTTGTGGCCCCAGATCCTTGGGGCCTTCACCATTCTTGTCGTCCTTGAGGGAGTCAGGGGCTTTGTGTCGCCGGTCGTGATCGATGATCCGAACCTTTGGATGCTGCTATACCTCCCGGCGATTATCGGGATCGGCATCTCGGGCCTGTTTCTGCTGGTTGCAGGCCGCCCGTTGATGCGCAAACGGCACAAACCTGCAGCCACCCTCTCAGAGGCTTAGTCTACGCGCAGGCTGCCATCAGTCGATAGACGATCTGTGCGGCGGTGAAATCCCATGCGGCGTTGCCGTCGGGGGCGAGCTCGACAACGTCGAAGCCCACGCATCTGCGGTTTTGCAGGGCGTGTTCGACCAGGCGCAGTGCCTGATAAAAGCCCAGCCCGCCGGGAACAGGGGTGCCGGTGGCAGGCATCAGGGACGGGTCCAGACCATCGACGTCAAAGCTGACATAGACCAGTTCGGGGAAGTCCTCGGGCAGGTCGACGGCGTGGATGTTGCCTGTGACAAGCTCTTCGGCGTCCACGTGGAAGACGTGGTTTTTCAGGCGGCTTTGCGCCTCTTCGGTGGAAAAGGCGCGGACACCGAACTGGGCCAGTTTGATGCCTTCCTCGGCCAGCAGGTGCATGACCGAGGCGTGCGAGTGTTTTTCACCCTGATAAGCGTTGCGCAGGTCCGCATGGGCGTCGATCTGAACGATACCGACGGGCTGGTTCAGCGCCCGCGCCACGCCCATCACCGCGCCGTAGCTGAGGGAATGTTCGCCGCCTAAGGTCACGGGCACCTTGCCTGCGCGCACGGCGGCCTCGGTGCGTTGCGCGAGGCGCTCCATCACATCCGGCAAAGGGCCGCCGCAATCCAGCGGCTCCTCGGTGAAGATACCCTCGACACATGGCTCCGCATGGCCGGTGATGCGTTCCAGTTCGTTGCTGGCTTCGATGATGGCTGCGGGACCGTTGGCGGTGCCTGACCCGTAAGACACAGTACGCTCCAGCGGCACCGGGATCACACGGAACCGGGCGTCTTCGGTGCGCTCGGATTCGGTCAGTTCACTGTCGAGGAAAATGCTCATGAGAGGCGGTCCTTAAAGTCGTCATAGCCGAACTGTTTGATGATCTTCAGCTCGTCCGTTTCGCTATTCCACAGGGCGATGGTCGGCAGGGGCACGCCATTGAACGTGTTGGTCTTGACCATCGAGTAATGGGCTTGGTCAAGGAAGGCAAAACGCTGGCCGATTTCCAACGGCCTGTCCCATGTGTAGTCACCGACCACGTCGCCCGCGAGGCAAGAGGGGCCGCCGAGGCGATAGGTATGGCCAGCCTCGGCCTCATCCATCAGGGCGGGGCGGTACGGGGCCTCGATCACGTCGGGCATGTGGCAGGTGGCCGAGATGTCGGTGATGGCGAGGTTCATCCCATTGGTGGGCAGGTCGAGGATTTCACCGACCAGAATGCCCGCGTCCAGCGCGACGGCCTCGCCGGGTTCGAGATAGACGTCGATCGCATAGGTTTCCCGGATGGCCTTGATGAAGGCCACCAGCCCGTCGCGGTCATAATCATCGCGGGTGATGTGGTGGCCGCCCCCGAAGTTCAGCCATTTGAGCTGGCCAAGGAACGGTTTGAGCTTGGGTTCGATAGCGTCCCAAGTGCGTTGCAACGGCTCGAACCCCTGTTCGCAGAGCGTGTGCATGTGCAAGCCGTGGACGCCGGTCAGTGTCTCGGCGGTCAGGTGGCTGACGGGTGTCCCGAGACGCGAACAGGGCGCGCAAGGGTCGTATTTGGGGATCTCGCCCTCGGAGTGTTCCGGGTTGATGCGCAGGCCGACCTGAACGTTTGCGGCTTGGGCTTTGGCAAGGAACCGGTCCTTTTGCGCGGGCGAATTGAAGATGATGTGGTCCGACAGCGACAGGATTTCTTCTATATCTGCGTCTTTGTAACCAGCGCAGAAGGTAGCGACTTCACCGCCATATTCCTCGCGGCCGAGGCGGGCCTCGTAGATGCCACTGGCGCAGGTGCCGCCGAGGTGCTGGCGCACCAGCGGGGCCAGCGAGAACATCGAAAACGCCTTGAGCGCGCTGAGAATATGCGCACCGGACCGAGAGCCTACGTCAGACAGGATGCGCAGGTTCTGTTCAATCGCCTTTTCGTCGACCACGAAACAGGGGCTGGGGACGCGGGCAAGGTCGAAATTGCGAAAGGCACCGGCGTCGCCGGCTTGGGTGATCATCATGTCGGACATGTCAGGCGTCTCCGATTGCGAAGAGGCCGGGGGGCCAGCCCCCCGGACCCCCCGGGATATTTTTGGCCAGATGAAGTTCTGGATCTAGAATTCTACGGGGCCGTCGAGTTCGTGGACCTGCCATGGCAGGCCATGATTGTTCAGCATGTCCATGAAATCATCCGGGTCGAGTTGTTCCATGTTCCACACGCCGGGCTGGGTCCAGTTGCCTTTCAGCACCTGTGCCGCGCCGATCATGGCGGGGACGCCGGTGGTGTAGCTGACGGCCTGGCTGCCGACCTCGGCATAGCATTCTTCGTGGTCGCAGATGTTGTAGATGTAATAGGTTTTCTCGCCCGAGCCGTCCTTGGCCTGGCCTGTGGCGATGTCGCCGATGCAGGCCTTGCCCTTGGTTTCTGCGCCCAGATCGCCGGGATCGGGCAGCAGGGTTTTCAGGAACTGGATCGGGATGATTTCCTTGCCGTCATGCATCACCGGGTCGATGCGGGTCATGCCGACGTTCTCCAGCACTTTGGCGTGGGTGATGTAGGCGTCGCCGAATGTCATCCAGAAGCGGGCGCGCTCGATCTCGGGGAAGTGGGTGCTGAGCGACTCCAGTTCCTCATGATACATCAGGTACATGTTCTTAGGGCCGATGGCGGGGAAGTCGAACTCGACCTTGTGGGTCATGGCGGGGCTGGTTTTCCACTCGCCTCCTTCCCAGTGACGGACTTCGGCCAGTACTTCGCGCAGGTTGATTTCCGGGTTGAAGTTGGTGGCGAATTCCTGATCGTTGCTGCCGCCATTGGCGTCCAGCACGTCGATCTGACGGATCGTGTCCAGCTTGTGTTTCTTGAGCCATTTGGCAAAAACACTGGTCACGCCCGGATCGAAGCCCGAACCGAGGATGGCGGTCAGGCCCGCCGCTTTGAAGCGCTCCTGATAGGCCCATTGCCAGTGGTATTCGAACTTGGCCTCATCCTCGGGCTCGTAGTTCGCGGTGTCGAGATAGTGGATGCCCGCCTCGAGACACGCATCCATCAGGACCAGATCCTGATAGGGCAGGGCGAGGTTCACCAGAATCTCAGCACCGGTTTCCTTGATCAGCTTGACTGTATCTTCGACCTTGTAGGCGTCCAGCTCGGCGGTTTTGATGTCCACACCGACGCGATCCTTCACAGCAGCGGCGATGGCGTCGCATTTCGATTTCGTGCGGCTGGCCAGAGTGATTTCGGTGAAGATGTCCGAATTCATCGCCATCTTGTGCACGGCTGCGTGGGATACGCCGCCTGCGCCGACAACCAGTGTTTTGCCCATGGTCTGTCTCCTTCTTATTCGTAATAGGTGTAACCGTTGATCGAGTCGCGATAAGCGCTCATCAGGGTTTTGCGGTCCTTGGCTTGCAGAGTACCGGTCGAGATCGCCTCGTCCACCATTTTGCGGAACGCGGCGACGCAATCCTGCGGGTCGAACTCGACGTAGGATAGCACCTGACTGATCGTGTCGCCCTCTTGTTCATGCAGCAGGTCAAAGCCGCCATCGGCGCGCAGGTCGATTGTGACGACGTTGGTGTCTCCGAACAGGTTGTGCAGATCGCCCAGGGTTTCCTGATAGGCACCGACAAAGAACACACCCATGAAATACTCGTCATCCTCGGGCAGGGAGTGCACCGGCAGGCTGGGCGAGACGCCGTCGGCCAGAATGAACCGGTCGATCTTGCCGTCGCTGTCGCAGGTTATGTCGGACAGTACAGCACGACGGTCCGGTGCTGTGTTCAAACCTTGCAGCGGCACGATCGGGTGCAATTGGTCGATGGCCCAGACATCCGGCAGGGATTGGAACAGCGAAAAGTTGCAGTGGTAGATATCGGCCACTTTCTCAAGCTGTTCGTCCACGTCCGTGTCCAGCTCATCACTGGCCACGAGGGCCTTGAGACGGGCCATAAGTGACAGGTAGATCCGTTCGGCCCGCGCCATCTGGCGCAGGTCGACATAGCCGCGGCGGAACAGGGCGCGCAGCTCGTTGCGATAGAACGTGGCGTCGTTCCAGCATTCCTGCAGGCGGTCGCTGCTGAGATAGCTGTTGATCGCGGCGAGGTCGGACACCAGATGGTGATCGTCGGCCTCGACCTCGGGGCCGGTGGGCGCGTCGTACAGTGTGGTTTCCAGTACGTTGAACACCAGCATCGAAGAGGTCGCCACCACAGCACGGCCACTTTCGGTGACCAGCGTGGGGTGATCAATTTCGGCCTCGTCCATCGCATAGGCTACGGTTTCGACCACGTTGGCACAGTATTCTTCGACCGTGTAATTGATCGAGTTCTCAGCGGCCTTTTTCTCGCCAGTATAATCCACGCCCATACCACCGCCGAGATCCAGATGGGTCAGCGGCACGCCTTCGCGCGTGAGTTCGGTGTAGTAGCGGCACGCCTCACCCACGGCGCGGCGCACATCGTTGACGTCCTGCACCTGTGATCCAAGGTGCGAGTGTTGCAGTTTCAGACAATGCAGCAGGCCCGCCGCTTTCAGTTTGTCCACCGTGGCGACAAGCTGATCGGTGTTCATGCCAAAGGCAGACCGGTCGCCCGAGCTTTCTTCCCATTTGCCGCTGATCTGGTTGGTCAGTTTGACCCGTACGCCGATCAGGGGCTCGATGCCCAGCTCGTTATAGACCTCGATCACCGTGTCGGCCTCTTTCGGGCTTTCCAGAACGATGACTGTGTTAAAGCCGATCTTGCGGGACAGGATGGCCAGCTGAATGAATTCGGCATCCTTGACGCCATTGCAGACGATCAGCGCCTCGGGGGCCAGACGGTGGGCCAGCGCCACGACCAGCTCGGGTTTGGAGCCAGCCTCAAGCCCATAGTTGTATTTCTTTCCGAACTCGACAATCCGGTCGACCACCTGCGCCTGCTGGTTCACCTTGATCGGGAAAACGCCACGATAGCTGCCCTTGTAGTTCACGCGCGCGATGGCGTCGTGGAAGCTTTCGTTCAGATGCGCGATTTCATGTTCCAGATAAGATGTGACGCGCAACAGCATCGGGGCCTTGATGCCCCGGTCGTCCAGATCGGAAAGAATACCCGGCAGGCTGATCGCATCGGCCTCGGGCCTCATTGGATTGCGCAGACCGATCTCGCCCTGCTCCGTCACCTCGATGAGGCCCTTGCCCCATTTCTCAACCCCGTAGATGGAATGCGGTGCGTCGGGCGTCTGTTTCAATCAAGTCGGTCCTTGTTTCAGGGGTGCCAGTTTCGCGCCCGCCAATACGGCAGCAGTTTGATTCGTCCAAGTGTAATCTGTGTGACGCGAATTGCCGAATTTACGCGGAAGTATGGACCGGGATCAAGTGGTTGTCCCATTGGCAATCCGGCCGGGCCGAGATCCGGGCGGTGTGCGTCAGGGAGCCGACCTTGCCCGTACCGGTGGTAAAGACGAACCCCGATTTGTCCGACCCCAGTCCGCAGACATCCTCAAGCGCAAAGGCCGCTATGAAAGCGCCGGTCGAGACGTCGAACTGATGCAGCGCATTGCCGCGTGGGCATGTGATCGCAACGGTCGTGCCGTCCCCGGCAAAGGCGATGCTGCCTGCGTATCCCTGCAAGGTGTTTTGCTGTGCCTCAGGGGCTGCCAGCAGGCGTGCAGCTTGGCCGCGTTGATGCAAGCCCAGCAGCGGGGGGTGTTCGGTATTGCCGCCCTGCCATTGCATCGCAAACGCCACCAGCCCATCAGGGCGCACCGCCAGATGGCGGATCGAGTTCTTGTGCAGCGCAGGGGGCAGTTCCACCTGTTCCTGCACCGTGCCGGTCAGGTCCAGATAGGACAGGTTCGGCTGCATGATGGGCAGGTTCAGCTTGGTGCGGCCCATATCCGGGTGGGTTTCAATGCCGCCATTGGCCACCACCAAGGTCTTGCCATCCGGCATCAGCCGCATGTCATGGGGGCCAACCCCGTTTGAGGCAAACTCGGCCACGCGGGAATAGTCGGACGTGTGCCAGACGCCGATGACCCCCTCACCGGCCTCATAGTCGTTTTCGGTGGTGTAGAGCCTTGTCCCATCGGTTGAAAAGACACCATGGCCATAGAAATGGCGGCCTTTGGGGGCGTTCAGCCGTGCGGTTTCGGTTCCTGTGATGCAATCAATGACGATGGCAAAGGTTCCGGGGCGGCGGGCAAAAGCCACGGCCTGGGCGCGGTGGGGATGCGCTGCGGCGGCGTGGCCACGGGCGGGCAGGGGCAACGAGAACAGGATGTCTCCGTCCGCGGTCAGGCCCGCGAGACGGTAAGAGCCATCGGGAAACAGTGCAGCGGCCAGATAGTCGGGTGCACCCACGGCCGCCCATCCGCGCAGTGGGGTCAGGCTGGCGGCGGCCAGACCGGCCAGAAAATGGCGGCGGCTGGTCATGGCTCAGTCCCCGTCCAACGAGTTGAACCCGGCGCTGATCCCAAGGGTCGGGCCAAGTTGGGTTGCTGCAATCGCGCGAATGTCGCTGATCGATTGTTGCAGGGCTTCGACCCGGAACCGACCCTGCGGCGTGGACACGCCCTGAAAGGCCAGATCACCCAGCGCCTGCGCGCGGGTGATGGCGCGGTCAAAGGCGGCATCCAGTTCCGCCGCAATGTCCGGGTGGTCCGAAGACAGGCGCCGGGCCAGATCGCGCAGGGCCGTCAGCGACAGTTCGACATGGCGCAGTGACCTCTCGGACCGACGGGCCTCGGCCCGGTTGGGGCGTGGGCGGTCGAATGTGCCCAATGGCCGTCCAAGCCGCGTGTCGCCGGTGAATTCCAGCCCGGTCATCAGTGATTTGTACAGCTCTTGCATGGCCTCATCGCCGGTGCGGTAGGGGCTGTCACCCCCCGGGGTCTTAAGGACCAAGGCGTAGTCGGCCCAATCGGTATCCATGGCCGTCGCGTTTCGGGCAATGTCCGACGCGATGGCCTGAACCAGCGCGCAGCGATAGGCGGCGCTGCCCTGATCCGCCAGTTGGGGTTCGTAGAGCATGAGCTCAAGCGCAAAGAACCCGCGCCCCGCGATTGAGGTTTCCGCAAATTCTGCGGTGTCCTGAACGGCGGCATCTTCGGACGCGATCATGCGCCCCAGCGCCTTGGGTGTGTGGCCTTTGGTGTCGGGCCAAAAGGCCATGGCAAAGGCGCGGTCCTCGACTTCCGAGGGTCCAAACCGCAAATGACTGACCGAGATCCAGTCGTCGAACGCACCGTTGAACGCGGCCCTTATGCTGGGCGCATCTGCCTGGCAATCAGCCTGCGCAGCTTGCGCCAGCCCCTCGGCCGATGCTGACAGCGCGGCCATGCGCGGCAGGATGTGGCCGTCTACCGCGTCGGTCAGGATCGGCCCGCGATCCTGCGCCCCGGCGCTGAAAGGAAGTGTCAGGGCAAGTGTCAAAGCAAAAGCGCGCATAGGTCAGAGACTTTCCAGAAAACGAATAAGGGCGTCGCGGTCGGGTTTGGGCATCGAAACGACGGTGTCACGGGCCGTCTGTGCCTCGCCCCCATGCCACAGAATCGCTTCGAGCAGCGAGCGCGCGCGCCCGTCATGCAGGAACTGGGTGTGGCCAGAAACCTGTTCGGTCAGGCCAATCCCCCACAGCGGCGCGGTGCGCCATTCGCGGCCCGTCGCACGTGCCTCTGGGCGGTTGTCGGCCAGCCCTTCGCCCATATCGTGCAGCAACAGGTCGGAATAAGGCCAGATCAGCTGAAAGCTGTGCTCGGCCCG
The DNA here is from genome assembly GCF_056538885.1 of Ruegeria sp. BE1. NCBI lineage: Bacteria > Pseudomonadati > Pseudomonadota > Alphaproteobacteria > Rhodobacterales > Roseobacteraceae > Ruegeria > Ruegeria sp. BE1. The sequence goes on from NZ_JBQFTY010000007.1 coordinate 59,438, forward strand.
ATCCTCAAGGCGATGCGTCACAAAGGCCGGTGTGTGGCAAGCGGCGCAGCCGGTGTCGTGGAACACCTCTTTGCCGCGCAGCACCTGCGGGTCGTCCACATCGCGACGCTCGGGCACGCCCAGGTTACGGCTGTAGAAGGCCACAAGGTCCATGCCCACTTGGTCGACCTCGAACTCACGGGCATCGCCATCGCCATGGGGGGCGGCAACGCAATCGGTCTGTGCCAGGGTGCAATCGCCATGTCCCGCCGGGAAAAGCGGGCTGGAAATGCCGATGTCTCCGGCAAAGGCGGCTGCGGATTGCTCCATCACCGTTGGCATCCCGGCCTTGTGACCAAACCGGCCCATCATGGGCGCGTCGAACTCGGTCGACCAGACGATATTGGCGCGTCCGGAAATGCCGTCACCATTCGCGTCATCTGGATCGGCACCAGCCAGCAGGTCTTCGACCGGGATCGCCTCAAGCAACCCAAGGCCGATCATCTGAGGGGCCACGCGCGGGCTGATCATGGCGTCAGGGTGCAGCGGGCCATAGCCCAGATCAGCCGCCCTGTAGGTGGGGCGGCGCAGGGTCGCGGTTTCCCCATCCGACAGGTCGACCACCACATCCTCATAGGTGATGTCCAGACGGTATTCGGCCGGGTGGCCGGGCAGGGCGTGGTCCTGCATCTGACCGCCATAGTTGGGATCGGGTTGAGTGGCGATGTAATCCTCGATCTCGGCATAATCGGGGCCACCGGGGATTGATACCCGCAGGAACATCGAGATTGCGTTATCGTCCGGCCCGTTTGGTGTGTGGCCGCGCCCGTCCTTGATGTGGCAGCGCTGGCACGAGCGCGCATTGTAAAGCGGCCCCAACCCATCAGAAGCCAGTGTCGAAGAGGGTGATGAGACCCAGATCTTTTTGAACAGCCCGTTTCCGACCTTGAAGTCCAGTTCTTGCTCGAATTCCAGATTGCCCGATGGCTGCGAGAACGCATCCGCATCCGTCCGCGCCCGAACCGTGGCTGCCCCGGCGGACAGATGTTCAAACCGCTGAGGCGCTGAGAAATCCCGCGGCGCGGCAAGCACGCCGGCAATGCGCGCGCGCTCGGCATCGGTGCGGGGGGTGAAATTCAGGTGATGGTCTTTTAGCTGCGTGGACGGGTCATGCAGGTCTGCCGACCCGACCGCGGTGGCCGCAAGGGCGGCCACTGCAAGAATGGCTGCCCTATTCTTCTTCGTCCATTTTCGAGGCGTTGAGTTGCGCATAATTGGCTTCGCCAATCCTTTCGTACAGATCAAGCTGCGTTTCCAAAAAGTCGATATGGCTTTCTTCATCACGTATCAATTGCTCGAACAGCGACATAGAGGCATAGTCCGCAGCCTCGCGACAGTAATCGCGCGCCTCTACATATAGGGCCCTTGCGTCTTGTTCCGCGGCGAGATCACATTCAAGTGTCTCTTTGGGGGTTTGCCCAATCCGCAGCGGGTCCAGCTTCTGAAGGTTGGGGTGACCTTCCAGAAAGATGATCCGTTCAATCAGTTTGTCCGCATGCTCCATTTCCTCGATGGATTCTTCGCGGCTTTTCTTGGCCATATGGCCCAGGCCCCAATCGTCCTGCAGCCGGTAGTGCAGCCAGTACTGGCTGACGGCCGTCAATTCATGCCGCAGTGATTTGTTCAGGTATTCGATTACTTTGGGATCGCCCTTCATCTGTCATCTCCTGTGTCGCTCCGGTGCGGAGTGCACGGAGCTGCATGGGGACTTCCAGTTTATCGTTCGACCGCATCGAGTCTAGAAAAAGGGGCATGCACCCACCGCAATCGGCGGATTTGCCAAGGGCGTGGTAGATTTTTCCAGGGGTGATGACAGCATAGGGATCACACGCGCGCATCCAGTCGATGGCGGCGTGAATGTCGTGATCCGTGATATGGGTGCAGTGACATACGATCATGGCTGACAGGGCTCTGAGTCTTATTTCTTACTTCTTTACTCAGTTATTTTTAGTGGGTCCAGAGACAAAAGGTCTCGGCGGTCATCACAAAAAAGAAGCGGCATTTTCATGCCGCTTCTCTAATAGGTGAATCCGGGTGTTTTACTGGAACACTGCGTCCGGGTTATCCAGGCTGTCCGAGCCTTCGAAATCGATTTGGTCCAGCTCCAGCGTGCTGACGATCCGCTCGATTGTTTTGGTCTGATCAACCAGACCGTTGACGCCGCCCATGATCAGCGCTTCGCCACCTTCGTTTCCGCGCTCCAGCATCTGGTCATAGGCGAAACCTGCCTCGGCGGTCGATTTGATGTTGCCCAGAGCCTTCATCGTGGCGGCCAGCTTGGCCTGCATCTCGGTGTCCAGAGCGGGGTCTGTCGCGACGACCAGATCCGACAGCGATGCGCCAGCGACCGGGGTACCGTCGATGCGGGTGTAGCTGCCCAGATAAACGTTCTGAATGCCCAGCCCATCGTAGTAGTGGCTGTTATGGGTGTTGTCCGAGAAGCAATCATGCTCTTCCTCGGGGTCGTTCAGCATCAGGCCAAGGCGCATACGCTCACCGGCCTGCTCACCATAAGACAGCGAGCCCATGCCGGTCAGAATGGCCGAAACACCTGCGGTTTCGTCGGCGGTCAGTGCAGCGCGTGCTTCACCACCTTCGGCCCACTGAGCGGTGATCCATTCCAGATCGCTGACCAGCAACTCGGTCGCGGCGCTCAGGTACTGGGCGCGGCGGTCGCAGTTGCCGTGGGTGCAATCATCGCCCTGAACGTAGTCTGTGTAGGGGCGGTTGCCCGCGCCTGCGCCGTGGCCGTTCAGGTCCTGACCCCACAGCAGGAATTCGATGGCGTGGTAACCGGTGGCCACGTTCGCCTCGATCCCGTCTGCCTCATGCAGGGTCTCACCCAGCAGTTCGGGGGTGATTTCACTGGCGTCGATGGTTTCGCCGGACAGCTCAAAGCTGGGGTTGGCGATCACGTTCAGGGCCGCGAATTCGTTTTCGTCGCTGGGTCCGCCATAAGACGCGTCAACATAGTCGATCAGACCTTCGTCCAGCGGCCATGCGTTCACTTTGCCTTCCCAATCATCAACGATGGCATTGCCGAAACGGTAAACTTCGGTCTGCTGATAAGGCACACGCGCAGCAACCCAAGCCGCACGGGCGGCGTTCAGAGTGGCGTCCGAAGGCTCGGCGATCAGGGCGTTCACGGCCTCTTGCAGCGCTTTGGCTGCGATCAGGCTGTCGTCATATTTGGCTTCGGCGATATTCGCGTAGGTGTTCAGAACGTCAGCTTTCGACGGGGCATCGGCCGCAAAGGATGCGGTCGCAACGCTCAGGGTCAGGACGCTGGTGGCAGCAAAAAATCTGGTCATTAGGGTGACGCTTTCTTGTCAGAATCAAATAGCACGGGCGCCGCAGGGGCAGCGCGATACGGCGCAAAAGTTGATATATTTACTCAGGCATGTCAACCTGAGTTTTATTGTCGGGAAATCCAATCCCTTCATTTTCCTCCCCATTTTTGGTGGGGCTGCGCCCGATGCGACAAGATTGCACGGAGTGCCAAACGGATTAGAATGTCCTTTGTGATTCCCAGGTAGATGGTGCCTTTTTATGAGACGCGCAGTTCTCGCCCTGATCGTGATGCCCGCACTAGCGATGGCTGAGACCCAGATCATGCATGACCATGGCACGGGCCATCTGGATCTTGTCTTTTCAGAGGATACGATTTCCTTTGCGCTTGCCGTACCGGCCCAGGATATCGTCGGGTTCGAACATCCGGCGCAAAATGATGAGGACCGCGCCCTAGTCGCGGCAGCGATTTCCGATTTGTCCAAACCGCTTGAGCTGTTTGTTCTGCCCGAAGAAGCCGCCTGTAGTGAAGTCACGGCCAATGTCACTTTGTTGGCCGAAGGTCTTGGGGTTGGGGCGGATGTGTCTCAGTCCGCTGAAAGTGATCCGCACTCTGAGTTTCAGGCCGAGTACCAGATACAATGCCAGTCGATTGACGCCCTAGCGCGCATCGATTTCGCCTATTTCGAACGGTTCCCGAATGCGCAGAAGCTTGAAGTTCTGGTGGATCAGTCGGGCCGGTCGCAAGAACACGCAGTGACACGTGCAGAGCCGGGTTTGTCTTTTTAATCCCGGCAAGCTGTCTGTGTGGCAGTTGCCGGCACTTACCAATCGAATTCTGGAAGGGATGGTAGCGGAGGAGGGACTTGAACCCCCGACACGCGGATTATGATTCCGCTGCTCTAACCAACTGAGCTACTCCGCCATGAGTGAGAGGCGATTTAAGCGAGGGGTCCGAGAGGGTCAAGAGGGAAAAGACGGCTCGGGCCGGATTCTTTTTAGGCTCGGTTCAGGCCGTCTCTGTGGTCTGAGGTTCTGATCGTGCGCCGGTGGCAATCTGTCTGATGAACGCAGCGCAAGTATTGGGTTCAGTGATCAGGATCATGTGGCCAGCGCCTTCGATCCGTTCATTGCTGAGGCCGAAACGGGTCATGGGGTCGCCCTGTGCGCTGGGTGACAATAGCGCATCTTCCGAACCGTACAGAATGGCACCGGGCACCTTTAGATCGTTATACCGCGCCATCTGGGCATCAATACTGGCCTCGATGCCGATAACGTCCTGCGACCCGGTGATGAAGGCCGAAGGCCGCAAACCCAAAGCGCCCCCTGCACGATCCAGGAAATCGTCAGGGGCCGGTTCGGGGTGGAATACCGCCCCCAATGTGTAGGGAGCGGTCTTGTAGGCAAGCGGTACGGCGATGGTGTTGCCAATCAGGCTGCGCAGCCATTCGGCCCGGATTTCCAGAGGCTTGAAAACCGGTGGGGTTGTATCCACTTTGTGGGTCAAAGGGGCCAAAAGAGCGAGAGCTCGGGTTTGCTCGGGCCGGTCCAGCGCCATCGCCAAGGACACTGCGCCACCCAGTGAATGTCCCACCAACACGGCGTCCGAGATACTTTTGGTATCAAGGAATTCCTGAATCATGCGTGCCTGTTCGGGCAGTTGACCCAAATCGGCCGCGTCGCGTGTGGAATACCCGCAGCCCGGACGGTCGACTGCGATCACATGAAAATCCTCGGCCAGCATATCGACCAATGCATAGGTAAAGTGCTGCAGCTGTCCTGTCAGGCCATGGATCAGAACAAGGGTCTGTTTGGTAGGATCACCCCGTTCAACAAAGTGGATGCTGCCCCCTGTCACAGGCGTGATATCCCCCAGTTGCGGCACCCGCCGATGCCCTTCAGCCGTCAGTTTCCGGGTCCAAAGGTTCATACCGATGAAAAAGGCAACGATAAGCAGAAGGATTACAAGGAAAGTGTTCATCTCATCGATCTCCACGTTGGGGTGGCGCCGGTTGGTAGTGTTCCAGTCCGGACCCGGCCATACGCTTTTGATACTCGGATACTGGCCCAGGCCAAAGCGTTGTGTTGCGGCCCTGTTCATCCTGATACCACGACGCGCACCCACCTGCCTGCCAGACGCTGTCGACGTGACGGTCCTGCATTTCCTGTGTAAAGGCGGCCTGTTTTGCAGGGTCCGGCGTAATGGCGCGCAATCCCTTGTCCTGCATCTGATCCAAAACGCGCCCGATATGGTTCACCTGCGCTTCGATCATCAGAACGACCGAGTTGTGACCCAGCCCGGTATGCGGTCCCAGCAGAATAAAGAAGTTCGGGAATCCGGCGATTGCTGTGCCCAGATTGGCCTTCATTCCATCGGCCCAGGCATCGCGCAACGTCAGGCCATCAAGACCCGAGATATCCAGACGTTGAACCACATCTGTCACGTGAAAGCCTGTCCCCCAAATCAGAACGTCCGCCTGCGTCCTGCTACCGTCTGAGGCGACGATCTGATCACCCTCAATAGCCGATACGCCATGGGGAACGACGGTGACGTTGTCGCGCGCCAACGTGGGGTACCAATCATTTGAACTGAGGATGCGCTTGCAGCCGATCCGGTAATCCGGGGTCAGTATTTTGCGCTCTTCGGGATCTGTGATCGATTTCTCAAGTTCGCCGCGCCACATCTTCATGGCAAACTTCACCATCTTTTCTTCGCCGCGGAACACGCGGTGCCGGTATTCAAAGACGGTGTAGATCAGCTTGCGCCGCAGACGTGGTAATAGAGGGATACGTCTGTACATGCGGCGTAACCACGGCGCTATGGGGCCGTCAGGTCGGGGCAGAACATAGGGCGGTGTGCGTTGGAACAGCGTGACATGCGCCGCCATTTTGGCGATTTCCGGCAGGAATTGAACGGCCGACGCGCCACTTCCCACAACGGCAATGCGTTTGCCTGCAAGCGGGGCCTTGTGGTCCCATTCGGCCGAGTGAAAACGAGACCCCGGAAAGCTGTCTGCGCCCGGAATGTCAGGAATGCTGGGTAAATGAAGCGCGCCAATGGCCGAGACCAGAAAACGGGCCGTCCAGTGCTGTCCGCTTTCGGTTTCAACCTGCCAGTTGGTTCCGTCCCACCGTGCCGATTTCAGCTGTTGGCCAAAGTGACACAGATCGTACAGACCTTCATCACGACACACTTTTTGCAGATAGGCCTGGATTTCGGCCCCGCCTGCATAGGCGCGGCTCCAATCTGGGTTCAGATGCGTTGCCATAGAATAGAGGTGCGAGGGAATATCGCATGCGACGCCGGGATAGGTGTTCTCTCTCCATGTGCCGCCTATGTCGCCTGCTTTTTCAAGTATGGCGATGTCGCGGATGCCGTGCTTGCGTGCCTCGATCGCCATGGTCAGGCCCGAGAATCCGGCGCCGACGATCAGCATATCTGTGTGTTGCGCCATGCGCGCCTCTCATTTTGCGACAGTAGCGGTTCACTCAGACTATACGGGCGATCACAATTTGGAACAGCTTCCCGTAGGGTCAGGGGCTATCACATCGACGACAGTTGAGGGGCAGAGCCTTTGTGCCTTGAGGCTGTTTTGAGCGCAGAAGGCGGGTGCGGACCCGGGAAGGATCGGTTGAGCAGTATTCAGCGAGAGTTTAATTTTTTTACAGGTAAGAAAAAAGCACAATTGCGTTGAAGCTGTATTTTTCGATCACGTTTCAGGATATGTGTCGCAAATCGGCCTGAAATGTCGGTATCGGCCTGATCGGTCGAAAGTCGACGGGCTAGGCAGGTTAACCAACGGTTGTTGCGTTTCGGCGGCAGCCCGGGCAGCATGCCCAAACAACTTTCCGTGGCTTGTTCCATTGGTGCAGACAACTCGGGCACCAACTGAACAGGTCAATTGGGAGATCAAGATTGGAGGACCGCCGTTAGGTGAGTTCAACCCAACCTATACCGTCAACACGGAGGACAAGATGTCGGTACCCGAACCATTTACAGACCTAGACATAAAAACCGCGGATAGCGGTTTTTATGAGAACAACAGCGTGCCGATTGCCCTTATCAGTAAAGGGGTCATGGTTGCGCTGGTTCTGTGGGCTCTGGTTTTCCCTGCAAATGCGAACAGCACGCTGGGCAGCTGGAACTTTAAACTTCTGGAAATCTTCAACAGTTTCTACGTTGTCATTGTTGGAATCTTCTTCTTTTTCCTGGCCGTTGTGGCGATCCTGCCGTCGACCGGTAAGCGCGTCATGGGGACGCCGGGCGAAAAGCCCGAGTTCTCGAACTTTTCATGGTTCTCGATGATGTTCGGCGCCGGTCTGGGTGTGGGCCTGATGGTTTTCGCAACCGCCGAGCCGCTGGGCCTGTGGGGGTCGAACCCGGTCGTGGTTGCAGGTGACGTGCCTGGTAACCAACCCGAGGCGGTACAGTCGGCCTATCGCTACACCTACCTGCACTATGGCTTCCATGCTTGGGCGATCTATGTGGTGACTGGCTTGTCGCTGGCCTATTACGCCTATACCCGCAACATGCCTCTGACCATCCGCGCGGCTCTGACGCCGCTGTTTGGCAAGCTGATGAACGGCTTCCTGGGCCACATCGTTGACGTTCTGGGCGTTGTTGCAACCATCCTGGGTGTGTCGGTGACCATCGGTTTCGGTGTCAGCCAGTTCATTGACGGTCTCTATGCCATCACCGGCATGGAATGGATCATGGACTTTGGCGGTGAGGTTCCGACCCCGTCCAAAGTGGGCCTGATCACCGGTCTGGTTGTGATCATGGGTCTGTCGATCATCTCGGCTGTGTCGGGTGTTGGCCGGGGCGTTAAGTACCTGTCGAACCTTAACCTGGTGCTGTCGGTTATCCTGCTGCTCACCTTCGTCGTATTTGGTTCGTTCGTATTCGCGATGACCACATATGGCACGGCGCTGGTAGACTATATCCTGCACTTCATTTCGCTGAGCTTTGGTGCTTATGGCCCGCTTTCGGCTGAAGCCTTTGCAGCGGCTCTGCCCGCTGAGGCGCAGGCGCATGCCGATGCCCTGATGGGTGGCGCAACCAACGCATGGGGCAGCTTTGACGGCTTCAAGAGCGGTCTGGAAGGCGCCGCGGCTGAACTGGACGAAGCCACGCTGGCTGCAGCCTATGCTGCTGGTGAGCAAGGCCGTCAGTTCGGCTGGCAGGCAGGCTGGACAACTTTCTACTGGGCATGGTGGATCGCGTTCTCGCCCTTCGTTGGCCTGTTCCTGGCGCGTATCTCCAAGGGCCGTTCGGTTCGTGAGTTCATCCTGGGCTGCGTCTTTGCACCGGCACTGGTGTGTTTTGCCTGGATGACCGTTCTGGGTGGCACCGCGATCGATCTGGAACTGGCAGGTGAAGCTGGTGGCGCGATCATCGGCGCATCGAACACCAACAAGCTGTTCGTCACGCTGTCCTACATGATCGACGGTGGCCTGCTGTCGATGCTGAACGTGATGTGCGTTGTCCTGATCCTGACCTTCCTGGTGACCTCTGCGGACTCGGGCATTCTGGTTATGAACACCATCATGTCGGGTGGCAGCCAGGAAACCGGCATCAAGCACCGCATCATCTGGGGCCTGATCCTGACGGCTGTGATCGGCGCGCTGATCCTTGCGGCAGGTGACAACAACCCGCTGGATGCGCTGCGCAACGCGATGATCATCGGCGCGCTGCCATTTACCATGGTCATGGGCCTGATGATGGTGGCACTGGCCAAGGCGCTGTTCCGCGACAGCCAGCGTGACAAGCATGGCACCGCGGAAACGCAAGCCGCTGAATAAGCCAGCTAAAAGCTAAAAACACGAACGCCGCCCTGAAATGGGCGGCGTTTTTTGTTGTAAGGGCAACCGGTTCAAGACCCGCAAGCGCACAGGGCAATGAACACGGGGCACCCTGTTAGAACGAATTGCCATTTTGAAACGCGCCGAAATGGTGCACCATGGGGCAAACGCCAAGCCAAACTAAACGAGCCACTACATGGGGCAAACGCGCCACATTACCTTTGTCCTCATCGAGGAATTCTCACATCTCGCGTTCTCATGTGCGATTGAGCCACTTCGAATCGCCAATCTGCTCAGCGAGGAAAAACTGTACGACTGGACTCTGCTATCCGAAGACGGTGCGCGCGCGACCTGCTCGAATGAGCTGGTGACGCTGGTGAATGGTGGTTTGGCGGATGTGCCGAAAACCGATCAGCTGTTTGTTCTGTCCGGTATCCATATGCGAAACCACGTCACGCGGCCCCTGCTGGCCATGTTGCGCCGTGAACGGGCGCGGGGGACGGCGATTGGGGCGCTCTGTTCGGGTGCCTGGTTGTTGGCCGAGGCGGGATTTCTGGATGGGCGCAAGGCTGCCATCCATTGGGAGTACCACGACGCCTTCATGGAGGCCTTTCCAGAAGTGAACCTGGTGCGCAGTGTATTTGTGGCGGATGAAAAGCACATTACGGCATCTGGCGGGACTGCCACGGCGGATCTGATTCTGCATCTGATTGAACGTGACCATGGTGAAGAGCTGGCGATCGCCGTAGCAGATCAGATGGTCTATAACGCGGTGCGAAATGCCACCGCCAAGCAAAGAGTGTCTTTGCAATCACGCAATGGGATGCGCAACACTCATCTGGCGCGCGCCATCCATATCATGCGTGATTGTATTGAAACGCCAGTATCCCCGTCGAAGATTGCCGAAGACCTTGGGATTTCCACCCGTCAGCTGGAGCGGTTGTTTGGCAAGTACCTGAATACATCGCCAAAAAAGTACTTTATGGAGCTGCGGCTGGAACGCGCACAAAAGCTGCTTTTGCAGACCGAAGCCTCTGTGACCGAGGTTGCCATGGCCTGTGGGTTCGAAAGCCCGGGCCATTTTTCGCGTGTCTACAGGTCCAGTTTCGGGGTCACGCCACACGCGCAAAAAAGCAAGATTGATTGATGGGACGCGGCGGGGGGAGCTGCTCTGCCCGTCGGCGAGCCCGGCTGGTCAGGCGCTCACCCCCTGGTCCCGCTCGTACCCCCTCGTTAAATTCAAACTCGTAAACTGTTCAGCAGGATTGAGTATTCTTAAATGCAGAACTGGGCATAACTATTGCAAGATCATGTCAGATATATGTGCGTTGCAGCCCTGACCGCTTGGCCTGCCTCAATTCGGGATGTGTAGCAAAAGCCACGGTTTGGCGGAATCTGCGCTGCCCATCGGTTGAGTTTGATTTGGATTCTGCTTTGTGTCATTTTATTATGCCAGAAAAGGGGTTTTTACGGCGAAAGATGGCAGCAATTCGCAACCGATATCACGCGCGACACTCCACATCTCTGTCAGGAGACAGAGTTGGAGGTCATGCATGAATCTGGAATCCCAAGAAGCTGCTGTTGCATTTGCCCCGGGCGTCGGCGCCATCGCAAAGCGAGAACGCCAGATATGCCAGGCCTCAGCCGCCGCCGAAGCTGCCTTTGATCGCATTGTTGCTGCCACTGACGCCTCTGGCGCTGCGCGGGACGAATTGCAGGATCGTGTTTTCCTGATTTTTCGCTGGTATTTTCTGTCGGCCTTTTGCACCCGGATGCTGACCGATGCAGCACATCGGTTGGAACATCAGACCTTGCAAGTGTCGATGGATATTATCAGCGCGGTCAAAATGGTTCTGACCGAGACAGAGATCGAACGTTCGATGGAACTGGTCAGCGTTGAACGTATCTCTCCTGCCGTGACGCGGGCCAACGATATAGGCAGCCGCGGTCACACAGTGGGCTGGGTTGCTGCGGGGCTGCACGCAAAAGGGCGGGCTTTCCCGGCTGAAATCCAAAACGCGCTGGCTGGCGCGTTGGGGGCTTCGTCGCGCATCAACTGAAATCTGACGTCAGATTTCAACGACATAGTTTACACAGCTGCAAATCCTTGCGTACCATCTGGTTGAATTCTTCCATTTGAATTAACGCAAGGGTTTGATGCCATGTCAGAAACACTCGATCTGCATAAATTCGAAAATCTAAGTCCATTTCAGATCAAAGATGAGCTTATCAAGCTGGCGCAGAAAGAAGCCCGCCAGATGGCATTGCCCTATCTGAACGCCGGGCGGGGCAACCCCAACTGGATCGCCACCAAAGCGCGTGAGGCATTCTTTCTGCTGGGTCAGTTTGCCATGACCGAGGCGCAGCGCCACCGCAATGAGCCGCAGGTGGGTCTGGCCGGTATGCCGCAGGGGCCGGGCTGCTACGACCGCCTCAAGGCGTATTGCGCCGGGTCTGACGCGAAAGACGGCCCTCCGGGCGCGGATACGCTGGTTGCAGTGGTGGATTTTGCGATCGAGAAATTCGGCTTTACCCCCGACGATTTTGTGCTGGAACTGACCGACGGTATCGTTGGCGACCACTATCCGATGCCGGATCGCTGCATGCAGCACAATGAGGCTATCGTGCATGAATACGTGATGTGGGCGATGTGTTCAGGTCATCGCCCGAATGCCAAGTTCGACATCTACGCGGTTGAGGGGGGCACGGCCGCGATGTGCTATATCTTCAAGGCGCTCAAGAACCAGCGGTTGCTGAATGCCGGAGACACCATCGCGCTGGGCACACCGATCTTCACGCCCTATCTGGAAATGCCGGTGCTTGAGGATTACGGGCTGAATATTGTGGATGTGTCCTCGGCGGAAGAAGAGCATTTTCAACTGACCGATGACGATCTGGAGCAACTGGCCGACCCCAAGGTCAAAGCCCTGTTTCTGGTCAACCCGGGCAACCCGTCGTCTGTGGCGATCAGCCCCGAGGTCATGACCCGTCTGGTCGAATTCGTCAAAACCCGCCGCCCGGACCTGATCATCCTGACCGATGATGTTTACGGCACCTTTGTTCCGAACTTTCAGTCGGTGATGGGGCATCTGCCCGAGAATACCATCGGGGTATATTCCTATTCCAAGTATTTTGGCTGCACCGGCTGGCGTCTGGGCGCAATCCTGGTGGCTGAGAACAACATCTTCGACAAAATGATCGCCGAGGCGCCCGATGACGTCAAAGCCGTGGTCAATGCCCGGTATGAGACGCTGACACCGGACCCCGATGCGTTCAAGTTCATCGACCGGATCGTCGCCGACAGCCGGGATGTTGCGCTGAACCATACGGCGGGCTTGTCGCTGCCGCAGCAGGTGATGATGACGCTGTTTTCGTTGGTTGAGTTGATGGATGAGGACAAAGCCTATCAGAAATTCTGCTGGGGTATCCTGAAACACCGGTTTGATGAGCTGGTCGAAGGTATGGGGATCGAGGTGCCCGACAATCCGCTGTTCGACAAATACTATGGCATCATCGACTTTGAATTCTGGCTGCGCAAATACGTGGGCGAGGACGTGGTCGCGTGGATCAAGGAAAATGTGCACCCGCTGGATATCTCGTTCAAGCTGGCGCAGGATCATGGGATCGTGTTGCTGAACGGGTCGGGCTTTGACGCGCCGAACTGGTCGGCGCGGGTGTCCTTTGCCAATCTCGATGACAGTGCCTATCGTCAGATCGGACGCGCCGTGCGGGCCGTGGCCATTGGCTATGTGCAGGCTTACCGCGCGTCCAAGGGCTTGCCACTGCACGGCTAAGTCTGGACGAAGGGAAGGGGAGATTGGCATGGAATTGATCGGGTCGATTTTCGGCCATCACCCCGCCCTTGCCTTGTTCTGCAGCCTGGCGCTGGGCTATGCGCTGGGCAAAATCACCATTGGGTCGTTCACCGTCGGCTCAGTCGCGGGGTGTCTGCTGGCCGGGGTTCTGGTCGGGCAGACCGGGGTGGTGATTTCGGATGATGTGAAACAGGCGTTCTTCATGTTGTTCCTGTTTGCCATTGGCTACCGGACCGGGCCGCAGTTTTTTCGATCTTTGAACCTGCAGGCGCTGCCGCAGATTGCGGTCACGGTGTTGTTGTGCGTGGTTGCGCTGGGGGTTGCGGCCATCTTGGCGCCGTTGATGGGGCTGTCGGTCGGCATTGCCGCCGGTTTGCTGGCCGGAGGCGTAACCGAAAGCGCCACATTGGGCGTGGCCATTGATGCCTTCGCCAAGACTGGCGCGGATGAGGCCGCGCAACAGGTGTTTGATGCCGAAATTGCCACCGGTTTCGCTGTGGCCTATTTCGTCGGCGTCATCGCCACGATCTTTTTCCACACCCAACTGGCCCCCCGGTTCTATGGCCGCTCGCTGAAAGAGGCCTGCGACGAATATGAGGCCGAGCTTGACGACAAGGATGCCCCCATGGTGTCCGAGCATCGCGATTTCGAGGCCCGCGCCTATCGCATCAGCGCAGACCTCGCCGGTCACAGCATTGCCGAGCTTGAGGCCCGCGTGCCCGATCATGTCCGCGCCTTTTTCGACCGGGTTCGTCGCGGAAACAAAATCCTTCCCACGACGCGCGATATGGTCCTGCAAGAAGGCGACGTGGCCGCAATTGCCGGGGTGCGGTCCTATCTGATCGACCATACGGCTATGCTGGGCGAAGAGGTCGAAGACCCCGAGTTGCTGGACCTGCCCCTGCAAACCGCCGAAATCGTGGTGACGCATAAAGATGTGGTCAACAAGACGCTGGCCGAATTGTCCGCCCGCCCCGAGGCGCGCACCATCTATCTGCGCGGTATCATGCGCGGGGGTGAGCATCTGCCCGTCTTTCGCAGCGTGACATTGCATCAGGGCGACGTGCTGACCGTATCAGGCACACGCAGCCATATCGAGGATGCCGCCGCCCGGCTGGGGTATCTGGACCGGGAAACCGACAAGACGGACATGATCTTTGTGGCCTTTTTCATTCTTCTGGGTGGCCTGATCGGTATCCCCGCGCTGAAATACGGCGCGATTGAACTGGGCCTTGGAACCTCGGTCGGGGTTTTGCTGGGCGGGCTGGTTGCGGGATGGCTCCGCTCGGTTCACCGGACGTTCGGGTTTGTGCCCGAGGCGACGCTGTGGATTTTCGATTCCCTCGGCCTGTGCGTGTTTGTGGCCTGTGTCGGCATAACCTCGGGGCCCAGTTTCGTGACCGGCGTGGTCGAAAGCGGGCCGTCGCTGATCTTTGGGTCGGTCGCCATCGTACTTTTGTCCCATGGCGCAGCGGTTATCGTTGGCCGCAAGGTCTTTGGCATCAACGAAGGGGTTCTGGCTGGCACCTGCTGCGGGGCCGGGACGTCGGCCCCCGGATTGGCAGCGGTGCAAGAGGCCGCGCAAAGCCAGGTGCCCACGCTGGGCTATGGCCTTGGCTATGCGGTTGGCAATGTGCTGCTGGCGCTGTGGGGCTCGGTCATCGTGATCCTGCTGATGTAACTTAGGGTACGAAGGCCACGACCAAAGGCCCCCACAGCGTCAGGAAGATATTCGCCACCGCATAGGTCATGGTGAAGGCGGGTGTTGGTGTCGCGTTCCCGGTTTTCTCCAACAAGGTTGCAAAGCCCGGATTGCCCGAGCGCGATCCGGTCACCACGGCGCAGGCTTCGACCGGGTTCTTGATCCGCAGCGCGAAGTAATTGATCGGGAATTGCACGATCATTGGCATCAGCGTGACAACCACACCCAGCAGCAACAGGATGATGCCGTATTCCTGAATGGCCTGCAGCGCCGGTTTGCCCGCGTTCAGGCCGACAACGCCGACAAAGACCGCAAGGCCAAAGCTTTGCAGGAAATTCGCGGCACCGCGGTTGATGCCGCCGATCTTGGGGCGGCGAATGCGCAGGTAGCCGATGATCAACCCGGTCACCAGACAGCCCAGCCCGGACCCCAGCGCCACTTTGGTGCCTGCAATGACAAAGCTGATCTCACCGATCAGATAGCCGACAGCCACACCGATCCCCAGCGCGATGAAGTTGGTGACCGAGGCGGCGGGTGGAACGTAGCCTGCCACTTTCGACACCCGGTTCAGGTCGTCTTTGTGACCAACGATGCTGAGCTCATCTCCGGCGTGAATTTCGGTATTATGCAGCACAGGAACGTCGTGCCCCATGCGCGTGATCTTTGAGATATGAACCCCGCGCCGCTGATCGGCGGTCAGAGCCTCTCGCAGTTCGCTCAGGGTTTTTCCGGTCAGCTTGCGGTTGGTGACAACCACGTTGCGGCGTTCTTCGACCACGGTCAGCTCGGGCGGGTATTCCCCGATCTCACCGCTGGCGGTGCCTTCGAACTGGGTTAGCGTTGTCACCAGCGCAGAGACGACAATCACGTCACCCGCGTTCACAACAGTCTCGGGCGTCGGCTCAACCGGGGCACCGTCCTGCAGCAGCTTTTCGACAATCAGATCGCCGTCATACCCGCCCTCGATGGCGGTCACAGACTGTCCGGCGATCGCCGCATCGGCGTTGACCTGATAGGCGCGCGCGTCGAACCGGTTCATTGGAAGGAACTCACCTTCCTCAAGCTTGCGACCACCCCCGCTGAGCTTTTGGGCCAGTTTGATCGCCTCTTGCCGCAGGTCGACGCGCATGATGATCGGGATGACGCTGACCGCGAGGATCGGGCCGATTGAGCCAAAGATATAGGTTACCGAATAGCCGACCGCGATGTTGGTTTTTAGCTTTTCGGCTTCATCCGCGGCCAACCCCAGCAGATCGATGGCGTTACCGGCGGTGCCGATGATGGCCGATTGGGTCAGCCCTCCGGCGGCCAGCCCGGCGGCCAGACCTTTGTCCAACCCGGCCAGACGGGCCACGACGATGACGAAGAACAGCCCCCATAGCGTCATCATGAAAGCAGCCAGCAGCTTGGTCAGCGCAGTGCGGTTCAGCGCGGCAAAGAATTGCGGCCCGCCATTATAGCCGACCATGAAGATGAACAGCGAAAAGAACACGTTCTGAACATCGGTGCTGAGGGTGATACCGCCGATCTGCCCGACGAACACCGCCACCAGCAGCGTCCCGGCAATACCGCCCAGTTCGAATTTGCCGACGCGGAATTTGCCGACGCCATATCCCAGGCCCAGACACAGGAAAAGCGCCATGATTGGAAAGGCGCGGAGCTGTTCAGTGATCAATTCCATCTTGAAACCTCCATGTCAAAGTCTGGCCGACAAGGCAGCGCCTCAGAACGCTGAAAACAATTGAAATATTGGTTTAGTGTACTGGCGCTAGGGTAAGCATCCGCCTTGCAGTCTGTCAAATTGTCATTTGTGCCAATGGGTTGACCAATGAGAGTGCCTGTATCAAGGCGGTTGAACAAAACACGGCTTCGAGGGCGCTGTTTCCGCCAGAGATCGGAATTTCCGGTTGCCCCGGGCACGGACCGGGATACCTAGGCCGCTAGACCAAGTTGCAAGGGTATCTTTTGACATCCGCCACCCTCATCCTGCCCAATCAGCTTTTTGCCGATCACCCCGGATTGTCGGACAAGACCCGGCGTCTGGTTCTATTCGAAGACCCGCTGTTTTTCGATGACGCCATCTATGCGGCGCGGATGCACAAGCAAAAGCTGTGGCTGCATCGCGCCAGTATGATGCGGTACTGCCAAAACCTGCTGGCCCGGGGCTTTGAGGCCGAAATCCATGGCTATGAAAGGCACGCGGAGGCAGCGCTGCGTCTGTTCCGACGTTTGGCGCGCGATGGGATGACGCAGCTGGTCATGGCGGACCCCGTTGATTTCCTCATTGAAAAACGTCTGCGGTGGGCGGCGGATCAGACGGGTCTCCATCTGGACATGCGCCCCTCGCCGGGCTTTCTGAATACGAAACCCGAAAATGAGGCATGGATCAAAACACGCAAACGGTGGTTCATGGCCGAGTTCTACAAAAGCCAGCGGCGGCGCTTGGGCGTGCTGATGGAGGGCGATCAACCCGAAGGCGGACAGTGGAGCTTTGATGAGGAGAACCGCAAGAAAGTTCCCAAAAAGCTGCTTGGCTCTTTGCCCTGGATCGACTGGCCTACGCATGACGCCATAGACCGGGCCGCCGCAGACAGCGTCATGACTGACTTCCCGGGCGCGCCAGGTTCATTGGACACGCTGTATTATCCGACATCCCACCGGGCCGCCGCCGCGTGGTTGCAACAGTTTCTGGAACGTCGGTTTGACCGCTTTGGCGATTATGAGGACGCGATTGTCGAAGGTGAAAGCTGGCTGTGGCATTCGGTTTTGACCCCCGCGCTCAACATCGGGTTGCTGACGCCGAAACAGGTCCTGGATGCAACGCTGGAGCATGCGCAGAAGCGGTCCGTGCCGTTGAATTCGGTTGAGGGCTTTGTGCGTCAGATCATCGGTTGGCGCGAATTCATGCGCGCAACCTACGAAGATCTGGGCGTGCAGATGCGGACGACCAACCATTGGGGCCATCACCGCCGGATGCCCGCGTCGTTTTATGATGGCACAACCGGCATCGCACCGATTGACGACACCATCGGGCGTGTGTTGCAGACGGGCTATTGCCATCACATCGAACGCCTGATGGTTCTGGGCGGCTTCATGTTTCTGTGCGAGATCGACCCCGACGATGTCTATCGCTGGTTCATGGAGATGTTCGTGGACAGCTACGATTGGGTCATGGTCCCGAATGTCTACGCGATGAGCCAGCACGCAGATGGGGGGCTGATCACCACCAAACCCTATTTTTCGGGCTCAAACTATGTCCGCAAGATGAGCCATTGGACCGCAGGCCCTTGGGCCGAGGTCTGGGATGGTCTGTATTGGCGGTTCATCTTCAAACACGCAGACAGTCTTGGGCGCAATCCGCGCTGGGCGATGATGTGCAGAACCGCGATGCGGATGCCGGCAGAGACCCGCGAAAAGCATCTTAGCAGAGCCGAGGCTTTTCTGGCCGGTCTCCAGTAGGCCAACGCACCTACCGGCAGGCCCTGAGGACTGAGATCAGGTGTTGTGACGCCTTCGACAGCGTGTCCTCGTCAAAACCGGCATAGCCAAGCAACAAACCCTGCACCTTGTCCGGCAGCACGCAATGGGAAGACAACGCGCTGACGCGCAGCCCGCGTTTCTCGGCTTGCTGACTGACATGCTGATCCCACAGCGCGTCGCATGGTCCCTTTGGCAGGACGCAGAGATGCATGCCGGACGAATCCGGTTGCAGGTCAAGCAGGTCCGAGGCTGGGGTCATCGACTCAAGCAGATGGGTTTGACGCTTGGCATAGACCCGCCGCATGCGGCGCAGGTGCAGGGCGAATTCTCCGCTATCCATGAAACTTGCCAATGCAGGTTGCGGTATCAATGACGCCCGGGCGCCAACCTTGCCAAGATACCCTTTGGCTTGGTCCATCAGGCGTTTCGGAAGCACCATGTACCCGATCCTCAGCGCCGGGCTGACCAACTTGGAAAAGCTGCCAAGATAGATCGTGTTGTCCAGACCATCGAGCCCGGACAGGGAAGGCAGCGGTTGCCCGCGATAGCGGAACTCGCTGTCATAGTCATCCTCGATCACCACGGCCCCGGCGGTTCTGGCCCAATCCAGCAGGGCGATGCGCCGCGATACCGGCAGGCTGGTGCCGGTTGGATAATGCCGGGACGGGGTGACGACGGTGGCCTGCGTTGCCTGCGGGATGCGCACTGCGTCCAACCCGTTGTCGTCGATGCGAACGGGGCAGGCGGTGTTGCCGGTGTCCGACAGGATCGTGTGCAGCTTGGGCCAGCAGGGGTCCTCGACCGCGATCTGTTTGCCCGCGCCAAGCAGCCCGTGAAAAATCACCTCGAACGCCTCGCGCGCACCTGATGTGATCACAACCTGTCCGGGATCGCAGGGCAAGTGCCGCCAGGCGGCCAGGTGATCGGCTATCGCTTCGCGCAGGGGGTACCATCCCAATGGGTCCGGGCGCGCCAGCAAACCCGCCGTTGGCGCGCGCCAGGCCCGTTCCAAGTGGCGCGCCCATTGCCGATGCGGCAGCAGCGCCTGATCCGGCAGTCCGGTTTGAAACGGCCGCCAGTTCTGCGCCACCGGTCCTGCGGGGCGTGGGATGGGCTGGGGTTGGGACAGATGGGTAATCTCACTGGCGATGAAGGTGCCGCTGCCTTGCCTCGTGATCAGGTAGCCTTCGCTGATCATCTGGTCATAGACCGCCTGCACCGTTGTGCGCGAGATCGAAAGCTCGGACGCCAGCGCCCGGCTTGATGGCAAACGCCCCCCCGCCAAAGCCGGAGCGCCAGAGACTAGGGCACGCAGCTTTTCCAGCAATTGGGCCTGCAGGGACAGAGACTGTGACCCGTCCAGCGAGATCGCGAACAGGTCGCGATGCAAATTGGCCTTAGAAAATTTTTCAGAATTGGACATTTGAAAACATCCAATATGGGGTCATTACCGCCATAGCAAGATCAAAACCCGAGCGACGACCATGACCGACACACTTGAGATCACCGACAAAACGCGCCTGCGCCGCTCTCATCAGCGGGGACATTTTGACCGCACGACAATCAACGCCATTCTGGACGCGCAGCCGATGTGCAGCGTGGGGTATGTGATTGATGGTGCGCCTTTCGTGACGCCAACGCTGCAATGGCGTGAAGGCGATCATGTGTACTGGCACGGATCATCCGCCAGCCGCGCGTTGCGCAAATCGCGTGACACGCAGGTCTGTCTGTCTGTCGCGATTCTGGATGGCTTTGTTCTGGCGCGGTCCGGGATGCACCATTCGGTCAATTCACGCTCGGTCACCTTGTTTGGGACAGCGTTCAAGATCGAGGACCCTGCGCAAAAGCTTGCGAAGCTGGGGCGCTTTGTCAACGGCTTGTTCCCGGGCCGGTATGAGGGACTGCGCCCGGATTATGAGCAAGACCTGAAGGCGACGATGGTGCTGGGCATGGAAATCACCGAAGGCAGCGCGAAAATCCGCACCGGTGGTCCGATTGATGAGGACGAGGATTACGACCTGCCGATTTGGGCGGGCGTCATTCCGGTGCGCACCACGGTCGGAGAGCCGATCCCCGACCCGCGCAACCTTGAGGGCGTTGCCATGCCCGACCACGTTCAGTCGTTCAAACTGTAAGGCGCGGCCATGACTCATCTGTCAGTGAACCTGAACGTCGCCGCTTTGCTGAGGAACCGGCGGGACCATCCCTGGCCGGATATCCTCGATCTGGCGCGGATTGCCCTGAACGCGGGCGCGGTCGGTGTCACCGTGCACCCCCGCCTGGATGAACGCCACACCCGCGCCGACGACGTACGCGCGTTACGTGGTTTTCTGGATGCAGAGTTTCCCGACCGGGAGCTGAATGTCGAAGGTTACCCCGACGCGCGCTTTTTGGCGCTGGTCCACGACGTACGCGCGGATCAGGTGACGCTTGTGCCGGACGATCCGGCACAGGCGACCAGCGACCATGGCTGGGACTTTGGCGCAGACGGGGCGATGCTTGCCGATGTTATTGCCGGGTTGAAACAGAACGGCCACCGGGTGTCTGTTTTCGCCGACCCCGAGGTCAGCCATATGGCGCAGGCCGCCCTGACCGGGACAGATCGGGTCGAACTTTACACCGGCCCGTTCGGCAGTGCCTATGACGACCCGGCGGCAGAAGCGCGCGAACTTGAGCGTCTGGCCCAAGCGACCGCCGCGGCCGAGGCGCAGGGCCTTGAGGTCAATGCCGGGCATGACCTGACGGTTCAGGGGCTGCGGAAACTGACCGCTCGGGTGCCGTCGATTTCCGAAGTCTCCATCGGTCACGCCCTGTTTTGTGATGCGCTGACCTTTGGCATGGCCGAAACCGTGCGGCGATATTTGACGTCTTGCGGACAACACAACATCTGATACGGATCAAAAAACAGCTCCACCAGCGGCCCCTTGCCAAAGGGGCTGTTTTGGAGTCCGGCGCCATGGACGCGATAACCATCTGGCGCATTTTTGCCTGTGAATTGTGAAATTGGCGTTCAAAATGCTGGACGAAACCGTTTTAGTGTCCAATGATGGCGTTAACATTCTGTTGCTGTATCATATCCACTTGCCGCGAAACGATGCAAAAAATAAGGCGGGTATGATCTGGGGCAGCATGTAAATAAAAGACTTTCTTGCTGTGAGCTCGACGAAAGTTAACTAACTGGTTAGATAAGAGCGGGAGACTCGCAAGAGCCTGGAGGACAAGACGCTAAATAATCGGTAGCCTTGTGGAACGGGAACGCCCGGCCGCGGCAGAAATCGCCAGGTAAAAGAGCGCGTCAGAACGCGCCCAAAGACAAAAAGATCGCATTTAGGGAGGAAACGATAATGCGTAAAATGCTGAAAACAAAATCGGTCATTGTGGCTGGGCTGCTGTGTACGTCCAGCCTTGCGCAGGCCGAAGAGGTAGAGGTTCTGCACTGGTGGACCTCGGGCGGTGAGGCTGCCGCGCTGAACGTTCTGAAAGATGACCTGTCAGGTCAGGGTGTTGGCTGGACCGACATGCCGGTTGCTGGCGGCGGGGGTGAGCAGGCGATGACAGTGCTGCGCGCCCGTGTGACCGCTGGCAACGCGCCGACGGCGGTGCAGGGTCTGGGCTTTGACATTCAGGACTGGGCCGCGCAGGGCGCGTTGGCCGATCTGAACGAGGTGGCCGCGCAGGAAGGCTGGGATGAGGTTGTGCCTGACGCGCTGAAGGCGTTTGCCAAGCATGATGGCAAATGGGTCTCGGCCCCGGTGAACGTGCATTCGACCAACTGGGTTTGGGCCAACAAGGCGGTTCTGGACGCAAACGGCATCGCACAGCCGACCAACTGGGATGAGTTCGTCGCCGCCGTTGAAGCTCTGAGCGCCGCCGGTGTGACGCCCATCGCCCATGGCGGTCAGGCGTGGCAGGACGCGACCGTGTTCGACGCGATCGTCATGTCGACGCTGGGCCCGGACGGCTACAAGGCGGCCTTTATCGATCTCGACGAAGACACTCTGGGCGGTGACGCCATGAAAGAGGCGTTCGACCGCATGTCCTTTATCGCCGCCAATGTTGACGAAAACTTCTCGGGCCGCGACTGGAACCTTGCCACTGCGATGGTGATCAACGGTGAGGCCGGGTTCCAGATGATGGGCGACTGGGCCAAGGGCGAATTCCTGAACGCGGGTAAAACGCCGGGCGAAGATTTCCTGTGCTTCCGCTTCCCGGGCACGCAGGATCAGGTGACGTTCAATGCCGACCAGTTCATGATGTTCGATCAGGGCGGCGCGGTTTCGGCTGAGCAGGCGGCGCTGGCCAGCGCGATCCTGTCGCCGTCGTTCCAGTCGGCGTTCAACGTGGTCAAGGGCTCGGTCCCGGCGCGTACCGATGTCAGCGACGCGGATTTTGATGCCTGCGGCAAGCAGGGCATGAAGGATCTGGCGGCGGCTGCGGCCTCGGGCAATCTTTTCGGGTCAATGGCCCATGGCCACGCGGCACCGGCTTCGGTCAAGAACGCGATTTATGACGTCGTGACGGCGCATTTCAACGGCGAGTATGACAGCGAAACCGCTGTGGTCGAATTGGTCGACGCCGTTTCGATCGCCAAGTGATCTTTTGATCCTCGGGGTGGGGTAATTGCCCCATCCCACGAGGGCGATCTACGTCTCAACACCACTCGCAGGAGGGCGCGCCATGGCTGTTTCGGCCGACGCGGATTTCAAGACACGCCTTCAGAACTGGATTCCCAAACTGGTCCTGTCACCGTCGCTGGCGATGATGTTGGTCTTTGTCTACGGGTTCATTCTGTTCTCGGTCTACCTGTCCTTTACCGACAGTCGTATTCTGCCAACCTATGGCTGGGTCGGCTGGGAGAATTATGACAAGCTGTGGCGGCTAAGCCATTGGGAAATCTCGTTGAAGAACATGGGGATTTTCGCGGGGCTCTATATTGTCATTTGCACCGCTATCGGGTTGGGGCTGGCGATTTTCCTCGATCAGAAAATCCGGGGCGAAGGGTTGCTGCGCCCAATTTACCTGTACCCCATGGCGCTGAGCTTTATCGTCACCGGCACCGCATGGAAGTGGTTTCTGGACCCGGGTATCGGGTTGGAAAACGTCATGCACACATGGGGCTGGACCAGTTTTGAATTCGACTGGATCAAGAACCGCGACTTTGCGATCTATACGGTTGTTCTGGCCGCGGTCTGGCAGACCAGTGGCTTTGTCATGGCGATGTTCCTGGCGGGCCTGCGTGGGATCGACAATGAAATCCTGCGCGCGGCGCAAATGGATGGGGCGTCGAACTGGAACCTCTATCGCCGCATCATCATCCCGCAGTTACGTCCGGCGTTTTTGTCGGCTTTCGTGATCCTCAGTCACCTTGCAATCAAGACCTTTGACCTTGTGATCGCTTTGACGGGTGGTGGGCCGGGTCGTGCGACTGAACTGCCCGCTACTTTCATGTATTCCTACACCTTCACGCGGAACCAGATGGGGATCGGTGCAGCCTCGGCCACGATCATGCTGATGACCATCGCGGCGATTATGATCCCCTATCTCTACGCTGAATTGCGGGAGAAACGCTGATGTCCCAAGCCACTCAGGATACCGCAATCCGCACCGGCCGCGTCACGCGTACGCTGATCTATCTGGTGCTGCTGCTATTTGCCTTGTTCTACATGTTGCCGCTTTATGTGATGCTGGTGAATTCGGTCAAACCGCTGGAGGAGATCACCGGCGGTGGCATGATGGACCTGCCGCAGGCCTTCACGATTGAGCCCTGGCTCAAGGCGTGGTCCTCGGCTCAGATCGGTGTCGATCCGACCGGGTTGAAGCCCTATTTCTGGAACTCGATCAAGATGGTGGTTCCGGCTGTGATGGTCTCGACCATTTTGGGCGCGCTGAATGGGTATGTGCTGACCAAGTGGCGGTTCAAGTATGACACTATCCTGTTCGGATTGATGTTGTTTGCCTGTTTCATCCCGTTTCAGATCGTCCTGATCCCCATGGCGCGGATGTTGGGTATCATCGGTCTGGCGGGTACCACCTGGGGTCTGGCACTGGTGCACGTGGTCTATGGGATCGGGTTCACCACGCTGTATTTCCGCAACTATTACGCCGTTTTCCCGACCGAGTTGATCCGTGCGGCACAAATCGACGGCGCCGGGTTCTTTCAGATTTTCTGGCGCATCCTGCTGCCCAGTTCCGGGCCGATCGCGGTGGTTTCGATCATCTGGCAATTCACCAATATCTGGAATGACTTTCTGTTCGGGGCGTCCTTTGCCGATGCCAACAGTCAGCCGATGACCGTGGCGCTGAACAACCTTGTGCAGTCGTCCACGGGGGTAAAGGAATACAACGTTCATTTTGCAGGTGCCATTCTGGCGGCCCTGCCAACTCTACTCGTCTATATCGTGGCCGGTCGGTACTTTGTCCGCGGCCTGATGGCGGGTTCGGTGAAAGGATAAGACCTGATGGGTTTTCTGGACATAGATAACGCGACCAAATCCTACGGGTCGGTCGAGGTGCTGCACAAGGTCGACATCTCGGTGCAAGAGGGTGAGTTTCTGGTGCTGGTCGGGCCGTCAGGCTGTGGCAAATCCACCCTGCTGAACATGATCGCGGGGTTGGAAGAGATCACCAGCGGCGAAATCCGCATCAAGGAACAGGTGATGAACGGGGTCCACCCGTCAAACCGCAACATCGCCATGGTGTTCCAAAGCTATGCTTTGTATCCCAATATGACCGTGGGTCAGAACATCACCTTTGGGCTTGAGATGCACGGCGTGCCCAAGGCTGATCGGGACAAGGCGATGAAAGAGGTCGCCAAGCTGCTGCAGATCGAACAGTTGCTGGATCGCAAACCCGGCCAGTTATCCGGGGGGCAGCGTCAGCGTGTTGCGATGGGCCGTGCATTGGTGCGCAACCCGGATGTGTTCCTGTTTGATGAGCCCCTGTCCAACCTCGACGCCAAGCTGCGCGTCGACATGCGAACCGAGATCAAGAAGCTGCACCAGAACCTCGGCACCACCATCGTCTACGTGACCCATGACCAGATCGAGGCGATGACCCTGTCCAGCCGCATCGCCGTGATGAACGGCGGATACGTTCAACAACTGGGCACGCCACAGGAAATCTATGACACGCCTGCCAACATCTTCGTGGCAACTTTCATGGGTTCACCCGCCATGAATGTGGTGCCCGCAAAGGTGGTGGTGCTGAATGGCCGTCCGCATGCCGAGGTGGCCATACACGATGGATCGATGGCGCAACTGCCGTTCAGTCAGGACAATCTGGCCGCATGGGATGGCCGTGACATTCTGCTGGGCATCCGGCCCGAGACGATCACGGATATGGATGGGGCGGACCGCAAGTCCTCGAACATCGCGCAGATGACCAATCGGATCGTTGTGACGGAACCCGCCGGATCGGACACGTTTGTGTCGATGACGCTTGGGGGGAAGGATGTCATTGCTCGCATGCGCTCGGACGCCGAGGTTGCGCCGGGGCAGGATTTTGCGTTCGCCGTGAATATGGAAAAAGCTGTGGCTTTTGACCCGGAAACTGAAATGCGGATCACTCCGTGACTTTCGTTGAGGTCGAGGGGTCACCCTCTCGGCCTTGATGACTGAAGATCAGTTGCGTTGACTGAACATCGGATCGGAAATCGGCGGTTCGGCCAGACAGCGCGTGGTAGAACTGCACAAGGCCCGGCTCGACCTGTTGCGCCTGTGCAAGGCAGTCTTCGCACAGATGCTCAACCTGATCGTGGGGCAGGCGATTTCGGATCGCTGTGATCAGCTTGGCGTGAGAGACTTCAAGCTTTTGGAAGGCGGGTGTGGCCAGCAGGTTTTTATCGCCGACCAGAACAAACACAGGCTCCAGATCAGACCGCCCCTTGAGGTGCACAAATCCGGCCTCAAGCATCGCCATGTCATCTCGGGTTTTGTCGTGAACCGAGTTCGAGACGACAATGTCATAATCCACATGGCGGCAGCTCTGCTCGATCCGGGCGGCGACATTTACCACATCGCCGATCACCGTGTAGTTGAACCGGCGCTTGGACCCGATATTGCCAACACAGGCCAAACCCGTCGCACACCCGGTTGCCAACGCGATGGGCGGACGCCCCTTCATCACGTCAGATGCGTTGAAGGCCACCAGTGCCTGTCGCATCAGCAATGCGGCTTGCGCGGCGCGGCAGGGGTGATCTTCGACCGGCAGGGGCGCATTCCAAAAGGCCATCACCGCGTCGCCGATGAATTTGTCGATCGTGCCTCTTTCCTGCAGAATTTCATCGCCCAGCTGCGAAAACAACTGGTTGAGCAGGGCAACCAGATCGGTCGCCGAGACGGACTCGGACAGGGGTGTAAAGCCGCGAATATCCGAGAACATCACGGTGATTTCCTGCGTCTCACCCCCCAGTTGCAACTGATGGCCCGAGCCCTCCATCTCGTCCAGAATCTCGGGCGCGACATAGTGGGAAAAGATCTGACGGATCACCCGTTTTTCCCGCTCGGTCGTGATGAACAGATACCCCGCCAGCAACCCGAAATTCGCCATACCGCCCATCAGCGGAAAGGTGACGTCAAACAGAACAAGCTGGTTGCGAAAGGCCAGCCAACTGATCCCAAGCACCACCGCGGCCGATGCCCCGCCCGCCACGAACGAGGCGACCGCGCCAAACCGCGCCATCACGGCCGTGACGACGATGCCCAGAGTGATAAAGGACAAAAGCTCAAGCGCGGCGGTCACGTCCGACCGGCTGAGCATTTCGCCGGTCAGGATCTGCTCCAGCAATTGCGCGTGTATTGAGACACCGGGGACGGATTCCCCTAATGCCGTCTGGTGCATATCAAACAAACCGGCGGCTGAAGTGCCGACAAGGATAATCCTGCCTTCGATCTGTTCACGCAGTACAGGATCGTCCGGTGCCTGCATGATGTCATTGGCCGACAGATACAGGTCGGGATCGTCGCGCCGGTACCGCACCCAAACTTCGCCGTTTTCGGTGGTGGGCAGTCGGAAATCGCCAATTTCCAGCGCCAGCATAATCCCGGCTTCGTCTGGCGTGCCTTCGGCGATGATGATGGATTCACCCATCGCAACCCGAAGCGCCTCGATCCCCAGGCCGGGCAGGGCCCCGTTTGGGCCGCCCCACAACACTGGAACCCGCCGAATGATCCCCGTGCCCCCGAGGGGTGAGACATTGACCCCGCCAATGCCCGCCGCGTTGATTTCCAGTGGTGGGGCAGACGGTGTCCAATGAGGGACCGAGACCAGCCCGGCAGTCGGTGCTTCGCCAATCTCGATAAGTCCGGCCTTGGCTGTCGTCGCTGTGCCATTGCCGGTTTGCCGGGCCGCCGCACCCAGCACGACGGGCCAATTGGCGATTTCCGATGCAAACAGGATGTCATTGTCCAGCGTAGCGGCCTGACTGTCGCCGGACAGAAGACCGGCAAGGCTGGGATCTTTGAGAAGCCGTGCGGGCGAGAACCTGTCGGGTTCGACGAACAGCATGTCAAAGGCGATGGCCGCTGCGCCATGTTCCCCGAGATTTTGAACCATTTGCGCCAACAGGGTACGTGGCCATGGCCACTGACCCCAGCTCTCAAGCGATTGTTCATCGATATCCACCACCCGCACCGGCAGGTCCGGGTTATACTCCCGCGGAGACATGCGTTGCAGAATGTCGAAATAGATGAGGCGCGTCATGCGCACGGGGTAGGGGTCGATCACTCGAATGAAACACCCAAACAGGATCAGACCAAGCCCCACCAGTTGAAAGCCACGGTGTCGCCCGGTTCGTTCTTTGGGCTTTCGGGTCACGTTTGCCTCCGAAATTCCGGTGGTTTAGCCGCCGTTGCCGCCATTGCCACCTGCAGCGCCGCTTCCGGGACTACCGCCAAAGCCGCCGGTGCTGCCGCTACCGATCGTGCCGCCACTGCCCGGACCACCGCTGCCAGAGCCGCCACCTATCGAACCGCCGCGCCCGTCTCCGCTACCGCTGCCGCCTCCGATATTGCCGCCAGTGCCGTTCCCGCTGCCAGTGCCGCCACCGATACTGCCACCATTGCCGCTTCCTGTAGGTCCATCTGCGGGGGATGGGGACTCGCCCGGAGACGCGCTAGCCTCGGCGCTTTGCACGCCGGATTGCTCTGGATCGGGACGGCGATCTTCCGAACGCTGCGGTGGCGGGGGCAGGGTGTCTGTCCCGCATCCACCGACGTCTATCTGCAAGGGAACCAGTAACTCTTCCTGCGCGCGGACAAACGGAAACCCGGTATCCAGCGCCTTGTCATAGCTTTCGCGATCAACTGGACGCCCGACATTTCCGGCCTGCGTCGTGGCCAAAAGACTGCATTGGCGACCTGCCTCACGGCAGGTCCCGCTTTGGCCGCACATCTCAACACGCCCCTGCAGGACCAGCATCGCGCTTTGCGTGCCCGGGACGACCCACAGATCAAAGGTGGTGCCCCGCACGGCCATGGTCGCGGTCGGTGTCTGAATGGAATAGGCGCGCTTTTTGCTTTTGCCCGAGATGAACCGGAAACTGCCGCCTAGGGCCTGAACGGCAAAGCTCTTGGCTTTACGGTTGCCGCGCAGCATCGTTACGTCCAGCATCATACGCGCATTCGGACCGATGGCGATCTTGGTTTCATCCACGAAAAGCAGTTGCACAACGCCGTTTCTGTCAGTCGAGATTGCATCCCCAGATGCAACATCCATCCCCGCTCGCAAAGCCTGAGATTTTCCGTCACGCGTGATTTGGGCACCCTGTTTGACACCAATGACCGTTCCAATATCGGCGATGCCTTGCGCTGGAAAAACTAAGAAACAACAGAAAACAAATAACACTTTAAACCAAGCCAAACCCACCGGTATTCCCCCACATAATGGTTCCACGCGCATCGCGCCCGCCGCTCGGTTCTGTGCCTCTATTTATTCAATCCATTGAAATGGTTTTTAATAAATATATGCAAATATGCCTTAAAACCTGCATGTTTGGCAAGTTTTGTCTGATTGCAGGGCCCGCCCGTCGTGCGGGAATGCCCGCGTGGTTCAGAAAGTTTCGCCGTACAACACCGTCCTTTCGCGAGGCAAGGCCCGGCTTTTGGTCTTATTCGGGACCCGCAACCTTTGGCATCCTTCGACCATGTAACGGTGCAAACAAGTTTCCTCTTCTTTGCCATTTAACCGAAGCCATGGGCGGGTAGGTGACGCGAAAAGCCCCGCCAAGCCTGCCGCAAAACCCGGGCCAACCGGTGCGTTTTCAAAGGGTTTGCATCGCCCGGCAAAAAAATCAGAACACTGCAGAATTGACCTTGTGTTTCCGTTGCGTGGACGGATATACCCGTCGGCGGAGACGTGGCCGAGTGGTCGAAGGCGCTCCCCTGCTAAGGGAGTAGGCGGGAAACCGTCTCGAGGGTTCGAATCCCTTCGTCTCCGCCATCCTTTTTCACTTGGCGATCAAACTTTTTGCGCGTGACATCGGGCCGTTTTGTTTTGCGATCAATTAGGTGTGCCTTCGAAGGGTGCTCTGGCGGTTTTGGTGCATGGTGTTCTAAGCTCTAGCGGGGTGTAGGAAAGCTGCTATAGTCCCTCAAAACAAGGGGGAGCAGAGCCACATGAACAACCGTTTGCGCAAGATCACCATCGTCGGGGGCGGGACGGCGGGTTGGATGACCGCGCTTATTCTGGACATGGTGTTTTCCCGCACTTCAGGGCCAAAGGATCGCCCGGCTATCTGTCTGATCGAAAGCCCGAACATCTCGACCGTGGGTGTGGGGGAGGCGACTGTTCCGCGCATGCCGGTGACCTTGCGTCAGGCAGGCATTGCGGAGCGGGATTTCTTTCGTGAAACCAATGCGTCGTTCAAACTGGGCGTTAAGTTCTGTAACTGGAACAAGGATGCCAAGGGCAATCGCATCGACTATGTGAACCCTTTCGCCCACGGCCAGATGGTCGAGGGGTTGGAGGCCGCCGAGTATTTCCTGCGGTTCGGCAACGGGGATCGGGACTTCACGCAGTCGATCTCGCCCCATGATCATCTGGGTCGTCTGTGCAAGGGTGCGCGTCAACTGGGCCAGCCGGAATTTGAGCAACGCTTTGGCTATGCGTATCATCTGGACGCCGTCAAATTCGCGGGCATGCTGACCAAGGTCTGCACCAATCGCGGGGTTGAGCATATTCAGGATGAGGTGCAGTCGGTCGAGCTGGACGAGCAAGGCAATGTCAGCCACCTGATGTTGGAGCGGAAAGG
Source organism: Ruegeria sp. BE1 (assembly GCF_056538885.1). Taxonomy (NCBI): domain Bacteria; kingdom Pseudomonadati; phylum Pseudomonadota; class Alphaproteobacteria; order Rhodobacterales; family Roseobacteraceae; genus Ruegeria; species Ruegeria sp. BE1. The sequence goes on from NZ_JBQFTY010000007.1 coordinate 89,811, forward strand.
CCGTCACGACATCGAGATGGTGGTAGATTGCACCGGGTTCCGCGGGTTGATCATCAACCAGGCGCTGGGTGAGCCATTCATGGATTACTCGGATTACCTGCCCAATGACCGCGCCATGGCGCTACAGGTCGAACATCCCGATCCGGAAAAGATCGAAAGCCTGACCCGCTCGACCGCGCTTGGCGCCGGTTGGACGTGGCGGGTGCCGCTGTATAACCGGGTGGGGACCGGATATGTGTTTTCATCAGCCCATCGCACGGATGATCAGGCGGCGGACGAATATCTTGAGTGGCTGGGCGACAGCGGCAAAGGTCTGACACCGCGCGTGATCCCGATGCGTGTGGGACGTGTGCGTAATGCCTGGGTTAAGAACTGCGTGGCGATTGGCCTGTCCGGCGGATTTATCGAACCGCTGGAAAGCACCGCGATCCATATGATCGACCACGCGGTGCGTTGGTTCGCCGAACATCTGCCCACGCAGGAAATCGAGCCCGCGATGCGCGACAGATATAACCGGCAGATGGATAAGATGTATAATGAGGTGCTGGAGTTCATCTGTCTGCATTACCGTCTGGGCAACCGCACAGACGATCAGTACTGGATCGATGCGCGTACCGAGATGAAACTGCCGGATCGCTTGGCCGAGAACCTCGAACTGTGGCAATATCGTCTGCCGACGGATCATGACATTGAGTTCGCCACGCTGTTTGACCATCGCGTGTATCAGACGGTTCTGCTGGGTAAACAGGTCTATGACACCGGCTATGGCCCGGACATTCGTGATCGCCTGCGCCCGCTGAAAAAGCCGATCTGGTTCCAGGGGATGAAGCGTGCAAAAGCGGATCTGGCTCAGATCATCAAATCGATGCCGGACCACAAGACCCTGTTGCGCGACATTCGGGGGGAATTGGGCAAACCGGCTTTCGGTATGGCTGCAGCGATGCAGCCCACCGTTGCGATGCCGGGGACAAAGCCGGCCCCTGTCGCCGTCCAGAACATGCCGAACTTTGCCGAAATCGAAAGCGGCGCGAAGGACCTGCAACTTTTCTAGTGCGGTCCGGTAGGGAGAGTGGCATTGAACGGAAAACCGGGGCGGGGCTCCGGTTTTTCATTTTGTGATCCGTTGCAATGCGATTGTCAGGCTTGCTGTGGTCGTCTTTATGGTCTGTGCCACGGGCTTTTTGAGCGGGCTTGAATTGGCTGACCCAAGCACGACACGTGGCTGCGTCTCTCTGAAAATCGCTTGGACGAAACAGGTGTCGCCCTAGACAAATCCCTTAGCCCGTAAGAACCTGTGCGCAACCCACAACAAGGAGTCGTTTGGATGAGATTGATTGGTTGCACCGCTTTGGCATTGTTTCTGTCCTGCACTTCGGTTCTTGCTGCGGACACAGAGACCTGCGCGGCAGGCATGACACTGGAGGATGGCACGCTGACGATCGCGACCGGTAATCCAGCCTATTACCCTTGGGTGATGAATGATGCACCCGAAAGTGGCGAAGGGTTCGAGGCCGCCGTGGCCTATGCCATCGCCGAGAAAATGGGCTTTGGCCCGGATCAGGTGACATGGGTCCGCACAAGCTTTGACGAGGCCATTCAGCCCGGTGCCAAGAATTTCGATTTCAACATGCAGCAATACTCGATCACACCTGAACGAGAGGAGATGGTCGATTTCAGCCTGCCCTACTACACCTCTGCCATGGCGGTCCTGACCACCAATAACGTGGTCGACGCGGGCGCCGAAGCAACGCTGGAGGGCCTGAAGGGGCTGAAATGGGGGGCTGTGGCCACCACTACCGCGATCCCAATGCTGAACGATGTGATACAGCCCACGGACGAGCCGCTGCTTTACAACGACAATGCCGATGTCAACGCGGCCATTATGGCCGGACAGATTGATGCCGCGCTCTATGATCTGCCCACGGCGCTCTACCTTTCGGCTGTGGTTGTTGAGGGCGGGACCTTGCTGGGTCAATTCCCTCCGGGCCAGTCAGAAAGCCCTGACCAGTTCGGCCTGTTGATGGAGGATGGCAACGCGCTGAAAGAGTGCGTCGACGCCGCCATCGCCGAACTGACCGAAAGCGGAGAGCTGGCCGCGCTTGAGGCCCAATGGCTGTCCGAGGCGACGGGTGTACCGGTCATCGAATAAATGGGTGACACATCGTTGCACAGCCGCCGGACCACGCCGTCAGACGCGACCCCCACGCGCCGCGAAGCCTATGAGGCCAGGGTTCGGCGGCGCGCGAACCGGATCGCACTGATATCAACGCTCAGCGTGGTTGTCGCACTGGTGGTCCTTGTCCCGCTTGCCCCGGGGTGGGAGGCGGTGCAACGCGCGTTCTTCAATGGCCGGGTGTTTACCGCAACCTTTCCCGGCTTGCTGGACGCCTTTTTGATGAACGTGATGATCTTTGCCTGGTCAGCGCCTCTGATCGCTTTGACTGGGCTTGCCATTGCACTGTGCCGCGACACGCGCGCCCCGGCGCTGTTCCCCCTGCGGCTGTTCGGGATCGCCTATACCGATGTATTCCGCGGCCTGCCGGTGGTTCTGGTGATCTACATCATCGGCTTTGGTGTACCCGGTCTGGGCCTGCCCCGACCATGGAACAGCCCCTATATCTGGGGCACGCTGGCGCTGGTTCTGGTCTATTCGGCCTATGTGGCCGAGGTGATCCGCTCTGGCATCGACTCGGTCCACCAATCGCAGCGTTCGGCGGCCGCGTCACTGGGGCTGAGCGACAGTGACACCATGCGCTTTGTGGTGTTGCCGCAGGCCATCCGCAATGTGGTTCCGGCTAATATGAACCTGTTTATCGCCCTGCAAAAAGACGTGGCGCTTTTGTCTTTCATCGGCCCGGTCGAGGTGTTTCGGCAGGCTGGTGTTTACAAATCACTTTACGCCAATTTCACACCTTATGTCGGTGCGGCCCTGATCTTTCTGGCGCTGACCATCCCCGCCACACGATATGCGGACTATCTGATGAACAAGCAAAACAAGGCGCGCTCATGACGGCCAAGCTTTCGTTGCGCGGGGTGCGCAAACGGTTTGAGGATCACGAGGTTTGCAAAGGCATCGACCTTGATGTGAACGATGGCGAGATGGTGTGCCTTATTGGCGCCTCAGGGTCCGGCAAGTCCACCCTGTTGCGCTGCATGAACCTGCTTGAGCCAATCGACGACGGCACCATCTGGTTGGATGGGCAGGATATCTCTGAACCGGGTCTGGACCCTCAGCCTGTGCGCCAGAAGATTGGCATTGTGTTCCAAAGCTACAATCTGTTTCCCCACATGACAGCGGCAGAAAACGTGATGCTCGCCCCCCGCCGTGTGCATGGGCTCAGCCGGGATCAACTGCGCCCGCGCGTAACCCTACTGTTTGACCGGTTCGGGTTGGGCGACCGGATGGGGCACTATCCTGATCAGCTGTCGGGTGGGCAACAACAACGGGTTGCCATTATCCGCGCGCTGGCAATGGAGCCTCAGATCATGCTGTTTGACGAGATCACAAGCGCATTGGACCCCGAGCTGGTTGGCGAAGTTCTGGACGTCCTGCGCGATCTGCGGCAGCAGGGGATGACCATGGTACTTGCCACCCACGAGATGGGCTTTGCCCGCGAACTGTCAGACAAGGTGTGTTTTCTGGATGCCGGTCGCATTTTAGAGCAAGGCCCACCCGAGATCCTCTTTTCCAACCCACGCGAGCCGCGCACCAAAGCATTCCTGTCACGCGTATTGTGATACCGCACTGGTATTGCGCGCGCCGGGGCGTGGTCGCTCAAACAAAGCGCTGATTGCCACGCAGTGATGCGGTGCAGTGCAGAGGTTTTTTGGACTGTGTTTTGGTGGGCCTGACGAGAGAAACCTCAAACCATTTATTCGAGGTTCTTGAGGACTGGGAACGCGATCTCGCGACATTAGACCTTAACGGTCTGAGGTGCGATGATGAGCAGCCTAAGCCCAAAATTTAACAAGATTTCGCGTGGCAAAGCGGCCAACAAGAACTATCCGCCGCCTTTCTCACTGCGCCTCACATATGACGAACGCGCACGTCTGGATGCCGAGCGTGGCGACAAGCCGCTTGGCGCATATATCCGTGAGCGGCTTTTCGGCGATGATGTTGCACCGCGCAAACGACGCGGGAATAGCCCGGTACAGGACAAAGAAGCCCTCGGGCGCGTTTTTGGTGCGCTCGGCCAGTCTCGCCTGTCAGCAAACCTCAATCAACTCGCAAAGGCCGTAAACTCAGGTTCTTTGCCTGTCACGCCGGAGACCGAAGCTGATCTTCAGGATGCCTGCCGTGAAATCGCCGATATGCGCGCAGCTTTGCTTCGGGCGCTCGGAAAATCATCGGGCAACACGCCATGATGCTGAAAGCCAAAGAACGCGGCAACGCCCCACAACTGGCCCGCTATCTGCTGTCGATGCGGGACAATGAGCATGTGGAACTGCACGACGTGCGCGGCTTTGTCAGTGACGACTTGTTAGAGGCGTTCAACGAGGCCGAAGCCATTGCACGCGGCACGCGCTGCCAGAAATACCTCTTTTCCATGTCCTTCAACCCGCCTGCCGAAGCCAAGGTCAGCACGGGACAGTTCGAAAAGGCCGTGCGACAGGTTGAAGATAAGCTGGGATTGTCAAAACAACCCCGCGCCATCGTGTTCCATGAAAAAGACGGGCGACGACACGCGCATGTCGTCTGGTCAAGGATTGATAGCGAGCGAATGCGCGCTCTGAACATGAGCCACTACAAAACCAAACTGCGTGACGTGTCGCGCCAGCTATTTATTGAACATGGCTGGACGATGCCGCGCGGGTTGGAAGACCGTCGTCTGCGCGATCCTTTGAGCTTCACACTGGCGGAATGGCAGCAAGCCAAACGTTCAGGTCTCAATCCAAAGGAATTGAAAACCATATTCAAGGCGGCTTGGGACTCCTCGGACAATCGCGCTGCCTTTGAACAAGCCCTTCGATCACGTGGTTTCTGGCTGGCCAGAGGCGATAGGCGCGGCTTTGTTGCCGTGGACTATCGCGGTGAAGTCTATGCCGTCGCACGTTACAGCGGTGTTCGAACGAAGGAGGTTGAAGCCAAGCTTGGCGACCCTCAGAAACTCCGATCTGTCGAACAGGCTAAGGCCGAAATCGCACGCGGCATGTCAACGCGTCTGCGCCAGTTTATTGATGATGTCGAACGCGACGCCAAGCGCCGTGAAGTCCTCGTCGACTTCCGCAAAGCTGAGACAGTTGGGCGGCATCAGGAAGAACGTAGACAGCTTTCAGATGCGCAGGAGAAGCGCTGGAAGGCCGAGACGCGAAAACGGGCCGAGCGCCTGCCGAAAGGGTTTTCAGGCATCTGGCACCGTATCACCGGACGCTATGCGAAGGTGCGCGCGCAAAACGAGCAAGAAGCGCTGGACGCCCTGCGTCGCGACCGCGCCGAGAAGGACAGCCTGATCTTCAAACAGCTTGAAGAGCGGCAGGCAATGCAGCGCGATATCGACATCCAGCGTAACGCAGCGCGCGACGAGCTCATGCAGCTACGCGAAGATGTTGCCCGGTATCAAAGCGATGATGATCGTCCTGATCACAATCATGAGCGTTTAGCTCGTGCGCGTGAGCAACTTGATCACGTTATCAACAATCGCAGCCGCAAACCGCGCGGTCACCGCAGGAGAGGTTTCGAACCTTAAGAAGTTGAAGCTTTGAGAGGTATGCACTCATTTGGAGAAGGAGGTTCGACGTCTCATTTGTTCTGTTCCTGTGGCTTCGAAACGGTGCAACGGTAGTCGAGTGGAAACGTTACTAATGCCAAAATGGCTCCATTCCGTCGAATTGAAAGGAAGGGCAAAAATGCTTGATAAACATTCAGTAATGTGAATATATAAAGAAAAAACTACGAGGTCCCATGAGAGCACTAAAAATCGCATTTGTATTTGCCGCTACTTCGCTATTTCCAACAACTGGTTATTCAGACCCAACACAATCCGATATGGACTTTGTAGTACGCACCCTAGATGAGCTTCAATCAAAAGGGATTGATGCTAAAATCGCCCTAGGTAGCGATTTCATTTCGTCGTCATGCCAGTTCTATTTGAAACACCCGTTGGCTCTTCCTGAATACGAGAACTATAGCGTGGTTGCGTTAACAACACCTAGTTTGGACGATTCTCGTCAGGAAACTAGGGAATTATGCTTCTCTAAAGACAGAAAAGTGATCAAAGCTGCAATTCTTGTCTCAGGTGATCCAATAAACTACCTAGATCATTTCTAGGCTAAACGCCGTTTTCCTCATTCGACCCGATGGCTCTCAACGACGTTGCGATATTGATCGCCGAAACTAACATTACCAGTAACCAGAAGACTACGAGGCACCAATACGAACCAAGTTCGACTTCCCTTCCAACATCGCCCCGGAAAACAAAAAAGCACGCCGTCGCCACCAACAAACCCAACCAAGTTATGGCTGCCAACAAACATGAAGGTGGTCGATAATAAATGTAGGGCAAAGATAGAAGAACACCCCCTGCGATCCCAACGAAGCAAAACCCAATGTAAGCGATATGTAAGTCTTTTGGGTACAGGCTTGCTATTGGGATAACGCCTGAGGTCACAATCCAAACCAACAATGATGTTAACAAACCGGATAGAAATGATACGACTATGGCCAAAATTACATTGTCGACTAAAAACTTCCATACTTGATCAAACATTACAGTTCCTCATTGAGTAAAGAACCTCTTTCGTTCGTCGTCGGTGACACTGCACATAAATTTTGTCATGCCTAATGGCAGCGGACTATAGAATTTCGCAATGACGCAGGCCTTGCCACCTTCTCCAGAGAACGTAATCGGATGACTGACCTGAAACACCGAACTGCCTTCGAATTCGCTTGCCTTGGGATCAACAAAAAACGATGCCTCCATACCGTCTGAACCAGAAGCTGGAGTAAAGAAGGAGCCTGACTTCTCTATTAATACCTTAGTGTTTTCGATAGTTGGTTCCGGTGTAAACTCCCGCAAAAATGAAATGTAGGGTGAAACAATCTCAGACTCTCCCGACGAGTGGACTTTATACACAAATTCTACCTTCTCGCCGTCGAATTCGACTGACGATTCAAATTCTAGTTTCGTGCCATCAGGCGCTACAAAAGAGCCACCAATATTCGGGAGGTTTTTATTTGAATCGGGAGGAATGCGAAAATCTACGGAAGGGTCTACGTTAAACTCGCGTTTAAGCGGTAGGAGATCATCTGGTAGCAGGTCAAGCTCCAAAGGTTCAAATATATCGTCGCGATAGGTTTCCGGGGCAGATAACTGAACCGGCCAAAGTATTTCCGCATTCGCGTGTGAATTCGTAAAAGCTCTCAGGTGCGTAACTTTTGGCGCTGGGTACGATAGCTTCTTTCGGAAGGGCCAAGATACATCACTTATCCCACTACCGGGTTCAATGGGATAGGTTAGAATTGGAAGACCAATATCTTCCCATCCAAAGTCCGTTATCGTATGATCTTCGCTTGTATTAATGAAACCAAATCTAATGCATACATTGGCAATGTGTGCTCCGCCACCGATATCGTTTAGTTTCTTCTGGATGCCAAACATCGACAATGCTTCGAATGTTACCGGTGTTCCCGTGTCATTCAGGAAACTGTTTGGGAACCTATATACATCAGAGGTGCGAGCATGAAGCGGAGGGCCTGCAGTTAAGTCACACGCTGCGTTTTGGCTATCAGCCGAAACACCTCGGCCACAATAAACTAGAAATGCAAGAAGAATAAGTTTGAGAGCATTTTGCATGGCTAATATATACCTTATAAAATGTGGTATCAGCATGCACTGTCAACGTCGCCTGCTCAAGCTGAATGTGTAAGCAAATTCCCTCTCCTGTCTCCCGCAACCCGCATGCCAGTCGGTAACTGACGCTGGCGTATGGCGCAGGTCTTTCGTTGCAACTTGCTTTGTCGGCTCCCCCGCTGCCTGCGCAAAGCTCCGTTGCGGTCCCCCCCAACAATGCGTTGCACCGGCCCTGTCGCATGCGCCGGACGCATCGTTACCGGCTGGCACGGGGTCAGCCGTCAAACAAACAGGAGACTGATATGAAAACTCAAACACAACCCAATCAACACCAACAGAACCGTTCAATGCGCCCTGATTACCGCGTCTGGTTCGTTTCGGAGGAACCCAACGGCCAAGCGCTCTGGACCGAAGTTGCAGCCCTTTGGCCCACCAAATCCGGCAAAGGATATCACGGTCCGGTCCAGACACCGATCCCTCACACCGAAGGGCGGCTGGTGACCATGCCTGTGCAGGACAAAAAGCCCTCACAGTGATAACCCAACCTCACCAAATAGGGTGCTGCCAATCGGTCAGCGCCCTTTTCTCTGTTCTGAAACAACCAACGAATTCCCGTAGCTATTCTTTGTATTACACCCCTAAATCCCTACGAAATGAGAGAATGCAAGATGTGTTTTGTAGTACAAAACCCTCTTGCCAAGGGGCCCGCTGCGCGCCCCTGTGGAACCCCCGGCCATTGGCTCTGATAGGGCATTGAGCCCAGTCAGAGCCATCAGACCGTATCGTCGGTCAACCACTCGCGGGAGACTTCGCTCTCCCTGCACCCATCGATCAAAGGGCGTTCCTGCCCTTGTGAAATCCTGACCATTTCATGGAGACCAGAAAGGGAGCTTTCGCGCTACCCTTACCTTGGAACCATCCCATCGATCAAAGGGCTATCGCGCCCCTTGAAACCACTCGCAGGCGTTTGACCGCTGCATCACCAATAAGGGGAGCGTTCCTGCTACCCCCAATACCCCCATGAGGACTTCATCCAGACCAATCCTTGTTTGCAAGCTAAAGCTCGTCTTTTGTTCGACACCGATGCTTGGTCTGGGATCAAGTCGCCTTTCAACTGCTCAGCTTTTTGTGCAAGGATAGAACTTCGAAGCATCCAGACTACTTTTCTTCTCAAACGGAAAGGAGTCAGATTACTTCTTTGCAAGTCACGTTGCTTTCAAAAGACGAGAGCCTTTTAAAAGCTACTTTCTAAAGAACAAGACTTGACACTCAAGTTTTCAAAAATTGCTAAATTTTTAAGAATAGAAGCAAGCAAGATAGCTCGGAGTTTGAATAAGAACTCGTTGCTAATGCCACTTGACGAAAGCTCCTAATTTGATCTGAGATGGCCTCTTTGGTCAAAGCGAATCTCAAGTTTCGCTGTGGTGGTTTAACTAGTTGAATATATAACTGGTTGATAAATATATGAAAATAACTATTGACTATTTCCCATATGATATAATTAGAGGTGCCCTTTTGGGTTCAGAAAAACACCGGCAATTGACAGAGATTTATGAATGGAGTAGAACATGAAAGACGATAGCGGAGGTGTCCGCTTTGAAAATGACACTTCTACAGTTGTAGAAACAAACTTCAAAACAAAAGCTAATGAAGAGGCGAGCTCGATGAGCAGCCTTCAGCTTACTCGTAAGCCGGATGGGTCGTTACACTTCTCAGTAAGAGGAACAGTAGCAATCCTTGCTGTATTTGCTGTTGTGCTAATCTTGGTATTAGTGAAGTAATCTGCGAGAGAAGTTACAAGCAAGTAGATGTCGAGCGATGATTTGGGGCGGTTCAAAGCGACTGCCCTTTTTCTTTCCAAGATGCGAAGTAGTTGCTTCTTGCATGGATAGATTTACGGAGGGGACTTCTATAGTTCCTCAATGATCTGTTCAGTGCTCACTAAGGCGAGCCATTGACTGGGCGATGTAACTTTGTTGCGTCCATCGGCGATGTTGCTCTGATTTGCAAACAGAACGAAATTAGCGTCTCCGCTTTCAAGCGAGGTTACATATCGAAGGCCATCCACTGATCCGCAAGAAAAGTCAAAGTCTCGAAGAAACTCAGTGACGATTTGCGTCGGTATGTAGTCCACGTTGACTCTGTCATTCTGATCGACAGGCTCAGACATCTTTTGGGAGAGTGTATGCAGAAATCGCAAATGTTGGCGATCAGCGCGCGAAGCTTCGGAAAAGAAGCCCGGAACCTTGGGCAGGTCTGCCAAATCAATGAATCTGAATGGGCGAAGTACTTCAAAGCACCCGACCGTAGCCTCCTTTGCCCTGATTTCGGAAACTGCAAGCTCCTGTGATTCCGCGCCATAGAACATCGGAATACCCGGCGGGTTCATTCTGTTTGACTGAAGGCAACGCTCAGCGGGCGGCGGCCCCAGTTCGGAAACTGTTTGCCAAGGTCCGCTTTTGTTTTTTCGAGCGCGATAAAGTCTGAAACCCGAACTCACTTCCTTGATCAAGCCTAGTCGTTCGATGATTTTGGCAAGCTCATACAAAAACTGATAGTTCGAGCGTTCATCAGGATGATGACTTTCCGGTTCCCCTATGCGGTGAAAGAAGAAACGACGCTGGCCCTTCGTTGATTGACAGAACTGTGACCAACTGGATAGCAAGCTTTGATCCAATTCCAGCGCCAACCAGTCATAGTCACACCAAGTTTCGTCACCGATTTCGTTGACAAGGTCATTGCGCAATATCTCATCTTGCGCTGCTGTTACTTCAAGGCAGATGTTGTCAAACAAAACATCATATGTATCTTCGTGCCGTCCTTGGAACCCGCCTTCGCGAGACACATAGGGCAATTGATCAACTGCCAAGCCAAAGAAAGTACTGACCCTTTCACCTATGAATTCAGCGACTTCGTGAAAGGATGCGACATGTTCGCGATCCTCGTCGCAATAACTGCATTCACCGGACTGGCCATACGAAGCAATTTTTTCCTTTAAATCGGTGTCAGCGAAGCACTCGGTGCAGACTTTGCAATCACCAAAACTGGACGGCGTAAAATTAAGGGGATCGATGCGAGACATTTTGTTTACTTTAGTCTGAAAAGCGTTGGCTGAGCCGGTTTGATTAGCCTATCGCTCAGCCGAATTTTAGTACCGGCTCGTTTGATGACGCCTTTGGAAGACACAACCTGAAACTCTTTGGCTTTGGTCAGTTCCTCCATCACTTTGAACAAGTCTTCGTTCGTCGCAGCGGTTCTGTTGCCGATTTTTTCGAGCAAGCCTTCTATAGCAACCGGCTGGTCAGAGATACTGTCGTAAATCTCGTCGGGTAGTTCATTGAAGAGCTCTTTTTCAAGCGTAATTCGGTCGCTGTCGGCGAAACTGAAAAGCGAGTTCTTGGACTCGAAGAGCCTTGTATCAAAACCTAGTGAAAACAAACTGCCGCGACCCACATGCCGAAAGCTGTTCTGTGTTTTCCAGTGAACGCCGAGCATCTTATCTCGGGCCGCCTGATGGCGAGACAAGTGTGCCAGCATCATCCATCGATTGTCTGTTCGTGACCAGAGCATGAAAGGCGTAAAGAACTCTGCACCGCTGGAGCGTTGGATGTTTGTCATCAAAGCTCGCTGCGTGACCAACCGACCGAAAGCTTCATCTGACTTGTTGGCATTCCACTCAGCAATGAATGCATCATTCACACCGAACTGGCGGTACACCTCCAACGCCGCCGATTCTTCGCGCAAGTAGTTGAGAAAGCTGTCGATGGCGAAGGTCAGAATGATTTCTGGGCGCTCCAGTTCCGCAAAAATACGTCGTATCGAATTCATAGGAACGTCGGAGTAGCCAAATTGGTCTAAAATAAAGATGGAGCGTCCTTTTCGCTGACCATCCTTGATCGTACTTAGGATGTTGGGAAGCGGGCCTTTCTGGGGTTTCCACTACGTCGCCAGCATTGCGGGACTGAATGGCCTCTGCAGCTTTGATTGTCGCTTCCTGTAGCGCTCTGATCAAACGCGGCCATGAAGGGGAATCTTTGGCTAGATTGTCCGGGCATCTTGATTAGAGCCTTCACTGTAACACCTCACTGTAACAGACTCGTTTTTAAGCCCTTGTTATCTAAGGGTATAAAGTCAAATCAACAACTTATGGAGATTTGGTGGAGCCTAGGGGAGTCGAACCCCTGACCTCTTGCATGCCATGCAAGCGCTCTCCCAACTGAGCTAAGGCCCCATCTAGGGACTGCCGAGGCAGTGGACGGACGTTTATGAGACGGCGGCGGGGAGTGCAAGTCCAAAAAAATGGATTCCGCCAAAAAGTTCCCGTCCCAAATCCGGGGGTGGGCAAGAGGCGGCAGTGGGCCGCCTCGGGCCGGGTTTAGTTTTCGTCTTCTGACGACATGTCAGTGATATCGTCCAGCGAGACGTTATCGTTGTCGTCGTCATCATCGTCCAGCAGATCGTCGTCCAGCTCGACATCGACGTTGTCGTCATCATCCAGAACGATTTCTTCGTCCGACGCGTCTTTGCGCGCCTTGGCCGATGCCGCATCTTCTGCGTCTGCGGCGATCATCCGGCTTTTGCCGGTTTCAAGCTCAACGATCTCGCCGGTATAGGGGCTGATGATCGGGTCCTTGTTCAGGTCGTAAAAGCGCTTGCCGGTTGTCGGGCAAACACGCTTTACGCCCCATTCTTCCTTGGGCATGTCAAATCCCCTTGATATCAGGTGAGTCGTAATAATGATTCAGGTCACGTGCCACATGCGGCTGGCACTGTCAAAGCCTTTGCGCAGGAGAAACAGGCATATGGGAGATCACGCACTGCCCGGGACGCCTCCGGTTCCGTTGACGTTGCGCAAATCGGCGCGCGTGCGGCGGATCAGCCTGCGGATTTCCCAGCTGGACGGGCGGGTTACGCTGACCTACCCGCAAGGTGTGCCCGAGTCTGAGGCGCTGAGTTTTGCGCGTACCAAGGAAGGCTGGATTCGTGGCCATTTGCAGGATCGCCCTGATCCGGCCGTGGTGCAGTTCGGCCAAACGATTCCCATCGAAGGGGTAGAGCGGCGAATCGTGCCCGCCAAAGGCCGCCGCGTTTCGCTGCAGGGGGGTGAGGTTGCGGTGCCAGCGGGGGCTGAGGCGCGGCGTCTGGGGCGATTTTTGAAAGAACTGGCGCGGGACCGGCTGACCGGGGCCTGTGATGATTATGCGCAGATGCTGGGTCGTGAATATACCAGCCTGACCATGCGCGATACGCGGTCCCGCTGGGGGTCATGCAGTTCTGCTGGGGGTCTGATGTTCTCGTGGCGTCTGATCCTCGCGCCGTCCGAAATTCTGCACTACGTCGCGGCGCATGAGGTGGCGCATCTGGTTGAGATGAACCATTCCCCCGCTTTCTGGGCACAGGTCGAGCGGATCTTTGGCGACTACCGGGATCAGCGGCGCTGGCTGCGTGACAATGGCGCCATGCTGCATCAATACCGATTTGATGGCGGCGCGAGTTGACCCCGGGGCGATTTGTGATCACAGATACCCCATGCTGACACCGCGACCTTCCGACTCTCATACCGCGACACATGACCGGGTCTACAGGGCCCTTCGATCACGCATCATGCACGGCGAGATCGCGCCGGGACAGGCCCTTACCTTGCGCGGGATCGGCAAAGAGTTCGGTGTTTCGATGACCCCCGCGCGTGAGGCCGTGCGGCGTTTGGCAGCCGAAGGGGCACTGTTCCTGTCCACCTCGGGGCGGGTATCGACGCCTGAGCTGACCAATGACCGGATCGAAGAACTGGCCGCCCTGCGCGCGCTGCTTGAAGTCGAGCTGGCCAGCCGCGCGTTGCCTCGGGCGCACATGGCGCTGATCGACCGGCTACAGAGCATCAATATGAACGTGGCCGAGATGGTGACCAAGCGCGATGCGGTTGGGTATATCCGCACCAATCTGGAATTTCACCGCACGCTCTATCTGCGGGCGCAGGCCCCCGCGATGCTGGCCATTGCAGAGACCGTCTGGCTGCAACTTGGGCCTACCATGCGGGCGCTTTATGGCCGGTTAAGGCGAACTGAGCCGCCGCATAACCATAAGCTGATCATCGCCGCGTTACAGGCGGGGGATGAGCCGGGTTTGCGTCTGGCGGTCCGGTCCGATGTAACGCAGGGTCTGCGTTTGCTGGTCAGTTAAGCGACTTGCCGCCGATGCCCGGAAATCGCCGGGCAGAGCTGTTGTGGTTCTGGTTTGAGGCCGGGCTCTGGGTTATCCTGACACAAATCACAACAAGAGCAGATTTCAGCAATGATCAACCGACGGATATTCTCGATGGGCCTTGGGTCGGCCCTGTTGACCGCCTGTTCCACGGGGGCGCCCACCAGTGCACCTGCGTCGCGGATGCAGGCCGTGCCCAATTCCGGGTGGGACGCCTGGGTGGCCGGGTTCAAAACCCGCGCGGCGTCGCAGGGGATTTCGCAATCCACCCTGAACCGCGCTTTTCAGGGCGCAGGCTATCTGCCCGGCGTGATCGAACGCGACCGTAATCAGGTGGAATTCAAACGCTCGCTTGAGGATTATCTGGCAATCGCCGCCTCGGATGAGCGGATTGAAACCGGCAAGCAGATGATGGTCCGCCATGCCGGAACCCTGTCCCAGATCGAGTCGAAATACGGCGTCGATAAAGAAGTGGTTGTGGCCGTCTGGGGGCTGGAAAGCCGTTATGGCGCGCGTCGGGGTGATATTCCGGTGATTTCGGCAACCTCGACGCTGGCGTATGACGGGCGGCGCGGTGCGTTCTTTGAAAAACAGCTGATCGCGGCTTTGCAGATCATTCAAGAGGGCGACACCACGCCCGACAAGATGACCGGCAGCTGGGCCGGTGCGATGGGGCATACGCAGTTCATTCCGACATCCTATCTGGTCTTCGCAGTGGATTTCACCGGCGATGGGCGGCGCGATATCTGGTCGGATGATCCGGCGGATTCGCTGGCCTCGACCGCCGCCTATCTGGCGCGCTCTGGCTGGGTGCGTGGGCAACCCTGGGGGGGTGAGGTCGGCACGGTTTCGGGCACGCCGGTCGCGGTGCTGCAGCCACAGCAGCCGGGGCCAAGGATTGCTGTTTTCCGCAATTTCCAGGTGATCAAACGCTACAACAACTCGGACAGCTACGCGATTGGGGTCGGGCATCTGTCGGACCGGATCGCGGGCGGCGCGCCGTTTCAGGCGTCATTCGGGCCGGATGAAACCGGGCTGACGCTGGAGGACCGCAAAGAGCTGCAGCGCCGTCTGACCGCTGCAGGATATGACACGCAGGGCGCGGATGGTGTGATTGGCAACAACACCAAATCCGCCATCAGCGCCTATCAGCGCGCCAATGGGTTGCCCGTGACGGGGGAACCTTCGGTCGCGCTGTTGCGCAGCCTGGGGGGCTGACGGTTTAGGCCGCCAACCCTTTTGATCCGATATCCAGGAATTTCTGACGGCGGTCCTGAATCAGGGCTGCCGCGTCTTTGCCGTCCAGTTCTTGCAGCATCGACGCGATCGCAGCGCGCACCGATTCGACGGTGGCAGGGCGGTCGCGATGGGCCCCGCCTTTGGGCTCGGTGATGATGCGGTCACAAACGCCCAGCTTGTAGAGGTCCTGCGCGGTCAGGCGCAGCGCCTCGGCGGCTTCGCGCATCTTCTCGGCATCCTTCCACAGGATCGAGGCGCAGCCCTCGGGCGAGATCACCGAATAGACCGAATGTTCCAGCATCGCGACGCGGTTCGCGGTGGCAAAGGCCACAGCCCCGCCCGAGCCGCCTTCGCCGATGATCACCGACACCAGCGGCACTCCGATCTTCAGACACATCTCGGTTGACCGCGCAATCGCCTCGGACTGGCCGCGTTCCTCGGCCCCTTTGCCGGGATAGGCGCCCGCCGTGTCGATCAGAGTAATAACGGGCAGACCAAAACGCCCGGCCATTTCCATCAGCCGCACGGCTTTGCGATAGCCTTCGGGACGGGCCATGCCGAAATTGCGTTCGATCCGCGATTTGGTATCCGACCCTTTTTCATGGCCGATCACCATGACGGGCTGATCGTTGAACCGGGCCAGACCGCCGATCACCGCCAGATCGTCGGCAAAGTTGCGGTCACCGGCCAGCGGAGTGAATTCGGTGAACAGCTCTTTGACATAGTCCTGGCAATGGGGGCGTTCGGGGTGGCGCGCCACCTGGCATTTGCGCCATGGGGTCAGATCGCCATAAAGCTCATCCAGCAGCTTGACCGCCTTGGCGTCCAGCGCGGCGGCTTCTTCGGCCACGTCCATCTCTTCGTTGGCACGGGCCAAGGCGCGCAGCTCTTCGGCTTTGCCTTCGATTTCGGCCAGGGGTTTTTCGAAATCCAGATACTGGGTCATGACGCCTCTCAACGCGGAATTTCATTGCTATATGACCTGTGGTTGCGCGGGATGCAACTCAGCAAGATTTGTGGAGGCGGGATATGCGACCACAAACGGGCAAGAGGAAGGAAGGGATGCCAATGCCAACCAGCTATGAAGACCGCATTCTGCGCGTGCTGGCCTATATCCACGACAACCCCGCCGGGGACCTGTCGCTGGACGCGCTGGCCGATGTCGCGGCGATGTCCCGGTTCCATTGGCACCGGGTGTTTCGCGCCCTGACCGGCGAGACCTGCGCGCAGGCCGTGCGCCGGATCAGGCTGCACCGTGCGGCGATTGCGCTGGTGCAGACAAACACGCCGGTGGCGCAGGTTGCCACGGATGTGGGCTATCCCAATCTGAACTCTTTCGCGCGGGCCTTTACCGACGCTTACGGCAAAAGCCCGCTCTCGTTTCGCAAGGCCAGGCAGTTCATGCCCGCCAATCCACGTTTCAGAACAGGAGATTACCCGATGTATCCCGTAACCACCCGTATCGAACCTGCTCGCAATATTGTGGCGCTGCCGCATAGAGGGGCCTATGCCCAGATCGGCAAAAGCTTTGAGGCGTTCAGCGCCTTATGCGAATCCCGTCAGCTCTGGCCGCAGGTCGGGCCGGTGATCGGCATCTATCTGGACAGCCCGGACACCGTGCCCGTTGATGAGTTGCGCAGCTATGCCGGGGCCGAATTCCGTGGCGATGCCACGCCCGACGGGATGGAGGCGATGCAGATCCCTGGCGGCAAGACGGCCGTTCTGACCTTCAAGGGCCCGTATTCCGGGCTTGAGGCCGCCTATCACAGCCTGTTTGGCAATTGGTTGCCGGACTCGGGCGAAGAACCGGCAGATCAGCCCTGCTATGAGGTCTATCTGAACGATCCGCGCGACACCGCACCCGAGGAACTGCTGACCGAAATCTGCCTGCCGCTGAAATAGCTCAGACCGGCCAAAGAACCGGATAGAGTGACAGCACCAGCAAAGCCGCCATGGTCCAGTTAAAGGCAACCAACCGGCGCGGGTTCGTCAGGACGCGCGCCATTTGCTGACCCAGAACAGTCCAGGTGCTGACCGAGGGCAGGTTCACCGCCCCAAAGATCACCGCGACCAGCAATATTGCAGGCAATGTGTGGTTCGGCGCGTAGGCTGTCGTGGCCGTCAGCGCCATCGCCCATGCTTTGGGATTGACCCATTGAAACGCCGCCGCCTGCAGGAATGTCATCGGAGAGCCCTCTGCAACCGCGCCCTTGGCCGGGGCTGCATGCGCGATTTTCCATGCCAGATAAAGCAGATACCCCACCGACGCGAGTTTCAGCACCGTGTAACTGACCGGGTATCTGTCGAACATATGCACCAGCCCTGCACCAACCATCAGCACCATGACGGTAAACCCCAAACCGATCCCCAGCATATGAGGGATGGTACGACGAAACCCGAAATTGGCCCCCGATGCCATCAGCATCAGGTTGTTGGGCCCCGGCGTGATGGACGAGACAAAGGCAAAGGTGATCAGGGCAAGCAGGATATCAGTATTCATGACGCGACAATCGCGGCATTTCCGGCAAATGAAATTGCGCTTTGATGCGAAAACTCGTTAATGTCGCAACAAATGACGAAACTGGACCACATAAACCAACAAATATTGCGCGAACTGACTCGGGACGGGCGCATCAGCAATCTGGAACTGGCGGATCGGGTTGGCCTGTCGCCGTCGGCCTGTCTGCGCCGCGTACAGGAGCTGGAGCGTGCAGGGGTGATCTCGGGCTATCGCGCGGTGTTGAACCCGGCGGCGTTGGGTCTGGGTTTCGTCGCCTATATCGGCGTCGGGCTGGGCGAACACACAAAGGCCGCGCAAGAAGGGTTCGAACGCGCCCTGCAACGCGCGCCCGAGGTGGTGGAATGCCACAACATCACCGGTACGATCGAGTATTTGCTGCGCGTCGAATGTGCTGATCTGCCAGCCTACAAAACCTTCCACACTGAGGTGCTGGGCACCCTGCCGCATGTCACGTCCATTACATCCTATGTGGTGATGGGGTCCCCCAAGGACATGCGCGCCTGACCGCTGATTTGTGATGCTCTGTGGCCTTGCGGGCCAAAAATACTCATCCTAATGTCAATCCAAAGGCCCAGACAAAAAGGGGAAGACCCCACATCAAGGCCATATTCAGGGAGATGACGATGAAACCTATTAAAACCGGAGCGCTTGCCGCAGCCTTGGCCTTGATCGCCGGGGCCGCACTGACCGCGCCTTTGAAACTGCAACCTGCCAATCCGCAACCCAAGCCGCAGGCGGGTTTGGACGTGAAATATTTTGGCACCGGAAATCAGCACAAAAAGATCCGCGATCTGAGCCAGGCAAAAAGCATGCTGTCGAAGGCGCAGCCCGGACAGCCGTTGCGCGGGCTGGACTACCGGGACACCAGCAAGGGCGAAGATGTCCTGACCTTTGATGGCGCATACAACGTCGCCGCTGAGATCACGGGGTACATGCTGTTCGATTCACCCGGAATCTACGAAATCGAAACATGGTCGAATGACGGGATCGAGGCGTGGGTCGGCGGTCAGGAGATTGGGCGCGTTAACGGCATTCAGGGCTGCGAAGCCAATCAGCGTACCGAAGTCGAAGTGCCCAAAGCGGGCTGGTATCCGCTGAAGATCACCTACTATCAAAAACTGGGAACGTCCTGCCTGATGATGAAGTCGGGCAAGAAGGGCGAACGCTTTACCTGGACACCCAACGAGGTCTTTGGCCGCTAATGCAAAAGGCGCCCTGGGGGGCGCCTTTTTCGTTTATCCGTTGGCAGCGATCAATTCAGCCTGCGCCACGATCACCTCGGCTTGTTTGATCGACGCGATATCCACCAGACGCCCCTTGTAGACGGTGGCACCTTCGCCATTGGCTTTGGCTTGTTCCATTGCGGCCAGAATATCGCGCGCCTCGGACACAGCCTCGTCCGTTGGGGTGAAGACCTGATTGGCCAGCGCGATTTGCTTGGGATGGATCGCCCATTTGCCCACCATGCCCAAGGTGGCCGAACGTTTGGCCTGCGCAATGAACCCGTCATCATCCGAGAAATCGCCGAACGGCCCGTCGACCGGCAGCACGCCATGGGTCCGGCAGGCGGCCACGATTGCAGCCTGCGCCCAATGCCACGGATCGGACCAGTGCTTTTCGCCCTCGCGCAGCATGTAATAGTTTTCCTGCGTGCCGCCGATGCCGGTGGTCTGCATCCCCATCGAAGCCGCAAAATCCGCCGCCCCCAGGCTCATCGCCTGCATCCGGGGTGAGGAGGCCGCGATTTCCTCGACATGCGCGATACCGGCGGCGGATTCGATGATGACCTCAAAACTGATGGGCTTGGTGCGGCCCTTGGCGCGTTCGATGGCCGTGACCAGAGCGTCGACAGCATAGACATCTGCCGCGCAACCGACCTTGGGGATCATGATCTGGTCCAGCCGGTCGCCTGCCTGTTCCAGCAGGTCCACCACGTCACGATACCAATAAGGTGTATCCAGACCGTTGATGCGGACGGACATGTATTTACTGCCCCAATCCACGGTGTTCAGCGCCTCGATCACGTTGGCGCGGGCGATGTCCTTGTCCGAGGGCGCAACGGAATCCTCAAGATCCAGATTGATCACATCCGCCGCCGAAGCTGCCATTTTGGGAAACAGTTTGGTGTTCGACCCCGGCCCGAACAGTTGGCAGCGATTGGGGCGCGCAGGGGCGGCGGGTTGCAGGCGAAAGCTCATCTGGACCTCGTGCGAGAAATGAAATTACAATTTTCCTGCTCACTGAGGTATTAAATTGCGCGACACTGTGCAAGCATCTTTGTGCAGATGCGGCAATGCAATTGCAGCATTCCCCAAAAAATGGGGTTCCACCCGTGGTTAAAGTTTAATCATCGTGAAAACTTGAAAGAAACTTGCATATTTGGATCGAAATGCGCAAAAATTTCCGATCCTCCGCGGGGTTACCGGTTCAAAAAGCGAAACGCTCGTTAAGCGCGTCCCTTAGATTGCGCCGGAATCAAAGGAGTGCACCGCAATGATCGAGACACCGTATCTGCTGTTTTTGGGCGATGCGCCCGACCAACTGGCCGCCAAAGTTGCCATCGGCATCCGTGACTGGCGCCCTGAAAATGCCGTAGGCCAGTTCCGTATGGACGGCTGCAAGGCTGATCTGGGCATGAAGGACCTGACCCTGGCCGAGGCCAAAGAGGCCGGTGCCAAGACTCTGGTCATCGGCGTTGCAAACCGCGGTGGCGTGATCAGCCAGGCGTGGAAAACCGTTCTGATCGAAGCGCTGGAAATGGGTTTTGACATCGCCTCGGGCCTGCACAACCTGCTGCGGGACGAGGGCGATCTGGTGGCTGCCGCGCAAACCCATGGCTGCACCCTGCACGATGTGCGTGTTCCAACCGTTGGCTACCCGATTGCAAACGGCAAAAAGCGCAGCGGCAAGCGGTGCCTTGCTGTTGGGACCGACTGCTCGGCTGGCAAGATGTACACTGCCATGTCGATGGATGCGGAGATGCGCAAGCGCGGCATGAAATCGACCTTCCGCGCCACCGGCCAGACCGGCATCCTGATCACCGGTCAGGGTGTTCCGCTGGACGCTGTCGTCGCGGATTTCATGGCTGGTGCGGTCGAATATCTGACGCCTGAGAATGATGATGATCATTGGGATCATATCGAGGGCCAGGGCTCGTTGTTCCACGTTTCGTATTCCGGCGTGACCATGGCGCTGGTTCATGGTGGCCAACCGGACGCGCTGATCCTGTGCCACGAGCCGACCCGGACGCATATGCGTGGTCTGCCCGAATATTCCCTGCCGACGCTGGCCGAACTGCGTGACACGGCGCTGCCGCTGGCGCGGGTCGGAAACCCGGCCTGTCAGGTTGTTGGCGTGTCGGTCAACACTCAGAACCTGAGCGAAGAAGACGCCAAAGCCTATCTGGCGCAGGTTGAGGAAGAGATGGGCCTGCCCGCTACCGACCCCTATCGCTTTGGGGCCGGTAAACTGGTGGATGCGCTGGCCGCACTGTGATCTAAGCGGCGCGCCGGATGGTGGGTTGAGTGCAATCCGCCTCCGGCGGCCGTATTTTGAACGAGAAGAAGGATGGGCACGTGCAGATAGAGGTCTCTCGTGATGTGTTTCGGTTGGCGCAGGTCTTTACGATCTCGCGCGGGTCGCGGACCGAGGCAAAGGTTCTGACGGTTCGTCTGTCGGATGGGACGCATCAGGGGTGGGGCGAGTGTGTGCCCTATGCGCGCTATGATGAGACATTGGAGTCGGTTGAGGCCGAAATCGCCGGTCTGCCCGCCGAGTTTACCCGTCAGTCCTTGATGGATTTGCTGCCCGCGGGCGCGGCGCGGAACGCCGTGGACTGTGCCTTGTGGGATCTGGAGTGCAAGCGGGCGGGCAAACGCGCTTGGGACTTGGCTGGATTGTCGGTGCCGGGGCCTGAGATCACCGCCTATACGCTGTCGCTGGACACGCCTGAGGCGATGCAGGCGCAGGCGGCGCAGAACGCGCATCGCCCGTTGCTGAAAATCAAGCTGGGTACACCCGATGACATGCCCCGGCTTGAGGCTGTGCAGGCGGGCGCGCCGAATTCAAAGATCATCGTGGACGCGAATGAGGGGTGGTCGGCCGAGGTTTATGCCGATCTGGCCCCACATCTGGTGCGTCTGGGTGTTGCATTGGTGGAACAGCCTTTGCCTGCCAGTGACGATAACGCGCTGATCGGGATGGACCGCCCGGTGCCTGTGTGTGCTGACGAATCCTGCCATGATCGTGCAAGCCTGCCCAAGCTGAAGGGCAAGTATGATGTGATCAACATCAAGCTCGACAAAACCGGAGGGCTGACCGAGGCGCTGGAATTGCGCAAGGCGGCCATCGCCGAAGGCTATGACATCATGGTCGGCTGCATGGTCGGCAGCTCTCTGGCTATGGCGCCTGCGACACTGGTTGCGCAGGGCGCAATGGTCACAGACCTTGACGGCCCGCTTTTGTTGGCCGAAGACCGCACCGACCCGCTGCAATTTGATGACGCCGGAGTGCATCCGCCCAAGGCGGACCTCTGGGGGTGACGAACGCCAGGAAAACGATCCAGTGGATCGTTTTCAGTGAGGAACGGGCGAAGCCCTGAGACAAAAGGATATGACATGACCCGCACCGTTTACGTGAACGGAGAGTACCTGCCCGAGACCGAGGCCAAGGTATCCATCTTTGACCGTGGTTTCCTGATGGCCGACGCCGTCTATGAGGTGACAAGCGTGCTGGACGGCAAGCTGATCGACTTTGATGGCCACGCGGTGCGTCTGAAACGGTCGCTGGACGAATTGCAGATGGCTGAGCCCTGCAGCAAGGCTGAACTGCTGGACATCCACCGCAAGCTGGTTGAGCTGAACGGGATCGATGAGGGCCTGATCTATCTGCAGGTCACGCGCGGCAGTGACGGTGACCGGGATTTTGTCTTTCCTTCCGCTGACACCAAGCCGACGCTGGTTCTGTTCACGCAGAATAAGCCGGGTCTGGCCGACAGCCCGGCGGCGCAGAAGGGTGCCAAAATCATCTCGATTGATGATATCCGCTGGGGTCGTCGCGACATCAAGACGGTACAGCTGCTGTACCCGTCCATGGGCAAGATGATGGCCAAGGCCGCTGGCTGCGATGATGCGTGGATGATCGAGGATGGCTTTGTCACCGAAGGCACCAGCAACAACGCCTATTTCGTCAAGAACGGCAAGATCGTGACCCGCCCACTGTCCAATGACATTCTGCACGGGATTACTCGCAAGGCCGTCCTGCGTATGGCGGCTGAGGCGCAGATGGAAGTCGAAGAGCGCCTGTTCACAATTGATGAGGCGAAAGAAGCGGATGAAGCCTTTACCACTTCGGCCAGTGCCTTTGTGATGCCCGTGGTAGAGATCGACGGCGTTCCGCTGGGCGATGGCACGCCCGGGCCGATTGCAAAGCGTCTGCGTGAGATTTATCTGGACGAAAGCCGCAAGGCGGCGATCTGAATGAAAAGGCCCGCCAAACCGGCGGGCCTTTTTGATTTCCGGGCTTAACCCTTTTTCGTAACGTTTTCTTCGAATGCGACCTCGAAGGCGGCCTGTTTTTCGGGGCTGGCCTCGGTCTGATAGTTGGCTTTCCACTCATCCATGGTCATGCCGTAGAAAATCTGGCGGGCTTCGTCCTTGCCCATCTCGATGCCTTTTTCATTGGCCGCTTCCTGATACCAGCGCGACAGGCAGTTGCGGCAGAACCCGGCAAGGTTCATCATGTCGATGTTCTGAACATCGGTGCGGTCTTCCATCAGGTGCTTTTGCAAGCGTCGAAACGCGGCGGCCTGAAGTTCGATTTCGGTTTGCTTGTCCATGGGCTGACTCCGGTTGGCGTGTTGCCTATTCAAGTAGCGGTGGAAGGCGCGTCTTTCAATGCAGCGCTATAGTTCGCTGGCCGTCAGCGCATCTTGCAGCACCACGGCCAGACGTTCCGCCCAGTCCCGTTGGCCCGCGTGATCAGCGATCAGGTCATTGCGTAACTCGATCAGCGCATTGGGGCGGCCAAAAGCGGTGCAGTGCTTGTCGATGGCATCGCCGGGCAGGACGCCGGTATAGGGCTCGTTGACGCCGACGCACAGGTCGCCCTCGGCCTGTAGCCGATTGATCAGCGGGCGCGAAAAACGCTTGTCCGGGGTGTGCAGCACGCCGACATGCCACGGGCGGGGTTCGCGTCCGCGCAGCTGGCGCGTGAAGGAGTGCATCGAGATGATCACCGCATGGGGCAGGGCGGCGAACTCTGCCAAGGCGGTGTGATAGGGGCGGTAGCACATATTCAGCCGCCGTTCCCGCTCGGCCGCGTCAGCGTGGCGGTTGCCGGGGATGATCGAGCCGTCATACAGCTTCATCAGCAGTGTCGGGTCATCCTCACCCCGGTTCGGGTCGATCACCAGGCGTGAGAAATTGGCAGCCACAACAGGTGCGTTCAGGATTTCCCCCAGATGTTTTGAAACCTCATAGGCCCCGACATCATAGGCGATGTGACGTTCCATATCCTCGCGCGGCAGGCCAAGGTCGCCGCCGTTTATTTCGGGCGGGACAGTGTTTGTGGCATGGTCACATGTGATCAGCCAGCGCGAAGGGCGATCAGCGCCGTGGATAAAAAACGGGGAATACGTCATAAGCCTGTCATCTAGTTTGTCGCAGGTGTAGGGCAGTTGCTTTAAAAAGGGAATTGCGCAATAAGCGGCCATAAGCAATGTTTGCGGTAACAATTGCGCGAAGACAAAATCAAGACGTGAGGAGAGCACCACCAATGCGACGCCTGAGAAGTGTAAAAATCGTGGCGACGCTGGGACCGGCGTCAAATGACTATGACATGATCCGCGCCCTGCATGAGGCCGGCGCCGACGTGTTCCGCCTGAACATGAGCCATGGCAGCCATGATGAAATCCGCGAGCGGCACCGGATTATCCGTCAGGTTGAAAAAGACCTGGACAGCCCGATCGCGATTCTGGCGGACCTTCAGGGGCCGAAGCTGCGGGTCGGTGTGTTCGCCAACGACGCCGAAGAGCTGGAAGAGGGCGCGATGTTCCGCCTGGATCTAGACCCGGCCCCCGGTGATGCCGGACGCGTATGCCTGCCGCATCCCGAGATTTTTGCGGCGCTTGAGCCGGGCGCGCGGTTGCTGGTCAATGACGGCAAGATACGCCTGACCGTGCAAGACTGCGGTCAGGAATTCGCCAATTGCACGGTTGAGGTTGGGGGGACGATCTCAAACCGCAAGGGCGTGAATGTGCCAGATGTCGTGCTGCCGCTGGCGGCGCTGTCGGAGAAGGACCGGGACGATCTGGAATTCGTGTGCCAGTTGGGGGTCGACTGGCTGGCGCTCAGCTTTGTGCAGCGTGCCAAGGACGTGTTCGAAGCCCGTGCGCTGGCGGATGGGCGGGCCTCGATCCTGTCCAAGATCGAAAAGCCCGCAGCGGTTGAGGCGTTCGACGATATTCTGGACGCCTCGGACGGGATCATGGTCGCGCGCGGCGATCTTGGTGTGGAATTGCCTGTTTCAGCGGTGCCGCCCATTCAAAAGCGCCTGGTGCGTAAGTGCCGGGGCGCGGCCAAGCCGGTGATCGTGGCGACCCAGATGCTGGAAAGCATGATCGAAAGCCCGATGCCAACCCGGGCCGAGGTTTCGGACGTGGCGACTGCCATCTATGAGGGCACCGATGCCATCATGCTCAGCGCGGAATCGGCGGCGGGTTCCTACCCGATTGAGGCCGTGCAGACCATGAACAAGGTCGCCATCGAGGTTGAGGCTGACCCGACCTATGGTCAGATCATCGCCTCATCGCGTTCGGCCAAGGGTACAACCATCGCGGATGGGATCGTGGCCGCTGCGCGTGAGATTGCGGAAAAGACGGACATCAAGGCCATCTGCTGCTTTACCCAAAGCGGCACGACCGCGCTGCTGACTGCGCGGGAACGGCCCGGTGTGCCCATCATCGCGATGACGCCCGCCACCGGTACGGCCCGCCGTCTGTGCCTGACATGGGGTTGCCACTGCGTGATGACGCCCGAGCTTGAGCGGTTCAAGGGGGCGGTCGTCAACGCAGCCCGCGCGGCGCGGTCCGCTGGTTTCGCGGCTGAGACGGATCAGATCGTTGTCACCGCCGGTGTGCCTTTCAATGTGCCCGGAACCACCAATATTCTGCGGATCGCCCCGTGTGACGAACGGTTGATCTACAACACTGATCCGGGTTGAGTATGGCGATAAATCGGCGAGCCTCAAATCGATACTTTCAAAAGTCGCCTAAATAATAGGCGACTTTTTTCTTTTATTTTCAATTAGAAATCAACATTGCGGTTGAATTCTGTAAAAACCTCTCTGTTTTTTGGTGTTTTTCTCGGATACTGGGCGTCAGGGGCGGTCTACTCAGATAGTTCCAGGTTCCGGCTGCCCCACCGGGGTCACGGGTCCCGGTATAATCAAAAAATATTGGAGGAACGTCATGACAACGAAAATTGTCATAGGACTGGACGGGACAGAAACCGGCGAACGCGCGATTGCCTTTGCCAAGGATTTGGCCGGGCGCATCGGGTCCTGCGAATTGCTGGTGGTCTATGTCATCGAATGGTCCCCATTCACCTTTCAGACACCTGAAGAAAACGCCCTGCGGCACAAGCGGCGCGAGGAAGAGGTCGAACTGGCCACCAACCGCATTGTCACCCCTGCGGTCGACGCGTTGACGGCGGAAGGTTTCACAGCGCATGGCATCGTCCGCCATGGCGACGTGGCCGAGACGCTGAACAAGATCACCGTCGACAACGGCGGCACCCAGATCATCGTCGGGCGTGCCTCGGCGGATGGGTTCAAGAAACGGCTCTTTGGCAGTTCGACCCAGAATCTGGTCATGCATGCCGATGTGCCGGTCACGGTCGTGAACTGAGGGGAGTGACAGGAATGAATATGTTTCAAAAACTGAGCCTTGGCGCGGTTGCCGCTCTGGCCGCTAGCCCCGCTTTCGCGCAGGACGCGCCGGGTCTGGATGACAGGATCAACCAGGCATTCGCCGATTTCACCGGGCCGTTTGTCAGCTTTATCTTTGCCCCGTTCCCGGGCACGGGCTTCCCCTGGATCGTGGGCTGGCTGGTGGTCGCAGCGACGGTCTTCTCGCTGTATTTCGCCTTTGTTCAGTTCCGGTTCTTTGGCCATGCCGTCAGCCTTGTCAAAGGCGACTATTCCGATCCCAACGACGCGGGGGAGGTCAGCCACTTTCAGGCGCTGGCAACCGCGCTGTCGGGGACTGTCGGTCTGGGTAACATCGCGGGTGTCGCGGTGGCCGTCGGGATCGGCGGGCCGGGGGCGACCTTCTGGATGATCATGGCGGGCCTGCTGGGCATGGCCTCGAAATTCACAGAATGTACGCTGGGTGTGAAATACCGCAACGAATACGAAGACGGCACCGTGTCTGGTGGCCCGATGTATTATATGTCCAAAGGGTTCAATGAGCTGGGCTTGCCGGGCGGTAAAATTCTGGCCGTTCTGTTCTCGATCTTCTGTATCCTTGGCGCGCTGGGCGGGGGCAACATGTTCCAGGCCAATCAGGCGCACGCTCAGATCGCGGGCATTGTCGGGGATTACCCGGGCTGGATCACAGGTCTGGTCTTTGCAGGCATCGTCTTTGCGGTGATCGTGGGTGGCCTGAAATCCATCGCGCGCGTGACGGAAAAGGTCGTGCCGTTCATGGGCGTCATGTATGTGCTGGCCGCGCTGGTAATCATCATCATGCACGCAGACCAGATCGGCTGGGCCTTTGGCCAGATTTTCGCAGGGGCCTTTACCGGTCTTGGCGTTGCTGGCGGTATGGTCGGAGCGCTGATCCAGGGCTTCCGCCGGGCGGCGTTTTCGAACGAAGCGGGCGTCGGGTCCGCGGCGATTGCGCACTCGGCCGTGCGGACCAGTGAGCCGATCACCGAAGGCTTTGTATCGCTTCTGGAGCCGTTCATCGATACGGTTGTGATCTGTACCATGACCGCGCTGGTGATCATCATCACGCAGCAGTTGCTGATCGATCCGGAAACCGGTCTGTACATGCTGACTGAAGACGGCAGCGGTATCGCCACCGTTGACGGCAACTCGGGCGTCAGCCTGACCTCGGCGGCCTTTGCCAGCGCCTTTGGCTGGTTCCCCTATGTGTTGGCGATCGCGGTGGTTCTGTTTGCCTTCTCGACCATGATCAGCTGGTCCTACTATGGCCTCAAGGCGTGGACTTATCTGTTCGGTGAGGGGCAGACCAAAGAGCTGATCTTCAAGATCATCTTCTGCGTCTTCGTGGTAATCGGCGCGGCGGCCAACCTTGGTCCGGTCATCGATTTCTCGGATGCAGCGATCTTTGCCATGGCGGTCGTGAACGTCTTTGCGTTGTACTTCCTGATGAAGGTCGTGCGCGAGGAACTGGCCAGCTATGCAGCCCGGCTGAAAAGCGGTGAAATCCGCAAGTTCGGTCATTGATCCTATACACCGGGGCGGCGCGCGTCGCCCCGGTGCCTGACCAGCCTGCGAAAAGCGCAGATTCTGGTCGAAACCCCCTTGTCAGTATGGTCGAACTTGCGTAAACGGCGCTTCTGATCGCGTGACCGGCCGAGATGGCATGCCGAGTCGCGTTTAGTACCGAACCCTGAAAGGAGACGGAAATGCCTAAGATGAAGACTAAGTCGAGCGCCAAGAAGCGCTTTAAGGTGACTGCGACCGGTAAGGTCCTTGCTGGCCAGGCCGGCAAACGGCACGGCATGATCAAGCGGACCAAAAAGTTCATCCGCGACGCCCGTGGCAACACCACCCTGTCCGCCCCCGACGCCAAGATCGTCAAGGGCTACATGCCCTACGACCGCTAAGAGGAGATTAAGAGATGTCCCGCGTTAAAGGTGGAACCGTAACTCACGCCCGTCACAAGAAGGTCATCAAGGCCGCCAAAGGTTACTATGGCCGCCGCAAGAGCACCTTTAAGGTCGCCCGTCAGGCCGTCGACAAGGCCAACCAGTATGCAACCCGCGACCGTAAGAACCGCAAGCGCAACTTCCGCGCGCTGTGGATCCAGCGGATCAACGCGGCTGTCCGTTCGCATGACGAGGCTCTGACCTATTCCCGCTTCATCAACGGCCTGACCCTGGCCGGTATCGAAGTGGACCGCAAAGTTCTGGCCGACCTGGCCGTGCACGAACCGGAAGCGTTCGGCGCGATCGTCGCCAAAGCTCAGGCCGCTCTGGCTGCCTGATCCTCTGCTACAGAGACAGTGAATGAAAGGCCGTCCCACTTGGGGCGGCTTTTTTTGGTTGTCCGTCCGCTGCTGAGAAGCTCAGAGGGAAAACGTGAGCTTTTTGGAATGGTATCTAGCAGTTACCGCTGTTCTTCGTTTTCGATTTAGGCGACGAAATTAAGAAGGCGAAGAAACTCATAAAACCGGCAATTGCGAGGTGTTTGCCAGTGGAATAAAACTCAATACCAGTGTTGAGGTAAGTGTTTGTCAGTTTTCCAACCACTACGGGAAAGAAAAGGAATCCAAAAACTGTAAATGCAACACGCTGTCTTTCTCGTATCTGTGGATGATTTTTGAACACTAGTCTGCCGATGAGCGCCCCGGCGTAACTACCCAACCATGCGCCGCCGAAGATACTCGCTGTAACCGTTACAAAGCCCAGTGCCTTGAATGTATCTTCCGTTGCGAAGGCCACACCGAGCATAACTACAAGTGGCAACATGCCCAACCACGGCAGCCATTTTGAGCTTTCAAGTCTGCTGTGTAGCCTATTCAAAAAATCCACAAAATAGTTCCCTATAACGCTATTCACCACTCTTCTTCACTAACTGCGCCGCAAACGCCACCCCGGTCCCCGGACCTGCATAGGTCACCATGATCACGTCATCCAGATAGACACCGTTGAATATCCCCGAGGATACATCATCGCCTGAAATCCCTGCCTCGGCCAGAACAAAGCGGGTGGGATCGTCCAGAGAAAACGTGCCCATCGCCTCTTCGATGATCCAGTCTTTGTCTCCGATCCGGCGCCAGCGGTTGGTGGCGGTGATCAGGTTGCCGTCCAGCTTGGTGATCTCCAGCTCCATCTCGGTTTTCAGCAGGCCCTTGGCGTGGTTCGGGTTCGATTTGGCAAAGCCCACCAGATAGGTGCCGTGCCAGGTACCGACGATCTGCGGAAAACCGCTGCCTTGTTCGGCAAATGCGGGTGTGGTGAAGGCAAGAATGAAAGCGGTGAAAAAGGCGCGTAACATCGGGGGTCTCCTGTCTGGAATAGAAACAGGCTATCCGAGTTGCGGGTTTTGGCAAGGTTTTGTTCGGGCACAAAAAAACCGGCGCGAGGGTGCGCCGGTTTTCATCTTTCGCAGGTTTTAGCCGAAGACACGCCCCAGCGCGCCGTCCACCGCATCGGTGATCTGGTCGATATCGTCCGGCGTCGCAATCAGCGCGGGCGAGAAGCACAGCGTGTTGTTCCGGCCCGGGACCGAGCGGTTGGTGACGCCGATGATCACACCCTGCGCCATACAGTCAGCCACAACGGCCTGCGCCAGTTTTTCATCAACCGGCTCGCGGGTGGAACGGTCCGAGACCAGCTCGGCCCCAAGGAAAAGTCCCTTGCCGCGTACGTCGCCGATGACCTTGTGCTTTTCCATCAGCCCCTGCAGGTTGCCCATCATACGAGCGCCCATGTCCGTGCAGTTCTGCAGCAGGTTCTCATCCTCGATGATCCGCATGTTTTCGATCGCCGCTGCCGGGCCTGCTGTGCAACCGCCAAAGGTCGAGATATCGCGGAAATAGTTCATCGGGTCGTCGGCATTGTCCTTGAACATGTCAAAGATTTCTTCGGTCGTGACCATGCAGGCAATGGCCGCATAGCCCGAGGCGACGCCTTTGGCCATGGTTACAAAGTCAGGCTTCACGCCATATTGCTGATAGCCAAACCATGTGCCGGTGCGGCCGACGCCGCAGACAACCTCGTCGATATGCAGCAGGATGTCATACTTGTCGCAAATCTCCTGCACGCGCTGCCAATAGCCTTCGGGGGCCTCGATAACGCCGCCGCCAGCGGTCACAGGTTCCAGGCACAGGGCACCCACAGTGTCGGGGCCTTCGCGCAGGATGACCTCTTCGATCTGGTCGGCGGCCCATTCGCCAAAGTTCTCCTCGGGCGCGCCGTCAAGCTCGTGTTTACGGTATTCCATGCAATGCGGCACGCGCACGAAATCGGGCGCAAAGGGGCCGTATTGCGCGTTGCGCTCGTCCTGACCACCCGCCGACATCGCCGCCAGAGTCGAGCCGTGATAATCCCGGTCGCGATACAGAATCTTGGTCTTCTTGCCGCCGTATTTCTTATGGGCGATCTGGCGGACCATCTTGAAGGCTTTCTCATTCGCCTCAGAGCCCGAGTTCATGTAGTAGACCCGGCTCATGCCCGGCATCTTGCTGATCAGCTTTTCGGCAAAGATTGATCCGGGAATCGACCCGGCCGAGTTGGCGAAATAGCACAGCTTCATCAGTTGGTCATAGACGGCCTTGCAGATCGATTCGCGGCCATAGCCCACGTTGACCGTCCAGACCCCGCCTGAAACCGCATCCAGATGTTCTTTGCCGTTCTGGTCCCAGACGCGCATGCCTTTGCCTTCGACAATGATGCGCGGATCGTTGGTTTCAAAGGGCTTATGCTGGATCAGGTGGTGCCAGATATGGGCGCGGTCGGCCTCGACCACGCGGGAAAGATCGTTTTCGTTGAACGTGCCGTCCATGACATGTCCTTTCAGCAAAAGTGGGTGCGCAAGGTGCCTGAGGCCCCTGTTTTTTTGATGACTCAGATCACCGCGAATGACCATCTGTAGATAGGGCCAGATTGCACCATCCCGTATTACCAGTCTATGGGCCCGAAGTATTTATACGGATTTGTCAGATGCGAAACTTTGTGATCAAGTCGCGCAGCATCTGAACTGGGAGGGTCAGCAAATGGCAGAAACCAATATATACGAACGTCATTTGGACAAGAACCGCGCGAATTACACGCCCTTGTCCCCGCTGAGTTTCATCGAGCGCACCGCGCAGATCTATCCCGACTATCCGTCGGTGGTGTATGGCGCGCGTCGCTACAGCTGGGTCGAGACCTATGGGCGGTGCTGCCGTCTGGCCGGTGCGCTTTCTGCGCGGAGGATTGGCAAGGGCGATACCGTATCGATCATCGCGGCCAATATCCCCGAGATGTATGAGGCCCATTTTGGCGTGCCCATGGCAGGCGCGGTGCTGAACACGATCAACACCCGGCTGGACGCGCCGATCATTGCCTTCATCCTGAACCATGCGGAATCCAAGGTCTTGCTGGTCGATCCCGAATTTTCGGGCGTGGTGAAAGAGGCCCTGAAACAAGTCGATCACGATATTCTGGTGGTCGACATTGAAGACCCCGATTTTGAGGGAGGCGAAAAGCTGGGCGGGCTGACTTATGACACCCTGTTGACCGAAGGATCCCCGGATTTTGCCTGGTCGCTGCCCGATGACGAATGGGACGCGATCACGCTGAACTATACCTCCGGCACCACGGGCAATCCCAAGGGCGTCGTCTATCACCACCGCGGGGCCATGCTGAATGCGCAGTCGGACCTGTTAGATTGGGATATGCCCAAACATTCGGTCTATCTGTGGACACTGCCGATGTTCCACTGCAATGGCTGGTGTTTCCCTTGGGCGATGGCGGCCAATGCCGGCGTGTCTGTCTGCCTGCGGGCCGTGCGGGATGAGCCGATCTATGCCGCCTTCCGCGAAGAAAAAGTCACCCATTTCTGCGGCGCGCCGATTGTTCTGAACATGCTGGCAAACGCACCCGATCACCTCAAGGATTTCGATCACCAGATCAAGGTGATGACCGCCGGGGCCCCGCCGCCCGCCGCCGTGATTGAGAAAATGGAGGCGATGGGCGTTGACGTGACCCATGTCTATGGTCTGACCGAAACCTACGGTCCCTCGGTTGTCTGCGCCTGGAAAGAGGAATGGAACGACAAGCCCGCCGAAGATCGCGCCGCGCTGAAGGTCCGGCAGGGGGTGCGTTATACGGCCCTGTCCGGGTTGATGGTGGCCGATCCCGAAACGCTGGAGCCCGTGCCCGCGGATGGTGAAACCATGGGCGAGATTTTCATGCAAGGCAACGTGGTCATGAAGGGCTATCTGAAAAATGCTGATGCCACGGACAAGGCGTTCAAGGGCGGGTGGTTCGCCTCGGGCGATCTGGGCGTGATGCACCCGGATGGCTATGTCGCGCTGAAGGACCGGTCCAAGGACATCATCATTTCGGGGGGTGAGAATATCTCATCGGTCGAGGTTGAGGACATCCTTTATAAACACCCCGCCGTGATGGAGGCCGCCGTGGTCGCCCGCCCCGACGAGAAATGGGGTGAAACGCCCTGCGCCTTTGTCGAACTCAAGCCCGATGCGCAGGCCACCGATGCCGAGATCATCGCCTTTTGCCGCGATAACATGGCCCATTTCAAAGCGCCCAAGACGGTGGTGTTTGGCGCGTTGCCCAAAACCTCGACCGGGAAAATCCAGAAATTCAAGCTGAGGGATCAGGCAAGGGCGCTTTAGGCGCCCGCCTTGTCAAAGATCGACAGGTTCAGGTCCAACAACTCGCCCATCCAAATGGCCCGGTCGCGGTGATCTTCAAGGTGCTGGCCGGTTTCGGGATGGGTGAAGATGGTCAGGCCCTGCCGGTTCAGCATCAGCCAGGGGATGACCTGATCGAATGCGTCCGGGGTAAAGGCCAGTTGGCAACTCC
This sequence comes from Ruegeria sp. BE1, assembly GCF_056538885.1. Classification (NCBI taxonomy): domain Bacteria; kingdom Pseudomonadati; phylum Pseudomonadota; class Alphaproteobacteria; order Rhodobacterales; family Roseobacteraceae; genus Ruegeria; species Ruegeria sp. BE1. The sequence goes on from NZ_JBQFTY010000007.1 coordinate 123,341, forward strand.
ATCGCGGGTGCGGCCCGACGTTTTTGGCATGCATTCGGCCCATCTCAACCGGAAAAAGGCGGGCGGCCTCTTGGCATAGCTGTTGCGCGGTGTTTTGGGTTTCGGCGTCGAAATAGACATGGGCGTGATAGCCGGTGATCTCGGGCATTGGGGCCTCCTGCATCCGTTTCGAAGAAACTACACCCATGGCGTCGGGTTTCACACCATTGCCCGCACACAGACCCTGTGCATCAGGTCGGGGCCTTAGGGTAGGCGGCGACAAAGGCAGGATGATCCGCGCAGGCGGCTTCGACCCCCTGAATACGCGGCAGGTCGGACAGGTCCACATCCCAGCGGTGCGCGTTGTAAAGTTGCGGGATCAGGCACAGATCGGCGAGGCTGGGCCCGGACCCTGTGCAATAGGGGGATTGTTCGAACCCGTTCAGCAAGGTTTCAAACGCCACCAGACCCGGCCGGATGAAATGACGCATCCAATCACCCGTTTCGCCGCCGCGGGCGGTGGCATGCTGGGCCACTGACAGGTTGCAGACCGGATGGATGTCGACAGCAATCGACTGCGCCAAAGCCGAAACCCTGGCCCTTTGCGCAGGTTCAGCGGGCAAAAGGCCGAGCCCGCGGGTCTGATCCAGATAGTCTATGATCGCCAGCGATTGCGTCAGTCGCAGCCCGTCAATCTCCAGCACAGGAACCAGCCCCTGCGGGTTGCGTGCCAGATGGTCCGGGGACCTTTGATCTCCGCCCCTAAGGTCGACCGGGACCGCACGATAGGTGATCCCGGCCAGGTTCAGCGCGATGCGGACCCGGTAACTGGCGGATGAGCGCCAGTAATCGTACAGAACCGCACCGCTCATGTAATCAATCGTCCTGCAATCTGGCGGCGTCCAAAGCCTGAGCCAGAACTTCGGCCTGTCCGATATGGTTGGCCAGCAGCAGAACCAGCCGCGCGTTCAGGGCGTCGCTTTCTGACTTGTCCAACCCGTCATGGGCGGCCAGCAAACCGGCATAGAAATCGTCGGCATTGTCGAGATTTGGGGTGAGGATCAAATCGGCCATGCTGCTTACTCCTTACCGGTGGCCCGGCGAAGGGCTTGCCGGAATGCGTTTTCCTCGAACGTGTCGCGTCTGGCCGCGACGTGCTGATCAGGGCGGATCAGATAGACGCCGGATGGGGCGTTCCCCAGATAACGGCGTTTGAGTTCCTGCGTCCGATCATCCTTGACGGAGACAGCCAGCCTTGTGGCTTCGATCCCGCCTTCTTCGATCCGCTCGGGGGCGTCGGCGTCGATGGTCAGCAAGGTGAACTTGCCTGCCAGTTTTGGCAGCAGAAAACCATCACCCAGCGGCGCATCCGGGCAGGCGGCACCGGGGCGGGTGATCTCTGGCCCGTCCAGCGCGTCTGCCGAGCTCAGCGAGGAGCCCTCATAGGCGCAGGGTGTGCTCAGCCGCCCGGAATTCACCAGGGGCCGGGCAAAGGCGTAATGCTCGCTTAGGTCCAGAACTGCGTCCCTGAACAGGCGCGACATCTCGGACTTCGGCGTGATGAAATCGGTCGAACGGGTCGAGGCGCGGATGTTCTCATCGGCGGCCTGCACCCGCTCGCGGTTGTAGCTGTCCAGAAGGATCTCGGGCGCTTGGCCGTCTATGACCAGTTGCAGCTTCCAGCACAGGTTGTCGGCATCCTGAAGGCCCGAATTGGCCCCGCGCGCGCCGAACGGGCTGACCTGATGGGCGCTGTCGCCGGCAAACAAAACACGACCGTAACGGAACCGGTCCATGCGGCGGCATTGGAACGTATAGATTGACACCCATTCCAGTTCGAACGGCACATCCTCGCCCAGCATGGCCTTGAGCCTTGGGATTACGTTCTCGGGCCGCTTCTCACGCTCTTTGTCGATGTCCCATCCCAATTGCAGGTCAATGCGCCACACGTTGTCGGGCTGTTTGTGCAACAGCGCCGATTGTCCACGATTGAAGGGCGGGTCGAACCAGAACCAACGTTCCGAGGGGAAATCCGCCTGCATCACCACGTCGGCGATCAGGAAATTGTCTTCGAACACGCGGCCTTCGAACTCCAACCCCAGCATCCGCCGCGTGGGCGAATGCGCCCCGTCACAGGCGATCAGCCAGTCGGCCTCAACGGTGTAGGACCCTTCGGGGGTTTCGACCTCAAGCGCGACATAATCGTCATGGGTGCCAATCGCCTCAACCTTGTTGCGCCCGCGAATTTCGATCGGTGCGCCCTCGGCTTGAAGGGCCCGAACCCGTTCGACCAGCGCGATTTCCACGTAATATTGCTGCAGGTTGATAAAGGCGGGGTTTGCATAGCCGGTGTCAGGTTGCAGGTTGAAATCATAGACCTGACGTTCGTCGAAAAAGACCTTGCCCGCGTTCCACAGAACGCCTTTCTCCAACATCGGACGCCCCGCGCCCAGACGGTCGGCAATGTCCAGTGTGCGTTGCGAAAAGCAGATGGCGCGACTGCCGAAACTGACCTTGTCATTGTCGTCCAGCACCACGACCTCGATCCCCTGCTGGGCCAGATCGATGGCTGCGGCCAGCCCGGTTGGGCCCGCGCCAATGATGATCACCTTGTGGCGGACCGGGGCTGGCGCGTCCTGATCCGGACTGTGGGAATAGGCATAAAGCGGGACTTCGAAAATCTTGTTCATGGGCTCTCTCTCCCCGATGGTCTGGCGCTGTGGCGCAAGATGTGCCCACGGGCGGTGTCCAGCCGAGGGCTTATCCCCATGGTTTCACCGAAAATTCGGCCGCAAAACGATCTGGATCAAATGCGACGGAATGTCCTTAGCTTTGCAGTGCCTCCCACATCTCAAGGTCGCGCTGGGCGGTCCAGATGCGCGGGGTGTCGATACCGCGGGCCTCGTCATAGGCGCGGGCGACGTTGAAGGGCAGGCAATGCTCGTAGATTGCATAGTCCGAGAATTTGGGGTCGCACTCGGCGCGCACGGCGTCCCACGCCTCTTTCAAAGACCCACCGCGTGCCGCTACCTTTGCCGCCGGACGGTAGGTGCTTTGGACGAAGTCACGGGTGTTCTCGATGGCCGCATTGACCATGTCTTTTCCGATGAGGGCATCGCCCCGCCCCGGAGCGATCGCATCGACGTCGAACCATTTGATCGCGTCCAGCGTATCGCTCCAATCGCTGAAATGCCCGTCGCCGCAATAGCAGGCCGAGTGATATTCGACGATGTCACCGGTGAACATGACGTTCTGGTCGGGCACATGGATGACGATGTCACCTGCGGTGTGGGCGCGGCCCAGATGCATCAGGTCAACCCGGCGGTTGCCCAGATAGACGGTCATCGTGTCGCTGAAGGTGGTGGTGGGCCAGGTCAGACCGGGGATGCTTTCGTGCCCTTCGAAGAGGCGGGGGAAGCGCTGGAATTCACTGTCCCAATCCTCTTGCCCGCGTTCGACGACCATGGCGCGGGCCATGTCCGACATCAGAATTTGCTGCGCCCCAAAGGCGCTGGCACCCAGTACGCGCACGGCGTGGTAATGGGTCAGCGCCACATGGGTGATCGGTTTGTCCGTCACTGAGCGGACGCATTCGATCACTTTGCTGGCCAGACGCGGGGTGGCCTGTGCTTCGACAATCATCACGCTGTCATCGCCGATGATCACGCCCGAATTCGGATCGCCCTCGGCGGTGAAGGCATAGAGTCCGTCGCCGATTTCGGTAAAGCTGATCTTTTTCTCAGACATGTCCCCCTGGGACGCGAATGCCTTGGCCATGTTGGGCTTCCTTTTTCAGGCTATGGACTGGTTGCGATGTAGCACCGCCTCCGGCGGCCGTATTTTCGACGAGAAGAAGTGGTGGGTTTATCGTTTGTAGGGGTCCGTTTGGGCGGGCAGGACCGTGCCGGTGCAATCGCCGAACCCGATGGTGTAGCCGTCGCCCTTGGCGCTGCCGGTCAGGGTCAGGGTGTCGCCGTCTTCGATAAAGCTGCGTGTTTCGCCGGCATCGAGCGTCAGAGGTTCCTTGCCGCCCCAGCTCAGTTCCAGCAGTGAGCCGCGTTCGGGTTTTGTGGGGCCCGAGATGGTGCCCGAGCCCAGCAGATCGCCCGTGTTCATCGGACAGCCCGAGGTGGTGTGATGCGCCAGTTGCTGCGCGGCTGAATAGTACATCTCGCGGTAGTTGGTGCGGGCGATGGTGGTGGCGGGTTTGCCAGCGGGTGCCATCGTCACAGCGAGGTCGATGTCAAACAGCATCGGTCCGCAGTCTTTGAGGTGATCCAGCAGCTCATGTTCACGCGCCGGGGTGTCGCAGCGAAATGGCTCAAGCGCGGCTTTGGTGACAATCCAGGGGCTGATCGAGGTTGCGGTGGCTTTGGCCTGAAACGGCCCAAGGGGCTGGTATTCCCATGCCTGGATGTCGCGCGCTGACCAATCGTTCAGCAGCACGTAGCCAAAGATGTTGTCGTCTGCCTGCTGTACCGAGATCGGACCCTCGGACGGGGTGCCTACAATTGCGCCCATTTCCAGTTCGATGTCGAACCGGCGGCTGGGCAAAAAGGCGGGACGATCGTGGTCGGGGGATTTCAGCTGCCCCCAGGGGCGACGGATGTCGGTGCCCGACACCACCACCGAGGACGCGCGGCCATTATACCCGATGGGCATGTGCAACCAGTTCGGCGGCAGAGCATTTTCCGGCCCCCGGAACATGGTGCCGACGTTTTGGGCGTGGTGGCGACCTGCGTAGAAGTCGGTGTATTCGCTGACGGCGAAGGGCATGTGCATTTCGGCATCGATTTGGGCGACCAGCAGGGCACGAATCTTGTCTTGTTCTTCGGAGCCTTCGGCCAGCAGATCTGTCAGACGCGCGCGCAGCGCGGCCCAAACTGCGGGACCTTGTTCCATCAGCGGGTTCCAGAAGGGCAGGTCGAACAGCGGCTCGTCGGTCAGGGTGATAAGCCCCTCGGCCTCGGCCGTTGTGACGTCAAGGATCATGTCTCCGACGGCCACGCCGCAGCGCTGTTCATCTTCTTCGGTTGAGAAGACACCATAAGGAAGGTTGTTCAGGGGAAACGGGTGGTGGGCATCATTGGCCGAAGCGACCCAGGATTTCTTCAGTGACATGTTGTCTCCAAACCTTTGTCAGGGGACAAGATTTTTCGTCGAAAAATCTCGGACCACGAACGGTGTTCATTTCTTACCCGGGGTGCCGTCGAACTTTTTCTCAAGCGAGGTCCAGCAGTCAATGTAGTCGTCCTGCAAGGGGGCCTCGTTGGCGGCAAAGGGGGTCAGGTGCTGTGGAAAGCGGGTCTCGAACATGAAGGACATGGTGTTGTCCAGCTTGTCCGGGCCCAAGTTCGAATTTGACGCCTTGTCGAACGCCTCGCGATCCGGGCCATGGGGCAGCATCATGTTGTGAAGGCTCATGCCGCCGGGGACAAAGCCCTGCGGTTTGGCATCATACTGGCCGTAGATGTTACCCATCAGCTCGGACATGATGTTCTTGTGGTACCAGGGCGGGCGGAACGTATCCTCGGCCACCATCCAGCGTTCGCGGAACAGGACGAAGTCGATATTGGCCGTGCCAGGCTGCCCGGATGGGGCGGTCAGCACGGTAAAGATCGATGGGTCGGGGTGGTCGAACAGGATCGCACCGACCGGGCAATAGGTGCGCAGATCGTATTTGTAGGGCGCGTAATTGCCGTGCCATGCGACCACATCCAACGGGCTTTGACCGATCTTCGTCGTGTGAAACTGTCCACACCATTTGACGGTGACGGTTGAGGGCACTTCGCGATCCTCAAATGCGGCAACGGGTGCCTTGAAATCGCGCGGGTTGGCCATGCAGTTGGCACCAATCGGGCCACGGCCCGGCAGTTCGAATTTCTGACCGTAGTTCTCGCAGACAAAACCGCGCGCAGGGCCCTCTAGCACTTCGACGCGATATACCAGCCCGCGCGGGATGATGGCGATCTCTTTGGGTTCCAGATCGATGATCCCCAGCTCGGTCGCAAAGCGCAGGCGGCCTTCTTGGGGCACCACCAACAGCTCGGAATCGGCTGAGAAGAAGTAATCGTCCACCATGGAATCGGTGACCAGATAGATATGGCTGGCCATTCCCACCTGCGTGTTCACGTCGCCTGCTGTGGTCATGGTGCGCATACCGGTTAGCCAGGTCAGGCCCTGATCCGTATGGGGCACTGCGTCCCATCGATATTGTCCCAGGCTGATTACGTCCGGGTCGACGAAGGGCGCGCTTTTCCAAAAGGGCAGGTCGATCTTTTCATAGCGTTGCGAATGCTTGACCGAGGGCCGGATACGGTAGCACCACGTGCGTTCGGGCGGGTTGGCGGTAAATGCCGTGCCGCTGAGCTGTTCGCCATACAGGCCATAATTGCAGCGTTGCGGGCTGTTCATCCCTTGCGGCAGCGCGCCGGGTAGGGCTTCGGTCTCAAAGTCATTGGCCCAGCCGGGCATGTAGCCTGCATGCGCCCCAACGGGCGTGCTGGCCTGCGTCATTTCGCGTGGATCAGTCGGATGTTTCATCCTGTGCTCCTGTGTTTGCTGCTTGAGGGATAATAGTTGATTTTGTAACTAACAAGGATGACCCACGATGATTCCAACACTAACGATGATTTCGATCTGCGGGATTTCCTGCCTTATCTGCTAAACCGTGCGGCTGAGGAAAGCGCGTTAGAGTTTCAAAAGGTCTACAAGGATCGCTATGGCATGTTGCGGACCGAGTGGCGCGTGCTGTTTCATCTGGGCAATTATGGGGAAATGACTGCGACCGAAATCGGAACGCGCGCGCGCCTGCACAAAACCAAAATCAGCCGCGCTGTCCATCGGCTGGAAGCGCGGCGGTTCCTGCAGCGCGAGCGCAGCGCAGCGGATGGGCGGGTGGAACACCTCAGGCTGACTGCCGCCGGACAGTCTGCTTTTCGCACGCTGTGTGGTATCGCGCGGCAATATGATGCGCGCCTTACCGCGCAGTTCAGCCCGGATGAGGTCATGCTGTTGCGCAAAATGCTAAGGCAGTTGTCAGATACAGATTGAATACTGGAAATTGGGTCCCGTGGCCCCCAGATGACATCCAGAGCGGACACTGGAATAATAACAAAATGCAATTTGCGAACGCCGATATGGCGAAATCAAGCGATCTTATCGAATGGATTGTCGAGCGTGGCCTGGAAGGTGCCACGAAGGAAGAGCTGTTGGACGGCTATTGCACCAAGCTGTTGGATTTGGGCGTGCCGCTGATGCGCTTTCATGCAGCACAGTCCGCGCTGCATCCAGTTTATGGCGGCACCGGCTTCAGCTGGTACGAAGGTCAGGGCGGGACGCTGGAGAAGTTTGAATACACCGAGGAACCCAGCGAACAGTGGAAGCAAAGCCCCCTCTACGCCATTCTCAGCAATGAGGTGGACGAAATTCGTGAGCGTTTGGTCGAGCAGAATGAGGCCAGCCGGTTCCCACTGCTGAATGACCTGCGCCAGATCGGGGCCACCGATTACTATGCCACGGGCGTCAATTTCGATGTGCCCACACATAACGGCGGGAAAGACGCCAAGAAAGCCGTCGACGGTGTTCTGATGTCCTGGACGTCAAACGCGCCAGAGGGGTTTGGGGATAGCGATATCTCTCTGATCAACATGGCGGTTCCGCATCTGGGACTGGCGTTGAAAACGGCATCAAATGCTCGAATTTCAAAAGACCTGATGCGGGTCTATCTGGGTCGTGACGCCGGGCGGCGCGTGCTTTCGGGGGAAATCCGGCGCGGATCATTGCAGCAGATTGATGCGGTGATCTGGAATTTTGATCTGGAAAACTTCACCAGCCTGTCCGAGGAGCTGTCCGGGCCCGACATTATCGACATGCTGAATGACTATCTGGCGGTGGCTGTGAAAGTTGTGCACGACAACGGTGGCAATATCCTGAAATTCACCGGCGACGGGCTGATGGCGATGTTCGACGTGGGTGATATCGACGCGGACGCGCGTGCTGCCCTCAAGGCCGTGCCCATGCTGCAAAGCCAGATGGAGATTTTGAACATCAAGCGCCGCGCTGCGTCTCTGCCTGTCGCCAATTTCACTCTGGCGTTGCACTCGGGTGAAATCCTTTATGGGAATATCGGATCGGAAACCCGTCTGGACTTTACGGTTATCGGACCGGCAGTGAACCAGACCGCCCGGATTGCCGGTATGCATAGATCACTGGGGCAGCGCATTCTGATCTCGGACGACGTGGCGCAAGCTGCGCAGCCCTGTGGTCAGAATCTTGTCTCGGTCGGGCGGTACATGCTGCGCGGGGTGAACGAACCTAAAGAACTGTTCACGGTGTACAACCCTTAGAAATCGATCTCGACCCCCGGCAGGTTCAGTTCCTTCATCATGTCGCGCAGCTCTTGCCTTGCGGCGATGTTCGAGATGTTCAGTTGCTTGACCCCGATATCCTTGAGGTCCAGCAGGGTCAGGCCACGCGGAAACAACTCGCGAAAAATCACACGCTCGGAAAAGCCCGAGGCGACGCGAAAACCGATGCGCTGCGACAGCATTTCAATCGCGCGCTGCATCTTTTCCTTGTTGACCATGCGCTGCGTGCCGACGCGGTTGCGAACGACGACCCAGTCGATGGGTTTAAGCCCGGCCTGCGCCCGAAGCTGCCGCGCGTTCCAAACCATTTCGGAATAAACCGACGGGCCCAAGATCTTTTCACCTTTGGAGTCGATCCGGGCCAGCAAGTCGAAATCAATGAAACTGTCGTTCAGCGGCGTCACCAGCGTGTCAGCCAGCGAATGCGCCACCTGGCTGAGACGCGTGTGCGAGCCGGGGCAGTCGATCAGGATAAAGTCGCTGTCGCTTTCCAGTTCGGCCACGGCAGCAGACAGGCGGTGGTCATAGATGTTCTCACCGGGTTTCAGTTTTGTCGCGTCAATCTCGGGCAGATCGTGATGACGTGGGCTGGGCAGGGTGAAATCCGCGTTTTTCAGGAAATTCGCGCGGTTTTCGAAATACCGTCCCAGGCTGCGCTGTCGCAGGTCCAGATCCAGCGTGCTGACCTTGTGGCCCAGCCGCGCCAGCGCGGTGGCCACATGCATCGACACGGTCGATTTACCTGCGCCGCCCTTCTCGTTCCCCACTACGATGATATGTGCCATGCGTGTTTTCCCATGTCCCGCCGTGCTTAGCCACACGTTGTTGTTAGCCACTATATGTTGTGGAAACGGGGAAGGGAAGAACCCCATTGAGCCTTAAAGACCTCAAATTTGGAAAACCAAGCTGTGTGGATGGTTTAGCCTGCATGCTTGCCAAAGACGCTGGCCTGTTTCACTCTCCGTGACACCAAATTGCCATGGGGACCCGACGTGGAGCACCTGTTTCTGAATGTTCTGAACGTGGTCCTGCCCGTGCTGATTTGCGCCGGAATCGGTTATAGTCTGGCCCTGATCAAAGCTCCGTTCGACAATAAGGTGATCGGAGGGCTTGTGTCGCGCGTGGGCTATCCGACGCTGATCATTTCGCACCTGTCTACCACCCAGATTGCAGTCGGTACCTTTCTGGATGTCATGGCCGCCGCGGCGCTGGCCATTGTCGGGTTCGGGGTGCTGGGGTTTTTTGCCCTAAAGGTCATGCGCCTGCCGGTCCGGGCGTTTCTGACCCCGCTGATGCACGGCAATGTCGGCAATATCGGGCTTCCGATCACGCTGCTGGCGCTGGGTGATGCCGGAATGGCCTATACAATGGCTTTTGTGGTCGTGGTGCTGATCAGCATCTTCACTGTGGGCATGTGGATACCGGCGGGTGCGTTTTCGCCCAAAAAACTCGCCACTTCGCCAATTATCTATGCGGTTGCCATCTCGCTTGTTCTGATGACCACGGGGTACAGCCTGCCGCAGCCGGTGGCCAAGTCCTTTGACATTCTGGGCGGACTGTCAATTCCGCTGATGTTGCTGACGCTGGGCCATACGCTTGCGACCCTGCAGATCAAACGTCTTGGCCGGGCGGTGATGCTGACCGCGTTGCACCTTGCCATGGCCGTTCTGATTGCCAGCGGTCTTGTCTGGGCGTTCGGCTTCACAGGGGCGGAGAGAGGCGCGGTGATCCTGTGTTGTCTGATGCCATCCTCGGTTGCCGCCTATCTGTTTATCGATCAGCACATGCCCGAGTATGGGCCCGATGTGGCCGGGTTCATCCTTGTGTCAACGCTCAGCACCATTCTGGTACTGCCGATTGCGCTGTCTTACTGGATTTGACGCCCACCTTATGCAGGGGCCACGTTTCTGCTAAGCTGCTGAATAATTGTTTTAAACCGATATGGACTGAGGGCAGTTTGATGCAGGACAAGACACCGGCAGAGGTATCACCGCAGGCCCGCGCCCGCGTGGTTCTGGCGATGAGCGCGATCTGTATGATGGTTGTGGGGTTCAACACCACTGCGGTGACCACCATCCTGCCCAATCTCAAGGCCGAATTCGATCTGACCCAATCGGGGCTGCAATGGGTCATGGCCACCTATTCCGTAGCCAGCGCCACGCTTGTCACTATCGTCAGCCGTCTGGGCGATATCACCGGCAAGATGGGCGTCTTTTTCTTTGGTATGATCGTCTTTGCCATCGGTTCCGCCTCGGCCTTGTTTGCACAGGATGGGGCGATGCTGCTGTTCGGACGTGGGGCGCAGGGGGCGGGGGCGGCGGCGCTGTTCGGCACCTCTCTGACATTGCTGATGGCGGCCACGCCCGAAGACCAGCGCGCAAGCGTGACAGGGGCCTGGGGCGCGATTGTCGGCCTCGCCATCGGCATTGGCCCGATCCTGGGCGGCGCTTTCGGACACTATGTCAGTTGGAGAGCCATTTTTGCTGTCGATCTTGTCCTGCTGGCGTTGGCCTTTGCCATTGGTCTGCGTGTCAGCAAGCGGAAATACATCCCCGACACGCGCCTTGCGGGCGCGAAATTCGACTATGCCGGGGCCGTCGCAATCGTGTTCCTTCTCGGCCCGCTGTCCTTTGCGCTTAGCAACGGAGAAAGCGGAGGCTGGGCCTCACCCCTGACGCTTGTGTCGCTGGCTGTAGCGGCGGTTTCGACCATTGCTCTGGTAATCGTATCTCGCCGCAGCGACGATCCGCTGATCGAGCTGCGGTACTTTCTTCATCCACGGTTCTTGATGGCGGGGGCGGGAATGTTCTGCACGGGCTTTACGCTGTTCTGCTTTTTTGTCTATTTCAACACGTTCGTCCAATCGCCGGATGCCTTTGGCTACACGTCCATCGAGGCGGGGCTGGCGATCATGCCGCTCAGCCTCAGCATGTTTGTGATCTCGGTGGCCGCGCCCCGGTTTCTGGCCCCCTACAGCTTTCAATGGCCGGTTGCGATTGGGCTGGCTGCGATGGCATGTGGTTTTCTGCTGTTGATGACGACCACCAATACCACGCAATATGTCGAAATCTGGTGGAAGTTGCTGATCGTCGGGATTGGTCTGGGGGTCTGTTTTTCTTTGCTTCCCCGCCTGGGCCTGCGTCTGTTGCCGGATGAGCATGTGGGGCAGGGGTCCGGCGTCATCAATGGGTGCCTTTATTTCGGGGCGACGCTGGGTGCTGTGGTCGGCGGCCTTGCTGAATCCATCACCAGACGCCGCGGTCTGTCCGAGGTTATCGACGCGCTGCCCACCGGTTCCTCTCAGCGTGATGATCTGGCGCATGCGTTGACACACGGAACGCCCAGCCAGATCCAGCAATTGATCGCGGGAATGGAGCCAACGACCGGGACCGCCCTTGCCAAGGCTTTGCGTGACCTTCAGGACAATGCGTTCGACAGTGCCATGTTGGTGGCCGCGATTGCGGCGCTGATCGGGATGGGTCTTGCGCTGGCGCTGCTTCGGGGGCCGGTGCCGCCGCTCCACAGCGCGGCCGCGCTGGCGCGCAAGCGGCGCTAACCTCCCAGATACACACCATCTTTGGGGCGATAGAACACTTTCTGATCGTGCAGCTTACCCAGCAGGTCGTGAATACGGCGCAGGGTGTCTTCGCGCTCGGCCGTGCCGCTGGCTTCTTCATCCAGCGCAGCCTGTGACAATGAGGCGACCGAGCCGCGCAGTGCCGTTTCGATCAGGTCCATATCCTCGACCGAAAGCTCAATCATGTCATTGTACTGGGGCATGCCTGGGATCTCCGTTCCTGATGATCTTGGGGTGATCCCGAGTGTAGCACCTCTGAGCCCCGACCGAAAACAATTCGCGCTTTGGGGGGGTGATCAGTGTCAGGAGCGGAAAAGAAAAAGGCCGCCCCGTTGGGCGGCCTTTCGCATTTCAAAAGGGTCAGGCTCAGAAGCCCAGACCTTCGTATTTCTTCTTGAACTTCGACACGCGGCCGCCGGCGTCCATCAGGCGCGACGAGCCACCGGTCCACGCGGGGTGCGAGGAGGGGTCGATTTCCAGAGCCAGCTGGTCGCCTTCGGCACCCCAGGTGGATTTCATCTGAACCACGGTGCCATCGGTCATTTTGACGTTGATGACGTGATAATCGGGATGGATGTCTTTTTTCATCTTTCCGCTCCTTACGCCTCGGCGCCAGCCTTGGGCTTGTAGTTGGTGACCTCTGCGATACGTGCGGATTTACCGCGACGGGTGCGCAGATAGTACAGTTTGGCGCGACGAACGCGGCCACGGCGGACAACGGTGATGCTGTCGATGTTGGTCGAATGCAGGGGGAACACACGCTCCACGCCTTCGCCAAACGAAATTTTGCGAACGGTGAACGAACCGGCGATGCCGTTGCCACCTTTGCGCGCGATGCAGACGCCTTCGTAGTTCTGCACACGGGTACGCGACCCTTCGGTCACCTTAAAGCCGACACGGATGGTGTCACCGGCTTTGAAATCGGGGATGTCTTTCCCCAGGGCGGCAATCTGTTCCGCCTCAAGCTGTGCGATCAGGTCCATCGCAATCACTCCTATATGCTCGTGGTTGGTCCACGAAGTTTGGGCACGGGCCGAGAGCTCTTGGTCTTCATCGGGTCCTGCGTGCAGCCCGCCAGAGGTCAGATCGAATGTTCCTTATGTCTGATCTGATCTGACACGCGGGGGCCGAAGAAAGCCGGGCGTTGCGCCAGAATGCAAACCAAAACACCGGAGTCGCGCAGTTGCGGCACCGGATTGCGCTGCTTTACGGGGTTTGTGGACAGGGATCAAGCCAAAATCGCTATGATTTGCGGGCAAAACGGTGGGTTTCCGCTGTCCTTAAACTCCACCGTTGCCTTGTGGCACGGATCAGGCATTCTGAAGGGAATTATACGAGCAGAAATTTACAACAGGATAAAGAGCATGCGCATTGCGTTGATGCTGGCTGTTATGGCCTTTGCGACCCTGTCCTGCGGTCGCAGCACCCCTCCGCCCCAGCAGGTTGAGGCGAAATCCTTTCTGAGCACAACCGCGCCTTCTGTGATTTACCCGGCCTTTGGTGACGCCGACCCTCATGACTGGGACGGGCGGCATCCGGGTCACTACCCGGTGCATGGGCTGGACGTGTCGCGCTGGCAGGGGCCGATAGACTGGCACCGGGCCAAGGCATCGGGCGTCAGCTTCGTCTTCATCAAGGCAACCGAGGGCGGTGACGTGGCCGACCCGATGTTCGATGATCACCGGCGGGGCGCGCAGGCGGCAGGGGTGCCGTGGGGCGCCTATCACTATTACTATTTCTGTCGCCCCGCGCATGAGCAGGCGCGCTGGTTTATCCGAAACGTCCCCAAGGGCGCCGACCTGCCGCATGTACTGGACATGGAGTGGACCCCGCATTCCAGGACCTGCAGGTTGCGCCCCGATGGCGCTACCGTCCGGGCCGAGGCCAAGCGGTTCCTGGATATTCTGGAGCGCCACTACGGACGCCGCCCGATCGTTTACACGACCGTGGATTTCCATGCAGACACGAAAATCGCTCGTCTGCGCGGAACCGAGTTCTGGCTGCGCTCGGTCGCTGGACACCCGCATAAGGTTTATCCGAAATCCCCCTGGCGATTCTGGCAATATACCGGCACCGGTCTGGTGCCGGGTGTGCAGGGGCCGGTCGACATCAATACCTTCAACGGCCACCCGGAAACCTGGGCACGTTGGAAGGGCCGTTAGTCTTTGGATTTTTCGTAGGCATCCCACAGATCGGGCCGCCGTTCGCGGGTGATCTTTTCTGACATTTGGTGCCGCCAATCTGCGATGCGCCCGTGATGGCCGGACATCAGGATTTCTGGGATCGGGCGGCCCTTCCATTCGGCGGGGCGGGTGTATTGCGGATGCTCTAAAAGGCCCGAGGAAAAGCTTTCCTCTTCGGCTGACGCCTGATTGCCCAGCACGCCGGGGATCAGGCGCACGGTGGCGTCGATCAGGGCTTGTGCCGCGATCTCACCGCCGGTCATGACGAAATCGCCCAAGCTGACCTCTTGCACGCCATAATGCTCTAACACCCGTTCATCGACACCTTCAAAGCGGCCGCACAGCAGGGTCATACCATCGCAGCGCGCAAGGTTCTGCATCATGCGCTGATCCATCCGACGGCCACGAGGGCTGAGGTAGATCAGCGGCCAGTTGCCGCGCACCCCGGCCATCGTGTGTTCAATCGCTTCGCCCAGCACGTCGGCGCGCAACACCATGCCCGCTCCACCGCCTGCGGGTGTATCGTCCACATTGCGGTGCTTACCGATGCCGAACCGACGCAGGTCGACTGTTTCCAGCTGCCACAATCCATCCTGCAACGCTTTGCCCGTCAGGCTTTCCCCCAGTACGCCGGGAAAGGCCGACGGGAACAGCGTGATGATCTTGGCCTTCCAAACCCCGTGCAGGTCGGGCGTGGGGGTCAACAGTTCACGCGGTTTCAATGTCGGGCGGATCGCCTTGCGACCGTGGGACTTGCCGGGTTTGTCTGTCATATCGTGCCGATCAACGCGCCTTTTGCGCGGTCTATAAGTGCTTTTTTCTGCTCGACCAATGCGGCCTCGTCCAGGCGCGAGCGGTTCAGTTCCAGCAATTCTTCCAGAACATCCTCGGGCAGGCGGTTGTTGACCTTCGACGGCGGCATCAGCAGCTTGGTCTTGTCGCGGGGCAGGTCCAGGTATTCCGCAAAGGGCGTGCCCGGGCCATAGCGGCGCAGCTGCAGCTCTTCCAGCCATTCTGTCATCACTGTCACCGAAGGCAGCCTGCCCTGCACCTGATCTACGGTGTCCTGCAGCGGGGCGACCTGATCCATGTGCTCGCGAAAGGTATCAAAGTCGAAGACCTGTCGCATCCGTTCCAGATCATGTGCCCACAGGCTGCGCAACCAGCCGCCGCGCTGCCGCAAAGACAAGTAAATGGTTATTTCGACCTCTTGGCCTGCAAACCGGTGGTGGACCGCGTCGACCAGACAGGCGGCAAGATCGGGGGTTGCGGCATAGCCCTGTTCCATGTTGCGGCTGGGGCGCAGACCGGCAAAGTTTTCCTCGGACAGGATCAACCCGCGTTTGTCGCCGAAATCCAGCGTGTCCAAAAGCTCGGCCACCTGCGTGCCGAATTCGGATAGCGTGCCAACCGTGCCATAGACCGAATGATTGGTGGCCGCCCGCGACAGTCCGGATTTGCGTGTGCGAAAAGGCAGGATCAGTGCAAAATGCGGCCAGATCAGTTCGCGATTGTCATAGAGGAACGATTGCGCCGCCGTGGTGCCGGTCTTGTGCAGACCCAGATGCAGCAAAACGCGGCGCATCAGATCAGCCCCTCGGGCGGGTCGGCGATGATGCGGCCTTTGTCCAGATCGACGGTCGGCACGGCCTCAAGGGTGAACGGCAGCAAAACAGTCGCTTTCAGGCCGGGACCGTGCAGCTCCAACAGGTCGGTTGCGCCGTGGTTCTGTACCGATTTGACCCGGCCCAGAAGGGCGCCGCCGGTATCATAGACCTCAAGCCCGATCAGGTCGGTGTGGTAAAACTCGTCGTCGGGCAACGATGGCAACTGATCGCGCCGCGCAAACAGGCGCAGGCCCTTCAAGGCATCGGCCTGTTCCTTGGTCTCAACCCCGCCCAAACGCGCAGCGAAACCGTTCTTGATGGATCGGGTCAGGACCAGAGGGTATTTCTCACCGCCCGCTTCATCGGTCAGCGGGGAATACGCCTCGATGTCTTCAGGCGTGGCACAATAGCTTTTAAGCCGTACTTCGCCGCGCACACCATATGAACCTGCAATGCTGCCGACGCAGATCAGATCACTCATTTGGTCCATCCGTCACACATAGCCCGTCCTGCCATTGCCCAAGCGCTTCGCACGCTTCGCGCTGGTTTGAACGTTCGAAAAACACGCCGACAATAAAGGCGATCATCAGCAGAATGGGAAGCCGCAATAACCCGAACATGAGCCTACCGTACCTCGATTGGCAGCGTGTCGTCGCGGTTTTCCCAGCCGACCTGTTCCAGTTCCGGCGTGTCGGACTGCGTCTCTGGCCAGCCCACACAGAAATAACCGATCAGACGCCAATCATCGGGTACGTCCAGGTCGCGCGCCATCTGGTCAGGATCCAGAATGGACACCCAGCCCAGCCCCAGCCCCTCGGCCCGTAAGGCCAGCCAGAACAGCGTAATGGCCGAAACAACGGAGTAACGCCGCATCTCGGGCATCGTATCCGCGCCCAGACCTTGCCCCTTGTCGGTGGCATCGTCGCAGAACACGGCCAGTTGCACCGGGGCCTCTTGCATCCCCGACAATTTCAGGCGGCTGTACAGCTGCGCCTTTTCGCCGGAATACCCCTCCAACGCTTGGGCATTGGCGGTTTGGAAATTCTTCAGCGCCGCCGCGCGGGCGGTGTCGCTGTTGACGCGGATCACGCGCCAGGGTTCGCTCAGCCCCACCGAGGGGGCCAGCCGAAACGCGTCGAGGCAGCGCGTCAGCACTGCCCCGTCAATCGCATCGGTGCGGAACCGGCGCACATCGCGCCGGAGCCGCATCAACAGGTCAAACTGCGTGCGAAAATCGTCGGTAAAGGTTTGATCCCGCACGCGCTTGCCTGCTTATTCTTCGGCCGCTGCTTCTTCAGCCGGTGCAGCCGCCGCTTCGGCAGCTTCAGCAGCCTTTGCAGCTTTTTCTTCTGCACGTTCCTGGGCTTTCTTGCCCGGGGTACCCTTGTTGGGGTTGTTACGCTCGGCTTTTTCCTTGGCGCCAGCTGCTTCCAGCATACGAGCGATCCGGTCGGTGGGCTGGGCGCCCTGGTCCAGCCAGTATTGGATGCGCTCCATGTTCATTTTCACGCGCTCTTCGCTGTCTTTGGGCAGCAGCGGGTTGTAGGTGCCCAGTTTCTCGATGAAACGGCCATCGCGGGGCATACGGCTGTCGGCCGCAACAATGCGATAGAAGGGACGTTTTTTCGAGCCGCCGCGGGCGAGACGAATTTTCATTGCCATGGTGGTATCTCCTTTGGATGGCGTGACTGGGAAGGTTCCAGTTATTCTTGGTGTTTCCTGTGGTGTCGGATGACTTCCTGAATGATGAAATTCAGGAAAGCCTTGGCGAAATCAGGGTCCAGATCGGCCTGTTGCGCCAGGTCTTCTAACCGCGCGATCTGCGCGGCTTCGCGCGTGGGATCGGACGGGGGAAGGTCGTGTTCGGCCTTGAGCTTGCCAACGGCCTGCGTGTGCTTGAACCGCTCGCCCAGCGTATAGACAAGGATCGCGTCCAGCCGGTCGATGCTTTCGCGGTGGCTTTTCAGCAGCGTGGCGGCCTGTTTAACGGGGTCGGTCATGCGTAAGCCTCCATGCCGCCATTCACCAGATCGGCGGGCGCCGGATGCCGCCAGATCTCGATGGTGCCGAATTCCGGATGTTCGAAAGTGTAGTCAAACGCGGCACCCAGACGTTTAGCCACCGCCTTGCTGGCGTTGTTGTCGGGGTCGATTACCGAAATCGCGGTATCCCATCCCAGAATGTCGTAGGCATAGGCGCGGGCAGCTTTGGCGGCCTCGGTCGCGTATCCCTTGCCAGTCGCGTAGTTCATCAGGGTCCAGCCAACTTCCCGCTCGGGCCAGTTGTGCGGATACCACAGACCGACATGACCAACGTAGGTGCCGGTGCCTTTTTCCTCGACCCCCCAGAAGCCGTAACCGCGCATGATCCAATGCCCCATGAGTTGCGCGATCAAACGCCATGTCTCATCTGGGCGTTTGGGTCCGCCAACATACTTCGACTCATCCGTGGCGAAAAACTCCGCTTCGGCTTCGAAATCAGCCTCGGATAGTGCGCGCAGGATCAGGCGCTCGGTCTCAAGCCGGGGGATATGATCGGCGATCAGGTTCACTTTTTCTTCCCGAACCCGCTAAGACCCGGAGGCAGCGCCATGCCGCCACCCATTCCGGGCATGCCACCGGGCATTTTACCCATCGCCTTGGCCGCCTGTTCCAGCGCCTTGGGGTCCATGCCGGCGGCCATCTCCTCGGTCGAGGGGCCGCCTTTGCCGAACATGCCCTTCATGGCCTGTTTCAGCATCTTGCCTTTGCCCATCTTGCCCATTTTCTTCATCATGTCCGACATCTGCCGGTGCATCTTGAGCAGCTTGTTGAGGTCGCTGACCTCCATACCCGAACCGGCGGCAATCCGTTTCTTGCGGCTGGCCTGCAGCAGTTGCGGGTTGGCGCGTTCGCGTTTGGTCATCGACTGGATAAGCGCGATTTGTTGACGCAGGATCTTGTCGTCCAGACCGGCCTGATCCATCTGCTTGGCCATCTTGTTCATGCCCGGCATCATGCCCATCATGCCCTGCATGCCGCCCATCTGGATCATCTGTTCCAGCTGCATCTTAAGGTCGTTCATGTTGAACTGACCTTTGACCATGCGCTTCATCATGCGCTCGGTCTGTTCCATCTCCATCGTTTCCTGGGCCTTTTCGACCAGAGCAACGATGTCGCCCATGCCCAGAATACGACCGGCGATCCGGTCCGGCTCGAAGGTTTCGAGCGCGTCCATCTTCTCGCCCAGACCGACAAAGCGGATCGGCTTGCCGGTGACTGCGCGCATCGACAGCGCCGCACCACCACGCCCGTCACCGTCCATCCGGGTCAGAACCACGCCCGAGATGCCGACTTTGGCGTCGAACTCCTCGGCCACCTCAACGGCGACCTGACCTGTCAGACCGTCGACCACCAGCAGGGTTTCACGGGGATCGACCACGTTGCGAACCTGCTCGACCTCATCCATCAGGACTTCGTCGATATGCAGGCGGCCCGCGGTATCGAGCATATAAACGTCATAGCCACCCAGCGTTGCCTGCTGCTTGGCACGTTTGGCGATGTCTACGGGTTTCTGCCCCGGAACGATCGGCAGCGTATCGACGCCGACCTGCGTGCCCAGAACGGCCAGCTGATCCATCGCCGCCGGGCGATAGACGTCGAGCGAGGCCATCAGGACCTTCTTGCCCTCTTTCTCTTTCAGACGCTTGGCCAGCTTACCGGTTGTGGTCGTCTTACCCGAGCCCTGCAGACCGACCATCAGGATCGGGGCGGGCGGGTTGTCGATCTTCAGCGTGCCGGGGTCTTCTTCGCCGCGCAGGGTATCGACCAGCGCGTCATGCACGATCTTGACGACCTGCTGACCGGGGGTGATCGATTTCGTCACTGCCTGGCCGGTCGCCTGTTCCTGCACCTTCTTGACGAATTCGCGCGCCACCGGCAGCGAGACGTCAGCCTCAAGCAGGGCAACCCGAACCTCACGCAGGGCGGTTTTGACGTCTTCTTCGGACAGCGCGCCCTGTTTGGTCAGCCGGTCAAAGACGCCGGAAAGGCGTTCGGATAGATTTTCAAACATGCCTTCGGCCTCCTTAGCCGGTTATCCTGTGGCTGTTCCTAGGTAGGAAACGCCGGTTAAATACACAATTGCCCCCTCCCACTGAATTAGACGTGGGGGTCATGCCAAATGGCATTGCCCCCACGGGCGAAACTCGCTGGTGGGGGGCGATCCCTGAACGACTCAAGGGACCGGAAGATCATACGCTTCCGGATGTTTGAACGGGGCTTTAGGCCGATTGGCTGTCAGAGTCAACCGCCCGGGCCGGAAGCCAGTCATTGACCGCATCCACCAGCCGCTGCGACCCGCGCCCGCTGACATAAGCTTCGACAATCGGGTGCCGGCCTGCACTCATACCCTTTTCCAGGATCAGAACCGGACGGTGCATTTTGGACGTGGTCCTGTTGCGGGTTGAGGTGGTGGTTTCCACCTCGGCATGGGACAGGTTCGACAGCTCATGTTCTACAGTGTCATAGCCAAAGACGGATTGGCGGCGGATCAGAATGCTGTTGCCGGGTCGATCCAATATGACCTGAACGCGCCGCACAAAGGCGCAAAAAGCGCCGATCCCCATACCGCCGCCGAATACCGCAAAGAAAAGGCCGAACAGAATGCCTTCGCCGCCTTCGCTGGCCATGAAAAGACCAGCCCCAACAAAACATAGGATGAAGAAGACCAGCGAGATGCCGATAAACCAGGGCGTGTTGGACAGGATCAACTGGTCCGGGGTGTTGCGCGTGACTTTCATGGCGGCACGCTAGCACTGAATTCCGGGTCTGTCCGGCTTGAAATTGCCCGCGTGTTGCGCGATGAGCGCGGCAATACAGGAGGTTCCCATGGACGCATCATCCGCCTTTCAGGACACATTACCGCTCAGCTCGGACGCGCTGTTGGCGCAATTGGACGACTGGGGGTTGGCCTACACGCTGCACACCCATGTGCCGCTGCGCACGGTCGAAGACGCCAAAGCGGTCGAGGATCAGTTCATGGTGCCGGGTGAGAACGCTTTGCGGCTCAAGAACCTGTACCTGCGTGACAAGAAAAAACGCAACTACCTTGTGACGCTGGAACAAAGCCGCGAGATCGACCTCAAGGCGCTGGCGGCGGATCTGGGGGCAGGGAACCTGTCTTTCGGGTCAGCGGACCGGCTGTTGCAGAACCTTGGTATCCGGCCCGGCGCGGTCAGCCCACTGGCGATGATCAATGGTGTCGACAACAGCGTTCGCTTCTTTATGGACGCGGCGGCCCAGCAGGCGGATGTGATCTACATGCACCCGCTGGTCAATGACCGCACGATTGCCATGCCCCGAACCGATCTGATGGCGTTTTTCGACCGGATCGGGGCTGAGGTGACGTGGCTGCCCTGATCAGGCGGCCAGCCCTTTGATCGCCCCATGGGCCGAGGTCAGCGCGGCCTCGGCGTCCAGGGCCATCTTGTCGGCGGCAATAACAACCACATCGTGAATGCCGATAAAGCCCAGAACGTGCTTGGCGTAATCGGTGGCAAAATCGATCTCGGACCCGACGGCCGTGCCGCCTGACGCAATCGCCAGAACGGCGCGTTTGCCATCCAGCAGCCCCTTGGGGCCGTTTTCTGTATAGGAAAATGTCAGTCCGGCCCGCGCCACCAGATCGATCCACGCCTTAAAGGCTGCGGGGACAGAGAAGTTGTAGATCGGCAGGCCGATGACAATCGTATCCGCCTCTTGCAACTCGTTCACCAGACTATCCGACAGGGCCAACTGATCCCGCTGCGTTGCGTCGCGCTGATCGGCGGGCGTGAAATTGGCGTTGATCCAGTCTTCGGTCAGCAAGGGCAGGGGGCTGGCCAGATCGCGGCGAATAATGCGCGCGGCCCCCAGATGCTTGACGATACGGTCAGACAGGTCACGGGTGGCCGAGCCTTCGCGGCGGGCCGAGGCGTCGATATGCAGGATCGTTTTGGTCATGTCACTTGCGTCCTTACGGGGTTCAGTTTGGGTTCTGGCCTCAATATGAATATTGCGCCAGTGAACAAAACTCTGATATATCAACACCCATTGTTGGAATTTGCACATTGAAGGCGAGACAGTGGATAATTGGGACGAAGTGAGAACCGCCTATCAGGTTGCCCGTATGGGCACCGTCAGTGGCGCAGCCGAGGTGTTGGGCGTGCACCATGCAACGGTGATCCGCCATATCGACGCGATCGAGGCACGTCTGGGCGTCAAGCTGTTCCAGCGCCATGCGCGTGGCTACACCCCGACCGAGGCCGGGCACGACCTGCTGCGCGTCGCCCAAGCGACCGAGGATCAGTTCAACCAGCTGGTGGGCCGGATGAAGGGGCGCGGCGATGATGTGTCGGGTGAGCTGGTGGTGACATCGCTGGCCTCACTGGCCCCTCTGGTCGTGCCGGTTCTCAGCGAATTTCAACGCCTGCATCCGGGTTTGATTGTGCGCTATTTGACCGGGGATCGCCTGTTCCGTCTGGAATATGGCGAGGCGCATGTGGCCATTCGGGCCGGTTCGGCCCCGGATCAGCCGGATAATGTGGTGCAGCCGTTCATTACTCAGGAAGTCGGCCTGTTCGCCAGTAAGTCCTACATTGACACTTATGGGATGCCCACAAGTGTCAAGGATTTCGACAAGCACCATTTTGTCAGCACCGATGACGAAAACAGCCGCGCTCCGTTCTCGCGCTGGCTGCGTGCGACTGTCCCGGCCGAAAACATCACCTTCCGCTGCACCAACAACTTCTGCATTCGCGAGGCGGTGCTGTCCGGTGCCGGGATCGGCTTTATGGACCGGCGCGAGGCCGCGCGGGACTCTGATCTAGTCGAAGTGATCGAGCCGCTTCAGGAATGGTTCGGCAACCTGTGGCTTGTTACCCATGTTGATCTGCACCGCACAACCAAAGTGCAGAGCTTTCTGAAATACCTCAAGGATCAGTCCAAGGGCTGGAAAGCGTGAGCCCACAGGCACAGGGCCATCTGGCCATGCTTGCATTTTCGGCATTGGTGGCGGGCAGTTTCTCGCTGGGGGCCATGGTTGCCAATCAGATTTCGCCCGAGGCGATTACGGCGGCGCGCTTTCTGATCGCTGCGGTTCTGATCGGGGTGGTCGCCCTGATGACCACTGGCCTGCCGCGCAGCGCGGCGCGGGCACCGTGGCGGTATCTGGTGTTGGGCGGCCTGTTCGCCACTTATTTCGTGCTGATGTTCCACGGCCTGAAAACCGCACCTCCGGTCAGTATGGCGGCGGTATTTACCCTGACGCCGATGATGTCGGCTGTGGCGGGCTGGGTGCTGTTGCGGCAGTTCACGACGCCACGCATGGCGCTGGCCTTGTCCGTGGGGGCCGTTGGCGCGCTCTGGGTCATTTTTCGCGCCGATTGGCAAGCCTTCACAGCGTTCCAGATCGACCGGGGCGAAATCATCTTTTTCTGGGGCTGCCTCGCGCATGCCGTCTATACGCCGATGGTGCGCAAGCTGAACCGGGGCGAGCCCGCCGTGGTGTTCAGCTTTGGCACGATGGTTGCGGGGTGTCTGATCCTGACGCTCTATGCGTGGTCCGACATTCGCGCGACGGATTGGGCAAATTTGCCGCTGATCGTCTGGATCGGGCTGCTGTACCTGTCGGTCTTTGCCACTGCGGCCAGTTTTGTGCTGGTGCAATTCTCGGCGCTGCGCCTGCCCTCGGCCAAGGTGATGGCCTATACCTATCTGGTGCCCAGCTGGGTGATCCTGTGGGAAATCGCGCTGGGACAGACACCGCCGCCTGCGCTGGTTTTGGTGGGGGCAGTGCTGACAATC
The DNA here is from genome assembly GCF_056538885.1 of Ruegeria sp. BE1. NCBI lineage: Bacteria > Pseudomonadati > Pseudomonadota > Alphaproteobacteria > Rhodobacterales > Roseobacteraceae > Ruegeria > Ruegeria sp. BE1. The sequence continues at coordinate 146,879 of NZ_JBQFTY010000007.1, forward strand.
GCGGCCCTGTTGCTGTTGTTGAAGATCGAGGATCAGCCCCGGTCCTCGACCAAGCCCGCCGTCGAATAAGGTTTGTCTTTCCGGCGGTTTGTGGCAGCCTTACGAGATGTGAATACGGGTGGGCGTTAATGAAACACGTAACAGTTCTGATCGTCGCGGCGGGTCTTGCCGCCTGCACGCAACCCTCCCCCGATACTTCGGTCTCTGAGGCAGATTTGCAGGGCAGTTGTGAGGCGCTTGTGTCAGCCGAAACCGGGGTGCGCCCCGAGAATGTATCGGCCCTATCGACGGAAACCACGCCGACGGGTTCGGTCACGACGCTTTCGGTTTCCGGCGCACAAGCTCCGTGGTTGTGCCGCGCAGACCCTTTCGGAGTGATCACCGGCGTTACCTTTAGTCAGGAAGGGTAACCTGTTTAACAGGGTTGCGGCGCGTTGAGCTAGATCAAAGGCGTCATATGCGATTTTCTCTATGCTTTGTGCGAGGAGGAAGGACCCATGTTCAAACATATCATGATCCCCGTGGACCGGCATCTGCCGCCCGAGACCCGCAAAGCCGCCGATGTGGCCGCCCAGGTTGCAAAATGGCAGGGGGCCAAAGTTACCGTTGTCAGTGTCACCAGCAAACAGCCGGGTGAGGCACATCAGGGCGACATAGAAGTTTCGGAAGAATTGAAGGAACTCACCGATCAACTGAAGCAAGGCGCCACCGACGTGTCGGTGCGCAATGTTCATTCAGTGGATGTGGGTGCGGAAATGGACAGCGATCTTGCAAAGGTCGCGGATGAGATTGGGGCCGATCTGGTCATCGTGGGCACTCATGCGCCACGGATCACCGATTACATCTTTTCAAGTCATGCGGGTTACTTGGCCCAACATGCCACCATGTCCGTTTTTGTGGTGCGATAGCGCTCAGGCGTCGTCGGCGGGCAGTTCGGTTTCCAGAAACCGCTCAAACGCATCCAGATTGACCGGCTCGAACTGCCCGAAACCCTGCATCCAAACCGACGCCGCGCGCAGCGCGTCGGGTTCCAGCTTGCACCACTTTACCCGCCCGCGCTTTTCCTGAGAGATCAGCCCGGCCTTGGTAAGAATGACCAGATGTTTCGAGATTGCGGCCAGCGACATTTCGAACGGGTCAGCCACGTCGGTGACGGCCATGTCGTCCTCTAGCAACATCGCAAGGATGGCGCGGCGCGTCGGATCGGCAAGAGCTGCGAATACGGTGTCGAGGTCATTGGACATGATCTCGCTGAACCACAGTGCCCCGCTTTGGTCAACCATTTGGTTGAATATGCGAATTCGACACAGTCTGCCCACCTGCCGGGATGTGCGCTTTGGCCTGCATCTGGCAGCGCAATATTTTTAGCATAAAAATCTGATACTTAACTGCAGTCGGGGTGCGACCTATACACCGTTGACTCTGCGCGCCGCGCCCCTTAGCACCCTACCCAAGACTGTGCGAGGGAAATGCCCGTGACCGATGATGACCAAAAGCAGCGTATGGCGCAGCTGGAGGCCAAGATCGACGCGGCGAAAAAGGCCAAAAAGCCAGAGACCCGCGCAGACGCTGACATATCCGGAGGCGAGCTTGCCTGGAGGATGGTCATCGAAATGGTATCCGGTCTGGGGATCGGATTTGGCATCGGATACGGGCTGGACAGCCTGCTCGGGACGATCCCGATTTTTCTGGTGCTGTTCACATTGCTGGGCCTAGTCGCGGGCGTGAAGGTTATGCTCCGCAGCGCGAAAGAGGTCCAAGAGAAACAAGCGGCAGCGACGGCTGCTGAGAAGGACGAGAGGGACTGAACGTGGCAACTGAGACCACCGCAGCAGAAGGTAGCAGCCTGGTATTCCACCCGATGGACCAGTTCATCGTCAAACCGTTGTTCGGCGACGGTGCGGTGGGCATGTTCACGATCACCAACGTAACGCTGTGGCTGTTCTTTGCGATCGTCGCAATCCTGCTGCTGCTGGTCGTGCCGACCTCGAAACGCGCCATCGTTCCCAGCCGGTCGCAATCGGTGGCTGAATTGGCCTATGGCTTTATCTACAAGATGCTGGAAGACATCTGCGGCAAGGAAGGCATCAAGTACTTCCCTTATGTCATGACGCTGTTCATGTTCATCGTCTGCGCCAACTTCCTGGGCATGATCCCGACATCTTTCACCACCACATCGCATTTCGCCGTGACCATCCCGCTGGCGCTGGCCGTGTTCCTGACCGTGACCATTCTGGGCTTTGTCAAGAACGGTGCCGGGTTCCTGAGCCTGTTCTGGGTGTCCAGCGCACCGCTGGCGCTGCGCCCGATCCTGGCGATTATCGAGCTGATCTCGTATTTCGTACGCCCGGTCAGCCACTCCATCCGTCTTGCCGGTAACGTCATGGCAGGCCACGCGGTGATCAAGGTGTTCGCAGGCTTTGCCGCGATTGCCGTGATCTCGCCCGTATCCGTTCTGGCGATCACCGCAATGTATGGTCTTGAGGTCCTTGTGTCCTTTATCCAGGCCTACGTTTTCACCATTCTGACCTGTGTTTACCTCAAGGACGCTCTGCATCCGCATCACTGATCAGGCGCGCGCCTGAGCACAGGAACGATACCCAAACATCGAAACTTCCAATTCGTAAGGAGAAACATCATGGAAGGCGATCTCGCACACATCGGCGCAGGCCTGGCAGCAATCGGTTCCGGCGCAGCCGCAATCGGGGTAGGCAACGTTGCAGGCAACTTCCTGGCCGGCGCCCTGCGCAACCCTTCGGCGGCTGCTTCGCAGACCGCAACCCTCTTCATCGGTATCGCATTCGCAGAAGCGCTGGGCATCTTTGCATTCCTGGTCTCGCTGCTGCTGATGTTCGCCGTCTAATCTGCGGAACCTGATCCTTACGCGCAGGTGGGCCCAAGCCATAGCGGCCCACCTGTTGTAAAGACAACGTTCCGACGGAGGACATCATGGCGACTGAACCCATTAGCGAAGAAGTAGTTGGCTCGTGCGTCGACTCGCATGGCTCTGCCATCGGGATGCCTCAGCTCTGCTTCGATTGGTTCCCCAACCAGATTTTCTGGCTGGTCATTACGCTGGTCGTCATCTTTCTGGTCCTGTCCCGCGTGGCTCTGCCCCGCATTGCGGCAATCCTGGCTGAACGTCAGGGGACCATTACAAATGACCTGGCTGCGGCCGAAGATCTGAAGGCCAAAGCGGTCGAGGCCGAAGAGGCCTATAACAAGGCGCTGGCCGATGCCCGTGCCGAGGCGCAGCGTATCGCTGCCGAAGCACGTGCGGAAATCCAGTCTGGTCTGGATGACGCAATTGCCAAGGCGGATGCGGAAATCGCTGCAAAGGCGGCTGAATCGGAAAAGGCAATTGCCGACATCCGTGCCGGTGCGCTGGAAAGCATTCAAGTGGTTGCCAAGGATACGGCGGCTGAACTGGTCACCGCACTGGGCGGCGAGGCGGATGCCAAAGCCATCAACAGTGCCGTAGATGCGCAGACGAAAGGATAAGTGACATGCGGAATATTCTTGCCCTTATCCTGACCTTCGGCGCGGCCAGCCCGGCTTTTGCGGCCAAAGGCCCGTTCTTCTCGCTTGGCAACACTGACTTTGTGGTCCTTTTGGGCTTCATCGTCTTCATCGCGGTCCTGTTCTATTTCAAGGTCCCCGGCATGATCGGCGGCGCGCTGGACAAGCGGGCCGAGGGCATCCAGTCCGAATTGGACGAAGCCCGCGCCCTGCATGAAGAAGCACGCAGCCTGCTGGCCTCGTATGAGCGCAAGCAGCGCGAAGTGCAGTCTCAGGCGGATGCTATCGTAGCTGCGGCCAAAGACGATGCGGCACTGGCGGCTGAGCAATCCAAGGTCGATCTGGAGAAATCCATTGCACGCCGCCTGGCGGCCGCACAGGATCAGATCGCGTCGGCAGAGGCATCTGCTGTGAAAGAGGTGCGTGATCAGGCCATCACCGTTGCCGTTTCGGCGGCAAATGCGGTTCTGGCCAAACAGATGACGGCGACACAAGCCAACAAACTGATTGATGCGGCAATCGCCGATGTCGGCGAAAAGCTCCACTAAAATCAGATTGTGAAAAGTAAGAAGAACCCGGCCTTAGCGCCGGGTTTTTTCGTTTGATCAGGCCGCTGTGGGCATCGAAGGCAGTCGGTTCACGATGCCTGCATATTCGGGGGATGCGACAAACAGCTCGGGCAGCTCATCAATGATAACGTCGATTGGGTCGTACACCGCAGACGCCTGTGTCAGGATGTCTTCGGGGATTGCCTTTGGTGCTCTGTTCGCACGTGCGGGGAGATCAAACTCCATACCCAGAAAATCCGCCACGTCACCCTGCCTGCGCCAGATCGCATCGTAGTTCAGGCACAGAACAGGCACGTCGGTGAATGTGGCCCATTGCTTCATCTGCTTGGCCTGATTGAGGACATCATACCGAAACAGATCCTCGAACGTGCCATCGGCGTGAAGGTGATTGAAATGCTGTTCCACCCACTCGGGGCCGAACCGTTCCATCGCTGAATAGACCGACAACGCTGAATCCTTGGTCGACCCAAAGCAAAACAGAACCTTGACGTTTTTCCGTGTTTTCAGCGCGTCGGGGAAATCATGAGTTTTCACAAAACTGCCCGGCTCAAGGTACGCCGTTGCCAGTTCCTGCTCGAAAACAGCGGTGATCTTTCGTTTCCAAGGTCCCCATTGTTTCTGAGCCTCCGCCATCCACAATGCTTCGAACATCAATGTGCTGCCAGATCGGCCATTGCTGGCCACGATAACGCAGGGTGCATCCTGAGTGGGTCTGCCGCGCTGAAAAAGGTTCATTCATTGCCCCGATGTTGCTGCGTAAGAGCGGACTCGCAGTAAGGATGCCGATATGTGTACGTATCAGTTAAATTTCCAGTAACAGAAAAACAATCACCTGTGAGGTGACGATGGTTTTCTTGGGCGCGCTTATGCCTGCCCGGTCTCGTGCTGCAACCGTTGTTGGGCGATGGCCTCGTTGCGCTGGGTTTTCTGGTGATCTTCCATGCTCTGCTGCACAAAGCTGAGATGGTTATGGACAGCCTCGCGCGCGCCTTCGGCATCGCGGGCCTGTAGTGCGGTATTGATCGCGCGGTGCTGATCCAGAATGGCGCCCCGCGTGGTTTGTTGCTGAAACATGATCTGTCGGTTGTAGAAGACGCCCTGTTGCAGCAATTCATACATGGATCGCATCATGTGCAGCATGACCACGTTATGGCTGGCCTCGATGATGGCCATGTGAAACTGGGCATCCAGTTGCGCCTCGTCTTTGGAGGCGTTGCGTTTATGGGCAGTTTCCATCTTTTCAAAGATCGTCTGTACGACTTTCAAATCGCTGTCCGAACCCCGCCGGGCGGCGCGTTCTGCGGCCAGCCCCTCAAGATCGCGGCGGAATGAGATATAGTCGGCCACGGCCTCCTCGTGGCTGCCGAACAGCCGGACAAGGGCGGGCGAAAACGCTGATCCCAACACGTCAGCCACATAGATGCCGGACCCGGCCTTGGCAGTTAGCAACCCCTGATCCTGCAGGTTTGAAATCGCTTCACGCAGCGAGGGGCGCGATACCCCCAGCCGGTCCGCCAGCTCTCGCTCCGCCGGGAGGCGTTCTCCGGGGCGCAGGATGCCGCGCAGGATCAGCATCTCGATCTGTTTGACGACAGCAACAGACAGCTTTTCAGGTTGGATTTTTTGAAAGGGCATGCAGGCGTTTTCCGAAACTGGTCAGATCATATGACCACGTAATAAAGGTTGGCACAAGAATAGGGGACTCCGAGAGCGCAATATTTGCGAGGTGATCTGCCATCGGGGCGGAAAGGTTTTGTTAACCATCATCCATCAAAGATCGCGTGATGATGCGCTATCTTTCCCTTTTGGTGTTGGCCGCTTGTTCCGCAGGCACACCGCATTTTCGCGATGTTCCTGCCACCCGTGTTGAGGTGAACGGCAGTGTGTTTGACGTGCGCGTGCGCGGTGATTTGGCCGAGGCGGTGCGGGTCAACACCCAATACGCGCCACGGCTGGGCCCGATCCGCGATCGCGCGGGGCTGGCGATGGCGCAGGTGTCGGGTTGCCCCATTCTGGATGTGCTGGGCGATGCAGCGGTGACGATTGGCGTGCTCGGCTGCGACCGCGAGGCGGGTGAGCGGTTGCTGCTGACCGCTGTGTCTACCCCGAACTACGAATGTGTGGATACGGGCATCTTTGACCATATCGGTGGCGGTTACGGCTATCAGGTCTTTGAGTGTACGCCCTACTGATATACGCGTCTTTCTGCGTATTTTTGCAAGATATTGTGGATAAGTCCGGATGATATCCCATATCCTGCGCAACTCCGTTGACACGTCCACACTCCGTTGCGCAGACTTCAAGCATATAGGAATCACGGGACCCATTGCCTTTGCGCTTTAGCAAACTCAAACTCACCGGCTTCAAAAGCTTTGTCGATCCGACCGATCTGATCATTGCGGACGGGCTGACCGGCGTGGTGGGTCCCAATGGGTGCGGCAAGTCCAACCTGCTCGAGGCGTTGCGCTGGGTGATGGGGGAAAACCGTCCCAAATCCATGCGCGGCGGCGCGATGGAGGATGTGATCTTTGCCGGGGCAGCCACCCGCCCGGCCCGTAATTTCGCCGAAGTGGTCCTGACCATGGACAACTCGGAACGGTTGGCCCCTTCGGGCTTCAATGACGCGGATCAGTTGGAAATCGTGCGTCGCATCACCCGCGACGTGGGCAGTGCTTATAAGACCAACGGTAAGGACGTGCGCGCCCGCGATGTTCAGATGCTGTTCGCTGATGCCTCGACCGGGGCGCATTCGCCTGCGCTGGTGGGTCAAAACCGAATTGCCGAGCTGATCAATGCCAAGCCCCGCGCGCGACGCCGTATTTTGGAAGAGGCTGCTGGAATCTCGGGCCTGTATCAACGTCGGCACGAGGCCGAGCTGAAGCTGAAGGGCACCGAGGCCAATCTGACCCGTGTGGATGATGTGTTGGAACAGCTGGGTGCTCAGCTGGCGCAACTCGCCCGTCAGGCCCGCCAGGCCGCGCGCTATCGCGAGATTGGTGAGCAGTTGCGTCAGGCCGAGGGCATGCTGCTGTATCGCCGCTGGAAAGAGGCGGATATGGCCCGCCAGCAGGCCGAGGAAAAGCTGCGCGAACGGATCACCGATGCCTCGCGCGCCGAGGCTGAGGCCCGCGCGGCTGCCGCCCGGCGGGCTGAGATCGAAGAGACCTTGCCGCCCCTGCGTGAAGAAGAGGCCATCGCCGCCGCGGTGTTGCAGCGCCAGCAGGTGCAGCGTGACCAGCTGGCCGATCAGGAAACCCGTGCCCGCCAGACCATCGAAACCCTGACCAACCGTATTCAGCAGCTGGGCAATGATATTGAGCGTGAAACCGGTCTGAACCGAGACGCAGGCCAGATGATCGAACGGCTGGAATGGGAAGCCCGTGAGCTGGCCAAGGCGGCCGAGGGCCATGACGACAAAGTGGCTGAGGCAGCCGAGATCGCGCGCGAGGCGGCCTCGGTCCTGCAGGACCGCGAAGACCACCTGTCTCAGGAAACCGAGGATATGGCGCGCTTGGTGGCCCGGCATCAGTCGGCGCAACGTCTGGTCGAAGACAGCCGCAAGACGCTGACCCGGTCCGAGGCCGAGGAAGACAAGGCGCGCGGCGCCGTGAATGAGGCCCGCGAGGCACTGACCCGCGCTGCCGAGGCGTTTAAAACCGCACAAAAAGGCGAGGAAGAGGCGCGCGTTGCCGCTGATGCCGCTGAGCAGTCACTGGCCCAAGCCGATGAGCTGCGCAACGAGACGCAGGCGCGCGAGGCCGAAGCCCGGGCGCAGCGGTCCGAGGCCGAAGGCGAACTGGGTGCGATCCGCGCCGAGACCACGGCCCTGGCCAAACTGGTGGAACGGGACACGGCCGAAGGCGGTCAGGTGCTGGACCTTCTGCGTGTCGCTCCGGGTTATGAAAAAGCACTGGGCGCGGCGCTGGCGGATGATCTGCGCGCACCGCTGGTCGAAGGCGACGGGCCGTCGGGGTGGGTGCAGGTCGCAGGTTATGACAGCGACCAACCCTTGCCCGAAGGGGCAGAACCGCTTGCCCTGCATGTATCGGGCCCTGACCGGCTGAGCCGACGTATCGCTCAGATCGGGTTGGTGGACGCGGATCAGGGCGCGCGGCTACAGGCTGCTTTGAAGCCGGGCCAAAGGTTGGTGTCGCGGTCTGGTGATCTGTGGCGCTGGGACGGGTTCCGCGCCTGGGCCGAGGATGCGCCAAGCGCCGCAGCGTTGCGGCTGGAACAACTCAACAAGCTTGAGGCACTCAAGCAGGAGCTCACCCGGACCGAAGCGCAGGCCGACGGCGCCCGTGCCGCGCATGAGGCCCTGTCGCAGCAGCTGGCCGAGGTCACCGAGGCTGACCGCCGCGCGCGCGAAGCCCGCCGCGCTGCTGATCAGCGCATGGCCGAATCCGCTCGTCAACTGAGCCGGGCCGAAGCGGATCGCAATCTGGGGCAGGGCAAACTTGAGACGCTGACCCTCGCGGTTGACCGCCACAAAGAAGACGCCATGTCCGCCCGCGCCCAACTACGCGAGGCTGAGGCGGCGCTGCAGGATCTTGGCGATTTGGACAGCGCCCGTGCGCAGGTCGAGGACATCAAACAGACGGTTGAGGCGGCGCGCATCACCATGCTGACCCATCGGTCGACTCATGACGAACTGCGCCGCGAGGGTGAGGCCCGGACCCGTCGCTCGCAAGAGGTGACGAAAGATCTCAGCGGGTGGAAACACCGTTTGGAAACGGCCGAAAAGCGGATTTCCGAACTGGCTGAACGCAAGGAAAGCTCGGAAGGGGAGTTGTCCGAGGCCACCGCTGCCCCCGGCGAGATTGCCACAGAACGCGAGAAACTGAATGAACTGATCGTCGAGGCCGAAGCCCGGCGTGCTGAGGCCGCTGACAAGCTGGCCGGGGCCGAAACCCAGCAGCGCGAGTTGGTCTTGGCCGAGCGGGACGCCGAGCGTGTCGCCTCGGAAGCGCGCGAGGCCCGCGCAGCCGCCGAAGCGCGGTGCGACGGGGCGAAGGAAAGCGTGACAGCTGCCGCAGAGCGTATTGCCGAGGATCAGCAGCTGACCCCGAACCAGTTGCTGAACCAGTTGGACGTGAACCCCGATCAAATGCCCGCCGCCGACGCGCTAGAGGCTGAGGTCAACCGCCACAAGCGTCAGCGCGACGCGATGGGGGCCGTGAACCTGCGCGCCGAGGAAGACAGCAAAGAGGTTCAGGAAGAATTCGACACGCTGAACAGCGAAAAGGCCGATCTGGAAGAGGCGATCAAAGCCCTGCGCAGTGGTATCGCCAGCCTCAACCGCGAAGGGCGTGAGCGTCTGCTGACTGCGTTTGAGCAGGTGAATTCGAACTTCGCCATGCTGTTCAAACACCTGTTCGGCGGCGGTGAGGCTAATCTGGTCATGGTCGAAAGCGACGATCCGCTGGATGCGGGGCTTGAGATCATGTGCCAGCCGCCGGGCAAGAAACTGTCGACGCTCAGCCTGTTGTCGGGGGGCGAACAGACCCTGACCGCGACGGCGCTGATCTTTGGCGTCTTCCTTGCCAACCCCGCCCCGATCTGTGTGCTGGATGAGGTCGACGCGCCGCTGGACGACGCTAACGTCACCCGCTTCTGCGACCTGCTGGATGAGATGTGCCGCCAGACCGACACGCGGTTCCTGATCATCACCCACCACGCGGTGACGATGGCGCGGATGGACCGGCTGTTCGGTGTGACCATGCAGGAACAGGGCGTCAGTCAGCTGGTCTCGGTCGATTTGAAAAAGGCCGAGGCGATGGTGGCCTGACACCTCACCGCAACGTTATGACCGGATTGCGCCACAACAGGGTAGGCTGGTTGCATGATACGGTACTTGACCCTCGCCCTTCTGATCGCGTCCCCGGCCACCGCCACCGAATGGCGCACCAAGCCCGGAGACGTCCCATTGTCACCCACCGAACTGGCCGCGTTGGAGGGGCGTACGTTCACCTTTTACGATGACGGTCAGGCCGCATTTGCTGCCGACGGGGCCTATTCCTATACCTACGCCAGCGGAGACGCGGCCTTTGGCACCTATTCCATCGCCGAGGACGGCAGCGTCTGCATTGCTTATCGCAACGGGTTCAGCCGCTGCGATCTGTATGTGCGAAGTGGTGAGAGGTTGATCCTGATCGATGAGAAGGGTGATCGGTATCCGGTTAGGTCAGAGTGAAACCGGCCTTAGATTGGTCCTGACCCTAACGCGACGTCCGTTCCCATTCGACAATCGCGGTGACTTTCTGGCCTTGAAACACCGCTCCGGCGGCGCTGAGGGTCAGGCGCTCTCCGTCAAACGCGATCTTGCGGATCTGGTCGGTTCCAACCCAATTCGGGCACGACGCCTGCGTGACGGAATGTATCACGTGATCGCCCTTGTCGATAAAATTGCCTGAATATGTGATCTGCGACTTCATCGCAGCCGAGTCTTCAGCTTCGGTGCCTCCGAATGGGTCGTTGCTGGCATAAGGCTGGCGATTGGTGGCGCTGAGTTGAACGAACACAAAACCATCCGGGGTATAACTGATATACCCAGACGCTTCTTCCCCCAACGGGTAAATGCGGGTTCCATCGGGGCATAGATTATACCAGGCCACAAGGGACCAGGTTCCTGTCAAAGGCGATGCGGGCATGAAAAATCCTTTGCTCCATGGCTTGCAAACAATTCATCCGCCCCGGCGGGTGAGGCGGATTGAAGGGCTAACTTTGCCATCTCAGAGCTTATTCAACAACTCCACCGTCGGCCACGCATCCGCAGGCAGTCCCAGCCGCTGCTGCTCGGCCTGAACAGCCGCGCGCGTTCCGGCACCCAGAATGCCGTCGATCTTGCCCACGTCATAGCCTCGGGCCTGTAGCTTGCTTTGCAGTTGCTTCATCTGCGCCGCGTTCAGCCCCTGCGCCGGGTTGCCTGCGTTGTAGACCTGCGCGCCCTCAAGGCGGGTGCCGAAATAGGCGGCGGTCAGGACGTAGGTAAAGCTTTGGTTCCACTCGAAATAGACGTCGAAATTGGGATAGGCTAGAAACGCCGGCCCCTTATGTCCTTGCGGCAGGATCAGCGAGGCAGGCAGGTTCGCCAGCGATCCGCCGCGCGCCTGCACGCCCATGGCCTGCCATTCGGACACCGGGCGCGGTTTGCCGGGGCCGGACAGGGACCAGTCCAAATCTGCGGGCACCGTGACCTCTTGCAGCCACGGCTGACCCGGCTGCCACCCCAGACCCGAAAGCATCTTGGCCCCCGACATCAACGCATCGGGCGCTGAGGTTTTCAGCGACACTTTGCCGTTGCCATCCCCGTCGACGCCGTTTTCCAGAATGTCGCGAGGCAGCATCTGCACCATGCCGATCTCTCCGGCCCAGGCCCCTGTGGTGCGGGCGGGGTCGAAATTACCCTGTTCGTACAGTTCGATGGCGGCGAAGATTTGCGGGCGGAACAGGTCGGGGCGGCGGCAATCATGGGCCAGTGTCACCAGCGCGTTACGGGTGTTGAAATCCCCCTGAACGGCTCCGTAGTCGGTCTCGAATGCCCAGAAGGCCAGCAAAACCCCGCGCGAGATGCCGTATTCGGCCTCGATCCGGTCAAACACCGCGTCGTATTTGCGCGACATGGCCTGCCCGCGATCGATCCGGTTTTGCGAGATCAGGCGGCGGGAAAAGTCGATGAAGGGGCGTTGGAACACGCCTTGCGCCCGGTCGGCTTTCAACACGGCCCCGTCCTGCTGCACCCCTTGGAAGAACGCGTTGACGGTGGATTTGTCAAACCCTTGCTGGACGGCCTCGGCCTTGAGCCCTTTGACAAAGGCGTTAAACCCGCCGCCACATTGGGCAAAGGCGGGCGAGGCGAACAGGGCGGCGGCAACAAGGCCGGAAAGAAAGCGCATGGGCGGGTCCGTCAGACTAAGAAACTGACCCCAACCCACACCGACACGAGGCCAAGTGCAAGCCCCCAAACCCGCCAGAGCATATCGCATGCGCGGAAAACCTCTGACGCGCCGATCTCTTGCGGGGCGTCGCCGTTGACCCAGGCCAGATCGCGGATCTGGCCGTCATAGCTGCGCGGGCCTGCCAGGGCCACGTTCAGGGCGCGCGCCATCGCCGCCTCGGGCCAGCCTGCATTGGGCGAGATATGGCGGCGGGCATCGGCGACCATTTCAGGCCAACGCGCCCATTGGCCCGACAGCGCCACGATCATCACACAGGTCAGGCGCGCCGGGATCAGGTTCAATACGTCATCCAGACGCGCGGCGGCCCAGCCGAACGCTAGGTACTTTTCGTTCCGATAGCCGATCATGCTATCGGCTGTGTTGACCGCCTTGTAGATCAGCAAGCCGGGCAATCCGGCGATCAGGAACCAGAACGCAGGCGCAATCACCCCGTCGCTGAGGTTTTCTGCGGCGCTTTCGATGGCCGATCGGGCGACCTGCGCTTGCGACATGTCCCGTGTGTCGCGTGAGACGATCATGGCCACCTTTGCCCGCCCCTCCGGCAGGGAGATTTGCAGCCCTTCGCCGACGTCGCGCACATGGGTCACCAACGATTTCTGTGCCAGAAGGATGGCGCAGATGAGGACCTCGACCACAGGTCCCAACGGGGACAGCACGCGCCCAAGGGTCAGCGCGCCGCCCACCAGCAGGATGACAACCGCGACGCCTTTGAGCCGCTTGTGTGCCCCATGGTTCAGGCGCTGGTCCAGCAGGCTGATGACATTGCCCATCATCACGGCCGGGTGTTTCACCCGCGACCACAGCCAGTCCGGTTCGCCCAATGCAGCGTCCAGGCACATGGCGCAGACCAGCAGGAATGCGGTGCTCACAACGCAGCCTCCAGCCTGGCCCAGCCGCCCACAGAGGGAAGACCCAGCCGCAGGTAGGTTTGTGAATAGGGGAAGATGCGGCTCCAGATATGGGCGCGGGCCAGACGGGTTTGCCAGGCGGCGGCGCTGTCGACCTCATAGAGGCGGAACAGGGTCGTGCCGCCCACAAGCGTCGCGCCTTTTGAGGTCATCAGGGCATCCAGCCGCGCCGCCTCAGATGTCAGGTGCTGACGGGTGGCATTGGCCCAGCTTGGGTCGCTCAGCGCTTGGGTCCCGACCCGCAGGGCTGGGCCGGAAACAGCCCAAGGGCCGGTCAGGTCGTTCAGGCGGGCGATCAGCTCGGGCCGGCCAATGGCAAAGCCCAGCCGCATACCGGCCAGCCCCCAGAACTTGCCAAAACTCTTGAGCACCACAACACCGGGCCGCGCGGCGAGGTGGATCAGGGATGTCTCAGGGCTGACATCGCAAAAGCTTTCATCGATCACGGTCAGCGGTGCGTCGACATCAGCCTCGGACCAGACCCGCCCATCGGGGTTGTTCGGGTGCACGATGACGCGCGCATCGGCAGGGCCGTCGGGCTGCACTGTCCAACCTTGCGCGGCAAAGGCGGCGGCGTGTTCGTTATAGGTGGGCGTTGTGATCTGAACCCGCCCCTGCGGCGCTAGCGCCGGGATGCGGGCAATCACGGCTGAGGCCCCGGGCGAGGGCAGAACCGCAGCCCCGTCTGGTACGGACCAGAATTGCCGCGCGGCCTCTGCCAGCCTTTCAAACGCGCCATGGTCGGGCAGTTCTGCCCAATCGGCATGGGTCAGGTCCGTGACGGGGTAGGGATGCGGGTTGATTCCGGTGGACAGGTCCATCCAGTCGGCGCGTGTTCCGCCATAGCTGGCGATGGCCCCATCCAGCCCGCCGCCATGATCGCGGGCGGCACGGGGATTCAAGTTTTCGTCAGGGCCTGCCATGGGTTTCTCGCCGGAATCGCTCATTTCCGCTTGCTTCAAGCGGATTTTCGCCGTTTGCACAAGCAATTCCCTTCGATCAGGGACGCCGGTCGCGAGCGTTAACACTTTGTTAAGGAATAAGCGAGATCACGATGAACGGGGGTCGGCACCACTCACTCTTCCTAGTGCCGAGGTTGTTGAAAATGAAAGTTCTGATTGTTGAGAGTAACCCCGACCTTGGTCGGGTCTGGAAAAGGCATCTTGAACGTCACGGCGCCGAAGTCTCGCTGGTGGCGGGCCAAGAGGCTGCTATTCTTGCGCTTTATGGCCAGGATTTTGAGATCATCGTGCTTGATCTGGTTCTGGAAACCGGCAGCGCGCTGGCTGTGGCCGATTTCGCCAGTTACCGCCGCCCCGAGACGCGTGTGATCTTTGTCACCAACACCACCTTCTTCTCGGACGGGTCTATCTTTGCGCATAGCCCGAATGCCTGTGCCTATGTCCAAAGCGAAACGCCGCCAGAGGATCTGGCGGCGATGGTCGAACATTACGCGGCGGGGCGCTGACCCCGGCCGTGGGGTTCTGAATAATCCAGCACCGGGTTCACCGGGATGATCCGGTGCGGATTTATCGTCTCGTGACTATAGTGATAGTGGCGCACGATATGGTCCATATTCACCGTCCCGGCCACTCCCGGCCATTGGTATAGCTCTCGGGTATAGGCCCACAGGTTCGGATAATCGATCAACCGACGGCGGTTGCATTTGAAATGCAGGTGATAGACCGGATCGAACCGGATCAGGGTGGTGAACAGGCGCCAATCGGCCTCGGTCAGGCGATCCCCCATCAGATAACGGTTGCTGACCAGCCGCGCCTCAAGCCAGTCCAGCGTGTCGAACAGGGGGGTGACGGCGGCGTCATAGGCGCCTTGGCTGGTGGCAAAGCCGGATTTGTAGACGCCGTTGTTAACATCGGAATAGATGCGCGCGTTGACCTCTTCGATCTCATCCCGCATCGGTTCGGGCCAATAGTCATCCGTGTTGCCGGTGATCTCGTCAAAGGCCGAGTTGAACATGCGGATGATTTCCGAGCTTTCGTTCGACACAATCGTCTGTTGGGCCTTGTCCCACAGGATCGGCACGGTCACACGGCCCGAATAGGCCGGGTCGGCTTTGGTGTAGACTTGATGGGCAAAGTCGAACCCGTGCAGCGTGTCACCGGTTGCCCCGTG
Organism: Ruegeria sp. BE1; assembly: GCF_056538885.1. Lineage (NCBI taxonomy): Bacteria > Pseudomonadati > Pseudomonadota > Alphaproteobacteria > Rhodobacterales > Roseobacteraceae > Ruegeria > Ruegeria sp. BE1. The sequence continues at coordinate 161,966 of NZ_JBQFTY010000007.1, forward strand.
ATCGTCCGTCTTGAACGTCCAGCCCTTGTCCAGCATGTCCGGATGCACGACCGAAACGTCGATCAGATTGGTCAGCCCTTTCAACTCACGAAAGATCAACGCGCGATGCGCCCAGGGGCAGGCGTGGCTGACATAGAGGTGATAGCGTCCGGGTTCTGCCTTGAACCCGCCCTTGCCCGAGGGGCCGGCGCTGCCGTCGGGGGTCAGCCAGTTGCGAAATTGCGCGGCGCTGCGTTTGAACGCGCCGCCGGTGGATTTGGTATCATACCAGGTGTCATGCCATTTGCCGTCAACCAACAGGCCCATCTTGCATCCTCCGCTTATGCGTTTTGGCAAAGATAGGGCCTTGCCGGGGCGCGTCACATGCCCGACGGCGCGCATGGTCTCTGCGCTGGTGCACAGGCGGGGTTGAGATTTCCGCGCAACAGGCGGCGGGGGTTTGGGGCTATGTGACCACCTTCACTAGATATTTACAGTCAGTGGGTCACAATAGTTCGGGCTTCCGGGGGGAATTGTTATGACGACCTATGTTTCTAAAGAAATAAGCGCCGAATTGGATGCGGCGCGAATCGCAGGATTGAAAAAGACCAGCCGTCTTCGTGTAGAATTCGGCGACAATACATTTAAAATTCTCAGATTGTGGAGGGACGGCTTCACGGTTGAGGCTGAGACGACGCCGCAATTGCGTGGGCTGGTCGATATCTATGACGGCGCGCGTCACCTGTACCAATGCCTGATCATCGCGGATGAGGCGCAGGCGGGTGAGATGCGGTACGACTTCAAACGCAGCACCGCCGCGGCCGACACGGCTCCGCTGGACTTTTATCGCGCGCCGGACGCGCCCATCGCGCTGTTGGGATACGAAGACTAGGGGCGGATTTCCACCGTTGTCCCATTTGGTGTCAGGCTCCAAAGCCGCGCCATTTCGACATTTGACAAGGCGATGCAACCGGCCGTCCAGTCGCCCGGGAGGGTCAGCCCCACTATACCGTTCGGCTGTCCATGAATGAAGATATCGCCCCCCGGATCAACGCCCTGAGCCTGGGCGCGGGTGACGTCTTCGGGTTTGGGATAGTTGATCCCAAGAGACAGGTGAAAGGCGCTTTGGGGATTGCGTCGGTCTATCGTAAACGTCCCGATGGGCGTTTTCCCGTCACCTTCCTGCTGTTTGTCACCTTGCGGAGCGAACCCCAGCGCGACGTCCGCCTGCATGACGACCGCTCCGTTCAAGGACGCGGTCAAGCGCCGGGCGGATTTCTCGATCAGGATGTGGTCAATCTGCGTAGCCACAGGCGCCATCGCAGGCGCGGGCGGGCGCGGCCCATATCGCTGCCATGCCACCCATGCCGCGCCGATCAGGCACAGCATGAGGGTTATCTTTAGCGCCCACTTCACTGCAAATCGGCAAAGGCATGTTTCAGGCGGGCGCAGGCATCCTCGACCCGGCTGCGTTGGGTGGCCAGGTTGAACCGCTCAAATGTTTCTCCGCCCGCGCCGAAGCCAGGTCCAGAGGAGGTGGCGATCTTGGCGTCGTCGCGCAGGCGGCGGATGAACTCATCGTGATCCATACCGGTGCCCGAGAAATCGACCCACGCCAGATAGGTGGCCTGCAACGGCATGGACCAGAGGCCGGGAATCTCGGCAATGGTGGCGTCAAACAGCCTGCGGTTACCATCCAGATGCGCGATCTGCGCGTCGACCCACGCGGCCCCCTCGGGCGAGTAGGCCGCGGTGATCATGGCCACCCCCAACGCGCTGGGATCATAATCCAGCGTCTGAATGCGGTGCCGCATGGCCGCGCGCAGCGCAGGGTCGGGGATGATCATGTTGCCTGTGCGCTGGCCTGCGATGTTGAACGTCTTGGAGGCCGCCGTCAGGGTCACGGTCCACGCCCGCGCATCCGGTGCAGCCACATCCATCGGCACGAAGGTGTTGCCGGGATAGACCAGATCATGGTGAATTTCGTCCGACACAAGGATCAGTCCGTTGCGCTCGGCAAAGGCGGCGACGGCGCGCAGTTCATCGGGCGTCCAGACACGGCCCGACGGGTTCTGCGGCGAACACCACAGCAACATTTTTTCAGTTCCGTCCAGTCGCGATTGGGCGTCATCCAGATCAAGCGCGTAGGTATCGCCGTCACGTAACAACGGGCATTCCACCACACGGCGACCGGTTTTGTTCACCTTGTGGGCGAACTCGTGGTAGACGGGCGTGAAGATCACCACCCCATCACTGGGTTCCGTCCACACGTCCAGACACAGGGCAATCGCGTTGCCCAGACCTTGCGAGGTCAGCACCCATTCCGTGTCGATGTCCCACCCATGGCGGGTCTTCATCCACCATTGGATCGAGGCCAGATACTCTGGGTGCATCCAGGAATAGCCAAACGCACCGTGGTCCGCGGCGGCGCGCACCGCTTCGATCACGCAGGGCGCAGTGGCATAGTCGGAATCGGCGGTCCACATGGCCAGCCCATCCTTCGGAGAGACGCCATAGAGCGTCTCCATCTTATCCCATTTTGAACTGTTGGTGCCCCGGCGGTCGATCAGGTCGTTGAAAGTCATGTCTGCTCCGTCTGTTGGGGGGAAAGCTAGCCACAATTGCAGCAGGCGCAAGGGGGGCGTTGCGGCGGGGGGCGGGATGGCCTAAATCAACCCCATGAAACGCAATATCCTGATCCATCCCGACCCCCGTCTGAAAAAGGTCTGCGCCCCGGTGGCCGATCTGTCGGACGCGCTGCGCACTTTGGCAGACGACATGCTGGAAACGATGTATGACGCCCCCGGCATCGGGCTGGCGGCACCGCAGATCGGTGTGCTGGACCGCCTGATCGTAATGGATTGCGTCAAGGAGGAGGGTGAGGCCCCGCGCCCCCTGATCATGTTCAACCCCGAGATCGTCGCCTCATCCGACGAAACCAATGTCTATGAGGAAGGCTGCCTGTCGATCCCCGAGCAATATGCCGAGGTGACGCGCCCCAAGGTGGTGGATGTGGCCTGGATCGACCGCGACGGCAACGCGCAGCAAGAGACGTTCGATGGTCTCTGGGCCACCTGCGTGCAGCATGAGATCGACCACCTGAACGGCAAGCTGTTCATCGATTACCTCAAGCCTTTGAAACGGCAGATGATCACGCGCAAGATGCAAAAACTCAAGCGCGAGCAGGCGCGCTCATGACCGTGCGCAGCTGCCTGCCGTGGCCCGACAAGCGCCTGCGCACCAAGGCCGAGGATGTGGCCGAGATCACCGATGAGGTCCGCGCCATCTGGCAGGACATGATCGACACGATGGAGGCGATGCCCGGCGTTGGCCTCGCCGCCACGCAGATCGGGGTGATGTTGCGGCTGGCGGTCGTGGATGGCTCGACCGAGCGGGGCAGGGCCGTTCGTTTGGCGAACCCCGAAATTCTGCACAGCTCAATCGAGTTGCGTGAACATGATGAGGCCAGCCCGAACCTGCCCGGTGTTTCGGCCAAGGTGAAACGCCCGCGTGCGGTGACAGTGAAGTTTCTGAACGAAAACGGCATGATCGACCGACGCGATTTCGTGGGAATCGAGGCCACCAGCGTGCAGCATCAGATCGACCATCTGAATGGGCGGATGTATTTCGACCGGCTCAGCAAGGTCAAACGCGACATGCTGCTGCGCAAAGCCAAAAAGCAGGGGTAGCGATGCGCGTTGTCTTTATGGGGACACCTGATTTCTCGGTCCCGGTGCTGGATGCGCTGGTCGGGGCCGGGCATGAGATCGCGGCCGTATACTGCCAACCCCCACGCCCGGCTGGACGCGGCAAGAAGGACCGACCGACGCCTGTTCATGCTCGGGCCGAGGCGCTGGGGCTGATGGTGCGCCATCCCGTTTCGCTGAAATCGGCAGAGGAACAGGCGGCGTTTGCCGCGCTGAACGCAGATGTGGCGGTTGTCGTGGCCTACGGCCTGCTGCTGCCGCAGCCCATTCTGGACGCGCCCAAACAGGGGTGCCTGAACATCCACGCCAGCCTGTTGCCGCGTTGGCGCGGGGCCGCGCCGATCCACCGGGCGATCATGGCAGGCGATGCGCAAACCGGCATCTGCATCATGCAGATGGAGGCCGGGTTGGATACCGGCCCTGTCCTGCTGCGGCAAGCCACCGATATTGGGGCCGAAGAAACAACAGCTCAGCTGCATGACCGCCTGTCGGGTATGGGCGCTGGCCTGATTGTGGACGCCTTGGCCAATCTGTCCGACCTGACGCCCGACCCGCAGCCTGCCGAGGGTGTCACCTATGCCGCAAAGATCGACAAGGCCGAGGCGCGGGTCGACTGGACCCGCCCGGCGGTTGAGGTTGATGGCCAAATCCGCGGCCTGTCGCCTTTCCCCGGTGCGTGGACCGAAATCGGGGGGCAGCGCGTCAAGCTGCTGGCGTCGGCGCTGGCCGAAGGTCAGGGGCAGCCCGGAGAGGTTCTGAACGATGCCCTCCGCGTGGCCTGTGGCGATGGTGCGGTTGACCTGCTGCGCCTGCAACGTGCAGGTAAGGGGGCGCAGGATGTGCAAACCTTTCTCCGGGGCTGGCCGGTTGACGCCGGAACCCGTCTGAATGCGGGGTAGATCAGATGTTCATGGTTCTGATGGGAACAGTCGTGATTGCCGGTATCGTAGGCTATCTGTCCGAAAAGACGGGCTTTACCCATAACGGCTATCTGCCCTCGATCATCATTTGCGTGGGCGGCGCGTTCCTGTTCTACTTTGTCCGCATCATGTTCGGCATCAGCTTTGGCCCTCCGGGCCTGAATGCGGTGCTGTCATCCATCGGTGCGCTGATCATCGTACCGACTCACTGGAGGAAATAGCGTGCCCGTCCTTGCCCTGATCGTGATCGGAGCCGCCGCCGGATTTCTGGCCACGCGGCTGATGCGGATTGAGGCGGACATTCCAACCACCATGCTGATCGGTATCGTGGGGGCGTTGGTTGGCGGGTTTCTGTTGCGGGCCTTGATCACGGTGGCCGGCTGGCTGTCGGGTTTTGTGGGCGCCGTACTGGGCGCGCTTTTGGTGATCTGGATTTGGCAGACATATCTGCGGCGCTAAGCGCTTGACGTCTGTGCGGTTTCCCGGCCAGATCGCCGGAACACAATACCCTGAGGAAACTCCATGTCCGACGATCTGAACCCCGGTGACGTTGCCCTGATGGGGGTGCCGCTGGATTTGCACTCATCCTTCCTGCAAGGGCCCGCCTTTGCGCCGGGCCGCATCCGCGAGGCGCTGCATTCGGGGGCCGCGAACCTGACCGCCGAGGATGGCACCGATCTGGGGGCGACGGATCGGTTCAAGGATACCGGCGATCTGGATGTGTTCGAGATGATGGGACAGGAACCCATCGACCGGATCGAAGCCGGGGCTGCTGCCCGCATCGCCACAGGCGCGCGGCTGTTGTCGCTGGGCGGCGATCACTCGGTCGCGTATCCGCTGATCAAGGCGCATGCAGAGCGGTATGAGGGGTTGAACATCCTGCATATCGACTCGCATCCCGACCTCTATGACAGCCAACAGATCGGTCCGCTGGGCCATGGTTGCCCGTTCGCACGGGTGATGGAGACCTGCCGGATCAACCGTCTGGTGCAGGTCGGCATCCGCACCATGAACAAACACCAGCAAGAGCAGGTCGACAAGTTCGGGGTCGAGGTGATCGATATGCAAAGCTGGAGCCCCGACCTTGAGATCAGCTTTGACGGGCCGGTGTACCTGTCGCTGGATCTGGACGCGCTGGACCCGGCCTTTGCGCCCGGCGTGTCGCATCACGAACCCGGCGGGCTGAGCACGCGCGAAGTGATCAACCTGATCCACCGGTTCAAGGGTCAGCTGGTCGGCGCGGATATTGTCGAGCTGAACCCCCATCGCGATCCCTACGGGATGACCGCGATGGTGGCGGCGAAATTCGTCAAGGAAATCGGCGGGCGGTTGTTGGCGCGCTGAGCTCAGCGCGCATCGCAGAGTGCAGGCGCGCCAAGGCGCGGTGACCGGGTTGTGCTCAGGTCATATTGATCCGCCTCGGCCGCTGTCATCCAGTGCATGCCCTCGGCGGGGGCGGCGTCAAGCGTGTACCAGTAAAACGCCTCATCCACGCCAATATCCGCGTAGTAATCCAGATACCGGTCATGCTCGGGGTCGTCTTGGGGGATTTCAGTCGCCACGATGTTCCAGCCGCCCCAGCTGTGGACGCCGACACAAGCCCCCTGTTCCAGAACGCGCCGGTTGCCCGCCAGAAACAGGTCCGTCCCGCCCGAAGCCACCAACCCGTCCGAGGGCACAACAGTGTCGAACCCCAGCTCACGTACAACGCGCGAGAAGATGACATTGGAATCGTCGTCAATCGAGCCTTCGATATTCTGCAGCACCAGCGTTTTGATCTGCGGATTTTCCCGCGTGATGTCCTGAAACGCGCTGAGCGTGGTGTGGTCGATGGTGCCGACGGCTACGATTTCGTCCCCTTGCGCCACGAATTGCACCGGGTCGTCTTGCGTGCCACAGGCACCCAGCAGCGTGAGACCAAGCAATACGTAAACGGATCGTTTCATGGAAAAGGGTTTCCTTTTCAAACGCGCGGCGGACGGCTTTTGTAGACGGGCAGTTTCCAGCCAAACAACAGCGATCCGGCCCGCAAGGCCCAGCAGATCAGGGCGCAGGCAGCCAAGGCCACAATGGGTTCAAAGCCAAAGCGGTTTAAGGCCACGGCCCCAAGTGCACCGGCAAAGGCGCAGGAGACATAAAGCTCACCTTGCTTCAGGACCAAAGGCACCTCATTGCAGACCACATCGCGCATCAAGCCGCCCAGACACCCGGTGGAAATTCCCATCAACACGACAACGACGCCGGGTTTGCCAAGGGACAGGGCAGCGGCAGTGCCTGCGGCGACGGCAATGGACAGGGCGAAACTGTCCAGCCAGATCAGCCAGTTATATCTGCTTTCAACCCGATGGGCGGTGAAAAAGACCAGCACGGACGCGGCGACCGCGATCAGGATGTAATCGGGTTGTCCGACCCAGAAAATGGGGTGCCGGTCCAGCAACAGGTCGCGCACCGTGCCGCCGCCAACAGCGGTCAGGCTGGCGATGAAGGCAAACCCCACCAGATCAAGCTGTGCCCGGCTGGCCACCAGCGCACCCGTCAGCGCGAAGACGAAAACCGAGGCATAGTCCAGCAGGGCAAGCCAGGTCACGACTGCGCCTTTTGCGGCTTGAACGGGGCCATGCCGGCGCGGGCCAGCTCATCGGCCTTTTCGTTTTCGGGATGCCCGGCATGGCCTTTGACCCATTCCCATGTCACATCATGGCGGGTTTGCGCCTCGTCCAGCCGCTGCCACAGATCGACATTCTTGACCGGTTTCTTATTCGAGGTCTTCCAGCCGTTCCGCTTCCACCCGAAAATCCAGCCGGTCACGCCGTTTTTCACATAGGCACTGTCGGTGACCACAGTGATGGTTGAGGCGCGCTCTAACGTCTCAAGCGCGCTGATCGCGGCCAGCAATTCCATGCGGTTATTGGTGGTCTCGGCCTCGCCGCCCTTGAGCTTGCGCTCTTTCAGAACGGTGTCGCCGTCCATCGCGCGCAACAGCACGCCCCAGCCTCCGGGGCCGGGATTGCCGGAACAGGCGCCGTCGGTATAGGCAAAAAGCTCAGGCATGGGCCAGCACCAGAATGAAGCCGTCGTAAGACCCGGCCAGACCCGAGCCCACACCCGTGGTGATCTGATTGACGGTAAAGCCTGCCTGTTCCAGCGCCGCTTCGATCTCGGTCTGAGAGAAATAGGTGTAATAGCGGTCCAGATCGTCGCGATGTTCGCCCGTGCCCAGCTTCAGGCCCAGAAAAAAGATGCCGCCGGGTTTCAGCGCGCGATGGATGGTGGCCAGGTGGCGCGGAAAATCGGCGCGCGGGGCATGCAGCAGGGAAAAGCTGGCATAGACGCCATCATATTCGGCCTCTTCGGTCACGTCGTCGAAGGTGCCCAGATGTGCGTCGACGCCGTTTTCCCGCGCGTGTTCGACAAAGGCTGGGGTGGCGTCCAATGCGCGCACGCGCAGCCCCTGGCGCATCAGAAAGGCACTGTCGGAACCGGGCCCCGAGCCCAGATCAAGGACATAGCCCGTCCCAACAGCCTCGGCGAAGGCCAAGCGCGCCTCGATCTGTTCGGGAGGCAAGGGGACCTGCAGGTATTCGGTCACGCGGGTGGAGTACGCGTCGATTGTTCGTTTATCGGTCACAGGTACACTCCTACGGCAAGACAGGCCACGACGACGGCAGTCAGGGTTACGCGCAGGCGCAGCCACCATGTGGGGGTCAAACGCCAATAGGCAAACAGGGCATCCAGAACCAGCAAACCGGCAAAGCCGTACATCAGATATGTGCCTGCGCTGACCGGGCCGCCTCCGGTTTTGAAGAACGCCCAGAGGGCGGGCAGAACGGACAGACCGTAGCAGACCGCCGCCTTGCTGCCCGAGGTTTTGGTGGCAAAGCCCCACAGCACCCCCGACATGAAGCTCAGGATCACCGACCCATAGAAAAGCTGCACATAAGGCCCCACCATACGCGCGCCGAACGTCTGCGTGCCCCATGCGTGCAGGTCATCGTTCAGGTAGGTCAGCGCGCCCCAGATAAAGGGGATCAGCCCGGCCAGACCGAGGATAAGAGGGGTTCTGGGCACGCCGCTCATACGGGGTGCCCCGGTACGCAGGGTGTTGGGAATGCAGTGGCCTTCATGAGACACAGCTACGTCTTTTGACCGCCTTGGTCCAGACGCCTCCTTGTCATTTGCCTGACATGAATCAGCGCTAGACAAGAGGTGTTTTTAGTACCTATTCTTAGTTAAAAAAGGCGCGGTCAGAACTTTGATGTCCGGCCGCGCCTGTTTTCTTCCCCGATTTGGTGAGTGGTTCGGGGTTTATTGTCCACCGGCAGCTGCAACGTTGCGCGGCTCCATCGGCATTTCGCGCGGCGGGCGTCCGATGACGTCGCGCAGGTCTTCCAGTTCGATGAAGTTGTCGGCCTGGCGGCGCAGTTCGTCCGAGATCATCGGCGGCTGGCTGCGGATGGTCGACACGACCGACACGCGCACGCCCTGACGCTGCAGGCTGGCAATCAACGGACGGAAATCCCCATCGCCCGAAAACAGCACGATATGATCAACGCGCGGTGCGAGTTCCATGGCATCGACTGTCAGTTCGATATCCATGTTTCCTTTGACTTTCCGACGCCCCATGCTGTCGGTGTATTCCTTGGCCGGTTTTGTCACCATGGTGAAGCCATTGTAATGCAGCCAGTCAACCAGGGGACGGATCGGCGAATACTCGTCGTTCTCCAGAAGCGCTGTGTAGTAAAAAGCACGAAGCATTTTGCCGCGGCGCATGAATTCCTGGCGCAGCAATTTGTAGTCGATATCAAACCCCAGTGCTTTTGCGGCCGCATAAAGATTCGAGCCGTCGATGAACAGCGCTAGCCGTTCGTCTTTATAAAACATAAATAGTTCCTTCCGGTACAAACCAGCGACGCCGGGTGATAGGTGAGTGAGCTAGTAATAATGCAGCGCGCTGATATGCGTATAATTAGGGCATTCGATGCATATCGCAAGCATGCAATTCGCCGAATATAGGGAGTTTCATGAGCAATTTTTCGTCAGAAGCGGTGATTGCACTGGGCGCAAATCTCAGTCTGAGAGGCGTTGGGCCCAGGGTGACACTTCAGGCGGCTCTTGATGCGATAACGCGTCAGGGGGTGGTGATTCGCGCCGTCAGCCGCTTTTTTGAGACCCCGTGTTTCCCGCCCGGTGCCGGGCCGGACTACGTCAATGCGGCCGCTTTGATCCAGACAGACCTGACCCCGGTCGCGCTGCTGGGGGTGTTGCATCAGGTTGAACACGAATTCGGGCGCGAGCGGGTTCAGCGCTGGGGGATGCGTACCCTGGATCTGGATTTGGTCTGTTACGATGATCTGATCCTGCCGGACCGTACCGTGTTTGATCAATGGCTGACACTGCCGCCCGAGGCCCAGACACAAGAGACACCCGATCAGTTGATCCTGCCGCATCCCCGTTTGCAGGATCGGGCCTTTGTCCTGGTGCCGATGGCCGATGTTGCCCCCGATTGGCGGCATCCGGTCCTGGGGCGCACAGTCTCTGAGATGCTGGCTGCGCTGCCTGCTGCGGATATTGAGGGCGTGACCCCTCTGTGAATGGTGCACTTGCGGCATTTCCTGCTTGTCAAGGCGGGGATTCGCGCTTAGATAAACGTCTTCCTGACATGGATTCAGTAACGGAGAGCGCCCCATGGCCCGCGTGACGGTTGAAGATTGCGTAGACAAGGTTCCGAACCGGTTTGAACTGGTGATGCTTGCCGCCCATCGTGCGCGTGAGATTTCTGCCGGTGGCCCGATCACCGTGGACCGCGACAACGACAAGAACCCTGTCGTATCGCTGCGCGAAATCGCGGATGAGACCCAAAGTGCCGATGAACTGCGCGAGCGTCTGATCGAAGCGAACCAGACCCAGATCGAAGTCGATGAGCCGGAAGAAGATCAGATGGCTCTGCTGATGGGCGCGGAATCGGACAAGCCGGCTGAGGACGACATGTCCGAAGAAAAGCTGCTGCGCGCTCTGATGGAGGCGCAAGGCCAGGGGTAACCCAAGCTTATAAGGTGCGGACCGGATGATTTCTGCTGAAGACCTGATTGCGCTGGTCCGCAACTACAACCCCAAGACAAATGCCGAGCGCATCACCCAGGCCTATGAGTTTGGGAAGCAGATGCACGAAGGCCAGTTCCGCCATTCCGGCGAACCTTATTTTACCCATCCCGTCGCAGTAGCCGCCATCCTGACCGAACAGCGTCTGGATGACGCGACAATTATCACCGCGCTGCTGCATGACACCATTGAGGACACCAAAGCCAACTACGGCAAGGTGGCCGAGTTGTTCGGGGATGAGGTGGCCAAGCTGGTGGATGGCGTTACCAAGCTGACCAATCTGCAGCTGTCCAGCCGCGAAACCAAACAGGCTGAAAACTTTCGCAAGCTGTTCATGGCCATGTCCAAGGACCTGCGCGTCATTCTGGTCAAGCTGGCCGACCGTCTGCACAACATGCGCACGATCAAGGCGATGCGCCCCGAAAAACAAGTGGTCAAAGCGCGTGAGACGATGGACATCTATGCGCCGCTTGCGGGCCGTATGGGTATGCAATGGATGCGCGAAGAGCTGGAGGATCTGGCCTTTCGCGTGCTTAACCCCGAAGGTCGTCAATCGATCATCCGGCGCTTTATCACTCTGCAACGCGAAACCGGCGATGTGATCCACCGCATCACTGGCGACATGCGTTTTGAGCTTGAGAAGGCAGGGATCGAGGCCGAGGTGTTCGGGCGCGCCAAAAAGCCTTACTCGATCTGGCGCAAGATGCAGGCCAAGGATCAGGGCTTTTCGCGCCTTTCTGACATTTACGGCTTTCGCATCATCACCCAGACCGAGGAAGACTGCTATCGGACGCTGGGCGCGATTCACCAGCGTTGGCGCGCGGTACCGGGTCGGTTCAAGGATTACATCAGCCAGCCGAAATCCAACGGCTACCGCTCGATCCAGACCACCGTGTCCGGGCGCGATGGCAAGCGGGTTGAGGTTCAGATTCGGACGCGCCAGATGCATGACGTGGCCGAAACCGGTGTGGCGGCGCATTGGTCCTATCGCGATGGTGTGCGGTCTGAAAACCCCTTTGCGGTGGACCCGGCCAAGTGGATTTCCAACCTGACTGAACAGTTCGACAGCGAAGAGGATCACGAGGACTTCCTCGAAGCTGTCAAGCTTGAGATGTATTCGGACCAGGTGTTCTGCTTTACGCCTAAGGGTGATGTGGTGAAACTGCCGCGCGGGGCGACGCCGATCGACTTTGCTTATGCCATCCACACCCGGATCGGCCATGCCTGTGTCGGGGCCAAGGTCGATGGCATCCGCGTGCCGCTGTGGACCCGAATCAAGAACGGTCAATCGGTGGATGTGATCACTGCCGACGGCCAGACCCCGCAGGTCACCTGGCTTGAGATTGCGGTGACCGGTAAGGCCCGAACCGCGATCCGGCGGGCGCTGCGTGAAGTGGATCGTGAAAGATTCATCAAACTGGGCAAAGAGCTGGCGCGCTCAGGGTTTGATCACGTGGGCCGCAAGGCCACCGACAAGGCGCTGGACACGGCGGCCAAACACCTGCGACTGAAGGACCGGCACGAGCTGCTGGCCCGTCTCGGCAGCGCCGAGCTGACCGCGCATGATGTGGTCAGCGCGGTCTACCCGGAATTGACACAGGACGAAGGTGACGCGATTTCCCCGCGCCGGGCCGTGATCGGTCTGGAGCCGGGTCAGAAATTTGACCGTGCGCCGTGCTGTCAGCCCCTGCCGGGCGAGCGTATCGTCGGCATCACTTTTCGGGGCCGGGGCGTTATCGTGCATGCCATCGATTGCGACCGCCTGTCGGAATACGAAAGCGAACCGGACCGCTGGGTCGATCTGCACTGGCATTCGGGCACGCACCCGGCCGCCTATGGCGTGACGCTTGACCTGACCATCGGCAACGACGCCGGGGTGTTGGGGCGTATTTGCACATTGATCGGTGAGAAAAAGGCCAATATCTCGAACCTGGAATTCGTGGACCGCAAACCGGATTTTTACCGTCTTCTGATCACTGTCGAGCTACGCGACCTTGAACAGCTGCATTCGCTTATGCTGATGCTTGAGGCGGAAAGCGACGTTGCCGCGGTCGAACGGCATCGGGATCGGGAAAAAACCGCTGTGGCGGCTGGCTGAGAAGGGGTGATCAGGAGTGGTATTCAAGCGCCGAGATCGACGCTCGCCCATTCAGATCGCCTCGGAATTTGTCTATCCGCGCGGCGGATGGACCCGCGCCTTTCATTATGTCAAACATCGCATCCGGCGCCTGCCGGATTCGCCTGAACGTATCGCGCGTGGCGTTGGGGCCGGGGTGTTTGCGGCCTTTACACCGTTCTACGGCTTTCACTTTTTCATTGCCGCGCTGCTCAGCCGTCTGATCAATGGCAACCTGCTGGCCTCGCTCAGCGGGACGTTCTTTGGCAACCCTCTGACCTATGTTCCGATCGGGGTGGTCTGTTTGCAGACCGGGCATTTCCTGCTGGGCGATGACTTTGAAGAGGGTGAAACCCACGGTCTGATGGCAAGCTTTGGCAAGGCGCTGAGCGATCTGAAGAACAACTTCATGGCGATGTTCACCGACCGCGTGGCCGACTGGCGCGGCCTCAGCGTGTTTTACGATGAGGTGTTCTTTCCCTACCTGATCGGGGGCATCCTGCCGGGCCTTCTGGCGGCGTTCATCTGCTATTACCTCAGCCTGCCGGTAGTGCGGACCTATCAGCTGAGACGCCGCGCCAAGATCAAAGCGAAATTCGACGAAATCAAGCGGATGGCCGAAGCTGAGGCCGCCGGGCCTCCGCCGCCTCCCGCTGGCTCGGACCAGAGCGCGAAAAAGGAAACAAGTGATGTCTGATACCCACCTGCGTCTTGGCGTGAATATCGATCACGTCGCCACGGTGCGCAATGCACGCGGCGGGGCCTATCCTGATCCCTTGCGCGCGGCCAAACTGGCCGAAGAGGCCGGGGCAGATGGCATCACCGCCCATTTGCGCGAAGACCGCCGCCATATCTCGGACGACGATATTGATGGCCTGATGGAGGTCCTGTCGGTTCCGCTGAACTTTGAGATGGCCGCCACGCCCGAGATGCAGAAGATCGCCCTGCGTCACAAACCGCATGCGGTGTGTATCGTCCCGGAAAAGCGCGAGGAGCGCACAACCGAAGGCGGGCTTGAGGTCGCGCGCGAGGAAAACAAGCTGGCCCATTTCATCGCCCCCCTGCGTGAGGCCGGATGCCGCGTGTCGATCTTTATCGCCGCCGACCAGCGCCAGATCGAGGCCGCTCATCGCATTGGCGCCGAAGTGATCGAGTTGCATACAGGCGCCTATTGCGACGCCCATGCCGAAGGCCGCATGGACGAAGCTAAACGTGAACTGGAAAGCCTACGCGAGATGTCCGCTTTTGCCCATTCGCTGGGTCTTGAGGTTCATGCGGGCCACGGCCTGACCTATGACACTGTGCAGCCCATCGCCGCTTTCCCAGAGGTGCGCGAGCTGAATATCGGTCACTTTCTGATTGGCGAGGCGATCTTTCGCGGCCTCACCCCCGCCATTACCGAGATGCGCCGGCTGATGGATGAGGTGCGCGGTTAACGCATTGCTAAATTAGAGGAAATTGAAATGAACTCTCGTCTTGCCCGGTTTTCGCTGGTCTTTGTCGGAACAAGCCTGGCCATACCGCTTGCGATCTTTGTCGTGCAGTTGCTTCTCAAGGTTGATCTCTCAAGCTCGGGCGCGGGCATGATCCCTTTCATGATCGCCGCGATGGTCGAGGGGCAGCGCTATGTGAAAGACTTCGGAGAAAAACCAACCCCGTCCGAGATGTGGAAAGCGGCAAGGTTCATGGCGCTGATCGGGATGATCTGGTCTTTGGTCCTGGCCATCGTATACTTCGTTGTCTTGATGGGGGCATGGGACATGCTGGCCCAAATCTCTCCTGTGTTTATGCTGGTTGCTGTGGTTGTGCTGTACGGCATAGCCTTGCTGACGTGTCGGGTATTTGTCTGGCTTGGGGCAAACAACCAGTTGAAACAGACGGCACGCAAGCGCGGATAAAACCATGATCCTCGGCATCGGCACAGACCTTGCGAATATCGACCGCATTCAAGGCACGCTCGACCGCTTTGGCGACCGGTTCCGTAACCGCGTTTTCACCGATATCGAACAGCGCAAGGCCGAACGCCGTGCCGACATCGCTGGCACCTATGCCAAGCGCTGGGCCGCGAAAGAGGCGTGTTCCAAGGCGTTGGGCACCGGTCTGCGGATGGGCATCGCATGGAAAGACATGTCAGTTACCAATCTGCGCACCGGCCAGCCTGTGATGCACGTGACCGGCTGGGCCGCTGAACGCCTGAAAGAGATGACGCCCGAAGGTCATGAGGCAATCATCCACGTCACCCTGACCGACGATCACCCTTGGGCACAGGCTTTTGTGGTGATCGAAGCGCGGCCCGTTCAAGATCGCGCCGCTCAGCCTTGACTTGCCCCCAGCCGACCCGCATGTAGCACCCCAACAACCCAAGGACCGGAGAGCAGTATGGCCGAGGACGTCAAAACCGGAAATCCCGTTTGGGAGACGATCAAAACCATCGTCTACGCCCTGCTGATCGCAGGCGTTTTCCGTACTCTGTTCTTTCAGCCCTTCTGGATTCCCTCGGGCTCGATGAAACAGACCCTGTTGATCGGGGATTTCCTGTTCGTCAACAAGATGGCCTATGGCTATTCCTATGCGTCCTGTCCCAGCCTGATCATCCCCCGTGTCGGTCTGAACATCGATGCCGAGGATGTGTGCGGATGGATGAAGGGCGACAACACACGCATCTGGGGCGGTGAACCCGAGCGCGGGGATGTCATCGTGTTTCGCCACCCGGTGACCGGGCGCGATTATATCAAACGTCTGATCGGCCTGCCGGGGGATCGTATCCAGATCCGCGATGGCCAGATCATCCTGAACGGCACGCCCGTACCGCAGCAGCCCGATGGTGTCTTTGTCGAAACGGCCGAACCGCAAGGGCCTCAGCGCCTGCGCCCGCGCTGCGAAAACGGGCCCGTGGGGATCGGCGGTATGTGCGAGAAATCCCGATCCATCGAAACCCTGCCCAATGGCGTGACCTATGATGTCCTCAACATCGGCAACCAGAGCGCGGACAACACCGGCATCTACACTGTGCCCGAAGGCCACTATTTCTTCATGGGCGACAACCGCGATAATTCTTTGGACAGCCGCGCGTCGCAATCTGCCGGTGGCGTGGGATATGTGCCTTATGAAAACCTCATCGGACGTGCGGACCGGGTCATGTTCTCCTCCGCGGGCCGGTCGATGCTGTTCTTCTGGACATGGCGCGGAGATCGCTTCTTCAAGGCGGTAAATTGAAGCTATCGGCTGACATAAAAGCGTTCCAACAGCGTCTGGGGTATGAGTTCAAATCCCCCGATCTGCTGGCGCGCGCCCTGACGCATGGCTCTGTGTCTTCGGCAACGCGCCCTGACAACCAACGGTTGGAGTTTCTGGGCGACCGCGTGCTTGGCCTCGTGATGGCAACGGCGCTGCTTGAGGCGGACAAAACCGCAAGCGAAGGCCAACTGGCTCCGCGTTTCAACGCGTTAGTGCGTAAAGAAGCCTGTGCCGACGTCGCCCGCCAGATCGATCTGGGCGCGGTGCTGAAACTAGGTCGGTCCGAAATGCTGTCGGGCGGACGTCGCAAACAGGCCCTGCTGGGCGACGCGATGGAGGCTGTGATCGCCGCCATTTACCGCGATGCCGGGTTCGAGGCCGCCCGCGACGTGATCCTGGCGCTCTGGGGTGACCGCATTTACACGGTCGAGGCCGATGCCCGCGATGCCAAAACCGCATTGCAGGAATGGGCGCAGGCCCGGGGCCAAAAACCGCCCAGCTATGTCGAGGTCAAGCGCAGCGGCCCGGACCACGCGCCGGTCTTCACCATCGCCGCACGGCTGCAAAACGGCCCCGAGGCTCAGGCCACCGCAGGCTCCAAACGTCAGGCCGAGCAGGCCGCCGCCAAGGCATTGCTTGAAAGCCTGCCAAAATAGCTGCCGGGGTCCCCTTCATCTGGCCAAAAATATCCCGGGGGTGAGCCCGGATGAAATCCGGGCGAGGGGGCTGGCCCCCTCACCGGTCGGATTGGCACAGCCAATTCGACATTCAGACCACCCGGATAAACCCGGTCAGACCGGTTTTCTGATGCTCAATCACGTGACAATGAAACGCCCAATCGCCCGGATTGTCCGCGACCAGCGCAATGTCCACAATCTCATCTTTCAACAGCAACATTGTGTCCGTCAAAAGCGGAGGCAGAACACGCAGGTTCGAACTCAGTGGCGTGTACACCAATCCATGCAAGTGAATGGGATGCAGATTGGGCGACTCGTTACGCAATCGCAGAACATAGCTCTTGCCCATTTCCAGCGTCGCCAGCGGCCCAACCCCCGGTGCTGCGTCGCCGGGCCATGGCGTGCGGTTGATGGACCAGAAGTTATAACCCAAAGACCCACAGAACCCGTTCACCGGCTCACCCCCTTCGGGCGTCCAGCCGAACACAAACTCATGCAGTTCGGCATTGGCCAGATCGGGTTTTGCTGTCGGATTTGCTGCCAAAGCCCGCAGCTCGCGCAAATCGCGCGATGCAGATGCCCCCATCGCTCGCAAGCGGGTCACGGCGCGCGGCGGCTGACCGGGAAACTTGGCCATGAGGTTGACCATCTGCCCTTCATCACCGGGCATCCTGACAGCAAAATCCACCCTTTGACCGGGTCCCATCAGCATAGGCTCATCGGCTTTGGGCAGGGGGATGTCAATCTCGACCGGATGGCCATCCCAGGCGATAACCCGCGCCTCTGCACCAGCTAGATGTACTTTGTAAATCCGGGTCGTATCCGTGTTCACCACGCGCAGCCGCACCAGACTGCCCGAGGCATGGTCATAAACTGGGCTGTGCTGCCAGTTCGCGGTCTGCACATTGCCGAATGTCCCCGCCCGCGCAGCCCCGCGGGCCGTATAGGCGGGCAGGAAAGCCCCGTCATCATCCAGTCGGAAATCCCGCAGGTTGACCACTTGGTCACTGTCGAAACCAGGGTCCTCGGCCTCGGCAATCACCATCACACCGGTCAGGCCGTGGGCCATCTGCTCCATCGTCATGCAATGGGGATGATACCAATAGGTCCCCGCATCCGGCGGCGTGAACTCATAGTTGAATACCTCGTCCGGCCCCATGGGCATCTGCGTCAGATAAGGCACGCCGTCCATTTTATTGGGAATGCGCAACCCGTGCCAATGCATGGCCGTGTAATCCGGCAGCGTGTTGCGCACCGGGAGGCGCATGACCTTACCCTGCTTGCCATAAAGAACCGGGGGTGGCGCATCCGGCGACAGGCTGACCATGCCGTTCGTGACCTGGTCGCGCAGAAGGTAGCTGGCCGGTTGTATCACCAGCTCTTGCGTTCCAGCTGCCAGCCCAAAACCGTCCAGACCTGCCGCGCCGGTGGCGGCGGCAGTACCCAAAAGAAACTCTCGACGTCTCATATCCAACCTCATGAACGGGAAAACTGCACCGGGCTCGGCCTGGCTGGGCGCGCGCCGCATAAGTGGCATCGCCGACGCATGGCCGCAATGCGACAAATCCCTCTGGCCCAAAGGCCCTTTCTGCTATAGGGGTGCGCACTTGCAAACAGGATCGCAGGATACATGACCACACGCGCCGGATTTATCGCCCTGATCGGAGAGCCCAACGCAGGCAAATCCACCCTTCTGAACCGCATGGTCGGGGCCAAGGTCTCAATCGTGACGCATAAGGTGCAAACCACGCGCGCGCGTATTCGTGGCGTGGCGATGGAGGGCGACGCGCAACTGGTCTTCGTCGACACGCCCGGCCTGTTCAAACCGCGCCGCCGTCTGGACCGTGCCATGGTCGCGGCGGCCTGGGGTGGGGCTGCGGATGCGGATGTGGTCGTGTTGATGGTCGAGGCGCACCGCGGCATAACCGAAGGTGTCGAGCGTATTCTGGAAGGTCTGGACGAGATCGGGCAGGGCCGCACTATCGCGCTGGCGATCAACAAGATCGACAAAGTGCCATCCGAGAAACTGCTGGCGCTGACCAGTGACCTGAACGCGCGTTACTCTTTTGCTGAGACCTTCATGATTTCAGCCGAAAAAGGCCATGGCGTAGACGATCTGCGCACCTGGCTGGCGGGCGAGCTGCCCGCAGGCCCATGGCTCTACCCCGAAGACCAGATCGCCGATCTGCCCCTGCGCATGATCGCAGCCGAAATGACGCGCGAGAAACTGACCCTGCGCCTGCATCAGGAACTGCCCTATCAGCTGACGGTCGAGACCGAGAACTGGGAAGAGCGCAAGGATGGCTCGGCCAAAATCGATCAGGTTATCTACGTCATGCGCGACGGCCACAAGGGGATCGTTCTGGGCAAACGGGGTGAGACGATCAAGGCAGTTAGTCAGGCCGCAAGGGCCGAGCTTGAAGAGTTCCTTGACCGGAAGATTCACCTGTTCCTGCAGGTGAAAGTCCGCCCCAACTGGCTTGAGGAATCTGAACGGTACTCGGAAATGGGTCTGGATTTCAAAGACGGCAACGCATGACGCGGGCCGAGAATTTTCGTCGAAAATTCTTACGCCCAGCGGATGGGGCGGTTCAATGGCACGTCTGACGGCAGAGTTCTGGGTGCATGCCTATCTGGCGCGGCTGCGTTTTCAGGAAATCCCGGCTTTTGTCGTTGCCCATGGCGATGACACAGCCGGCGCGGTGCTGATCAAGTTGAACACTTTGGACGGTCAGGCGATTGCCTTTCAGCGCAGTTTTGATCTGATGAGCGGAGAACGCAAATGGGTCGAGCTGTCCAGTGGCGCTGAGGGTGATGTCGACGCCGCTGTCACCAAACAGCGCAGCTTTGACCCCGACCTTTGGGTGATCGAGGTCGAGGACCGACAGGGACGGCATCTGCTGGGGGAAGAAGGGTTGGAGTGAGATCTGAACTCCAAAAAATGTCTCAAAGACGACGTGGTGTTGCGCCTCGGTGACGGCTCGACTGTTTAACCAGAGCCCTTGTTGTATGAAATTGCATAACACTCAGCAGTCAGCCAAATCATGTGGAAATTCACATATTTGGGACTGAAATGAATAACGCAATCAAGGCCTTGGCGCCGATCTCCGCATGTGTAAGCTATCTTCTTCTCGCCGGTTGTGAAGCGCAACAAACTGACAAAAGCAGCTTGCTGGTCGGGAGTTGGGATTGTCGTTCAACCGTCGAATCTCCGGACGGTGGAGAGACCGAACTGGCATCTTTGACTCTGCAATATTTGAGCAATCACAAATCCAATGCGAATCTGGTTATTTCCGCCAGCGAGGCTGGGCTCGACGTTGAAATCGAGATGATTGGGTCTGGAAACTGGGAAATTGACGGCGACTATCTTATTGAAGAAATCGAAAAGATAAGCGTTCTTAATCTGACAATGCTGGGGCAGACGGTGTTGATGTCGGACCTGCCGGATGAAGTGGGTCAAGAGTTTGAGAACCTAATCGAAGCGTTTCAGGGACTGTCGGCCATGTCGGAAATTCGGACGCTCACGTCCGGTAGGTTGGAGCTCTATGATCCCACTGAAAAAGTCACAACCAAATGCTCTGCACTTTGACGTGGAACTGTGAAAGTATCCACGTTGACCGATATATCGGGAGGGGCTGACATAGCAAGCCTCTCGGCGGCCATGTAGCGAACCAAAGGATACGGATACTCCGCCATGGACTGGCGCGATCACGGCATACTTTTGACCTCTCGCCGTCATGGTGAGACGGCGGCGATCATTGAGGTGTTTACCCAGGCCCATGGTCGCCATGCAGGTGTGGTGCGCGGAGGGACAAGTCGCAAGATCGCTCCGATCCTGCAGCCCGGCGCGCAACTGGACGTGCTTTGGCGCGCGCGGCTTGAGGAACATATCGGAACATTTCAGGTCGAGCCGCTCAGGTCCCGTGCGGCTGCGGCCTTTTCCGGGCGGTTGGCGTTGGCCGGGCTGAATGCGGTGGTTGCGTTGCTGTCCTTTTGTCTGCCCGAACGCGAGCCGCATCCCGCGATCTACAAACAGTCCGAACAACTGATGGACCTGTTGGGGCAGGATGAGGTCTGGCCTTTGGCCTATCTGCGCTGGGAGTTGGCGCTGCTGGAAGAGCTGGGGTTTGGTCTGGACCTGACAGCCTGCGCAGTGACCGGCGCGACCGAGGGGTTGGTCTATGTCTCACCCAGAACGGGCCGCGCAGTCAGCGCCAAGGGTGCGGGCGAATGGGCGGACAAGCTTTTGCCGCTGCCGCCTTGTTTGCGCGGCGAGGGCGCAGCGCCAGATGCCGAGATCGCCGAGGCCTTGCGCACGACCGGGTACTTTCTGGAACACCGCGTCGCGCCATCGCTGGGTCACAATCCGTTGCCAGAGGCGCGGGCGCGGTTTTTGGATCAATTCACTCGGCGGCTGTGAACACCATCTCGTGCCCGTCCTCATTGCGCAGGATCAGCACGTCGCCCGAGACTTCGGACTGGGTCATGGACATGAGGGCGGCAAAGTAAAACCCTTCGGCCTCAAGCCCCACGCAGGCGGCGCGGGTGGCGGTCAGGTCGGTGATTTCGAACCATGGATACGGCGCGCTCAGGCTGCCGCTATAGCTGTTGCAGGGGGCGTTGCCCTCGATCCTGCCCTCTTGTGGAAAACGCAGTTGGGCGCTGGCCTCGAAAGCTTGCCCGTCAATCTCTTGCAGGGTCCAGACCTGATCCGCAGCGCCATAGGCCGCGACGGTTTCATCCCTGTCGCATTGGAACAGGGCCAGAAGGGGCAGGGTCAGCAGAAATCGGGTCATGACAGCAATTTCAGTAAGGGTTCGCGCCGCTCAGCAGTTCTTCGCGTACCTCGCTGCGGGGCCTCCAGTTGTATCGCGTATCCTCGCGGACCTCATCCCAGAACAGATCGCCGCTGTTGCGCCATGGATCAAGGATGATCCCGTCATACATCGAATCCCCCTTGGCGCTGATCAGGGCCGAATGATGGATAATCCGAAACGCGGTCGGAGGGGAGGTGGCCCAGTGCATATCTAGCGTGCGAAAATCCTCTTGCCGCAGACGCGTGGTCATGGCCTGCGCCCAGTCATTGCACAGGCCAAACTCGCGAAATCCGTTGATGATCTTGGCGTTGTGGACAATGGCCGCATCGGTGACGTTCCAGTCCTGCTTGAGCTGCTGCGAGTAGGTATAAGAGATTTCAGCGGCCCGCTTGGCCTCGGCCGGATCGACATTCGGGCCAAGGGATTGAATGGCCCGTGCCAGATCGTCCACATCATTTTGAGTGACGGGGGCCTGCGTTGTCGCACAGCCTACAAGGGTCAGGATCGCCCAAAGCGCGAGTAGTCGTCTGATCATTCCGAATGCCATTGGTTAAGGGACGCTGGCTGCTGTAACCTTGTTCCGGCCTGTGATCAAAGGGGAAGTTGCTTTTCGGCGGATCACATCTGATCCAGACAGAAAATGACCCGGCACGAAGGCCGGGTCAGTTGGGGAAACAGAGCTGCCGTATTCGGTCACCCGAGCAGACGTCGTGCGATGACCTGTGCCTGAATTTCGGCAGCCCCTTCGAAAATGTTGAGAATGCGCGCGTCGCACAGGACACGGCTGATCTTGTATTCCAGCGCAAAGCCGTTGCCGCCGTGGATTTGCAGGCCATTGTCGGCCGCCGCCCAGGCGACACGCGCGCCCAGCAGCTTGGCCATGCCGGCCTCAAGATCACAGCGCTGGCCGTGGTCTTTCTCCCACGCGCTGAAATAGGTCAGCTGGCGCGCGATCATGATTTCGACCGCCATCATCGCCAACTTGCCCGAGACGCGGGGGAAGTTGATCAGGGACTTGCCGAATTGCTTACGATCCTGCGCGTATTGCATGGCAATATCCAGCGCGCTTTGCGCCACGCCGATGGCGCGGGCGGCGGTCTGGATACGGGCGGACTCAAACGTCTCCATCAGCTGTTTAAAGCCTTTGCCCTCTTCGCCGCCCAGAAGGTTCTCGCCTTTGACTTTGAAGCCATCAAAGCCCAGTTCGTATTCCTTCATGCCGCGATAGCCCAGAACCTCGATCTCGCCGCCGGTCATGCCGGGGGTGGGGAAGGGAGCTTCATCCGTTCCCGGTGTCTTTTCGGCCAGAAACATCGACAGGCCCCGGTGGTCGGTGCTGTCAGGGTTGGTTCGCGCCAGCAGGGTCATCACATGGGTCCGCGCCGCATGGGTGATCCATGTCTTGTTGCCGGTGATCTCATAATCGCCCTCGGCAGTCTTGACCGCGCGGGTGCGCAGGCTGCCCAGATCCGATCCGGTGTTGGGTTCGGTGAACACGGCGGTGGGCAGGATTTCAGCGCTGGCCAGTTTCGGCAGCCAGTTGGCCTTTTGCTCATCCGTGCCGCCTGCGATGATCAGTTCGGCCGCGATTTCGGACCGAGTGCCCAGCGAACCGACGCCGATATAGCCGCGCGAGAGTTCTTCGGACACCACGCACATCGACGCTTTGGACAGGCCGAAACCGCCGAATTCTTCGGGGATGGTCAGGCCAAAGACACCCATTTCGGCCAATTCCTCGATGACCTCCATCGGGATCAGCTCATCCTTCAGGTGCCACTCATGAGCGTGAGGTTCGACCTTTTCGACCGCATAGCGGCGGAACTGGTCCCGGATCATCTCAAGCTCTTCGTCCAGCCCGGAAGCCCCGAACATGGTGGCCCCGGCCTGATCCTCCATCAATTCCACAAGACGGCTGCGGGCGGCTTGAGTGTTACCGCCTTGGGTCAGGGTCATCACCTCGGGAAGCATCAAAGCGCGCATATCGTCCTGGCTGAGGCCAAGATCCTGAAGGCGAACGATTTCACCCTGGTTCATTTGGATGCCGCCATAGACCTGCCACAGGTATTCGCCAAACGCGATTTGATGCAGCAGCTGTTCTATTTCACCAAACTTGCCATCGCTTTCCAAGGCCTCGGCCCATCGCTGCATCTGTTGCAGAGACTGATTGTAGGTTGCCAGCCATGCCAGGCCATGGGCAGCCGTCTGGTGCGCCTCGATCAATCCGCCGGACACACGACCTTCGGCGGTGACCATCTCGCGCACGGAGGCCCGGGCACGTTCAAACACATTGTCCACTGCGGGCAGCGCCGCGCGGGTCAGTGCCAGAAGGTCGGGCAAAATCGCGGATGTGGTCATCTGGGTCATATCCTGTCCGTCATGGGCCATGAATCGAGTCCTTCTTTGCTGTCGTCTGGTCATATCATGCTGCACGTGCAGCGCAACAAAAATACGAATTACGTCGCGAAATAGTTCGAAAATTGCTTATACGATTTTGCACTGCAGCACGCGGCAACAGTGTTATGACGGGGCTATGACGTTGTTTTCCTTGCTCACTCCGCAGGACCTGATTTTGGCATTGGCCGTGGCCTTCGTGGCGGGTTGGGTCAAGGGGATGGTCGGTTTTGCCATGCCGATGGTGCTGATTTCGGGCCTCAGCCTGTTCTTGCCGCCAGAGCTTGCGATTGCGGGTCTGATCCTGCCGACGCTGGTCACGAACGGTGTGCAGGCCCTGCGCGAAGGCATTCCCGCCGCTGTGTCAGCCATCAAAGAGTTCCGTGTGTTTCTGGCCGTCGGGCTGGTGTTCCTGCTGATCGGGGCGCAACTGGTCAGCGCCGTTCCGGCCCGGACCTTTCTGCTGATGATTGGTGCTCCGGTCACGTTTTTTGCGCTGATCCAGGTTCTGGGCGTGAAGCTGACACTGCGCGCACCTTCGGCGCGGGTTGAGGCCGCAATCGGTGCGATTGCCGGTTTTGTTGGCGGGATGTCGGGAATCTGGGGGCCGCCAACCGTTGCTTATCTGACGGCGCTGAACACGCCCAAAGCGATCCAGATGCGGGTGCAGGGGGTGATCTATGGGCTGGGTGCGGTGGCGCTGTTGATTGCCCATATGGTGTCGGGCATCTTTCGGGCGGACACGGCGCCGTTTTCGGCCGTGTTGATTGCTCCGGCCTTGGTTGGAATGCTGGCGGGGCTGTGGCTGCAATCCCGCATTGATCAGGCGGTGTTTCGCAAGATCACCTTGCTGGTGCTGCTGATTGCAGGGGTGAACCTGTTGCGGCGTGGCTTGTTGGGTTAGCGGCGCTTGTCGGCGAAGCGAAAGGCAAAATACAGGCCCAGCATAAGGAAGAGCAGGCCAAAGATGTCCCCGATCAGATAGGCAACATACTCTGCCCGCGCGCTGCCAAAGGCCAGGTTTGTCAGGCCCGAGACAAGGAAGGACGTCACAATCCCGACCCCCATGACGCAGGACCAGCACGGCTTGCGATCCGGGTGCGGAAACAAGTCCCACCCGGCCCATTTGCATAGGTAGAACACTGCCGGCACGGTTGTGACGGCGATGGCGATTGCGATCAACCGGCTGGGCAGGAACACGTCACTGCCGCCGAGGACGGCAAAGACCAGAAAGACACCCGGCAACAGCGCGAAGATCGCACGCCAACCCAGCAGCCATGCCGACAGAACCCGCACGCCGTGCGGCAGAAAAAGAAGGCTGGCCCTGCTGGGATATTCCGGAAAGAACACATTCTGCAGCGGCATCAAAACCTCGAACGTGAGGTATGATGCGACCACATAAGCCAAAGAGGCGTAGAAGGTGTCAGTTGCCCACCTGCGCACGTCGATCAACTGCCTGCGCGCAGGTTCAGGGCGTTACCTGGGGGCATGAACGATATACCGGCCCCGGTTGGCGCTGCCGCTTTGCGACAGATATCCCTTTTGAACAAGCGACTTCAGCGCGCGAAAGAATGTCGGGCGCGAAACGCTTTGAACCAGAGTGTGTTCGATCAATCCGAAGGTGCGCACTTCGGTGTCGTCTTTCGACAGCTCTTCAGCTGCATAGTAGATGTCACGCTCAACCGGAGAGAGTTGCTCCAGCCCCAGCGTGCGTTCCATGCTTTGCATCAGCTTGCGCAGCTCGGTCAGTTTCGAGATTTCAGTCATGTCTTACCCATCTTTTCAAGCGCCGTGATCCGCAGTTTCGCGGAGTGTTTCGATATCCTGAACTGAGTGTTTTCAGCATATCTCACGTTGACACTTTTCCCCTTCATAATACACTACGTACCTGATTAGGTTGCTCTAATTGCTGATGTGAACGTCTGCGTGAGCTTCCCCAAGGTGTTTTTAAGGTCGGTCCGGTGCAAAATTGCACCGGACCTTTTATCATAATGACATCGTTTCGTAGCGCATGAGGGGATGTCGGGCAACGCATTTGTCTGCACAAGGTTTAGAATACAACTTTAACAAGAATACCTTTGCGTGAGACTCCCATAGAAAAGGGGCCCGAAGGCCCCTTTCCCGTCAACTTAGCACCGCTTAGCGTCAACCGATAGCGACGGCTTTGATGTCTTCATCGATGAAGGGCAGATATTGCTCAAAGTTCTCGGCAAACATCTGAACCAGCTTCTCGGCCTGCTTGTCGAATGCAGCCTGATCATCCCATGTGCGGCGCGGGTCCAGCAGAACTTCGGGCACGCCGGGGACTGAAACAGGCACGTCAAAGCCGAAATTCGCGTCCTTGCGGAACTCGGCGTCCCGCAGCGAGCCGTCCAGCGCGGCAGTCAGCAGGGCGCGAGTGGCCTTGATCGGCATCCGCGAGCCAACGCCATAGGCGCCGCCGGTCCAGCCGGTGTTGACCAGCCAGCAGGTTGCGCCGTGCTGGGCGATCTTGTCGCGCAGCAGGTTGCCATACTCTTCCGGGCGGCGTGGCATGAAAGGCGCGCCAAAGCAGGTCGAGAAGGTGGGCTGCGGCTCGGTCACGCCACGCTCGGTCCCCGCAACCTTCGAGGTGAAGCCGGACAGGAAGTGATACATCGCCTGTGCCGGGGTCAGCCGTGCGATCGGAGGCAGTACGCCGAACGCATCACAGGTCAGCATGATGATGTTCTTGGGGTGTCCCCCCAGCGCACTGCTGGACGCGTTCGAGATATACTCGAGCGGGTAGGCGCAGCGCATGTTTGCGGTCAGCGAGTCATCGTTGAAATCCAGCTCTTTGGTTTCGGGATCGAAAACCATGTTCTCGATCACGGTGCCGAATTTCGACGTGGTGGCGTAGATTTCTGGCTCAGCCTCGGGGTTGAGGTTGATGGTCTTGGCATAGCAACCGCCTTCAAAGTTGAAGGTGCCGCGATCGGACCAGCCATGTTCGTCATCGCCGATCAGCACGCGTGCAGGGTCAGCCGACAGGGTTGTCTTGCCAGTGCCCGACAGGCCGAAGAACACAGCCGTGTCGACCGGGTTACCAACAGCATGGTTGGCCGAGCAATGCATCGGCATCACGCCTTTTTCCGGCAGCATGTAGTTCAGTAGGGTGAAGACGGATTTCTTGTTCTCACCCGCATATTCCGTGCCACCGATCAGGATCAGCTTGCGGTCGAAATTCAGCGCAATCACCGTTTCGCTGCGGCAGCCATGCTTGGCCGGGTCGGCCTGAAAGCTGGGGCAGTTGATAATTGTGAAGTCGGCAATAAAGTCGTTCAGATCTTCGCGATCCGGACGACGTAGCAGGTGGCGGATGAAAAGGTTGTGCCAGGCCAGTTCGGTGACCATGCGCACGTTGATCGAATAGGTCGGGTCAGCCCCGCCAACCAGGTCCTGCACGAAATAGTCGCGGCCCTTCATATGCTCCAGCATGTCGACATACAGGGCGTCAAAGCCTTCGGGGCTCATCTCGGCGTTGTTTTCCCACCAGATGCTGTCGGCAACGCTGTCGGTGCGCACGACGTGCTTGTCCTTGGGCGACCGGCCAGTGAACTTGCCGGTGGTGACCAGAAAGGCCCCGCCATTGCCCAGGGTGCCTTCGCCGCGCTTGAGCGCCTCTTCGATCAGCGCCGGTTCCATGAAGTTGTAATAGACATTGCCCAGACCCTCGATGCCCTGATCTTCGAGGCGGAATTGCGGGTTAACCCGTCCAGATGTCATGTGTGTCTTCTCCTGTGGCGGCGCGGCGGCGGTTGGGCCGGGTGCGCTCTTGGGGCATTTTGCCGGGTCATTCCGGCGGACAGGCGGGTCTTATCATGGTCGTTTGGGGCATGAACAGGTCGCTTTCGTGTAGTTAGCGCAACCAAGTCCAGGTTTAGCGCCACCAGAAATTCCCTGTCGGAAATCAAAGCGCTTTTCTGCCCGCTTTAACGGCTTTTTTGCCGCAGCTATGTGACAACAAACGCACGATTCGCAGATACGGATTGATTCGCGGCCATAAAAACGACAAAGATGCCTTACTAATAAGCGAAATATTGCATGAGTGAGCAGGAATAGGGGTAAACCCGATGTCAAAGATTGCACTGGTGGATGACGACAGAAACATTCTGACGTCCGTATCCATGACACTCGAAGCCGAAGGGTTCGAGGTCGAAACTTACAATGACGGGCAAGCAGCCCTGGACGCTTTCAATAAAAAACTTCCCGATATGGCCGTGCTGGATATCAAGATGCCCCGCATGGACGGTATGGATTTGCTGCAACGGCTGCGGCAGAAAACCCAGATGCCGGTCATCTTTCTGACCTCGAAAGACGATGAGATCGATGAGGTTCTGGGCCTGCGCATGGGCGCGGATGACTATGTGAAAAAGCCATTCTCGCAACGTCTGCTGGTGGAACGCATCCGCGCGCTTCTGCGCCGGCAAGAGGCGACTACGGGCGATGTGACGAATGCCACTACCGGCGACACCAAGGTGATGGAACGCGGCGAGCTGCGGATGGACCCGCTGCGCCACGCGGTCAGCTGGAAGGGCAACGACGTATCCCTGACCGTGACCGAGTTTCTGCTGCTGCAGGCACTGGCGCAGCGTCCGGGCTTTGTCAAAAGCCGCGATCAGCTGATGGATGTTGCCTATGATGATCAGGTCTATGTGGATGACCGGACCATCGACAGCCATATCAAACGGCTGCGCAAGAAGATGCGCGCGGCAGATCCTGAGTTTTCGGCCATCGAAACCCTGTACGGCATTGGCTACAGGTATAACGAAGAATAAGCGTGGCCGCTGAAGAAGGGTAACCTGACCTGGTGCGGGATACGGAACAAACCATCGAATTGCGGGACGGTGACGTCGTTCTGGGGGATGATTGGGTCATCCCGCAGGACCCCGAGTCGGCCGAGTTGCGCGCGTCTCGCCGACGCCGCAACCTTTTCGCGTTGCGCGGCTCGCCGCTGGCCCGAAAGATCATCACGTTCAACCTGATTGCCTTGGTCATTCTGGTGACCGGGTTGCTCTATCTCGACGACTCCCGCGAGGAACAGGTACAGCAGACCGCCCGCAACCTCATGGGCGACGCGCAGCTTGTCAGTAACGTGTTTGAGGCTCAGCTGCGTCAGCAACAGGCCGCGGGTGCACAGGATGCATCTGGTCTGGACGTGAAAGGCACGCTGGCGGGGCTCAGCCTGCCGGATGGCGGAGAGGTGTTTGTTTACGACGCAAGCGGGACGCTGATCGGCTGGACACGCGGGGCGGCCACCCCATCTGAAATGCCGGGCCTGCTGCGATCTGACGCCGAGGTTCAAACTGGCAGCACTTTGATCAGCGACGCGCTGCATGCGGTCTGGACCGGATTGTCGCGCGTCTTTGCCGGGGGGGAGGGCAGCGATGCGCCGACCCTGGCCCAACGGGTGCAGGAGATCATACCAGAGGCCCTGCAAGGCCAGATGCAGGTGCAGGCTGTTCAGGATGATCTGGGCCAGACCGTCATCGTCGGGGCCGCACCCATCGTTCTGGCAGATGCGGCTGTGGGTGCCGTGGCCATGGCGGGCCCTGCCGGCGAAATCGACGCGTTAGCCCGGCGCGAACAGGAGCGCATCCTGCAGATGTTTGTGGTGGCTTTGCTGGTTTCGATCGGTCTTAGCCTTGTTTTGGCGTCAACCATCGCCAACCCGCTCGCCGATCTGGCCGCCGCCGCTGAAATGGGCAAAGACCGTGGCGCTGGGGTGAACCCCGGCCGTATCCGCATCCCCGACCTGAGCGCGCGCCCCGATGAGATCGGGCGTCTCAGCCGGGCGCTGCGGGGGATGGTCACAGCGCTTTACAACCGCATTGACGCCAATGAGCAATTTGCGGCGGATGTGGCGCATGAAATCAAGAACCCGCTGGCCAGTCTGCAATCTGCGGTCGGCACTCTGCGCATGGTCAAGCGTGAAGATCAGCGCGACAAATTGCTGGGCGTGATCGAACACGACGTGCGGCGGCTGGACCGTCTGGTCAGCGATATCTCGAACGCATCGCGCCTGGATGCCGAGCTGGTCAAGGAAGAGGAACAGCCCTTTGACCTGCTGAATCTTCTGGGCAATCTGGGGCAGTATCTGGGCGAAGAGGCGCGTGCAAAGGGCATCGACTATATCACCGATCTGCCGCCGGACCCGATCATCGTGAACGGTCTTGAGGCGCGTCTTGCGCAGGTCTTTGTCAACCTGATCACCAACGCGATTTCCTTCTGTGACGAAAGCGATGCCATTCGTGTCTGGGTGCGCAGACGGGAAAACCGGGTTCTGGTCGTGGTCGAAGACACCGGTCCGGGCATTCCCGAACAGGCCCTGACCAAGGTATTCAAACGCTTCTATTCACAACGCCCCGAAGAGCATTTTGGCAATAACTCCGGCCTTGGATTGGCCATATCCAAGCAGATCGTCGAAGCCCATGGCGGCGTGATCTGGGCCGAGAATATTCGCCCGACCGAGGCGGACATCACCTCTGACCCGCAGGGCGCCCGGTTCGTCGTGGGTCTGCCTGTCTAATCGCATGGGCGACCAAACGCTTTCGAACACAGACAAAGGCGCCGACATTATCCATGCAACTTGCGTGGCCGTCGAGGGCCGCGGCGCATTGATTCTGGGGCCAGCAGGGGCCGGAAAATCGGGCCTGGCCCTGCAAATGATGGCGTTGGGCGCTGTGTTGGTCGGGGACGACCGGGTGCAGTTGCGTCTGATGGACGGACAGGTGGTGGCCTCGGCCGCCCCGAACCTGCGCGGCTTGATCGAAGCCCGCGGTATTGGCCTGTTGCGGGCGCATAGCGTGGACATGGCGCCGGTCCATTTTGTCGTCGACCTCAGTCAGACCGAACCGGCACGGCTGCCAGGCCGGTCAGAAATCAAAGTGCTGAGGCAAACTGTTCCCTTGCTTCGGGGGGGCGGCATCCCCAATTTGGCCGCAGCACTCGTACAATTGTTGAAAATGGGACGTGTGGACCCGGAATGGCCCAGCACATGACACAGCAGCAGCGCATCGTTCTGGTAACCGGCCCGTCCGGCGCAGGCCGCACAACGGCCATCCGCGTTCTGGAGGACCTGGGCTTTGAGGCCATCGATAACCTGCCGATGGGCCTGTTATCGCGCCTGTTGGACGGCGCACAGGGCGACCGCCCCATGGCTCTGGGGATCGATGTGCGGAACCGCGATTTCTCGACCACCGGGTTCATCGATCTGGCGGCCAAACTACGGCGGATGGAGAAGGTGGACCTGACGACCCTCTATCTGGATTGCAGTGATGACGTCCTGCTGCGGAGATTCTCGGAAACCCGCCGCCGCCACCCCGTGGCCACCGATGCAGGTCCGGAAACCGGCGTGCGTCAGGAAAAAGGTTTGCTCGTACCGATCCGTGGCGCGGCGGATATTCTGATCGATACCAGCCCCCTGAATGTCCACCAACTGCGCGAAGAGGTCGAGCGGTGGTTCGCCCCCAAAGGCGGACGGCATCTTGCGCTTTCTATCGAATCGTTTTCGTACAAACGCGGTCTCCCCCCGGGTTTGGATATGGTGTTTGACTGCCGGTTTCTGGATAACCCTTATTGGCGGCCCGAGCTGCGGTCGGAAGATGGTCGAAACCCGGATGTGGCGCACTATGTTCAGTCCGATACGAACTATGCACCGTTCTTTGACCGGGTGGTTGATCTGCTGAAACTGCTGCTGCCAACCTTCCGGGCCGAGGGTAAAGCGCACCTGTCCGTGGCCTTCGGTTGTACCGGAGGGCAACATAGATCCGTAGCGGTCGCCGAAGCTGTGGCAAAGGCCCTTGCGGAACAGGGGCAGCAAGTGGCAATTAGGCACCGCGAAATGGAGCGTCGATCGTTGAATGTGAGGCCGAATTGATCGGAATCGTACTCGTAGCACATGGGGGACTGGCCAAGGAATACCTTGCGGCCGTGCAACATGTCGTGGGGCCTCAACCCGGCCTTGTCGCGATTTCCATTGATCCCGACGATGATCGTGAGGCCAAGCAGGCCGAAATCTGTGCCGCAGCCGACCGTGTCGATGCGGGGGACGGGGTTGTCGTTGTGACAGACCTGTTCGGAGGCAGCCCATCGAATCTCAGCCTGCGGGCCTGTACGCCGCAGGATCGCCGTATCCTCTACGGGGCAAATCTGCCGATGTTGATCAAACTGGCCAAAACCCGCCACCTGCCAATTGCCGATGCCGTGCGGCAGGCGATGGAGGCTGGACGCAAATATATTAATGCGCAAAATGTGACCTTGGAAGAAGACCGGACAGATTAAGAATGACCAATCGAAGCCTGAAAATCATTAACGAAAAAGGTCTCCATGCCCGTGCCTCGGCCAAGCTGGTTGAGGTGGTCGAGGGGTTCGATGCGCAGGCCGAAGTTTCCAAAGATGGCTTTTCTGCATCGGGCGACAGCATTATGGGCCTTTTGATGTTGGCAGCCTCGCGCGGAACGACTATTGACGTCGAGACGTCCGGACCGGATGCTGAGGCGTTGGCCGATGCTTTGGAAACCCTGGTGAACGATAAGTTCGGGGAAGGGTTCTGACCCAATCGACCGTGTGACCAAGAACGGGAAGACCAGGAATTGGCGGAAACGACGCACGATACCAAGACAGGCCCGGTTGTAGACGGGCTCGAAGATCAGGGCGAAGTCTACGACCGTAGAACTCTGACCTACGCAAACTCTTTCGACGACGCCTGGACCTCGACAGCCATACGCGCCATCGAATGGTGCACGGGTAAGCTGACCATTTTGCGTATGGTCAATAAGTTCGAGAAGAAGAACGAGTACTATCGCGGTCAGCGGTTCTGGGGCGGCGCGCTTGAGACCATGGGGATCAAGCTGACAACGCCCGAAGAACAGATCGCGCGCATCCCGAAAGACGGCCCCGTCGTGGTGGTGGCGAACCACCCGCATGGCATGGTCGACGGGATGATCTTTGCCGAGCTGATCGGCCGGGTCCGGGGCGACTACCGCATCCTCACACGCTCGGTCCTGACCGGGCTGGATGAGGCCGCGACGTCGTTCATGATTCCGGTACCCTTCCCGCACGACCCCGAAGCGCAAACCAAAATGCTGGAAATGCGCGGCAAGTCGATGGAACACCTGAAAGACGGTGGGGTCGTCGCATTGTTCCCATCGGGCGTAGTGATGTCCTCGGACGATTGGTTCGGCCCCGCGCAAGAGCGGGAATGGAACGTCTTCACCGCCAAAATGATCCGCCGTTCGGGCGCCCGTGTGGTGCCGATCTTTTTCCCCGGCAGCAACTCGCGCGCCTATCAGATCGCCAACAAACTGTCGCCGATCCTGCGTCAGGGCCTGCTGCTGCACGAGATCGTCCGTTCCTGCAACAAACCGCAATCTCCGGTGATCGGCAAGCCGATCTCGGATGAGGATATGAAATTGCTCGAAACGGATCCGCGCGGCTTCATGACATGGCTGCGCGCGCATACCCTGTCTCTGGGCGAAAACCCCGACCGCTGATCCGCCTCTTCATCTGTCTAAAAATATCCCGGGGGTGAGCCCGGATAAAATCCGGGCGAGGGGGCTGGCCCCCTTACCCTCAGCGGGTAGGAACCGGAACCTCACCGCGGTAATCATAAAACCCGCGTTCGGTTTTGCGGCCCAGCCAGCCGGCTTCTACATATTTGGTCAGCAACGGACAGGGGCGGTACTTGGTGTCGGCTAACCCGTCATGCAGGACGTTCATGATCGCCAGGCAGGTGTCCAGCCCGATGAAATCGGCCAATTCCAAAGGCCCCATCGGGTGGTTTGCGCCCAGTTTCATCGACTCGTCAATCGAACGCACGTTTCCAACGCCTTCATACAGGGTATAGACCGCCTCATTGATCATCGGCATCAGGATGCGGTTCACGATAAAGGCGGGGAAATCTTCGGCGCTGGCCGAGGTCTTGCCCAGACGATCCACCACGGCCTTACAGGTGGCAAAGGTTTCCTCATCCGTGGCGATCCCCCGGATCAATTCCACCAACTGCATCACCGGCACCGGGTTCATAAAGTGGAACCCCATGAATTTCTCGGGCCGATCCGTTCTGCTGGCCAGCCGCGTGATCGAAATAGACGACGTGTTCGAGGTCAGAATCGTATGCGGTTGCAAATGTGGTTGCAGGTCCTCAAAAATTGCCTGCTTGATTGTCTCCCGCTCTGTCGCGGCTTCGATCACAAGGTCCGTCTGACCCAGCTCGGGCAATTGCAACGTTGTTTGAATCCGGCCCAGCGCGGCCTGCATTGCCTCGTCCGTGATCTTCCCGCGCGAGGCCTGACGGGCCAAATTCCCCTGAATTGTCGTCACGGCAGCACTCAGTGCGTCCTGATTCACGTCGTTCAGCACAACATCATATCCCGCCAGGGCCAGAACATGAGCGATACCATTGCCCATCTGTCCAGCGCCGATCACTCCGACTGATTGTACGTCCATGTTTTTTATGCCTCTGAGTCTCGGGATTGGTGGGACAGTACCGGCAGATCGGTGGGGGCGGCAAGGGGATCGGGCGCATCCAATTTGCTTCAAATGCGCACATTAGCACTTTCTAAAGACATGCGGCTGTAAGATGGCAACCGGGTGAAAAATGGGTGAGTGTTATGAGCTATCATCAAACAGGCTCGGCGGGGGCCGGGCATGCCGTATGCCAATACGGTGAATCGCGCCTTTGGTTCCGGGGGCCAAAACGGTCGCTGGACTCGGCGTACATGGCCTGTGTGGGCGGGGACGAAACCTATGGGCGTTTCGTCGAACGCCCCTTTTCAGCGATTCTCGAAGGCAAGCTGGACCGGCGCTGTCTGAATCTGGGCAGCCTGTTTTGCGGAGTTGAGGCCGTCTGCGGTGATGCAGGACTGTTCGATCTGATGAGCAGGGCAGAGCTGTGCATTCTTCAGGCTCCGACGATCCTTGGGCAGTCGAATCACTTTTACCGCGTCCATCCGCGCCGCAATGACCGGGTCCTGGCGCCGACGCCAGACCTGATTGCTCTTTACCCTGAGATTGACTTTGCCGAGGTGCATTTTGTTCGTCATCTGGTGACCCTTTTGCAGAACCGACAGGACGCGCGTTTCGAAATGGTAGCCGAAGAATTGCGGTGCAATTGGGTGCAAAAGGTCAGCAATCTTCTAACCCGCTTAGATACGCCAGTCATCCTCTTGAACCTGCGCGTAGACGAGCACCTTCAAGGACAACAACAACCGGTCGCAGTCACGACTGAGATGCTGACGCGTCTCAAGCCGCATTGTGCCGACGTCATTGAGATCGCAGTCAGTGTATCCGGCCAATCGGATGAGCTTGAGGATATGCTGTTCGGAACCCTGCAACAGCCGATGGCGGAACATATGATCGGTCCGGCCGCGCATAGGGCCATTGCGGATGCGTTGTTTGGCCCGGTAAGGAACCTGAACTGAAAAAGGCCCGCCTTTTGGCGGGCCTTCCCAGATTTTTCGACGAAAAATCTTTGCCTTCGATCAGCCGAGTTTTTCGGTCAGTTCCGGCACCGCTTGGAACAGGTCTGCGACCAGACCGAAATCTGCGACCTGGAAGATCGGTGCTTCTTCGTCCTTGTTGATCGCGACGATAACCTTCGAGTCTTTCATACCCGCCAGGTGCTGAATCGCGCCCGAGATGCCGACAGCAACGTACAGATCGGGGGCAACAACTTTACCGGTCTGACCCACCTGCCAGTCGTTCGGCGCATAGCCCGAGTCAACGGCCGCGCGCGATGCGCCAACAGCCGCGCCCAGCTTGTCGGCCAGTGCTTCGATCAGCTTGAAGTCGTCTTCCGAGCCAACGCCACGGCCGCCCGACACAACGATGCCAGCCGAAGTCAGTTCCGGACGGTCGCTTTCGGCAACCTTGTCCTCGACCCAGGACGACAGACCGGGGTTTTCTCCGACCGAGATGGTCTCAACCGGGGCCGAGCCGCCTTCGCCCGCAGCGTCAAAGCTGGCGGTCCGCAGGGTGACGACCTTTTTGGCGTCGTTCGATTTCACGGTCTGGATTGCGTTGCCCGCATAGATCGGACGCTCGAAGGTCGAACCGTCAACCACGCCGGACGCATCCGAGATCACCATCACGTCCAGCAGCGCAGCAACGCGCGGCATGACATTCTTGGCGTCGGTGGTCGCAGGGGCCACGATATGCTCGTAACCATCGGCCAGCGATACGATCAGCGCCGCAGTCGATTCCGCCAGGCGGTGGCCCAGCGATTCGTCTTCGGCGACCAGAACCTTGGCAACACCGTCGATCTTGGCGGCGGCCTCACCGGCAGCGGCGGCGGAACCACCTGCAGCCAGAACGGTCACATCACCCAGAGCTTTTGCGGCGTTGACGGCCTTGGCGGTGGCGTCCAGCGACAGCTCACCATTGTTGACTTCTGCCAGAAGAAGAACAGCCATTACACAGCCCCCGCTTCTTTGAGTTTCTCGACCAGCTCGTCGACCGAGCCCACAACGATACCCGCGGCACGTGCCGGCGGCTCTTCGGTTTTGACCACTTCCAGACGCGGAGTGACGTCGACGCCGTAATCGGCTGCGGTCTTCTCATCCAGCGGCTTTTTCTTCGCCTTCATGATGTTGGGCAGCGACGCATAGCGCGGCTCGTTCAGACGGAGGTCTACGGTTACGATGGTCGGCATCTTGACGGTGATGGTCTGCAGGCCGCCGTCCACCTCACGGGTGATCTTGGCGCTGTCGCCTTCGATGTCCACTTCCGACGCAAAGGTGCCTTGCGACCAGCCCAGCAGGGCCGACAGCATCTGACCGGTGGCGTTCATGTCGTTGTCGATCGCCTGCTTGCCCGCCAGAACCAGACCGGGCTGCTCTTCCTCGACCACTTTGGCCAGGATTTTGGCGACAGCCAGAGGCTCGATATCGGTGTGGACGTCATCGGCTGCGACAACCAGGATCGCACGGTCTGCACCCATGGCCAGCGCGGTCCGCAGGGTTTCCTGCGCCTGCTTGACACCGATCGAAACGGCAACGACTTCGTCGGCCTTGCCCGCTTCTTTCAGACGGATCGCTTCTTCAACCGCAATCTCGTCGAACGGGTTCATCGACATTTTGACATTGGCGAGATCAACACCGCTACCGTCCGCTTTCACGCGGACTTTCACATTATAGTCAATCACGCGTTTGACAGGTACCAGTACCTTCATTTTAGCGCTTTCTCCTCAAAAAACGGTAAGCCGCGAAGCGACTCCACCAATGCTCTCGGGGCATTGCATAGCGTCTCAATCCCCCGTGCAACAGAGCAAAATCGTCATGTCATGGGCTTGGGACGTCGCGTTTCGTGTTTTTTGACGTCACGGCCCTGTGGTTAACGGTTTGCCCCCGGAATCCACAGCACGTCCGCAGTGCCGTTTTCGTTGGCACAGCGGGCGGCCACAAAGAACCAATCGCTCAGACGGTTGAGGTATTTTACGGCGACCTCGTTCACCGGCTCCATATTGGTCAGCTCAACCGCCAGCCGCTCGGCCCGGCGCGACACGGTCCGGCACACATGCAGGTGCGCGGCCAGACGGGAGCCACCGGGCAGGATAAAGCTGCGCAGCGGTTCCAGCGCGTCATTCATGGCGTCAATCTCGGCCTCAAGCCGGTCAATCTGCGAGGATACGATGCGCAGCGGCGTGTATTCGGCCTCGGCGTCCTTTTCCATGTCGGGGCGGCAGAAATCGGCGCCCAGATCGAACAGGTCGTTCTGGATGCGGGACAGGGCGGCATCGACGTCTCCCTCGGCCTCGGTTCGGGCTACGCCAACGAAGGAGTTCAGCTCATCCACGGTGCCATAGGCGGCTACGCGGCCTGAGTATTTTGCAACCCGCTCACCATTGCCCAGCGCCGTTTTGCCGTCATCGCCGGTGCGCGTATAGATTTTGTTGAGTACGACCATTTACTGTCCTCCTTGTCCGCGCAGCCAGACGTAGAGCACGATCAGCACCACGGCAATGAACTGAAACAAAATCCGCAGCTGCATCATCTTGTTGCTTCTCAGCGCGGCGTTTTTACCGGGTTTGCCGAAATTCGAGATGCCGATCACCAGCACGACGACAACCGCCGCCATGGCCAGCAACAAAACGACCATCAAAAGGTCCATGGATACCACCGTCCGCTTGTCTTGTTTTCCTGAGGCTACCATCTAGACCCGCAGGTGTGAAAAGCGAACGGGTAATTTCGCCTCAGACGTCTGACAGGATGCGGTCGATGGTGCGCGTGGGCAGAATGCGCCGCAGATACCCGGCGATATAGGTGGGCGTTGTCACGTAGTACCGCGGGCGTGGGCGTTTCGATTCGACCGCATGGGCCAGCTTGTCAGTCACAGCCGAAGCGGGCAGTTCGAACCGGTCCGGCCCTGAGGATTCGTACAGTCTTTTCAACAAGGACGCCTCGTACCGGTCGCGCAGGGCCGAGTTCTGCCAGTTGATGAAACGCTCGAACATTGGGATCGAGTTTTCGCGGATTTTCGAGGTGATCGGGCCGGGCTCGATCAGGACGACCTTGATGTCAGTATCCGCCAGCTCCAGGCGCAGCGTGTCGGTCAGCCCTTCGACCGCATATTTTGTTGCCACATAGGCCCCGCGCCACGGATACGCCACCAGACCCAGCACGGATGAGTTCTGAACGATTCGCCCGTGCCCCTGCGCCCGCATGACCGGAATCACCTGCCGGGTCAGTTCGTGCCAGCCAAAGAAGTTGGCCTCAAATATCTGGCGCAGACCATCTGTGGGCAAATCCTCGACCGCGCCGGGCAGGCCGTGGGCCCCGTTGTTGAACAGCGCGTCCAAGGTGCCGCCGGTGGCTTCAAGCACCGAAGCCAGGCCCGACGTGATGCTATCTGCATCGGTATAATCGATACGCGGGCTTTCGAACCCCTGCGTCCGCAATCTGTCGCAATCGCGCTGCTGCTTGCAGGATGCAAAGACACGCCACCCGCGCGCGCGCATGCCGTGGGCCGCATCCAGACCAATGCCCGACGAACAACCGGTGATCAGAATGGTTTTTTGCATTGTCTCCCCCGCCCTTTATTCTCAGCCATAGCTATGGCGAGCATTGGGGCAGGACAATGACACGACTGCGTTAGTTTGCTGATTTTCGCACCAGCGACGCGGAAATCCAGCCAACCTGTCGCTGCGGCAACACGCGCAGACGCAGCCAGCCGGTGCCGGATTCGCCAAGAACCTCGACCTTCTGGCCGATGCTGGCTTTGCCGATGATCGGATAGATCGTGCCCGGCCCGTCGCGCATGTTCACACGGGTGCCAGAGATTTCGCGAATGTCCTTTTCCACTTCGGGCAACGCGGGCGCCTCGGAGGCGGTATCGGTTGTCTCATCCGTGACCTGCTGCAGGCCGGCGACGCCGTCCTCAAGCGAGGCAAGGGTGATATTGGCGCTTTGATCTTCGAACACGGTCAGGTTCGAAAAAGACGCGAGGCTGGCATCATCGGCCACAATCTCGACCACGTCTTCGATGGCAGGTTGGGGTTCCGCGCGCGACGCAGGTACACGGGCCGCAACATTGGTCACAAGCTCTTCGGCGCGAGCCCGGGAAGCAGAAGGTACAGAGGTTGAGGCCACCTGAACGGGTTGTTCACTGCGCAGGCCGCGCGGTTCAAAATCAGGTCCGTCGCTCATTACGTAAAAGCACCAACCGAGTGCAGCAAAAGTCATAACAATAAGGCGCGTCATGGCGCATCCCCCAGTAATCGTAAGAAACAAGAAATAGGCAGCAGTCTAATCCGATCAGACTAGCATATTTTCAGACCCGAGTCGAAAAACGGGGGAAATCGGGGGGTTGCCTCCCCCTGTTGCAAAAAGCGCCACTTGTCCCCAGCAAAATATGCGTTGGTTGCTTTACCGCGCCGCGCTTGCATTGTACCACATCATATATGAACGATACGATCGACGACCCCAACATGGAGGCCCCCGAGGGTGGGGGCGAGGTAGCCGAACCGCTGCGCCGCGCAATTGGCGAACGCTATCTGACCTACGCTCTGTCCACCATCATGCACCGGGCACTGCCCGATGCGCGGGACGGGCTGAAGCCGGTTCACCGGCGAATCCTTTATGCCATGCGCGAGCTGCGACTCAGCGCGACGGGCGGATTCCGTAAGTCGGCCAAGATTTCGGGCGACGTGATGGGCAACTATCACCCGCATGGCGACGCCGCGATTTATGACGCGATGGCGCGTCTGGCGCAGGATTTCAACGTCCGCTACCCGCTGGTCGACGGTCAGGGGAATTTCGGCAACATCGACGGCGATAACCCGGCGGCCTCGCGATATACCGAGGCGCGGATGACCATCGTGGCCGAGGCTCTGCTTGAGGGTCTGAACGAAGACGCCGTCGATTTCCGTGACAACTATGACGGCACTCTGACCGAACCGGTTGTACTGCCCGCGCAGTTCCCGAACCTGTTGGCCAACGGTGCCAGTGGGATTGCGGTGGGTATGGCGACCAATATCCCGCCGCACAATATCTCGGAACTCTGCGACGCCTGTCTGCATCTGATCAAAACGCCGGATGCGCGCGACGACACGCTGTTGAACTATGTGCCCGGCCCGGATTTCCCAACCGGCGGTGTGATCGTCGAACCACCCGAGAATATCGCGCAAGCCTATCGCACCGGGCGTGGCTCGTTCCGCCTGCGCTGTAAGTATGAGGTTGAGGATCTTGGCCGTGGCCAGTGGCAGATCGTGGTCACCGAGATTCCCTATCAGGTTCAGAAATCCAAGCTGATCGAAAAGATCGCAGAACTGATCCAGACCAAGAAAATCCCGATCCTCGGCGATGTGCGCGACGAATCCGCAGATGACATCCGCCTGATCCTTGAACCGCGTTCCAAAAACGTGGACCCCGAGGTGCTGATGGGCATGCTCTACCGCAGCTCGGACCTTGAGGTGCGGTTCAGCCTGAACATGAACGTGCTGATCGACGGCGTGACGCCCAAGGTCTGTTCGATGAAGGAAGTGCTGCGCGCCTTCCTCGATCACCGGCAAGAAGTTCTGCTTCGTCGTTCGCGCCACCGTATGGCCAAGATCGACCACCGGCTTGAGGTGTTGGAGGGCTTTATCGTCGCCTTCCTGAACCTCGACCGTGTGATCGACATCATCCGTTACGACGACGATCCCAAGGCGGCGCTGATGCGCGAGGATTGGGGTGTCGACCACGTCCGCGCCACCAGCGAGGCTGACTATGTCTCACCCAAGCCGGGCGAGGGCGAGCTGTCCGAAGTTCAGGTTGACGCCATCCTCAACATGCGCCTGCGCAGCTTGCGTCGTCTGGAAGAGATGGAGCTGGTGCGTGAGCGCGATGCGCTGATGGAAGAGCGTGCCAATCTCGAAGACCTGCTGGCCGATCCGGCCCTGCAGTGGGCCAAGATCGCTGAACAGCTGAAAGAGACCAAGAAGACCTTCGGCAAAGACTACGAAGGCGGCGCGCGGCGCACCGCACTGGAAGAGGCCGGTGAGGTCGAAGAGGTCCCGCTTGAGGCGATGATCGACCGCGAACCGATCACGGTCGTCTGTTCTCAGATGGGCTGGATTCGCGCCATGACTGGCCATATCGACCTGAAGCGCGAGCTCAAGTTCAAGGACGGCGACGGCCCGCGGTTCATCTTCCATGCCGAGACGACTGACCGCTTGCTGGTGTTTGCCTCGAACGGACGGTTCTATACGGTCAGCGCCGCCAACCTGCCCGGTGGTCGGGGAATGGGTGAACCGCTGCGCCTGATGGTCGATCTGCCGAACGAAGCACAGATCGTCGACATCCTGATCCACAAGCCAGGGCGCAAGCTGTTGGTGGCCTCGGATGCGGGGAACGGATTCATGGTGCCCGAGGATGACGTGCTGGCCCAGACCCGCAACGGTAAACAGGTGCTGAACGTCAAAGGCGACGAGACGGCGGTGATCTGTAAACCGGTTGCAGGTGACCACGTGGCGGTGGTCTCGCAAAATGGTAAGTTCCTGGTCTTCCCGACCGAGGAACTGCCCGAGATGACCCGTGGCAAGGGCGTGCGCCTGCAAAAATACAACATGGCGCGCGGGCGGCAGGGCACGCTTGAGCTGGATGGCGGTTTGTCCGACATCACCACCTTCAACTGGGAAGAGGGCCTGAAATGGTCCATGGGCGGCGACAAAACCCGGCACGAGGCGGATATGTCCCAATGGCTGGCCAAACGCGCCAGTGTCGGGAAAAAACCGCCCTATGGCTTCCCGCGCGACTATAAATTCTCGTGATAGCGGGCCTCCGTAGGAGGAATTCCACCGATACGGCTTGGCACAACCCGTATCGGTGCGCTAGATCAATAAAAAACAGGCCTATCGAGACGAGAGACATGCTGCGCATTCTGACCCTGATCACCGGATTGGCCCTGATGGGCGCCTGCACACAGACGCAGGTTTATGAGGAACCTGAATCATTGGGTGAATTCAAGTTGCGGGTCAACTACGCCTTTGCCGATAAGGCGGTGCAGGGCCCGGTGTCGCGCGATGCGACTCCGGATGAGTGGACCGCCGCAATTCAGAATGCGGTTGATATTCGCTTGGGCCGGTACTCGGGTGCGCAGGAATATGACATCGGTATCAGCCTCGAAGGTTATATGCTGGCGCCTCCGGGCATTCCGGTCATTTACAACCCCAAAAGCACCGCGATCGTGTTGGTTAACGTTTATGACGTGAACAACAAAGAGTTTCTTGCCAAGGGAAAGCAGTTCCAGGTTCTCGAAGACACGACCGGAGAAAGTGCGCTGGCAGGATCGGGCCATTCGCGCACCAAAGAAGAACAAATGAGCGGTCTGTCCCTGAAAGTCGCCGACCGAGTCGAGGAGTGGCTGGCCGAAGAACATCAGGCGAACGGCTGGTTCCAGCGGCGTCCGGACTTGATCCAACCCCTCGATTCCAGCGAGTTGACCCAAAATCCGGCATCTTAACCTGCTTTTCACGCAGGATGTGCTTGATTTTCCCCTTTGAACCAAATATCTCGCGCGCGCAGATGTAACCACGGGACCAAGGGTCCCCCAAATCGCAAAAGGGCGCCTGAGGAATGGCAAAGGAAAAGTTTGAGCGTACAAAACCGCACGTCAACATCGGCACGATTGGGCACGTTGACCACGGTAAAACGACGCTGACCGCAG
>NZ_JBQFTY010000008.1:0-173567 GCF_056538885.1 Ruegeria sp. BE1
TCACCAACCGACAAATCGCGCCACCCGTCGGATAATAAACCCCAGTAACACCACCCGTACCAATCGTGATAAACTCTTCGGCGTATGCGGCGGTCGACAGCATGGATGCGGCTGCAAATGCTGTGATTGAAACTTTGTTGAACACTATGACACTCCTGTTGTCCGTTTTATTGCTCCCCACGGGGGTGTCTGATCTAGTCAAAACACGTAGAAAACGGCTTTAGAATCAGCCCCCCGGATGTCAAAGACCAAAGCGAAACCAAACAGCACGTGTCTATACGGTAAGTTACGTATATGATTGGGGGCCGAAGGGCGCCGAACCGTGTCCCAACCCATGTTTCAAGGCGGCTGGAACCAAAGATTGGATACAACAGCACAACAGGATTTCCCCCGGGATCAGGCCGAACCGGCCCGTAGACGCAGATCGTTGCGGGCCACGTTGGCCCTGTGTCTGGCGGGGCTGCAATTCGTGGCTGTGTTGTCCGTGACTCTGTCGACGTTTGTCAGTTCCGAGAACGCTTTGCTGCGGCAATCGCGCCTTTCGCTGAATGAGGTCAGCGTCAATGTCATCGGTCAGGTCAAAAGCTTTCTGAACCCCGCGCGACAGGCACTGGATGCGACGCGGCGGCTGGCGGAGAACGATGTTCTGGACATCCACGACACCGCTGCACTGGAGAGCCATTTCTTTCAGCAATTACAGGTCGCACCGCAATTGGCGGGGATTTACATGGCGGATGAAACCGGGCGGTTTGTCTATGTGATGCGGACCAATGAACCGGGGCAATATCGCACTAAGGTCATTCCCCCGTTTCCACCCGACCTCAGCCAGCATCCGGCGGATTTCCAGTGGCGCAATGACCGGTTTACCCTGCTGGACAGCTCGGACACGCTGATCGACACCTATGAGCCTCGAACCCGCCCTTGGTTCACCATGGTGCAAGAGGCGAAAGCGCCGATCTGGACGCGACCCTACATATTCTTCACCACGCGCCAACCGGGCATCACCTACAGTGTGCCGGTGCTGGATGAGGCGGGCAACATCCGGGCCATTCTGGGTATCGATATTCAGATCGATGCGCTGTCGGGCTTCCTGCTGGATATCTGGTCGGAACGGCGCGGTGCAGCGTTGGTACTGAACGAGGATGGCTCGGTTCTGGCGCATCCGACGCTGGTGCTGATCCCGCAGGACGCGGATTACGACAATCCCGAACTGCCGATGGTGGACCAGATCGACGACCCGCTGGCCCGTCAGGCCTTTGGGGCATTGACGCAAGTGGACCGCACCGAAATCGAAGGGCCCGTCTACACGGATTTTGAACAGAACGGTCAGGATTATGTCGCCATGTTGATCGAGGTGTCCGAACCGGGTCTGCGCTGGCTGATCGGGCTTTATGCGGCCGAGGACAATTTCATCGGTGAGATCAAGAAAAACC
The DNA here is from genome assembly GCF_056538885.1 of Ruegeria sp. BE1. Lineage (NCBI taxonomy): Bacteria > Pseudomonadati > Pseudomonadota > Alphaproteobacteria > Rhodobacterales > Roseobacteraceae > Ruegeria > Ruegeria sp. BE1. The sequence continues at coordinate 1,434 of NZ_JBQFTY010000008.1, forward strand.
GGGTGCAGGGCATCTGGATCGCTTTGTCCATCGCAATCCTGACCGGGGCCATCGGGCTGGCCCTGGCCGACCGGATTTATGCCCCGGTGCGCAGTTTTGCCAGCCAGACGCAACGCCTGTCCAGCGGTGAGATTCCGCCCGCCGAAGACCTGGGCAGCCCGTATCGCGAGTTGGAGGATAGCGGCGCTGCCCTGGCGCAAGAAGTCCGACAACGGCAACGGTTCGAAGCGGCCTATGGACGTACTTTTGATCTGGCCTCACGGGGGATGGCGCAAATATCGCCGGAAACAGGGCGATTTGAACGGTTCAACGCGCAGCTATGCGATATTTTGGGCTACGCGGACACCGAATTCGCGACCATGACACTGACCGATATTCTGCCCGAGGATGGCCAGCAGCTGGCCGTGACGTTCCGTGAAACCCTACTGCAGGATTCCGAATTCATTGCCGAGAACCAATTCATCCGCAAAGACGGCTCACCCATCTGGCTGCGGGTCAACGCGATCCTGATCCGCGACGAAAATGGCGTTCCCGATCATGCGGTTGCGATTGTTGATGACGTCAGCGACCGCAAACAGGCCGAAGAAGAGGCCAGCCGCCTGAACCGTGATCTGTCTCATGTGGCGCGCGTGAACCTGATGGGCGAGATGGCATCGGGGCTGGCGCATGAACTGAACCAGCCGCTGAGCGCGATTTCTTACAATGTGGATGCGGCCAAGATCACGCTGGACGAAATTGGCGATCCCGATCCCGAGCTAAACGAGATTCTGACCGATATCGACCGCCAATCGCGTCGGGCGGGGGATATTATCCGTGCGTTGCGCGATGTGGTGCGCAAAGATCGTGGACGGCAAACACCGTTCGAACTGGATGGGTTGATCCGGCAAACGGTTACTCTGATGGAGACCGATGCCCGTGAGCATGACATCAGGATCGTCTATCGCCACTCTGACCTGCCACCGGTCATCGGAAATCGCACGCAAATCGCGCAGGTCCTGGTCAACCTCTTGCGCAACGCCATAGACGCGCTGGCCCGCCATCCCGCCAAGACGGGGCGGATCACGATAGCCACGCAGATCAACGGGGACTGTGTGGAAGTCCAGGTCGAGGACAACGGGCCGGGTATCAGCGCGGATGTCACCTTGTTCAATACGTTTGACACACAGAAAACCGACGGGCTGGGGTTGGGCCTGTCGATTTGCCGAACCATCGTCAAGACCAATGGCGGCCGGATATGGCATGACCCTATCGAAGGCTCGGGGGCCCGGTTCTGTTTCACCCTGCGTCGCAGCGACGTCGATGCCGGAGGCGATGTATGAACGACCAGCCGCTGACTGTTTTCATTGTCGACGATGATGACGACGTGCGCATTGCCCTTTCCAGATCTCTTGGTAAACGCGGGTTGACCGTTGAACACTTTGCCGACGCGCAAACTTTTCTGGAACAGGTCGATGAAGACGCAGCAGGCTGTCTGATCCTCGACTACGGCATGCCGGGCATGGATGGGTTGGAGCTGCAGGATCATCTGGTCCGTCAGAACTCGACTCTGCCGATCATCTTTGTCTCAGGTCACGGCGGCATCCCTGAATCGGTGCGGGCCACAAAGGCCGGAGCCATTGATTTTCTGGAAAAACCATTTGACCTGACCGTGCTGATCGAGCGGATAGACTCCGCATGGGAGATTGGCGCGCAGCTGCGTGCGGATAAGCAAAGGCGGCAGGACCTGGCGGAGAAACGCAGCCTGTTGACCGAGCGGGAAGAACAGGTTCTGCATCACATCCTGACTCATCCCGCGCGCACCTCCAGCAAAGAAATTGCCGCCGAGCTGGGGATCAGCCCGCGAACGGTTGAGATTCACCGAGGGCGCATCCAACAGAAGGTGGGGGTAAAGACCACAATCGAACTGTATGAACTGTTTGCCCAAATGCCGTGAATGATCAACTCACAGGTCACCCTGCACCATCAGCCATTTGCCATCCGACAAGCTCTGTACACATGTCGGATGGTTGACAGTTTCAAACTGTGCCTTCGCTATCCGTAGACCAGGTTCGGCAGCCACGTGATGACCTGCGGGAACAGCATGCAGATCACCAATCCCACGATCTGAAGGAACAGGAATGGCAGAGCAGCTTTGAAGATATCTGTCATCGGAATCGTCGGCGGTGCCACCCCGCGCAGATAGAACAGCGCATAGCCAAAGGGTGGCGACAGAAAGCTCATCTGCATGTTCACCAGATACAGCACACCGAACCACAGAACCAGATCGTTGGGATCGTCAAAGCCAAAGGCGGCAGCCCCCAGCGCCTTGATGATGGGCACAAAGATCGGCACACACAGCAACAGGATGCCGACCCAATCCAGGAACATGCCCAGCACCACCAGCAGGATCTGCATGACGATCAGGATGCCCCACGGGCCCAGTCCGGCCCCCTGCATGGTTTCCTGCACGAATTGCTGGCCCCCTTCCAGAACGTAAAGCCCCACAAAGATGGTCGCACCGAACATGATCCAGATCACCATGGCTGAGGCTTTGAGCGTGGTCAGGCACGCCTCGCGCACCGTGGGCCAATCCAGCTTGTTGTGGATTGCGGCGACTATGAAGGCACCAAAGGTGCCGATGCCCGCAGCCTCAACCGGAGTAGCTACGCCCGAAAAGATCACGCCCAGAACAATGACGATCAGAGCAATCGGGGCCGACATCTTACCCAGCAGACGCATTTTTTCCCGGTTCGAAATCCGCTCGTTCACCGGAATGGGCGGCCCCAGAACCGGATTGATATAGGACCGGATCACCACATAGAGGATATACATCCCCGACAGCATCAACCCCGGAATCACGGCTCCGATGAACAGCTCGCCCACCGATTGCTCGGCAACCACGGCGTAGATGATGGCCAGAATGGAGGGCGGGATCAGGATGCCCAACGTGCCCCCGGCCATGATCGACCCCATGGCGATTTTTGGGTCATAGCCGCGTTTGAGCATCGCAGGCAGCGCGATGATCCCCATCGTCACCACAGCCGCGCCGATCACGCCAACCATGGCCGCCAGAACGGTCGAGGCGATGATGGTCGCTGCTGCCAAACCGCCTTTCAGGCCGCCCAGAACCTTGTAGATCACATCGAACATGTCGTTGATGATCCCGGCCCTTTCCAGCATCGAGGCCATGAAGATGAACAGCGGAATGGCTGATAGCTGATAGTTCGTCATCAGTGGGAAAATTCGGCTGGGCACGATATTCAGCGCTCGCGCATCCCCCAGAACGAACAGAAAGACACACGCCAGCCCGCCGGTGACAAAGGCCAGCGGCAGACCGGCCATAAGCAGCGCCAGCAGCGAGCCGAACATAACGAGCGTCAACAGCTCGATGGACATATCAAGACCCATCGGTCAGTACCCCCGTGCAATCGTTCGGATGTCTTTGGACAGTTTCGACACCCCTTGCAAAATCAACAGAACCGCGCCCACGACCATCATCCATTTCATCGGCCACAGCGGGATTTCCCATTCGTTAAAGCTGATCTCACCCCAGCGGATGTTCGGATCAGTCCAGTCGCCAAAGGTCAGCGCTCCGAACATCTGGAAGAAACTCATCTCGCCGCGCGCCCAGTCCGAGACGACCGAGTTGCCGGTGGGCACTGCAATCGCGTCCATTGCAAAGATGTAGGACGTCACCAGAAGCGTTCCGGCAAAGATGAAGAAGAAGATCGAGGTGACCAGATCGGCCCAGGCCCGTTTCGGCTTGGTCAAAGGGGCATAGAAGATATCGACCCGCACATGGCTTTCGGTCAGCATCGCGTATGATCCGGCGATCAGATATTGCATGCCGAACATCAGATACATCGATTCATGCGCCCAGTTGGTCGGCGCATTAAAGACGTAGCGGACGATCACCTCATAGTAGTAGACAAAGACTGCGATCACCGCCCAATAGCTGACGAATTCCCCGGCATAAAGGGACAGACGGTCAATCCAGTTCTCGGCATATTCGTGATCGGCTTTGCGCGCACCGGGGTCCATTTCCGCGGCACGGGCGGCCGTTTCCTCGTCGATCTCGATTTCGGGTTCTTCCGGGTCAGCCGCGGCCTTTTCGCGTGCCCGCGCAACAAGGCGCGGCATCAAAAGTGCGTCAATCGCAAGAAGGGCGAGGATCGTGTAGAACGCATAACGGGCGACGGCGCCCCAGGTGGCGCGGGTCTTACCGGCGGTCTCGGCAAGCGGTCGCGATTGTTCAATATCGGCGTTGGCTTCGTCCAGTCGCTCACGCCCGGTACTGATCGCCTTTTCCGCGCGATCCAGAGCGCGTTCGGCGCGACGTTTCTGCAAGGCAGTGCCGTCCTGCGCAGCCTCGGCTGCGGCGCGCAGCTCGTCCAGTTCGGCTTCGGCAGCTTCCACCCGTCCGGCTTCGCGGTCGATCACACGCTCGGCCTGACGCACCACGTTGATCGCGTTGGAAAACTCGTTCCGTGCCTCACGTTCCTGCCCGTTGGCAAAAAGGATCAGCAGGAAGATCGGCAGGTAGACCAGCCCCAGAAGGCTGCGCAGATAAAACCGGTGGAGGCCCAGCATCCCGCCGGTCACAAGGATCAGATATCCCAGAGGCATCCCGTATGTGCGGGTCTGAGGTTGCGTGCGGCGCGCCAGAATCATGGCCAGGGCCGGAAAGGCGATCAGCCCGACCCAGTATAGCCAATGTGGCAGCGTAAAATCGACGCTTGGCATGGTAAGTTCCGAAGTCCAAAGGAAAAGATGGCCCGCGCAGAAACTGCGCGGACTGCGGGGCACACGGCCCTTGACTTACAGGTCCAGAGTCTGGCCTTCGATCATTTCGGGCGTGACATAGCCCAATGAGCCGGACATCATATAATCCAGCTGGATCTTGAACACGCGTGCTGCGTCCTTGTCGCGGTTGGCGTATTTAAACCAGATCGGTACGGCGATTTCCGTCATCAGTTCCACATCGTCTTGCGACAGGCGCGTGATTTCGGTGCCTTCGGCTTCGAACTTTTTCCAGGCTTCCTGATCGGCAGCCTGAATCGCGGCGTGGTGGAGGTCGGAATAGACATGAGTTTCCATCTCGACGAATTCCTGCATCTGCGGGCTGATCTTGTCCCATGCCGTCTTGCCGACGGTGATGTCCATGATGTCGACCGGCTGGTAAACCGACATAAAGCCCGGAGGGCCCATGACGATGTAATCGGTCACCTGACTGAAGCCCAACGCATGGTTCACGGCCGGGCCCACAAAGTCGGCCACGTCAATGGTGCCTTTTTCCAGCGCCGGGAAGATTTCCGAACCGGGCAGAACCGTTGTCTCGGCCCCCAGCTCCGAGAACACCTCGGCCACCATACCACCCGGCAGGCGCATCTTGCGGCCCTCGAAGTCATCGATCGAGCGGATCGGAACCTTGGAGTGGATGATGTTCGGCCCGTGATGCACCGGCCCAACAAAATGCAGACCCTGACGGCCCAGCAATTCACGCGCGATATCGATGCCACCAAGGCCATAGAAGAACACATCATATTCATGCGGTTGGCGCAGACCCAGAGGGTATGAGCTGAGGAACACAGCCGCCGGGATGATGCCCTGATAATAAATGGTGAACGGGTTGATCGCGTCCAACACACCGTTTTTCACCGCGTCGGCCAACTGGAAATCGCCAACAACATCATTAGCGCCAAAGGCCTGAAAGGCCAATTCCCCACCGGTTTTTTCCTCAATGGTTGCGCACCAATCCTTGAAGGTCTGCAACCCGATCCCACCGGGCCACGACGTCTGAATCTTCCAGGTTGTCCCTTCTCCGGCGGCGGTTGCGATATGAGGGGCGGCCAGCGTGGCGGCGCTTGCGCCGGCAATGGTTCTGAACGCGCTGCGGCGCGTAATGAGCTTTTTCGTCATTTCTTTCCTCCCTTTGAGAACTGCGCGCCTTCGACAAAAGAACGATCAGTTCACCCTCAGCATAGACCCAAATAAAGAAATTGGTAAAATTATTTTTCCAATATCGGATAAATCACGTTTTCGCGATCAGGGACTCCTTTGTTAAACGCGGTTTGCCAATTTTCGTCTCGCTTAGTGCTCGGGCTCTCGATTCAGGCCGTTCAATTGAGCGATGAAATCCGCCAGCATCGGCAAATAGCGATCCCCCTGCCCTGCGGCCTCCATTGCCGCGAATGCGTTTCGCACATCAGCCTGCACCGGATTTACAGCCCCGACACTATTGGCCAGATTTGCCAGGTAGCGCATGTCTTTATGGGCATTGGTGATCGAGAATTTGTGCGCGTTTTCGTCCCGGTCCAATGTCCATTTCATGAAGGTTTCATAGAACCCGTTAGACAGGCGCCCAGGGCGGATGATGGAATCCACTTGCTGAACAGTCAGGCCGGATTTTTCAGCAATCGCAAGCGCTTCGGAATAGAGCGCTGCGTAGCCAAGTGAGATAAAGTTGTTAATCAGCTTCATCTTGTGCCCCAGGCCAACTTCGCCCAGATGCACCGCCAACGCGGACCAGCAGTCCAGCACCGGCTTGATTTTCTCGAACGTTTCCGGGCTTGCGCCCACCATTGTATCCAGCGTACCGGCTTCGGCCTCTTTCGGGGTTTTCGCAAGGGGTGCATCGGCCAAGTCCATACCCGCGTCGCGCAGCTCTTGCGCCAGTTGCTGGGTTGAGACCGGATCAGAAGTTGAGCAATCTATCACGATCAGCCCCTGCTTTTCCGAGGCCAGTATCCCGTCAGAGCCGCGCACAAGCTGTTCAACCTGCGGACTGCCAGAGACGCACAGGTGGATGATGTCACATTGGGCGGCCATGTCTTTTGCCGTTTTCACCTCGGACGCGCCGCGCTGCACCAGATCATCGACAGGTTGGCGGTTGCGATGCCCCATCACGATCAACGGATACCCGTTTGCAAGGATGTTTTTGGCCATGCCATGCCCCATCAGGCCGACACCGATAAAACCAATAACGGGTTTGTTCATTTGCGAGTCCTCTCTCAAACCGGATTGAGGCCCGAAGATTGCGCTAACAAAACCTGAGCGCAAGTGTAGGTCTGTGCGCAGATCGCGGCGAGTTTACCGGACGTGATGTCAGATTGCCCATGATGTGATACTTCGGCCAAAGCGCTTCAGATGAACGGGGCTGTTGCCAACCACGCGTGAGGTAGCGCGTTTTGCACTTAAGGAAATTGCAACAGATATGCCGTTAGCTGCTTGAGGTTACGTGTTATTCTGGCCGTTTCAGCCGAATTTCCGTGTCCGAAAGGACATACCACAAAATGAACGCATTTTTGTCTTGGACACACCAGCATATGCGCGTTTAGGAGAGGCTGCAGACTTTAAGAGCAGACGAGGCATCTATGCAAGATTTCAGCATCGTTAACGGCAATCCCGCGACGTTCGTAGATACGACGCCCGGAGGGGGTTTTGTTGTCGATTTTGCTTTGCTGGACAACAGTTTCAGTCTGCAGGTCAACGATGTGGAACTGTTCGTTAGCGGACCCGCGGGCGCCCCGAACGAGCTACAGTTCCAGATATCCGGCACAGCCGGGCAAACGGTTCAGTTCGCAGATGGCGACAGGTATGAAATTGATACGCCTGCGGTCTGGCAGCTTTCCAATTCGGATGATGCCCCCGTTGTCCGGCTTGAGGTAAACCCGGACGGAACCATCCAACTGTTCGGGGTAAAGGCAGATGACGGGACGCTGGTGCCCCTCCAGCTGGTCAACGGTCTGACGGTCAATACCGATGCAATCGCCGCAGCCTGGGATGATGATGGCTCGAACACCATCACAATCAACCAATCGCAGACGGGCCCCACAAACGCGAGCGGTCAGTTCGATGATGTGCCCTGTTTTGCATCCGGGACATTGATCGAAACGCCGAATGGTCTTGTCCGGGTTGAGGATTTAAAGGTCGGTGATCAGATTCTGACCTATGACAACGGCGCACAGCCCATCCGTTGGATCGGCTCACGCAGCCTGAGCCCGACCCAGCTTGCGGCGGTGCCAAGGCTAAAACCCATTCTGATCCGCGCCGACGCGCTGGGGATCGGATATCCCCAGCATGACCTGATCGTATCACCGCAGCATCGTGTACTGGTGTCTTCTGCAATTGCCAAACGCATGTTCGACTGCCAGGACGTTCTGCTGCCGGCAAAGAAATTACTGCCGTTGAGTGGCGTCGACACCGTAGAAGATTTGGCGGACGGGGTTCAGTACTTTCACATCCTGTTCGATCAGCACGAAATCATCTGGTCCAATGGCGCGCCCACGGAAAGTCTTTTCCTGGGACCCGAAGCCTTAAAATCCGTATCCGCCGAAGCGCAGCAAGAAATCAGGGATTTGTTTCCGGAATGCCTTAACCCGGAATTTCAGCCCCTGCCCGCCCGTTTCATTCCTGAAAAGGGCAAGCTGATGGCAAAACTGGTCCAGCGCCATCAGGGAAATCGAAAACCCCTCTTCACTGGCCCGGTCGTGCTTACCTAGCGTTTTGGAGCGTTGGCACGGCAGTTTGCCTTTTGGACACGGGAGTGTTGCCGTGTTTTGTTGTGTTGGACATGAGTGAAACATCCCAATCCGGCTGATCTAAAACCCAATCCTTGCACCGAAAAACGGCCCTTCAAACGTCAGCTCAGACAAAACCTGCGAATTGCCCAAGTCCCATGTCAGATACCTGTAGCCGAACACCAAATCCCATGAATTGACCCGATAGTTGAGCGCAGCACTCAATTGCGCCGTCAGGTCGCTTTCACCGGTCCCGATATCCGCATAGTAGGATACGCCCCATCGATCGGACAGGCTTGCAACGCCGCGAACTCCGACAATAGCGTCCCAATTGTTTAGACCGCCGGACACCCGTTGCGATCCTGTGCCGACCGAGAGATTGGCGCTGGTATCAAGGTCCATGGCCCGAAAGCCGCCCAACACAGCAACGCGATTGGTGCCGGTATCAAGGATGTCATACCCAAGCGACCCGGAAAACACGAACCCCCGGACATCGGCATCTGCCGTGGCAGGAATACCCGGGCCCACTGCTGAATCCCGGTCATCGCTCAGGTCCAGATATAGCGCATCCGCAAACACAGACAGCTGTCCCCGGCGGGCTTCGACCGCGCCCATCAGGGCAAAGTCGAGATTGTCCAGAATATCGCTGAAGCTCAGGTCGAGGTTTTGGCCTGTCGTGGTTTCACCGCTCAGCGCCGGTCCCCAAAGATACAGGTACCCATTGAAATCCCAGTTCTTGGTCTCGGCCTGCGCCCCTGTCCCAAGCCAGAACGATGGGGCAAACACCAAAGCGCGCAGCAGATTTGGCAAGATGGCGACGTCTTTACCTGTCATGCTATTGTCCTGCTTCTGGTCCACGCTTTGGTTTCCTGCCGAAATGAATCAATGTCGTCATTGCCAGCTCATGAACACGCTACGCGCTTCTTCGCTTTCAGGGCGCAGGTTTTCGATGCCACCATAGGGGATGTCCGTTCCAATCTCTGAGTTTGGATATTTCGACATCATCTTCTCATGACGCTTGACCATGTCCTGAAAAGACGCGCCCGACCACAACGCGTTCCCGACCAGAGCATTTTCTTCGCGGGGATCGCGATAGATGTTGAAAACGGGGGCTGCGGCACCGGGTTGTCCGGGCGCGGGCAGGTGCATCTTGAATTCCTGTTTGACGACAGACCGCAGCACTGGACCTTCATAAACGTAGACATAATCGCGGCGACCATTGCCCTCGCCTTCAAGTAGCAGGGCGGTCTGGTCGATCCCGTCAATCACCCGATCCCGAGGGATATAGTCGGTCGCACCAGCGATGCGCGCCATCGTGGTATATATATCCGAGACGTGAAAGATATCACCCGCGGCGCTGTCGGCCTCAATCACACCGGGCCAGCGAATGAACGCATCCGTCCGCACACCGCCCTCCAGATGCTGGGTCTTGCCACCACGATAGATCAGCTGATTCAGGCCGGATGTCCCCTCATATTGGTACATCAACCCGTTATCCGCCATGAGCATGACGATGGTGTTGTCGGCCTCGCCAGTTTCATCCAGCTTGGCCAGCAAATCTCCAATCCAACCATCCAAAAGCTGCAGCTTGTCGGCGTGAAACCCACCATTCCGCGAGATCGCCTGATCCGGGTAGACAAAATTCAGCGGATAAAGCGGCCAGTATTGCAGAAAAAACGGTTCATCCAGGGCCGCGACACGTTCAAGCTGTTCAAGCGCCTGCGCCTGATAGCGTTCGTTCATTTCCTCATATTTGGCCTGGGTCCACTCTTCGCCCGGGGTCATGTCAACCTCGCGCGCGGGCCCGCCTGCTTCGCCCTCGACGCCGGTGACCAGCCCGTAAGGTTTGAAACGTTCATCCAGCAAGAACTGGTTGTTCTGACCCGATGAGTGGTAGCCCAGCATATTGTTCGCCTGCATCGCCTCGCGTGTCATCAGGCTCAGCTGAACCTGCTGATGCAAGGGGAACGCAGCCCAGTCGAAGCCCTGATTATGGGGGTATGCTTCTTCGATATCCCCCTGATGCCATTTGCCGACATGAGTGGTGGTGTAGCCCGCCTGTTTCAGGATTTCCGGCAGCGTGATCTCGCTCGCGGGCAATCCTTCACCGACCAGAGCCACCTTGACCTCTTTGACACCGGCGCGGATCGGATGACGCCCTGTCAGCATCGCCGTGCGTGTCGGCGTGCAGGATGGCTCGGTGTACATGCGCATCAATGACATGCCTTCGCGGGCAAAACTGTTGATGTTGGGTGTCTCAATCCCCATCACGTAGTTCAGCTTACGCTCTCCCATCTGACCGAAGCTGATATCGTCAATCAGGATGTACAGAAAGTTTGGTGGCTTTCCCCCATTGGCCGCGCGAATTTCGGACAGCCGGGCTTCGATCTCAATATCCTGAGCGTCCCATTCTTCACCGAATTGGGCCCGCAGAAATTCAAACTCTCCGTCATGTACGATTGCGCCATCCTGCGCGGTGGCGGGCCCCAATGTCAGAGCCGTCATCACCCCGGCCACGACGCCAGATTTCCAGTTTGTGTTAAGCACCCCTGATTTCCCCCTGATTGGTTGTATCTTCCATCGCCTGAACGATCAGTTCGTGGCATTTGGCCGATAGCGATTGGTTTGATCCCTGTGCCAGTTCCGTCAGACGTTGAAGTTCCGGCGGTGTAAGAAACGTCACAACGCGTTCCGACCGCGCATCACCTTTCGGCAGACGCGGGCGGCCCATTGTTGCTTCGTTTGGGTCATCCTCAGACACTTGACAGATCGCAGTCCAAAATCGCTACATTACCGGTAAACTGTCAGGCTCTGGGAATGGACCACATCAAAAATTCGCCAAATCTGCAGAACGCGGCGGCCTCGGAACTGCGCGATACCCCTGCGGCGAGGACGGTTGATCTGGACCACCCCAACGCCATCGGAACCTTTACGCCCTGGCAGGTCGACTTCCGACAGTTGGACCCGGGTCGGCTAAAGACCCAAGTCACAGTCCGCGCAGGCCACGCGGTCTTGGCCCTGAACATTTCGATGAACCAACGGGTCCATCAGCGCGGCGCGTCGCCAGAGGGGTGGACGACCTTGGGCATTCCGGGGCCCGGCGCGATCGATAGCTGGAAGGGCAACCGGATGACAAAGAATACGTTTCTGTCATTCGGAGACAGCGATGGATTTGACGGCATCTCGACCGGTGGTTTTGCAGGCGGCGTTGTTTCATTTGAAACCGCTCGGCTGCGGAACCTGGCTCAGGCCTGCGGTTTTGACCTGAGTGAATGCACTCCGGATGCACGGGCAATGGCATCTGTTTCCGGAATGGCCAGCCTGAAAAGGTTGCAACGCAGGATTGCGGCTCTGCTGACCGACCCAAAAGCGGATTGGACCGGCGAGACGGAAGAAAGCCTTATGCTCGAAGCGTTGGCGATGCTGACCGACAGCACAGCGCATGATGACAAGAGCCACTCAGAAACACGGCGAAAAGCCCTGAGCCGTGCGATCGACCTGATGCTTGAAACCCTGGATGAGCCGCTTTCGATAGAAGAGATATGCCTTCAATGCGGCGCATCCTGGCGTACACTGAACAGGGCTTTCAAAGAGCATTTCGGCCACGGTCCAAAGACCTACTACATGCGGCTGAGACTAAATCGTGTTCGTGAGGATTTACTGGGGTCTTCATTCGGCGGAACGATAACAGACGCAGCGAACCGTCACGGATTCTGGCATATGGGGCAGTTTGCGCGGGACTATAAACTGTTCTTTGGCGACCTGCCGTCCGAAACCCGCCGGCGTCTTCAGTGACCGACACGCTGTTGGGCCAGTCAAGCAACTGCCGGGGAAGTGACTTTGCGATTTTGACAGGCAGCGCGCTGTAACGGTTACATGCGTCAAGTTACGTTGCCCGGCAACCCAAGTCAGAGTGACATTTCACCAAGATGCAAAGTGTCTGGCGTGCTTCAACCGCTTTTTCCGCGGCGCTGGGAGCGTCACTGATGAGTCGATCACGGAACGTGGAGAAACGAATGCAACAGCAGACCTGCACCACGCACAAAACCCGGTTCCGTATCACAGCATTGCTGACCTGTGTTCTTGCGACTGCGCTGACCAACGGGTCAAACGCGCAAGACGCAGAAATCGTACATGACGCAGAACACTACGTCCTCAAGGCACAACACGCAGACCGGTGGGAGGAAGAAGACCTCGAACTCGCGGCACAGCTTGCCGCGCTGGAACAGCGGTTTGGAACGCCGCCGAACATTATTCATATCATGTGGGACGATACACCCGTTGGCGAGGTGGGCATCCCGCACCTCCAGAAAAACCGGGGTTTCGAAACATCCAACATGAACCGGTTTGCGGCCGAGGGTATCTATTTCACACGCATGTATACCGAGCCCTCCTGCACGCCCAGCCGTGCCGCTGCGATGACCGGGCGACACGCCGTTCGAAACGGAATGTACAATGTGGGGTTTCCCTACGAGTACGGTGGCTTGGCCGCCGATGAAGTGACCATTGCCGAGGTCCTCAGCGCTGCAGGCTATGCCACTGCATTTTATGGGAAATCCCATCTGGGAGATGTTGAATCCAGCTATTTGAACAGGCAGGGATTTGATGACGCCCATTGGACGCCTTACAATCAGGTGCCCAGTCTCTATGTACCGCGCGGTCAGCGAGGCGCGCTGGTGCCGGGTGTGCTGTTTCCAGAGATGTTCCCGAAAGATCCGTATGACATAGACTTGGGATGGCGGCCAAAGGGATATGTCTGGTCCCTGATCGGAACCAAAGATGGCCCAACCCGCGAATGGGAAGACGGCGGCCTGCCACCCACCGACGAGGAGGGCTATTACCAACTCGAACAGGTCTGGCAAGACAAGACAATCGCTTTCATGGAACGCAGTGCTGCCGATGGAACGCCGTTCTTCATCTCGTATTGGCCCAACATCAACTCGTTTTTGAACATCCGCCCCTCGGAAACGCCCAGCACCGTGTCCTTCGGAGTGCTACAGGAGGGGCTGGCCAATATCGACCGTTTCGTCGGGCGCCTGACCGAGGCGCTTGAGGCTGCCGGGGTGGCAGAGAATACGCTGGTCATCCTGATGGCGGACAATGGGCCGATGACGCATGATGGCCCCCCGGGCATGGTTGAAACGCTGTATCGCGGGGGCAAGGGTGACTATACGGACGGGGCCGTTCGTGTCCCCGCGCTGGCCCGGTGGCCCGGCGTCATAGATGCGGGGCAGATTGTCGGGGATATTGTGCATCTGACCGACTTGTTCACGACATTCGCAACCCTTGGAGGGGCGCAACAGCACATTCCTCGGGATCGCATTATCGATGGCGTCGACCAGACCGCGTTGTTCCTAAAGGGTGACACGTATAGCCGCCGCGACTATGTGCATATCTATACCGGACCGGTTCTGGCCGCGACTGTGAAGGGTCGTTACAAAAAGCACTGGACTGGGGCCAAACCGGGTTTGTCCGGGCCTGAGTTCTATGACATGTACAACGACCCGCGTGAGGTTCAGGGCAAGATGCTGCCGATGTTCCCGGCCAAAGGCATGTTCAACCAAATGAAAATGCGCCACTTGCTGATGAAGGAATACTATCCGGATCAGGGCCAGAACCGCGATTTCCCGTTCCGAAATCTGGAAAACGCGCGCCCCGAGACGGTCGAAGCAAGCCAACCGCGCGTCAACGCAGAGGATGTGCCATTTGACCCGGCGGACCTTATTCGGAACATTCCTGAATGGGAAAACACCGAAGCGAACTGGGGCATTGGCAGCCGCAGTGGCGAGTGAGCATTGCCCGCCTGTTTGCAAAAAGCCTTAAGTGGTCTTCCGAGCGATGACCGCGAATTCGCTATGCTGCTCGGAATAGGGTGAGCCTCTGATATCCTTGTAGATGTGTCCGACCGAGAGCCCGGCCATCTCCAATTCGCGCGTCAGGCTGTCCGGGCTGAAATACTGCAACCAGTTATAGATGACCTCGGGCCGACCGCGTTCCGGGAAGATCGAGTATTTATCGAGCATGACCGCTTCTTGTTCGTACTTGAACGTGTTCACAAAACAATAATAGTCACTTGCGGCCCAGAAATGATTGAGCTGGTTGCGCTCGTAGAAACTGGCAGACTTACGCTCGGCGAAGGCGGCCATGGAATAGACATCCAACAGCACCGCGCCGTTCGCCTTTAGAGCTTTGTGAAAAATACGACGTAAATCCGATCTTTGCGCAGGGCTTAAGGCACAGAAATCGCACATGATCATCGTGATCAGATCGAATTGATCTGTCTGGTCGAACGCCAGATAGTTGCCTTGAAGATACTCAATCTTCTGGCCCGATTGTTGCGCCTGCTGTCTTGCATATCGGATAGACGTGGCCGAAAAATCCAATCCGGTAACGTTTGCCCCGGATTTTTCAAACCGAGACGTATACAGCCCCGGACCGCAGCCAAAGTCACAAACGGACTTCCCCGGTTGCAGATCAAAATGGTCAATGATCCACTCTGAGGACGCCTCAATAAAGGCGCGCTTTCTGGACGCGATGTCGACCGTTTCATTCAGATGAAATTCCAGCATCTGTCTGGATCGGTGCTCATCAGCCCACAGAGCCTCAGCGGTATAGACCCCAAAGACTGTGGGTTTGTCATTGATCTCATTTAGTTCTTTGTACATCGCCAATCTTTCTGCACGCGGAGAGCATGCCTGCTCTGGTCGCCCCGTTCTGCGCATATCAGTCAGGTTATGATGGATAGTTGGGCCGCAGCAACGCAACGCGCGGTGTGTAACGGTTACAGGTTTGGGCGAGAGGGAATTGGTTGGCCCCGCCCTAGCGGGACACAGGGTCAACCCAACCCGCAGCAGAAAGCTGTCTAAGAACCCGCTCGGCATCCGCCCTGTCCTCGAACAGGGATTTGAGGACAAATGACACACGGCTTTCCGGCCACGAGGTTTGAAAAGCGCCGACCATCTCGCTGGCTTTGTCATGCTGCCCGGATGCCTGATAGGCGGCGATAAGATGGGCGGTGTTGATCTCGCTGATGGGTCCGCCGGTGCGCACTGCCTCAGTCAGGTGCTGGATCGATTTGTCATAGTCACCGGTGTGAAAAAAAGCGGTTCCCAGTGCATTCCGCCAAGGTAACCCGGTGCCCGAGCGACCCCGGTGCAGCTTTGGGTTGGCATTGGCGATTGTCCGTTCGAAATCGCCGGAGAACACGGAAATCACAGCATCGATTTCAAGCGAATACAAATTGTCCGGCTCAAGCTGCAACGCGCGTTGGCTGGATTGCTGAGCCGCAGCAAAATCACGATGGACAAGCTGAGAAAAAGCTTTGGCCGAATGGCTCCAGGCTTTGGTCGAATCCAGTTCCAACGCGCGTTCCGCAAAGGCGTCGGCGGCATTCAAATGAACCTCGCGCTCTTGCGGGGTGGGCGAAAGCCCAGCCAGAATGGTCGAGGCTTGCGACGCTCCGGCGTAGCTGCCGTAGTAGTTCGGGTCCAGTCGCATCGCTTCTTCGAACATCTCCAGCGCCGCCGAAACGCGCAGCAACTCTGGTGCGGGGAACAGCAATGCGCGGGCTTCTTCGGACATGTTGCGGGCCAACAGGGCCGTGGGCTTGTTTTCAAACAACGCCGATCGCGCCTCGGGCGACAGATTCTGCGGCTTTGAGGATGTGTTGGAACCCGGCATCATAAAAACGGCCGTTGCAGCCACCACTGCGGCTATTGCTCCCCCAAGCACCCAAAGGGCCATAGGTCTGGAAAACCGTTTGCGGTCTTGAATTTCCGGGGATGACATCCGCTCGAACCGGGGCGCATACCCGCCCTTGTCGATATGAATGCGCACCGGATCGTCCTGCCCTTCGGCGGCATAGTACAGGTCCAATCGCTGACGCAGTCTTGTGGCGTCCACCCGTACCACAGCGTCGGGGTTGCCGTCTTCGCCCGGGCCTTTTTGGTACACATCCTCAAGGATTGTCTTGCCCAAAATCATATCATGCCGGCCTGCCAGTTCCTGCTCGACCACGTAGGTCAAAAAGGCCCTCAGGCGTTCGGCACCGCTGAATTCGCTGCTTTCGACAACGCGATACAGAGCAGCCTGTTTCTCCTGCCTGTCGATCTTGGGTTCAGCCATGTGCGGAAAGCCTCACAGACAATCTGTAACGGTTACATACCCCAAGTTACATTGTTCGACTGCGCTTTGCATCTCTCAAATGGCCGCATCGCGATCTGTGATTGCGTCGATATCGGACGTGTCTCTTGAACGCGGTTAACGGGGTCCTTGAACCATAAAAACAGGAAGAAAACATGGTAGATTTGTCCAAACGCCACGGCCTTGCAACGTCGTTGATCGCAGGTTTATCCGTGTTATTCGGCGCGCAAAGCCTGGCACAGGACGCGCCCATCGTGCGCGATGCAGAGTACTACATACTCGAGGCACAAAACGGTGAACGCTGGGCCCAAGAGGACCAGGCAATCGACGATGCACTGGCGGCATTCCAAGAGGTCAATAACGGTAAGCCGCCCAATGTTCTTTACATTCTGATCGACGATATCGGCTTTGGCGATCTGGGCAGCGAGACCCTGAATGCCATTCGTGGCTACAAGACCCCTTCGATCAATCAATTTGCCACCGAAGGCATGCGGTTGGCGAGAATGTATACCGAACCCTCCTGCACACCCACCCGTGTCGCGTTCATGACCGGCCGTCAGCCGCACCGCAACGGCATGGGCAACACACAGGTCGAGCTTTCGGGCTTTGGCCTAGCCGAGGATGAGGTGACCCTGGCCGAGCTTTTGTCAGATGCCGGATACAACACCGCCCATATCGGGAAATGGCACATGGGCGACATTCGCGAGTCCTGGCCGAATTTCCAGGGCTTCGATTTCGCGGCCTTCCCGATCCATCAACAGGGTCAGCTGACCATTTACCATGACGATGCCGCAGACGAAGAGGTCTCGGTCGGGATTGGCAACAATAACTATGACGATCTCTACACCATGGATCGCTGGCTGCGCACGGATGCGTCCCGGCTGGCGACTGGGGTAGAAGGCGTGCGGAACGAGGATGTTCGCGAAGTCCATATGGAACCGGGCGAGCGCTGGACCGAAGCAAAATACCACGAAATGAACCTGCGCTATCAGGATCAGGCAATGGATCAGCTGCGCGCGCTTGCCGCGCAGGATGAACCCTTTTTCCTGCAATACTGGCCGCTTTACCCCCTGACAGGCCCGCGGACGACGACCGATGAATACACAACGCCAAATGGCGGGCACTATGTCGAGAAAATGAAGCTGGTCGACAGCTGGATCGGTGACCTGCTGGCCGAGATGGAGACACTGGGCGTTGCCGACAACACCATCGTCATCATCATGGGCGACAACGGTCATTTCACAAAGTATGCGCCGCAATCGGGCTATACGCCCATGATCTTCCGTGGGGGCAAGGGCGCGACCACCGAAGGCGGGGTGCGCGTCGACGCCTTTGTGCGCTGGCCCGAGATGATCCAGGCAGGGTCGGTCGTGGGCGATATGATCCACGTGACAGATCTGTTCACTACGCTGGCACGGGTCGCCGGAGTAACAGACGCCATACCGCGTGATCGAGTAATTGATGGGATTGATCAGACGTCTCTGTTGTTCAATGGCGAGGCCCATGGCCGGCGTGATTACGTCTTTCTTTACAATATCAACAAATTAGAGGCTGTGATAAAAGAGCAGTACAAGCTCGCCATTCCCGGTGGAAACATTGAAAACGCGATCCTTGCGGATTTCTACGATCTGTTTCGCGACCCGCAAGAGAAATACCCCGTCTCAACTGAGATCGGAGCCTGGGGCAGCGCAAAGTTTGTCAACATGATCCAGCGCCATTTCCAACGCAAAAACAAATATCCCGACACACCGCCCGGTACCGGCGTTCCCTATGACGGGATTGTCAACCTGCGCCCCGAGACACAGGCAACCGTCGAAGAGTTCTTCTTCATGCGGCAGACCCCAGAACAATAAAGCCCCCTTGCAAATCCAGTTTGAAAAACTGCTCCAGGAAGGAGAACGATATGACCCCGTTTTTGACCAAAATCTCATCTGTCCGAACCGCAACACTGGCATGTGCTTTGCTCGCCCTCTCGGTCGCGCCGCTGTCGGACGCTGTTGCGCAAACGGCCAATGCCTCGTGCGGAACGGATCTGCCTTTGTCCGGCACGCTTACATTTAATGGCCAATCGGTATCGGTACTGGTTGGCGTCCGCTGGGGCAAAGGTGTTCTGACGCTGAACGACGGTCAGGAGATTCCGTTTTCCGCGAATGGCATGAAGGCCCTGGAATCCGGCGTCCGTGTGGGTGAGATCGAAGGCGAGGTTTATGGCCTGACCGACCCTGTGGACTTTGTCGGGCAATACTATGGTTCGGCGGGCGGCCTTGTCCCGGTGCAGTCGTCCGGCGATATCACGCTGGTCAATTCCTCATGCGTCGTAATCGTGGCGCGGCACAAATCCACGGGCGTAACCCTGTCGGTGCCGGCAGAGCAGTCCGTGAAAATCCAGTTTCAGTGACCGCATCCGCGACCACTTATGGGGGCGGTCAGCCCCCTGTGCCACCAAAACATCTTGGAACCTGAATCGATGCGTCTTTTGATCATCCTTGTTTTGACCGCACTGGTGGGCTGTTCAGGTCCCAAAAACCTTGTCGGAGTGGAAACGGCCGTGCCGTCCGAAGGCGTTCCGGATCTCACCCGCCATCGGATCTACGTCGCAACACCGCGTGCGCTGTCAGAAGACCCGTCAGAGTTCTTTTCCGGCGCGCGCGCCCCCGAGTTGAGCTTTGCGGCGATCGACGTCACGATTCCGCCCGATCATCAGAAAGGCAAAATTGAACGACCAGCCTCACTGCCCCCTGATCCGCGCAAACACTTTGTTATCGAGACGCCGGGCTTGTTTTCTGACAAAGCGCAGTTTCAGCAGGCGGTCGGCGATGCGGCAAAATCCCTGCCAAGGGAAAACCGCGAAGTTCTGCTGTTCGTACATGGGTACAACACAAACCTGACCAGTGCGGTTTTGCAGATGGCCCAGTTTGTCGAGGATTCCGGATACCAGGGTGTGCCCATCCTGTTCACCTGGGCCTCAAGCGGTCAGACGGTCAAATACGTTTACGACATCAACAGCGCGTTGATCGCCCGAGATCACCTGATCAGCATGTTTTCGGTGATGGAGGACTCGGCAATCGACGGATATGATCTGGTGGCGCATTCGATGGGTACGTTTCTGGTCATGGAGGCCGGACGGCAGGTGTCGATGACAACCGGTTTGAATCCCACAGGAAAGGCGCAAAACGTGGTGCTGGCGGCACCGGACATCGATATCGACCTTTTCCTGACGCAGATCCGCCGTTTCCCCGAACAATACAGGCGGTTCGTTGTGTTGGTGTCGCAGGATGACAAAGCGCTGAAGGCCAGCCAGCGGGTTGCGGGTGGCGTTGCGCGCCTTGGCCAGATCCCCGCCGACGAGCTGGCGGACCTGGGGATCAATGCCATCGATCTGAGCACCGTGGATGACACCGGTACGCTGGCCCATTCGAAATTCAAGGACTCGCCGCAAATCGCACAGCTGATGGGCACTGCCCTGACGCAGAGTTCAAGTTTTGAATCGGATTTCGACTTTTCGGTGGGGCGCACAATCGGCACAGGAATCGATGGGGTTCTTCAGGTCGTGCAGATCGATGGATGAGCGGGCCGAGGCGCAGTGCGCGCGGCAAAAACCACCTGACAATCGCAAAGAGAGGCCCAACATGCGTTCAGGACCGGCATTTTTCAAACGGCTTCGGCCCTCTTCCTTGCAGCTTGCGCTCTGCCCTCACTGACTGCGGCGCAGAGTGACCAGACCGGGTCAGTGGAAGAAACGGCAGGCGCCGGGACAGAGGCGCAGTTCACGACAGAAGAACTGCAAGAGCTTGTCGCGCCCGTCGCCCTTTACCCCGATACGCTGTTGATACAAATCCTTGTTGCGGCCACCTATCCGCTGGAGGTGTCCAAAGCGGATCAGTTTGCCGAAGACACGGCTGACTCAGAGCCCGAAGCACGCAAGGCGCTGATCGAAGAGCAGGGCTGGGACGCCAGCGTGACCGTACTTGCGACGGCCTTCCCCGATACGTTGTCCAGAATGGCCGACAACATCGCCTGGACCGAAACCATCGGCGCCGCGATGCTGGTCCAGAGCGAGGATTTGATGGACGCCGTTCAGGTCAAACGCGCCGAGGCCGAGGCGGCGGGCACGCTTGACAGCGGTCAAGAGCAGATCGTCGAGGTGACGCAAGAGGACAACGGCGACCAGACCATCACCATTGCGCCGACAGACCCTCAGGTCGTCTATGTGCCGCAGTACAACACCGAAACCGTTTATGTCGTTGAGGAAGACGGTGGCAGTTCCGGCGCGAACGAGGCCGTGTCCGCCGCCTTGCTTTTCTTTGGGACAGCCGTGCTGATCGATGCCATTTTTGACGATGACGACGATTGGTACAGGTATTGGGGCTGCCTCAATTGCGGCGGCTGGCATGGCCGGCCGATCCATCATGACCCCGGCAGGATTGCCATCGGGAATGATCGGAACGTGTTCGTCAATACCGGTGATGTGACTGTCGGATGGCAACCTGACCCAAGGCGCGAGGCCGAAGCGCGTCGAACCATTCAGGATCGGCGGGCTCCGGGTGGCGCCACGACACTGCCTGCGCGCAGTCCCAACCGGGGCGACCAACTGCGGCGCGATCTGAGTGATCGGACCGGTGCGGCGGATATCACCCGTCCGCAGAGCGGTCAGATATCCGATCCTGCCCGTATTCCGGACAACGCCCGTCCGGATGTGGGCAGCGGCACGACCGATGTTCGGAACAACGTAAACACCGGCGATCAGGCTAATAGGCCGAGGGGCGCAGAAACACCCAGGCACAACACAGCGCCGGGTGAACCATCGCGACCCGGAAGGCCGCAGGGGCGCCCGACGCGGGGTGCCGACGGGCCGAGAAGAAAGTAATTCAGTTGTTCCGCCACGCGGTGCAGAACAAGGAGGGTTGAGTTTTGCAACAAAGGTCTGGTGTTACGCGTAAAGGGACAAACGGTCCTATGACACGACACATGGGTGCGGCGGCACTGCTGGCGATGTCCGCGCTACCGGGGCACGCTCAGAACACGGCGGGGGAATGGGATTTTGTTGTAACCCCCTATTTGTGGGCACCGGGCTTAACCGGCGACGTATCGCCGGGCCCAAGATCCCCTACCCTGAGCGTGGATGCGTCCTTTAGCGATCTTCTTGAGGAACTGGACATAGGGTTTCTGATCGCGGGCTCGGCGACCAAGGACAGGATCGGGGTCTTTGGTGACCTTCAATACTTTGATTTCAATTCGGGGGATGCATCGCCCGGCCCGCTTTTCAGCTCAGCCGTTGTTGATACGGACATCACGATTGCAACGCTGGGGCTGGAATATGTGGCCTATGGGTCGCCAACGTCCGAGCTGCGCCTGGCCGCGGGCGTTCGGTACTATGACGTTTCGATCAACGGCTCTCTGACCGCGGGTGCGCTGCCGGGCCGGGATGTCACCGGTGGAGACGACTGGTGGGATGGGATTGTCGGAGTACGCGGACAGTCTTTTATCGACGATAACTGGTATCTTACCGGATGGTCTTTTGTGGGTGGCGGCGGTTCGGATTTGGCCGCAGATGTTTTCGGGGGCGTCGGCTATAAAATCAGCGAAACGGTGGATTTGGTCGGGGGGTACAGGTATTTCTCGGTCGATCGCGAAGATGGGAACGGCTTTGTCTACGATGTCGAGCAAAACGGTGCTCTGTTCGGTGTGAAGCTGAAATTCTAGGATGAGCCACCGGGTGAACGGTGTTTCCGGATAGGGTCGTAAGCTGCGCGTGGTTGGGGAAACCACACGCAGACTTTCGGTTTGGCCGCTTGTCTCAGCTGCGGCGGGCCCTGCCGCCTGTCAGAAGGCGGCCTCTACGTCGTTTGTGCAGACATACACGGATTTGACCTGCGAATAGTGTTTAATCGCTTCTTTGGAGTTTTCGCGGCCTACACCCGATCCTTTCATGCCACCGAACGGCGCCTCGACCGGAGTCAGGTTATACGTGTTGATATAACAGCTGCCTGCCTGAAACGCCGCCGAAACCCGGTGAGCCCGTGCAAGATCTTTGGTGAATACGCCAGCGGCCAGACCAAACTCGGTCTCGTTGGCACGGGCAATGGCTTCGTCTTCGGTTTCAAACTCCAACAAAGCCAGGACGGGGCCGAAAATCTCTTCGCGGGCAATGGTCATGTCGTCGGTAACATCGGTGAACAGGGTCGGTTCCATGTAGAAACCGGCGCCGCGATCAAGACGTGCGCCGCCATAGGCCAGTGTCGCCCCCTCGGCCTTGCCCTTTTCAACATAGCCAAGGGCGATGTCCAGCTGTGCCTGACTGACCATGGGGCCAAAACTCACCTGCGGGTCCATCGGGTCACCGATCACAGCGCCCTCCAGCCGTTCGCAAAGGCGTTTGACAAAGGCGTCCTTTATGCCCTTTTGCACGAACACACGGGTACCATTGGAACAGACCTGCCCAGAAGAGTAATAGTTCCCGTTGATCACGCCGCTGATCGCATTCTCAAGATCGGCATCGTCGAAGACAAGTATGGGGGATTTGCCGCCCAATTCCATGGTCACGTGTTTCATGCCTTCGGCGGCGGCGGCATAAACCTTTTTGCCCGTCGGGACCGAGCCGGTCAGAGACACCTTGTCTATCCGCGTGTCGGCCACCATCGCGGCGCTGGCGTCACGCAGGCCCTGCACCACGTTGAAAACACCGGCGGGCGCGCCGGCGTCGGTCAGAAGCTCGGCCAGTTTCAGCGCTGTCAGCGGGGTCGTTTCGGACGGTTTGAACACCATCGTATTGCCACAGGCCAAGGCTGGGGCGGCTTTCCATGAGGCAATCTGGATGGGATAGTTCCATGCGCCGATGCCAAGACACACACCAAGCGCCTCGGGTACGGTGTAGACGAAATCTCCGTTGCCGACGGGGATGTATTCTCCGGTCAAAGTTGCGGCCAGCCCACCGAAATATTCCAATGCCTCTGCCCCCGACAGAGCGTCTGCGACCAGTGTTTCCTGAATCGGCTTGCCAGTGTCGTGGGTTTCGATCTTAGACAGGTCTTCGTTACGCTGACGGATCAGTTCGGCTGCGCGGCGCAATACACGGCCCCGTTCAACGGCTGGGGTCGCAGCCCATGCTTTTTGCGCCGCCCTGGCACTGGAAATGGCCTGTTCGACAATCGCAGGCGTGGCCGAGTGCACCCGGGCGATAACCTCGCCTGTTGCGGGGTAGATCACATCAATGGCCTCACCGTCGGTATCTTCGACATATGCGCCATTGATGAAATGGCTGGCCTTGGGTTGGTACTTCATTCTGTCCTCGTGGAAGAAGTCGCTGCGCCGTGGGGGACAGGGCAGCTTTGACATTGCATTCAAATGGCGCGCGCTGGTGGGTTCAGTCGCTGGCGGGTTTCCCATTCCGGATCGATCCAGACATCGGCATTAGATGCAGGCAGCGGGTCGCGCCCCAGGATCAAATCCGCGCCGCGTTCCCCTACCATCATCGACGGGGCGTTCAGGTTGCCGTTGGGGATCACCGGGAAGATGGACGAGTCCACCACGCGCAGGTTTTCCATTCCGCGGACCCGGCATTCAGGGTCCAGAACGGCCATTGGATCGTCATCGGCACCCATCTTGCAGGTGCCCGATGGATGGTAGGCGGTTTCCGCCTCTTGCCGGACCCAGGCGTCAATCTCATCATCTGTCTGGACATCCGTGCCGGGCGCGTATTCGCCTGCGTTGAACGGGTCAAGCGCCGGTTGATTCATGATTTCCCGCGTCAGACGCACCGCGCGCCGCCAATCCTCGATATCCTCTTGTTCCTTGAGGTAATTGAACAGGATCTTGGGGTGGTCTTCCATGTTCGGAGTTTGGATCCGCACATGCCCGCGGCTTTTGGCCTTGTTCGGACCGACATGTACTTGAAACCCGTCTTCTTTGAAGGCAGGATCGCCGGAATAAGAAATCGCTCCGGGCAAGAAGTGGAACTGGATATCAGGCCAGCGCAACCCTGCGCGCGACCGTATGAACCCACCCGATTCAAACTGGTTTGAGGCCCCGATGCCCTTTTTGGTCAGCAGCCATTGCAGACCGATCTTCGCCTCGTTGAACAGCCCAAGCTTGGAATTCAGGCTGACGGGCTGCGAACAGCGCATTTGAAAGAACACCTCAAGGTGGTCCATCAGGTTTTCGCCGACACCGGGCAGATCATGCACCACCTCAACCCCGGCATTGCGCAGAACATCTGCCGGGCCAATACCCGAAACCTGCAGCAAGGCCGGAGAGTTAAAGGCGCTGGCGGCGATGATCACCTCTTTGTTCGCCTTGGCGATTTTGCGCTGGCCCTTACGATCATATTCGATCCCGGTGGCGCGCTTGCCGTCCAGTACGATACGCTTGGCAAAAGCCCAGGTCTCGATCTTGAGGTTCTTGCGGTGGCGGATCGGTTTCAAGAAACACCGCGCAGTTGAGCTGCGCCGCCCTTCAAACGCTGTCATCTGGTAGGGGCCGAACCCTTCTTGCCGGTAACCGTTATAGTCGGTCGTAGCCGGATAGCCCGCTTCGACGCCCGCGTCGATAAATGCCTGATACAGGGGCGTACCAACCATGTCATTTCCGCGCGAGACTCTCAGGTATCCATCCGTGTTGCGATATTCATCTTCGCTGCCTCTATATTGCTCGCTGCGTTTGAAATAGGGCAGCACCTGCGCATAGCCCCAGCCCTTGGCACCCAGTTCGACCCATTCATCATAATCGCAGGCGTGGCCACGCACGTAGGCCATGCCGTTGATCGCAGACGATCCACCCAAACCCTTGCCCCGATGCTGACCAATCCGGCGATTGTTCATGTAGGGTTCAGGCTCCGTCACGTGTTTCCAGTTAAAGCGGTCAAACTTCATCGGATACGTCATCGCGGCGGGCATGTTGACAAACAGGTTGTCATTCTCGCCTCCGGCCTCAAGCAGCAGCACTGTATTGGCGGCATCTTCGGTCAGTCGGTTGGCCAGGACCGCACCAGCCGAACCCGCGCCCACGATGACATAATCGAACTGTTCCATCGTCGTTTCCCATGTTTCCCGGCGATGTCAGCAAACACGAAGGCTTGCGACCTGATCACCTGTGCACCGCGCAGCGACGCTGGGTTTGCCGTCGCGAGCTGACGCAGTTTTGTTGACTTAACTCTGTTATCGATTTTTAACTGATTGATCAGTCAAAAACGATTTTCTTGGAGCTCTAGCTGACATTGACTGACTTGCCAGTCAACAAAAAACGACGCGTTGCCATCAGGCGCGAGGTCAGGGGTACATCCGACTTTCAGAAAGCCGCCGTCGGGATTGTCAAAATGTGGCTGAAGTCGGCTAAGGGTCTTTTCACCCTTGAGGGTACGGTGGCGACCCGCGGCGCGAATTTTCAGGATGGTTGGGTAACGGATTGCGCGTGGATATTGATCGGGCCTATTGTTTCCCCATGCAGTCGTTCACACGCCAACACAATACGCTCTGGCCCATCGCATGAGTGTCACCCTCAAAGAAGTCGCGGCTCTGGCCGGTGTATCGCGCTCAGCCGTGTCGCGCACGTTTACAAAAGGGGCTTCCGTCTCAGCCAAGACGCGC
Source organism: Ruegeria sp. BE1 (assembly GCF_056538885.1). Lineage (NCBI taxonomy): Bacteria > Pseudomonadati > Pseudomonadota > Alphaproteobacteria > Rhodobacterales > Roseobacteraceae > Ruegeria > Ruegeria sp. BE1. The sequence goes on from NZ_JBQFTY010000008.1 coordinate 27,655, forward strand.
AGCAAGGTCGAGAAAGCAGCAGCAGAACTGGGCTACAGCCCGAACGCGCTGGCCTCTTCCCTGACCACCGGGCGGACCAAGCTGATCGGTCTGATTTCCAACAACTTTCACAACCCGATCTTTCTGGAAGTGTTCGATCAGTTCACCCGTGCCCTGCAGGAACGCGGGCTGCGCCCGTTGATCGTGAACCTGACGGATGAGACGGAACCTACAAACTCTGTGCGGATGTTGCGGCAATATTCGGTGGACGCGGCGATTGTCGCCTCATCAACCCTGCCCCCAAGCTTTGCCAAGGCATTTCATGATGCGGGCGTTCCGGTTGTGCATACGTTTGGCCGCTCGGCAACCTCGCCCGAGGTGCATGTGGTTGGCATCGACAACGTGGAATGCGGACGCATGGCCGCCCGCGAGCTTTTGGCGCGCGGTTACCGCCATGTGGGTTATCTGGGTGGGCCCAAAGACGCCACATCCGCCATGGACCGCTATCGCGGTTTCATGGAAGAGGCCGAAAAGCACCCCGACCTGAATGTGACGCATTCCTTTGCGGGTGCCTATTCGTTTGAGGCGGGGCGCGCGGAAATGTTGCGCCTGTTGCAGGGTCAGCCCGCCGAAGGGTATTTCTGCGGCGATGACATTCTGTCGATCGGGGCCTTGTCCGCGCTGTCAGACCATGGCCTGCAACCCGGCAAGGACATCGGCATAATCGGTCTGAACGACATGGAGATGTCGCGCTGGCAAAGCGTTGATCTGACCACAATCCACCAGCCGATCAAACAGATCATCACCGCCTCAGTCGATCTGGTCGAAGAGATGCTGAAAGATCCTGCGCGCTATCCCGAAGCCCGGATTTTTCCCTGCCGCGTGATCGAGCGGGGCACGTTACGGCCCCGCACCTGATCAACGGAACATGGGCGGGCGCGCATCGGTCCAGGCGCCGTCGTTCTTCGACGAAGCCACCGCCGCATGCACGGCAGCAATAGACCGCACGCCGTCCGCGGGTGTCGGCAAGCCATCGCGGGTTTCGCCCTGAATGGCGTCAGCCAGATCGCAATAGATATTCGCAACCGCCAGCGGGAACCCTTCGGGATGGGCAATGGCGACACGGGACAGGCGCTGCGCGTCTTCATGCAAGCCGCCTTCGCCCTTTTCGATGATCTGTGTGCGGCCATTGACGGGGGTATAGACCAACTGGTTCGGTTGTTCCGACATCCAGCGTAAACCACCGGTTTCGCCAAAGACCTGAATGTCGAACCCGTGCTGCCGCCCGATGGCCACGGATGAGGTCCACAACCGCCCAACCGCGCCGCCCTCGGTGCGGAAGTTGACCATGGCGTCATCCTCAAGCGCGCGGCTGGGGATGGTCGAGGCCATATCCGCCGACAGCGTTTTGACCTCATCATCACTGATAAAACTTGCCATATGCAGGGCGTGGATACCGCAATCGGCAAACTGCCCGGACACGCCTGCCATCGCCGGATCATAACGCCAGCGCACACGGGGGTTGTCGGCATCCGTGGCATCCCCGTGGTGTCCATGGCTGAAATTCGTCACCACCAGACGCACTTTGCCGATGTCCCCCGCCCGCACCATCGCGCGGGCCTGCCGGACCATCGGATAGGCGGAATAACAGTAATTGACCGCACAAATCTTACCCGAGGCTTCGGCGACGCGGACGATCTCTTCGCCCTCTTCCACCGTCATGGTCATCGGCTTTTCGCACAGCACGTGGAACCCGGCCTCAAGAAAGGCTTTCGCAATCTCGAAATGGGTGGCGTTCGGTGTTGCAATCGTTACCAGATCGATCCGGTCGGCGCGGTCTTTTTCACCGGCCAGCATCTCTTGCCAGTCGCCATAGGCACGGTCCTGCGCTACCCCCAGACGTTGCGCATATTCGCGCCCGACATCGGGGCGATGATCCAGTGCGCCCGCAGTGAATTCGAACATCCCGTCAGCCAATGCACCCAAACGGTGGGCGGGTCCGATCTGACTGCCCTCGCCCCCGCCAATCATGCCCCATTTCAGTTTTGCCATGATCTTAGTCTCTCTTCTATCATGCCGATATTTGCGTCAGAAATCGCTGACCGCCTGCCATTGCCGCTGGTCCGAGGATGCAAGTGCTGCCGCCAGAACCCGGTTGACCTCATGCCCAACGCGGAACGTGGGCCAGATATTCTGGCCGGTGTGAATGGCGTGCAGGAAATCCTTGGCCTCAATGATGATCTGATCCTGATACCCGGTCCCGTGCCCCGGCCCCTGACAGAAGGGTTCATAATCAGGGTGGGCAGGGCCGGTCAGGATTTTGGTAAAGCCCCGCGTCGCCTCAGGCCCTTCGCTGCGATACAACCACAGGGCGTTCTGATCCTCTTGATCGAAGCGGATCGCGCCCTTCGTGCCCGAGATTTCATAGGCATAGCCCATCTTCCGCCCCGTCGCGACACGGCTGAAATACAGATTGCCCATGACGCCATTCTCAAAGCGGCACATCATCTGGGCGTGGTCATCATTGGTGACCTCGCCACCCGGACGATGACGGTGCACGGTTTCGACATCCGCCATGACCTGCGTGATCGGCCCGATCAGAGCCAGCGCACCGTTGACCATATGGGGTGCCAGATCCCCGATCGTGCCATTGGCCATGCCCGTTGTACGCCAACTCGCCGGAGCCTGCGGATCGGCATAAAAATCTTCGGTATGTTCGCCCCGAAACCATGTGATATCCCCGATCTCACCATTCGCGATCAGCTGCCTTGCGAATTGGCTGGCCGGGGTTCGGATATAGTTGAACCCAACCATATTGATCGCGCTTGCAGCCTCGGCTGCTGCCACCATCGCGCGGCTGTCATCGAGCGAGGCCCCCAGTGGTTTTTCGCACAGCACCGGCTTGCCCAAGGCAAAGGCCGCTTCGGCAATCTGACGGTGCGTGGTTTGCGGTGAGGCGATCACGATTGCCTCTACCTTAGGGTCATTCACCAGCGCGCGCCAATCCTTGGTCGCGCGCTGAAACCCATAGGCTGCGCGATAGCGTTCGGCACTGTCGGCGGTTGAGGCGCAGATCACCTCAAGCCGGGGGCGAAGGACGGTGTTGAACACGGCCCCCACGGCGGCCATCGCAACGGAATGGGCCTTGCCCATATAGCCGCCACCGACGATTCCTATTCCGATTTCAGGCATGTGCAACGGCTCCGAACATTGTATTTGCAACCGGTTGCAAAATGAGTATCGTGTGAATCGATTCAACGCAAGGACCAACGATCCCTGCCCGCCCTTTTTGCCGGAGGACACGACGTGAGCACTTTGATGGATGGGATCAAGGGAAACCGGTTTGCCGTCTTCGGGCGCGCGGGCATCGATCTGTTCGCCGAGCCCATCAATGTCAAAAGCGAGGATGCAGGCACCTTTCACGCCGATCTGGGCGGGTCCTCGGCCAATATCTGCGCGGGGCTGGTCAAGCTGGGCAGTCAGGCGTCACTGGTCACATCGATCTCGGACGATGCGGTGGGGCGGTTCTGCATGAACCGGCTGGCGCATTACGGCGTGGATACATCGTATATCCGCGTTCAGGGCGGCGAATATCGCACCTCACTGGCCTTGTATGAAAGCCGGACAGAGGATTTCCAAAACGTCATCTACCGCAACGGAGCGGTTGATTTTCAGGTCACCGAAGAAGACGTGGACAAGGTAGACTACACCGCCTTTACAGCCGTGCTGTCCGCCGGGACAGTGTTCGCCGCCGAGCCGTCGCGCAGCGCCACGTTCCGAGCCTTTGAAAACGCCCGCAAGGCAGGATTGCCGGTGATTTTCGACATAGACTACCGCCCCTACAGCTGGCCATCGCCCGAAGTGGCCGCCGATGTGCTGTCACGCGCCGGTGACGCCAGCGACCTGATCGTCGGCAATGACGAAGAGTTCGGCTTCATGGCAGGCGGCATTGAGAAAGGTTTTGCCAAGGCTCAGGACCTGGCCCGCAAGCCGGGGCGCGTCGTGATCTACAAGATGGGCGAAAAGGGCGCGGTCACTTTGGCGGACGGGCAGGAGATCGAAACCGGCATCTACCCCGTTGACGCGATCAAACCCGTCGGTGCCGGCGACAGTTTCATGGCCGGGCTGCTGGCCTCAATCGCGGCGGGCTATCCGCTGAAAGAGGCGGTGATGCGCGGGTCGGCCTGTGCGTCGATTGTCGTGTCGCATCCCGGCTGCTCTCCGGCCATGCCGACCACGTCTGAACTGGACGCATTTCTGGCGTCCCACCCCGGTCCGACGACCTAGGAGGTCCCCATGCACATCGCCCCATTCGACAATCAGAACAAGCCCATCGTGGATGCCGATGATCCAACAGTTCCGCTGAACTATTTCAACATCGTCAAACTGAAAAAGGGCGACGCGTTCGAATATCAGGTGCCCGGCTATGAGACCTGCATTGTTCCGGCAACCGGCAGCGTCGATGTCGACATCGACGGCGTCCCCTTCCCCGCTTTGGGAAACCGGGGCGAGGATGTCTGGGACGGCGAACCCGAGGGGGTCTATGTCCCTGTTGGGGCCAAGGCGCAGATGGTTTGCCTGTCCGAGTCCGCCGAGGTGTTCGTGGCCGGTGCAAAATACGACAAGGTGCTGGAACCGTTCGATGTGCGCGAACATGACCTAGTGCAATATGGCAGCGATGACACCAAAACCCATCGCAAGATCAAGCACATACTAGGCCAAAAACAACACGACAAGGTGGGCCGCCTGCTGGTGAGCGAGTTGTTCACCGTCGGCCAGGGCGGCTGGTCGGGTTTCCCCAGCCACAAGCATGACACCAACCGCCTGCCCGATGAGACGCGGCATGATGAGACCTATAATTTCCGCTTCAAACCCAACTGGGGCTCGGGTCTGCAGATGCTGCAGCGTGAAGACAACGAACCCGGCGATGCGTATCACATCGTCGATGGATCGACCGTTTGCATCGACAATGGCTACCACCCCTGCTGTGTTCTGCCGGGGTACGAGATGTATTATTTCACCATCCTCGCCGGCCTGAGCCAGCGGTCGCTGGTGCAGTATTTCCAGCCCACCCATGCCTATCAGATCGAAACGATCCCGGGCATCAAAGACATGATCGCCAAGTTCAAATGACGCTTGTTACTCTGAAAGACGTCCTGCAGCCCGCATATGAACAAGGCTATGCCGTTGGCGGGTTGGTGACGCTGGGTTGGGAAGACATGCGTGCCTATGTGGCCGCAGCTGAGGCCGAAAACGCCCCCCTGATCCTGCAAGCGGGCCCAAGCTGTCGCGAGCACACGCCCTTGCCGATCCTTGGCAAGATGTTCCGGCATCTGGCCGAAAACGCCTCGGTCCCCGTTGTGGCGCATCTTGACCATGGCTATACCTTCGAAGAGTGCAGGATCGCGCTGGAGAGCGGCTTTACCTCGCTGATGTTTGACGGGTCGCGCAAACCCTTGCAGCAAAACATCGATGAGACCGCCGCCATTGCCGAGATGGCCCACGCCGCCGGGATTTCCTGCGAGGGTGAGATCGGGTTTGTCGGCTATTCCGGAGGCGAAGGATCAAACGGTACCGATCCGGCAGAGGCCGCGCAATTCGCCCGGCAAAGCGGCGTCGACGCGATGGCGATCTCGGTTGGCAATGTGCATCTGCAACAAGACAAAGAGGGCGGGCTGGATGAGGCCCGCATCGCCGAGATCGACACGCTGACCGATGTCCCGCTGGTGATCCATGGCGGCTCGGGCGTGCCGGTGGAACAACGCGCGCGCCTGTCGCGCGACACTTCGATCTGCAAGTTCAACATCGGCACCGAATTGCGGATGGCCTTTGGTCACGCGCTGCGTGAGGCCGTGAACAGTGACCCCGACCGGTTTGACCGCGTGACCATCCTGAAAGAAACGCATGATCCGGTCGAGGCCGCCGCCCGCACCGTCATCCGGGCGTTTGGCGCGCCGCCTCAGCGGTAGGATCAGGCGTCACGCTCCATGATCCATTCGACCTCGGGCGCCGGGACGAACCGCCATTTGCGCAAAGGTCCGGCCATGACGTTCAGATAATACATCTCGAACCCGTAGGGCGCGCCACAGGGGTGATGGCCGCGCGGCACGCACACTACATCCCCGTCCGATACGGCCATGGTTTCGTCCAACTGACCGTCATCGGTATAGACCCGCTGGATACCAAAGCCATTGGCCGGGTTCAGGCGGTGGTAATAGGTCTCTTCCAGATAGGTGATGCGCGGATAGTCATCCTCGTCATGGCGGTGGCTGGGGTAGGATGACCAGTGCCCGTTTGGCGTGAACACCTCGGTCACCAGCAGGCTGTCGGCGTAATCCTCATGTTCCATCGCGATGTTGTTGATATGACGCGAGTTCACGCCCTTGCCGCGCTCGGTCAGCGTGATGCCGTCCGGCCCAATGCGCCGCGCCTTATGCCCGCCCTTGCCGGGGGCCGAACACACCGCCAGCACGCAATCGGTTTCCGCCACGGCCTCCCACTCGGTCCCGTTTGGCAGGTACAAGCAATGGGGCGCGGTCTTTTCAAAAACATTCATCCGGTCGCCCAGAACGCCCCAGTCCTGCCCCGCGCCTGAGATCCGTGCCTTGCCTTCAACCATGACCAAAATAACCTCACGGTCGCCGGTTACTTCAGCCGCCTTGTCGCCTGCTTTCAGATGGTAAAGGCCAAACCCGACATAGCGCCAACCGGCGCTGGCAGGGGTGATGTCATGCACTTTGCCCCGTGTGCCAAAAGGTTTCTTGAGCAGGTCTGCCATTCTCTTCTTCTCCTTTCGGGCGGGATGGGCCCGCCCGGTTCTTGCGTCACGCGGCCCGGCGCTGATGCTGGGTTGCGAGCGTTTCAGCCAATTGAGTCTCGCTCCACCCTTCGGACAGAGCCTGCCGCAGAATGTCCGCCTGACTGGCGGGGGCATTGCCGCCAACGGGTGGGTCGGTGTCGAGATTGGTGGGAAACGGATACCCCTCGGCCGTGGCGGCGATGGCCGCGTCCAAAGCCAATCCGGTCAGCGCCCCACGTTGTTTCAACGCGATCAGCGCGGAGTAAACCGTCAGACACATGCTGCGGCGGTCGATGGCCTCCATCGCGCGGCCAAAAGCCGATGATACCTGCAACAGGTTGGCCATCCGGTCGATATTCGCGCTGCGGTTCGCGCCAGCTGCGTGGAACAGGGCCGGGTTGAAGAACACCGCGTCGCCCTTGGACAATGGCAGCTGAATACAGGACGCCTCAAAATACTCCCGATGGGCGGGATCGTGGAACGCCAGATATCCGGGCGCATAGAGCTGCGAAAACGGCAACAGCTTGGTCGGCCCGCTTTCCACCGGCATATCGCAATGGGCCACTGCGCCTTGCAGGGTCAGAGTTGCTGTCACCATATGCGCATGCACGGGGTAGCGCGCCGCCATTTCAGCGCTTTGAAACCCCAGGTGATAGTCGCGATGCGCTTGCTGCGCCTGACCGCCGGGGCGTACTTGATTGACCTGCGCGGTCATCTGATAGTTCGGCCCCAGCCACGCCTCACACGCAGCGGCAATCGCCGGGTTCCCGTAGTAAAGCGCAAAGCCTTCGGGATCGTGCATGCACTGTTTTTGCAACGCGTTCCACACCCGGTCATTCGCGCCTGAGGCGGCAAAGTGATCGCCCTCACCGCCGCCGCCTTCACGTTCCTGGGCGATGATGTCGCGGAACACGTCAGTCGCCCGGTCGATCACCGAGGTATCCGCATAAGCCCCCTTCAAGGCGATCACACCCGCCGAGCTGTTCAGGACATGTCCCCACTCGGCCAGCAATTGCTTTCGCTGCTGGGTATCCTCCAACGCCGGTCGCAATGAATCCATGTCATAGACCGGTACGTTCTTTTCGACCGATACCGCGTGGGGCACCGCGTCAGTGGTCAGGCTTTGCGAGGTCAACACCTTGAATTCATCCAGATCACAGGATTCCCGGTCAAAATATCCGACATATCCAAGTTCTTGATGCACCATGATTTTCTCCTTTCTCATGGCTTGGGTGTTGCCCCTGCGGGCGGTGAGTTATGCGGTGATCGTCAGCCCGGCCTCCCCACAGACTTTGACAATGTGCTCATAGCCCTTTTTCGAATACTCATAGGGCGAGGCTTTGGCCGGGTCCTGTTCGGCCTCAACCACGATCCAGCCGCTGTACTCCATTGCTTTCAGCGCGTTCGCCACGGCCTGAAAATCAATGCAGCCATCGCCGGGGACGGTGAATGCGCCGGCAATCACGGCGTCCAGAAAACTGCGCTCATTCTCGCGCGTGTTTTGCACCACGGCGGGGCGGATGTCCTTGAAATGCACATGGTGCACGCGGTCGCCCCAACGGTTCAGGGTGGCCAACACATCGCCTCCGCCAAACAGCAGATGGCCTGTGTCAAAACACAGCTTCACCTCGGGGCCCGACCCCTCCATCAGCCAGTTCACGTCGTCTTCGCTTTCGATGATCGTGCCCATGTGATGGTGATAGGCCATCGGCATGCCCTGATCGGCCATCCACTTGGCCAGTTCCGTGATCTTGGCCGCATAGGCCAGAACCTCGTCTTTCGACAGTTTGGGTCGGTCATTGACCGGCGTTCCGATCTGGCCCTGCACGGTGTTCGAACATTCGGCATAGACGATGCAGGGACTGTTCAGCGCCACGAATTGTTCGACCTGTTCGCGCACGGCCTCGCGCTCGGTTGCGAAATCGTTCACCAGCGACGCGCCCGAGCACCAGCCCCCACACAGCGCGATGTCGTTCGCCTCAAGATAGGCACGTAACCCTTCGGTATCGCCGGGCATGCGCTGGCCACGTTCGACGCCGGTATAGCCGATCTGGCGCGACTCTTTCAGCGCCTGCTCCATGGTGTAAGCAGCCGTCAGATCCGGCAGATCATCATTCTGCCACGCGATCGGAGAGATTCCGATTTTCACGTTCATTTGGTGTTTCTTTCCTTGATCGCCAGCTCATAGGCCGCGCGTTTTTCGTTCACTTCTGGGCGGATGCTGACCTCGGGCACAGCGACCTCCCACCACGTGCCGCCATATTCGGTCGAGGGGTACGGATCGGTATCGATGACAACCACATATGGACCCTTGATGTCGGCGCGCTTGGCCAGCGCGTCCTCCAACTCGGCAATTGAACCAACCTTGACCGAGGTGGCGCCCATCGCCGCCGCATGGGCGGCAAAGTCGATGGCCGACGGCGTCTCATGCACCGCATGGTCCAGCAGGTTGTTAAACTCGGCCCCGCCAGTGCCCATCTGCAGGCGGTTGATGCAGCCAAAGCCCCGGTTGTCCGTGATCACCACGGTAAACGAGACGCCCATCATCGCCGCCGAGGCCATCTCGGAATTGGCCATCATATAGGTGCCGTCGCCGGTGAAACAGATCACATCGCGCTCAGGCTCAGCCATTTTGATGCCCATGGCACCCGCGATCTCATACCCCATGCAGCTAAAGCCATATTCCATGTGATACGCACCGGGGCGCGGGGCTTTCCACAGCTTGTGCAACTCACCCGGCATGGTGCCCGCGGCACACATCACAACTGTGTCGTTATGCGAGGCACGCTGGACCGCGCCCACAACCTGCATGTCCGTCGGCAACGCATTCCCGTCACCGGGCGCATCGGTCAGCTTATCAACCTTGCCATACCAATCGGCCTTGAGCGTGTCCGAAACCGGATCGGCGCGATAGCCCTGCAAACCCGCGCCAAGCTCTTCCAACCCAACTCGGGCATCCGATTGCAAGGGCATCGCGCCGTGTTTCTCGGCGTCATATGCGCCGGTGTTCAGGCAGATCATCTCACGCTCTGGGTTCGAAAACAGGCCCCATGAGCCGGTGGTGAAATCCTGCAACCGCGTGCCCACGGCCAGCACCAGATCAGCCTTGGCGCAGACATCATTGGCCGGTTCACCGCCCGTCACGCCGACTGGCCCAAGGTTCAGCGGATGATCCCAGGCCAGCGCAGACTTACCTGCCTGCGTTTCGGTGATCGGAATATTGTGCGTCTCGGCAAAGCTCTGCAAAGCATCCGTCGCCCCCGAGTAATGCACGCCGCCGCCCGCGATGATCACAGGCCGTTTGGCCGCCTTAATCGCCGCCACAGCACGGGCCAACTCGCCCTCATCCGGGCGGATACGGCGCTGATACCAGACGCGCGGTTCAAAGAAGCTTTTGGGATAGTCATAGGCCTCGGCCTGCACGTCCTGACAAAAGGCCAGCGTGACGGGCCCGCAATCGGCAGGGTCCGTCATGGTGCGAAAGGCGCGCGGCAGCGCGGTCAACAGATGTTCGGGCCGCGTGATCCGGTCGAAGTATCGGCTGACCGGACGGAAGCAATCATTGGCACTGACAGTACCGTCACTGAAGTTTTCGGGCTGTTGCAGCACCGGGTCGGGCCCTCTCGTGGCAAACACGTCACCGGGCAGCAGCAGAACCGGTAGGCGGTTCACATAAGCCAGCGCCGCCGCCGTTACCATATTCGTCGCCCCTGGCCCGATCGAGGACGTCACCGCCATCGCCCGCGTGCGCCGCTTTTGCTTGGCATAGGCAATCGCGCAATGGGCCATGGTCTGCTCGTTATGACCGCGATAGGTGGGCAGAGTGTCTTTCACAGCATGCAGGGCCTCACCCAGCCCGGCCACATTGCCGTGGCCGAAGATGGCCCAAACACCGGCGATGAATGGCTCGCCACCCTCGTTCATCTGCGCGCCCAGATAGCGCACCAAGGCCTGCGCCGCGGTCAGTCGGATTGTCTTGCTCATTCGTGTTTCCTTTCAACACACGGCCCGCATGCAATACCTATGTGGGCGATCCGTTGAATTTCAGTTTTGCCAATATGCGTGACGGGGCCGTGTCAAACGGTTCCGCCCAGCGACCCTTCCAGTTGGGCCAGTTCCTGTCCACCAGCCATGAGGTCCTGCAGTTCTTCGGGCGAGATTTCACCGCGTTTTGCAGTGCCAAGGGTCTGTCCCCTGTTCAACACGGTAAACCGATCCCCCACGGCCAGCGCGTGTCGCACATTGTGGCTGATAAAGACCACGCCAACCCCCTGACTGCGCACCTTGTCGATGGTCGCCAGAACGTTTGAGGTCTGACGCACCCCAAGGGCCGAGGTCGGCTCGTCCAAGATCAGAATCTTCGCGCCAAAATGCACCGCACGGGCGATGGCGACCGTCTGGCGTTCACCCCCTGACAAGGTGCCTACGGCCTGATCGGGGCCCCGCAAGTTGATGCCCATTTTGCGCATCTCTTCCATGGTGATTTCATCGGCCAGTTTCTTGTCGAAGAAGCTGACCCCGGCGACCTTTTTCGTCGGCTCATTGCCCATGAAAAAATTGCGGCTCACGCTCATCAGCGGGATCATGGCCAGATGCTGGTGCACTGTCGCAATCCCCGCCGCAATCGCGTCGCGCGGATCTTCGAAATGCATTGGTTTGTCTTCGAAAAAGATCTGACCCGCCGTTGGTTTGTGCACCCCCGACATGGTTTTGATAAAGGTCGATTTTCCCGCACCATTGTCGCCTAGCAGGCAATGACACTCACCCGGCTTCAGATCAAAGCTGACCCCGGCCAAGGCGATCACCGAGCCAAAGTGTTTCTGGATATCTACCATCCGAATGATCGGAGCCTGTTCCTGCGCGTCGCCGTGATGGAATTTGGTATCTTCGGTCATCTCAGCGCTCTCCTGTGATGATGCGGCGGATATAGGTGTTCAGGATCACCGCACCCAGAAGGATCACACCCAAAAACACCCGGAAGAGTGAGCTTTCAACCCCCGCAAAGAACAGCCCCTGCTGCACCACGCCAAAGATCAATGCCCCCAGGGCCGCGCCCAGAACCGAGCCATAGCCGCCAGTCAGCAGCGCGCCACCAATGACCACGGCGATGATCGCCTCAAATTCCTTCAGCAAGCCGCGATCTGCCCCAGCCGAGCCGAACTCCATCACCTGACAGGTAGCGAAAACCGTGGCGCAGAAGGCAGTGAACATGAACATCAGGATTTTGACCCGGTTCACCGGAACGCCTGAATTCCGCGCCGCTTCGGCATCACCGCCGGCAGCGAAAATCCAGTTGCCGAACTTGGTCTTGGTCAACAGCACGTGGCCGAAGATGATGATGACAATCGCCCAGATGATCAGCATCGGAATGCCATCCACCACAGGCTGACCCGCGCGCGTGCCGCGTTCAAAGGTCTCGATTATGCCCGCGTCACCCAGCCAGACAAACAGCCCCTGCCCGACTTTGCCGCCAAAGACCGAAGCCAGCCAGTCGCCTTCGGCCACATCACGGATACCGCCGATGATGGTTTTGCGTTCGATGGTTTGGGGTAGGTAGATGGTGAAGCCGCGCAGGATGAACAGAAAGGCCAGCGTCACGATAAAGCTGGGCAATCCGGTGCGCACAACGATGTAGCCGTTCACCGCACCGATTGAGACACATAGCGCAAAGGTCACAATGATCGCCATCCAGACCGGCCAGCTGAGCGTGACTGAAAAAATCGCAATCATCATCCCCGCAAAGCCGATCATCGAACCGACGGACAGATCGAACTCACCCGCGATCATCAGCAGGCAGGCGCCTACGGCAATGATCATGAACTGGGCCGAGACAATCGACCAGTTCATCACGCCCTGCGCGTTGAACATGCCGCTGTCAAAGGCGAACAGCAGAAAGAATGTGAACACGGCGACTGTGCCGACCATGCCGCCCAGTTCAGGACGGATCAGGGCCTGGCGCAACGGTGAGATCTCTTTGACCCGTTCGTCGCCGCCCGCTGCGGATTGCGCTGATTCAGCCATGGGTGCCTCCCCTCGCGCTATAGAATGCTTAGATTATGGGGTGCGGACGCAAACTCGGCGCCCGCACCGATCAGAAGATCAGCGGTATTCGCCCGCGAATTCTTCGATTTTCTCCAGCCCGTCTGCGGTCACGAAACCGGGGCCCGAGTTGATGTTGTTGCCCGGCAGAACGCCATAGCGGTGGTAATTGGCCATCACGACAACCGGCAGATAGGCCTGCAGGAACGGCTGCTGGTCGATGCCCCACTGGATCACGCCGCTTTTGATACCTTTGACGATTTCACCACCCAGATCGAAGGTGCCGAAATAGATGTCACCGGCCATGCCGTTCTCTTCCAGCGCCAGAATGGTCGGATCAGCCGAGGTCGGCCCCAGGGTCAGAACGGCATCCGTATCGGGGTTGGCTGACAGATAGGCCAGAACGCGGTTCTTGATCTCGGCCGGGTCCTGACCAGCGTCGATCATCTGCTCGCCCAATTCCACACCCAGACCGTCGGCAAAGCCCTGACACCGTTCCTGGCTGGAAGGCTGCACGATATAGTGGTTCACACACAGGAACGAGCCGACCCCGTCGCCCTTCGCCCGCAGACCGGCGGCGTAACCAGCGTCATATTCGGGCTGACCCACATACATCAGCGCACCCACTTCGCGCGCCTTTTCCGGCGTGCCGGTATTCATGATGATCACGTCGATTCCTGAATCCACGGCGGCCCTGATCGGACCTTCCAGAATGTCGGGATCAGCCAGCGTAGTAATGATCCCATTCGGACCCGAGGCAGCGGCCTGATCGATAATCCGCGCCATGTCGGCCAAGTCGCCAGTAGGTGGGTTGCGGTATTCAACTTCGACGCCCATCTGGTCACCTGCGAGGGCAATACCGTTCTTGATGGTGTTCCACCAGCTGTCACTGTCGGGGGCGTGGCTGACCAGAATGTACTTTTCACCCTCGGCCGCCGCACCGGTGACACCGGCAAATGCGACGGCGCTGGCCATCAACACCCCTTTTACGAACTTATTCATTTCCATTCCTCCCAATAGAAAAGTTAGTCTTTATGCCAGTTGCGCCCTGTCTTTCGGCTCAACCGATTCTCCTGTGCCCCGATCAGCGACCGGAATTGTTCCAGTTTCCGGATATCCAGCAATTTTGCAACCGGTTTCAAAAAACCTCCTCCATCGCAACGGGGCGACCTGTGCGCGCGGACCGTGTCGCCGCCTCGGCCATTGCAAGGGCGGCAACGCCATCCCGCAGTGTCACGGGCATCTCAGTGTCCGTTTGCAGAGCCTCAACAAACGCAGCCCATTCAGCCCGATAGGCATTCATATAGCGTTCGAGGAAAAAATATGTCGGTTTCGCCCCTGTCACTCCGCTGGCTGTCGAGGTCACGACCGAATGTTCCAGAACGTTTTGCGCCTGCAAAAGCCCCTTGGACCCAAGCAGTTCAACCCGCTGATCATACCCATAGGCCGCACGGCGCGAGTTTTTGATGACCGCGATGCTGTTATCTGCATAAGTCATTGTAACAACGGCGGTATCATAGTCTCCGGCTCGCCCGATTTCGGGATCGATAACCGAGGTTCCAACGGCGTGTATCTCAACGGGCACCTGCCCGGTCAAAAAACTCGCCATGTCAAAGTCGTGAATCATCATATCCCGAAACAGACCGCCCGAAACCTTGACATAACTGACCGGGGGCGGCGCGGGATCGAAGGACGTGATCGACAACAGCTCGGCCCCGCCAACATCACCCGCAGCATAGGCCGATTTGAGCGTTTGAAAATTGGGGTCAAACCGGCGATTAAAGCCCACCATTACGGGCTTACCCGTCGCCTCAGCCGTCTTTTGGCAGATTTTTGCGCGTTCAAGGTCCAGATCGACGGGTTTTTCGCAAAGCACAGCCTTGCCCGCCTGGGTTGCCTTCTCGATCAGGTCGGAATGCGTGTCCGTGGGCGTTGCAATCAAAACTGCATCAATCGACGCATCGGCGATGATCTCATCGGAACTTGCCGCCCGCGCGCCAAACTCGGCCGCTACATTCTCTGCCGCATCGGCAAGCGCGTCCGACACTGCTGTCAGTTTAGTTTGAGGATGCGCGGAAATCGCTTTGGCATGCACACGACCAATTCGTCCAGCGCCTAGCAATCCTATCCTGAGCATTGGTCACCCTCGAATCCACGGTTTCGGGGACACAATCACCAGTTTTGCAACCGGTTGCAAGTTTTTTCTGAGCGCGCCGGAAATCAGCTCATTCGCGCTGACCCGCTATAGGCCAAAGTCAATACACAGCCTGCCGGTTACGTCCCCGGCCCGCAAGCGGTCAAGCGCCGTGTTGACCGCGTCCAACGGCAGCGTTTCAACATCGACATTCAAAGGATGACGCGCCGCGAATTGCAGAAAATCCACCAGATCCTGTCGCGTTCCGACCGACGAGCCAAACACCCGGTGTCCACCATCAATCAACCAGAGCATCGACAGGTCCACCGGCTCATCCACCAGCGCGATTGCCACAATGTCACTCAGCGGATTTACCGCGTTCTGGATCGTCTCCCACACTTTGGGAGAGGGCGCGAAGTTCAGCGTGACATCCGCACCGCCCGCCTTACGGACGGCTTTTCCGGCCTCTGGCCGCGCAAGAATAGCGCAATCGGCCCCAAGACCAGTGGCGATGTCCAGCTTGGCGGGATCCTGATCCACAACGATCACCTGCGCGCCCCGGGCTTTTGCAATCAGTATAGCGTATTGCCCCAACCCTCCGGCCCCGATGACCAGCACGTTTTGCCCGGCTTCCAGCTTTGACCGCCCCAGCGCACTCCAAGCAGTCAGACCCGCGCATAACAGCGGCGCGCCTTTGACGGGGTCGATTGCACCGGGAATTTCGCAGGCAAAGCGCGCATTCAGCACGGCATATTCGGCAAAGGCACCGTTTTGCGCAACGCCGCGTGCCTGTTGCGTGCTGCAATAATTCTCAAGCCCCGTTCTGCAAGGCTTACAGTCAAGACATGTCTCAAAGAGCCAAGGTAATCCGACACGCGCGCCGATCCCGGGCGCATTCCGCACTCCTGCGCCTGTTGCGACGACCCGTCCGATGCCCTCATGCCCCAGAATTCTGGGATAGGCATCATCCGGCAGACCGCCATCGCGCAAATGCAAATCGGTGTGGCAGACGCCACAGCTTTCCAGCCTGACCAAAAGTTGATCCGGCCCGATCCGCGGCAGCGGCACCTCTTTGACAATCAAAGGAGCCCCGGGGCCGGTACAAACCGCCGCTTTCATTACCTCTGGCAGATCCGCCATTAGGCCGTCTCCTTACCATCCAGCCACGCCCGAATGATCGCGCGGTGGCGATCGTGGCCGTAGCTTGGGAAATGGCCGCCGTGAACCGTTTGAACCGGCAGATCGTACAGACGCACCATGGACCGGTAATAATCCTCTGCATTGCTGTGATACGTGTCTTCGATCAGCTCACCATCATAAACAATGTCGCCGGAAAACAGGATGCCGGTTGCCGCCTCCCACAAGGCGATACCGCCCGGAGAGTGACCCGGCGTGTGAATGACCTCGAAATGACGATCCCCCAGATCAACGATATCGCCATCATCCAGCAGGCGCGTCGCCTTTGCGCCAGTGACAGCATAGCTGTCGGAGCGGTACGGCGCGGGTGGCAAACGGTCAAAGATGTCATCTGTCACGTAAGGATCGGCCAGAGTGGACACACGGGTCGGATCGGCCAGAATATCGGCCTCATCCCTATGCACCGCGCGGTCTTCGAACTCATGATGACATCCGATATGGTCGAAATGCGTATGGCTTGCCACCGCGGTCAAAGCCCGCTCGGTCACCAGCGGCACCCATGTCCGCAGCGATACAACACCCATACCGCTGTCCACCAGCATATCGCGATCCCGTCCGCGCACATGCCACATGTTGCACCGATAAAAAGGCGTGATGAACGGCTCATCAATCAGGGTCACATCCTGACCCTTGCGTGTGGTTCTGTACCAGTCTTGCGGTTGCGCGCGCTGCATCAGATCTCCTCCGGTTCAAACAGACGGACGTTTTCGACCTCAGCTGAAAGGTGGACGGTGTCGCCTTGCGTCCAGGGGCGATCCGGTTCCAAATAAGCTGTCAGGCTGAGGTCCGGCGCGCGCTCGGGTGCGAAATGGACCCGGCAATAGGTTCCGAAAAACGCGGCTGAGGTTATTGTGGCCGGACCCATCTGGAACGACCCCTGATCATCGGCACGAATGTCCTCGGGTCTCAGACAGATTGCGACGGTGGGTGATGCGGGGACATTTTCCCCGGGCAAAAAACCAAAGGGGGTGGTCACGCCATCTGCTGCTTTTTTCCCTGTGATGTGGTTGTTTTCCCCCATGAAATCAGCGGTGAACAGCGTGGCAGGATGCCGGTACACCCGGTCCGGTGTTCCGTGATCTTCGATGCGACCCTTGCTCATGACGACAATCCGGTCGGCTATGGCCATGGCTTCCTCCTGATCATGGGTGACATGGACAAAGGTTGTGCCGATCTGCCTTTGAATGCTCTTGAGCTCATCCTGCATCGAGCGCCGCAGCTTGAGGTCCAGCGCCCCCAACGGCTCGTCCAAAAGCAAGACATCGGGATTCACAGCCAAGGCCCGCGCCAGTGCAACGCGCTGACGCTGACCACCGGACAATGCGTGGGGACGTTTGTGGGCGGCGTCTTTCAGGGCCACAAGTTCCAGCATCTGTTCGGCGCGGGCGTGGCGGTCTTTCCGGCCCATACCCCCCATACGCAGGCCAAAGCCCACATTGTCGCGCAGGGACATATGGGGGAACAGGGCGTAATCCTGGAACACCGTTGTCGTCGGGCGTTTGACCGGCGCGACCCGGGTCATGTCCTGCCCCCCGATCAGGACGCGGCCCTGGGTTGGTTCCAGAAACCCGCCCAGAATGGACAGCAAGGTGGTTTTGCCGCAACCGGACGGACCCAGCAGCGTAACATACTCACCCGCCTTGATCTGCAGGTCGATATCCGACAGCGCCTGAAACTGCCCAAACCGATGGTTGAGACCCGAGAACGTTACCGACGCAGTCATTGGCGGCCTTTCCGAAAGATGGTGAGTTCCAGCAACAGGACAACAGCCACCGAGATAAGGAACACGAAACTGCCGATTGCGTTCAGTTGCGGCGACAGGCCCGATCTGAGCAGCGACCAGATTTCAACCGGCAGGGTCACATCAAAGCGCGTCAGAAGGAATGAGATGATGAACTCATCCCAACTTAGCGTAACTGACAGAAAATACGCCGCCGCAATCGACGGCAGCAGCATTGGAACGGTCACAAGCATGATAACCTGTGGTTCGGACGCGCCCAAATCCCGGGCGGCGCGCTCGGCGTTCTGTTGCTGCGCCCCCATCGAGGCATAGATGATCGCAAAGGCCAGCGGCAGGTTGATGACGACATGCCCGATGGCTGCCGTCCATAGCGAAATGCCAAGCCCCGTGCGCGTCAAAACGATCAGCAGCCCCAGCCCGACGATCAGATAGCTGACCGTCAAAGGAGCAATCAGCAGCCCCCGGATCAACGCCGATCCAGGCAACATGTGCCGCGCCAACCCATAAGCTGCCAAAAAGCCCAAGGTCACGGCAACGGCAGATGACCCGAACGCCACGATCAGCGAGTTGCGCAGAGCGGCCATCAGATCCTCATCCCCCAATATCGTCTGGTACCATTTGAACGACGGGCCGTTGAACGGCGGCACCGGCAGCGTGCCGTCCTGCAGCGAAAACAACACCAAAACGCCGACCGGCAGGTAGATGAAGACAAAGGCCACAATCAGGTAAAGCCAGGGCAGAACACGCATCATAGACGGTCGATCCTCAGCCATTTTGCTGACAGGAGGTAGGCCAGTGCTACGATGCTCATCAGCACGATTGCGAGGGCCGAGGCCAGTGGGAAATCAGCGCGCCGGCCTAGTTGAACCATTATGATCTGGGGCACCGTCAACTCGGTATTGCCGCCCAGTATCTGTGGGGTCACGTAATCCCCGATACACAGCACAAATGTCAGAAAAGCACCGGTTACGATGCCCGGCAGGGTCAGGGGCAGGATCACATGGCGGAACGTCTGAAATGCGTTCGCGCCCAAATCCATCGCGGCCTTGCGATAGTTTGGCGACAGCTGGATCAGGTTTGCATAGATCGTCAGCGTCAACAGCATCACGAAGAAATGCACGAACCCGGTGATGGTGGCAAAGCGTGTGTTCGCCAGAGTCATCGGTTCAGCGATCAACCCGATCCAGAGAAGGGTTTCGTTGACCACACCTTCGCGGGCCAGAACCAGCAACCAAGCATAGGACCGGACGACGTAAGATGTCCAAAACGGCAATATCGCCAGCAACAGGGCCAGCCGCTGCCACCGTTCCGGCACGCGAAAGGCAATGACCCACGCCAGTGGATAGGCCAGAATAACCGAGATGGCTGTGACGGTCAGTGTGATCTCAAGCGAAACGATTATCGCACGCCACAAATAGGCTTTCTCAAACAGCTTGGCATAGTTCGCAAGTGACAGGTCCCAGACAAGCGTTCGCCCTTCGAGCGACGCAAAGCTCATGGCGCCCATCACCAGAAAGGGCACCACGAAAAAGGCAACCGTCCAAAGCAGGGCCGGGGTGACAAAGCCCCAGCCCCGAAACTGATCTTTGGGCATGGTCACTGTTGCAGAGTTTCCAGCCACAGATCCTGCATTTCGATGTCCAGATCGGCGTCCGGCGCCGGGTACAGCTGTGTGAGGGACAGGTAATCAGGCTGCTGATCCCAGCGCAGGATTTTTTTCTGCTCATCCGTCAGAACATCCCCGGCCTTGGCGTTTGCGGGCATACCCCAAAAGCAGGACGATGTCGCCAGACGCGCCTGCCCTTCGGGGCTGGTGATGTATTTGATGAACTCAACCGCCAGATCAGGGTTTTCCGCCCCCTCGACAACGCCGATGGACTGGGCCCACCGCACAGCGCCTTCTTTTGGGATGGTCCAGGTCAGTTCTGGCTGTTCCGATGCCAGCACCGCTGTCAGCCATTCGCCTCCGCCGACAACGATATCGACCTCGCCGGTGGCCAGAGCCGTTTGCGCGGCAACAACCCCCGCGACCGATGCCGCGCGGCTGCGCATGGTGGACAGGACGTCTCCGATTTTCGCCAGATCGCCCGCGCCTATAGCGTCGGTCGCAATCCCGTCGGCGATTGCGGCCAGACCCATGACAGGCAGATAGTAGTCATAGATCGAGATGCGGCCATCGTATTTCTCGGACCAGACGCTGGCGAGGCTTTCCATATCCGCAGGATCGACCTTGCTGGAATTGTACGAGATCGTGTTGTAGCCGAATTTCTCGGTAACGGCATAGGTCACGCCGTCGATGGTGTTGTTTTCCGCCATGACCACCTCGGGGAAGTAGTCGGCAGTGGAAATTGCGCCCTCGGGCAATGGGGCCAGCACACCGGCCTCGACCGCGCGGAAAACGTCGATCCCATCGACCACCAGCACGTCCCAGTCGCCGGGCCGGGACTGTTCCAGCAGCGCCAGTGCCGCGCCGGTCCCCTCATATTCGCGCAGATTGACCTTGACGTTATGTTCCGCCTCAAAAGGTTCAATCAGTGCGGGGTCCGTGTGGTCGCACCACACCAGCGCATTCAATTCGCCCTCAGCCCAGGCGTGACCAGCCATCAGAGCCAGTGCCGATACACCAAGGATTATCCGTCTGGTTTGCATTCGTTCATCTCCTGTTGATTTCGGGTCGCCCGGTTTTTCAGTGGGTCTGTCAGAAAAAACTTGAACAGCCTCACCTTTATAGTCAACTCTAAATTTGTTTTTACGCCAAACGAGGTCGGATTTCCCCATGGCAGGATTAAGAGAGCGGCAGAAAGCGGCGCGAGAACGTCGAATCCTTGAAGCCGCATCTGCAAAGTTTCGGACACATGGATACCGATCCGTTCGAATCGAGGATCTGGCGGAAATGGCCGAAGTGTCGGTTGGCACGGTCTATAATTACTATGAAACCAAGGGCGACATTCTGATCGCAACCGTCGCGATGGAGGTCGAAGAGGTCATCGCCGCCGGCGCCCCCATTCTGGACGAACCGCCGGCGCGCGTCGAAGAGGCCCTCCTCGCGCTCATCCATCAGTATTACGACCATTCGCTGGAATATCTGTCCAAAGAGATGTGGCGCACCGCGATTGCCCTTTCTATCGAGTACCCCGACACCCCCCGAGGCCGCCGTTACGCGGAACAGGATCGGCGGCTGGCAGCGCAAGTGACCGAGCTGATCGCGGTTTTGCAACAGCGCGGACAGGTGCGCAAAGGCTTGGTCCCGTCTGATTTGGGCGCGCTGATCTTCAACGTTCTGAATCAGGTGTTCATAGAATTCGTCAAAACGGATGAAATGACCCTGCTCCAGCTGAAGGATCAGGTTGCTGGCCAGATTTTACCCGTGGCGCATCTGATCGCCGAGCAGTCGATCGAGTGATCAACCCGTTGAGCGGAAAGAAGGGACTGAGCCTGTCGGCCATCATCGCCGCGATCTGGCGATGATGGCGCTTACAGGTTTTATCGCCAAAAGCGGGCAGCGGGACAAGATCAGAACGACCAGCGTATCCCTGCCTGAAAGTTCGGCCCCTGCGCCCCCCCGCCGATTTCCTGTTCGGCATTGGCCCGGAACAGCATGTCAGGCGCAAACTCGTGCTCATAACCGATCAGAACGCTGCCCCCGCTGAAGTCGTTTGAGGCAAAAGACAGGCTCTGGGTTGAAGAGAATACCGTGATATCGGCGTCAGTCTCACCCAATTCGCGCCGCACGACACCGGACACCTGACCGATCAAAACGCCACCAGTGCCGATTTCCCTTTCCAAATCAACGCCAAGGCGCGCCTCGATCACTTCGGTCGTGCTGTCCCCGACCGTGGCATTCGCGGCAGAGCCGCTTTCGGTATAGCCGTCATCCATCTGACTGGTGTACCGCAGGTCACCAAAACCAATCAGCGAGACAGCATTGCTGACGTCAAATGGCCGCTCTACCCCCAGATAGGCGGTAATCAATGTGCTATCGTATTCTCCCTCAGCATCGGCACTGCCGGTGATTTGACGGGACCGGTCGGTCGACATCCAGCCGAAACCCACGCCCGCTTCAACCGTCGTCAGGCCGAATTGGCGGCCGACAGAGGCATCCAGATAGACGCCATCAGTATCGAAGCTTGTGGTATCCGTGTCTCCGTCTGACCGGAACACGCCCAAACCCAGGGCAAGTGACACGCCATTGTCCAACTGCCCGGAATACCCCACGCTGCCATTGAACAATGCAACATCAGTATCTGTGCCTGCATCGTTTTCGAACTGCCGCGACGCGCCGTCGATCATCACATACGGGCGGAATGGTCCAAAGGACACCGCTGACACCCGCCCCGTTGCTGAGCTACGCGTGACCTGCGCCTGACGATCATAGGTCAACGCATTGACCGATCCGTTGACGGCTCCACCATAAAAAGCCGTCAGTTCGGCCGCATTCAGCAGTTCCGAGGCATCAACACTGGCATAGACAGGTGCCGCGCCGCCTTCGTCCTGAACAAACCAGGCCGAGCGCCCGTCCGAAACCGTGGTGTTGAACGCACCGGACCCGGCCGCTGCATCTTCGAACCGAAAGATCGCACTGCCGCCATTGGCATCCAGATTGACGTTATGGTCCTGCACACGGATCAGCCCGCCGACCCTATCGGTGCTGACAACGTTCAGCGTGCCATTGCCCGTTCCAAGATAGATCGCATAGGCATCGCCTGAGGCAGACATCGCCGATATGTCACCGACAGCGGTGATTTCACCGTCGAAATTTTCGAAGTACAGCCCATAGGCATTAACCATATCCCCGCCTGTCGCGGTTGCCTGAATGACACCGCTGTTGGCGAAACTGCCTTGCATATCCTCAATGTAAAACCCGGCGGCCATTCCGCCGGCGCTGGATGTAGCGTTGACAAGCGCCGCTGTTGCCGTGACAGAGCCTGTGTTGGACACATTGCCCGCCATCGTATCATACAATGAAACGGCCTGCGCCCGCGCGCTTTCGGCGCCCTGGGCAAAAGCCACGATGCCGCCATCGTTTTGCACCAGACCGCTGGTGCCACCTGCGACGTACAGGCCATAAGCCTGCGCATCAGAGGTCGATGAATTGGCCCGAACCGCGATTTCCCCCCCGTTTCGGACATCGCCCGTCAGCCCGTCTTCGGCATAGATCGCGGCGGCGCGGGCCTGTTCCCGCGCATCGGTCTGAACGCTCATAGAACCGGTATTGCTGAGGCTGCTGTTCGCGTCTTCGTGGCCAAAATACACCCCAAACCCATGGGCATATTCATCATCAGAACTGGCCTGCACCAGGACCGAGCCGGAATTCGTGATGTCCGCATTCACCTGATCGATTCGCGTCAGCAGGCCATAGGCGACGGCCTGCTCGGTCCCTGCATCCGCCACGGCGTGGATCGTTCCAGAGTTAGTGAATGCGCCGGTCCATTCCCGATTGACGTAGACCCCTGCAACAGTCGCCCGGGTCGCGCCGACACCCTGAACTGAGATCACGCCCGAGTTGACGATATCCCCGTCCAGACCCGACACCACCGAAACACCATAGCCAAGCGCGTCATTCGCTGTACTTTGCGTCACAACGGAAATCGCGCCCGAATTCACAAATGCTCCCAAGAACATGCCGTCGACACGAAAACCTGCAGCCTCTGCCGTGTCCACTCCGACCGCGGATACAGAAACCACGCCCTCGTTGAGAATCTGGCCAGTCATGTCGGAGAGCGAGGCCATGCCATAGGCATACGCAACCGACGAAGAAACGGCCGCAACCTGGATCGAACCGCTGTTGGAGACGTTGCCATTGAGGCCGCCGCCTATGCGGTATCCTGCGGCATCGGCAGTATCCGACCCTGCATGCGCGATGGCCATGATGCTGCCGGTATTGGTGATGCTGCCCGTCAGGCCGCTTGTGATATCGACACCGTTTGCCCGAGCGCTGGTGCCGCTGGCGTCGGCGCGGACCTTAATACTGCCCGCGTTTCCAAGATCGCCTGTCAGCCCGCCCGCAATGTCGATACCATTGACAGAAGCATCGTTCGCACCTGACACCTGTACGGTGATAGAACCGGTATTCGTGACCGTACCTGTCAGACCGCCACTGACGTCAAACCCATCGGCACGCGCCTCTGAGGACCCTGTCGCAACAACGGTGACAGTGCCTGAGTTCATGAGGTTTCCATCCATCCCACCGGCGACATGCAGGGCTTCGGCAGACGCCCGGCTAAAACCCGCTTCGGCGGCAACGGATATCGTGCCGGCATTTGCAAACATTCCCTCGAACCCGCTTGAAATGTTAAAGGCATCGGCTTCTGCCAAAGTGCTGCTCACCGATCTGATTGTTACCGTCCCGCTATTCGTGACATTTCCGGCCATACCGCTGCTG
Organism: Ruegeria sp. BE1; assembly: GCF_056538885.1. Lineage (NCBI taxonomy): Bacteria > Pseudomonadati > Pseudomonadota > Alphaproteobacteria > Rhodobacterales > Roseobacteraceae > Ruegeria > Ruegeria sp. BE1. The sequence goes on from NZ_JBQFTY010000008.1 coordinate 51,926, forward strand.
ACGTAGAATCCATCAGCATCGGCTTCGCTCAGGTCACTTTCTGCCGATACGGTGATGGTACCGGAATTCAGGAAATTTCCAGTCAAACCGCTGCTGACATAGAATGCGTCGGCATCGACCGAAGACAGTCCCATGGCGTTTACGGTCACCATATTGGAATTTGTAATAGTCCCGGTCATGCCCCCGCTGACATAAAACGCATCTGCATCCGTGTTATCGGAACCACCTTGGGCGTTAACCACAACGGTACCTGCGTTCCTAAAATCGCCGGTCAGTCCGCCTCCGACGTTTATGCCAGCCGCATCTGCCGGGTCTGCCGCAGCGTCGGCTTTGGCCCCGATATGACCTGAATTGGTGATGTTCCCTGTCATGCCGCTGGTGATGTCGAGGCCGATTGCAAGGGCGCTGGACCCGCCCGCCTCAGCCTGCGCGGTAATGGCGCCTTGGTTATCCAGATCACCTATCAAACCGCCGGCAATATCTATGCCCTTGGCCGAAACTTCGTTTGTACCCGATGCACTTACGGCAATCGTACCGGTGTTCGAGACGGACCCCATCAGGCCGCTGCTGATGTCAAATCCGTCCGCGCGCACCTCGGTTGTACCTGTTGCCACTACGGTCACGGCGGCAGAGTTCGCAATGGCACCCGTCATGCCTCCGGCGACATGCAGCGCCTCTGCCGAAACTTCGCTGCCGCCATTGGCCGTCAACGAGACATTTGCCGCGTTGCTGAAATTGCCCTGGAACCCGCTGGATACATAAAAGGCGTTGGCATCTACCTCGGACGATCCGTTGGCTTTGACCGTAACTGCGCCCTGGTTCGCGATATCCCCGGTCAACCCGCTGCTGATATAGAGGGCGTCCGCATCTGCTTCGCCCGAGTTGCTTTCAGCGCTGACCATAATGCTGCCAGAGTTCAGGAAACCGCCATTCATGCCGCCGCTGACATAAAATCCGTCAGCATCGGCTTCGGTCAGATCACTCACCCCGGTAACAACGAGGCTGCCCGAGTGCGTGATATTGCCCGTAAGACTTCCGCTGACACAAATGCCATCCGCATCTGCGGCTGAGGACGCGTTGACCGCGACGGTCATGGTGGCGGCGGTCGAAAGCCCGCCGGTCATGCCGCCTTCTACCAAGTGTACCGCCGCTTTGGCATCCGACCCCGCACCCGATTGCGCCACAACCGACACGGTTCCTGCATTCGAATAGCTGCCATCTGCACCATTTGAAATGAACGATCCAAAAGCCGACGCCGCAGAAGAGCCGATCGCCGTGACTGTCAAAGTCCCCGTTGTTTGGAAATCCCCCGTGATGCCCTGTTCTATCTGAATCCCTGCGGCAAACACACTGTCGGTTGAATTCGTTGTCGAGGCAATGATCGTACCGCTATTGATCAGAGCTCCGTTCAGTGCGCCTTCGACCCGGATTGCGGCGACGGACACATCCGTTCCACCACTTACCACAGCCCGCAACGTTCCGCCTTCATTGGTGATTGGGCCGCCCACGTCGCCCTCGACCAAGACCGCATAGGCGCGACCGATGTCGTCACCTGTATTTACTTCGGCGTTGATTGTTCCGCTGTTTGCTATCGGTCCGGCGACATCGCCGCCGATACGAATTCCCGCAGCGGTCAGAAACGCGTCATCACCCGCTGCGATGGCCGAAATCGCGGCGTCATTGGACACACCGCCGCCCAGGTTGCCTGTGATGTTGATCCCAACAAGCTCACCACCATAAGAAGCGTCTTCTGTGGTCAGAGTGATGGTGCCCGAGTTCGCCACATCCCCCGAAACCGCCCCGCGCACATTCAGACCATAGCCAAACACGGTGCTGTCATCCGACGTTGCATCAACCGTGATCGTGCCGCTGTTTGTAAAGCTTCCGTCCAAATCGCCCGCCACGTTGAACCCACCAGCGCGAACAATAGTATTTGCACTTGCGTCGATGGCGATCGTGCCCGAGTTTTCAATATTGCCGGTCATGTCGCCACCGACAGACAGAGCATAAGCAGAATAGGGCGACGAGTTGTCCCGGTCAGAGACACTCGTGACCTGAATGCTGCCGGTGTTTTGGAAATTTCCGTCCAAGGTCCCATCCAGCAGATAGCCCGCTGCAGCCTGCACGACACTGCCGCTGGCTGACGCGGTCAGGGTGCCCGAATTTGTAATGTTTCCAACCGTGTTTCCGGTAATGTACAAACCGGCCACGTTCATCTCACCGGTTTCGGATTGCGCCTCAGCCGTGATGGAGCCGCTGTTGCTGAAGTTTCCGTTCAGCCCGTTTTGAAAGTGATAGCCATAGGCCGTCCCCCGCGTATGGCCTTGCGCCTGGACTGTGAGGTCGCCTCTCTGGTCTACATCACCTGTCACAAGATCCGCCACCGCAAAGCCCGTCGCCGTGGCCCTGACCGCAAACATGTCGACCGACGCCTCGACAGTGCCCGAATTCTCAATTCCGCCGGTCAGAGCGCCTTCGACCAAAACACCCGCTGCCGATTGCGTGTAGGCATTGACCGAAGAAACACTGATCGTGCCCGAGTTTTGCAACGTGGTTTCAGCATCCCCGCCCAGCAGCACACCGTGTGTTTCGACAGTTGAGAAATAGGAGCCGAAATCGGATTGGACCGAAATAACCCCCGAGTTGGAGAAGCTGCCGGTTGACGCAATGCCCTGCTCGAATTGCACCCCGTTTGCCGCAATCGGGTCTGAACCTGCGTTGATGTCGACTGTCACGGTGCCGGTATTTGAAAAACTGCCAGCCAATGCCCCAACGCCGTGCACGCCATTGGCAACAAGGTCGGTGACCGACGTGCCGCGATCGACGCTGACCAGGATGGTGCCGTTGTTCACAATCTGCCCGGTCGATGTGACATCGCCGTTCAGCAGAACTGCGGTCGCGCTTGTCTGGTGCGCTGTGGTGCCTGAGGGAAAGGCCGTCAGTGTATTCGAAATCGTGCCATCGTTGGTCAGGGTGCTGGAGTAATCCGGCACAATGGTGACCGTAGGTGTATTCGTTGTCGCCGTATTGACCGCGCCGGTTGCAGTGATCGTCAGGTCTTCGTCGGTCGTTATTTGAACCGCCGTCACCTGCGGAGAGGACACAACCGTTTGCGCCAAGGCCCCGGACCCGAGTGTTGCCAGTCCGGAAAACGACACCGCAAAGACCGAAGGAGCGATACTGGCAACCGTGCCCTTCCATTTAACCAGCCGACCACCTTTGGCCACCTGCGCCTGCGCGCGATGTTGTTTTAGCACCGTATTCACCTTCGACCCCTTTGACGTCTTTTTATTTGGACGGTTTTTAGTTCAGACCGTCTGGTCTTCACTTGTTCGCGATGCCGCGTTGAATGACCAGCACATCTGTACCCTGCGCACGCTTTGGGCATGCTTGGGTTGCGCAACTGCAACGCGAACTGAGTTTTGGCTGTTCAGTTTTCGAAATCCAGCCGTCAGAGTTTGCCTGACTCTGTCGATCGGATCATCCCGTGTGCCGGTCATTTTAGCTCTTCGCCCAAAGCCCGGAGTTGGGAACATCAGTGGCCCTACAATAACCGCCAACACAAGTATCGCACGAAAAAACCGGGCCAAATGGCCCGGCTCACTCCTTTTACAAAATGGTCTGTGTTATTGGACGTCGTTCACCACGAGTTGTAAGACAGGTACTTGCCCGACATCTCGACCTTGACCCGGTCGCCCTTTTCATTCGGCACACGGGTGACCTGCATGTCGAAGTCGATGGCCGACATGATGCCGGTTCCGAATTTCTCTTCGATCAGCGCCTTCAGGGTCGGGCCATAAACGCCAACGATTTCATAAAACCGATAGATGCAGGGATCGGTGGGGACGCTTTGTTCCCAGACCTTTGTGGGCGGCTCGGCCAGTACGCTCGCGGCCTCTTGCGGCAGGCCCATCAAGGTGACCATGGCGTCGGCCTTGTCGGCGGGGAAAGCGTTCATGCCCATGCAGGCCGAATGGGTCCAGACCGGCGACATGTCGATCTTCTCGGCGATGCCTTCCCAGGTCAGGCCAGCCTGTTTCTTGGCCGACAGGATCATCATGGTGACATCTTCTTTGGTCATCATGGCGGGGATTTCGATTGTGTCTTTCATTGGGGTTCCTCCTGATTTGAATGTCCGTGCGCGGGGCTTTCAGTCGTTGACGGCCCGCAGTTGAGGGTTGGTCTCAGCTACATCGGGGGCCGGGTCCGTCAGGTCGATCACAACGGATTCTGGCCGCTGCGCCGCACCGTCGCTGGCCTGACCGGCGAGTTCCTTGGAACGCTGTCCAAGGAACTGCACCAGATGGTTGCGGATCGCGTAGTAATTGGGGTGGTCGACGATTTCCGTCCGGGTTCGTGGCCGGGGAATGGTGATCTCGACCGACTCGGCGACCCGTGCAAACGGGCCATTGGTCATCAGCAGGATGCGGTCGGCCAGCAGGATCGCCTCATCAATGTCATGGGTAATCATGAAGACTGTCTGCTCGGTTTCGCCCCAAACCTTCAGCAATTCGTCCTGAATCGTGCCCCGGGTCAGCGCGTCCAACGCGCCGAAGGGTTCGTCCAGCAACAACAGCTTTGGCTGGTTGGCAAAGGCGCGCGCGATGGACACACGCTGCCGCATTCCGCCCGACAACTGGCTGGGCTTGCGGTGTACCACATCGCCCTCAAGCCCCACCTTGGCCAGAAAGGCGCGCGCGTGTTCTTCAACCTTGGCGGCGGGCCAGCCGGGATAGCGGGCTTTGACGCCGAAGGTCACGTTCTTGAGCGCCGACAGCCACGGCAGCAGCGAGTAGTTCTGGAACACCACGCCGCGATCCAGCGAGGGGCCGGATACTTCGAACCCGTCCATCTTGACCACGCCTGATGTGGGCTCCGCCAGACCGGCCAGGATGTTCATGATGGTCGATTTTCCACAGCCGGAATGACCCAGAATGCAGACGAATTCGCCTTTTTCGATGCCAAAGCTGGCGTTTTCGAAGACGGTCAGGGTGCCGCCCTGACCGTCGGGGAACTGCTGGGTCAGCAATTCGATATTCAGAAACGGTTTGCTCATGAGTGTTGTTCCTTATTCGGCATAGGCAACGGCGCGCTGCAGGTAGGCAAAGGCCGAATCCAGCAGCATGCCCACAATGCCGATCATGAGGATGGAAAAGATCACCGAGGTGAGGTCGAGGTTGTTCCATTCGTTCCACACGTAATAGCCAATGCCGGTCCCACCCACGAGCATCTCGGCCGCAACGATGACCAGCCACGCGATTCCGATGGAAATCCGCATACCTGTAATGATCGTTGGGGCAGCGGCGGGCAGAATGACGGTAAAGGCGGTGCGAAACGGCCCCAGTTCATGCGTGCGCGCGACATTCACCCAATCCTGCCGGACACCGGCGACGCCAAAGGCTGTGTTAATCAGCATTGGCCAGATCGAGCAGATGAAGATCACGAAGATCGCGCTCGCCTCGCTGTCCTGAATGATGAACAGGGCCAGCGGCATCCACGCCAGTGGGGAAATCGGCCGAAGCACCTGAATGAATGGGTTGAACGCCTTGTAGGCGACCTGACTCATCCCGATCAGAAAACCCAGCGGGATCGCCACAAGGGCAGCCATGAAATACCCGGCCAGAACACGATAGATCGAATAGCCGATCTGAATGCCGATCCCCTTGTCGTTGGGGCCGGCGTCATAGAACGGGTTCGAAAGCTGCTCCCAAGCTTTGGCGATGACCTGACTTGGGGGCGGCACACCGGCCTTTTGCGCCCCGCCACCGGTCAGACGTTCGTATTCGGTGAGTTCTCCGGCAGCTTTCTGGGCGGGAATGGCGGCCTCCCATATCAGAAGGCCAACCACCAGCATCACCACCGACAGCAGCGCCGCGCGCTGATTTATCGAGAGGTTGTCCAACATTTACGACGCTTTCCCGATTGCAAAGCTGGACACATATCCTTCGGGATCTTTCGGGTCGAAGGTCTTGCCCATGATGGTGTGGGATTTATAAGTCACGTCCGGCGCGTCATAGCCCAGGTCGGTCATGATCTTCTTGGCATCCGCAGCCAGATAGACCTGCTCGGCCACACCTTTGTAATCCACATCGCCTTCGATATAGCCCCAACGCTTCATCTGCGTCAGAATCCAGACACCCATCGAGTGCCATGGGAAAGGATCGAAATCGATCCGGTCGGGCACTTGTTGCACCTCGCCCAGCCCATCGGCATAGGTACCGGTCAGGACCTGCTCGATCACAGGCACCGGCTGGTTCAGGTAGTTGGTTGGCGCAATCGCTTCTGAGATATCCTTGCGGTTATCGGGGTTCGACGCGAATTGCGTGGCGTCGATGATCGACTTGAGCAGCGCGCCATAAGTATTCGGCAGCTCGGTCGCAAAACTCAGCGGCGCGGCAAAGGCACAGCAGGGATGGCCTTCCCAGATGTCCTTGGTCAGGGTGTGGATAAAGCCGATCCCCTCCCACACGGCGCGCTGGTTAAACGGGTCCGGCGACAGATAGCCGTCGAGGTTTCCTGCGCGCAGGTTCGCAACCATCTCTGGCGGGGGCACAACGCGGATCTGGATATCAACATCGGGATCCAGCCCAAACTCGGCCACGTAATAGCGTAGCAGGAAGTTGTGCATCGAGTATTCGAACGGCACGCCGAAGGTGAAGCCCTTCCACTGCTTCGGATCGCGCTTGTCCAGATGTTCATTCGACAGAACGATGGCCTGCCCGTTGATGTTCTCGACTGCAGGCATGATGTAGGGCGTTGCGACCGAACCCGCGCCCATGGTCATCGCCAATGGCATGGGTGTCAGCATGTGGCTGGCGTCATATTCGCCCGACAGCGACTTGTCGCGGGCCACGGCCCAGCCGGCTGTTTTGATGACCTGAGCATTCAGGCCATAGCGTTCATAGAATCCCATCGGTTGCGCCATAATGATCGGCGTGGCGCAGGTGATCGGAACAAAGCCGATGTTCAGGTCGGTCTTCTCGGGCGTGCCCAGATTGTCCAGGATGGCGGCCTTGGCCTGTTCCAGCGGAAAGACCGAGGCCAGCGCCGCCGCAGCGGTCCCGCCGCCCAGCATCCCCATGAACGACCGACGGTTGATGTCGCTCTGCCCAAACACTGACCGCACAATCGCGCTTTCGACCACGCGTTCGGTCATCTGTTCCGAGGTCATAACCTCGGGCTCGGCATAGTCCTTGTCATGGCCGTGGCCGGACAGGCACCCCTCGCAACCGCAATCGGCCCCGTGGCGCAGGTCGGTCTTTGCGGAAAACGGATTTCCAAGGCTCTTGATCGTCATGGTTTTCCCCTTGTGTCGGTTAAGTTGCCATGATGGTGCCAGTCGAATTTCGCCCAAAACAGCAGCCGCACAAAATTTGTGCGCAATAGAAAATGACTTTTAATCAATGATATAAGCGTCCAACTCTGTGCACATGGTTACGATCTTTCGTAAATTACGAAATCTCGAATTCAGATGCCGCGCCGCAGCACTAGACTGTGGGTATGACGCTTACCTTGTTGCCCCCCGATTCCATTTTGCACGCGCTGCCCGAGGCGGCGCTGGTGCTCGACACCTCTACTGACCGAATTGTGGACTGGAACACGCACGCCCGGGATTTTCTGGATGCAAAGCCGCAAGACGACCCCCTGCCCTTCTCACGCTATTTGCAGTCAGCGCTGCCAAAATTCGTGGTGTTCATCGAAGAGATCGATCACCGCAGCGAAAGCTGGACCCGCGATATTCCCCTGACCTCGACACAGGGCAAAACCAAACGCTGCGAGCTGCGCGCGCGGCTGTTGACGGGCAAGTCGGGGTGGCTGATGATGACGCTGACGGATCTGGATGCGCTGGATCATCGGGCCGAACTGACCGCAATGGCCGAGACCTTTCGGGGCGGGATTCTGGAGTGGAAGCGGACCGAAGGTTTCTTTGCGGAACTGGAGCGACAAAACCAGCTGATCCTGAACGCGGCCGGCGAAGGCATCTATGGCGTCAATGCCGAGGGCAAGACCACCTTCGTCAACCGCGCGGCACAAGAAATGCTGGGCTGGACCACGCAGGACCTGTTGGGCAAGGACATCCATTCGATGATCCACCACCATCATTTGAATGGCGAGGTTTACCCATCGCAACAATGTCCGATCTATCGCTCCTTCCGGTTCGAACAGGTCAACCGGATCGAGGATGAGGTGTTCTGGCGCAAGGACGGCAAACCAATCCGCGTCGAATACGTGTCGACCCCGATCTACGACCAACAGGTTCTGGCCGGAGCGGTGGTGATCTTTCGCGACATCACCGAACGCAAAGAGAACGAACGTAAACTGCGCGACGCGCTGGATGAGGTCGCAGCGCTGCGCGACCGGTTGGAGCAAGAGAACGCCTATCTGCAAGAGGCGATCACGTCGGAACGGGCGCATCACGACATTATCGGCACCTCGCCTGCGATCCGCCAGATCGTCACGCGGATTGATCTGGTCGCCGGAACGGATGCAACCGTGCTGATCTCGGGCGAGACGGGCACTGGCAAGTCTCTGGTGGCGACCGAAATACATAAGGCCAGTCCCCGCGCCCGCCGGCCGCTCATTCATTTCAAATGCAGCTCTCTGGCCCCCGAAGAAATTGAGGCCGAGCTGTTCGGACAGGTGCGCGGCGCCCCAAACGGCGCCACACGGGATAAACCCGGCAAACTGGAACTGGCCCATGGCGGCACATTGTTTTTAGACGATGTAGAAGAGCTGCCGCTGGAGATTCAGGGCAAGTTTCTGGCGGTGCTTCAGAACGGGGTCGTCACCCGGCTGGGCGACACACGGGAAAAACCGATCGACCTGCGCGTCATCGCCGCGACCTCGTTGACCGAGGCGCAGGCTCGTCGTGCCGATCGCATTCGCGAAGACCTGTATCTGTTCCTGAACGTGTTTCCGATCACTTGCCCGCCTCTGCGCGAACGCCGCGAGGATATCCCGCATTTGGCCGCGCATCTGCTGAAGATCGCCGGTCGCAGGCTTAACCGACGGGTGCCCGTTCTGACGGAACACGGGGTACAACAACTGCAAAGCTACGACTGGCCCGGAAATGTGCGCGAACTTCACAACGTGATCGAACGTGCCGCTATCGTTTCGCAAGGCGCAAAGCTGGTGGTCGAATTGGAGGGGGCTGTATCAAGCGTACAGGCAAGCACGTCCTTTCGCACCGAACCCCAAATACAAGAACTCATCCGGGCGAATTTGATTGCCGTGTTGCGCGAAACAAAGGGGGCGGTTTCCGGGTCATCCGGCGCAGCGGCATTGCTCGGCGTTAAGCCGACGACGTTGTATTCGCGGATAAAATCGATGAAAATAGCAGACACAGAATGGCAATAAGCCAAGTTTCCATCAATGCCTGGTATTGCCGTATGGGGCCCCCGTTTGGATCACCCCAAAAGCGGCCCGGCTATTGTCGAAGAAGAGCGCGCTATCCTCATCCTGCGACAGCAACGTACCGCCAGCAGACACGGCACGAGCGGAAAAAGAGCCGACACTGTCCACACTGAAGGAGGGAAGCCAGTAGACCTTGTCGCCCCGCAGGGTCTTGTCCAGCGCACGTATCCCGGCGATCTCTTGGCCGTTTCGGTTAAGCAGCTTGGCGCGGGTGCCCTGAAAACGGTCATCGGGCACAACATCAAGCCCCAGTACGTGGCTGTAAAACGGCGCAACCCCAGTGATCGAAGACGTAAAAAGCTCGTTCCAGACCATGCGCCCGTAACCGCTGCCATCGCCTTTGCTGTCGATACTTGGGCCGTCATAGCAGGTAAAGCCTGCCCCAAGCGGATCACGGATCAGCGCCATGGTGCCATCTCCGAAAGGCGTGGGCGGGACATCAACGATCACACCATCCGTTTCTTTGGCACGGGCGACAACGCCATGGATGTCATCCACAGCAAGGTAAGACATCCAGAACGGTGGCATTTTGAGTTTTCGAAAAAACGGAGGCATATCATAGATACCGGCCACCATTTCAGCGCCCTGCATTGCGGCATGATATGTCACCTGATCCATACCGAAGCGGTCATCCGATGCTGCCGCTGCTTTGCCCATGTCCTGTGTTTTCCAGCCAAAAACCTCAGCGTAAAACCTGCGGGACGCGTTTGTGTCGTATGAGGACAGGTCAGTGAATACAAAATTGCTGTCAACGCGAAAACTCATTTCAGGGCCTTTTGGGTCGTACCTAGGAGTTACTTAGGTACTGGTCAAAGACCTGCCAAGCCCAAGCCAACGCGGGGATTCTTTGGCGACCTATGGTGTGTGGCACGACCGGTCGGGAAACACGAACAGCTTGCTGAGAAGAAAGAAAACCGCCGTATAGGTCAGCAATGCGGCAATCTGCGACACCAGAGGCGTCGCATGCACACCACGAACACAGACCAGCAATACAACCAGGTTCATCACGTAGCTGATCGCAAACGCGACCAAAAAGCGGCCCCCGGACGACCAGGATGCGCCCCGGCCAAAAGTCCATCGGCTGTTTGCAAAATAAGAAAAACACAGCCCCGCAGCATAGCCCGCCATATTCGCCGAAACAGGAGAAAACCCAAGCAGATACATGCAGGCCAAAATAACAGACAGCCCAACGCCCGTGTTCGCCAGACCGACAAAGCCGAATTTGAGGATTTGCAGTCCCGTTTGTTTCATTTTTGGGCCCGGACTGCGTATTGCGCACCTATCGGCAGCTTGGTCAACCACGCTTCAAGCGGACGTAAGGATTTAAGGACATGCGGAAAAAAAGATTCGGAACTTCACATCAACATCGCTGGGTGAGTATCCACTCGCCTCCATCCGTTTACGCAAAGTGCGTGCGTTGATCAGGACGGCATTTTCATTAAACGGGCAAGTGTTCACCGCACGCACTGTCAGAGGGTTCCGGGGGTTGTGCTCAAACACGAAAAACCGCCCTCCGGGACGCAAGGTCCGGCGAATTTCACGAAACAGGCCAACATGCGCCTCTTCGGAATGTGATGAAAAACACAAGCCGCCAATGCAATATCCTGACTGTTGTCCGGCAAAGGTAAGGTGCTTCCATCAAAATGCAGGGTCGTACAGCGTGGAACCTTGCGTTGGTTGGCAAGATCAAGACTCCGCTGAGACACATCAGCAAGCGTAATGTCGCTATTTGGGAAGAAAGACGCGAAATACGGGGCCGATGCCCCTATCCCTCCACCGAAATCCAAAATGTTCGCCGGTTCCTCATCCAACCCCCGTGCTTCAAAATCATTGCGGATGTCACGGATTTTCCCCGCACCAGCCTGAAGGAAAGGTGCCTTTCGACACCGGCTTGACCTTAAAGGAACCGGATGCCTCGCTATATTGCAATCCCAAATGGTGAAGTTGAGGACCTGACCACTTACCTGTCGCACCTTTCAGCTCAGCAGGGTCAGTGTTGCCCAAGATGCGGGAACGCAGTTGGGGATTGTCGGTCAGCGCGTCAAAAAAAGAACACTGATTCGCGCAATTCCAAAGCCTAGGATTTAACACTTGTGTTAACCGAATATTATTGTCTTTGTGTTGACCGTATAACTGTTTTTGTTTTCGCGAGTATCCAATGGCCACGACATTCACCGTCTTCTCCCTTGGGAATCTTCCAATCTGGGATCCTGTTGAAGGCAACCAGACCCTCTCGACATTCGCGGTGGACTCGGCCTTGGGTACGTATGGCTCAGCCGCTGATCCCCTTTTCGACGACAGACAAACTCTTTCCGAAGCAGGCAACGGATTCAGCGGTGGCGACCCGGACACCTATGACATCGACAACAACGTGTCGAATGATCAGTTCAGCATCGATGGCGGAGCCCCGCAAACCTTTGATGCATCGATGATCTTCAACGCTGTCATTACGTATACAGACGGCACGACGGCCAATATAACAGCGGTTGTTTTTCAGGACACGAACGGAAACACCTACTGGTCCCCTGAGTTTGAAGAAAACGGCGATCAGGATGCCATTGGCGCGCAGGCGATCCAATCGATTGAACTGGTGTCCCCCGTCTATGCCAACGGGTTCAACACGGGCTATTCGATGTTTGGCGAGCGGGAGGAAGCCGATCCTTTATGCTTTGCCAAGGGCGCTATGATCGAATGCCCTGGTGGCCCCCGCCCGATCGAGTCGCTGTGCGTCGGTGATCTGGTCCTGACGATGGACCATGGCGCGCAACCGATCCGCTGGATTGGTCATCGCAGGATGACGGCCATTGGAAAGTTTGCGCCCATCCGTATCCACACAGGTGTTTTGGGGGCCACAGATACCCTCGAAGTCAGCCCACAGCACCGCCTTCTGCTGCAGGGGGCGCATGTCGATCTGCAGTTTGGCACCCCGCAGGTTTTCGCGGCGGCGAAACATCTGGTCGACGGCAATTATCTGTCTGTACGAGAGGGTGGACAGGTCGAGTATTTTCATTTGCTATTCGACGATCATCAGATCATCTGGGCAAACGGTGTTGCATCGGAAAGCCTGCTTTTGGGCCAGGTTGGAGTGGCCGCGCTGGATGAAGACAGCGTCGCTGAAATTCAAACGCTGTTCCCGGAACTGGACGTCACCTCAGACCAAATGTGCAAAGCAGCCCGCCCGATTCTGAAGTCTTTTGAAGCTTCGGTCGTTTTTGCGCAACACTCAGAAAGCACCGGCGCTCAGGCGGCCTGACAGCAATTCCTATGACGATTCGCACTGGAAAACAGTGGTGCGGGTGGAGGGACTTGAACCCCCACGCCTTGCGGCGCCAGAACCTAAATCTGGTGCGTCTACCAATTTCGCCACACCCGCAACTCCGGCAACGCCTGCCGGGATGGCGTGCTCAATAGCAAAGCAAATCGGAGAGTGCGAGAGGTAAAATCGAACAGTGGCAAGATTATTGACCGCTAATCCGCAACAATCATCAAGTATGCCAGAGGCAGGAACAGCGGGCGCAGCCGGTCAGTTTACGCACGCCACCCCGTCCCACTTTGTATTTTACTCGGGGCTTTCTCAGCATGTTGGGTTCAGCGGCAAGAATTTCTCCAAAGCTATTCGCTGTAATTATTGTTCCTAAATCGAGAACATTAATGAGTTAAAGGTCACTTTTTTAAACGCGTTTACGTTGAACTGCCGAAACAGAAGGACCAACACTGCACTTCGCCGGGCACGAGGAAACAATCAAGAAACCCTTAGAAGCCATTCTCTATCGTGGCAGGCCACCACGTCAACACACGACAATATATTGTTTTTATTATTATTTTAATGATCCGAAAGATCATAGATCCAAAGCCCGAGATACGTGGCAATATCCGCCGATTTGGAAACGATACTGCCCTAGGTTGATCAACATCCGTTCAGCAAGCCATGTTTGCGCCACAATTCAAACGCCAAAAAATCTTATTCGCGTCAAAAAATAACACTGGCTTACCCACAATGATGGTGAGCGGGAGTTAATGAGTCTTTTTTGCCCACTGGCACAATACCAGTTTGTTGCTCAACTCGAACAAAAGGGTCTTAACCGTGACCAACATGATGAACTCTGCTGCTGCTGAGCAAGACGCCATTGGTCTTGCCCGCGAAAGTTTTCTTGGTGAATTGAAGTCCCTGAATCGCGACCACCCGAACACCGGTTTCGGCGTGTCCTTGCGTACGCATTCAGGCGGGCACTACTTGCTGGCCAATTCACGTATGCCGCTGCCCAAAACCAAATCTGATGGTTTTCCGACCGGGCGCCGTCTGGCGCTATTGGAAAATAGCGATCAGTTCAGTGAGATCGAAGTTCTGGCGGATGCCAACGCTTATGAGGAAATCTCACCCGGCGATGAAGCCGCGATTCTGGGCAATGCGCTCAACCTGATCGCCCGAATCGACATTCTGACCAGCGATGCGGCCGGTCAGGCTCAACACCATATCGCTGCTACTGGAACCGGAGGCTAACCATGGCCCGTAACGACCATCTTCTGTCCGTAGGAAACGAAGCCCTGACGCCGATGACCTCGGCTATGTCTGCGCTCTCGGCACAGATCGACCAACTGACAGAGGTGGCGGATGCGCGGTCCTCGGCGCGACTTGCGACGCTCAAGACTCGGATGGAGAATTTTACCGCCAGCGTAACGCTGGTGGGTCAGGTTAAAGCGGGCAAGTCCTCGATCGTGAACATCCTGTCCGGGCGCCCTGCCCTGTTGCCCTCGGATGTGAACCCGTGGACGTCGGTGGTAACCACGCTGAACATCAACACCCGGACCGAAGGCGACCAAAAGGCCAAGTTCACCTTCTTTGAGCAGGAAGAATGGGACAATCTGATGGTCGGCGGCGGCCGACTGGGTGAGTTGGCCAACCGCGCCGGTGCCGATGATGAGATGGAAGACATCCGCCGTCAGATCGGCGAGATGAAGGCCAAGTCCGAGGCCCGTCTGGGTCAGCATTTCGATCTGATTCTGGGGCAAAGTCATCAGTACGACTATTTCGACGACGAACTGATTCAGCGCTATGTCTGTCTGGGCGACGATGAGGACCCGGATATCAACCCCAAGACTGGACGGTTTGCCGATGTGACCAAATCGGCGGAACTGTTCATGGACATTCCGCAATACCCGATCTCACTGAAGCTATGCGATACGCCCGGCGTGAACGACACATTCATGGTGCGCGAACAGATCACCCTGCGCAGCTTGCGCGGGTCCGAGGTCTGCGTGGTGGTTCTGGCCGCGAGCCAGGCCCTGACCACCATGGATATGGCGCTGATGCGGATCATCGCGCAGTTCGAAAATCGTCAGATCATCCTGTTTGTAAACCGGATTGATGAACTGTCGGACCCGGTCAATCAGGTCCCTGAAATTCGCGACCGTATTCAGGACACGCTGAAACAGAACAATATCGACAAAGATACCAGTGTGGTGTTCGGCAGCGCCATGTGGGCCGAGGCGGCCCTGACCGGCAACCCCGACATCATGACCGAGGAGTCTCGTCAGGCGCTGAACACCTTCTACCTGGCGGCCGGGTTTGGCGATCAGGCCCCGTCGCTGGACAAGATTTGGGCCCTGTCCGGTCTGCCCGACCTGTTACTGGCCATGAATGAACGTATCGTCGAAGGCGCAGGAAACCGTTTGCTGGACCGTGTGCGCCATCGTGCGCGCAACATTGCCAGCCAGATCAGGGCAACTGCAGTGGCCAAGAACCTGTCCGAAGGGCAAGGCGTGGTCCGCGATCTGGACGGAGTTGCCCCCGAAGAGGCCATCGGAAAAGTCATTGAGGAATATGAGAAAAAAGCGGCGGCCCTTACCACCTCTTTGCGTGACAAAGTGCTGGAGCGGCTGAACTCGGCCGAATCCAATTTTGTGAAACGCGCCACGGATTCCCTGATTTCTCATCTTGAACAAAACGGTGAGCAAGGCACGTGGCAATATGATCCGGCCGGTCTGCGGACCCTTCAAAAGGCGGCTTACTTCAGCTTTGCCCGCGCAATGCGGAAAGAGGCCGGTGCGCTGTACAATGCCTCGGCAGCAGATGTTGAGGCGCTGTATCAAAAGCTGTTGGGCAACCATCTGGGTGAGTTCAGCATCGAGGCGCCCATCGTTCCCCGCGTTCCGCCGCCGCTGGGCATCGGACGCACCATCGCACTGGATTTGCAAAGCACGTGGTGGCGGCGCTGGTGGCAACGGCGCAAAGGGTTCGAGGCCTATGCCGCAGATTACACACGTTTGATCGCGTCCGAGGCGAACTCGATCACCAAGGACCTTGAGGAAAACCAGATCGCAGCCGTTCTGGAAAATGTACGGGCCGCTTTGTCGGACTTCCTGCGCGAGCAGAAAGAAACCTTGCTGAGCATCTCGGCCTCGGCCGAGCAGGACCCCAACCAGGCCGCCTTGATGGCGGGCATGACGCCCAAGAAATCACGCGACGATATTCTGGGCGACATCCTGAAAGATCTAAGTAACGAGGCAGCATAAGTAGCGACATGGCAAAAGATACACAAACCCGCTTCGTCTCTCCTAAGGCATGGGAACGCGTCGAGCAGTGGTCCCGGCGCAAACCGATCTTTGCCCTGATGGGCGAATTCAGTGCCGGGAAATCCACGCTGATGAACTTTTTGCTGCGCTCGCAGGCTTTGCCGACACAGGTAACTGCAACGCAGCTGCCCCCTGTCTGGTTCAGCTGGGGTAAAAACACCGCCTATGTACACCGCCCTGATGGCACCCGCGAAAACATCTCGTTGGATGAGCTGGAAAACGTAGGCGTCAACGATGCCCAATTTGTGCGTATCTTCCTGGAGGCTGATATTCTCGAAGCAGTCGATCTGATCGACACGCCCGGAATCTCGGATCCCAAAATCTCCAGCGACGTCTGGCGCCGTGCAGTTGGTCAGGCCAACGGCGTGTTGTGGTGCACCCACGCAACCCAGGCCTGGCGCGAGACCGAACGCGCAACCTGGGTTTCCCTTCCCGAGCGTCTGCAGAACAACTCCTTGTTGCTGGTGACCCGGGCCGATGTGCTGGGGGCCAAAGACCGTCAAAAAGTTCTGCGCCGCGTGAATCGCGAAGCCGGGCATTTGTTCAACCGCTCGATTCTGTTTTCGGCCCGCGATGCGATCAACGCACGCGACAAGAGCGGCGATGCCGAACTGTGGGCACGCAGCGGCGGTGGCAAAATGGTCGACAGCTTTTTGCAGATCACCGAACAGATCATGGACAACCGCGCCGATATGCTCTCGCGCTATCAGATTGACCACGGCCTGACTGAAGGCGGGCGTGTACATCCGATCCGTCCAAAGCGAAAAGGTGAAGTCGAGCAACCGCTGAAACTGGTTGATCCGGTTCTTGAGACGGAAGAGGCGCAAGAAGACGAAGTTGTCACCAACTTCCCGATCCGTCCTGCCCGCGTGGAACGCCGGACCGAAGAAGTGGCACGCGAAGAGCGCATCGACCCCGCCGAGGCCGAACGTCTGCGTGCCGAAATGGTCCCTGAAACCCCCGAAGCCACCCCTGAAGCCGAAACCGAAGGGAACGAGCTGCGCGCGGTCTTCAAGGATACCGGGTCAAACAGCCTGAACCTTGGCGAATTCCGCGATGACGCGGCCGAAGAGGATTCTTTCGATCTTCTGAGCGAAGAGGAACTGGAAGAAGACGAGGACAATATCCTTTCCGTTTCCGAGCTGGACGACCCGGCTGACGCTCTGGATACGACCGCTGTCGCGTCCGATGAAGGGACAATGGAACTGGATGACGACGGCTCGGAAGAACCCAGCGCCGAGGTCTCGGTTTCGTCGATCACCGCGCTTCTGGCAGAGCAATCCACCGGAACCGACGATGAATATGAGCCGGAACCGGAATCGAACGGGTTGGTGGATATGCAGATCGTCGCTGTGTCCGAAACGAACGAGGATGCGGCCGAGGAAAAACACGAACAGCTTGAAGACCTGCTGAACGTCCCCGCCGGAATTCCGCTCAGTGCCGCGTCCATGTGGCGTGAAATCACTGCGGATGAGGAATTGCCCGAGGATGCCGAGGGAATGAAAAACGTATTCCGGGCCTTCCTTGAGGAATTCGACCAGATTGCAGCCGAACACTACGCTCGGTACACCAAGGACGCCGCGGGTTCTGTTCCCAACGCACCCGATCGCGGTGGCCCGGAGATTCGTGCGTTATGACCAGAATCAGGTAACAGACGATGACAATCGAAGCCGCACTGAACACCGCGATGGAAACCATACCCGACTGCATCGCAGCCGGGTATGTCGATATGGAAACCGGTATGTTGCTGGGGACCAACAGCCAGGATTCCGAAAGCGCCGATGTGCTGGACAGCCTTGCTTTGGCTGTCGCCAACCTGTTTCAGGGACGGGGCGTCAACGCGTTCGAAGAGCTGTTACGCGCATCTGGCACCGATGACACTGAAAATCCGGGATTTGGGGAAATCGCTGTGTTTTCAAAGGATCGGTTGAACATTTTTCTGCGGACACGGGATTATCCTGATCACGTGATCTGCTACATCTGTCGCGGCAGCGCCAATGTCGGGTTGGCGCTGACGAAATCGCATCTCAGCCTGGGGCCGGTTGCGGCCGCAGTATAGACGGGACCAGAGGGGGTCACGGCATGATGGATACAGACATACTTGAGATGCTCGACGACATCGGGCGATCTTCTGTGGCCCGCCTGAATCCGGCGGTAAGCGTTGCCGGCGACACTGCGCAGCTGCGGCGCGAAAAGATTCTGCGCACCATTCGCGGCACCATTCTGCCCCGCCGTCTGGAATTTACCGCAGCCAACGGCGATTGCCTTGCGATTGAGGTCAACAGCTCACGCGTGACGGATGTATTCCGGGTGCAATCCGGCATCGCCCCGGATTTCGAAACCGAACCGCGCGATGTGCTGGCTGGCAAGCTGGCGCAACTGGTCACAGACATCGCCGCAGCACCTACCCCTTTGGAACTGGTATCGCTCCAACCGGATACGGCGCTTGAAGCGGATGATGTCGGCATTACTTTTTCCGAGATCGAAGCCGCCTGTGAATCGGTCGAATTCCCATCTGAGCCTGTCATCGCCATTGTTCCGCAAGAACCCGAGGTTGAGGCGCAACCCGAGGTCGCAATTGAAGAGCTTGATGGCTCTCTGGCACAGCAATTCTACGATGGGTCGGCTCGGGTCGCCCAGGGCCGCATTCTTGCCCTAAGCACCGACGGGACCGTTTTGCAGACCAGCGACGCCTGCGATGGTGCAGGATCGCTAACCCCTTCCGCTGATTTGTTGGCCCGGTTTGCCCGCGATCTTGCCGGATGGGACAGCGACAGTGAGGCTGTGATGGACCATCCGCAATTGATCGTCATGCGCCCGTCGGGCGGTAAAGGCACCGGTTTGGCCGTTCTGAACGATGGCGAAAATTTCGCGATCGCAGTTCATGAAGCCCGAAAACTAGGTGCTGTTGTAAATCTGTGGTCGTCCCTTCGGGAGGCAGGCGAATGACGCCACCCCTTTTATTCAATTTTTCGATGAATTCGATCCGTGAGATCAAGTTACCAGGGTAAAGAGTATGAGTGAAAGCAACCGTCGCGAGTTAATCCGTATTGCAGAAGACATGAACGGGACGTCCAATGAGGAGACCCGTCAGTTCATTTCTCGCATCGTTGATGATTTGACGAACCTGAAACCCTCAATCGCCTTTGTCGGGCAGATCAAGGCGGGTAAATCGCGCCTGATCAACGGCTTTACCGGGCAGGCGGAATATCTGCCGTCTGATGTGAACCCCTGGACGACGGTGATCACTGACATGCATTTCGGCCATCCCTCGGGGCGTACTGCCGGGGCCGAGTTCCATTTCTTCGACAACCGCCAGTGGCAGGCGCTGATCGCCGAGGGCGAAGAGCTGCGCAACATGTTCCCCGATGACGAGGACAGCTATAAGCGCGAAATGATCGAAGAGCAGGTCGAAGCGATGAAAACCCGCGCCAAGCTGCGTCTGGGCGAAAGCTATAAACACCTGCTGGGTCAGCACCACGATCTGGAAGAGCTGACCACGGATGACCTTGCCCGCTATGTCTGTGCCGGGGACGATCCGACCGAGGAAGGCACCCATGATCCCGGCTCGGATCGGGGCCTGTACAGCGACATTACCCGCAAGGCCGAGGTCTATTTCGACATCGGTCATTTTCCGTTCCCTCTGACGGTGACGGACACGCCGGGCGTCAATGACCCGCTTTTGATCCGCGAGGAAATCTCGCGTCAGTATCTGAAGGAATCCGATTTCTTTGTGGTCGTCCTGTCAGCGCATCAGGCGCTGTCGCGGGCTGACCTGAAGCTGTTCCGCCTGATGCAGGCGCTGGAACTGGGTCAGATTGTGGTGTTTATCAACCGCGTGGATGAACTGGGCGGCGGTGCAGAAGACGCAGGCAAGGTGCGCGCCGACGTGCTGGAGGGTTTGGAAAAGGCCCTTGGAAACGCGGATATCGACGTTCTGATGGGCAGCGCGCAATGGGCGCATTATGCCCTGACCGGCGACGAGACGGGCATCAACCATGATGAGGTACTGGCCTGGCTGCGGGCGCATCCGGAACAGATGAAACAGTATCTCGACGGTGTCGAAGAAATCAAACAGGGTGCAGGTCCGATCAGCCGCGAAGGCGTTCTGCGCTTTGCTGCCATGATCGCATCGGGCCTGCCCGACCTACGCCGTCATGTGACCCATGCGCTGGCTGACGGCCCCCGCAACGAACAGTTGCGCATGGCCTGGCAACACCTCAACAGCTTTGCCCAGGGCGAAGTTGAACGCAGCAAGGCCCACCTGCGCGTGATTGAAGACAGCAGCGGTCCGACCACGGAGAACGTCGGCGAAAATGACAAGACCCTGTCTGAATTGCGCGGGCTTGTGACCCAGAAAACTGCCGAGATCGTAAATGACCTGGATGATGTCCTGGCCAATTTGCGCGGCGTCATGGATGACACCGTGGCCGAAGCCGTATCCGCTGTGGTGCGCGGCCCGAACGGCGACTCGCCCCTGCTGGCCAAGGGCGGGGACACCGAGCTGAACTTTTCTCCGCTGCGCGATCGTATGCGCGAGTTGGTGCAAGGGGCCACACAAGTCGTGCGGCAACGGATGTTGAGCGAGCTGTATGCCATTGACATGCAAAGCAACGCTGCCCTGCGGGCCCTGCCCGGCTGGCAGGAACCTACCGAGAACCGCATGAACACCAGTGCCGTTCGCTGGTTCCGTCCAGATACAACCGCACTGACCCGCGGCATCACGGTCGAATTGCGAGTCAGCTGGCTGTCGCGCCTGATTTCCCGCAAAAGCGTTGTGACCCGGGCCGAGCGCATGCTTGTGCAGGAATTCGAAATGATCGGGGACGATCTGGTCGATACTGCACGCGCCGACCTGCTTGAACGTTTGAACACCGTTCTGGATCACTACATGGCGCTGCTGGCTGGACATCTTGAACATCGTGTCAGCTCTGGTGAGAAAGATGAACGGACCGAGGCGCAGGCGGCGTTTGACCACGCCCAGCGTCTTGTCGAAGAATTGGGCGCAGTGTTCGGTGCGCATAACCCAGACAAAAGACTTGCAGAGGCTGCTGAATGATTGAATTCCCCGGAACCGCACAGGAAGTCAGGCAACTTGAGCGCTTTCTGACCGCGACCGAAAGCCTTCCGGCAGACGCCGCCCTCGACGCGTTGCGCGCCCGTGCTCTGGCGCATGCCGAACGGCTGTCCAACGCGGTGAACATCGGATTCGCCGGGGAATTTGGGGCTGGGAAATCCAGCCTCGCAAACATGTTGGCCGGGGCTGACATTCTGCCCACAGGTCCGCAGCATCTGAAACTGCCGCTGGTGATCGTTGCCTATTCGGACACGCCCGAAACCACGGTCGGCTGGTGGGACAAAGAACCTAAGGTCTATTCCGGAATCGCGCTGGAAAAAGCCGCGGCGGACGAGCCCGATTTCATCTCGGTTGGGTTGAACACCCCGGCCCTGGAAGAGATTTCACTGTTCGACCTGCCCGGAACCGGGGCGTTGGACGACACCTACAAGGCGACGCTCGATCTGCTGAAATTCGTCGATTGTGCGATCTGGTGCACCAACGGAACAAATGCCTGGCGCGAGACTGAGCGCCATCTTTGGGCCCAGGTCCCGCAGGAATTGCGCGCCAATAGTCTGATGGCTGTCACTCATGCCGATCTGCCCCCGGTGCGGGATGCGCTGGACCGGGTGGTGGCGCGTCTGAACAAAGAAAAGGGTGAGTTGTTCCGCTCGGTCGTACCCATCGGGACACCCGTCGCCGTGCGGGCCATGGCACAAGAACCCGAGCCCGATTTTGCGCTGTGGGAAACCTGCGGCGGACAGGATCTGGCCGAGCAGGTTCTGCAAATCGCGTCCGACCGCCGCATCGCCGATCTTGAAGCCGCACGCCGCGATCTTGAGCAGGACTTCCTGCCCTTCCTCGCAACGCTCGACGGTCCCGAGGCCGAGGCGGCCGAGCCCGACACTGTGTCGCTTCAGACAACTCTCGAATCAGCGCTGCCGCCGTTGGAAAACCCGATCCTCGAAGATTGGCTGGCCGCGATTGCCAGCATATACGAAGACCTCCGGGAATCCTCTGATATCGAACCATCGGCCTTCCTGCATGCCTGCCAGGAAATTGTCGAGGATTTCGCCGAGCGGCTGGAACAAGGCGACGAAATCGACCCCAAGGCCGACTGGATTCCGGGTGAGTTCGAAAAGGCCACTGATCTGCTCTTGTTGCTGCAATTTGAAAGCGGTGATGCCCCGTTGAAAGACGCCATCGGCATCCTTGCGCAGCTCAGCGACAACCTCGCCTGGGCTGGCAGCCGCGTGGATTCGGCGCAGCCAAAAACCGGAACCTAGTAATTTCTCGTTAAGATTGCGCTGTAATCCCCGATTCGAAGCGCCCAGAATCGCGCCAAAATAATAACGACTCCGTTGACCAAGTAGAGACAAATAGCGATCGGCCTGCATTTTGTGCAGGCCGTTTTTCTATATATTGTTTTCAACTGCACTCCTGAACAACATGTTGTGCTCACGAAAACACGATCCTTAGTGAAGCCACGAGGCGGCCCCAATAAAGTCAAATTTGAACCGTCTAACCGTCTTAACAGTACTGCGGTTGTGTTTGGTTGTGAGTGCTCGGGTGATTTTACCCATCTTTTTAACCGCAAAACGATTAGTAACGGGCGGAATGAAATGAGCCACAACCAGGCGGTCGATGCATCGCACGACGAACCGAAGATTGAAGGACTTCAACCCGGCGCAAAGCTGTTGCGCGGGCAGTATGAAATCCTGCGTTACCTCAGCAATGGCGGGTTCGGCATTACTTATCTGGCCCGCGACAGCCTGGAACGCGACGTGGTCATCAAAGAGTGCTATCCCGGCGCGCTGTGTCACCGCAATGGAGATGCGGTCGAGCCATCAAATCCGGAATACAAAAACGACCTGCGCGCCATCATCGACCTGTTTATTCAGGAAGCCCGCAATCACGCGCGCCTGGTTCACCCCAATATCGTGAACGTCCATCAGGTCTTTGAAGACAATGATACCGCCTATATCGCGATGGACTTCATCAAGGGTTGCGATCTGCTGGACTATGTCGAGAACAAAGACAACAATGCCGGTCCGGACTTCATCGTCAAAGTTACAGAAAAGATGCTGTCGGCGGTGTCCTTCATCCACCAAAGCGGCATGTTGCATCGCGATATCTCGCCGGACAACATTCTGATCGATGAAAACGGCGACCCCGTTCTGATCGATTTTGGCGCCGCGCGCGAGCGGGCTGCAAACCAATCTGCGGCCCTCATGACTCTGCGAGTCATCAAGGACGGCTACTCTCCACATGAATTCTACGTACGCGGAGCGGAACAGGGGCCCAGCAGCGATCTCTATGTGCTGGCCGCCACGCTGTATCACGCGATCAGCGATGAGCGCCCGATTGACGGTCAGACGCGCCTTAACGCGTTCAACAACGGTCAGGACGACCCATACACACCGCTGGCCGGGCGTTTCAGCGGCTATCCGGATGGCTTCCTTGAGGCGCTGGACAAGGCGATGGAAATCCACACGCCGGACCGTCTGCAGACCGCGTTGGACTGGCTGCGCATGTTCCGTGGCCCGAGCGTCAAGTTCGACACGTTCAACCAGCGCCCCGTTTCCGTGATTGTCGGCATGGATCACAAAGATGAAGAGGCCGAAAAAGCTCGCATCAAAGCCGAAAGCGAAAACGCCGAGGCCGTGGTAACCGCATTGCTGGCCGGAAACGCTGATCTTGCCCTGGGTCACGAAGACAAGGGTGAAGACGAACTGGCCAAGTTCACATCCAAGGACGACGCGCCAGTTGCCGTAGATACCGTGGTCAAAAGCGGCTCGGGCGGCAATGGCAAACTGCTGGCGGGTGTGGCCGTCGTCGCTGTTGGCTTGGCCGCAGGCGGGTTCTTCCTGATGTCGGGCGAGAAACCCGAACCGGCGCAGGACGTCGAAGTCGCGGCGGCACCCTCCGCGCCGGAACAAACCGCCACGGCTGAACCTGAAGCACAGGCCGCCGGTTCAGAATCCCAGGAACAGGTCGCAGCCGCAGAGCCACAAGAGCAACCGGCCGCAGCACAAGACACTATCGAGCCCGTCGCAACACCTGATGCTTCGCAAGAAAGCACTGTGGACGCGGCAGACCCCGTTCAGGCGCCTGTCGAGCAGGCCCAGACCGAAGCGGCTGAACAACAAGAGGCACAACCTCAAGCAGCCGAATCTGAACCGGTCGCTGTAACTGACGGCGGTATTCCCGCAGATGTTCAGGTGGCCTTTGCGCATTGGGATGTGGAAGTCCCCTTCCAAATCTCCAGACGTCGCGCATCGACCGGCAATATCATTGCCGTCACCTATGTCGACCCGGCGCAGGATATGTCCGTAATTGGTGACTGGGTCCAACGCGGCGCAACGATCTATACCCTCAACGGCGAACCCATTCGTGCGAATGCAAGCTTTGAGGCTCAGGTCCTGAACAATATTTCGATCGATCCTGATGGCTTTATCCGTGTCACCGCGCGCTATCGTTCGCTGGGCGAAACGCTGGCCAAGAACGGTTTGCTGGCGCTGCCTGCACACCGCATGGTCGGGCTTGAGAACGGCTATGGCTTTGATGTGCGAAACGCCAATGGCGACAACTGGGTTACGACCGTTACCTCTGTTCCGGCCGAGGCCAGCGGCGATCTGAAACGCGGCGATGTGCTGGTGTCCGAGGCCCAAACCGATCTGACCCTGAATGATCAGATCAGCCTGGACATCATATTGGACAGCCTGGTGGCCGACGGTAAGGCGCAGGCCCAGCTGACCGTGTTGCGAGATGGCGCCGAAACACAGGCCGTCATGCAGCTGAAGCAGGAGTAATCTGACCGGTTTTTCAAGATTTGCAGCCCCGCAAACGCTGAGGGTGGTGACTGGAAATCCGCCACCCTGATGGGAACCGGCCCATCGCTGCAGACAAGATTTGGTTTGGTTTCCAGATCACGAGTGCCGATGCGCAGCAACGCGCAAAGGTGAACAGAAGCCCAACAGGACGCAGGTTCTGGAAAATAGAAGCAAAGGTGTCGTCACCATGTTCAAATATAAAAGCCCTCTCAGCCGGCTTCTCGAAGGTGCCGGCAAAGCAAAAGAGGCCGAACCCGCGGCTGAAGAAACCGCAGCACCCGAAGTAGCGGAAAAGCCTCAGCCCATTGCGGACCTGAACGCTCTGCGCGCGGCTTTGGGTGGTGGCAATATGCCGTCGTCGGACAGCTACGAAGACTCTGACGATCTTCTGCCCGAAGAGGATATGCCCGAGCTGTCAGATGATGAGCCTGAAACCCTGTTCGACGATGACGTTGTGATCACAGAAGTTGTCGCGCAGACGCAGGAGCCTGTGCTTGAAGCCCCGCAAGACGAGGTCGAGCTGGAAGAGCCGGTTATCACTCTGCATGTTGCGGCGGATGAAGTGGAAGTTTCCGAACAGGCCGAAGTTCTACAGGTAGAACCCCAGCAAGAGGAATCGATCGTAGAAGTCATGGTCGAACCTGAAGCTGTAGAAGAGGTCGCCGAAGCCCCGCAGCCGGAACCCATGGCCGAGGTCGCGCCAGAACCACAACCGGAAACCGTGATCGAAGTTGCGCCTGAACCGCAGCCAGAGCCGATGGCCGAGGTCGCACCTGCTTCGCAACCTGAGGCCGTGGCAGCCCCTGCCCCTGCGCAGGAAGACCGCCGGGGTCGGGTAAAAACCACGTTCCTTGGCTTTGAACGCGCCGATACGCATGTTCAGGACCTGATTGAAACGGCAGAACCTGTCGCCAAGACCGAAACCGCGAAAGAGACCTTTCCCGTTGGCTGGCTGGTTGTCACCTCGGGGCCGGGCCGTGGTGCGTGCATCACCCTGACCGAAGGTCTGATGCAGATTGGCCGCAATGACGATCAGGCCATTCAGCTGGATTTCGGCGATACGGGCATCTCGCGCAGCAGCCACGCTGTGATCGCGTATGACCCCGAAGACCGCAAATGCTATCTGGGTCACGGCGGCAAGGCCAACCTTGTGCGCCTGAACGGCAAGCCCGTTCTCAGCACGGTTGCGCTGTCCAGCGGTGACCTGATCCGCATCAGTGAAACCTCGATCCGGTTTGCAGCCTTCTGCGATGACGGCTTTGACTGGCGGGATGCATAATTGATGCTGGCGCAACCTGCATATGATATTGCGCTGATCCTGGATCAGGGTCGGCGAGACTCGCAGGAAGACGCGATTGCCGCGCGCATGTTCGATGCCGCACAGGCAGGATATGTCGTGGTCGCTGACGGTATGGGCGGGCACGCCGCAGGCGAAGTCGCCTCGGACCTGGTGGTCAGCGCCTGGCGCGAAGCCCTGGACCCCGAGCTTGAGGGGGACTCGGCATCCGAAACCGCCGTGTTGGATGCACTGCCGCTGGCCGCAATGCAGGCCAACGGTGCGATTTCGACCCATTCCGAGGAACAGGGCGAAGGCTTCAACATGGGGTCAACATTGCTGGGTGCCCTCTTGCTGGGCAACCGGCTGTTCTGGATCTCAATCGGTGACAGCCCCTTGTACCTGTTCCGCGATGGTGCGTTGCGTCAACTCAACGAAGATCACTCGATGGCTCCGGTGATCGACGCCCAGGTCGCCGATGGCAGCCTGACCGAGGCCGAGGCGAAGGCGCACCCGGACCGCAATCAACTGACATCCGTCATCATGGGGGCCGCAATCCCCAAAGTTGATTGCCCCGAAAGCCCGCTTGAGCTGAACGCGCAGGACATTCTGATCCTTGGCAGTGACGGTCTGCAGTTCATCAGCAATGCGGAAATCGAGGCGATCCTGCAAGACAATGCCCATGCATGGGCAGAAGACATCGCAGACGCGCTGTGGCAGGCCCTTCGGGCCAAAGGCCATCCCGATCAAGACAATGCGGCGATTGGCGTCGTCAAACTGAAAAAATAAACAAAGGCAAAGATACAGGGCAATGAGACATAAACTCCTTATTTCAAGCCTGGCGCTCGCCGCCTCTGCAGCGGCCGTTTCTGCACAAGAAGCGTGCTCGACCTACACCATTCAGCGTGGCGACAGCCTGCGCGAGTTGTCGATCGAAGTGTATTCGACTGAAGATTTTCGGATCATTTTTGACGCAAACCGCGATGTGATTGGCAACAATCCGAACATCATCCGCGTGGGCGACGTTCTGACGATGCCGTGCCTCGAAGAAATCGGCCGCGCCCCTGCCGCCCCGCAAACCGAAGCCGAAGCGATGGCCGCGGAAATGGCAGCCGAATTGGTAAAAGCTGCGGAAAAACGCGCCGAAAAGGCAATCGCTGAGGCCGAGGCCCGCGTGGCCGAAGCCGAAGCCGAGGCCAAAAAGGTCAGCGAGGATGCCGTGATCGCGGCGCGCGCCGAAGCCCGGAAAGAGATCGAAGCCGCCCGTGCCGAGGGCGCAGCCCTGATCCGGAACGCAGATCAGGGGGAACGCCCAGCAATCCGCGACCGTCAAGTGTTGATGATCACCGCAGGTGGCTACGCACCGTTCACGGATGAGACTCTGCCTAATCGCGGTCTCTACACCAGCTTGGTGGAAACGGCGATGCTGCGCGCGGCACCAGAGCAGGGCTATAAGATTCAGTTCGTGAATGATTGGTCCTCGCATCTGGACCTGCTGATGCCAACGCTTGCCTTTGACGCCACCTTCCCCTGGTCGCGCCCGAACTGCGAAGAGGCAGCATCCCTGTCCGAAAACGACCGCACACGCTGCGAGACCTACAACTTCTCGAACCCCTTCTATGAGGTCGTGGACACATATTTCGCCCGCGAAGGTTCAGGTTATGAACAGACCCTGACCTATGCCGATTTCGCAGGCACCACGATCTGCCGCCCCGAGGGCTGGTCTTTGTCGCACATGGATGCGGTAGGGCTGTACGAACCCGCGATCAAGCTGATGCGTCCGATTTCACCGGATGATTGTTTTCACGCCGTAATGGACGGCACCGCCGACATCGTCGCAATCGAGGCCCACCTGGCCGTCGCGACAATCGCGCGCCTGGGCTACGAACACCGTATTATCGAAAACCCCAACCTGGCGGCCATCAAGTCGCTTAACGTCATGACCCACAAAGATAATCCGGATGGGGAAGCGATCCTTGAGACGCTCAATCAGGGTCTGGCGATCATGCAGCAATCCGGTGAATGGCGCGATATCGTGTCCACCGCCCTTCGCCATCAAATGGAAAACGGCTGAAACAACTACAAGCCACCTCAATTTAAATCTGGAGAAACTAACTAATGCCTCAATTCACGCTCCATAACGTTGCGATGACCACTGCTGCTGTCATCGCTCTAAGCGCCGGAGCCGCTGCCGCCCAGGAAGCTTGCACGAATTACACCGTGCAGGATGGTGACACCATGGCGACCATCGCAATTGCTGCCTACGGCACATCTAACTACCAGCCCATCTTCAACGCGAACCGCGAGAGTATTACAAATCCGAACGCGCTGAGCCCCGGGCTGTCCCTGGTCCTGCCGTGTCTGGACGGAAGCCTGCCGAACGGACAAAGCGCACGCGACATTATCGCCGAACAGCAGGAGCGTTACGCAAACTCGTCAAAAAACCGGGCGTTCAAACAGCCGATCAAACTGGTCACCGGCAACGGATGGGCCCCTTTCGCTGACGAAACCCTGAACGGTGGTGGCTTTATCACACGTCTGGGAACGACAACCCTGCAACGGGCTGGCAACAACGAAGAGTTCTCGGTCAGCTTCGTGGATGACTGGAACTCGCATATCGAAACACTGCTGCCTTTGGGTGCGTTTGACGTTTCGATGGCCTGGAACATTCCTGACTGCACCAACCGCACCTACGAATGGTCTTGGGAAACCGAAGTGCGTTGCACCCAGTTCCACGCGTCGGCACCGGTCTATGACATCGTGTTCGGTTTCTACAGCCTGCCCGAAGGCAAATACGCAAGCGCAACCAGCTTTGACGATCTGCACGGCGCCACAATCTGCCGCATGGAAGGTTGGCCACTGCACGATCTGGAACAAGAAGGTCTGCGCCGCGATGAAACAATGACCGTGCTTCAGCCGGCCACGGCACGCGAGTGCCTTGATGCGGTCATTACAGGATCGGCTGACCTCGCCACTTTCGAAGTGCAACTGTTCGCAGATGCCATGAGCGAAATGGGTCTGAACACGAATGACATCGTCGAAAACCCTTATGTCTCAACTCTGTCCGCGCTTCGATTCATCACCCACCGCTCAAATCCTCAGGGTCAAAAATACCTGGCGCTGATGAACAAGGGCCTGAACGAAATGCGTGAAACAGGTGAATGGTACGCCATCATCTCGGACACGTTGAACGAGCACAACGACCGACTGTTAGAGGCCATCAACTAAAGCCTCATATTCACATTCCAACTCATGGGAGGAAGAATAAATGCTTAATCAAAAACTCAACGCCAAAGTGATGACGGCCTCGGCCGTCCTCACACTCACCGCAGGCGCAGCTGCAGCGCAGGAAGCCTGTTCGAACTACACCGTCACAGACGGTGACACGATGGCAACGATCGCGATTGCGGCCTACGGCACCTCGAACTATCAGCCGATTTTTAACGCGAACCGCAACCTGATCACCAACCCCAACGATCTGGCCCCTGGCCTGGTCCTTGCCCTGCCCTGTGAAGACGGAAGCCTGCCGAACGGCCAGTCCGCTCAGGAAATCATCGCCGCAGAAGAACAACGTGCGGCAAGCGTAAAACGCTCCAACATCTATGCCCCGCCGATCAAAATGGTGGCCGGCAACGGCTGGGAGCCGTTCACCACGGAATCACTGAGCGGCGGCGGCATCATGACCCGCTTGGCTACAACCAGCCTTCAGCGTGCCGGAAACCAGCGCGAATATTCGGTCAGCTTCGTGGATGACTGGACGTCGCATCTGGAAACGCTCTTGCCCCTAGGTGCGTTCGACATCTCGATCGCCTGGACCCTGCCGGACTGTACAAACCGTTCTTATGAATGGTCCGAAGCGACAAAATCCCGTTGCACCGAATTCGTAGGGACCGTCCCTGTGTATGACGTTGTCGGTGGCTTCTTCACGCTGCCGGAAAGCGATTATACGAACGCGACCACCTTCGCAGACTTCGAAGGCGCAACCCTCTGCCGTATGACCGGCTGGAGCATGGTGGTTCTGGAAGAAGTTGGCCTGAATGCCAACAACCTGAACCTGATCCACCCCAACTCGGCCCGCGAATGCCTTGATGCGGTTCTGACCGGCACCGCCGATGTCGCCGCTTTTGAGGTCGAACTGTTCGCGGCGACGATGAACGAAATGGGCCTGACCTCGCAAGAGATCGTCGAGAACCCCTATGTGTCCACTCTGTCGTCGATGAGCTTCCTCGCGCACCGTTCGAACCCGTTCGCACGTGAATACATTGCGATGATGAACAAGGGCCTGAACGAGATGCGTGAATCCGGCGAATGGTACGCGATTATCTCGGATACCCTGCGCGAGCAGAACGAAAAGCTGAACACTGCGTCGAACTGATTTTTCGACCATTCAAACAGCAATCAGGGCTGGTCTTCGGACCGGCCCTTTTTTCGTATTGATCACATCAAAAACGCTGTCAAATCCGCGTTTTACAAGCGTTCCTCAGATGCAACTACGGGAAACCCCTAATACCTAAAACAGCTCAGTACCAATATTCTGAATGTAACTATACCGGTGAGGCTGTGCCTCTCCACTCACTCAAAAAGGGGCCGACTTTGGGGGTCGGCCCCTTTTTCTATCAAGTCTCTGAAAGCATCTGGAAAAGCCGCACCGATGGCGCGGCTTTGCATGTTCAGTCGATGATGGCGTTCAGCGTTGCACTGGGCCGCATCACCGCAGCCGTCTTGACGGGGTCGGTGTGATAGTAGCCACCCAGATCAGCCGCCGCGCCCTGGGCCGCTGCCAGCTCACCCAGGATCTTCGCCTCATTGTCGGCCAGTTCTTTGGCAACCGGGGCGAATTCTGCCGCCAGCTCAGCGTCGTCAGACTGCGACGCCAGCGCTTCGGCCCAATATCGGGCGAACCAATAGTGGCTGTCGCGGTTATCGGGCTGGCCGACTTTGCGGCTGGGCGACTTATTGTTGTCCAGAATGCCCTGCGTTGCTGCCTCGGCCGCGGCACCCAGAACACCCGCCTTGGCGTTGCCTTTGCTGTCGGCCAAAAAGTTGAGCGACTCGCCCAACGCACAGAACTCACCCATCGAGTCCCAGCGCAGGTGGTTTTCTTCAACCAGCTGCTGCACGTGTTTCGGCGCCGACCCACCGGCACCCGTTTCAAACAGGCCGCCGCCATTCATCAGTTTGACGATGGACAGCATCTTGGCCGATGTCCCAAGCTCCAGGATCGGGAACAGGTCCGTCAGGTAATCCCGCAGCACGTTGCCGGTGATCGCGATTGAGTCCTTACCCGCCGTGATCGTCTCAAGCGACTGACGGGTTGCCTCGCGCGGGGCCAGAATCTGGAACTTGTCGGCCACACCTGCGGCCTCCAGCACCGGTTTGACGTATTTGATCAGTTCGGCATCATGGGCGCGGTTTGCGTCCAGCCAGAATATCGCCTCGGACCCGGTCAGGCGCTGGCGATCCATGGCCAGCTGAATCCAGTTTTCAATCGGCGCCTTCTTGACTGTGCAGGCCCGCCAGATGTCGCCCTGTTCCACCGCGTGCTCATGCAGCGTCTCACCATTGGCCAAAACTACGCGAATGGTGCCATCCGCCGGCGCCTGGAACGTGGTGGGGTGCGAGCCGTATTCCTCGGCCTTCTGCGCCATCAGGCCAACATTGGCCACAGCACCGGCGGTAGCGGGGTTCAGCGCACCGTTGGCTTTGAAGAAGTTGATCGTCTCATCATAGACACTGGCATAGCAGCGGTCAGGGATCACACAATTGGTGTCACCTTTCGCACCGGCCTCATCCCAGCCTTTGCCGCCCGCGCGGATCACGGCGGGCATCGAGGCGTCGATGATCACATCCGACGGCACGTGCAGGTTGGTGATGCCGCGGTCCGAGTCGACCATATACATGGACGGGCGGTCACCTTTCAGCGCGTCGATGGCCGCCACGATCTCGGCATTGTCCTTGACACGATCCAACAAGTCACCCAGACCCGAATTCGGGTTCACACCCAGCGTGTCCAGTTCAGCTGCGAATTTCTCGAAAACAGGGGCCAGCCAGGCTTTGACCGCATAGCCAAAGATGATCGGGTCCGACACTTTCATCATGGTCGCTTTCATATGCAGCGAGAACATGGTGCCGTCTTTCTTGGTGTCTTCGATGGCCTCGGCCAGGAAGGCAGACAGAGCTTTGACCGACATGAAGGTCGCATCCGCCACGGTGCCTTCTTCCAGCGGCCAACTGTCTTTCAGGACGCTGACGCTGCCGTCTTTGCCGACGAATTCGATCTTTGCTTCACCGGCCTGCGCCGCCGTGATCGTGGCCGATTTCTCATTTGCATAGAAATCATTGTCTGCCATCGACGACACTTTGGTTTTGCTGTCCGACGCCCATTCACCCATCGAATGCGGGTTCTTTTGGGCGTAGTTCTTGACCGCCTTTGCGGCACGACGATCGCTGTTGCCTTCACGCAGCACCGGGTTCACAGCCGAGCCTTTGATTGCGTCATAGCGCGCTCGGATTGCTTTTTCCGCGTCGGTGGCGGGTTCTTCGGGATAGCTGGGGATGTCATAGCCCTGCCCCTGCAGCTCTTCGATGGCCGCAACCAGCTGCGGGACCGAGGCCGAGATGTTCGGCAGTTTGATCACGTTGGCATCAGCCGTTTTCACCAATTCACCCAACGCAGCCAGATCATCGGTGATGCGCTGAGCCTCGGTCAGGTTTTCGGGAAAGGTCGACAGGATGCGGCCCGCCAGCGAAATATCCTTGGTGCCAACACTGACGCCGGCGGCGCTGGCGAATTTGCGAATGATTGGCAGGAACGAGGCACTGGCCAGCTCGGGCGCTTCGTCTACAATGGTATACAATACATCGAAGTTCGATTTTTCTGCCATATTCATTTACCTTTTTTAAGCCTTTCGGGGCGTGCGTTCCAAGAGTGCGCCACATCTGCGTGGGGCGAAAGGGGCGCGGGTATCCGACCGCCCCAAGGGTGACTCTGATTAGACAGGTTTCCCTTAAAACAGGATGCGGTTCGGATCAATCCTATAGTGGGCGCGCAAATTGACACGGGGTAATGAGGGGATCGGTTTTGAATGACCGAACAAATCGATTTGAACCGCGTTCCTAACAAAACAGCTGGCTGACTCCTACATCACCGTAAGATGGACCGCATTTTCCGGCTCTCTGCAATGCGCGCAACATATTCAGCAACAACCTTTTCCAATTGAGGTGTTGACCCCTCATACGCTTCTTTCGGCACAACCACCCCATCCTCAACAAATACATCAAGTATTTCTGACCGTCCGGTATAGCCAAAACCCTGCAAAGCAGTGTTCAAGTCCGGTTCCGCCAAATCCGACCGTCCCGCTAAGGCAAAGAGGTATCCGCTCAGCAGCAATTCTTCGTTGCCTCTCCACAGATACCATTCAACCGCGGCATTGTACCAACGCTCAATCAGAATATCCTCTTTGCTCTCATCCCCGACGCTCTGATGCGCTGCGACCTTCCGGATGTTTTCGATGCCTTTGATTTCATCACCGATATTCAAGTGGAAATATCCTTCAAGCCAAAGTACAAACGCGGGATCTGGTTTTAAACGGGCAAGCTGCGCAAGAGCTTTCCATGCTTTTGCCTGGTCGGCAGTATGAATTACATTGTAATTCACGTCGGCGATGTGGACCCATTGCTGTTTCGGCCAGCGCAGCTTAGCCCGCTGAAGAAAAAGCCCAAGACTGTTAGCACCTTCCACTTCGAGAAGCGTCCTGGTTAAACCCGCAGCTGCATCCTCTCTCGCCGGGTCAATTTCCAATGCAGTTTCATAGCTTGCAATGACCTCAGAGAAATCACCTTGGCGGTATGCAAACCGAGCTTTGTTCATGTGAGCCGTTGCATTATCGGGAAACAGCGCAACCGCCTTATTGTGGGCCGCCTCAGCGCCCGCAATGTCGCCCATCGCTTCCAAAGCCAAAGCACGCCGCAAAACCGGCGTGGCGTCCTTGGGGTGAAGCTTTGATGCCGCGTCGTAATCCGCGAGGGCCTGATCATACTGTTCGCCGCTGGAATAGGCCCAACCGCGCGCGCTGAGCAGGCTGCTATACTGTTCCGAGGTCAAACCCCCGACCTCGATCAACGCGGTGCATGTCGCGACAACATCAGTCATGCGACCTGTGTTGTCCAAACACTTGGCGGACATTTCGGCGTAATTGGGGTTTGGATTAAGCGCCCAGATCAGGGCCGCGATCACAATAATCAGGGCGGCAATGCGTATCTTCATTTAAACTCGTGTGTCGAAATTAACTCTCTTTTAGGTAGATATCTACACGCCGAAATTCAAGCAATGCCTGTTGGCTCAAACACCCCAGGTATCGCTCAGACGATAGCCGCCCGGCCAGGGGTCATCGGGGTCCAGCATGTGTTGATGTATGCCGGTAATCCAGCCCCGACCGCTGATCTCGGGCGTGATGGCTGGGCGGTCGCCCACCTGGGTTTCCCCGACAATCCGCCCGGTAAAGCGTGAGCCGATGATCGAAACCGCCTCGAACGTCTGGCTCGCCTTCATCTGACCCTTGGCCGCCATCAAAGCCATGCGTGCTGAGACGGCTGTGCCCGTTGGCGACCGGTCGATCTTGCCCGGTTTCACCGTGACAGCTGACTTGCCGGTCAGGCCGATTTCGGTCGCCTCGACCGGACCGCAGAACGCACAGAATGAGATGTGGTTCCAATCCGGGTTCTCAGGATGGGTAAAGCCAAGCTGTTCGTTAGCCGCATCGGTGATGGCGACGCCTGCGCGTGCCAGCTCGCGCGCCTCATCCCCGGTGATGTCAAAACCCAATGCGGCTGCATCCACGACAACGAAACTGTCGCCGCCATAGGCCGTATCCACCGTCAGGGTGCCGATCCCCGGAACCTCAAGCGGGACCGAGATCTGATCAGCGAAACTGGGCAGGTTCTGCACATAGATACGCTCGGCCTTGCCATTCCGGCAGTCGGCCCGTACCCTGACCAACCCGCCCGGGGCCTCAAGCGTCAGCTGGGTGTGCGGCTCTTGCATCGGAATGATCCCGCCATCCAGCAAAACGGTAGAGACGCAGATCGCATTCGACCCGGACATGGGCGGGTTGTCTTCAGGCTCCATGATGATGAACGCCGCATCCGCATCGGGATGTTTCGGCGGCACAAGCAGATTGACATGCCGAAAGACCCCCCCGCGGGGTTCGTTCAGGACAAAATTGCGCAGGGTCTTATCCTGCGCGATAAAGGCGCGTTGTTCCCAAAGGGTGGCGCCGGGGGGCGGCTGAACCCCGCCAACGATGACATCGCCCACCTCACCTTCGGCATGGGCCGAGATCACATGAATGGTTTTGGAACTGCGCATGTCACCCCCTTAGAACCGTGAAGCGGAATAGGGGGTCAGTGAAATCGGCGTGGGCTGGCCATCGACCAAGGCGCCAACCAACTCGGCCGTACCCGCAGATTGGGTCAGGCCCAGATGGCCATGACCAAAGGCATAGATCACATCCCGCGCCTTGGGTGCCGCGCCGATTACGGGCAGGCTGTCGGGCAGTGACGGGCGATAGCCCATCCATTGCGTACCGCCCTGTGTCTGCAAACCCGGCAAGAAGTCCGCGGCCTTGTTCAACAGAACATCCGCGCGTTTGAAATTCGGAGGCAGTTTCAGGCCGCCCAATTCTACCGCCCCACCGATCCGCACGCCGCCATTGATCCGCGTTGCGACAAACCCGTGGCTTGAGAATGTCAGATGCATCCTCAGATCAAAGGCCCCTTCGGGCAGGGTCGTGTTATAGCCGCGCTCGGTCTCAAGCGGGATGTGGTCGCCCAGAGTTCGGGCGAGGTGATGTGACCATGCGCCGGCACACAAGACAGCTTTGCCCGCCTCGACATCCCCATCCAAGGTGGTGATCCGCACCCCTCGGTCCAATGGCGTCAGGGTCAGAACATCCCGGGCTTCGATCCGGCCACCCCGATCCCGAAAGGCTTGGGCCAAAAGTTCCACCCAGCTTTTGGGGTCCACGACATTCATCCAGTTCGGTGTGAACCCGGCATGGGTGAAACGCGGGCTGAGACCGGGTTGTTTTTCGGCGATGGCCTCGGGGCTTTCCAGCAGTTCGAACTCAATCCCGTGCTGGCGGCGCAACTCCCATGAGGGCAGGCTGGCGCGGAACTCCGCCTCACTTTCATACAGCTGCATCTGCCCGTCGCGCTGCAACATGTGTTCGCCCTCGACCGAGGCGATCAGACGCGTCAGCGCCTGACTGGAATACCCCATCATATCGACCTGCGCCTGCAGGGCGGCGCGGTAGTTTTTGGGCTGGCTGGCCCGCCAGAACCGGTACATCCATGGTGCAATCTGCATCGCATAGGCGGGCGGGATTGACAGCGGCCCCAGCGGGTCCAGCAACCATTTCGGAGCCTTCTTCATGATGCCCGGTGTGGCCAGTGGCTCAACCTCGGCAAAGGCAAAGGCGCCCGCATTGCCTGCCGAGGTCTCGGCGGCCACGCCTTTGCGGTCCAGTACCAATACCGAATGCCCGCGCCGCTGCAGTTCCAGCGCGGTCGTGATGCCGATGACACCCGCGCCGACAACAACAACCTGATTGCTCATGTCTCGATTCCCGTCCTGAACGGATCGTTTGCCTCAAAGATCAAATTTGCCTCGGACATTACATAAGCCTGCCCGGTGATCGAAGGGATAACGCCACTGTTTGTCCCCGATTGATAGGACAGACGATAGACGCTGCCAATAACGCTGTGCTGCACAATCTCTTCGCCCGGGGCCAGCGCCCCATCCGCCGCCAAACAGGCCAGCCGGGCTGAGCTGCCGGTGCCACAGGGTGAGCGGTCATAGTTGTTGTCGGGACACAGCACAAAGTTGCGGCTGTGCACATTCGGGTCGTGTGATGCGTCCTGAAAGATCACGTGGTCGATGGGCTCGCCCTGCTCTCCTCCGATCCCTTGCGCGATTGAGGCGTCGCGGATGGCAATTGCCAGATCGGTCAACTGGGGGATATTGGCAGTTTCAACCGGGATCGGACTGGGATCGACGATGAAAAACCAGTTGCCGCCATAGGCCACATCCCCAGTCACCAGCCCAAGGCCGGGCACGTCAAGCACCGCATCCTTATGCACCCGGCGGCTTTCGATATTCGTCACTGTAACGGTATTGGCGTCGTGCAGCTCGACCGTAACAACACCTGCGGGCGTTTCGATTTTGTGACGCCCCAAGCCGATACGTTCCAGATGCGCCAGCGTCACCGTCAGACCGATCGTGCCATGCCCACACATGCCCAGCACCGCATCCACGTCGAAAAAGATCACGCCGGTCACGCAGGTGGGATCCACCGGCTCGACCAGCAGGGCCCCAACCATGGCGGGCTGGCCGCGCGGTTCTAACATGAGTGAGCGGTAGAATGTTTCGTGATCGGTTGCCAGCTTTCGGGCGCGCTCTGCCAGAGGGCCCGAGCCCAGATCGGGTGCGCCATCCAGAATGACCCGTGTCGGCTCACCCCCGGTGTGGCTGTCGATCACATGCATTCAGCAATCACCCCGCCCTGTTTTGACCAATCCGCAAACCAAGCACGGAACAACGCGTATTGTTCTTCGCAATAATTGCGCTGCGCATCGGTCAACGCATCCGTTTCGTTGAAATGCAAGCGGTATTCCTGTTCCCCGTTCAACACCAGAAGATGTTTGTAATACAGCACCAGATCCGGCCCTTCGTCAAAGCTGGACAAAACGTGGATGGCTTCGGTCAGTTCCTGCGCCCTTTGCCGGGCCTCGGCATGGCCCCGCGCCGCCTTTTTCGACAGAGCAGCCAGCAACAAAGCCTCTTGCGGCAGGGCGGTCCCGATCCCGGTGATCGAGCCGGTCGCGCCACAGTTGACAAACCCGTGATACACCTCGGTATCAACGCCTACCATCAGGGTCACCTGATCGTCCTGACTGGTGATGTTTTCTGCCGCATAGCGCAGGTCATCCTTGCCCCCGAACTCCTTGAACCCGATCAGGTTCGGATGTTCGGCCCGCAGCGCAAAGAACAGATCAGCGCGCGTGGCAAAACCATAATACGGGCTGTTGTAAATAATCGCAGGAACATCCGGTGCAGCCGACAGAATGGCCTTGAAATGGTTGCGCTGCGCTGTTGCAGAGCTGCCCCGCGAAAGCACGCGCGGGATCACCATCAGACCCACGGCCCCCACTTTTTGCGCATGGGCGGCATGCGCCACCGCCGATTTCGTATTGATCGCCCCGGTGCCTACCACAACCGGCAACCCGGCCTTGACCAGACGCTCAACCCCTTCCATCCGTTGGTCATCGGTCAACAGCGGCCAATCCCCCATTGATCCGCAATAGACGACCGCCGACATGCCAGCGTCGATCATCTGTTTCCCCTTGCGCACCAGCGCGTCGAAATCCGGGCTTCGGTCATCGGTACAGGGGGTCATCAGTGCGGGCATCGTGCCCGAAAAAACAGTGGTCGACATGGGATAAATCCTTGAAAAGGTCAGAGGCGGCGCAATCGGGTGACGCCCGATGATTGCGTCATAGAGGATATTGGATACAAAATCCATAAAATTTGCGACGCCAAAAAA
This sequence comes from Ruegeria sp. BE1, assembly GCF_056538885.1. NCBI lineage: Bacteria > Pseudomonadati > Pseudomonadota > Alphaproteobacteria > Rhodobacterales > Roseobacteraceae > Ruegeria > Ruegeria sp. BE1. The sequence continues at coordinate 90,680 of NZ_JBQFTY010000008.1, forward strand.
AACGCGCCGGATCGGCGCGCTTGGTTCGATGTTTGAAATGCACTTACCTAAACCGAAGACCAGAGTCCGGATCAAACAACATGGCGCGCTCGGGGCGCACGGTGATGCCGATCTTTGCCCCTTGCTTTGAACGTTCGTCTTCACGCTCTTCCACGATCAGCTTGTCGCCATTTGGCGTCAGCAGGTAAGAATAGCTGACCCCGCCAAGCGCCTCGGTCAGATCAACGGTACAGGTGTCGCCGGCGCGGTCCACCTCAATATGCTCGGGGCGAATACCCAGCGTGACCTTGTCCAAACCCGCGGGCACATTCGCCGAAACGGCCAATGGTGCACTCAGCGCCGGATGAGACACCTTGCCATCGGCATAGTCGCATTCCAGAAAATTCATTGCCGGAGACCCGATGAACCCCGCCACAAAGCGGTTGTCAGGATCCCGATACAGATCCATCGGCGCGCCAACCTGTTCAATCCGACCATCGCGCAACACGACGATCTTGTCGGCCATGGTCATCGCTTCGACCTGATCGTGGGTCACGTAGATCATCGTGGCCCCGATCTCATTGTGCAGGCGCGCAATCTCAACCCGCATCTCGACCCGCAATTCGGCGTCGAGGTTGGACAGAGGTTCGTCGAACAAAAACACCTCGGGCCCACGCACAATGGCGCGCCCGATCGCAACCCGCTGACGCTGACCACCCGACAGGGCCTTGGGCTTGCGCTTGAGGTACTGATCCAGTTTCAGAATGTTCGAAGCCTGCTGAACCTTCTGGTCGATTTCCGATTTGGCAACGCCATTCATGCGCAGACCAAAGCCCATATTTTCAGCCACCGTCATATGCGGGTACAGCGCATAGGTCTGGAACACCATCGCCACACCGCGCTTGGCCGGATCCATATGGGTCACATCGCGCGCACCAATATGGATTTGACCTTCGGACGTTTCTTCCAAACCAGCGATCATCCGCAGCAACGTCGACTTGCCACAGCCCGAGGGGCCCACAAAAACGCAGAACTCTCCATCCTCGATCTCTAGATCAATGCCGTGAATTACCTGCGTCTCGCCGTACCGCTTGATCGCCTGGTTCAGAGTCACTCCGGTCATGTTGCCTGCATCCTGTCTGTGTCGGTGTTTGGACGGGTCTCGGGAAACCGCCACGCCTGTGCCTCAGCCCCGATCTGATCGGCAACCCGCCGAACCCGCGGCACCCAGGCTTCTAATTGTTCGAAATTCATTCTTTCGGTCGATCCCGTCACCGAAATCGCCCCCAACATGCGGCCACCCGATGTCAGGATCGGACAAGCGATGCAGATAATGCCGGGCTCATGCTCCTCATCGTCGATGGCGTAGCCCCGGCTGCGGATCAGATCGAGATTGGCCCGCAATTCCGCTTCGGACGCCAGGGTCTTGTCGGTGAACCGATGATAGCTTTGCTGTGTCACCGCGCGGTTCAGTGCGTCATCGTCCAGAAACGCCATCATCGCCTTACCCACGCCGGTACAGTAGGCCGGGCCTACCTTGCCCGCCTGCGAGAACATCTCAACCGGTTGGGTGGCGTTTCGCTTGTCGACATACAGGACCTGACTGGAATCAAGCTGTGCCAGATGCACCGTCTCTCCGGTCTCGCGGCTCAGCGCGTCCAGAAAAGGCCGCGCGATCGGGGCGATTGAACTTTGCGTCCAGGCCGCATGGGCCAGACGCACCAGACGCAACCCCGGAGCGTATGTCTGCCGGTCGGGATCATAAGACAGCATGCCTTGATTGGTCAGCGACTGCAGAAACCGGTACAGCGTTGCCTTGGGAAAATCACTGCTTTCCAACAGCTCAGCAAACCGGACCGGGCGGGCAAACCCTGCCACCTGATCCAGCACATCACATGCTTTGCCTATTGTTCCGTCACCAGCCACTGGCTTTCGATCTCCTCCCAATGACCCATCGCGGCTTTCACGCGGGTCTTGACAAGGCTAACCGATTCGATGTGTAGTTTTCAATATGTAAAACACTGTTTCATTATTTGGAACTAACATAAAAGTGGGATCAAAGGGAGGACACCATGAATTCCATGTTCAAGCGCACTGCAGCAGCTTTGGCCGCCAGTGTGGCACTTGCCGCGCCCGTTGCCGCCGAACTGACCGGCGAGCTGCGCATTTTCCTGGACACATCGAACCCGGCGCCGCGCGCAACGATGGAGGCGATGATCGAACGGTTCGCAGCCAAGCATCCGGGGCTTGAGATCGAAACCACGGTGATCGACCGCGAAGCGTACAAGACGCAGATCCGCAACTTCCTGACCGCAGACACGCCGGATGTGGCCAACTGGTACGCCGCCAACCGTATGAAGCCTTATGTTGAGGCCGGTCTGTTCGAAGACGTCTCCGACCTGTGGGCCGAGCCCGAGATCGGCGACAACCTGGCCTCGACCAAAGGCGCGATGACCATCGATGGCAAGCAATGGGGCGTGCCCTATACCTATTACCAGTGGGGCGTTTACTATCGCAAAGACATCTTTGACGAACTGGGCCTGAGCGAACCCACCACCTGGGAAGAGGAACTGTCCAACTGCCAGAAGATCGTCGATTCAGGCCGCGCCTGCTATACGATCGGCACCAAGTTCCTGTGGACCGCTGGTGGCTGGTTTGACTACCTGAACATGCGCACCAACGGGTTCGACTTCCACAACCAGCTCGCCAATGGCGAAATCAGCTGGGAAGACGACCGGGTCAAACAGACCTTCGCGAACTGGAAACAGCTGATCGACATGGGCGCGTTCATCGACAACCACCAGACCTATAGCTGGCAAGAAGCCCTGCCCTTCATGGTCAATGGTGAAGCCGCGGCCTACCTCATGGGCAACTTCGCCGTGGCACCGCTGCGCGAGGCGGGCCTGACGGATGACCAGCTGGACTTCTACCAGTTCGTCTCGATCAACCCCGATGTCGAACTGGCCGAGGATGCGCCGACCGATACGTTCCACATCCCGTCCAACGCCTCGAACAAAGAAGCCGCGCGTGAATTCCTGCGCTTTGTCGTCTCGGCGGATGAACAGACCGAGATCAACAACGGTGCAAACCTGGGCCAGCTGCCGGTGAACGCGCAGTCGAAAGTGGATGACGACAAATTCCTGCTGCAAGGCTTTGAGATGCTGTCCTCCAACAGCCCCGGCGGTGTCGCCCAGTTCTGGGACCGTGACGCGCCTGCGGAAATGGCCAAAGTCTCGATGGAAGGCTTCCAGGAATTCATGGTCAAACCCGACAATCTTGACCGCATTCTCGCCAAGCTGGAACGCGCACGCGGCCGGATTTACGAGAACTGATCCGGGCAGACCGGGCCCCGGCCCGGTCTGATCCAAATTCTGCGTAAGGCGGGTTTCAACCCGCCTTACTCCTTCGACCTAAACCCCGGGTATCCGCATGTCTGCCGTCGAAATCCCTGAACAGGAAAGCTGGTTCCACAGAAATCAGCAACGCATCGCGCCCTGGCTGTTCCTGGCCCCGGGCCTGCTGTTCTTCATGGTCTACGTGATCATACCGGTCTTTCAGTCCTTTAACCTGTCTTTGTACGAATGGGACGGGCTTGGTGCGGCTGAATATGTAGGGTTCAGAAACTACGAGGACCTCTATTGGGAATGGGTCGACCGCGACGCGTTCTACACCTCGCTCAAGAACAACCTGATCTGGCTGATCCTGTATCTGGCAGCGATCCCGGCAGGGCTGTTCATCGCATTGTTCCTCAACCAGACGGTCTGGGGCATCCGCCTCTATAAATCGCTGTTCTTCTTCCCCTTCGTGATCTCACAGGTTGTCGTGGGCCTCGTCTTCACATGGTTCTATGACCCCACGTTTGGGTTGCTGAACGAATTCCTAGGGCTCTTCGGTCTCGGCCCGCTGAACGTGCTGGGGGATGAGCGTTTTGTGACCTATGGCATCATCTTTGCCGGTCTCTGGCCGCAAACCGCCTATTGCATGATCCTGTACCTCACCGGCCTGAACGCCGTGGACCCCGAGCAGATCGAAGCCGGTCGTCTGGACGGCGCCAACGGCCTGCGGATGCTGTGGCACATCATCCTGCCGCAACTGCGCCCCGCCACCTTCATCGCCTTTGTCGTGACCATCATCGGCGCGCTGCGCTCCTTTGACCTGATCTCGATCATGACGCAGGGCGGGCCTTTTGGGTCGTCCCGCGTGCTGGCCTATTACATGTTCGAGGTCGCGCTGTCCGAATATGGCTTCCGTATGGGATATGGCGCGGCCATTGCCGTGATCCTGTTCCTGATCATGCTCTGCTTCATCGCCTACTTCCTGTGGTCGATGTACCGCGAAGAAAGGGGGCACTAGGATGTTTCCCAAACCCATCGAAAAACAATCTCGGCCGGCGCAGATCACCTATCAGGCCATGCTGCCCATCGCCTTGCTGCTGTGGCTGGGGCCACTGCTGGCGGTGGCGCTGTTTTCGGTCAAACCGGCGGCGGATTTCACCAATGCGAATTACTGGGGCCTGCCCTCCAGCTTTGAGGGCGCGTTCAACTATGGGCAGGTCTTTTTCAACTCGGACATGCCGCGCTATCTGCTGAATTCGTTCATGATCACCATCCCAACGGTGATCGGCGCGGTGGCGCTCAGCTGCATGACCGGGTTCGCTTTGGGCATCTACAAGTTCAGATCGAACCTCTGGATCTTTTTCATGTTCGTGGCCGGGAACTTTGTGCCGTTCCAGATTCTGATGGTGCCAGTGCGCGATCTGACACTGGAACTGGGGCTTTACAACACCAAGACCGGTCTGGTGCTTTTCCACATCGCCTTCCAGACCGGGTTTTGCACACTGTTTATGCGCAACTTTATCCGCGCCCTGCCCTTTGAACTGATCGAGGCCGCACGGGTCGAAGGCATCAGCGAGGTTCGTATCTTCTGGTACGTGGTCCTGCCGCTGATGAAACCGGCCATCGCCGCGCTCAGCGTGCTGATCTTCACCTTCATCTGGAACGACTATTTCTGGGCCGTGGTGCTGACACAAGGCGCCGAAAGCCAACCCGTCACTGCGGGCATCACCAGCTTTAACGCCCAGTTCCGCGCCGCCTATCAACTTATGAGCGCGGGTTCCATCGTCGCAGCGTTGCCGCCTGTGGCCATGTTCTTCCTGATGCAGAAACACTTCATCGCGGGCCTGACCCTGGGGGCTGTAAAATGAAAAAAATCGCCTTTGTCGGAGCGGGCTCAACGATCTTCATGCAGAACATCGTCGGGGACGCCCTGCTGACCCCATCGCTGGCTGACAGCCATTTTGCCCTGATGGATATCGACGCCGAGCGACTGGCCGAAAGCGCAACCGTGGCCAATGCAATGATCCGATCCGTCGGGTCTGGTGCGACCGTCACCACCCACTCCGACCGGCGCGCAGCGCTGGATGGGGCGGATTTCGTGATCACCGCCTTTCAGGTCGGGGGGTATCAGCCCTGCACCGTGACGGATTTCGAAATCCCCAAGCAATACGGGCTGCGCCAGACCATTGCCGACACGCTGGGTGTTGGCGGGATCATGCGTGGCTTGCGCACTGTGCCCGTTCTTTGGGACATCGCGCAGGACATGATGCAGCTATGCCCCGGCGCCACCCTACTGCAATACGTCAACCCGATGGCCATCAACACCTGGGCCCTGGCCGAACAATTCCCGGCCTTGAAACAGGTAGGTCTGTGCCATTCCGTCCAGAATACGGTCGAAGAACTGGCCCATGATCTGGACCTGCCCAAACAAGACATCCGTTACAAGGTCGCCGGTGTGAACCACGTCGCCTTCTTCCTGCGGCTGGAGCATGAGGGGCGAGACCTTTACCCCGCGCTGCGACAGGGCTATGCCAGCGGTCAAATCCCCAAATCGCCCCTGCTGATGCCGCGTTGCCCCAACAAGGTCCGGTATGAGGTGATGGATCATCTGGGCTATTTCTGCACTGAAAGCTCGGAACATCTGGCCGAATATGTGCCGTGGTTCATCAAAGACGGACGGCAGGACCTGATCGAGCAATTCTCAATCCCGTTGGACGAATACCCGACCCGTTGTGTCGAGCAGATCGCCAGTTGGAAAGAACAGGCTAAAACCCTGACCGATGGGCGCGATATCGAAGTGACCCGCAGTCACGAATTCGCGGCGGATTTGATGAACGCCATCGTCACCGATACGCCTTATGTGGCCTATGGCAACCTGCCCAACACGGGCCAGATTCCGCAATTGCCGCTGGGTGCTGCGGTTGAAACCCCATGTCTGGTGGACAGCAATGGCGTTCAGCCTTCGGTCGTCACCGACATCCCGCCACAACTGGTCGCGCTGATGCGCAGTCAGATCAACGTACAGGAACTGACAGTCCGCGCGCTGGTCGACCAGAACCCCGAACACATCTATCACGCCGCGATGATGGACCCGCACACCGCAGCCGAGCTGGACCTGCGCCAGATCCGCAATCTGGTCAGCGATCTGCTGACCGCGCATTCTGACTGGTTGCCGGACTGGTGCCAGCCCGCCAAAGCCGCTTGAAAGGGGCCTAGCCAATGACCAAAAAACGCCGTTCAGAACATTGGTACGGAAAGTTGGACAAGGACGGATTCATCCACCGCTCGTGGATGAAAAACCAGGGCTTTCCCGATCATGCCTTTGACGGGCGTCCGATTATCGGCATCTGCAACACGTGGTCGGAACTGACACCCTGCAACTCGGGCCTGCGCGATCTGGCCGAGGGCGTCAAACGCGGCGTGTGGGAGGCGGGGGGCTTCCCCGTCGAATTCCCAGTCATGTCGCTGGGCGAGACCCAGATGAAGCCGACCGCCATGCTGTTCCGCAACCTGCTGGCCATGGATGTCGAGGAGTCGATCCGCGCCTATGGCATTGACGGTGTTGTCCTTCTGGGCGGGTGCGACAAGACCACACCGGGGCAACTGATGGGCGCGGCCTCGGTCGATCTGCCGTCAATCGTGGTCAGTTCCGGCCCGATGCTGAACGGCAAGTTCAAAGGCAAGGATATCGGCTCGGGCACGGATGTATGGAAATTCTCGGAAGAGGTCCGCGCCGGAGAAATGACCCTGCAGGATTTCATGAACGCGGAATCCGGCATGTCGCGCAGCAAGGGCGTGTGCATGACGATGGGCACGGCCTCGACCATGGCATCGCTGGTTGAGGCGATGGGCATGTCCCTGCCCACCAACGCCGCCCTGCCCGCCGTTGACGCCCGCCGCATGGCGCTGGCGCATCTGACCGGCAAGCGGATTGTCGAGATGGTGGACGAAGACCTCAAACCCTCGGACATCCTGACCAAAGAGGCGTTCGAAAACGCGATCCTGACCAATGCCGCCGTGGGCGGATCGACCAACGCAGTGGTTCACCTGCTGGCGCTGGCGGGTCGGGTCGGCGTCGACCTGACGCTGAAAGACTTTGAAATCGGATCGGAAATTCCGCTGTTGGTGAACTGCATGCCATCAGGCAAATACCTGATGGAGGATTTCTGTTATGCCGGTGGTGTTCCGGTCGTGCTGAATGAACTGAAACCTTTCCTGCGGCCTGCGACAACCGTTCTGAACAAGGACATTTCGGCCCATTATGAGGGTGCCGAGTGTTACAACAGCGATGTCATCCGCCCCTTCAACGATCCGGTGAAAGCTGCGGCGGGTCTGCGCGTTCTGCGCGGCAATCTTGCGCCGAACGGAGCCATCGTGAAACCCTCGGCAGCGACAGATGAATTGCTGGAAACCGAGGCCGAAGCCTTTGTGTTCGAAAGCATCGAAGACCTGAAGGCCAATATCGACCGCGACGACCTGCCGGTCACGCCCGAAACCATTCTGGTGCTAAAAGGCTGCGGCCCCAAGGGCTATCCGGGCATGCCCGAGGTCGGCAATATGCCGATCCCGGCCAAGCTGGTCAAAGAAGGCGTGCGCGACATGATCCGCATCTCGGACGCGCGCATGTCGGGCACTGCCTTCGGCACCGTCATCCTGCATGTCAGCCCCGAGGCACAGGCGGGCGGCACGCTGGCGCTGGTCAAAACCGGCGACCGCATCCGTGTTTCCGCCAGCAAGGGCGAACTGGAACTGCTGGTGGACGACAAAGAACTGGACGCCCGCCGCGCCGCATGGCAACCGGACGATCCGCATTACACGCGCGGTTACGCCCGACTTTACATCGATCACGTGCTGCAAGCCGATCAGGGCGCGGACCTTGATTTCCTTGTGGGCAAAGACACCCGCCTTGTCACCAGAGAGAGCCACTGATGGACCAACCTGCCACCTTCCACGATCTCAACGGGGCCTCGGTCTATATCACCGGCGGTGGCTCGGGCGTTGGCGCCGCGCTGACGGATGGCTTTCTGGCCCAGGGGGCCAATGTGGCGTTCATCGGCCGGTCTGACGCCAGCGGGTTTGTCGAAGAGATGCGCGACAAACACGGACGCGCGCCCTTGTTCATGCAAGGCGACATGACCGATACCGAATTGCTGCACGCCACGATGCAAAAAGCAGCCGAGGCGCATGGGCCTTTGAACGTGCTGGTCAACAACGCCGCCAACGACAAGCGCCACTCGCTTGAGGAAACCACGCCTGAGTTCTGGGACTGGATGATCGAGGTGAACCTCAAAGCCTATTACTTTGCCTGTCAAGAGGCCGCGCGGCAGATGACAAACGGGGGCGCGATCATCAACTTCAGCTCGATCAGCTACATGATGGGCAATGCGGGCTATCCGATCTACACGACGTCGAATGCCGGGATCACCGGTATGACCCGGTCGCTGGCGCGCGAGCTGGGTCCGCAGAACATCCGCGTCAACGCGCTGGCCCCCGGCTGGGTTCTGACGCAAAAGCAGCTGGATATGTGGGCCACGCCCGAAGATCTGGCGGCGCATATGGACCGCCAGTGCCTGAAAGAACATCTGACGCCCCAAGACATGATTGCACCGACCCTGTTCTTGGCCTCTGCGGCCAGCCGGGCCATGACCGGGCAATGTATGGCCGTCGACGGCGGCGTTGTCGTAACGGGGTAGAACCATGAATACCGAATGGATTGCTGTCGATTGGGGAACCTCTCATCTGCGGGTCTGGGCCATGCAGGGCAGCACCGCATTGGATCAGGCACAGTCGCACAAAGGCATGGGCCGTGTGGACAGGGACGGGTTCCAACCCGCCTTGTTCGAACTGATCGAGGGTTGGCTTGGCGATGCGCCGGTTGACGTCATCGCCTGTGGCATGGTCGGTGCCCGGCAGGGCTGGGTCGAGGCGCCCTATTCGGCCGTGCCTTGCGCACCCACCCCGGTTGCGCCGTTTCGCGTGCCCGGAACCGATCCGCGCATTCGCGCCTTTGTGGTGCCCGGATTGAAACAGAACACGCAGCCTGACGTGATGCGGGGCGAAGAAACGCAGATCGCGGGCTTTCTGGCCACCCGTCCAAACTGGGACGGCGTTCTGTGCCTGCCGGGGACTCATACCAAATGGGTGCAGGTCAGCGCCGGAGAGGTCGTCAGCTTTCGCACCTTTTTGACCGGCGAGATGTTCGACCTATTGTCCGCGCAATCCGTTCTGAGGCATTCGGTGGGTCAGGGTTGGGACGATGCGGCCTTTGCCGAGGCAGCCGCCGATGCCCTGTCCAAACCTGAACAACTGGCGGCGCGGCTGTTTGGCCTGCGCGCGGCAGATCTATTGCAAGGTCAGGATGGTGGCAAAGCGCGCGCGCAATTGTCGGGCTATTTGATCGGTGCCGAGTTGGCCGCCACGCGCCCTTATTGGCTAGGTCAACAACTGGCCCTGATCGGGGCCGAAGGGCTGACCACCATCTACGCCAAAGCCTTGCAACAACAGGGCGCATTTGTCGAAACCGCCAACAGCACCCAATGCACATTGGCTGGCCTCTTGCAGGCCCGCAACCTGACGAGGCAAACCGCATGAGCCGCCCTATCATTGCCATCCTGCGGGGCCTGACCCCGTCCGAAGCCCTTCCCGTCGGACGCGCCCTGATTGACGCGGGGATCGACAAGATCGAGGTCCCTTTGAACTCGCCCGATCCGCTTGAGTCGATCGGAGCTATGGTTGACGCCTTTGGCAGCCACGCCCTGATTGGTGCGGGCACTGTTCTGACGACCGATCAGGTGGATGCAGTGGCGCAAGTGGGCGGCAAACTGATCGTGTCGCCAAACTGCGACACGCAGGTGATTTCCCACACACACAAGCTGGGTTTGGAGAGCTGGCCCGGCATCTTCACCCCAACCGAAGCCTTTGCCGCCCTTCAGGCCGGCGCGACGGGGCTCAAGCTGTTTCCCGGCGCGCTGGCTGGCACCGCAGGGCTGTCGGCCATGCGCGCGGTGCTGCCCAAGGGCACGCAGGTCTATGCCGTGGGCGGTGCAGGGCCCGAGAATTTCGATCAGTGGATCAAGGCCAGCGCGGATGGGTTCGGCATTGGCTCGGCTCTGTTCAAGCCCGGCATGACGGTCGGTGACGTCGCCGACCGCGCGGCAAAGATCGTCTCGGCCTATGATGAGGCCGCCGGATGAGCACCGTCTTTGACGACCGCCCCTGCGAGCTGGGCGAAGGCCCCCTGTGGCATCCCGAACGACAACAGCTTTTCTGGTTCGACATCCGCGGCAAACGGTTGATGACCCGTGAGAACGGCAAGGCCCAAAGCTGGCAGTTTGACGAACATGTCTCAGCTGCGGGCTGGGCCGACATGGATACGCTGCTGATGGCGTCTGAGACGGGACTGTGGAAATTCAACCTGACAAGCGGTCAGAAAGACCTGATCACCCCGCTTGAGGCAGATAACCCGATCACCCGATCCAATGACGGCCGCGCCGATCCCTGGGGCGGGTTCTGGATTGGAACGATGGGCAAAAGCGCCGAGCGCGGTGCAGGGGCGATCTATCGCTATTGGCAGGGTAAGCTGCGGCAGTTGGTTCCGAATGTCACGATCTCGAACGCCATCTGTTTTGCTCCGGATCGATCCTGCGCCTACTTCGCAGATACGGCTACGAAACAGGTCATGCGCTGGCGTCTGAACCCTGAAACCGGCTGGTCTGCGGGTAAAGCGGAGGTTTTTCTGGACCTGCGAGACGAAGGGTTGAACCCCGACGGGGCTGTGGTCGATGCGGACGGCAATATCTGGATTGCCCAATGGGGGGCCTATCGCGTGGCCTGCTACGCCCCCGATGGCGCGTTTCTGAACGCGATCCCGTTTGACGCCGCGCACACCTCGTGCCCCGCCTTTGGCGGTGCTGACCTGACGACCCTGTTCTGCACCACCGCCCGCGAAGGGCTGGACGCAGACACGCTGTCCACACACCCCACCAATGGCATGGTCCTTGCCGCCCCCGGCGCAGGCAAAGGGCAGGCCGAACACAGAGTCCTGCTATGACCCCCGAACTTGGCGTTTGCTATTATCCCGAACACTGGCCGGAGGAGACATGGGCCAGCGATGCCGCGCGTATGGTCGAAACCGGCCTCAGCTGGGTGCGGATCGGCGAATTCGCATGGAGCAGGCTCGAGCCCACCCCCGGCGATCTGCAATTCGACTGGCTCGACCGCGCGGTCGAGGTGCTGGGGGCGGCTGGCCTCAAGGTGGTGATGGGGACACCCACGGCAACGCCGCCACGCTGGATGCTGGACAAGCACCCCGACATGCTGGCCGTGGATGAACAGAGCAACCCGCGAAAGTTCGGATCGCGCAGGCACTACTGTTTCAGCCATCAGGGCTATATCGAGGAATGCGCGCGTATTGCCCGCATCATGGGGGACCGCTATGGGCGCAACCCGCATGTCGCTGCGTGGCAGATCGACAATGAATATGGCTGCCATGACACCACGATCAGTTACAGCGCGGTTGCGTTGCATGCGTTCCGCACATGGCTGGCCGATCAATACGGCACGATTGACGCGCTGAATGCGGCATGGGGCAATGTGTTCTGGTCGATGGAATATAACAGCTTCGATCAGATCGACCTGCCCAACCTGACCGTGACGGAACCCAACCCCGCGCATGTACTGGCCTTCCGCCGGTTCAGCTCGGACCAGGTGGCGGTGTTCAACAAGGCGCAGGTGGATGTGCTGCGCCCGCTGACCGACGCACCCCTGCTGCACAACTACATGGGTCGGGTTCTGGAATTCGACCATTTCAAGGTGGGGGCGGATCTGGATATTGCCACATGGGACAGCTATCCCATCGGCTTTCTGTCAGACCGGCTTGAGGTGGATGAGGCGCATAAAACCGCCTATTTGCAGCAGGGCGATCCCGACATGCAGGCGTTTCACCATGACCTCTACCGCGCGGTCGGACGTGGCCGCTGGTGGGTGATGGAGCAACAGCCCGGCCCCGTGAACTGGGCACCTTACAATCCCGCGCCCCTGCCCGGCATGGTCCGTCTGTGGTCGCTTGAGGCTGTGGCCCATGGGGCCGAAGTGGTCAGCTATTTCCGCTGGCGTCAGGCCCCCTTCGCGCAAGAGCAGATGCACGCAGGGCTGTTGACCCCTCAAGACGCCCCCGCCCCGGCACAGGCCGAGGCGCGTCAGACCGCCGATGATCTGGCACAGATTGGGGATGTGGCGCAAACGCAGGCCGAGGTTGCGATTTTGTTCGACTACGCCTCAGACTGGGCATGGACAACCCAGCCGCAAGGGGCCGGTTTCAACTATTTCCGGCTGGTCTTTGCCGCCTATCGCGCTTTGCGGCGGGCCGGGTTGTCTGTCGACATTATCTCGGGCGCGGACGCCAATGCCTCGGGTTACAAACTGATCCTCGCACCGGGTCTGGCCACCTTGGATGAGACGTTTGAACAGCGGGCTGATCTGACAATACTGGGACCGCGCAGTGGGGCGATCACGCATGATTTCCAAATCCCCGAAGCCGGACGGCCGGGTCTGCCCGGGCTGGATTGCAATGTGGATCTGGTCGAGACCCTGCCCCCCAACGTGCAGCGCGACGTGGTTGGCGGCGGCGCGGCGCAGCATTGGATCGACCGTCTGTCCGGTAGCGCGCCGGATTTGCTGACCTATTCAGACGGCATACCAGCGCTGAAAGGGGAAAACAGTCTGTGGTACCTGTCCGGCTTCCCCGATGAGGCGCTGTGGGATCGGGTGGTCCAACTGGCAGCCACAGAGGTGGGCCTGACCCTGCATCCCTTGCCCGCTGGCCTGAGACGGCGTGAGACGGCCCGGCATGTGTTCCTGATCAACTACAACGCCGTTCCTGTGCACTGGAACGGCGTTGAGGTTGCAGGCTGCGACGTAGCCATCCTGAACAAAGACGCGCCCGAAAAGCTGTAACTCTTCGGGCGCGCGGTTCACTCACCCACCTTGTGGGCGATCAATCGCTTTGCAGGCTATTTGGGTCAAACGCCCCGCCGAACCCGCCATTGCTGACGGGTGGGTCTTCGGCCTCGGATTCCTCTTCTTCATCCTCGCCGCCCAGCGTGTTCGGTGCAAAGACATTGCCAAACCCGCTGTTGTTGGACGGCTTTGGCGCGGATTGGGCACCCTCTTGCTCGGCCTGTTCCGCCTCGCGCTGTTTGCGGCGTTCCTCGCGCTGCTTGCGCAGCTCCTGAATGCGCTGTTCGGCCTCCAGTTGCTTTTGGGCGCGCACATCGGCGATGCATTGGCCGGGGTTATAGGCGGTTGCGGTGCCCACGACGGTGATCGTAGCCACAGCAAAGACGACCACCAGAACAGCGGCCATGTTCCCGGCAAAAAAGCTGGGCAGCTTGATCTTGCCTGCCAGTTCCTCAACCGTGGCCTGTTTGCGGGCCGCTGCGACCAGTTCCTGCCGTTTCAGCTTGGCCTCGTTCAACAGGGCAAAGAACACGGTCAGCGCCACGATAATAAAGGCCAATGCCGAGATCGAGGGCGTGATGCCATACCGTACCTTTTGCGCCAGCTCGATCGTCAGCGTCGGATATTCACCAAAGGTGAAGGTGGTGGTGTTGTAGTTCTCAAACGAGGCCAGAAACGCCAGCACCGCAGCGGATGCAATCGCGGGTCGCATGAAGGGCAGCAGGATTTTACGAAACGCCTGCGCGTGGGTCGCGCCAAGGTCCAGCGCGGCCTCGGTCAGGGCAATGTCATAGCGTTGCAACCGCGCTACCAGCACCAGCATGCAATAGCTGGCAATAAAGGTGGATTGGCCGATCACCGTCAGGAAAATCCCGTTCGACAGTACGCTGTCCGCGCCCAGCCCCAGCATCCGGCTGATACGGTCCCAGAACACCAGCGTCGAAATACCCAGCACCACACCGGGGATCAGGATCGGCGCAATGATGATGGTGTAGTAGGTCGCGCGCAGTTTGGGCCAGATCTGCGTCAGCATCAGCGCCCCGGCAAGGCCCATCGCCACCGACAGAACCACCGTACCCGCCCCGATGATCAGAGAGTTCTTGATGCCGTTCAGGATGCGCTGGTCCTGAAACAACTCTCCGAACCACTGGAAGGTCAGGCATTCCCAAGGCGTCATCCGCGGAAATTCCGAGGAATTGAACGCCGTCACCGACATGATCACCAGCGGACCCAGCAGATACAGGAAGAAGATCGCCAGATAGACCCAGATACTGATGCGGAGGAAAGACAGGTTCATTTCCCGATATCCCCCATATTCACCTTGAACAGGCGCATCACGGCCAGCACGAACAGGATACAGGTCACCAGCAGCACGATGGCGTAGGCGGCCCCCTGCGGCCAGTCGTTATTGTCGTTGAACTGCTGATAGATCAGCTGCGTGAACCACAGGCTGGACGGCCCGCCCAGAATCTGCGGCGCGGCCAACGCACCGGCCGACAGCATGAAAACCATCGTACAGCCCGAGCTGATCCCCGGTTTGGCATAGGGGATGACCACCCGCCAGTGGATGCGCCACCAGGGGGCACCCAGATCGCGCGCGGCCTCAATCTGATTGTGATCCAGACTTTCGATCACGTTGTAGATCGGGAAGATCATCAGCAGGATGTAGGCATAGCCAAGCCCCGCATAAAGCGCGATGTCATTGCGGATAAAGTCAAACGGCACGTCCCAGATGCCCAGGCCCACAAACAGCGAATTCAGCACTCCGGTCTCACCAAAGATAATCCGCAAGGCAAAGGCCCGCAGGATTTCGTTGATCCAGTAGGGAATGATCAGCATGATCGCAAAGATGCGGATATGGCTGCCCTTGGACTGTCCCAGGTAGTAGGCGATGGGATAACACAGGATTAGGTTGAAGATCGTCACACAGACCGCTGCAACAAGCGTGCGGAAGAACACGCGCAGATCGACCGAGTTATAATCCTGACTGCCACCTTCGGGCCCATAGATCAGGTATTTGTAATTCTCGAGCGTATAGACGTCCTTTGGCCCACCGATTTCAGGCGGGGGCAGGTTGGGACGGAATGAGAAATCCAGCATCGACAGCTGCGGCAGGATGATCAGTCCGATCGTCCAGAAAATCACCAGACCCAGAATCGTCAGCCCCATGCCGGTGCCGTTGCGGTTGAAAAATTCTTTCAGGAAACGAGGCATCTGCTAGGCCCCCTATTCCGCCGCCAGCTCACCGGCTGGCACCAGAACCGCGTTGCGGGTCTCGTATTCCAGCCGGATGGTCTGGCCTGTGTGATCCTCAAATGATTGACCCACATTTGGCAGGGAGACCTTGATCTCTTTCCCGCCTTCGCCTTCCGTGAAGATGTTGAAAGCGTTGCCTTCGAACTCTTCATGCTTGACGCGGGCCGTGACGCAGTGATCACCCGGCGCATCATTAGACGCGATGGCAAAAGCCTCGGGTCGGATGAACATCATCGCTTCGTCCCCTTCGCGCATTTTGCCCTGATTGGCGGTTGAAATCCGCGCCATCAGATCGCCGGTGCGGTTGGTCGAGATCACGGCCTCAGTCCCCATGACCTGCTTGATCTTGCCGCGGAACACGTTGTTTTCACCGACGAATGAGGCCGCAAAGGCCGTGTTCGGGTCGTTATAGATGGTTTTTCCATCGGCGATCTGGTCGATCACACCCGCGCGCATGACGGCGATATTGTCCGACATGGTCAGGGCCTCACCCTGATCGTGGGTGATATAGATGAAGGTGATTCCGACCCGCTGCTGAATCTCGCGCAGTTCCGTCCGCATATGCTGGCGCAGCTTCAGGTCCAGCGCCGAGAGCGGTTCATCCAGCAACAGCACATCGGGTTCCGCACACAGAGCACGAGCAATGGCCACACGCTGACGCTGGCCGCCCGACAGCTCACTGGGCAGTTTGTCCCCCTGCCCCGGCAGCGCGATCATGTCCAGCAACTCATCCGCGCGCTTGCGACGTTCCTTGGCGCTGGCGCCTTTGATCTCCATCGAAAAGGTAATGTTTTCCCACACTTTCATCAGCGGGAAGAGTGCCAGGTTCTGAAAGATCAGTGCCGTGGGACGCTTGTTCGGACCAATCCCACGCATATCCTTGCCGCCGATCAGGACCTTGCCCTCGCTGGGGTCAAGAAACCCGGACACGGCCCGCAGGATCGTGGTCTTTCCACAGCCCGAGGGGCCAAGGAAGGAAAAGAAATCGCCCCCGTTGATATTCACGTTGGCGTCGCGAACGGCAACGAAATCGCCAAAGCGAATCCACAGATTCTCAAGATCTACACCGACCCCTGCACTCATTTTGGTATCTCCGTCAGGTGCGGGTGGTGGCCGCACCAAAATAACGTCCGTCACGCCAAAATGGCGCGCGGGTGGATAACCCCCTGCCACGTGGCAGAGGGTTGTTTTTCAAAGCAATCAGGCGCTTTTGAACTTGTTGACGAACTCGGTCCGTGTTTCCGCATACCACGGGGCCTCGGCCGGCCACGGGTTGAGGTTGGCCAGCGAGTCGCCCGGATAGGCTTCGGCAAAGTTCTTTTTGTAGGTGTCGCCCGAATACTGGTCAGCCCCCAGAACCGGCGAGTTATAGCCGTGGCTGTCAATCGCAACACCGGCCGGTTTCGCCTGATAGGCAAAGTCGATGAAGGCATAAATCTGATCGACATTGGTGGCACCGGTTGGCATCGCAATACCGTCGACCCACGCCATCGCACCTTCGACCGGGGCCTGATAATGCACCGGCTCACCTGCCGATTTCAGCGCCAGTGGCGGGCCGTCCCAGGTCTGTCCAACAACCACACCTTCGTTCAGCAGACCGTTTTTCTGGGTATCCGCGTCGTTCCAGATCAGCTTGATCCGGTTTTTGCGGTCAATGCACCAATCGGTGATCTGCCCCCAAACCTTGCGCATGGTGTCTTCGTCGCCGTAAGCGGCCCAGACCGAGCCTGGCTCCATCTCGCCCGCGGCTTCCATATACAGACCCGCACCCAGCATCATCGAATGCGCACGGCCCATTGTTTTACCCGCGTTCTCTTCGGACCAGACGTCGCCATAGGATGGCGCGTCGCCCTCGGGCAGCCACAGGTCGGTGCGATAGGCAATGCCTTCGGTGCCCCAGATATGCGGCAGCCAGTGCACGCCGCTGTCGGCAAAGTTCCAGGCATCCGTGCCAATCGCCGCCATCGCCGGGTTCACCAGATCAATCGGCACTTTGTTCATGTCAAAAGGCTGCAGCAGCTCAAGCGGCTCCCACTGCAGGGACCGGTTGTTGGTGGGCGACACGATGTCAAAGCCCTGACCCTTGGTGGCCTTCATCTTGTTGATGATTTCTTCGTTCGACCCGATGCCGGTATAGTTCACCTTGATCCCGGTCAGGGTTTCGAACTCCTGTAGGAAAGTGGGCGGCAGATAGTCCGACCACATCAGAATGTTGATCTCACCCGAGGATGCCAGTGCGCTTTTGCTGTAGAGCGGTGCAGCCAGCGCTGCCGCGCCTGCGCCCTTTAGCACCGTGCGTCTGGAAAGCGTTTTCCGTTCAGCCATTGTCGTATCTCCCGTTGTTGGTCTTGGTCGTTTTTTGTTGTGTGAATGCAGGTTAGAGCTTTGCGATACCGCTGTCAGTCCAAAAGTGACAGTTACCGGTTTCGGCGCGTCCAGTTTGCAATCGTTTGAAACAGAACCGGATTCAAGTCCCGGTCCACTTTGCATCCCGATACCATAAGACGGGAATTCTGAATCTCAAACCAAATCCGCGCTGTGCGCTGATCCAAGCGTTGCAACCAGTGTTGCGACGACCTGTCTCACCCGGGACGCTTAGTATATGATAGCGCTATCATTTTTCCTGCTACGCACCTGATCAAACACTGCCCGAACCCGGTAAGACACCGAAAACCCCGGATAAAACTGGCAAAATCGCTGCCATCCTGATAGGTGCAGCACACCCGTTCAAACAGGTTCTGACCATGCAATATTCCCGTTCCGATTTCCCCGCAGACTTCCTGTTTGGTGTGACCGGTCCCGATCAGGTGGAAACCGCCCCTCAGACATTCGACACACTGCGCGATACTGGATTTGATTGTGTGCACATTGCCCTGAATTGGGCGCAAGTTTCACCGGCCGACCAAGGGCAGACAACCCCCGATGCTCTGGCCCACTATGATCGGTTGATTGATGCGCTGCTTGAACGGGGGCTACGCCCAAGCGTGGTGTTGTACGATGGAACTCTGCCTCCGACGCTGCTGGATCAGGGCGGGTGGCGGAACCGCGACATCTGCCATTGGTTCACCGAATACACCGAGACAGCGATGGGGCACCTTGGCGATCGGGTGTACAGTGTTGCGCCGTTCAACCCGCGCCAGACGTTGCGCGCGGTCAGTTTTGCCAGCGACCCCCGCACTGCGGCGCGGTCCGTGCATCACATGTTGCTGGCCCAAAGCCACGCGCTTGGGGCTATGCGCGGGTTGGGGCTGACGAATCTGGGTGCCATGGCAAGCCTGTCGGTTTCCAATGACATCGTCCTTTCAGCATTTTCGGAGGGCGTGTTGGACAAAGCGTATTCAAAAAACACGCTGACCCGGTTCGAGCCGCATTTGCCAACGGGCTGGCAGGATGACTTTGCCAGCATTGGTACCAAGACGGATTGGCTGGGCCTCAGCTTTGACGCCCCAAACGCGCTGAGCGCCCTGCCCCCAACCCCGCTGGATCAGCCCCTTGTTCTGATCAATGAAGGGCACAGAGACGCCGATTTCACCGATACACTTGCGGCGGTTCATGGTGCTGTGACACTGGGGGCATCTGTCCAGGTGCTTATCATGCCGTGGCACAAGGATCGGGATTTGTCCGCCCTGAAGCCCCTACTTGCGGGGTCCAATGTCGCGGTGCCCCTTGCGCAAGGTGCAGGGTCACTGCGGGATCACTGGAACCTGGTGGCGGATATCGGCGGCACCAATACCCGTTTGGGCGTCGTCACACACGGCAAGCTGACGGATCTGCGCAAATACCCCACCGGCACGCTACCCGACTTGCTCAACGCGTTTCACAGTCTGCGCGATGAAATCGGCACCGATCCCCGCGCTGTCGTCGCCGCCGGGGCAGGACCCGTAAGGGGTGGTGTAATCCGGCTGACCAACGCCAATCTCGATCTGGCCGAGGATGACATCGGCGGCGCCACGGGCGCGCAGCATACGTTTGTAATCAACGACTTTACCGCAGCGGCCTGGTCCGTTGCCGAGATCACCGGCGACGATGTCGAGGTGCTGCAGGGCGCGCCCACCCCGCCCACCGGAACCCGGCTTGTGGTTGGGCCCGGAACCGGCCTTGGGGTCGGGGCGCTGCTGTATTCCGAGGGTCGCTATCACACCGCTTCGGGTGAAGGGGGCCATATCGGCCTGTCTCCGCGCCATGCGGATGAGGTGGACATCTTTCGCGCCGCCCGCCAGTTTGCGCCCGAGTGCTTTTTTGACGACACATTGGTGCTGGAGGCCGAAATGTTCCTCAGCGGCACCGGCCTGCCCATCCTGTATCGGGCCGCTCAACTGGCCTCGGGCCAAAGCGAAACCACACAACGCAGCGCCCGCGACATTCTTGAGGATGCCCGCGCCGGCACCGATCCAATCGCCATCAAAACCGCCGAACTCTTTACCACCCATCTGGGTGCTGTCATGGGTGATCTGGCGGTCGTTCTGATGCCCGCAGGCGGGGTTTTCCTGGTGGGGGGCGTCGCCGAAAAGAACCGCTGGCTGTTTGGTGACAGTTTCCGTGCGGCGTTTAACGCGGGCGGGCGGTTCAGCGATTTACGGCAATCCTTCAACCTTTATGTTTCGGAACAGGACGAATTTGGCATTGTTGGCGCTAACAACTTCTGTAAGGCTGCCATTGAACGTTAAACCGCCCCTGTGAATTCCGCGCAAAAGAAAGGACCCCCTTATGATCCTGTGCTGTGGCGAAGCCCTGATCGACATGATCCCCGCCCCAACCGTTTCAGGGGGCGACGGCTTTGTGCCGCATTCGGGCGGCGCCATTTTCAACACTGCCATCGCATTGGGGCGTCTGGGCGCGCCTGCCGGTCTGTTGACGGGCATATCGACGGATATGTTTGGCGCGCAGCTGGCCGATGCCTTGCAGGCCAGCCACGTGGATGGCAGCCACCTGATCCGCTCGGACCGCCCTACAACGTTGGCGTTTGTGCAGTTGAAGGACGGGCATGCAACTTACACGTTCAACGATGAGAACTCGGCCGGACGCATGCTGACGCCCGCAGATATGCCGGATCAGCTGAACGCGGTCTCGGCCCTGTATTTTGGCGGAATCAGCCTGGCCTGTGAGCCCTGCGCCGACGCCTATGCCGCGCTTTTGGACCGGCACGGGGCGGATCGGGCGGTGATGATTGATCCGAACATCCGCCCCGATTTCATCAAGGACCAAACCCGGTATCGCACACGCCTGAACCAGATGATCGCACAGAGCGACATCCTCAAGGTTTCGGACGAGGATCTGAACTGGATCATCCCCGGCCCCGAACGCCTTGCCGACAAGGTTCCGCTGTTGCTGCAGGCCGGGCCTGCCGTTGTCATTGTGACCCGTGGCGGCGATGGTGCCTCCGGGTATCTGGCCGATGGGTCCGAAACCTCGGTCCCGGTGCGCCCGGTTCAGGTTGTCGACACTGTCGGCGCCGGCGACACGTTCAACGCAGGCGTTCTGGCCGAGCTGGAAAGCGGCGGTCACCTGACCAAAACCGCGTTGCGCACCCTCAGCGCAGACCAATTGCGCGCAGCTCTGGCCAAAGGGGCCGAAGTGGCCGCCGTTACCGTATCGCGTGCAGGGGCCAATCCCCCCTGGGCGCACGAGCTCTGATCCACAAGGGACCACCATGAAACGCTCTGACATCAACGCCATCAAAACCGAGGCCGAGGCCTTTATCCGCTCGTTCGGCGCAGTTCTTCCGCCCTTTGCCAACTGGACCCCGGACGAGATGCGCAGCGACAAAGCCGCAGGTATCCGGGACCGGGGTCTGGGCTGGGACATCACCGACTACGGACAAGGCCGGTTCGATGAACTGGGCCTGTTCCTGTTCACCCTGCGCAATGGCGATGTTGCCGATCTGAGCAGTGGTCGGGGGATGCTCTATGCGGAAAAGCTGCTGATCTCTCGCGTCAATCAACTGTCGCCGATGCACCGCCATATCATCAAGGCCGAGGATATTATCAATCGGGGCGGCGGAGATCTGGTGATGGAGATCTACGCCTCGGACCCGCAGGGCGGTATAGATCGCGACACGCCGATTGTCGTGCCAAGTGACGGCTGCGCGGTCACGATCACACCCGGTGAGATGTTGCGCCTGAAACCGGGCGAAAGCGTCACGCTGATGCCCGGGGTCTGGCACGCGTTCTGGGCAGAAAAGGCCGATTGTCTGATTGGTGAGGTTTCGACCGTCAATGACGACCGCACCGACAACGTGTTCGAGGACCCGATCCCCCGCTTTGCCTCGATCGAGGAAGACGCCGATCCCGATTTCCTGCTGGTTGCGGACTATTATGGATAAGCCCCTTTTCCAGAAGGGGAAAATCGCTGTAATATGGGTGTGGAAACCGGAAAAGGACCGCGCCCATGGTCACAAAAGCCGAACTTGAAGCCCAGGTCGCCGATCTGCGCCGTCAATTGGCCGAGCAAACAAGCGCCGCTGAAAAAGCGACAGCGGCACCGCACCATGACACGGTGGCTGACAAGATTGCCGAAAATATCGACAACTGGTCGGGTCAATTGGAAGAGGCCCTGACCGAGCTTGAAGACCTGCCGCATAACCGGCCCATTCTGTTTGCTCTGGGCATTTTCACGCTTGGCTATCTGCTGGGCCGGTCCCGGTAGGAGCTGACCATGAGCCGTATTTCACGAAACATCTCGATCATTCTGCGCGCTGAACGGCTGATCGCACAGCGCCATGTGGCCGTGGCCGCGCGGCGCACGGGGTTTTATGCAGCAGCCGGGCTGGCGGTTGGACTGGCCGTCGTCATGCTGAACATTGCCGGGTTCTTTTGGCTATCGGCCACACTGTCGAAACCGGCTGCCGCGCTGATTTTGGCCGGGGCCAATCTGGTGCTGGCGCTGTTGCTTGTGATGCTGGCCAACACCCAAGACGCCCAGGCTGACACAACCGCCGCGGTCGAGCTGCGGGATATGGCGCTGCAGGACATTGAATCTGAGGTCAAAGACACTCTGTCCGACGCAAGGGGCACCATGGCGGGCCTGCGGCGCGACCCGCTGGCGGCCCTGTCGCCCGATATCATCAGTACCGTGCTTGGGGTTTTGGTCCGATACGCGCGGCGGCGGAAATCCAAGCCCGAGGAATAGTGGCCCTCAGATCATCTGCGCGGCGGCGCGGGCGATCACCATTTCCTCATTCGTGGGGATCGTCAGAACCCGCACGCGGCTGGTATCCTTGGACAGCACAGTGTCGCGGTTGGCATTTCGATCGGCATCCATCTCAATCCCGATCCAGCCCAGACCGTCGCAGACCTGTTGCCGGATCTGGGTCGCGTTCTCGCCCACACCTCCGGTAAAGACCAAAGCGTCGATCCCCTGCATTGCGGCAGCCAATGCGCCCAGTTCGGCCCGGATGCGCGACACGTAATAGTCAATCGCGCCCCGTGTGTCGGGCGTGTCGGCCTCAAGCAGATCGCGCATGTCCGAGCTGAGACCCGACAGGCCCAGCAAACCGGACTTGCGATACAACAGATCGGCGATTTCGTCGGCCGACAGCCCCTCCTGCTGCAACATGTACAGCATGACACCCGGGTCCAATTGCCCGCTGCGTGTTCCCATCGGCAACCCGTCCAGCGCCGAGAAACCCATGGTCGACGCAACAGCACGCCCGCCCGAGACCGCACACATGGATGCGCCGTTGCCCAGATGGGCAATCACCACCCGACCCGCATAGAGGTCAGGCGCAGTCTCTTTTAGCGTCTGTGTGATGTAGTCATAGCTGAGCCCATGAAAGCCATAGCGGCGCACACCTCTGTCGTAATAGCTTTGCGGCAGGGCAAAGGTGTCATTCACCCATGGGTGGGTTCGATGAAACGCCGTGTCAAAGCAGGCCACTTGCACCGTTTCGGGAAAGGCCGCACTGGCCGCCTGTATACCGGCCAGACTGTAAGGCTGGTGCAGGGGCGCAAAGGGGATAAGTCCGCTCAGGACTTCAGTCACCCTGTCGTCGATCCGCACCGGCTCGGAATATTCAGTCCCACCATGGACAACCCGATGGCCAATCGCCCGGATGCGCATACCGGGCATGTATTCATCCATCATCCCCAGAAACGCCTGAATGGCCGCGTCGTGACCCTGAACCTGGGTCAGCTCGCGCTTGATCTTTCTGCCGTCTTCAAACCGGGCCTCCAGCCGGGGCACATCCTGCAGGTTTTCGATCTGGCCGTTCCAGCGCAGCACAGGAGTGTTGCCATCCTCCAATTCGTACAGTGCGAATTTCAACGAGGACGAGCCGGCATTCAGCGCCAGAATATGATCAGACATTCACTTTTCCCTTAAGTGCCAAAGCGTGCAGCGCCGCCACTGCGCAAGAGGCCAGCCGCGACGCATCATCATCCGCCCGCGAGGTTAGAATGATCGGCACCGTCGCGCCAACAACAATCCCCGCCGCCTCAGCATGCGAGATATAGGTCAGCTGTTTGGCCACCATGTTCCCCGCTTCGATATTCGGAGCCACCAGAATATCCGCGACCCCCGCAACCTGCGAATGGATGCCCTTGGTGCGCGCGGCCTTCAGATCCACAGCGTTGTCCATCGCCAGCGGACCATCTACCAGACCGCCTGTGATCTGGCCCCGTTCCGCCATTTTCGACAGCAAGGCCGCATCAACGGATGAGGGCATATGTGGATTGATCGTTTCGACCGCCGATAACACCCCGACCTTGGGCGTTTCGATACCGATAGACTGCGCCAGATGAATGGCGTTCTGTACGATGTCGGCCTTGGTCTCAAGATCGGGTGCGATATTGACCGCCGCATCTGTTACCATGATGGGGCGCGACATGCCCGGCACATCCATCACAAAGACATGCGACAGACGCCGCCCTGTCCGCAGCCCCTTGTCCCGGCGCAGAACTGCATGCAGCAGTTCGTCGGTATGCAGATACCCTTTCATAAGGGTGTGGGCCTTGCCCGACACCACAAGATCAACGGCGCGATGGGCCGCAGTGTGATGGTTGTTCGCCTGGATGATCTCAATCCCCGTAAGGTCTGCACCCAATTCGGCAGCCGCCGCTTCGATCTTGGCCAGATTACCCAAGAGGATTGGCGTGATGATCCCTTTTTTCCTGGCCAGTAACGCACCGCCTAACGAGTTCGGCTCTTCCGGGGCCACCACTGCGGTGGGCATCGGGTCCAGCGGTTCGACCCGGGCAATCAACGCGTCGAAATGGCGATGACGCTGCACCACCAATCCCGGGACTTCGACCGTGTCGAATTTCAGATGCTTGCTGGGCGGAGTCACCTGAACCTCGCCATTCAGGATCAGGGCGTTGTCGCCCACCCGGCGCACCTCGGCTGAACAGATCAGATCACCGTCTTCGCGCTTTTCCTTCACGCTCACCAGAGCTGTGACTTCATCCCCGGCAATGACAGGCAGGTGAAAGACCAAGTCCGACCTGCGTGCCTGCGTACCGGCCCCCGGCAGGATGTTTCCCAGAACAGCCGCGATCAGGCTTGCGGGCCACAGGGCGGGCGCCACCGCCTCGGGGACGCCATCGCCATCCCCGTCATAGCCTGCCAGATGCAGCGGGTTGTGATCGCCCGAGGCCGAGGCAAAAGCATAAAGGTCGTCCACCGTGCACAAGCGGGTAACCTGCGCCTCATCGCCAACCTTGATCTGCTCATAGGTGCGGTTTTCGTTAATCATCGTCAAAGCCTGCCTTTGTTCACCGCAGCTGTCTTTACCCCTGCGATCACGACACCGAAGCCGGGATACTTTCGCCGTCAGATCAAATGTCACGTACAGCGCCTGCGCCATCTCCACAAGCTCTGGCGGGGTTTCGACCGGCCTTAGCGATAAAACGTAACACCCATGCGATGACACGCTAAACCGAGGGGCCCTTGCGATAGGCGCTGGGGGTGCGCCCGAACTCGGACCGGAATGCCCGGGTCATTGCGCTGGCGCTCTCATACCCGCTGCGGCTGGCAATCTCGGCGATGGACAGGTCCGTGTCTTCGGCCAGCCTTCGCGCCAGATTCAGACGCAAGCGCCGATAAAGGGCCTGTGGCGTCGTCGCCAATTCCGCCTGCACCCGGCTTTCCAGCCGTTTTTGCGAGGTCCCGATGCGCCGCGCAAGCTGCGTAATGGGCAAAGGCGTTTCCAGATTGGCCTGCATCACCGCCAGCGCCTTGTTGACAAGGCTGTCCTCGGATTTCAGCGGCAGTCGGTAGTGATCCGCCCCGGTGCGGCTCATCAGCAAATGCGCGACTTCCATGGACAATAACGGCCCCTGATCCCTGCGAATAAGGGCCGAGGCCAGATCAAAGGCCGCCATCGCGCCGGAACAGGTCAGCCGGTCCCCATCGATGACATATCGTTCCTGCTCGGCATTCACGGCGGGGAAAGCCTCTTCGAAACGCGACAGTTCATCCCAATGAATGGTGGCGCGATGATCGTCCAGCAAACCCGCGCGCGCCAACAGCCAGCTGCCGGTGTCCAGCCCCGCCAGTTGCCGGTGCCGCCCCGCCGCGGACAAGACCGCCCGGACCACCCCGCGCGTATCCAGCTTTAGAAACCCGTAAGACGGCATGACAACCAAAACATCCCCTGTCTGATCACCCAAGGCCCCATCCGGGGTAACGGCCAAACCGCTGGAACTGAGCACTCTGGCCCCGTCGATCGAGCAGAACCGCCAGGAATAGAGCTTTTGCAGTGACAGAGTATTGGCGGCGCGCAGCGGCTCGACCATGTTTGCAAGGCAATGGTTCGAAAATCCGTCAAACAGCAAAATCGTGTAAGCCTGACTCAAATTTTCCAACCTTGCATGTTTTTTGTCGAATTCTGCATGCCATGAGACTGCGCAATGCCGTTTCCTGCGTCAATCACCTATTCAAGGAAGACGCGCGATGCAGTTTGGTCTGTCAGAAGAACAGGAAATGATCGTCTCCACGGTCCGCAGCTTTGTCGAAAATGAAATCTACCCGCATGAGGCCGAGGTTGAGCGCACCGGGCAGGTCCCGCGCGAGCTGGGCGAAGAGATCAAACAGAAGTGTATCGATCTGGGCTTTTATGCCTGCAACTTCCCCGAAGAGGTTGGCGGCGCGGGTCTGAGCCACGTGGATTTCACGCTGGTCGAGCGTGAACTGGGTCGCGGGTCAATGGCCCTGACGCATTTCTTTGGCCGCCCGCAGAACATCCTGATGGCCTGCAACGACGAACAGCGTGAACGCTACCTGCTGCCCGCCGTGCGCGGCGAAAAGATGGATGCGCTGGCGATGACGGAACCCGATGCCGGATCGGATGTGCGCGGTATGAAATGTCAGGCCGTGCGGGATGGTGGCGATTGGGTCGTGAACGGCTCCAAGCATTTCATCTCGGGCGCCGAGCACGCGGATTTCTTTATCGTCTTCATCGCCACCGGCGTGGACGAAACCCCCAAAGGCCCCAAGAAACGCATCACCACCTTTCTGGTTGATCGCGGAACGCCGGGCTTCGAGGTGCGCGAAGGCTATAATTCGGTCAGTCACAAGGGCTACAAGAACTACATCCTCTACTTCGACAATTGCCGCCTGCCCGACGCGCAGGTTCTGGGCGAGGTGGATGGCGGCTTTGCCGTCATGAACGAATGGCTTTACGCCACCCGTCTGACCGTGGCTGCGTTTTCCGTCGGTCGCGCGCGCAGGTGTTTCGACTATGCGCTGAGCTATGCGGCCGAACGCAAGCAGTTCGGCCAGCCGATTGGCAAGTTTCAGGGCGTTGGCTTTCAGATCGCTGACATGATCACCGAGATTGACGCCGCCGACTGGCTGACCCTGTCCGCCGCATGGCGTCTGGATGAAAACCTGCCCTCAAACCGCGAGATTGCCTCGGCCAAGCTTTATGCGTCGGAAATGCTGGCGCGGGTCACCGATGCCACGCTGCAGATCTATGGTGGTATGGGTCTGATGGATGACTTCCCCATTGAACGGTTCTGGCGTGATGCGCGGGTCGAACGTATCTGGGACGGCACCAGCGAAATTCAGCGCCATATCATCAGCCGTGACCTTCTGCGTCCGCTGGGCGCCTGACGATGGCACGGGATCTGACCCGCCTGCTGCGCCCGCAATCCATCGCCGTTGTCGGAGGCGGCGCATGGTGCGAGCAGGTGATCCTGCAATCCGAACGGATGGGATACACGGGTGACATCTGGCCCGTGCATCCCAAGGCCGCAAAGATCGCGGGCCATGCGGTCTATGGCCACCTCGAAGACCTGCCCGCCGCCCCGGATGCCGTGTTCATCGGCATCAACCGCCACGCCACGATTGAGGCGGTGCGTATCTTGTCCGGCATGGGGGCCGGGGGCGCGGTTTGTTTCGCCTCGGGTTTTTCCGAGGCTGTGGCTGAGGACGAAACAGGCGGCGATCTGCAGGATCAGCTGATCGCCGCTGCGGGCGACATGCCCATTCTGGGGCCGAACTGCTATGGCTTTATCAACGCTTTGGACGGTGCGTTGCTGTGGCCCGATCAGCATGGGGCCAAACGGGTAGACTCGGGCGTTGCGATCCTGACGCAAAGCTCGAACATCTCGATCAACCTGACCATGCAGAAACGCGCGCTGCCGATTGCCTATATGGTGACCTGTGGAAACATGGCGCAGACCTCGCAGGCGGAAATCGCGTCAGCCCTGATCGACGATCCACGGGTGACTGCCGTGGGTCTGCATATCGAAGGGTTCAAAGACATCCGCGAATGGGAGGCGCTGGCCGCCAAGGCGTATGACAAAGGCATCCCGCTGGTCGCGCTCAAAGTCGGGGCCTCGGACCAGGCACAGGCGGCGACCGTGTCGCATACCGCGTCGCTTGCCGGCAGCGATGCAGGCGCGCAGGCGCTGTTGGAACGGTTGGGCATCCCGCGCCTGTCCGCCCTGCCTGATTTTCTTGAGACGCTGAAGCTGTTGCATTGCTATGGCCCGCTGCCGGGTGGCAATATCGCCTCGATCAGCTGTTCGGGGGGTGAGGCCAGCCTGATCGCGGATATGGCTTTGGGCACGGGGCTGACCTTTCCGCGCCTGACCGACGACAAGAAAGACCATCTGCGGGCAGCACTTGGGCCCATGGTCGCGCTGAACAATCCGCTGGACTACCACACCTATATCTGGCGCGATGAAGAGGCCATGGCACGTGCGTGGTCCGGCATGACCGGCGATGACATCGACCTGACCTTTTCCATCCTCGACTACCCGACCACGGATGCAAGCGACTGGGCCTATGCCTCACGCGCGGCGATGAAGGTGAGGGCGGACACAGGCGCGCGGTTCGCGATTGCCGCGACCTTGCCAGAGCTGCTGCCCGAAGATGTCGCGCAGGAATTGGTGGCCGGAGGCGTCGTGCCCTTCATGGGACTGCGTGAGGCACTGGCCGCAACCCGCGCCGCGGGTCAGGTGCGCGCCCCGTCACCGCAACCGGTTTGGCTGCCAGGCACGGCAGAGGCAACCGACACCCTGTCCGAGGGCACGGCCAAACAGGTGCTCGCCGAATGTGGCCTGCTTGTCCCGCAGAACCGCACCGTGCGCGGCGTGGAGGCGACGAGCGCTGCGCAAGACATGCAGGCACCGTTCGCGGTCAAAGGCGTGGGGCTGGCGCATAAGTCCGAACATGCCGCCGTTCGGCTGGGTATCCGGGCCGAAGACGTGGCCGCGACAGCCACCGACATCGGCACCGATGAGATTTTGATCGAAGAGATGATCACCGGGGCTGTCGCCGAATTGCTGGTGGGTGTCGTGCGCGATCCGGCCCATGGCTTTGTGCTGACGCTGGGCGCGGGCGGAGTTCTGACCGAAGTGCTGCGCGATACGGCATCGTTGCTTTTGCCCGCAACCGGTGATGACATCCGCCGCGCGTTGAACAGTTTGAAAATCGCACCGCTTTTGGCGGGCTATCGCGGACAACCGGCGGCTGATATGGATGCAATCATCCGCGCCGTTGAGGCCGTTCAGACCTATGTGATGCAAAATACCGACACGACCCACGAGGTCGAGATCAACCCGCTTCTCTGCACGCCCAACAAGGCTGTGGCAGTGGACGCCCTTATCCGAAAGGCCTGACAGATGGACCCGATCAAGACACGACGCGACGGCGCGATCCTCGAAGTGACGCTGGACCGGCCCAAGGCCAACGCAATCGATCTGGCAACCAGCCGCGTGATGGGCGAGGTTTTTGCCGAATTTCGCGACGACCCGGACCTGCGTGTGGCGATCCTGACCGGCGGGGGCGACAAGTTCTTTTGCCCCGGTTGGGATCTGAAAGCCGCCGCCGATGGCGATGCGGTGGATGGGGATTATGGCGTGGGCGGCTTTGGCGGGTTGCAGGAACTGCGCGATCTGAACAAACCCTTGATCGCAGCGGTCAATGGCATCGCCTGTGGCGGCGGGCTGGAACTGGCGCTGTCGGCTGACATGATCCTGGCCGCAGAACACGCCACGTTTGCCCTGCCCGAAATCAGGTCGGGCACCGTGGCAGACGCGGCCAGCGTCAAACTGCCCAAGCGCATCCCCTACCACATCGCGATGGAGCTGCTGCTGACCGGTCGCTGGTTCGATGCAGAGGAAGCACATCGTTGGGGGCTGGTGAACGAAATCACCGCCGCCGATCAGTTGATGGACCGCGCATGGGAGCTGGCTCGCCTTTTGGCGTCGGGCCCGCCGCTGGTCTATGCGGCAATCAAGGACATTGTCCGCGACGCCGAGGATGCCAAATTTCAGGACGCGATGAACCGCATCACCAAACGCCAGCTGCGCACAGTGGACGTTCTCTACGCCAGCGAGGACCAGCTGGAAGGGGCCCGCGCCTTTGCGGAAAAGCGCGACCCCGTTTGGAAGGGCAAATAAACGCTCAACGCTTTGGCGGCGTCAGCCACTGCGCTGACATGCCAAAGTTCGAGCTTTTGAGCTCTTGCTTGGCGATGGCCTGCAGATGCACCTCATCCGGGCCATCCGCATAGCGCAAAGCCCGCGCCCAGGTATAGCTGTCGGCCAGCGGCGTATCGGGCGTCATGCCCATTGCGCCAAAGACCTGCATGGCCCGGTCGGTTACGGTGGCATGCACATTGGGCGCTACAACCTTGATCAGCGAAATCTCACGCCGCGCAGCCTTGGCCCCGACCTGATCGATCTTCCATGCCGCCTGCAAAGTCAGCAGACGCGCCTGATCGATCTCAAGCCGTGATTTGGCGATCCATTCGCGGATTACACCTTGTTCTGAAAGTTGCTTGCCAAAGGCTTTGCGTTCTTGCGCGCGCTCCACCATCAGCGACAGCGCCATCTCGGCCGCCCCGATCGAGCGCATGCAGTGATGAATGCGCCCCGGCCCCAATCGCGCCTGCGCAAGGGCAAACCCGCTGCCTTCTTCGCCCAGCAGATTGCCAGCAGGCACGCGCACATCCTTGAACACCAGTTCCGCATGGCCTTCGGGGTCGTGCATATTCAGGATCGTGGGGTTGCGCACGATCTCTAGACCCGGTGTGTCCTTGAGCACGATCACCATGCTTTGCTGTTTGTGCCGGTCCGCCTCCGGGTCGGTCTTGCCCATCACGATGAACAGTTTGGTATTCGGATGGCAGGCATTGGTGATGAACCATTTGCGGCCATTGATGACATATTCATCCCCTTCGCGCCGGATCGAGGTGGTGATGTTTGTCGCGTCCGAGCTGGCCACATCCGGTTCCGTCATCGCAAACGAAGATCGGATTTTACCGTTCAGCAAAGGCACCAGCCAATCCGCGCGCTGCTGGGGCGTGGCGAACATGTGCAGCAATTCCATGTTGCCTGTGTCCGGCGCATTGCAATTGAACACCTCGGACGACCATGTGACCTGACCCATCAACTCGGCCAAAGGCGCGTATTCCAGATTGGTCAGCCGCGTTCCGGGTTCATCATCGCGCAGGGATGGCAGGAACAGGTTCCACAGCCCCTCGGCACGCGCCAGCGCCTTGAGGTCTTCCATGAAGGATACCGGGAAATTGCCTGCCTCAATCTCTTCCTTATGGTCGCGGATGCGGGGATAGATATGGGCCTCCATAAAGCGTTTCAGCTGATCTCGGAGCTCCACTGCGCGGGGCGAGGGGGCAAAATCCATGGCAATTCCTTTCCGGACAGGCGCGTGATCGTACAGTTCCCCCGCACCCTAGCCGCGTCATGGGCGTTTGTGAAACCTGCTTGCCCCGTCTGACGCCTAGGTGCCGCAAAGTCATTCCGGCCAATGAAAGCCACCGGCAGTCAAACGCTCTGTTGCTCAGCCTGAGACATGTCGATAATCGTCTTCACAGACGCGTCAACATGCCGGGGGACAGGTGTCCGAGCAGCAGATCAAGAAATCAGAGGATATCGCGCAGAAGCTTTCGGCGCGGATCGTTCAGGGGGCACTGCAACCCGGCGAAAAACTGCGGCAGGATCTGATCGCGCGCGAGTTCGGCGTCAGTCAGGTGACCGTGCGCGAGGCTTTGTTGACGCTGGCGTCCAAGGGGCTGGCCATCGCTATGCCGCGCCGGGGCATGTGCGTGGCACCCATGGATCAGAGCGCCATTCAGGAATTGCGCGTCATGCGGCGCGCGCTTGAGCCTGTGGCCCTGCTGCATTCGGTTCCCAACCTCAGCACCGAGCAGATCGCACAGATCGAGCGGGTGCATGAAACCTGCGACAACGCCACGAATGTGCAGGATTGGGAGGACGCCAACCAACGCTTTCACATGGCTGTCATCGCCGCCTGCAACATGCCCCGGATGATGGCCGAAATCGAAAACCTGCAACTGCTATACGCGTGGCATTTCAACAAACTGCACACGGCCAAATGGCGTCAGCGCGCCGATCCGGACCATGCCGCCATTCTGGCCGCCATCAAGGATCGCGATGCGGCCAAGGCCCATGCGGTGATGCAGCGCCACCTGACACGGCTGGCCTAAGGGCGTTTGCGCGCGATAATCCACGTGGGATGATAGGTCAGCGGCACGCCTTCGGTGCCTCCGCACAGACGGGTATAATCGGCGCTGAACGCCAGCAGGCTGGATTTCGTCCACGTCTTTTGTGCCCGCCCATTCACACCCGTCTGGCGCAGATGCTCTAGCACCTTGCGCGGCGTAGGGAAGTGAACCTGCCGTTCATCCTCACCGGCATCGACAATGTCCAGAACGTCTTTCACAGCGGCGGTCAAGGCATCCGGCCCACACAGGCCCGGCGCTTTGGCCGCCGACCCGATCTGAACCAGCTCATGATATTGCTGCGGGCCAAAGCCCGAGATCGCAAGCCACCCCCCGGGTGCCAGCGCATGCGCCGCCCGACGCAAAAAAGCCGCCGGATCAGGCAGCCACTGAATCATCGACGCCGAAGCGATGAGGTGCGGTTGCGACGGCCAGAGGATGCTTTCGGCATCTCCGGGCAGGAAATCGGCCCCATATGTGTCCGCCGTCTGAGAAGCATGGGGCGACAGATCGTTGATCGTCAAAGTGCCGAACCCAAAGCGATCCCGCAACCGCCGTGTCAGATGACCGGTGCCGCAGCCGAACTCTATCGCCGAGATAAAATGGCGCGGCGCGCCGCAATCACGCAAACCCTGCGCCAACTGATCTGCAATCTGCGCCTGTTGTCCCGCCGCATCGTGATAGGTTTGAAAACTGCGGCTGAAACTGCGCTGCACGCGGGTGATCAAGGGGGCGTTCATGCGATCCACTGCCTCCAGCTTTGGCCGCTGGCGAAAGGTACATGCGGGGCCTGCACCTGTTTCACCACGTCCTGCTGCCCCAACCATGCCGCCTGTTGCGCGCGGGTTGGGATGATCCGGTCGCCTTGCGCGATCCAGATCCGGTGGAAATCGATCTTCGGCGCGGCACCCCGTTCGATCACGGCATAAAGCTCAGACTGCGCCGCGCGGATGTCTATCTGCGGTGCAGGGCCAACCAGACCGGCGCGGCGGCAGAACTTGGCGAAACTGGCGGGGCTGAGGTGATCCGCCGTCGCCCGGATCATATCAGGCTCGATACCATGTCGGGCATCGGCGGGGGACAGCGTACCGTTGATCGCAACCAGCCGATGCGGCTGAACACCCGTTTGCACCAGCCAATGCGCAGCTGAGGCTACGCCAAAGGAAAAGGCGATCAGGGTCACGCTTTCATACTGCGCAAGATCGTTAAGCGGGTCATCCAGATGGGTATAGTCGTCCACGAACAAGACATCCGTCGCGCCTGTAAGTCCCTGAAACGGTACAGGCCCCAAAGCCCAGCCGCCAAAGACCACCAGCACCTCGGCGCTTCCTGCGCGGGACAACCACTGATGTTTCATGATGCCCCTTTCGCCAGTGAAACCATGGCCGAGGTCACGCGGCTCAGATCATCGGCTGAGATGATGTAGGGCGGCATGCAATAGATGTTATGGGCAAAGGGGCGCAGCCACACACCGGTTTTCAAGGCCAGCCCATGCGCGACAGAGGGATCGACCCGTTCTTTCATCTCGATCACGCCAATGGCCCCCAGAACGCGCACATCCGCCACGCCGGGCAAGTCGCGCGCTGGGGCGAGTTCGTTTTCCATCTGAGCGGCAATACCCGCAACCTCAGCCCGCCAGTCCCGTTCGGTCAATTGATCCAGACTGGCCACCGCCGCGGCACAGGCCAGCGGGTTGGCCATATAGGTGGGGCCATGCATCATCACGCCCGCCTCACTCTCGCCAATCCGGCGGGCGACGGTTTCCGTCGTGACCGTGGCGGCCAGCGTGATATGCCCGCCGGTCAGCGCCTTGCCCAGACACATGATATCCGGCACGACCCCGGCATGGTGCAGGGCAAACAGCTCTCCGGTGCGGCCAAAGCCGGTGGCGATCTCATCGAAGATGACCAGCACGTCATGGGCCCGGCACATCTCGGCCGCGCGTTGCAGCCATGTGGGGTGGTAGAAATACATGCCGCCCGCCCCCTGAACGACGGGTTCAAGGATCAGGCCCGCGATCTGATCGGCCTTGGTTGCCAGCAGATGTTCCAGCGCGTTCAGGCCGTTCAGGTCGCCATCCTCTGACCACTCCTGCCCAAAGGCGATCTGTGGGCGGGGCAGGAAATGCTGAACGGACAGGGCCCCCGCGAACAATCCGTGCATGCCGTTGACGGGGTCGCAAACGCTCATCGCTTTCCACGTGTCACCGTGATAGCCGCCCCGGATGGTGGCGAACTGGGTCCGGCCCGTCCGGGCTTGCGCCATCTGATACTGCACCGCCATTTTCAGCGCCACTTCGATGGCGACAGAGCCACTGTCGCTGTAAAAGATCCGGTCCATCCCGCCCGGCAGCAGGTCAATCAGCCTGCGCCCCAGCTGGATCGCGGGGGAATGGGTCAGCCCGCCGAACATGACGTGGGGCAACTGCTCCAACTGCGCCTGCATCGCGGCGATGATCGCCGGGTGACGGTGCCCATGCACCGCACACCACCACGAGGACATGGCATCGATCATCTGAGTGCCGTCCTCGGCGGTCAGCCAGACGCCCTCGGCCCCGGTGATCAGATGCATCGGGCCGGGCTGCAACACGTTGGTGTACGGGTGCCACAGGTGGCGGGCGTCGAACTCAAGCGGGGTCACATTGCACCTCGGATCGTGTCGGTGTCGATGGCGGCAAACGCGCCCTTCAGCGCAGCAGGCGTGAGAGGATCAAGGACAGGCAAGCGCCCCAGATGCCGGGTCGCGCCCATCTGTGCGATGGTCTCTTCGACCTCTGGTTCCGCTTCGCCAACAAAGGCCACCCCAACCACGTGACATCCCACATTCCGCAGCGCCATCAGCGACAGGGCGGTGTGGTTGATCGTTCCCAGCGCGGTACGCGCCACCAGAACAACCGGGGCCTTCCACCGTGCAATCACATCAAGAAAAAAGACATGACGGTTCAAAGGCACCATCAGCCCCCCTGCCCCTTCGACCACCAACGGACCGGGCACTTGTGGCAGAGACAGGCGGGCCGGGTCGATCTCAATCCCCATATCCTCGGCCGACAAATGCGGTGAGGCTGGCAGGTTCAGGCGATAGGCTTCGGGCAACACATCGGCACCGGTCAGCGCCCGGACCGTTTCGGTATCTGTCGCCTCTTCCAACCCCGATTGCACGGGCTTCCAGTACTGCGCACCAAGGGCGGCTGTCAGGCCCGCCGCGAACACGGTCTTACCAATGCCGGTATCGGTGCCGGTGACGATGATGGTGCTCATGCGGCCTCACACCGCTGCTGCGCCAGCGCCTCAAACAGCGCGCTGATGTCGCGGTGAGAGACGTTGCCGGTGATCGACACCCGCAGCCGGGACGTGCCGCGTGGCACGGTGGGCGGACGGATGCCCCTTACATCAAACCCCCGCGCTTGCAGGGTCGCGGCCATTTGCATCGTTTCGGCGTCATCCCCCAGAATGATGGGGATGATCTGGCTGTGCAGGAGCTTTTGCGGAACACCCGCCCTGAGCGCGGCGGCATGGGCATATGCCATGCGATCCTGCGCGGCACGGGGCAAAACATCGTCTTGCAGATGCCCTAAAACCGCGCGCACAAGGGCGGCATTGAAGGGCGCAGGCGCGGTTGCAAAGATGAAAGGCCGTGCGCGGTTTATCAGCGTTTCGATCATCACGCGCGCACCGCAGATCAACCCACCCGAAACGCCAAGCCCCTTGCCGCAGGTGTGCAATGTCAGAACCTCGGCCCCCAGACCATGGGCCAGACCTTTGCCGCCGGGTCCGAAAACGCCGGTGGCATGGGCTTCATCCACAACCAGAACAGCGTCGAACGCAATGGCCAGATCGGACAGGGCCCTTAGCGGCGCCAGATCCCCCTCCATCGAGTAAACGCTTTCGACCGCGATCCAGATCTGCCCGGTGCCGCCGGCGGCGCGCCACTCGGTCAGCGCGCGGCGGGCATCTGCCACATCATTATGGGCAAAGGCACGCGTATCGGCACGGCCCATGCGCATCCCTTCATGTGCGCTGGCATGGATCAGATCGTCATAGACGACCAGATCGCCCGCCGCTGGCAGCGTCGAGAAAATCGCCTGATTGGCCTGAAACCCGCCCCCCATGAACAGCGCAGCCTCGGCCCCGAAGAACGCGGCGGCCTCGGCCTCAAGCGCCTCATGCTCGGGGTGATTGCCCCGCAACAGGCGCGACCCGCCCGAACCCAGCGGCACACCCCGGTCCAGAGCGTCTTGCGCCGCCCGTTTCAGCAGGGGCGATTGCGCGAGGCCGAGGTAATCGTTCGACGCAAAATCCAACCCCTGCGGCGGGGTCAGAACCCGGCGGCGATGGCGGACCTCCAACGTGTCAAGCACCGAGCGCAATCGGGTCAGCGCCCTCATTCGGCGGCTTCCACACCGCTTTGACCGGCGACCGTTTCGGCCTGCAGGCCCAGCTTGGCAAACAGGATCGCATCGGTGTCTTCCTCGGGGTTTTCCGCAGTCAGCAGGGTTTCCCCAACAAAGATCGAATTCGCACCGGCCATGAAACACAGCGCCTGATGCTCATCGCTCATGTCGCTGCGCCCGGCAGACAGGCGCACATAAGAAGAGGGCATCATGATGCGGGCTGTGGCGATGACGCGCACAAAATCAATCGGGTCAATCGGCTTGGCATCGGCCAGCGGCGTGTCTTCCTGCGGCATCAGCATGTTGATCGGCACCGATTCCGGCGCGGGGCCCATGTTTGCCAGAGTCACCAGCATATCCATGCGGTCCTGAACCTCTTCGCCCATGCCAAGAATGCCACCCGAGCAAACCTTGATCCCGGCCTCTTGCACACGGGTGAGCGTATCGATCCGGTCGGCAAAGGTACGGGTGGTGATCACCTCGGGGTAATAGCGTTCCGAGGTGTCGATATTGTGGTTGTAATAGTCCAACCCCGCATCGCGCAGGCGAAAGACCTGGTTTTCGTCCAGCATGCCCAGCGTCATGCAGGTCTCCATCCCCATGGCACGGACCCCCTGCACCATCGCGACCAGCGCATCCATGTCCCGCTCCTTGGGCTCACGCCAGGCGGCACCCATGCAGAACCGGGTGGCCCCGCCGTCGCGGGCTTTGCGGGCCTGGGACAGAACACGCTCAACCTCGATCAGCTTCGATGCCGACAGCTTGGAGCCGTTGCGCGCCGATTGCGAGCAATAGGAACAATCCTCGGCGCAGCCTCCTGTCTTGATCGACAACAGCTTGGAGGTCTGGATTTTGTTGGGATCAAAATTCTCACGATGCACAGTCTGCGCGCGAAACAGCAGGTCCATCAGCGGCAGGTCATAAACGGCCTGAGCCGCTTGTCGGGTCCATGTCGAAGAAGCTTGATCCATTATATCGATATTCTTTCAGTTGATGTAATCTGTGGTTCTTTATTATCGATAATTTACAAATTTTCAACTGCGACCAATTTGTACGGCGCGTTTTCACCTCAGAATGGAACAACGCCACTGCAGACAAACAGGCAGGTTTGCCCAAAGGTTATGACCATAAACACTTGAAAACCCGAAGGATGCGCGCAATCTGACCCGATGCGCTTGGTTTCGCCGAACCGATCTATTCGGCAGGCGTCTGAGACACTTTGGACTGCTTTGCCCGGCGATCCGCGCGTTTTGCCGATCTTGAGCCTCCGACTTTGCGGATTCGTCGCCGGATAACAGCCGCCATATCGCGGAAGGGACGGACATAGATGTCCAACAGGTTCGAGGCATGCGCCTCGGACGGTTGCAACCCGAAGGTCAGGGCCTTGTCCCGCTCGGACAGGTGCAATGATCCGAACAGCCAATCCCAGACGGCAAATGCCACGCCAAAGTTTTTGTCGTGATGTTCCCGCGCGATGGAATGATGCACCTGATGCTGCGCCGGAGAGATAAGGATATGTTCCAACCAGCGCCAATACCGGATCGAGATATGCGAATGCCGCAGGTTCGAGCCGGTGACATGAAAGACAAACGACATCACATTGACGCCCAGCACCGTATACAGATCGACCGCGTTTCCGAAAAAGAACAGAAACACAGCCATCACCGTCCCCTGCGCCACGGCCCCGCGCATTCCGTACAAAACCCCCTCCAACGGATGGGTGCGGTACACCGTGATCGGCGTCATGGTTTCGGCGGAATGGTGGGCTTTGTGAATGGCCCATAGCAGCGGCCAACGGTGCATCCAGCGATGCAGCAGGTATTTGGTGAAATCGTCGACGATAAAGATCGTCACGGTAAACAGCGCAACAATCACACCCTGAGGCGTGCCCGCAAAAACGCCCCTTTGCAGGAAACTCATGTCATGCATCGCGTAGTACAAAGCCGTCGCAATCGCCAGCTGCGACAGCAGCAACGGAGAGACAAATATCGTAAAGACGCGATTGATCAGGAATATCTTGTAATCAGCCTTGGCCGATGGCGAGAGTATGACTTTGCGGTTAAACACCTCGCTCAGCGCAGAACGGATGGATGACCTGCGAACAAACACCAGCCACAGCAGGGCAATCAGGATTGTGAGAAACAGATACCCCACGAAGATCCGCTTCTTGGGGTTTGAAAAGTCAGCAAAGACCGCGCCTATTTGATCGAGAAATTCCACAGGGCCTGTTTTCCGCTGAATACCCGGCGGCCCACTGACCGCCGGGAAGGGATCAGATGATCCTTAGTCGTTTTCAGCCGAGGCGTTGGTGCCCAGCTTTTCGGCCAGCGCCGCCAAATCAGCCGTTGCGTCATTGGCGCGGCTCTCGATGCCGAATTTGTCGATCAGCAGCTTTTGCACCTTGAGCATGTTGACCTGATAGTCATCCAGCGACATCTCGCGATCCCGCACAAAGGTGCCGTCTGCATCGATGTCAGACACCATTTTGCCATCGGGCATCGCCGGGCCGAAGCCGATCAGCCAGTTCAGATCAATCGCAGTGGCACCCAGGTTGTTCTTGCCCGACTGCAGCGCCATCGAGAAGCCCTTGAGCTCACCCCAGTGCTTGGCGTAATTGCGCAGTGCCTTTTCGGTGTCTTCGCCGGACTTGATCTTGTCGATGTCCGCGTAAACCGACCCGGCATATTTGAACGTGGCCTCGGCCAGCGTCTTTTCCCAGTTGGTTTCGATGATATCGGCGTAGTTCTTCAGCTGCGCACGCTGCTCATCGGTCAGCGCCTCGCCATTGGCCGACGCGATCAGTGCGCGACCGTCGCGGAACGCGTTGAAGATGGTGGTCATGTACTGGGTGTTTTTGTTGCCACCCCGGTCAGCACCTGCTGCGTAATAGGCCGGACCAAAGACAAATTCGGTCTTCAGGTCGATCACACCGTCGCCATTGGCATCTGCGGCAGCCAGATCTTTCTGCTTGGACACCGCATAGTTCTGATCCGGTGACAGGCTGACCGAATGCGCAGCGGCACCGAAATAGCCGAACGCTTCATCCCAGCTGTGTTCTTTGCCGGTGTAATGGGCACCCTCGGAATAAGGCTTGTCGTTGGGCTTGTTGTCCGCTTCCAGTTTCTCGTCGAGATAGTTGTCGACCGCCTGATTATATGCCATCGCGCCCAGCGTGTATTTCGAGATCAGCTGACCCCAATCCATCCCGTTCACCGGGTCGTAGCCCTGGTTCGAGGCAGCCGCCAAACTGATCATCTGCAGCGCGACATCGACACCCGACTGGTTGCCCGGCCAAGCCGTCATGGCGCCATTGTAGAACTTGCCCGAGATGTTCTTGCCTTTGGAAATCTCGTTCAAGGTCGCTTGCTTGATAGGGAACCCGTCTTTCGAAACCGGCGCGATGATCTCAAGGTCTGCGTCCGAGCCGTTGAAATAGGCCAGCATCAGCGCCTCGACCTCAGCCGCGTTGTTGCCACCATCGCCCTTACCGGCAAGCTTTTTCAGGCTGTCATGCAGCACATGTCGCGCAATCTGCCCGGAGTAGGAAACCGAGTTGGTTTTATCGCCTTCATATCCCTTCACGGTCACCGGAAACGGGCCGTAAGCCTGATCCGCAATTGCTGCGCTGCTGAACAGCGTGACGGCGACAAGCGCCGAAGTGAGTTTGAGCGCGGGCTTTACCATTAGAGTGTCCTCTCCGTTTTAACTGATAATTTTTATCAGGAATCTTGTTTCGCCCGTCATAGCAGATATCAACCAAGCGGTGTCAAGCCCTCAAAGAATTCTGCCTGCAAGCAAAATTCTGTATCAAATCCTCAGGCTTTGCAGGGAAATCCGGCGTGCTGCCAATTGAGGCCCACGTTCACAAATACGTTATCTCAGCCCCTCAAACGCTGGCACCGGCCACCTGAGGCAGCAGAAAAACACCCGTCTCAGGGGTGCGGTTTACAGCGATGCGACAGCCATAAGCGGTGCTGAGCAGATCGTCGCGCAGCGTCTCATGCGGGCGGCCAACATTCAGAACGTTTCCGCCAGACAAAAGGACCACGCGATCCGCGCTCATGGCAGTCAGATTGAGGTCGTGCATCACCATTACGACGCCGCCCCCGTGGGCCGCAAAGTCCCGGGCGATCCGCATCACCTGCAACTGATGCCCGATATCCAGACTTGAAACCGGCTCGTCCAGAAACAGCCAGCGCGCACCGTCAGGACCTGTCGGCTGCCACACTTGCACCAGGACGCGCGCAAGCTGCACACGCTGTTGTTCCCCTCCGGACAGTTCCTGATAAAACCGACCCTCAAACCCACCAAGCCCCACTTGGGACAGCGCCTGAAGGGCAATCCGGTCATCGCCATCCATGCGTACCCGCCCCATGCGAACCACCTCAAGCACGGTGAAAGGAAAGCTCATCGGTGTGGATTGCGGCAACACGGCGCGAAGTTCGGATAGGGTGACGGGGCTGGCTTTCGCGATATCCAGACCATTCAGCGTAACTGCACCGTCAAATGGCAGGTCCCCTGTCAGGGCGGCCAACAACGTGGACTTACCCGCGCCCGAGGGGCCAACTATGGTGGTCACTTGCCCGGGATTGGCCGAGAAAGACACCGCGTTCAGGATCAACCGGCGCCCCAGACGCAGGTTCAGGTCGGACACAATCAGCATTGTCTACAGGTCCGCAATTCCGCGTTGCCTCAGCAATATCCAAAGAAAAAACGGCGCACCAATCACGGCAGTGACGATCCCGATAGGTAACTCCGAGGGCGAGATGATCGTGCGGCTGATCAGGTCCGCCAAAACCAAAAGGGCCGCGCCCAACAGGGCCGAGTTGAGCAGCAGGTATTTGTGATCCGGTCCCGACGCCAGCCGCAACAGATGCGGCACGACAATGCCCACAAATCCGATCCCGCCACTGACAGCCACGGCCGCGCCCGTGGCGGCAGCAACGATCAGAATTGCGCTGGTTTTCAGCCGCTGCACCCGGATACCGATGTGTCCGGCGGCGGCTTCACCCAAGGCCAGCCCGTTCAACCCCAGCGCCAACAGCGGAGACAGCAAAAGCGGGACCACGATCAGGGGAATGGCGATCCAGACCTTGCTCCAACTGCTGCCCGCCAGCGAGCCCATCGACCAGAAGGTGAAATCGCGCAGCTGCGTGTCGTCGGCCATGTAGACAAGGACGCCCGTGAACGCCATGGCCAGCGCCGTCAGTGCAATCCCCGCCAGCAGCATGGTCGCGACCGAGGTCCTGCCCCGGCGCGTTGCAACGCGATACAACAATACAGTGGTGGTCCAAGCCCCCAAAAACGCCGCAATCGGCACAAGCCACGTGGCGAACCCCGAGGCCAGCGTCAGCATGCCGCCCAACACAATCGCGCAAACTGCCCCGAGGCTGGCGCCCGCGCTGACCCCGACAATCCCGGGATCTGCCAGCGGGTTACGAAACAACCCCTGCAGCAGTGCCCCAGACACGGCCAGCGCCGCACCTACAAGGCAGCCCATGATCACCCGCGGCGCGCGGATATCAATCAGAACCACCCGGTCGCGCAATGCCAGGTCCTGCCCCTGCGCCACGTCCAGCAGCGCCTGCCACAGCGATGTGCCCGCCGCGCCTGTGGCCAATCCGCTGACCACCGCGCTACCCAGAACCAACAGCAATACCCAACTTATCCGGCGCGCCGTGGCGCTTCGATCCCCTTCGATGGGCATGGCGGCGGTGGTGCACTCAACCATTTACGTCGCGCAAACCAGCCGAGAGATCGGTGATCGCTTGCCCTGTCCGCACCGAAAAGCCCAAGAGCAGCATTCCGTCCATCCGCAGAAGACGGGCGTTCTGTCCGGCGGGTGTGGCGGCGATTGCCGGATGCTGCAAAACCTCGTCATCGGTTATCTGCGCGGGGCGCCCCCCCTCCATCAGCAGGATCACATCCGGCGCGGCGGTAATGATCGCTTCATCGCTAAGCGGTTTGTAGCCTTCAAACCCCTCGATCGCGTTTCTGGCCCCTGCCAGTTCGATGATGCCCTGAGCCGCCGTATCCGAACCCGCCGCCAAAATACGCCCATTCTGCAAGGTCAGGATGAACAGGACACGCCGATCCGTCAGATCGTCCTGCGCGGTCGCCGCGTCAATGGTCGCGCCAACCTGTTCGGCCAACGCTTGCCCCTTGTCGGGGACACCAAGCGCCTCAGCCACCGCGGCGATTTTGGCCATCACGGCGGCGCGGTCATGGCCCATGGGAATACTCACCAGCGGGATGTGGCTTTCAGACAGAACCTCAAGCGTTTCCGGCGGGCCAGCACCCTCTTCGGCCAAAATCAGGTCGGGATTGACCGACAGCAAACCCTCGGCGGACAGACGGCGGACATAGCCGACATTGGGCAGTTCAGCCACCTGCGGCGGGTGGTTCGAGGTGCTGTCGCGGGCCACCAGCCGGTGCTCCTGCCCCAACGCATAGATGATTTCCGTGATCGACCCACCGGCAGAAACGATCCGTTGGGCGGGCTCGGCCATCGCACTGACAGCCGAAAGCAGCACCGCAAACGCGGCCAGTTTCAAGGGCAAACGGGTCACGCTGGCACCTCCTGCGGCAAGTCTGCAAGCGAATGAACAAGGTCATTCCACTGTGCGGCAGCTTCGGGTTCGGCCAACACACCGAAAATCTGCAGGATCAGTGCGCCTTGCGCATCAAACGCCTCGACCGAGATCGCATCGCCCCGTTTTGTGGCCTTGGTCGCCTGCCAAACCTCGGCGATATGATCGGCGCGCAGGTGCAGGTTAAAGCCCGGATCCAGAACGTTGAGCCATGGACCCATCTGCTTGATCTCTTTCACCGGTCCGGTGTGAATTTCAATACAGCCCATATTGCCGACAAACACCATGATCGGCAGGCCGATTTCAGCGGCCCGATGCAGGACCGTATCCACAGCCGAGACCGCCAGCGGGCGCACATAGGGTGCCCCAGCCATACGATAAGCCCCAAGACGGTTGAGCTTGAGCTTGCGCACCATCTGCAGGAACTGATGCGTGTCGGTGATGTCATCCCAGCCCGCAAGCAGACGATCCGTTTTCGCCACATCAACCTTGGCGGGCTCAACCGCGGCACGGGGTTCCACCATCAGGGTGTCTGACTGGTCAGGCAAAGCCAGCGCCTGAACCAAGCCATCCCACCGGCCTGCATCAGAGGCATCGCGCATAAAAATCTTGTGGACCGCGTCACCCGCCGCATCAAAGACCTGCAGGGACTGCCTCTCTGATCCATCCTCTAGGGTTTTGGTCACCGCGAACCCGTGCACCCAGTGGCGCGGGAACATGCGCAGGTCGATCTCGTGATTGGCGACCAATGACGCATGAGGGCCACCCCGGTAATCATCATAGACCCCAACTTTTTCGATCACGCAGCTTTCGTTGCGGGTCAGCGCCATGACCTCGCCCAAACC
The DNA here is from genome assembly GCF_056538885.1 of Ruegeria sp. BE1. Taxonomy (NCBI): domain Bacteria; kingdom Pseudomonadati; phylum Pseudomonadota; class Alphaproteobacteria; order Rhodobacterales; family Roseobacteraceae; genus Ruegeria; species Ruegeria sp. BE1. Next base: position 134,962 of record NZ_JBQFTY010000008.1, read on the forward strand.
GCACACCAAAGGGATCAGTTGATCCATATCCGGGTTGATCCGAACCACGCCATGCCCAACATGGGCTGCTACCAGCTGCGCCTCGGACACGCCCAATTGGTCGGCCAGATCGCGGTCGCGCTTTTTGGGCTGCTCTGACCGGGCAGTACGGATTTCAGACGGGCTGGGTTGGGTCATGGTCGTCTCCTGAACGGACTCAAAGCGCAATTGGCTGGGACCGAGACGACCGGGCTGTGCACTGCTTATGCTGTTGTCGGACCCTGTCATAAGCAGTCAAGGCTGTGGCATCAAGGGCACGGAGCTATTTTCTGACAAAATTACTATGGTATTTTGTGAATAACACCGTTAGAGCCCCGGCCATTCGGACCTAGGCGCAGGCATCCCTGCGGGCCGGTCCACAAGAAACACCCAGCATTCCGCAAGGTAGCATACGAATTTCGCCTGTTTCAGGCGGGTGCATCACTCACTGCACCGTGGAACCTTCTGGGGGTTAAAAATGAAATCAGCACTCAAGCTGTCTACTGCAACTCTGGCGCTGACCAGCGCCGTTTTTGCGACCACGCCACTTTGGGCGCAGGAAAATGACAACCCGATCCAACTGGACGACATCATCGTCACGGGCACCGGCATTCCGACCGAAGTGTTCAAAAGTCCGGGCTCAGTCACTGTTGTTGACCAGGGTGAGATTCGTGAGATCCCGCCCACATCTGTCGCCAACCTGTTGTCGGATGTACCAGGCGTTCAGGTCTCGGAAAACGATCTGGACCGTATCCGTATTCGCGGCGAATCCTCACAGCGGGTGGCCATCATGCTGGACGGGCAGCGCCTGTCGGATCACAACCGCTATGGCACGCCGCTGTTGGTATCGCCCACAGACATTGAACGAATTGAAATCGTGCGCGGCCCGTCATCCGTTGTGTCGGGCAACCGGGCAATTGGCGGTGTGGTCAACATCATCACCAAGCGTGGCGCGGACAAGCCCGTCGAAGTCTCGGGCACGGCCGGTTACATTGGGGCCAATGACGGCTATCGCGCGGCGGCCAGCATCGCAGGTTCGCTGAACAATTTCGACTATCGCCTGTCCTATTCCAAACTGGACCTGAATGACCGCAAGACCCCGGACGGCGATCTGGAACCATCCAGCAGCGAAGAAGACGGCGTTTTCGGCTTTGTCGGCTATCGCTTTGGTCAAAGCTATGTAGGCTTCCGCGCGCAGGACTTTGATGCCTCGACCGAGGTATTCACCGGCAGTCCCAGCGCCGTGATCGATCTGCCCAAGCGCGACCTGCGCAAGTATAGCGCCTTTTACGAGGGCGAGGACCTGACCCCTTGGATGTCGATGCTGAAGGTCAGCGCCTACACCCAGACCGTGGATCGCGTGTTCGACAGCACCTTTGGAACCGGACCGGGCGGCCCCACCGTGAATGCCACCTCAGATGACGAGCAGACAACCAAGGGCATCGTCGCCACCGCGAATTTCGAATTCGCGCCCGGCCACCGCTCGGTTATCGGGCTGGAATATGATGACGACCGACTGGAGACCACAAAAGGGTCGCTTATCAGCTTTGCAGGCCCTTTCCCGCCCCCGATCACCTCAACCCGTTTCTACGACGCCACGATCAAAACAGCGAGCATCTATGGCCAGCACGAAGCCACTTTTGGTGACTTCGTAGCCACAGTCGGCGCGCGCTACTACAATGTGGAAAGCGATCTGGAAAACAGCACGGTCGATGGCGTGGCGCAACCGGGTCAAAGCAACAGCGACGACCGCTGGCTGGGCTCAGCCGGGTTGGTTTATAACCTGTCTGACACCTCTATTCTGCGGGCCAATATCTCGCAGGGTTATACGTTCCCGTCCCTGTCGGAACTGTTCCTGTCCACCTCGGCCGGCGGTCAGGTTATCAACGGCAACCCGGATCTGAGCCCTGAGACGGCCACGAACTATGAAATCGGTGCGCGGGTGGATCGGGGCAATCTGGTTCTGGATGCCGCCGTGTTCTACACCGAGGCCAAGAACTACATTACCACGGTCGCCGACCCCAACGCGCCCGGGCAGCTGATTTACGACAACGTCGAAAGCGCCGACAGCTGGGGCTTTGAGATCGCAGCCGAGGTTGATCCGGGCTGGGGTGGTCTGCGCCCCTATGCGATCCTGTCGAATGTCACGCGTGAGTTCACCTATTCCAACGGGTTCAGCACCAAAGACAGCGGCACACCGGATTGGACAGGTACAGTTGGGGTTCGGTCCGACTGGCAAACCGCCAGCCTGTCCGGCACCTGGGATGTGTTCCTGCGCGGCGAAAGCTCGGCCCAGTTGCGCGATGAGGACGGCAATATTGTAAACACCGGCGCTCCCGTCGGGGCCAACCCGACCGCAGGCTGGACCACGCTGAACTTCCGCGGCAGTCTGGACCTGACCGAGAACGCCTTGCTGACGCTTGAGCTGAACAACATCCTCGACAAATCCTACCGCGCCAATGATCAGATCCCGGCAGCGGGACGGAACATCAACCTGTTCGTGACGGCCACGTTCTGATCCCGAAAAACCACGAAGGCCGCAGTGCATGCTGCGGCCTTCCTGCGTTGACAAAACACATTCGAATATCTACCCCATCCAGTACAGTCTATGAACTCGCCCCAGCCAGACCCGCGTCGCAGAAATACAGCGCAACCGGTCAAGCAATCCCAAAATTTCGACCCGCCTGAACGGTTAACGGCCACCCCCGCACATGCGTGTGCAAGCTGCGGTGCACCGGACACCCCCCGCGCGGGCTCTGGCAAAGAAGACGCGTTATGATGTTTGACTCAGACACTCCGACCCGCTTTCTGCGGCCCGCGTTCCGCCGCACCACGGGCGTCTGGCGCTTGATCCTGGCGGCGGCGCTGATCGTGTTGCCCTTGCCGCTGGTGGCCCAGGACGTACCCACCATTGCCGACAGCAGCCCCATATTGGCCGCGCCACCGCAACCTGAGATCGACCTTGCCCTACCCCAACCTGACGCGGACAGCGTGGCCCCGTTGCCTTGGGACCCTGCGCTCCACCATGGTCCGATCCAACCGGACATAACCGCAGACCCCGCACCACAATCGCAGGACCTGCTTGGGACCGCGCAGGATGCATCTGCAAAGGCGGCAGAGTTTCTACAGAATGGCGGGCCGTCAATCTGGGTCATCGCCGCGCTATCCGTGATCACGGTGGCTCTGATCCTGTGGAAAACCTGGCGTCTGGCCCTGATGGGCGCCTGGTCGCGCGGCAAAGCAGGGCAAGCCGTCAGCCTGTTTGAGAGCGGTGACATCGCAAGCGCCCTGACAACGGTGCAAGGCCGCCGGGGTGTCCGGTCCAAAGTCGTGCTGCACGCAATTGAAGCGATCAAAGCACTGCCGGACGCACATGCCCGCGAAGAAGTATCCCGCATTGCAAAACGCGAGCTCGCCAATGCCGGGGTCGGATTGCGAGCGCTGGAGCTTATTGCGACCATCGCGCCGCTCTTGGGCCTTTTGGGCACCGTACTGGGCATGATTGCCGCGTTTCAGGCCCTGCAACAATCCGGCAACCGCGCCGATCCGGCCCTGCTGGCCGGCGGCATATGGGAGGCGCTGCTGACCACCGCCGCAGGTATGGCGGTTGCCATCCCGGCCTCAGCCGCGCTGACATGGTTTGAGGCTGTGATCGACCGTATGCGCCGTGACGTCGAAGACAGCGCCGTCCGGCTGTTTGTCACACCCCAATCCGACAAGCTGAAGCTGGCGGCAGAATAATCTGATGCAATTTGCTCCGCCAGCCAAACCCAGACGCAAACCCAGCCTCACGCCGATGATTGACGTGGTGTTCTTGCTGCTGGTGTTCTTCATGCTGGCATCGCGGTTTGGGGCCGATGCGGTGTTGCCGCTGCCGCTGGCCTCGGCAGGGGGTGAATACACCGGCCCACCGCGTCTGGTCGATATTCTGCCCGACGGCGCACTTTTGAACGGTGCCGCAACATCTGATCTCGTCGGCGATCTGGTGCCTCTGATGCAAAGCCCCAGCGACATGGTGATCCTGCGTGGCAAGGATGGTGCGACGCTTCAGCGGGTCGTGACCGTGACCGAGACTCTGCGCGCGGCGGGGATCACCTCGGTCGTGCTGTTGGAGTAACCTCATGGACTTCACCGACCCGCCGCGAAAATCCAAACCCGAATCCATCGTGCCGATGATCAACGTCGTCTTTCTGTTGTTGATCTTTTTCCTGATGACCTCAAACCTGGCCAAACCCGAGCCGTTCGAGGTGACACCACCCCAAACCCGCTCGGAACTGGAACCTGAGGGGGAGCGGATACTCTATGTCCATCAAACCGGCAGAACCTCATTCGAAGGGCTGGAGGGCGAGGCTGCGCTGGCCGCATTGCAAGCCAACAGCGAGACCGACAGCCTGATCCAAATCCGCGCCGATGCAGAGCTTGAGGCCAAAATCCTGGCCGGGTTGTTAAGCGATCTGGCGCAGGCCGGGTTGCATCGGGTGGATCTTGTGGTGGCGCATAAATGAAACGCTGGGTTGAAGGGGTTGTCTTTGTCGCGGTGGCGGTGCTGTTGCATCTGGTGGTCTTTGCCAGCCCACCCAGATCGGGTCAGTCCGCAGGCGGCAGCGGTGGCGAGACTATGATCTCGATCGAGGCCGCCGCGCAGACAGTTGCGAAAATGGTGGACGCCTGGGAAGCCCCACCCAAGACGCAGCCCAAGACCACCTTGTCAAACCCTCAGGCACCTGCCACGTCCGAGCTTGTGATACCGGAGATGGAGCTATCGCAAGCGCCGCGCGCCCAGATGGCCGTCGCACTTGCCCAGCCGCAAAAGGATGACAATGTTGAGGTGGACACGACGACGCCGCCCACCCCCCGGCCCAAACCAAAAAAACAAACGCAGAAACCTGCAAAACCTCAGCCAAGGAAAGAAGCTGAGCAACAAGGGCGCAAAGCTGAACACACAAGCGCGGGCCGCAAGAAAGAGGTCGCCGCCGGAACAGGTGGCGGGTCGCAGGCCGGAGCGGGTTCTGCCGCTGTTGCGACGGGAAATTTGGGCAAGCAAGCCAAGCTGGAGGCTATTTGGGGCGCAAAAATTCGAGCACGGATTGAACGGTACAAGCGCTATCCCCGCGGTGCGGATGCCACCGGCGTTGTGCGCGTCGGCCTGACCGTTTCCCGCGATGGGCGTTTGTTGTCGCACAGGCTGTCGAAGTCTTCGGGCAACCCGCTGCTGGACAAGGCGGCCCTGGCAACGGTTGCGCGCGCCAAGAAGGTTCCCAAAGCGCCCAAGGGACTGCCCGGCGACCGTTTCAGTTTCACATTGAATATACGGCTGGAACCCCGCTGAGCGCGCGTTACCCGACAACGCGCAGCTTCGCCCTCGTTCGCGAAGAAGCAATCGGCACAGTGCCTGCGGGAAAACGGTTGGCAAAGGTCAGGCCAGACCGGATCACATCGGGATCAAGACGTCCACCGGTCAGCGCATCCACCGCATCGCGCGCTTCGGGCGTGTTGTCGCGTCGCATGAAATGAAGCGCGTAGAGCATGGCGGCTTCGTCCTCGGTGACATAGTCGCGGCTGTGCTCACAAAACGGATCGATGTGATCAAACCCATCTTCGCGGCACTGTGTCACGAATTTCAGAAACCGCGCCAGCAGATGTGCCGCAGGCAAGCCAAGCGTATCCCCCCAACGCTCGGCCGCGATTGAGTAGGCATGGTGCCAAGCTTGCGTTTCCGGGCATCGCAGCGCGTCCAGATGATGGCGCGCGACGACCAGCAGGCCGATCTCGAACCGGTCGAACGGATATGCGTCGATCGTCTGCATGCCCTCGGACGGTGCCGTGTTGAAAACTGCTGTCATGCCAGGCCCCTCTTCGGTTCACGCGTCGCTGGGGTCAGCGTGACCGCATTCTCGGGCAAATTGTCCGGCACCTCTTGCGAGGCCGGGGCCGTTGCATGCGCGGGATAGCGCAAATCTGCTTCAATCGCGGCGCGTAAGGCGGGCTTTAGACGGCATCCGTGTTGGCGGGTCATATCATCTGTCGCCAATAACGTGCTCAGCATTTGTTTCATGGTCAAACCCCTGTGTCATGCGGCTTTGCGGAAGGCGGCCGGGCGTGATTCCACAGGATCTGACTGAGCCGGGGCTTATATGACTGCTTTAGTCAGGTATTGCAAGCGCCGTGCTGGCCGGAACATGTCAGACGATCTGAGAGGGGCCAAACAGCACATGGGCCGTTACAGCGGTAAAGAACAGCGCGCTGCCGGTCAGGACAAATACGTGCCAGATGGTGTTGTGAAAGGGCAGATGGTCCAACAGGTAGAACGCGACCCCGGCCGTATAGATCAAACCACCTGCAGCGATCAGCCAGACGATCATCGACGAAAGCCCAGACAGCATGGTTGGGCCGGCCCAGACAACGGCCCAACCCATCATCAGGTACAGGGCCAATCCAAACCATTTGAACCGCGCCGGATCGATCAGTTTCAGGACCGAACCCAGCGTCGCCGACGACCACAAACCGATCAACAACCCCGGTGCCTGCCCGCCCGACAACAACAGAAAGGGCGTATAAGTCCCGGCAATCTTCACATAGATACCGGAATGATCCAGACGGCGCAGCAGGCTGCTCCATCTTTCGCTTTCGATCATGTTGTAGAGGGCCGAAAAGGTCAGCATCATCACCAACGTGGCCCCATAGATTGAAACGCCCAGCAGGGCCTCGGGCTCAGCCCGGTTCAGGGCGGTAATGGTAATCAAAACCGGCACCGCAATCATTGCCGACGCAACACCCAACACATGCACGACACCGTCACTGAAACGCTCGGCCCGGCTGTAGGCAGGTCGGATATCTGCAAAAGACCACATAGGTTTAACTTAGGAACCAACGGGTTCTGAGGCAAGCTGAGCCAACCCGCCGCTGATCAAAGTTCCGTGCCCGACCGCTGCAAGTGATAATGCCTAGGTCGGGTCGTCGTCCGATTTGGGATCCTTGTACCTGTTGAGGTCAAGCACCCCGGCCTGAAGCGGGTCTTGTGCCAGAAAACGATCATGCAGTTGATCGCTGATGCGCCAGAATTCGGGGCTGGTCCGGCGCAGGCCGAATTCTGCGACCACCGCCATGTAGTCGTTTTGCGACCGGATAGATTTCAGCGCAGCAACAAAGCGGCCCATCTGATCCTGCGGTACAAAAAAGAAGAAATTCGGATAGCTACCAACCATCCCCGGCAGGATCGTCAGGACATCCGATGCAGGATCGCGGCGTCCGGTCTCGTCGAACAGAAAGGCCACGTTGGTATGCGCCCGGTCATTGGTCAGTGTATATATGGCAGGATCGGCCTGGTCCTGATCGACCACAAGAACCGAGAGGTCCGGCAGGAACTTCACCCAATCACCGGTTTGATTGACCAACTCCCGCAGAACCTCGCCCGGTTGACCCGCCGCGCAAGCCCCGTCTGTGCAGCGGTTGAGCGGGTCCGAGACGGGCCACAGCCCATCGCCACGCCTGAGCAAGTTCAACAGAAATTCCTGTTTCGGATCGTCCGTCTCAAACGCGATACCCGTCGGGAACCGGTCATCGACGCGGCGTCTGTGCCAATAGGTGTGCAATTCGGCCAATGCGCCCTGATACCAACCTTTATGCAGGTCAGGGCGGAGGTCACGAGGCATGAACGCCAAAAAGGTGTCCTCACTCTCCATCCGCAGCTCATCCATGTAAATCCGTGTGGCCAGCTGGTGTTCCAGCCGGCCGAAAACGTCAAAACCTGCGACAAGGTCATAGTAGATCCGCTCAAATATTGGATAGTCTATAACCCATGCGGTTTCGGGAAGTGCACCGTGAAACCCGGTCATGGCCGAAGCATTGTCGAAATGCCGAAACACCGTGATCAGGGCGTTCGGGTTTATGCCATCCCCGTCCCAGATCGCGTCGTACCCAAACCCGGTCTGATACACCGGGGCGGCTTTGTACCGGTTCGTGCGGAACTCAAGATACTGCGCCTGGTTTTTGTGAGACAAGCCATGCAAGGCGCTCAGCGTCGATGCATCCGCACCCGATACCGGCAATTCCAGAAACGCGGCCCCCTCGCGCAGGTAGCCGGGGTCGGTGACCGACAGGTCAAATTCGGGATCAAGGAAACTGACCCAGAACCTGTCCTCGATCACGTCAACGGCGGTTTCCCCGTGACATACCGGACCACGGATAAAGCTGCGGACAAAGAACAGCGCATCGTCCAGCAGGAACCGATAGCGGCTTTCGGCGGGCATCGCCGCAAAGGTAGTGAACGGGTTGCCGCCCTCGGCCTCGCCATAGTTGGGTAAAGTGTCCAGTGTCCAGTCGGGATTCAGAAACAGCTCTCGATACCGCGCCATACGGTTTGGGCCCAGCGTGTAGACCAGGTGCTCTTTGTGAACGATCGTCTCAGTGAATGGCTGCAAACGGTAATAGAACGGCACAGCCCCCGGATCGTCAAAGGGCCGCCGCGTGGCGATTATGTCGATGTCTTCGCCCGGAGGGGTGGTTGAACGCACCACCTGAAAGAACCGCCGGGGATCGTCACCTTCAAAATGCAGGCGGGCCAGAAACAAATGCTCATATAGGTAGCGACTCATCAACTGACTGCGCAGGTCGTCGGTGTTCAGGAAAGCTTCCCATTCTTTGAGCTGAGCGGTGATATCTTCGGGTATTTCCGAAACGCCATTAGGCAACGTCGCTCCACTGCGCGCCCAGGCCATCAGCGCGTCGTATTCCGCGTCAGCAAGGGGGGCGGTGGCAAAAGGCATCCCCGCCCAGGTATGCCCCTCTCGGAACGCATAGAATTCATCCGTGTCCGGACAAACCAGAGGGCGATCCAGGGCCAAGTCCACCTCGTCAGGTAAGGGCGCGTCTGCAGGCAGAGGGTTCTGCCGTGACCATTCAAGCATCCATTCCAACAGGCTGGGCGCATCCCCTTGTGTCGGATCGCGCTTGACCGCATGAAAGCCCATCGCCCGCCATTCCGGTTCCGTCTGCGCATCAATTCCCAAACGGGTAAGCGGTGCCTCGGACAACCGGTCAGAGTGATAGACCGGCTGTTTGCTGGCCCCTCGTATCAAGCCGTCAGGCGAGGTCAGCTTGAGCTGACAGGGCGCGTCATAACAGCTGTGACAAACCACACAGCGCCGGTCAATGATGGTCTTTACATCGGCTGCGTGACCCTCTTGGGCACGGGCGGTCGCCACAAAACCCGCTGTGAGCGGCATCAAGATCAAAGCCATCAGCATGTGTCGAAAAATTGGCATCCCGGCTCCCCGCCCGACCCCTGACGTGGGCCTTCTTCCTCTGGCTGCTCATATGATTGCAGCGCAAAGGGGGATTAAGCAAGCGGTGCAGCCATCGGATCAGAGGTCAGCCAACGTGATACCCCGGTGTAGAATGTGATATGGCGGTTTCCTCCTCGGTCATCTCAACCGCGATGTCGCCGAACAAAGGTGTGCTCAGATAGCGCTCGCCTGTGTCGGGTAACATGCACAGAACCGACGCGCCGGGCCCGGCCTGTTCGGCTATCCCGACAGCAACGGCAAAGCTGGCGCCGCCCGAGATTCCCGTGAGAATACCTTCGTCCCGGGCCAGCCGCTGCGCCCATTCCACACCTGCGTGGCCCGAGACTGGAACGAGCTGATCGAAATAACTGTCATCGATGGCTTCCTGCAGCACCGCGGGGATAAAATCAGGGGTCCACCCCTGTATCAGATGCGGTTCAAAAGCCGGATGGCTGGCCAGCGGGTCGCGGTCAGACCCACGTTCGGTTGCAATACCGCTGCCCACCAATTGGGCGTTTTCGGGTTCAGACAGGATGATTCTGGTTGCGGGACGTTCAGCCCTAAGAACGCGCGAGACACCTGTGACGGTGCCGCCGGTGCCATAACCTGTAACGAAGTAATCCAGCTTTTTGCCTTCGAAGTCGCTTAGGATTTCCCGCGCGGTTGTGGCGGCGTGGATTTCGGCATTGGCCGGAGTTTCGAACTGGCGCGCAAGAAACCAGCCATGTTCCTTGGCCAGTTCAACCGCTTTGCGATACATGCCAAAACCTTTTTCGGCCTTAGGAGTCAGCACAACCTTTGCGCCCAGCATGCGCATCAGCTGGCGGCGCTCGGTCGAAAAGCTTTCAGCCATTGTCACCACAAGAGGATAACCCTTTTGGGCGCATACCATAGCCAGCCCGATGCCGGTATTGCCGCTGGTTGCCTCGACAACCGTTTGTCCCGGCGTCAAAGCCCCGCTGCGTTCGGCGGCTTCGATGATGTTGACCGCAAGACGATCCTTGACCGAACCGGCCGGGTTGAAAGCTTCGAATTTGACGAACAGGTCTACATCCCTGGGGCCCAGGTTGTTGATCCGAATGGTGGGGGTATTCCCAATCGTGTCCAGGACCGAGTCATAGACACGGCCATTGCCCGCAGTGGTTCTGAGTTCCGGCTTAGTCATTGGGTATCCTCGCAAATGCACAAATGGTGTACGACTATTCTACCCTGCGCCGAGCTCAAAGTCCCCAACCCTTTGCGCGCGCGTGATCAACCCACGTTGTCTTTCCCGTAGTTACGCGCCTTGGACATCTTGCCGATACCGGGATTGAAAGAGTTCGTTGGATCGCAACATGTGTAATGCGCGGCCAGATCAGGCTTGGCCTTGTACAGGTGCCCGACATTGTGTTCCGCCGGGTATTCAGCCCCACGCTGATCAAACAGCTTAAGCATCGCGGCCTTCAGCGCCTTTGGGTCAGCACCCTTTTTGACAACATAGTCCTGATGCATCACGTGGCACATGAAATGGCCGTAATAAAGCTTGTGAACCAGTTGGTCGTCGATCTCGGGCGGCAGTTTCTCTAACCAGTCCTGATCATTGCGCCTTAGGGCCACGTCCAGGGCGATGATGTCCTCAACCTCAGAGTTATGGATCGCCATGTAACGCACGGCGGCCCCTGCGGCGGCGAAACGGTGAAGGCCGGCAATCTTGGCCTCGCGCGCGGTGCATTCAAAGAAATCCGCATCGCGGACTTTCAGAAATTCGGGCAGCCAGTTCCGGGCCTCGGCAATGCCGTCATCCTTCATTTTCAGGATCAGGTGATGTTCATATCGGTCGCGGAAATCGACCATGCGTTTGGGCAAGACCCGAGGCCACAGCGATGCAGCGGTCTGCATGAACCGGTCGGTGAAATTGCGCAGGAACGGGATGCGCCGCAGACGGGCATCCACCGCGCCCTTCATTGCAAAGAACATCGGCAGCCGGTCGGTGCCCAGCTTGTCGATCATCACGACCGTGTCCTTGCCATAACGCGCGGTGATGTCGAACACGTCGCGCTGCATGTATTCGGCCGATACCGGCAGCGAGGTGAACCGCGACAGGATTTGCCGACGCAGATCAGCCAGATCATCGGGGTTGTTGGTGCCGATGTAAAAGACCTGTTCCGCCTCGTTCTTGGGAAAGGTGTCCAGCCGCACGGCAAACACCGCCATCTTTCCAGCCGACCCGGCGGATTCAAACAGCTTGGCCTTATCCGCGTTGAACCGCGCCGGAGTGTCCGCTGTCACATCCCGCACGATCTGCGCATAATCACTGGCCGAGGCGCGCTTGTTCGTGGCCCCCGGCGCGCGCTCAAACCTGCCCGTATCCAGATTGGTCAGGATCTCTTCGGGCGTGTCACCCAGATCAATACCCAGATGGTTGACCAGCTCCAGCGTACCCTGCTCGGTGATGCGGGCATAGACGGACAGTTCGGTATAAACCGGCCCACGTTCAACCAGAGACCCGCCCGAGTTGTTGCACACGCCGCCCACAATCGACGCGCCGATACAGGACGATCCGATCACCGAATGCGGCTCACGCCCCAGCGGGGCCAGCAGTTTTTCCAGCGCAAACAGGGTAGCACCGGGAAAGCTGACGATCTGTTCGCCACCGTTCAACGGTACCAGAGTGTCCATCCGACGCGTGTTGATCAGCACCACGTCGCGGTCATAGCTGCCCGATGGGGTAGACCCTTCGGTCAGGCCGGTATTGGCCGCCTGCATAATGACGATCTTGTCGGCGGCAACACAGGCTTGCAGCACTTTCCACTGCTCTAGCAGAGTGCCAGGCTGAAGGACACACAGCGCCTCGCCCTCACCCGACCGAAACCCGCGGCGAAACCGCTCGGTTGCACGCTCGCCGGTCAGGACGTGGCGTGCGCCAACGATGGACCGGAAATGTTTGATCAGTTCATCATTGGTCATGTCAGTCCTCGTTTCAGATCATGCTGCGCGAAAGCGGATGTTCTCGCGGCTCAGTTGGTCGACGCGGGTGACGCCCATCAGTTTCATATCACGCTCAATCTCGGCCCGCATCAAACCAAGGGCGCGTTCGACACCTGCCTGCCCGGCAGCGGCCAGCGGGTACAGATAGTGCCGCCCGACGCCCACCGCCTTGGCGCCCAGCGACAGTGCCTTGAGCACATGTGTGCCGCGTTGCACGCCACTGTCCATCATCACGTCCAGCTTGTCACCAACGGCATCGACGATCTCGGACAGTTGATCAAAGGGCGTGCGCGATCCGTCCAGCTGACGGCCCCCATGGTTCGACAGGATGATGCCGGTACAGCCGATCTCAGCCGCGCGTTTGGCATCCTCGACGGTCATGATCCCTTTGAGGCAGAATTGCCCGTCCCAATCGCGCACCATCTGGGCCACGTCATCCCAATCCATCGACGGATCAAGCATCTCGGTAAAGTACCCACCGATGGAACTGGCCCCGCCGCCCATATCCACATGTTCGTCCAGTTGCGGCAGGCGGAATTTCTCATGCGTGACGTAGTTGATCCCCCACATCGGCTTAATCGCGAACTGGATCATGCCGCCCAGCGTCAGGCGAAACGGAATCGAGAAGCCCGTGCGCAAGTCACGCTCGCGGTTGCCACCGGTGATGCTGTCCACGGTCAGCATCATCACCTCAACACCCGCCTCTTTGGCGCGCTGCATCATCGCGGCGTTCAATCCCCGATCTTTGTGGAAGTAGAACTGATAGACCTGCGGGTTCTTATGCTTTTGCCGCAACTCCTCCAGCGATACGGTGCCCAGCGACGACACGCCGAACATCGTCCCGTATTTCTCGGCCGCCGCCGCAACCGCGCGTTCGCCCTGATGGTGGAACAGGCGCTGCAACGCTGTAGGCGAGCAATAGATCGGCATGTCCAGCTTTTGCCCCATCACCGTGACGGACATGTCCACGTCCTTCACCCCACACAGCACCGAAGGCAGCAGATCGCAGCGGTCGAACGCGTTGGTGTTTTCGCGATACGTCACCTCGTCATCGGCGCCACCGTCGATATAGTTAAAGATCGGCCCCGGCAGCCGCTGTTTCGCCAGCCGCCGGAAATCGTGGAAGTTATGGCATTGGTTCAGGCGCATCTGGGCATCTCCTTAGTAGGCGACCGAGGGCAGCCAGGTTGCAAGGGTCGGCCACAGGAAGACCAGCGCCAGACCGGTCAGCTGCAACAAGACAAAGGGAATGATGCCTTTGTAGATATGCGTAAGCTTGATCTCGGGCGGGCAGACGCCTTTCAGGTAGAACAGCGCAAAGCCAACCGGCGGGGTCAGGAAGCTGGTTTGCAGCGTCACTGCCACCAGGATCACGAACCAGACCAGCGCGGGTTCGTCCAGCACGCCAAAGCCCGGGATATCGATGCCCAGCCCGTTCACGATGGGGCGCATCAGCGGCAGAACGATCAGCGTGATCTCGATCCAGTCCAGCACAAAGCCCAGCAGGAAGACGATGAACAGGATGAACAGGATCGTGCCATTGGCCCCGAACCCTGTGGATTGCACCACATGTTCGATCAGTTCATCCCCGCCCAATTCGCGCAGGACGTACGAGAATACCGTCGCGCCCAAAAAGATCGCAAAGATGTAGGCGGTGGTGTTGAAGGTGGACACCAACACGTTCCACAGTTTCTGGAATGTCAGCTTGCGATAGCCCAAGGCCAGCAGCGTCGCACCCAATGCGCCGATCCCTGACGCCTCAGTCGGCGTGGTCAGACCCGCAAAGATCGAGCCCAGCACCGCGAGGATCAACAGCAGCGTCGGGATGACGGCGATCAGCACGTCCTTGACGGCGGCCCAGTCGGGGGCCGTTGCGCCCTCGGGCACCGGGGCTGCGTCGCGTTTCACCAGCGCAAGGATGAAGATATAGGTCAGGTACAGCCCGCCAATGATGACACCGGGGAAGACGGCGGCCATGAACAGATCACCCACAGACAGGGCCATCTGATCGGCCATGATCACCAGCATGATCGAAGGCGGGATCAGGATGCCCAGCGTGCCCGAAGCAGAGACCACGCCCGCCGCCAGCGTCGGCTGATACTTCTGCTGCATCATCGATGGCAGCGAGAGCACGCCCAGCAGCACGACCGACGCTCCGATGATGCCGGTCGAGGCCGCAAGGATGATCCCGATCAGAGTCACGGTGATCGCCAGACCTCCGCGCACGGTGCCAAACAGGCGCTGCATCGAGGACATCAGACGCTCGGCGACTCCAGATTCGTCCAGCATCAGACCCATAAAGATGAACATCGGCAAGGCGACCAGAACCGCGTTGGACATGGTTGCATAGACCCGGTTCACCACCGCGCCCAGCGTCAGATAGTCCAGCCCGGTAAAGGTGCTTTCCAGCCCCGTCCACAGCATCAGGTCATTGTCGAACAGATAGGCCAGCCCGCAATAGGCCACACCAACACCGGCCAGCACCCACGCCACCGGATAGCCGGTGAATAGCAGTGCGATGAAGGTCAGGAACATGGCGATGACCAGCTTTTCCTCGGTGGTTTCCACCAGGAAGGTCAGGCCGACGCAAACAGCGGCAAACACCGCCAGAACCAGCAGAACGCGGCGCAGCGGGGCACCTTCGCGTTCCGATGCCGGTCCATAGAGCAACGCGTGACCGTCATGGATCAGCCGCGCAAGGGCGGCCAGCGCCAGCAGGACAAAGCTGATCGGGATCACCGCCTTGAAGGCCCAACGCGCAGGCAGGCCGGTCGGGCTGTCCGAGCGCTCATTCACGCGGAAACTCTCGTAGAAATAGTCGTACCCCTGATCTATCATCAGATAGATGAACGGGGTCAGCAGGGTCAGAATGCCGAGCACCTCGATCACCCGCTGTGCGCGGCGGGAAAGCTGCATATGCAGCACGTCCACACGCACATGGCTGTCGGTGATCAGGGCATAGGAAATACCGATCATCGTGACGATGCCGTAGAAATGCCACTGAACTTCGTCCAGTTTGGGATAGTTCTGGCTGAACAGGTAACGCAGCGAGACCTGAGCGAAAATCGCGCTCATCAGCAGCACGTTTGCCCACATGACCACATGGCCCACCGCCTTAACGCCCGTGTCGATGGCAACGGCGATTTTCTGGCGGTCTGTTTCTGGGTGTTCCAGGATGCCTTCATAGGCTTCGACCGGATCGTTGAGGTTATTCTGGCTGGCCATGGTCATTCCTCGCTCAGCAGCCCGACGGGCGGGCAGTGATTGGTTAGAAAGTCCTGTCGGAAAGAACCGGGGCAGCGGATCGCCGCCCCGGCATCGTCAGTCAAAAACTTACTGACGCGGGAGGAACGCGTTGGTTTTCCACAGGCCATAGCCTTCGCGGAACTCGGTCATGTCCGCCAGAACCTGCGCAAAGAAGGCATCGTTTGCGGCCTCTTCTGCGGCGACCTCTTCCCAGGTCGTGCGGAATGTATCCAGCATCTCGGGCGACCACTGCTTGATGGTGACACCGTTGTTTTCAACATTGTCGATCAGAGCCGCGTGCTGAATGGCCTCACCTTCGGCAAAGCTGTCGGCCATCGATGCCTTACAGGCGGTTTCGATGATTGCCTTGTGCTGGTCGCTGGCTTCGTTCCAGACGTCCTTGTTGATCATCAATTCGAACACGGTCGCCTGCTGGTGCCAGCCGGGGAAATAGTTGTATTTCACCAGTTTGTGGAAGCCCAGACGCGCGTCGATGGCAGGCATCGAGAACTCGGTCGCGTCGATGGCGCCTTTTTCCAACGCGGGGAAAATCTCACCACCCGGCAGCAGCGAGGTTGCGACACCCAGCTTTTGCATGACTTTGCCGCCCAGACCAAAGAAGCGCATCTTCAGGCCGTTCAGGTCTTCGGGGCTGTTGATTTCCTTGGCGAACCAGCCCGAGGTTTCCGGGGCGATGATCGCGCAAGGCATGACGTGGACGTTATAGCCCGCCTGATCATACATCTCTTGGTACAGTTTCAGACCATTGCCGTAATACATCCACGCCATGTATTCACCCGCCTCGGGACCAAAAGGCACAGCCGAGAACAGCGGCGCAGCAGGGATTTTACCAGCCCAGTACCCGGCGGTGGTATAGCCAGAGTTGATCTTGCCGGTGGATACAGCGTCCAGGATTTCAAACGGCGGAACCAGTTTACCCGGCTCGTACACCTTCATCTTCAGCGTGCCGCCGGACATCAGGTCCAGCTGCTCGGCCACGCGCGGGATGGGTGAACCCAGACCCGGCAATTCGGTCGAAAACGCAATCGGGGTTTTCAGCAGCAGCTTGTCCGCCGCAACAGCAGGTGCAGCCAGCAGGCTGGCGGCCACGGCAAGGCTCGTCAGGGTCTTTTTCATGATTTCTCCTCCAGGGTTGGTCGGGGCGTGCCCCAATCTTTGGCGCTGGCTCTTCCTGCGCCGCTCCGGTGGTCAACTAACTTTACCAGAAGCAACCAGTCAACAACTTTATTTACCACTGAGCGACCCACTACGGCCAGCTTTCGCTGAAAATCGGCAGCGCAACTCAGGTGCCGGAGAGGGCTTGGAAACTTGATGAATTACGAATATTATCTCTAAATCAGAGATTTACATTCATTCGAATTGCGAAATGCGTTGGCTTGAGTTTTGAGGAAAGATGGTTATGTTTATTTACCAGATACTCTCGACCTGACATCAAGCGGAGGCACGACGACATGAGCCCAACGGCGATATTTGAACCCGTCGGACACGAATCGCTGGCCGACGCCGTGGTTGCTCAGATCGAGGACCTGATTGCATCAGGCATCCTGAAACAGGGCCGCAAACTGCCCTCGGAACGGGATCTGGCCGAGATGCTGCGCGTGTCCCGTCCCAAGCTGCGCGAGGCGTTGGCCGTGCTGGAGGAGCGCGGTCTGGTCACGACCCAGCACGGCGAGGGAACGTTTGTCGCGGCTTTGACGGGTCAAGCGATGATGCCCGCCTTGCTGGCGCTCTATGAACGGCACGAGCCTGCCTTTTTCGATTACCTGGAATACCGGCGCGAGCAGGAAGGGTTTGCCGCCCGTCTGGCCGCGCGGCGGGCAACCAAGGCCGACAAGGAACGTATCACCAAAATTCTGGCTGAAAACGAACGCGCCTGGCAGGAAAATGACACCAAGGCAGGGCAAGAGGCGGATTTTGCCCTGCATACAGCAATCGTGGATGCCAGCCAGAACGCGACCCTGATCCACATGATGGCCTCAATCTTTGAGCTCACGCGCAAGGGCGTATTCTACAACCGGGATTTCCTGAGAACGATTGACGGTACAGGTGAACAGCTTTTGGCCCAACATCTGGAACTGGGCCGAGCCGTGATCGCAGGGGATGAGGATCGCGCCGTTAAGGCCGCGACCACGCATATCGACTTTGTCGAACACTCTTTCAAGCTGGGCATGGAACAAAACCGACGCGAAGCCATGGCCGAAAAGCGGCGCATGCTCTCGGAGCACTAGAGCGTTTCGGGTTTTACCTGAATCACTCTGCGACACAAATGTCCCGAGAACGCCGCAGGCGTGGCAGGGTATTCGTGTCTCAAGTTTAACCCGAAACGCTTTAGCCCTTACCGCACACCGTTCACGTTCAGGTAGATCGAATACAAAGAGCTTGTGCCAGCTATGAACAAGCGGTTGAGCTTGGCCCCGCCGAAGCAGACATTCCCCACCATCTCGGGGATATGCACTTTGCCGATCAGATCGCCCTGCGCATTCAGGCAATGAACCCCATCCGCGGCCGAGCTCCAGATCCTGCCCGCCCGGTCGGGTCGGAACCCGTCGAACAAGCCCTGCGTGCAATTGGCAAACACCCCACCTCCGCTGAGGGTTTTACCATCCTGCGACACGTCGAACCGACGGATATGCGCCGGGCCGTTTTCATCATGGGTGACGCCCGTATCCGAGATGTACAACGCACTTTCATCTGGTGAGAAGGCCAGACCGTTGGGCTTCATGAAATCCGTGGCGACCGCCGTGACCTCAGCCGTGTCCGGGTCAACGCGGTAGACGTGGCAGGCGCCGATCTCGCTTTCGGCGCGCTCGCCTTCATAGTCCATCATGATGCCGTAAGAGGGATCGGTAAACCAGATTGAACCATCGGATTTCACCACCACGTCATTGGGCGAGTTCAGGCGTTTACCCTGCCAGGCATCGGCCAGAACGGTAATGGATCCGTCATGCTCGGTTCGGGTCACGCGGCGGGTCAGGTGTTCGCAGGATACCAGGCGGCCTTGGGTGTCCACCGTATTGCCGTTGGCGTTGCTGGACGGCTGACGGAACACTGAAACCGAGCCATCCGTATCATCCCACCGCATGAGTCTGTTGTTGGGAATATCCGACCAGACCAGATAGCGGCCCGCCGCGAACCACGCGGGCCCCTCGGACCAGCGCGCACCGGTCCACAGACGCTCCACCCGGGCGTGGCCGACGAAACAGCCCTCGAATTCCTTGGCGATGACCTCGAACCCGGTTCCTTCCAGAACACCAAACATCATTCAGCTCCTTCTTGTCGTAAGTCTGACGCGCCTCAGCCACGCAACTCGGGCGGCAGCAGGGCGTCAGGCATGTTCTGATAGCTGACCGGGCGCAGCCAGCGCACGATACCCAGCGTACCCACGGAGGTGGCGCGGACATCGGTGCTGGCCGGGTATGGCCCGCCATGCATCATGGCCGAGCAGACCTCGACCCCCGTCGGGAAGCCGTTCACCAGCAGACGCCCGGCCTTTTCTTCGAGGATCGGCATCAGGTCCTGCGCCAGCGGGGTATCGCCGTCATCCATGTGCAGGGTCAGGGTCAGCTGACCTTCCAGCCCTTCGGCGAGGGCTTTCATCTGGTCGGCATCCTCACAACGCACAAGGATGCCCGCCGCGCCGAACACTTCGTGTTGCAGTTTGGGGTTCGCCATCCACTCAGCCGCGCTGACCTTGAACAGCGCAGGCACTGCGGCGCGTTTGCCGGTTGCGGCGCTGCAGGATGTGACCTCGGTCATCAGATCGCGGAATTCTCGGACACCCTGTTCATAGGCATCGTGGATGCCGTCAGTCAGCATCTTCTGTTCCGCCGTGTCATTCAGCGCGGCGGCGCAAGCGGCTTCCAGCGCATCGGCCTCCAGCCCTTTGACCATGACCGCAACGCCGGGATTGGTGCAGAACTGCCCCGCGCCCATCGTCAGCGACGCCGCCCAACCCGCGCCGATCTCAGCCGCGCGGGCGCTCATGGCTTCGGGAAGGCAGAACATCGGGTTGACCGAGCCCAGCTCACCATAGAACGGGATCGGGTTCGGGCGCGCGTGGCACAGATCATAAAGCGCGCGGCCACCGGCCAGCGATCCGGTAAAGCCAACGGCGGTGATGTCCGGGTGTTGCACAAGGGCCGAGCCGACCTCACGCCCCGATCCCTGCACCATCTGGAAGGTGGCAGGGGGCATGCCGCAAATCTCGACCGCCTTGGCGATGGCTTGCGCGACCAGTTCGGCAGTACCGGCATGGGCGCTGTGGCCCTTGACAATCACCGGGCACCCGGCAGCCAAGGCCGAAGCGGTGTCCCCGCCCGCCGTGGAGAAGGCGAGCGGGAAGTTCGACGCACCAAAGACGGCCACGGGGCCGATAGCTTTGTGCGTCAGGCGCAGATCAGGACGGGGGAGTGGCGTCCGATCAGGGAGCGCGCCAGTTTTGCGGGTATCGAGATACCCTGTCTCTTCGATCAGATCGGCGAACATGCGCAGCTGGCCGGTCGTGCGGCCACGTTCACCGACCAGACGGGCCTCGGGCAGACCGGTCTCGGCCATGCCGGTTTGGGTGATCTCGTCGCCCAGCACATCCATCTGGTCCGCAATCGTGCGCAGAAACGCGGCCCGGTCCGTGCGCGGCTTGCCTGAATATGCCCGGAAATCACGTCGCGCCGCCCGGCAGGCGTCGTCCACCTGCGCGGCGGTGGCCTGTGCAAAGCTCTGGCCCTCAAGATCGTCTGAGGCCCGCAGGTTGTCCGATCCGACCCATGCGCCGTCGATCAGATTTTGTCCAAGGATCATGTTATTTTCCCCAATTCAGGACCAACGGGTCCAGCGGTTTCAAAAGGTCTATCAATCGGTCGCGAATGGCCGGTTGCAGCGGATCAATCGGGTGGCGGCAGAACTCGGATCCGATGACCCCGCCTTCGACCATCGCGGCCTTGCAGGATTGCCAGCCGCATTGACGGTTTTCGTGGTTGATGACCATCGCGACGCGCCCATAGGCAGCGGTCGCCTCATCAATGCGACCTGCGTGATGATGCGTGATCACCGGCTTGATCTGGTCCACGATCATGCCCGATGTCATCGACCCCGTGGCCCCCGCATCCAGATCGGCCAGCAGCGTGATGCCTTCTTCACCATCAAAGGGGGCCTCAATCGCATCGCCGCCTTCGGCAATCAGCGCCCGCAGCTTGTTGGCCGCCCGAGGGCATTCGATCTTGAACAGTTTCACCATCTCGATCTCTTGCGCCATTTTCACCAACAACAGCACCGGCAGATCGACGCCTGACAAAGGCGCGTCCTGCACCATGATCGGGATGCCGACCTCGCCCACTGCAGCAAACTGTTCATAGGTCTGCTGCGCGTTCCCCTTCAGAAGCGCCCCGTGATAGGGCGGCATCATCATCACGATATCCGCGCCCAGATCCTTGGCGAATTGCGCGCGTTCTACCGCGATCTGAGTGGCAAAATGGCTGATCGTCACGATCATCGGCACACGGCCTGCGACATGTTCAAGGCAAAGCCGGGTCAGGATCGCGCGTTCCTCGTCCGAGATCAGGAACTGTTCCGAAAAATTGGCCAGCACGCAAATCCCGTCCGCGCCCTGATCGATCAGGCAATCCAAAACGCGCTTCATGCCCTCAAGATCAAGCGTGCCATCATCGTGGAACGGTGTCGGCGCAACGGGCCAGATACCGGTATAGCTCATGGATTACTCCGTAATCTTGAAATGTTTCAGGTGTTTGTCCGTGATCTCAATCCCCAGACCGGGCGTGTTGTCATCCAGATCAAGGAAGCCGTCTACCGCCTCGGGGTCGCCTTCGAAGATGTAGTAGAACAGCTCATTCCCGACCTCGACATCGAAGACGGGGAAATATTCGCTGATCATGCAATTCGCGTTGGCCATGGTCAGGTGATAGTTGTGCATCTGCCCGGCATGCGGGATGACAGGAATCTGATGCGCCTCGGCAATCGCGTTGATCTTTTGCGCCGCCGTAATACCGCCCACGCGGTTGGTATCATATTGCAAGACGCTGACGGCTTTTTTCTCGATCAGGTCCTTGCAGCCGATGATAGAGAATTCATGCTCACCCCCAGAAATCGGGATGATGTTCATCGCGTTGAGCTCACGATACCCTTCGACATCGTCGGCAATTACCGGCTCTTCCAGCCAGCGGGGTTCATACTTGACCAGCTTGGGTAGCATCCGCTTGGCGTAGTCCAGGTTCCAGCCCATGTAGCATTCGACCATCAGGTCCACGTCATAGCCGATGACCTCACGCACCGCTTCGACCCGTTTGAGGTTTTCGCGCATGCCCGCCATGCCGTCCTTGGGCCCCCAGCCAAACCGCATCTTGTAGGCGGAATAGCCGTTCTTTTGCGCCTCGGCGGCCTCGGCCTGCATCACGTCGATGGGGCCGGAATAGAGCTTGGAATAATAGACCGGGATTTTTTCCTTGGTGCGCCCGCCCAGCAGTTTGAACACGGGCTTGCCCGCCAGCTTGCCCATCAAATCCCAGATCGCCAGATCAACCGCTGAGATCGCGATCATCCCGATCCCCTTGCGCCCCCAGGCGTGGCTGCGACGGTACATTTTTTCCCATAGATAGGCGTAGTCGAATGGGTCCTCGCCAATCACCAGCGGGGCGAACCATTCGTCAATCGCAGCTTTGACCACCGAGGGCGCAAGGGCCGCGTTGCCGATGCCCACAGTGCCGTCATCGGTTTCGATCTCGCAGGTCAGCCACTGGTGGAAGCGGAAGGACGACATCGCATCGCCTTTCTCATAAAGCGCGTCCGAGGCGTTGGTGCAGAAATTGCCGGTGGGCGGAACGGTCGGGCCGGTCCAGTTCCAGACGCGGGTGCGCACGGATTTAATCTTGGTCATCTTGGTCCTCTCAGTCGGCGCTGCGTTCGGCGCGATGTGTTTTGGCCATGCGCACCAGCAGATCGAACGCCTGCCGCGTTGCGCCCGGATTGGCCTTGTTCTGTCCGGCGATATCAAAGGCGGTGCCATGGGCGGGGGTTGCAACCGGAATGGGCAGCCCACCCGCGACGGTCACGCCGCGTTCAAACCCCATCAGCTTGATCGCGATCTGGCCCTGGTCGTGATACATGGTCACGACCGCATCGACCTCACCCCGCTGCGCCTTCAGGAACACCGTGTCCGAGGGCCACGGCCCTGTCACATTCATCTGTTTTTCCCGCGCTTTGCGGACGGCGGGTTCGAGAATGTCGATCTCTTCCCGGCCGAACTTGCCATTGTCGCCCGCATGCGGATTTAGCGCCGCAACCGCGATGTTCGGGCGCGCCTTGCCCGCCTTGCGCAGCGTGTCATTGGCCAGATTGACCGCCTTCAATATCCCTTCTTCGGTGATATTGGCCGCCACATCCTTCAGCCCGATATGCGAAGTCACGCGCGTCGTCATCAACTCATCCAGAACGTTGAGTTCCGAGTGATATCCGGTATGCCCCATGTACCGCGCCATATAGCGGTGCTCATCCTCGGCATTCAGGCCCGCCGCGGTCATCGCGGCCTTGTTGAAGGGGCCAAACAGGATGCCATCGACCTGCCCTGCCATGGCAAGATCCATCGCCTTGTCCAGACAGCGCAGGGACGTGGTGCCGCCTTCGACCGTGACCTCGGCGATCCGCACGTCCTCGGGCGCGATGGTGTCGAGGTTCAGGTGGAGCAGGCCGGGTTGGTCTGACACCTCGTCCACCGTGTTCAATGGCACATTCAGTTCGGCCTGTTCAGCGCCGCGCTGCCACAGGTGGCTATCGCCCACCAGCACAATATCGGCGGCGTCCTGCACGCCCTCTTGATTGAGCAGTTTGGCGATTAGCTCGGGCCCGATACCAGACGGGTCGCCGGGCACGATAGCAATTCGGGGTTTGATCATGCCGCACCCTCCCAGTGTTTCGAAAATCCGTCAGGCAGGATGACCATCACGTCCGGTTCCTTGCCCGTGTCAAAGGTTTGCACCACTTCGAACGTATCGAGGTTAAACCGCTGCACCTGCTCGCAATCGATGGCGATATAGGCGAATGCAGCCTCATCATCGATACACAGCGCCAGCGGGTTTGCCGGGGTTTTCTGTTCGTGAAGCATCTCACCCGTCGCTTCATCAAAGACCGAGAACGAGCCGCCAAAATGGTTCATCGTCACCAGCCGGTTGCGTTTACCGTCATAGTAAATGCGGCAGGGATCGTCTGGGGTTGGAAAGCTGCGCTCGATCTCAAGCGTGTCGGTATTGATCACCGCCACCGTGTTTGAAATCCGCTGCGAAGTATAAAGCGTCTGCACATCCTCACGCAGGCACCGCCCCTCGGGCTTTTGTCCGGTCTTGATCGAGATCGGCGCGACTGAGGCGTCATAAGGGTTGAACACCGTCACATCGCCCGAGGTCAGGTTCATCGAATAGGCCGTGTGACCATCGCGGGTCAGCGCGAACAGATGGCACTTCGTGCCGCCCGTGGGCGTGATGTGATCCCAGCCCTGATCGAAGGCACGCGGGTTTTCCTTGACCAGCAGATGCCCTGTCCATTCCGACAGCACATAAAGCCGCCCCTGCCCGTCCAACCCGATCCCATGCGGGCGGGCGTGTTCGCCCAGATCATAGGTGTGCACAATTTCCTGCTTGCGGATGTCGATCACGATGACGGAGCGGCCATCAGTGCCATCAATGCCCGAATTCTGCACGCCGTAGTGGCCCACATAGGCATAGTGAAAGTCATCATCGACCACGAATTCATGGGGAAAATGCGGCAAATCCAGGCGCCCCTGCAGGGCGCCGGTGTCAATGTCATACCAGCTGACGCAATGGCTGCATTTTTCTATCAACATCATGGATTGCGCCATGCAATCTCCCTCCTTCTTTCGTCTGTTCGTTCATCTGTGGCCGACCAGTGGGGGCCGGCCACAGACCAGTTGCTTACCGTTCCAAGGCACCCACGCCCGAGAAACGGAAAGCTTCCTGTTCCAGGGCGTTCAGTTCATCGGCGCTCATCTGATCATGGGCGACGGTGATCCGGCCAAGGAAGACAAAGGGCAGCTCATCCTGACGCCCTTCGAGATGCGCCTTGATCGCTTCGGCGGTCGCCGCGCCCACATCGTCACCCATGCGCATCGGCGTGGCATCCAGCTCACCCCGGCGGATGGCATCCAGTTCAAGACCGGTGCCGCCCCAACCGGTTGAGAACACGTCTTTCTCTTTGCCAACGGCAACCTGCGCCTCGACCGAGCCCATGGCCATCGCGGTGTTGGCGTTGTGGATGATCGTGGCCTCAGGATACGCCTGCAGGATCAGGCTGGTACCTTCAAACCCGCCTTCGCGCTGGTACTCACCATAGTGTTCGTAGACGGTGGTCCAGTTGCCCTTCTCTTCCACGCAAGCCTTGAAGTCGCCCGAACGCTGATCGTCGGTGATGCCCGGAATGCCCCGGTTCATCGCCATGGTCACGTCATTGCCCAGACGTTCCAGCATATAGTCGCACATGGTCAGCGCCCCGGCGGCCGAGCTGAAATCGAACCACGCGTCAGGCTGGTTGGCCAGGTCCTTAGGCGGCGTATGGAAGGCCCAGACAAAGGTGGCAAAGCCGTCATTGCCCGCCATCTTGTCGATGTTATCGGCCTGAATCGCCAGTTCCGAGGGGCCGAAGATCACGAAATCATACAGATCGGCGTCCTGAACCACCTGATTGGCATAGGTTGATTGCAGGCTGTGCTCGATCTGGCGGCTGGCGAATTCTGTGGTTTCATACTCGATCCCCAGTTCATCCAGTCGTTTGGTCATCGCCAGATAGTTGCGCGCCCAGAAATCTGACGTATCCGCCGAGGGGTAGATCAACGCGATCTGCAACGGGCCGTCCTGCGTGCCCTCGTACTTGACCGCAGCGGCCCCGGTTGTGGCCTGCAACGCCTCAAGCTTGCCATCGGCGTTTACCTCGCCCGGAACCCAGTAATCGCGGTCTTCGATGCCCGGCAGTTCCTTGAGCGGCAATTTCCCGTGGCCGTCAGCAAAAGCCGCAGCGGCACACAGGCAAAACGCGCTTGTTGTCAGTAGTGCTTTGTTCAATTGTTTCACGGTAAGTCCTCCCTTTCGCGAATAAGTGGGGTCTTGCAGGTGTGCCGGGGCTCCTACCTCCCGGCACGCCGCTTTTTGTCGCCTTAACCACTTGGCGCAGGCTCGGTTGCCAGTCCCGCCCCAAGGGCCAGCAACAGGATCAGGGCGCCGATCAGCGCGGCTGAAAATCGGATGAGCTTTTGGGCCTCTTTGCTGCGCAGCGCAGCCAACAGACCATGCGCGCCATCCCGGTCTTTCTTTTGCATCCAGGTATAGAGCGCGACCGAGCTGACGATCACCACACCCGAAGCAACGGATTGCCAGAAGAACTCGATCCGCAGGGTGACCAGCGCGTTGATCATCATCGACAGCAGCAGCACACCGGCCAGCGAACCCAGCATCGAGGCGCGACCGCCGAACAGCGAGGTACCCCCCACAACCACCGCCGCGATGACGTGCAGATTGAAATACGGGGCCGAGGTCGCCTGAATCGCATTCAGCTTACCGGTCAGCATCACACCCGCCAGCGCAGCCGCCGCGCCCATCAGCACGTAGGCATAGATTTTGTGGCGGTCGACCGCGACGCCGGTCATCTCACTGGCCTCGGGGTTCGAACCGATGGCGATGGTGTAGCGTCCGAAATAGGTGCGGGTCAGAACCACATAGCCAACGGCCATGGTGATCAGGCCCAGCACGACAGGCACGGGGATAAAGCCGGGAATCTGGCCGCGCCCAATCTCGGTAATCAGATCGGGGAAACGGGCCAGCACCAGACCTTTGGCGATGACCAGCGCCAGACCGCGGTACACAAGATCCATAGCCAGCGTGCCGATCAGGTCTGGCACTTTGAACCGGGTGATGACCAAGCCGTTGATCAGCCCCATGATTGCGCCCATCAGAATGGCCAGCGGCACGGCGATCCACGCGGGAAACCCATATTGCTTGACCAGAAACGCCATCAGAATGGCTGACAGGGCCGCAACCGAGCCGATGGACAGGTCAATCCCGCGCTGGGTGATGACAAAGGTCATCGCCATGGCCATCGGCATATACAGCGCCGCGTCCAACAGGATCAGGTTCAGGTTCGTCAGGCGGAAATACCGCGCGGGTTCCGCGATGCCCATGAAAATCAGGATCGCGAGGATCATGACCATGGGGCCGATAAAGGCCAGATAGGGCTCCAGCCGGTCCATGATGGTTCGTTCGGGATGCGTGGTTGTTGTCGACATCTGTGTTCTCCTCACGCAGCCGCATCCTGGGCACCCACGATGAGGCCCAGAACATCTTGCACCGAACTTTCGGCAGTTTTGACCACGCCGACGGCGCGACCACGACGCTGAACGTGAATGCGGTCAGATACTTCGAACACATCATCCAACGAATGCGAGATCAGGATCACCGCCAGCCCCTGCTCGCGCAGCGACTTGATGAGTTTCAGGGTGCGGGCCGTTTCCTGCGGACCAAGCGCCGCAGTCGGTTCATCCATCACCAGCAGACGCAGGTCTTCGTGATAAACCGCGCGCGAGATGGCCACCGCCTGACGCTGACCCCCCGACAGGCTTTCCGTCATCACATCCATCGAGCGCAGACGGACGCCAAGCCGTTCCTCCAGCACCCGCGCGGCCTCGGTCTTCATGCGTTTATTGTCCAGAAGCGGGATACCCATAAAGTTCTTGGTCAGTTCATTTCCCAGAAACATATTCGCAGCAGGCGACAGGTGATCGGCCAGAGCCAAAGTCTGGTAAACCGCATCTATCCCGTTTGCGATCGCGTCGGAATGGCTGGCCATATCCAAGGGCTGTCCATCCATCAGGATGCGGCCTTCGGTGGGCTGATAGACCCCGGTCAGGATCTTGATCAGCGTGGACTTTCCGGCGCCGTTGTCACCGACGATGGCCAGCACCTCGCCTGCATAGGCGGTCAGGTCCACATCCTGCAACGCGGTCACACCGCCGAAGCGTTTGGTTATTCCTTGCATTTCAACCAATGGCATGTCGCTCATGGTTTCCTCCTTTGCGCAAAGCTCCGCCATGGCGGTCAAATGACCGCTTGTGTGCTCTGCGCTGTGTCGTCTCGGTTGGCGGCGACCCCGATATCGGGGCCGCCCGTGGGGTTACTTGCCCCAGATTTTCGAATACGCCTCGCGGTATGGGGTGTCCGGGTCGAACTGGTTGCTGTCGCCCAGCTTGGTCAGCCCGGCCTCAGTCACCAGCGCGGGCGATGTGATATAGCCCGAGCACGCCTCGCCCTGAATGGCGCGGTTCAGCTCATCCACCAGTTGCCAGCCCTGCAGGTTCAGCGGTTCGGCCACGGTGATGGTCTGATAATTGCCGCTGCGGATACGCTGGAACGCGGCCTCGGACCCGTCGCCAGCCGACCCTGCCTGCGGGCCGTCATCGGACGAGATGCCAGCAGCGGCCAACGCCGGACCCATGAAGTCGAAATAGAGGTCATTGATCGCCAGTGCGTGCGTCCACTGATCACCGTATTTCTGCAAGAGGCTTGTGGTCAACGGCCCCATGCGGGCCGAGGTATCGGCGATGGGCGTGTCGACATATTCCAGCACCGTACCGCCGGCGGCCTCGATGGTTTCCTTGATGCGGTCGGCCTTGTCGATGGCGATCTGATAGGTCGAGTCGGTGAAGATGATCGCCCCTACGCCATCGCCGCCATCCTCCATAGCCCATTCGGCGGCCACCTCGGACACGGTCATCGCATCGGTCGAGACATTGGCAAAGATGCCGCCCGGCGCGTCACAGCCGATCTTGGGGCCCGAATGCCACGCGACAATCGGAATGCCCGCAGCCACGATGCCCTCCAGCGCGGCCTGCTGTTCCACCGCGTCAAAGCCGTTGATGATGACGCCGTCGGGCTGCAAGGCCAGCGCTTGACCGATCGCCCCGGTCCGACCCTGGATCGAGCCCGCGCCGTCCAGCACGCGGACCTCCCAGCCGATGGTATCCACGGCTTCTTCAACGCCGTTGGTCACGCCCAGAATACCACCGTTTTTCAGGTCGGCGGCGACGACCACGATTGACTTGCCCTCGGCAGCCTTGGGGCCACTGGTCGGCCCGTCAAAGGCGGTTTCGGCCATCACAGGCACACCCAGACCGGTCAGAAGGGCAGCGGCGGATACCGCCATGAACGTCCGTTTCAGCATAATCTCCTCCCTTATGCTTTTACTTGTTAGCGCCTTTGCGCCGCTGTGCGTAACCAGCAATGCCGATTGCGATCAGAAGCGTGACACCGTTGAACATCGGCTCGACCCAGAAGGATCCTCCGAATTGTTGAATGCCCGAGATACCGACAGCCAGGATCGCGACACCCACGACTGTTCCCCAGACATTCACGCGTCCCGGCTTGATGGTGGTGGACCCCAGAAAGGCCCCGACCAAAGCAGGCAACAGGAATTCAAGACCGACCGAGGCTTGCCCGATCCGCAATTTTGACGCCAACAGCACCCCGGCAAAGGCCGTGATCAGGCCAGATGACATAAAGGCCCCGATGACGAATTTGCGTGTTGGAATACCGTTCAGCTGCGCGGCGCGCTGGTTCGCGCCAATCGCATAGAGGTACCGACCAATCGGCGTGTATTCCAGGATCAGCCACATGGCGACGGTGATCCCCAACACATAGAACCCGGTGATCGGCAGGCCGAAGACAAAGGTGCCGTTGATGGCATAGAAACTATCCGGCAACGCGCCAACCATCTGACGGCCACCCGTGTGCCACAGGGCCAGCGCATACAGAACCGTGCCGGTGCCCAGCGTGGCGATAAAGCTGTCGATCTTGGCGACCTCGACCAGCAGTCCGTTCAGAAATCCGGTCAGCAAGCCCAGCGACAGGACAATTGCCACGGCAACCGGCCATGGGATGCCATACAAAGTCTGCAAGGAAATCGCCAGAATGTGCCACAGCACGATCCCGTACCCCACCGTCAGGTCGATACGCCCCGCCGCCATCGGGATCATCGCCCCCAGCGACAACAGCGCAATGATGGCCTTGTCCGAGATGATCGCCCGAAGGTTCAGCATTGTCGGGAAGGTATTGGGCAGCAGGATCGAAAACAGAATGATCAGAAACGCGGTCAGCAGGACCAGACCATAGACCGGCAGAAACCGCAGGATGCGCGTTTTCATCGAGGCGTTTTTCAGCTCGGCTTTGGTGGGTTCCAGCGCGTTGGATTCAAGCGATTGCATAGTGGTCTTCCCTAACTTGCGACGGCGTTCGAGGCCGATGCAGCCTGTATGAGGTTCTCGGTTGTCAGTTCGGTGCCCGACAGTTCCCGCACGATTTGTCCCTGACTGAATACGATGGCGCGGTGGCAGATGGCGGCGACCTCTTCGAAATCGGTCGAGACGACGATGATCCCCACCCCATCTGCCATCGCGCGGTTCAGCAGCGCATAGATTTCCGCCTTGGCGCCAACATCGACTCCGGCAGTCGGGTCTTCGCAGATCAGCAGCTTGCGCTGGGTTTCCAGCCAGCGGCCAATGACCACCTTTTGCTGATTGCCACCCGACAGGCTTTCAATCGCCATGCTTTGGTCATTGGGCGACAGGGCCACGTCATCCCCGATCTTGGCGGCGCTTTGCGTCTCGGCCCGGTGGCTCATGAACGACAACAGCGACCGCCCGATGGCAGCCGGGTTCAGGAACGTGTTTTCCCGTATCGTCAGCGACATGGCCACGGATTCCTCTGTCCGGTCTCGGGCGACCAGACCGATGCCTGCCGCCATCGCCGTTTGCGGCGAAGACAAGTCCGGCCGCTGCCCGCGCAGAGTGATCTGGCCGTCAAACACCTCGGCCCCGAACAACGCGCGCGAGACGTTTTCATGCCCCGCCCCGCGCAATCCGACGAGGCCCACAATCTCATTCGTCTGGAGTTGGAAGCTGACATTGTGGGCAGCCTCCATATTCAGGCCCTCGACCTGAAGGATGGTGTCACCCAATGGCATATCGGGCTTGCTGACCTGACGGGTTTTGCGGCCAACGATCATATACACCAGCTCTTCGGGGGTGGTGTGGTCGATGCTGCGCAAACCCACCATTTCACCGTCGCGCAGCACCGCGACACGGTCGGCGATCTGAAAAATCTCATCCAGACGGTGCGAGACATAAATCATGCCGACACCCTGTTCCTTGAGGGGACGCAACGCTTGGAACAGACGTTCGACCTCATCAGCCGGCAGCGAGGCTGTGGGTTCATCCAGAACCAGAAAATCGCAATCCACCGCCAAGGCGCGCGCGATGGCGACCAGTGATTTTTCGGTACGCGACAGGTCCTGAACGCGGGTTGTCGGGTCGAATTCACACCCAACCTTGTCCAGCGCATCCTGCGCAAAGCTTTCAACCGACTTCCAGTTGATCAGCCCGCTTTGGCGCGAATACCCAAGGGCCAGAGCGATATTTTCCGCCACTGTCATCCATTCGATCATCCCCAGGTCCTGATGGATGAACGCGACCGACTGACGCTCACCAAAGCCGCCGGGGCGGTGTTCATAGGGGTGGCCGTCGATCAGAACGCGCCCCTCATCCGCCTTGTGAATGCCGCCCAGAATCTTGATCAGCGTGGATTTGCCCGCCCCGTTTTCACCCAGCAGGGCAACGATTTCTCCGCGTTCAATGTTCAAAGATACATCGCGCAAGGCATAGGTGCCTCCAAAATGCTTCTTTATGCCGTCGAAGAACAAATTGTTTTGCGCAGTGCCGGGCACGGCGGCCTCCTCCCAATGCTGGATAACTCAGATGCTCCTCAACATCGTATTGAGTTACCCGTAACGTTACGCTAGCATTCTCGCAGGCCACTCAGATGTCAATAAAAAAGAGTTACCCGTAACGTAAATGAGCGACGAAGCAGATAAATCAAGTAAAAACAACAAAATAAGCCTTGCCGAGGTCGCCAAGGCTGCGGGCGTGTCCAAGATGACTGCCAGCCGTGTTTTACGGGATGAAGGCGGTTTCTCGGAAAAGACGCGCGCCAAAGTCATGGCCGAAGTTGACCGTCTGGGCTATCTGCCGAATCGTTTGGCGACCGTGTTTGCGGGCGACAAAAAGTCGACATTTGTCGGCGTCAGCATTCCCGAACTGGGCAATGAAATCTTCGCGCAGGTGCTGGAAGGCATCGACCGGAAACTGGGGGCGTTCGGCCATCAAACCGTCCTTGGCCTGACCGAGCATGAGGTCGACCACGAAGAGAAATGGATTGAGACGGTTCTGTCCTGGCAGCCCGCCGGTCTGATCATCACGGGTCGGTCCCACAGCCCCAAAGCCATCCAGATGCTGCGCGGCGCGGGCATTCCACTGGTCGAGATTTGGGATTTCAATTCCAGCCCGCTGGATATGTGCGTTGGGCTGAACCATTTCGACAGCGGCTACAGCATGGGCCGCTATCTGGCGGGCATGGATTATCGCAAATTCGGCTATGTCGGCACGTCCCATGACGTGGCCAACGCGGCAACGGCGCGGCTGAACGGGTATTCCAAAGCCATCGAAGACGCAAACGGGCGGCTGGAAAAGCAGCTTTTGCTGAAAGACACGCCCGGCTTTTACACCGGGTTTTATGGGACCGAGCAGTTGCTGGCCTCGCACAATGATATCGAGGTCATATTCTATCAGAACGACAATATGGCCATCGGCGGGCTGCAATATGCCAGGAAAATCGGGCTGAGCATCCCTCAGGATATTGGCATTGCCGGATGGGGGGATCTGCCGATCTCGGCCATTCAGCCCTACCGCCTGACCTCGATCGCCGTGCCGCATCTGAAGATCGGGCAGATTGCGGCCGAGATGGTACTGGCCCAAATCAATGGTGAGCCGGTGAAGTCGGCCAAGGATGTCGGCTTTCGGCTGATCCCGGGAAGTACGGTGATCAAGCCTGACAGCAGCGCCTGACCGGGAACCGGCTGACACCCAGATTAACGTTGCGCCGTTCCTATGCGGTGTGAATAGTGAGGGGATGACACGAGCCAGTTGCATCGTTCTGACCTTGGCGGCGCTTTCTCTCGGCCCTCCCGCCAGCGCACAGTCTGACTCTGCACCAAGCGTTGTGGTCGCTGCAGCCTCATTCCAGTCCCTGCAAAAACGCGATGAGTTCGTCGGCCGCGTCGTCGCCGATCAGAGTGTTGATCTGCAAGCCCGCGTCGAAGGCGTGTTGGAAGAGGTGAATTTTACCGAGGGCGGGGTTGTCGCCAAGGGTGATGTGCTGTTTCAGATCGAACAACAGACCTATCAGGCCCGGGTGGACCGCGCACAGGCCGCCCTGAACAGCGCTGAGGCCGCAGCCCAAAGCGACAAGACCGATCTGGACAGGCAGCAGGCGCTGTTTGACAAGGGCGACATTTCACAATCGGTTCTGGACACCTCCAGCGCCAGTTTTGCCGAAGGGCAAGCGGCCGTGGATGCCGCCGCAGCAGCCCTCAGGATTGCCCAGATCGATTTGGGCTATACTCAGATTACCAGCCCTATTGATGGGCGCATCGGGCTGTCGGCGGTGGATGCCGGCAATCTCGTCAATTCTGACAGCGGCGTTCTGGCCACGGTCACAAGCATCGACCCGATATTGGTCAGCTTTTTCATCAGCGAACCGGTCTTGCTGCGTGAACGGCGCAACGGATCAATTTCCCGGGACAACGTAAAACTGACCACCCAAATCACTCTGGCTGACGGGGAAACCTATGACAGTCAGGGGCAAGTTACCTTTGTCGGCGACAGCGTCGGTCAGGACACGGATACCGTTGAACTGAGGGCCACCTTCGCCAACCCTGACGGCATGTTGATCCCCGGTCAGTTTGTCATCGTAGGGCTAAGCGGGTCAGACGATACCAAGGTACTGACCGTCCCGCGCAACGCTGTGCAATTCGACAAACAGGGCTATTTTGTCTTTACGGTCGACGACAAGAATACTGTCCACCGCAAACCGATAGAGATCGGGACACAGACCGCCACCGTAACGCAGGTCAACAAGGGCCTCGACGCGGGTGAGCGCGTCGTTATTCAGGGCCTGCAAAAGATTCATGACGGACTGGTCGTCGATCCGGTGGAAAGCCAGGGTTAGGGGATGGCTTGATCTCTCGCTATTTCATCGACCGCCCGCATTTTGCTGCTGTCATCGCCATTCTGATGGTGCTGTTCGGGGCGGTCTGCCTGCGGCTGATACCGATCTCGGAATACCCGCACATCACCCCACCGCAGGTCTATGTTAACGCGCATTATCCCGGTGCCGACGCACAGGTCATTCAGGAATCCGTCGCGACCCCCATCGAAGAGCGGATGAATGGCATTGAGGGCATGCTGTATATGCGGTCCAAAAGCGCAAACAACGGCAGCTATGACCTGAGCGTTTCTTTCGAATTGGGCACCGATCCCAATGTCGCCGCGGTCGAGGTTCAGAACCGCATCGCGCTGGCCAGTGCGGAATTGCCCTCGGTCGTGCAGCAACAGGGGATCGAGGTCACGAAACAGTCCGGCAACACGGTCCTTGTGATCAATCTGACCTCACCGGACGGGTCCCGGGACGCGCTTTTCCTCAGCAATTATGCCGCTGAATTCCTGCACGACCCCCTGCAACGCCTGACCGGAGTGGGCGGCGTCTCGCAATACGGTCAACTGGAATACAGCATGCGGGTCTGGATCAATCCCGTTCGGATGGCCGCACTGAACATAACGGCAGCCGAAATTGCCGACGCGATCCGGGACCAGAACCTTGTCGCCGCAGCCGGACAGGTGGGTGCCCCGCCCTTTGGGGATGAGCGTATCGATTTTCAGTACAAGCTGAGGGCCGAAGGTCTGCTGCGCAATGCCACCGATTTCGGCCGGATCATCGTGGCCACCGGCACGGACGGGTCGGTGACCCGCCTTGAGGATGTCGCCCGGATCGAGCTTGGGTCGGCCACTTATTCCGGGTCAAGCCGGTTGAACGGGAAAACCACGGCAGCCATCGCGGTGCATCAGGAAAGCAATGCAAACGCACTGGACATTTCGGACAGTGTGCACGCGTTGTTGCAAGAGCTGTCGAAAGAGTTTCCAGACGGTGTGTCCTATGAAATCACCTATGATGTGACCGACGCGGTTCGGGTGTCGATCCGGGATATTCTGAAAACTCTTGGCCTGACCGCCGGTCTGGTCGTCGCCGTGACCTTTTTCTTTCTGGCGAGCTTCCGCGCCACGCTTGTCCCGGCCATTGCGATCCCCGTGTCGCTGCTGGGCGCGGTTGGCCTGATCTTTGCCGTCGGGTTCAGCGCCAATATGATCACGCTGTTTGCCCTTGTGCTGGCCATCACTCTGGTTGTCGACGACGCCATCATCATTATCGAAAACGCTGAGCGCATTCTGACGGATGAGGGTCTGGCCCCGCGCGAGGCGACGCTGAAAGCGATCTCGCAGGTCAACAGACCGATCATCGCCACCACCTTTGTTCTGGCCGCTGTATTTGTGCCCGTCTGCTTCTTTCCGGGGGTGACCGGGGCGATCTATTACCCATTCGCCGCGACCATCATTTTTGCCTTTGTCCTGTCGGCAGTGAACGCCCTGACGTTGTCCCCGGTTCTGTGCGCGATGCTGCTGAAAACACAGGCGCGGCCGATTGGTCCTTTGCGTTTTGTGCCGATGGCCGTGTTGTGGCTCAGACGGCTATATATGCGCCTTGTGTCAGTTATGCTGCGGCACATTCTGGTGTCTTTGCTGGTGTTTGGGACCGCCGTGGCGGGCACCGTCTATTTGTTCAAAACCGTGCCAACAAGTCTGATCCCGCAAGAGGACAATGGCGTATTGATGGCGGCGATAACCCTGCCGGACGGGGCCTCGCTGCAGCGGACGCAGGCTTTTATGGAACAGGCCGGCAAAGTCATCGAGAAGACACCCGGCGTGGACACGGTGACAACCGTCTCAGGCGCAAGCATGCTGGCCGGGGGGCGGTCAAATGCCGGTATGGCGATCATCAGACTGGATCCGTGGGACCAACGCAAAAGCCCCGATCTGAAGCAGCATGCCATCATGCGGAATTTGGACAAAAGCCTTGCTGCGCTGCCACAGGCTGAAAGCTATGTGTTTTCTTTCCCGACCATTCACGGGCTGGGCTCAACCGGAGGCATTTCTGTCGAGCTATTGGATCTGGAAAAGGCCGATGGCAGTCAGTTGGACGCGGTGATGACCGGATTTGTGACTGCGCTGAACGCCGCACCCCAGTTTGTCCGCGCGCATGGCAGCTTTTCGGGGCAGACCCCCCAATACCATTTATCAGTCGACCGTGATCGGGCCGAGGCGCTAGGGGTCAGCGTTTCTGACATTTTCACCGCGCTTCAGGCCAATCTAAGTTCTTATTACGTGGACAATTTCATCCTCTCGGATCGGGTATACTGGGTCATTATCTCAGCCGACGCCAGGTTCCGGCAAACCCTGGATGACGTTGACAATATCTATGTCAAGAATTCGGCGGGAGAGTCCCTGCCCCTGCGCAATTTCCTGAGCACCGAGCCGGTCCTCGCACCTGATTCAATTCCTCGCTACAACCTATTCACCGCCGCATCGGTCAGTGCACAATTGGCCCAGGGTGTCAGCTCGGGCGGCGGGATTGCCGCAGTGCAAGAGATCGCCGACAAAACTCTGCCCGACGGCTTCCGGATCGATTGGTCCGGTGTCACCCAGCAAGAGGTACAGTCTCAGGGCTTGGTACCCTATATCATGCTTTCCGCCTTGATACTGGCCTATCTGTTTCTTGTGGTGCTGTACGAAAGCTGGGTTTTGCCGCTTTCGATCATCGCGTCGACCGTTTTTGCCCTGCTGGGTGCGCTGCTACCCGTGGCGATGTTGCCCTTCCTGACCAGCAATATCTTTGCTCAGGTCGGAATGGTGCTGCTGATCGGTCTGGCGGCGAAAAAAGCCATCATGGTGGTGGAGTTCGCCAACCAGCAGCGACAAGCCGGGGCCGGCATTCACGAGGCCGCGCTGAAAGCTGCAGAAACCCGGTTTCGTCCTGTGACGATGACCGGGCTGTGCTTTGTCATCGGCGTGATGCCTTTGGTCCTGTCCAGCGGTGCGGGGGCTGCGGCGCGTGTCTCGATCGGCTATCCGGTTCTGTTCGGCATGATTGTCGACAGCACACTTGGCCTGCTTATGATCCCGGTTCTTTATGCGGCGGTGCAATCAGCCCGAGAGTATCTGATCGCCTTTCGCAGGTAGGATCGGTCTGCGAACCCCGCCTCAGAGCAGTGTACTCATCACGTCGACCACGAGGTCATGATCGTCATGCTGCGCAAGGCCTGACACCGTCGCGGCACCTACAACACTGCCGCTGGTCAGGATAATCGGAAAGCTTCCACCGTGTGAGGCGTATTCCTGCGACGATACATAGTATTTCTCTTCCAGCGTCACACCCTGTTCACGGCAATACTGCCCCATATAGAGCGAGCTATGCGCAAACCGCAGAACACTGTTTCGTTTCCGGGCAATCCACGATCCGTTATCTGCGCAACTGCCAGGCAGCCCGGCATGAAACAGCTGTTGGCCAAAGGCAAATACGTCAATCGCAATTGGCAGATCCGCCGAACGTCCGGCCTTCAGCAGGGCCAGACCCAGCTCAACGCCTGCATTATGTCCGAATTCCGCGAACCGCAATCTGCGTTCCTGCTCAAGCAAACCGGCCGCATCAAGGTTTATGGATTGAGTTTTCAAAGCGCGTCCTCTCCTTTTTGCCGCACACTATCCGTTTGCTATTAGCGCTACCACCGCCATTTGCGGTTTCATGCCCTAGTCGGATTTTCGGCTGGTCTTGTCATGGCGTATTGTGTTGACTAGGACGACTGTGCAGACCATCGGAATTTGAGCTTATTTATGTTGATCACACCCGTCCTTCTCTGTGGCGGCTCGGGCACGCGCCTGTGGCCTTTGTCGCGCAAAAGCTATCCCAAGCAGTTTGTCCCGCTGGTGGGGGAGGAAACGCTGTTTCAGGCCTCGGCGCGGCGGCTGTCGGGGCGCACAGCGGCGATCAGCTTTGCGGCCCCCGTTGTGCTGACGAACTCGGATTTCCGCTTTATCGTGGTCGAACAGCTGCAGGCCGCGGGCATTGATCCGGGCACCATCATGATCGAGCCCGAGGGCCGCAACACCGCCCCCGCCGTGCTGGCCGCCGCGCTACAGGCCGTGGCCAAGGACCCGGATGCGGTGCTGCTTGTGGCGCCCTCGGATCACGTGGTGCCCGATGTGGCGGCGTTTCAGGCCGCCGTGGCCCGCGGGATGGACGCGGTGGCGCAGGGCCAGATGGTGACCTTTGGCATTACGCCTACCCACCCCGAGACCGCCTATGGCTATCTGGAACTGGCCGCGCCAGCGGGCGACGGGGCGCCGGTGGCGCTGAAACAGTTTGTGGAAAAGCCCGATCTGGCCCGCGCGACCGAGATGGTCGCGGCCGGCACGTTCAAATGGAATGCGGGTATCTTCCTGTTCTGCGCCGCCGATATGGTGGCCGCATTCCGCGCCCATGCGCCCGATCTGATCGCGCCGGTTCAGGCGGCGGTGGACAGCGCCACGCCCGATCTGGGTTTTCTGCGGCTGAACCCCGAACCCTGGGCGCAGGCGCAGGACATCTCGATCGACTACGCGGTGATGGAGAAGGCCGACAACCTGTCGGTCGTGCCCTTTGACGCGGCCTGGTCCGATCTGGGCGGCTGGGACGCGGTGTGGCGCGAAAGCGGGCCGGATGGCGACGGCGTGGTGACCAGCGGCGCGGCCACGGCCATCGACTGCCGCAACACGCTGCTGCGCTCGGACAGCGAACAGGTCGAACTGGTGGGGATCGGCGTCGAGAACATCATCGCGGTGGCGATGAATGACGCGGTTCTGGTGGCCGATGCGACCCGGGCGCAGGACGTGAAACAGGCGGTGGCGGCGCTGAAATCCAAGGGCGCGGCGCAGGCGACGACCTTTCCCAAGGATCACCGGCCCTGGGGCTGGTTCGAAAGCCTTGTGGTGGGCGAGAGGTTTCAGGTCAAACGCATCCACGTCCACCCCGG
>NZ_JBQFTY010000009.1:0-151868 GCF_056538885.1 Ruegeria sp. BE1
CCAGTCTCTCCCGAGTGTCCCGCCGTCTCTCCAGCACGTCCGACCGTCTCTCCGATCCGTCAGCACCGCCTCAGCAGCGCCGGTGAAGGGGGTTCTAAGGTTTACCCCCAAAAGCCGCAAGCAGAAAATTCGAGAAACTTACAAAAAACCGCAAAAATTCATTTTTTAAATTAAAAACAAATACTTAATTAAGCTTCTGTGATCCCTAAAAGGCCCTGAACCAGCAAGGCCAAGCCGAATCCCACCTTTTGCACAGGGTTACCCACAGACTCGCCTACGGGTCAGGCGGAATCGGCCTGACGAAACCGAGTCAGCACCGCGGGGACCGGAATACGGAGCAGCAGAAGCCCGATGATGAGGGCCAGATACACCAGCGGTTCAATCTGAAATCCCTTGGCCAGCATGACATAGTGCAAACCACCCAGAATCGCGGCGGGAAAGACAAGCCGCTGCAGGCTGCGCCAACGCGGGCCCATCTTCCGGACGGACAGATTGTTTGAGGTGATTACCAAAGGCAGCATCAGGATAAATGCGCCCATGCCCACAGTTATATAGGGGCGCTTTACGATATCGGCCCAGATCTGGCTGGGGATCTGAACGTCCAGCACCAGCCAGACCAGAAGATGCAGGCTGACATAGGCAAAGGTCAGAACACCAAGCGCGCGGCGAAACTTGAGCAGGTTCAGACCAAAAAACCGTCTGAGAGGTGAAATCGCAAGCACCGCAATCAAGAGCTGCAGCGCCAGCTCTCCGTAGCGATGTTCAAGCGCCTCGATCGGGTCCACGCCCAATCCACCCGTCAGCCCCTGATAGAACAGCCAGGGGGCGGGAAGCGCCCCCAACAGATAGACCGCCCAGACAGGTATACGGCGTATTATCTGATTCACTTGCTGCATCGTTTAATAATACTGAGTCAGGTCCATACCTTCATACAGGCTTGCGACCTCACTCTCATAGCCATTGAACATCTGC
This sequence comes from Ruegeria sp. BE1, assembly GCF_056538885.1. NCBI lineage: Bacteria > Pseudomonadati > Pseudomonadota > Alphaproteobacteria > Rhodobacterales > Roseobacteraceae > Ruegeria > Ruegeria sp. BE1. The sequence continues at coordinate 973 of NZ_JBQFTY010000009.1, forward strand.
GTGGGGATGCGTTTGGCAAACAGCCCACCACCGATGGTCCGCTCGGACGCCTGCGACCAGCGCGGGTGATCCACATTCGGATTCACGTTACTATAGAAACCATATTCACGCGGGTTGGCCATGTTCCAGCTGGTGGGTGGCTCAACATCGGTCAGGGTAATCCGCACAATCGACTTGATCGACTTGAAGCCATATTTCCAAGGCACAACCAAACGGAGCGGCGCGCCGTTCTGGTTCGGGATCGGGCGATCATAGATACCCGTCGCCATGATGGTCAGCGGGTGCATCGCCTCGTCCAGACGCAGCCCTTCACGATAGGGCCATTCGAGCACTGGAAACTGCACGCCCGGCATCTCATCCGGGATCAGGGCGGTTTCAAAGGCCACGTATTTCGCGCCCTCTTGCACACCGGCCATGTTCAGCAGATCGGCCAGCTCGAACCCGTTCCATGGAATCACCATCGACCAGGCTTCGACACAGCGGAACCGATAGATGCGCTCTTCAACCGTCATCTCGGACATGATGTCCTTGAAGTCATACTCACCCGGATTGTCGACCATCCCATCGATCTTGATGCTCCAGGGTTCAGTCGTCAGCGCGCCTGCATATTTCGCAGGGTCATCCTTGCGGGTCCCAAATTCGTAGAAGTTGTTGTACGAGGTGATCTCTTCCCACGTGTTGGGCTCCAACACCTCTTCAGCTTGTGCGCCCTGCGCCATCCCCGCCAGCCCGACACCTGCCAGCCCGGCCATAACCTGCCGTCTGTTCAAAAACGCCGCCCGTGGGGTGACGTCGGCATGTGTCAGTGTATTGGTCCAGCGATGCGCCATGTAGGTCTCCGTAATGCTTACCCTCTGAACTGAGGTAGTCCGCTCTTAGCACAGGACCAAGGCAACATGCGTCACGATTGGGAGAAGTGGTTGTAACGTATTCCACAGCCCCGGCGCTGCCCCCTGGCACGCGGATGCGCGGGGCAACTCGGTCGAAAATGGAAAAAGTGCATAGAAAATGCATAAATTGCCTGAGTTTCCGCCACTTTTCCCGGTATAACCTCGCGTCATTTCTACCATTCAAACTGGCCAACACCCCACCTGCAGGCGTAGACTTTGGCAGGCGCACAGGGACAGAGCCCAGATAGATTCAGGCTGATCATGCACACAGCGCCACCATTCCAACCAATCCATGATCAAAGAGGAACAGATATGAAAACGAAACTGGTTTCAGGCCTTGCACTGGTGCTTTTCATTGCAGCATGCAGTGAAAAAGACACGTACCCCATTTCAGGCTGCGACTCGAATGAGACATTCCCGGTCACCTGCGAAGAGATCGGTGAAGACGAGACCGGGCTGAACAACAGCAAGGCGCAGGACCTGAACGCGCTGCCGACCGGGACCTGAGCCCGTCAAACAGACCGGCATCCGACGTCGTTCACGCATGAGCCCGCCCGCAAGGCGGGCTCTTCGTTTTTTGGCAGCAGGCGTCTGCAGGACGCCCCTAAAGTCATCGACGCGATTCCAAAATGACACATCGCGACATGGCGTTTTCCGGAAAGACGCAAAACAACTGGTGCCAGTCATAGGGCTTGAGTAACCGGACTATTAAACGTGTTTTAGTCCGAGATTGCACCCGTGCTGTTTGTCCAAGCCTTTCCACTGTCCCTGTCCATCACCTGGCGGCTGGCCGTCGTCTTGCCGGTCATGTTCCTTGTGCTGACGCTGTATTCCATTTTCGGGACCCTGATCGGCTTTTTGCTCGGGCTGATCTTTCCCCCTTTTGCGTTCATCATCACCTTTTTGATGATGGCGGCCTCCAGTGTTGTGCCGACCCTGATCGGGACACGGATGGGGCTGCAGGTCAAAGGCCTCCAACCCAGCATGAAGATATGGAGCCTGTTCGCCCCGGCAGTGATCTATGGCGCCGTTGAGGGGGTAAGCATCACGCTGATCCTGGGTCTGGTCATCGTGCTGTCGCTGGTCGTGATTTCGCCTGACATCCTGCAGCGCAGTCAGATCGCCGATCTGGCGCTTCAATATGCGGATACGCCCCTGCTCATCCCGGGGTTGATCTGTGGGTTTGCCGTGTTTCTGTCCATCTGCTCGATCCGGGCCAGTCTGCTTGTGCCCATCGCCTCGGCAGCGATCGGACGGGACCCGGATGGGCTGCACTATACGCCGTTCCGGCATTTTCGCGCCTCGTTCGTGCCTTTGTTTTCGCTGACCATCTTCAGCTATGTGGGCATGATCGCGCTACATGCGCTGTTGATCACCGTCATGATCTTTATGGATTTCATCCCAACGCTGCAGGCCGACCTGCAGGAAGTCGATAACATGGTGAATGGCTTTGCTCGGGTCCGTCCGATCTGGTCGCTGATCGGCCTGTTCGTGGTCTATATGCTAATCGGTACATGGGCTTTCGGTCTGCAATGTGCCGGTGGCGCGCTGGCCTATTTGCGACTGCGCGAAAACACCCCTTCGCTGCCGGAAATGATCGAAGCCAACCAAAGACCCATAGAAGAACCCGAAGAGGACGCGTCCCCAAGGATGAGCGCCGAAGACCTGCGCGCCCTGCGCAAGAGCCGTCAATCAGGCAACCGCTAGGCACGGGCGCAGTCACTTTCTTCACACCGCTCGCTCTGCGCGTTCCGTTTTTTGAACGATCTGAATCCTTTTGCGGACGCTGCGGACTGTGCGCCAATCGCAGGTGCTGAATACTGAACTTCCCGAGATGACCTCCAAGGAGTATGAAGATGTTCAGACTTGCCTCCGCAGTTGCTTTTGCCCTCAGCCTGATTGGCGCACAGGCTTCGGCCCAGGAAATCTCTGATATGAGTGACCTGGAATTTGCCCATATTGCCTATACGGCTGACAATATCGACATTCGATACGCCCATCTGGCATTGGCGCTGTCGGAAAACCCCGACATTCATGAATTTGCACGCACCATGATCCGCGACCACACGGCGGTGAACGAAGCCGCGCTGGGCTTGTTGGACAAGCTGGGCGCCAAGGCACAGGATAACGCGTTCAGCCAGACCCTGAACGCCAATGCCGAAGAGATCATCAACACCTTGTCCCAGCTGCGCGGGGCCGAGTTTGATTCCGCCTATGCCGCCAACGAACTGGCCTATCATCAGGCGGTGAACGATTTGGTGGAAACCACGATGATCCCCAATATCGACAATGCCGAGGTCAAAGCCCTGTTCGAACAGGGGCTGGAGATCTTCAAGGCGCATGAAACCCATGCCGAAGTGATGGTCGAGTCGCTGAACTGATGGCGCGCAGCCTGTCACGGCGACGGGTTCTTGCCGGGGCGGCAGCCGCCGCTCTGGCCGGGCGCAGCACGGCGCAGGTCGCGCCCACAACCCATGAGATCGTGATCAAACGCTTTTCCTATGACCCTGCAATGATCCGGGTTCGGGTCGGTGATGTGATCCGCTGGACCAACAAGGACATCGCGCCCCACACGGCCTCGGCCGATGACCTGAGCTGGGATACAGGGGAGTTACAGCGAAACGACAGCGCCGAGATCACCGTGACCGGAACGATGGGGTCGACCTATTTCTGCGTCTTTCATCCGCACATGAAGGGCGCAATTGAGATACTTTGATCCGTCAAACGTAAAAAGACCCGCCGAAAGGGCGGGTCTTTCAGGTCTTTTGGCTTAGTGCACGACCGCATCATCCGGGCGGGGCCGGTCTGACGTGCCCAGCCGGTCCCCGATGATCAGCCCATCGGACCCGGCGGTCACGGGAACGGTCTCACCATCCTTGATCTCACCGGCCAGCAACGCCTCGGCCAGCGGGTTCTGCAAGGCGCGCTGGATCACACGTTTCAGCGGGCGCGCGCCAAAGACCGGATCATAGCCTTCATCGGCCAGCCATTCTTTAGCTCCCTCATCCAGCGACAGCTCGATCTTGCGGGCGGCCAGACGTTTTTGCAGACGCGCCATCTGGATATCGACGATGCCATCCATATCCGCCCGTTTGAGGCGGTCAAAGATGATCGTCTCGTCCAGACGGTTGAGGAATTCGGGCCGGAAATGCGCCCGAACCGCATCCATCACATCGCGCCGCGCCTGCGCGCTGTCGGCCCCTTCGGGCAGTTGGCTCAGCGCCTGAGACCCAAGGTTCGACGTGAGGATAATCAGCGTCTGCTTGAAGTCCACGGTTCGACCCTGACCATCGGTCAGCACGCCATCGTCCAGAACCTGCAACAGCACGTTGAACACATCTGGGTGCGCTTTTTCGACCTCATCAAACAGAACAACCTGATAGGGTCTGCGCCGCACGGCCTCAGTGAGCACACCGCCTTCGTCATAGCCGACATAGCCCGGAGGGGCACCGATCAGACGGGCAACCGCGTGTTTCTCCATGAACTCGGACATATCGATGCGCACCATCGCGTTGTCGTCATCGAACAGGAAGTTCGCCACGGCCTTGGTTAGTTCGGTCTTACCCACGCCGGTGGGCCCGAGGAACAGGAACGAGCCCAGCGGACGGTTCTCATCATTCAGGCCCGCACGCGCACGACGTACGGCGTTGGCAACGGCCGTCACTGCAGCATCCTGACCGATGACCCGCGAATGCAGCTCATCTTCCATCCGCAACAGCTTCTCGCGCTCACCTTCCAGCATTTTCGAGGTCGGGATACCGGTCCAGCGTTCGACAACGCTGGCGATCTGTTCCGGGCGCACCGTTTCCTCGGCCATCATGGCGTTGCTTTCGGCGTTTTCGGCCTCAGTCAGCTTTTTCTCAAGCTCGGGGATGACGCCATAGGACAGCTCACCGGCCTTGGCCAGATTGCCCTCGCGCTTGGCGATTTCCAGATCAGCACGCGCTTTGTCGAGCTGTTCTTTCAGATCACGCGCGCCTGCGAGTTTATCGCGCTCGGCCTGCCATTGGGCGGTCATCTCGGCAGATTGCTCTTGCAGATCGGCCAGATCCTTTTGCAAGGTTTCCAGACGGTCCTTCGAGGCCGCATCGTCCTCAAGCTTCAGCGCCTCTTCCTCGATCTGCATCTGCAGGATCTGACGGTCGAGTTGGTCCAATTCTTCTGGCTTGGAATCGACCTCCATCCGCAGACGTGACGCCGCCTCATCGACAAGGTCGATGGCTTTGTCGGGCAGGAAGCGGTCCGTGATATAGCGATGCGAGAGCGTCGCCGCCGAAACCAGCGCCGAGTCGGAAATCCGCACGCCGTGGTGCAGCTCGTACTTCTCTTTGATGCCGCGCAGAATGCTGATCGTGTCCTCAACGGTCGGCTCAGCCACAACAACGGGCTGGAACCGGCGCGCAAGGGCCGCGTCTTTTTCGACATATTTGCGATACTCATCCAACGTGGTCGCGCCGATACAATGCAGCTCACCCCGCGCCAAAGCAGGCTTGATCAGGTTGGCCGCATCCATCGCGCCGTCGGACTTCCCGGCACCGACCAGCGTGTGCATCTCATCGATGAACAGGATGATTTCACCGGCCGCCTCAGTTACCTCGGTCAGAACGGCCTTGAGGCGTTCTTCGAACTCACCCCGGTACTTCGCGCCAGCGATCAGCGCGCCCATGTCGAGCGCAAGCAGTTTCTTGTCTTTCAGCGATTCCGGCACGTCACCGTTGACGATGCGCAGGGCCATGCCCTCGGCAATCGCGGTTTTACCAACGCCGGGCTCCCCGATCAGAACCGGGTTGTTCTTGGTCCGGCGCGACAGAACCTGCATCGAGCGGCGGATTTCCTCGTCCCGCCCGATGATCGGATCGATCTTGCCTTCAGCCGCCGCCTCGGTCAGATCGCGCGCGTATTTCTTGAGGGCGTCATAGCCCTCTTCCGCCGACGCGCTGTCAGCGGTACGACCCTTGCGGATGTCGTTGATCGCCTCATTCAGTTTCTGGGCAGAGACGGCGCCGGCCTCCAAGGCGTCCTTGGCCTTGGACTTCACCATGCACAGCGCCATCAGCACACGTTCGACCGGGACAAAGCTGTCACCCGCCTTGGTGGCAATCTTTGCAGCCTCGTCCAGAACCTTGGCGGTCTGGCCGTCCATGTAAATCTGGCTGTTATCGCCGCTGACCTTGGGGATTTTCCCCATCGCGGCGTCCAACGCCTCAACCACGCGGTTCGGCGCGCCGCCCGCGCGGGTGATCAGGTTGCTGGCCAGCCCCTGATCGTCATCCATCAATGCCTTGAGTATATGTGTGGGCTCCAGGCGCTGGTGCCCTTCGCGCAGTGCAATGGTCTGCGCCGCCTGCACGAAACCCCGTGCCCGCTCGGTGAACTTGTTCAAGTCCATGCTATTCTCCTTTTCCAAGCGCCCTGAATGTGATGCGCCCGCCTGGCGGCACGCATCGGTCTGGGCCTCACATTCAATCTGGGAAATATCTCTGCCCGTTCAAGGGGCTGAGACGCAGAATCCGGCCCTATCTGCGCGGCACAGTATAGACAGTGTACCCACCGGTTTCGGCAACCACGCGCGCGCTATACATATCGACCAGAGATTGCGCGGCATCGCTGCCCGTCGGGCAGGAAACAAGGTCGGCGGCATCGTCCAGAAATTCGATGGTAAAGGCGGTTTCTCCGGTCAGTTGGCAATCGTCATCCGTGGACCGATAGCCGCCCACAAACCTCAGGTCGTCATTTGGCGCGGCAGCAGGCGGCACTGGCGTCTCTGACGGCGTTTCCTGACAGGCAGCCAAGGCGAAGCAGCACAATAATATCTTTCTCATCACAGTCCCTTTCAAAGAATGCCGCAATAGTAACACAGGAATCGCGCCCCGCATGGACAGACGCGCCACAACCCGCTAGGACGCAGACGTTTGCCAAACAGGAGCGCCCAAATGTCCGATGACCGCCTGATCGTTGCCCTTGATGTCCCCAACGCTCTGCAAGGACTGGCCATGGCCGAGCGTCTGGGCGATGCCGTGTCCTTTTACAAGATCGGGCTGGGCATGCTGACCGGCGGCGGGCTGGCGCTGGCCAATGAGCTGAAACAGGATCATGGCAAGCGCATCTTTCTGGACATGAAACTGTTCGACATCGGTAACACGGTGGAAAACGCTGTGCGCGGGCTGGCGCAGTTCGATCTGGACTTTCTGACCGTCCATGGTGACCCCCACGTGGTGCGCGCCGCGAAAGAAGGGGCCTCGGGGAAAGACCTGAAAATCCTCGCTGTGACGATCCTGACCTCGCTGAACCGCGACGATCTGGATGCCAGCCTGCTGAAGCAGGGCGACGTGCAGGATCTGGTGGTCGAACGCGCGGCAAAGGCGTTGGAGGCCGGGGCGGATGGTGTCATTGCCAGCCCGCAAGAAGCCGCCCTGATCCGCGCCCTGCCCCAGGCCGAAGGCCGCCTGATCGTCACCCCCGGCGTGCGTCCGGCGGGTGCCGCATTGGGTGATCAGAAACGCGTGGCCACCCCGGCCAGCGCCATCGGTGACGGCGCGGACCACATCGTTGTTGGCCGTCCGATCTATCAGGCGGACGACCCAAAAGCGGCCGCGCAAGCGGTTCTTGCTGAGTTAAACTCCTTGACACGCCACTAAGCGGCCCCTCGAAACCGGGGTGTTTTTGCACCCCAAACTTCACCAAGTGATTGACCCGGCGTCACTTTCCTGCCGGACCGCGCCAAATCGCCCCTGTGCCCCAAAACACACATGAAAAACACCAGTTTTGCATGTGTGATCTAGGTCCTATCGAAAACGAGGATTTTAGGCGATTCTAGGGATGTGATACTCCCCGCGGACCGTTTCTTCCTGAGGTCCGTCACCTCCCCCCGCCACATGCGGGGGGTCTTCTTTCAAAACTGATGACCGTGGCGGCTGACCCTTTTCCGGGGCATCATGGCTGCTATAAACCTGTCTCTGACTGGATTCTAAGGATAACGGAACAACGGAATGCCCGGTCTTTGCCGAGACTGCCTGACCACATTGACCGACGAACGGCGCTGTCCATCCTGCGGCAGCCCGCGGATCAAGACGCATCCCGAACTGTTCGATCTGTCCATCGCGCATATGGATTGCGACGCTTTTTACGCCTCGGTCGAAAAACGCGACAATCCCGACCTGGCCGACAAGCCGGTGATCATCGGCGGCGGTAAGCGCGGTGTGGTCTCGACCGCCTGCTATGTGGCCCGCATTCGGGGGGTGCGGTCTGCAATGCCGATGTTCAAGGCATTGCAACTCTGCCCCGATGCAGTGGTGATCAAACCGCGCATGTCTGTCTATGCCGAGGTGTCGCGCGAGATTCGCAAGATGATGAATGAACTGACCCCGGTGGTAGAGCCGCTGTCGCTGGACGAGGCCTTTATGGACTTGTCCGGGACTGAACGCCTGCACGGCGCACCCCCTGCGGTGATGCTGGCGCGACTGGTGAAACGCATGAAGGCTGAATTGGGCGTGACCGGCTCAATCGGGCTGTCCCACAACAAGTTTCTGGCCAAGGTCGCGTCAGACCTCGACAAACCACGCGGGTTTTCGGTGATCGGGCAGGCCGAGACGGCCGCGTTTCTGCACGACAAGCCTGTGCGTTTGATCTGGGGCATCGGCCCCGCCGCGCAGGAATCGCTGGATCGTGCCGGTATCCGCACCTTTTCGGACCTGTTGCGCTGGGACCAAGAGGCGCTGACGGCCCGGTTCGGATCGATGGGCTATCGTCTGTGGCATCTGGCGCGCGGGCAGGACAAGCGGCGCGTGTCGGCCCATGAGCCGATGAAATCCATCAGCAATGAAACAACCTTTTTCGAAGACACCGCCAGCCTGGACATTCTGGACGGCCACCTGTGGCGCATGTCCGAAAAAGTGGCAGACCGTGCCAAAGCCAAAGCGCTGGCAGGGCGGGTGGTGACGCTGAAGCTCAAACGCGCCAATCACAAGATCATCACCCGCCGCGTGTCACTGCGGGACGCAACGCAGATCGCCGATCGCATCTATCGCACGGCCCGGGGGTTGTTCGATCAAGTCGGAGATCAGGGCCCCTATCGCCTGCTGGGTGTCGGCCTGTCCGATCTGTGCCCCGAGACGCAGGCGGATATCTCCGGCGACTTGTTAGACCCGGGTGCCACCCAAAGATCACAAGCCGAACGCGCCACCGATGAAATCAGGCAGCGTTTCGGCACCGATGCGATTGTAAAGGGCCGTGCTTTGCGCTGACCTCACTCGGCTGCGAGCCGCAAAGGTCCATCGCAGATGCGGGTGATCTCGTGGATAATGTCGCGCAGAACCGATTGGAACGCGGCGAAATTCCCGTTCGGCTCGATTCTGTCTTCGTCCATATACAGCGCCCGGTCGATTTCTATCTGCACAGCATGCTGATCGCGCGCCGGGCGGCCATAGGTCTGGGTCACGTAGGCCCCGGCAAAGGGCGTATTACGCGCGACGTTCAGACCCGCAGCAGCAAAGGCCGCCTCAATCTGGTCCACGATATCGATCGAGGCCGACGCCCCGAACCGATCCCCCAACACCACATCGGGGCGCTTGGACTGGGTATTGCTGACCATCGCAACCGCCTCATGCGGCATAGAGTGGCAATCGATCAAAATCGCCTGCCCGAACACCTCATGCGACTCGGCCAGCAACGACTTGATGCGCGCATGGTAGGGCCGCCAGCAGGTATCGATGCGCAGGCGGGCCTCATCCATCGTAAGCTTGCCACGATAAATCGCGCGGCCATTCGCCACCACGCGGGGAATCACTCCCAGCCCCGAGGCCACGCGCGGGTTATGTCCGTGGCGGCGCGCGCCTTGAATCAGCGCCGGGTCCAGTTCCTCGGCACTGCGGTTGAGATCCAGATAGGCCCGCGGCATCACCGCCGATATCATCGGTGCCCCATAATCCGGCGCCGCCGCAAACAGCTGGTCGACAAACGCGTCCTCCGAGGACCGAATCGTGTTCTCGCTCAGAATCGTGCGGCTGAGCATCGTTTCGGGATAGTTCCGTCCACTATGAGGCGAGGAAAACACCACGCAGGACGTGCGGTCGGCGGGCATATCCAGTACATAGGGGGCGTTGTTCATGGCGACTCCTTGTTCGGTTTCAACATAGACCGGAAAATAGTTCTGCCAAACCCCTTGAACCCCTGTGCGACTCCTTTTATAGACCCCGCTACCGGCGCGGGGATCCGCGCCCCATTTCGTTATGGGGCAGGGCAACGCAAAGGTTACGTGGGCGGTTAGCTCAGCGGTAGAGCACTTCGTTGACATCGAAGGGGTCACAAGTTCGATCCTTGTACCGCCCACCATGATTTCACTGTTCCGGTTTTCCGGGACACCCGAGTAACCCAGGCGCTGGCCACGTCTTTGATGAAGGCGCCGCAGATTGGAGACAGACCCATGAAGGTCAAGAACTCGCTCCGCTCGCTCAAGAACCGGCACCGCGACTGCCGGATTGTGCGTCGCAAAGGCCGCGTCTACGTGATCAACAAGACGCAGCGCAAGTTCAAAGCTCGCCAGGGCTAAGAACTACGCAAATAGTTTAAAGAAACCGCGCCTTCGGGTGCGGTTTTTTTATTGATGATTTCCGTTCCGCGCGCGTTCGACCACCTTGCTGAGAACCTGCTTCAGAACCCAAACGACGACGCAGACAATCCCCGCATAGGGAAGGGTCAGGAACAGAGAAAACCCTGCCTTTATCGGCCAACCAACACCCAGCCTTTCCGGTGCAAACACCCGCGCTTCGGCATAATCCCAAAGTTCAGGATCAACATTGCGCATCCTGTCTTCGGTTGTGAGCCCCTGCAGGTCGACCCCCAAAGCGATCAACTCAAGATCAAACGATACATCCCGCCACCATGCGTAAAAGACGGTTATCACAGCGGCGAACAAGATGCTGAACGTGAAGCTCTTATAGAAACTGACAAATCGAACTGAGAAGAAGAACGGCATCACCAAAGTCACCACCGTCAGCAGGATCGTAAACGCCTCGATCAAAAACCAGATAACATCTGACACAGCTGAGCTCCGACCTCACGCCCTTCGCAATAGAGACCGACAATCAATGAAAGTGAGTTAAAGAACCATTAAGCACCAAAACAACGCTTCACATCGGAAGGGCCGGTTGCCCCACGCACCAGCACCGCGTATTTGGGTGCCGTTTCCTAGATTGCGCCTTAGAACGTAAAGCCTGCGTGTATCAGGATACCCAACACCATCAAAAGGTTCAGGATCAATGAAAGCCCGTTGCCCACATAGATGGGAAGCTTTCCAACAATCAAACCATAGATGAACCAAAGCATCGACAAGGCCGCATACAAAGACCATGACAGCAAGGACTGGCCGGATGCGTGTTGGGAATGGGTGAAATAAAGCTTCACAAGCTGCGGCAGGGTGGCAAACGGACCGACCACGCCCACGATCACCATGAAGCTCTCGAACTTGGCCATCCAATGTCCAAAGTTTGATTTTTCAAGTTTTTCGGCAAACGTCTCGGGCATTGGTTTCCTCGTTCAGGCCGCAATAGTCTTGTCGTCTCTGTTGCCGCAGAGCTGTTTTTTAAGGTTATGCCTTTCTGCAGCGGCAACCAAGGTTTTCGGGACAATACGCTAAACTGATAAAGGGTTGAGCGACAATTTGGCCAACTAAATCACTCGGATTTCCTTGCATCCCCCGGCGAATCCCTTAATTGACAATATCAGTCGGGTTTACACCCATCACCACTTTCAAAGTTGGGAGATACGATGCTGAAATCCTCTACCTGCGTTGCCGCCGCGCTGACGGCCCTGATCGCAACCTCTGCCGCCGCCGAGGGAGAGCTGAACCTCTATTCCTCGCGCCATTATGATACCGACGAAAACCTCTATAGCGATTTCGAAGAGGCCACCGGCATCACCATCAACCGCATCGAGGGCAAAGCCGATGAGCTGATCGCGCGGATGGAGGCCGAGGGCGCGAACTCTCCGGCGGATATCCTGCTGACAGTCGACACCTCGCGTCTGGCCCGCGCGAAGAACGCCGGTATCCTTCAGCCGGTGGAAAGCGCAATTCTGGAAGAGCGTATCCCCGCCAACCTGCAGGACGCCGACAATGAATGGTTCGGCTTTTCCCAGCGTGGCCGCATCATCTTTTACGACAAGGAAAACCTGGCCAACCCGCCGGCCACCTATGCCGATCTGGCCAAACCGGAATACAAGGGGCTGATCTGTATCCGGTCTTCGAGCAACACCTATAACCAGACCTTGCTGGCGTCGATCGTCACCCATGACGGGTCCGAGGCCGCCAAAACCTGGGCCGAAGGCATCGTTGCCAACATGGCGCGCGAACCGCAGGGCGGTGACACGGACCAGCTGCGCGGCCTCGTGTCGGGCGAATGCGATATCGCGGTGTCGAACACCTATTACTTTGCCCGCGCCATCCGCAAAGATGTCAAAGGCGTGTCGGATCATCTTGAGTCGATCGGCTGGGTCTTTCCCAATCAGGACAGCACGGGCGCACATATGAACCTGTCGGGCGCAGGTGTTGCCGCAAACGCCCCGAACAAGGAAAACGCGATCCTGTTCCTTGAGTATCTGGCAAGCGAGTCAGCGCAGGAGTATTTCTCGGCGGGTAATGACGAATTCCCGGCTGTCGAAGGCGTGGCACTGGTCGACTCGGTCAAATCACTGGGCGAGTTCAAGGCAGATGAGGTGAACCTGTCCAAGGTCGCCAAGAACCTGCCCGAGGCGCAGAAAATCTTTAACGAGGTCGGCTGGAAGTAATCCAGGTTAAAACTCGAGCAGTTGAAGGGGCGCAGAGGTTTCTGCGTCCCTTTTTTGTTGAAATACTATTTCTTTATGCCAATACTCCCATATATGCTCTTTCTTCTCATATTTGGACGATGCCCGATACTCTCACAAACCGCCTTGCCACCCGCCTGACTGAACTGCGCCGCGCGCGCAGGTGGTCTTTGGACCAGCTGGCCGAACAGAGCGGCATTAGCCGCGCCACCCTGTCGCGCATGGAGAAAGGTGACGTCAGTCCGACCGCTGACTCTCTGGGCCGACTCTGTGCAGCCTACGGCCTGCCGATGTCGCGCCTTTTGATGATGATCGAAGACAGTTTCGACCCCCGTGTGCCGTTTGAACGTCAACCTGAATGGCGTGACCCCGAGACCGGATTTACCCGCAGGTCTGTGTCTCCGCCTGCGGCCGACCTGAGTGCCGAAGTGCTTGAGGGGCATCTGCCCCCCGATACAGTCATCAGCTACGACTCACCCCCCAAACCCGGCCAAGAGCATCATCTGATCATGCTGGATGGTGCGCTGACGCTGACGGTCGACGGGGTTGCACATGACCTGAATGGCGGGGATTGCCTGCGCTACCATTTGTCCGGTCCGACACGATTTGAAACCGCGCCCGCACGCGGCGCACGGTATCTGCTGGTGCTGATATGATCCTACGTCTGAATGCGAATGGCTTTGATGATGCGCTGGCTGATCTGACAGACATCCTGCATGCTTGCGTACAGGATGGGGCAAGCATCGGGTTCATCCTGCCCTTTTCTCAAGATCAGGCCTGTGCTTATTGGCAAGACCGTGTGCGTCCCGATCTGGAGCAGTTGGACCTTTTCGTCGCGAAGGATCAGGGCCGCATTCTGGGCACGGTACAATTGATCCCGGCCAACATGCCCAATCAACCGCATCGCGCAGATGTGGCCAAGCTGCTGGTTCATCCAAAAGCACGGCGCAAGGGATTGGGACGCGCTTTGATGGCGGCGCTTGAACAGCGTGCAGCGCAGTTGGGACGAAGTGTGCTGGTACTGGATACGCGCAGTTCGGACCCATCGCGCATCCTGTATCAAAGCCTTGGCTTTCAGATTGCCGGAGATATCCCGAACTATTGCCGCAACCCATTTGAAGATCGTCTGGAACCGACAACCATAATGTACAAACAACTCAGCTAGGCTGAGCTTTTGCGCACATTGGCGGCAAAGCAATATCCGATACCATGTACGGTTTTGATAAAGACCGGAGCAGCGGGGTCAGGCTCGATCTTCTTCCTGAGACGGGCCACATGCACGTCTATGGTGCGATCGCCCACGATGGTTTCCCGCCCGCGCGCCTGATCCAGCAACTGATCGCGGGAAAACACCATATGAGGGTTGGTAACAAAGGCCAGCAGCACGTCGAATTCGGTTGTTGTCAACGGCGTGGGTTCAGCGGCCCCTGTGGCGGTCAGGCTACGCTCATTCACGTTCAGAACCCAATCGCCAAACGAGATTGAGGGCGCAGCTCCGTTCGCGGTCTTTTCCTCGGGGCGGACCCGTCGCAGAACCGTGCGGATGCGGGCCAGAACCTCGCGGGCCTCAAAGGGTTTGGTGATGTAGTCATCGGCCCCAAACTCCAACCCAACAACCCGGTCAAAGATTTCATCCCGACCCGACAGGACAATTATGGGAATGTCAGACTGCGTCCGCAGCTCACGCGTGATGTCAAAACCGTTGCGGCCGGGCAGGCCAATATCCAGCAAGATCAGATCGATCTGTGCCGTTTGCAGAACCGCGTCCATTGCGTCCCCATCCGCAGCGCAGGTGACCTGGCACCCCTGCTTTTCAAGGTAGCGCTGCAAAAACGACGTAATCTGTGGGTCGTCATCGACGACAAGGATATGTTCTTTAGACATTTTTGGGTCCGCGCGGGCATGTTGGGCTGGCTCGGGACAGTTGTAGCCGCTGCCGTGCGGCCCTTGCAAGAACACGGGTTGTACTGACATCAGAACCGCAGGAACGGCAGCGGATGATCTTTTGGCAGTGTTTCGGTGTCGGCTGAGATAACTGCCAGACCATCGGCCTGAGCAAGCAAAGCAACCTTACCGCTATAAGACGAGTCCATTAGGTGTAGACGCGGGGTGCCGTTGGGCGTCACGCCTTCGATCACAACGGGACGGTATTCCTGACGACCAGCGCGACGGGCCAGAGGTTCGGCCAGCACCGCCTGTTCCGTTCTGGATGGCTCTTGATGCAACCCGGCACGGCGCGCCATCATCTGCGATCCGATGATCTGCCACGTGACATAGGCCGAAACCGGATTCCCTGGCAGCCCAACGTAAAGCGCATTGCCCCGGCGACCGAACATAATCGGTTTGCCCGGCTTCATCGCCACTTTCATGACATCGGTCTGCCCGCCGATTTCGGCAAAAAGGCGTGGCATGTGATCTTCGTCTCCCACCGAGACACCACCAGTGGTGATGATCAGGTCTGAGCTGTCACAGGCATCACGCAGCACCTGTTCCAACAGCGCGGGGTCGTCCTGAACCGGGCCACGGTCGGTCAACTCGATCCATGGCTTGTCCAGCAGCGCCAGCAGCATATAGCGGTTGGAGTTGTAGATCTGACCGGGGCCAAGATCTTCGCCGGGCTGGCGCAATTCACTGCCTGTCGAGAAAATCGTAACCTGCAGCTTGCGATAGACAGTGACCTCTCCAAACCCCGAAGAGGCCAGCGCCGCCGCTTCGCGCGCGGTGATCTCGCACCCCCGGCGCAGGATGGGGGCTCCGGCCTTCAGATCCTCGCCCGCGCGGCGGATGTGCTGGCCGGGTTTGGGTCGGCGGCTGAACCGGATCGAGTCGATCAGCGCATCGCAGTCTTCCTGCATCAGAACCGCGTCGAATTCAGGCGGCACAGGCGCGCCGGTAAAGATGCGCAGCGCGCTGCCTTGCGGGGCATCATGCGCGCCGCTGTCGCCTGCGGCCACACGACCTGCGACGGGGAGCTCGAACACAGGCCCCTCGCCCAGATCACAGGTACGGATCGCATAGCCATCCATGGCCGAGTTATCAAAGGCGGGCATATCGACCTTGCTGGTGCAATCCTGCGCCAGAACCCGGCCGATTGCCTGTGCCAGCGGCAGCGTTTCGGTATCCTTCAACGGATCCGCCACGGACAATCCCCTCCGCAGCGCATCGTCAACGGTCAGGTACATATGAGCGTGGCGGTCGCAGGCGCATCCATCAGCCATTTTGTGCCTCCATATATGCAAAAAGCTCTTTGAAACCGGCCCGCTCGGCCTCACCGAGTTTCGGTAAATAGGCTTTGGCCTCTTCCAGATTTGAACTGGGATCACCCACCACCAGCAGCATGACCATCCCGTGGCGGCCATGCACGCGGCAGCGGATGCCATAGACGCCTTCTGTGTCAAAGGTCAGGTCCAGCTCGGGCTTGCCGCGAATCTCAAACGCGCGCGCGCCAACCGGAATCATGCGGAGGATCGACGTCACCGTATGCCGGCCGGTCGATCCCTTGAACCGGACCGTGGCCCCGGCGGGAACCTGCAGGAACTTAGGCTCGAACCGAAAGGCGTGGGCCGGGATGTCCGCGTTCAGGTCGATGATCTGATGCACTACCGCTATCTCGGGGATGTCCTCGGCCTGTGCGGCGGGGCCAAAGATCATGGCCGCCGCCAATATCGCTTCGCTCAGTTTCAGCGAAATGCTCATCCGTCCCTCCGGGTGTCAGACCGCCCGCGATGGTTCCCCCAGCAAGTCAGCCAATGCGCCTATCATCACCGGCCATTGCGCGCGGCGATCTTCGTCGCGCAACTCGGTCAGCAACTGGCGGCCAATGGACACCACTGCGGGCGTGCTGTCCTTGACATAGGTCACGATCCGCTGCTCGGGGTTGGCCAGAAGGAAGGGCACGATGGCGGCCCCGGCCTGATCAGGCGCGGTTTCCGACAACAGGCGCATCGCTGCCTGCCGCACGGGGGCAGAAACATCGTCCAGCAGGCTGCGCGCCACATCGGGGGTGCCGTCCCATCTGGTCAGGATGTGCATGGCGTCGATGCGAAATGCGGTATCGCCGGTTTTCAGCATCGCGCGCAGCTTGCCGCGCAGCGCGTCCTGCGGCGGCAAATCGGCCTGTTGCAGCAGTTTCAGTGCTTGCAGGGAAAGGGCGGAATCCGTGTGCGAGAGGCCCTTGGTGATGAGATCAACCAATTGCTCCTGTTCCAGCTCCGCGCGGTTGCGGGTGACCGCTGCGGCCAGTGCCGAGAAGCCCTGCTGCGCAATCTCGGTCTCGGGGTCCTGTGCGATCTGGGCGAGCATGATCTGCATGCCCTTCACCTCGCCCAGCAAGCGGATGGCGGACATGCGGGTTTCGCGCTGCAGCGCATCAGCATCGTCGTCCAGTGCCACGCGACGGCGTTTGGGGTGGCGGGTCGCCTTGGCCAGCAGTGCCTGTTCGCGCGGGGTCAGGGGCAGAACCTCATCCTCTTGCGCTTCCTGCGTCATCTCGGCGGCGATGGCGTCATGGCCAAGGATCGCGCCAAGGCTGGAGGTCGGTCCGTTCTCGCCCCCGTCCGAGACATCCAGCCCGGCCTCTTCCAGCGCGGCGATGTCGGTTTGTGGGGTGTCTGCGGGTTCCTCGTCGGTCGCCAAGGGCATCGGGGCCAGTGCGAAGGACAGCAGCAATTCGCGGCCCTGTTGCTGGTTCACATGCAGGCGGTCCGTATCGGTGACGATCATCGCCAGCGACGCGATGGCCTTCAGCCGCACCGACCGGAAGGGCGATCGGCAGGCGCGTTGCAGCCACTCCGCCGCTTCGCGCAGGGGCGAGGTCGCCAGCGCATCGACGATGGCCCATTGGATACGCTCGGCCTTGAGGTCATCCGCATCGACCGAGAACAGCGCGTTCAGGCGGTCGGCCACCAGTTCCGGGGCCAGCGCCGCCAGCAGGCCCAGCGCCTGAGCAGACACTTCGGGTTGTTGGCCGGTGGCCAGGAAATCCAGCACCTGCCAGCGCAGGTCTTCTTGGTCCGTTATCGGCGTGGCGCGATCCAGCCGGTCAAGCAATGCCAACTGAACCTTGGCACCGGGGTCGCGCATCATGCGGTCCAGCAGTTCGGGTTCCGAGAAACCGGCCTGTTCCAGCGCCGCAATGCGAATGCCCTCGACCCCGTCGGTCAGCGCCTGTTCGACCAGGGCTGCATCACCCGGCATCAGCGCCTCATAAGCGATCAGGCGTACCGCGCCGTCCTTGTCGGTGGTGGCTTTGCGCAGGATGGCTTCGGCCTCCGCTCCACCAATTGAAGCCAAGGTACGTAACGCGCGGTGGCGCAGGCGGCGGTTCGAGGATTGGGTGAACACACCCAGCGTCGGCACGGCGGGCTGGCCGATCCGGCCCAGCGCCTCACAGGCGACATCGCCCAGCTCCTGCCCGTCTTCGTCCATCAGGGCCATGACGATGGGTTCAATCGCGGCCGCGTCGCCCATGCGACCCAGCGCCTTGATTGCGGCGATCTGCGTGTCCAGCCAGTCGTCCCATTCGTCTTGATGCAGCTCATCCTCATCCCACGTGATGTCCTCGCCGCGTCCTGTGACAAGGGTGCGCAGGTAAGGCGCGGCATCTTCAACTTTCAACTCGGCCAGCGCGGTGACACAGGCCAGCTTCACCTCGCCACAGGGATCGTGGATCAGGTTTTCCAGCAGTTGCGGTGCAGCGCCCTGAACGCCCAGCGCGCCCAGCGCCTGCGCCGCGTCCTGACGGACATCTTCGTCGTCATCCAGCAACGCCTCGACCAGTGCGGGGCTGTTGGCCGCGCCAATGGCGGTCAGGGCCTGAATGGCGCGCAGGCGGATCACATCATAGTCGGATTTTGCGTAGTCCGAGAACAGGCTGGTGGCCTCATCTCGCAGGGCGGTATCGGAATGCATGTTCATATCGGGTCTGCCATGTTTTGCGTTGGGAAAGGTTGGGTGAAAGTGGAAGGCAGGTTTCCCAACCGAAGCCTGCCTTCCAATGAACCGGGGGACCGGCTCGTGACCCCTTCTGCAGTGGGGCCAGACCCGAGGGGCAGCATGGCGATCGCCCCCCGGAAACGCGTCAGGCAATGTCACGCGGCGCGAAGGACATCGTGCGGAACGAGGTCTTGTAGGGGCTCGGCCCCAGTTTGCGCAGCTTGGCAACGCCCATCTTGTAGTTGTAGTTGCCGCTGATCCAGTCGACGATCCGGCCCTCAAGCGCGTTCGCGGGCTGCTGCATGTGCAGGAAGTCCATGTAGACCACGCTTTTCTTGATGGCGGGCGTGACCATGGCCACAGCGGTGATCGCCGCTTTGGTCAATTCGATATGCCCGTTCTCCATCAGTTTCGAGAACTGGAAGTCATCGCCTTCCACACCCAGCAGCGTGGTCTTGTTGCCCGGAACACGTTCCGAATAGACCATCACATAGTCGCCGCTTTCGATGCCACGTTCGGCCGCATCATCGGGGTGGATTTCAACCCAGTTCTCCGGCCAGCGCTGCACGATATACGGGCGGCGGCGGTCGTCGAAGCCGGACTGCCAGCGTTCGTTGATCCGACCAGAGGTCGCCCACAACTCGCCTTCGTCCTTGTTGGGTTTCAACCATTCCCAATAGTCCGAGAACAGGTTCCACGGCGATTTCTGGATGTTGCATTTGCCGGTCTGGCTGTTGAAATGCGTCAGCTTCTTGTTGAACACATCCGCTCCGGCTGCACCGGTATCGGGCAGTTCGCGGGTTGTGTCGTGCAGACGCTTGGTTTCAATCAGCGTGACCCCATCGGCATCCAGCATGACCGGGCATTGCACCCCATCCGTTCCGAATTCACGGACCTTCTGATGCAGGCCCTTGCCTTCGGCCTTGGCCAGACGGAACACCGCGTGGAAGTCCTTGCGCGACCCGCGGGTAAAGCGCACGGCCTCTTCCGCGACTTCGTTCGAGTTCTGCCAGTCGAACCCGTCAAAGCCCATCCGCTGTGCCAGCTGCGCGATGATCCACCAGTCGGGCTTGGCCGCACCGGGGGCATCATAGAACTTCTGGTACAGACGCAGACGACGTTCGCCGTTGGCGCGTAGGAAGTCC
The DNA here is from genome assembly GCF_056538885.1 of Ruegeria sp. BE1. Lineage (NCBI taxonomy): Bacteria > Pseudomonadati > Pseudomonadota > Alphaproteobacteria > Rhodobacterales > Roseobacteraceae > Ruegeria > Ruegeria sp. BE1. Next base: position 20,741 of record NZ_JBQFTY010000009.1, read on the forward strand.
TCTTCACCCCAGGTGGCTGCGGGGAACACGATGTCGGCGTAGCGGTTGCCGATCGGGTCCTGCAGATAGATATCCTGGTTGATCACCACCATACCGCCGCTGTCGGCGCGGGCCTTCAGCGTGTCGATCATCTCTTGCTTGTCGAAAGAGGCGATCTGGTGCGGGTTGCGGACGGTCAGTTCCTCGAACTTGTCGGCCAGTTGCTGGCTGCCGCACATGGACTGGATCCAAGTGGTGCCGATCACGTGGGCCATACGGGTATGACCTGCGATCAGATACCGGTCGGTATCCATGGCGCGGCGACGGCGACCGGGCAGTTTCTCGGGCGATTTGTTGCGCGGATATTTCCCGCCTTTCACGCCGCCCCGCTGGTGACCACCGGCCCGGCCAATGACCTGACCCGGACGACCGCCACAGCCACAGATGATGCCCAGAGCCGAGATCGCCTGTGTGTTGCCGGTGTTGTTGGACCAGTAGAACCCTTTCTCGATCATGACCGAGGTTTTGGGCCGGGTGCCATCCGCCTTGGGTTTGGCCAGCCATTCGGCGGCAGTATAGATTTTCTGCACGTCGATTTCGGCCATGGCGGCTGCGTTCTCGGGCGAGAACTCGTCTTGCGACAGCAGCCACTCTTTCCAGTCTTCAAAGCCTTTGGTCTGGAACTTGCCCCAGGTCGTGCGCCACTGCCATGGCGTGTTCCGGGTACCCTGACCGAAGCCCGAGGAGCTTTCCCACTTGTTGTTGACCCATTTCTTGATCCAGTCGCTGTCTTCCCAGCCATTTTCCACGATAACGCGGGCGATGGCGTTGACGACCAGCAGGTCAGTGCCGGGCAGAACGTCGATATGCAGACCGCCCATCTTTTCAGCATGGGCCACACCGGCAGACCGGCGCGGGATCAGGTAGATTTCCTTCTGACCGTTCTGCATCCCCTTCATCATCCACTGGGTATAGAGGATGGTCTTGGTCTCATACGGGTCGGTACCGCAAACCAGAAGGGTTTCCGCATCCCGCCAGTCTTCGTAGGACGGGCCAAAGTTGTCGAAACCCGCATCCCGGAAACCGGGGGTCGAGGTCACGTCAGACGGCGTGTCGTGGAAGGTGAAGTTCGCGGTGTTGATATGGCGCAGCGCGTATTTCGAGATCGCATAGGTGTTCTCGATATACTGATAGCTGAAGGTTTTCACGCCATAGGCATTGGTGCCGTGCTTGGCGATGACGTGGTTGCCCACCTCAGCCGCCACATCCAGCGCCAGATCCCACGGAACAGGCATCAGCGTGCCATAGATCCGCATCAACGGCGTCTTCAGACGGTCACGCGTCGGTGTCTGCGGGTTATAGCATTTCTGCGCGATACACCCGCCCCGCAAGGAACTGTCGCCGTCGGTGTTAACGTATTGCGTGTCCTTGTCAGGAATGATGACGACGTGGTGCGGCTGACCTTTGTGCAGAACGATATTGTGCTGGTTCGGCGCGACCCATGCACCCAAGGGTGCAACGGGGAAATCCTCGCCAAAGGCGTTTTCGTCCGCGGTGGGGCCACCGGGCTTGGCCGTCACGGGCCAGCGGTAGACTTTGTAACCACAGGCCACGATGCAGTAGTCGCAGGCGGTCGAGATGACCTCGGCCCCTTTGGGCGGCAGCGGGACGTTGGTTTCGGGTACGTAATACGGGGTTGCCATGATTCCGTTTCCCTTATGCAATGAGGTTGTCGTAGCGGCCGTAGATCAGGCCGAACATGCCAACGGCATAGATGTCATCGCCGTCCAGTTCCAAAAGGACCTGCGGCAGTGACTGATAGGCTTGCCCCGAAACGAGGATGCCGTGCCGTGTCACGTCATAGGTGGACAGGTGCAGCGGGCACGGGCCCAGCACCTTATGTTCCGGCTTGTAGCTGTCATACATCGACCCGCCCTGGTGGGTGCAGGTGAGGTTGAAGGCCACAACATCCTTTTGCGGACCAATGCCGCCGCCGCTTTCCACGCCGGTTTTCACAAGGATCGAGTCCGAATAGTCGCCTTCATCCGGGTAGTAGAACTCGACCGGGACATCCTGTTCCAGTTCGGACAGTTTGCCGATCAGCTTGCGCGGATAGGTCGATACCAATGCGGGCACCTGTTCGGCCTGACCGTGGCGGGTGGGCATGGCCACCATCACGGCAAAGGTCGTGGCACCCGAGGCAAACAGGAACTGGCGGCGGTTCACGGTGCAGGCCTTCTTGGCCTCACCCGTACAACTGCATCCGGTTGCGTTATGATCTTTCATGACGCTTACTCCTCTGCTGCAACCGCAGAAAGCGGCTGGTAATCCGGCAGATCAGGTTCTTCGACCAGAATCTCGTCACCGGACAGGGATTTCAGGAAGGCCACCAGATCCGCCTTTTCCTGATCGTTCAGGCCAAGCGGCTGGATCAGATCGGATTTGGTTGCTGCGAATTCATTCTCGCCGCCGCCCTGGTTGTAGAACTCGACCACATCCTCAAGCGTCTCCAACATGCCGTTATGCATGTAGGGTTCGGTATAGAGGGTGTAGCGCAGGCTCGGCGTGCGGAACTTGCCCAGATCGGCCTTTTCCTTGGTGCGGAAATAGAAGCCGGGGTCGTCCTTGGTGTGGCGATAGAAATCCTCGGTCGAGCCTTTGGAATACAGCTCATACCGGAAGGTGATCTGCGCCAGACCGTCATCTTCCCAGCCGCTATAGGGCGGAACGCCGGTGTTGTAGTACTTCTCATCCGACAGCAGCGCGCCGTTGTGGCATTCGGAACATTGCGCCTTGCCGGTAAACAGCTCCAACCCGCGTTTCTGTTCGTCGGTCAGCGCCGCATCATCCCCGCGCAGATAGTTGTCGAAGGGCGTGTCGGTCTGAACGATGGTGCGTTCAAACGCAGCGATGGCCCGCCACGCGTTGCTGATGCGCGGCCACTGATCACCGAAGACATCGTTGAACCGTTCGACATATTCGGGGACAAAGGCCAGACGCGCCTCCATCATGTCGGCCTCGCCGTTGCCGGCGACTGCGCCGCCTGCAGCGGATTTGGCCTGGCTTTCAAGGCTTTTGCTGGAACCCGCCCAGAACAGTTTTCCGTAATAGGCCGAGTTCACGATGGTTTGGCTATTGCGCCAGTGGGTCGTGCCCGGATAGCCGAACGAGATCGGCGCTTCGACGTCCCAGCCCACATCGGGCAGGTGACAGGCCGAACAGGGTGTCGTCTCATTCCCACCCAGACGCGGATCGAAGAACAGCATCTTGCCCAGTTCGATCTTGGCCTCGGTCTGCGGGTTGTCCAGCGGGATGGGCGGTTCACCCAACGCCACCAGCGGCGCATCAGGGTCGGGGTCTGCCCCGCCGATACCGGCCTCAATCTCCATGCTGGTTTCTGCAAAGGCATGCGAACCAAGGGCGGCAACCAGAGCAGCGGTGGCGATTGTGCCTGAAAGGTAAGACTTAAGGTCTTTCATGGGTCCACTCCTCAGTTTGTCGTTTCGCGCCAGTTTTCGATCGGCGCATAGTCCGTATCGATCTCTTCGGCGACGAATTCGGGCCCGGTCAGCGGCTCGCCGGACAGCGCCTTAAGGAAGGCCACCAGCTGTGCTTGCTCGGTCTCGGAAAGGTTCAGTGGCTTGATGCGCGGATCCTTGTTCTCATCATCGCCGCCACCGGCGTTGTAGAAAGCCACCACGTCTTCGAGCGTTTCCAGCGTGCCGTTGTGCATATACGGCGCGGTATAGGTCAGCTCGCGCAGGGTGGGGGTCATGAAGGTGCCGAACGTGTCATCCGTATGGGTGCGGATGTAAGCCCCCGGATCGGCGCGCAGGTTCATGTAATTCTCGACGCCCAGGAACTTCATCATGGTCACGAAGGTGATGTGCCGTGTCGGGTCCGCCCAGATGTCGGGGTTGTCGCCCACGCCGATATTGTGCGGCAGGTCATCGGTGAACCGTTCGCCCGAATGGCACGAGTTGCAGCCGCTGGCATTGAACAGCTCATAGCCGGCTTTGGCCTCTTCCGACATTTCGCCGGTGTCAAACGGAGCACCGCGCGAGATCAGCGTTTTCAGATATTCCGGGATCGCGTTGCGGACACCGCCATTCGACGGCTCGCCAAATCCGGCGGCCTCGAACATCTCGACATAGACCGGATCCTGCTTGATGCGTTCCTGCATCAGGCGCATGTCCATGTTCATGGAATAGGTCTCGGTGATGCTTTCGCGGGTCACGTCATTCAGGTTGGTGCCTATGCGCCCGTCATGGAACCATGCCTCGCGCTTGGCGCTGTTGATCAGCGTCGGCACGTTGCGGAAATGCAGGTTGCCGGTATAGGCATCCGACAGGGCCTGCCCGTCGGTGAACCCGTTTTCCGGCTGGTGGCAACTGGCACAGGACAGCGCAGCGTCTCCCGACAGTCGCGGATCAAAGAAAAGTCGTTTGCCAAGGGCCGCCTTGGCTGGATCGAACTCTATGGCTTCTACCGGGCCCGGCTCGTCCGCCTGGGCCTGGTGAACCGGTAACGCAGCGCACATCGTCAGCAATGAAACTGTCGACAGCGCCGAGAACCATGTTCTGGCTTTGGTCATCATCTAAAAGCCCCTTTTTCGCTATTCCGATCTCTCGGTTGGCCGAGGACCGGCTAAGCGAACCGTAAGGGGCAGTTGTTTCGTGATGATTTGATCCAGGTTAAAGAGCGTGAAGAGATGTTAAGAAATGTTACGATCCTACAGGATTGATCTGCGGATAAACCTTGCAAGCTGCTGTATTTCCAAAGGCTTTTGCGCGATGACTAAATTGCTGGCGTTTGACATCTTTTCCATGTCATCGAAATAGCTGCTGATCAGAATCACCGGAACGTCCCCTCGGACGGCCCGGGCCGACTCGATCAATTCGGTGCCCATGAGGCCCGGCATCTTGAGGTCGGTCACGATGACATCATAGCTGTCAGGCGCATCTTGGAATGCCGCCCGCGCCTTGAGAGGGTCGGAATAGGCCTCGACCCGATAGCCATAGCGCGTCAGCAATTTGCGCGTGACGAAAAGGACGTTTTCGTCATCATCCACCAACAAAACATGCTCGGTCCCCGCGACCGAGGCGATCTCGGCCTGTTCCTGCTGGCTCAGTTCGGGCATCAACGGATAGAACAGGCTGAACCGGGTGCCTTTGCCCGGTTCCGAAAACAGTTCGACCCGGCCATGGGATTCCTCGACGCTGTTATGCACGATGGCCAGGCCAAGCCCGGTGCCCTTGCCCACCGGCTTTGTCGAAAAGAACGGCTCGAACACTTTTTGCTGTACTTCTTCGCTCATGCCCGGCCCAGTATCGGTGACATCCAGACGGACCACGCCGATGGCCTCATCCGGCAGATCATCCAGCGCGTCATCCCCGGCCCGGCTGATGCGCAGAACCACCTCGCCCTGAGTATCGCCCATCGCCTCAAACGCGTTGTGGCAAAGGTTCAGCAAAGTCTGAAAATAAAGCGTTCCGTCGAATTCCGAAAAGGCGGCATCTATGTCCACGTCAAACCGCGTTTCTATGCTGGGCGGGGCGGAAACCTTGATCAGGTCCAGCGCCTCTTGCGTGGCTTTCACCAGATCGCTGCGCTGCGGGTTGCGGGGGCGTTGCCGCGCAAAGGTCAGCATTTTGCGCACCAGCGCCTGCGCCCGACGCGCAGCGATGCGGATATGACTGACCGAGGTCTGAATATCCGCGTTGCCCTCGGCATCCAGTTCGATCAGGTCCGCGTTGCCGATAACGCTCATCAGAACGTTGTTGAAATCATGCGCGACCGAACCGGCCAGGATGCTGACCGCCTCCATCTTTTGCACCTGTGCAAATTGTTCGCGGGTGCGGCGGGTTTCAGTGATGTCCTCTCCGATCCCGATGTAATGAGTGACCGACCCATTCTGATCGACCAGCGGAAAAATCGCGGTCGAAACCCAATAATGCGTGCCATCCTTGCGCAGGTTGCGAAACACGCCATACCAGCTTTGACCGCGCTTGAGCCTGTCTTTCAGGTCAGAATACAGCCCCTGCCCCGAATGCCCGGATTGCAGCATCTTCGGTGAGTGTCCATAAACCTCATCTGCACTGTATCCGCTGAGATCAAAGAACTTGCGGTTGGCATATTCGATTTTCAGGTCTGTATCCGTAATCAGGATCGACGCGGGGCTTTGCTCGACCGCGCGGGCCAGCTTGCGCTCAGCCAGTTCGACCTGTTCGCGCAGGGCCAGTTCAGTCTTGAGACTCCGGTTCGTACGCAGAATATTGGAAATCAGCAGCGTGGTCAGAACGGCAATCACACCAACCAGAATGATGAGCCCAACCAACACAACCGAAAAATTCCGCACCAGCCTTCCGCCATCGGAAAACGCCCGGACCATTCCCGATAGGCTGCGATCACGCTCTTCGACCCACAGGCTTTCCAACGTGGCCAAGGCAGCCAGCGCCGCACGATCATCGACACGCACACGGGCATCTATCTGTTCCGCGCTTTGCCCTTCGGCAATCCCGGCCTCAATCAAGGCGATGTTGTTGGTATACTCCAACGCGACGGCTTCGATCTGGTCCAGCGCTTCCAATTCACGCTGAGACGGCGAAGAGTTCCGATAGGCCTGGATGGTCGCCAGCAAGCGGCTGGATTGCTGGCGCAGGATCGGGCTGAAGCCTGTATCCTGCCGCAGCACGTAGTTCTTGAAATTGTGGATCAGGCCACCATAACCGAAATCCGCACGGATATCGGAAATCCAGTATCCTCGGGGCGTGGTGTCTGCGGAATAGCTTTGCCAGGATTGCCGCATGTCACCGATACGGTCGCTGGTTTCGCGCGACAGATACAAAAACACCGAAAGGATGATCATCAAGGCGATTCCGATGGCGAACGCTACGGCAAGCGACCGCCTCGGATAGCCCTCTGCCACGTCAGAGACATCGTTCATGTCTGCACCCCAACCCGAACCATATCTGCCCCAAGGGTGTGTCACGTTTTACAAACGCGCGCCAGACCCAAGGCGAACCGTAAGGAAAGACGGGCGAAATCGGACGCGGGCCAGATTGCCAAGGGTGGAAAAAAAGACATAGGCGCGCTCAATCCTCCGTGTTAGTGGCGATTTGAAAGGGTACGTCATGACCGCGCAACCAAAGCTGCAAAATCCAACTGTCGGCATTGCGTTCGTGCTGATCGCAATGCTGGCGATTTCGATCAACGACATGCTGATCAAATTCCTGTCTGGCGGCTACCCCCTACACCAGATGGTTTTCACAAGATCGCTGATCGGAATTGGGTTCAGCTTAGCCCTGGTACAGGTGGAGGGTGGCTGGCGCATCCTGAAAACGGACCAGCCGGGCCTTCACCTGTTGCGCGGTTTGCTGATTGTTGTGGCAAACCTGACATTTTTCACGGCGCTGGCCGTCTTGCCGCTGGCAGAGGCCACGGCGGTGTTCTTCGTCGCCCCTTTGATGATCACCTTGCTCAGCATCCCTGTACTTGGAGAAAAAGTTGGGCCCATGCGGATAGGTGCCGTGCTGGTCGGGTTTCTGGGCGTCGTGATCATGACCCGACCTTGGGAGGCCGGCGATGCGCGTCAGGTCGGCCTGCTGGTATATGCCTTGCCGGTTCTCGCGGCGTTTACCTATGCGCTCAACAACGTGCTCACACGTTTCCTTGGCGCAAAATCCAAAGCGTCGGCAATGGCCGTTTACATTCAGGCGTGTTTTATCGTGGTCAGTTTGCTGTTCTGGGCAATCGCAGGGGACGGGCGCTTTGCGGTCGACGTGGAAAACGAAAGCCTGATCTTTTTGCTGCGGGCCTGGGTCTGGCCCGAAGGGGCGGATCGCTGGCTGTTTGTGGGCCTCGGTTTCAATTCTGCAGTCATCGGGTACTGCCTTGGTCAGGCCTACCGCATGGCAGATGCCGCCACGGTGGCACCCTTTGAATATGTCGGCCTTCCGCTGGCAATTTTCTGGGGATGGGCGATCTGGGGAGAGTTACCAAACCTGCCGGTCGCAATTGGTATCGCACTGATCCTCGGGGCAGGATTGTTTGTCTTCTTGCGCGAGCGTCGGAAGAAGAGAACCGCAACCATCGGAAAGAGCGTGCACCGCCGGTACTAATCGCGGCCCAAAGGCTTGTGCGAAGCATATGACTGTTAAGCGCACCGCGTGACTATCGAGATCAACTCTCAACCGTCATCGCGGTCCACTTCGCGCCCGCTGCGCTGCGGTGTGAAGACGCAAACGAGCCTTAGAAATCCAGATTCTCAACACTCAACGCATTTTGCTGGATGAATTCACGGCGGGGTTCCACAACGTCGCCCATCAGCTTGGTGAACAAGTCATCCGCTTCAACCATATCGTCCACGCGCACCTGCAACAGCGTACGTGCATCCGGGTCCAGCGTGGTTTCCCAAAGCTGATCGGGGTTCATCTCACCCAGACCTTTGTAGCGTTGCAGCGACAGGCCCTTTTCGCCCTCTTCCAGAATGGCGCGCAACAGGTCCAGCGGGCCGTGGATGGCTTGCATCCGGTCACGGCGAACCAGCGTGGCCGGAGTGTTGTAGACCTCTTGCAGGCTTTGGGTGAAGCTGCCGGTCTTGCGCGCCTCGCCCGAGCGCAGCATGGGGCCATCCAGTGTACGGACCTCTTCGACGCCGCGCAGGATTCGCGCCAGACGGATACCGTGATCCTGAGTGATCCGGCCTTGCCAGCCGCGTTCATATTCCAATGCGATCAGGTCCAGACGGGCGGCGACCTTGTCGGCCACGCCTTGCAGGTCGGCATCCACGGCACCGGGCACGAAGGCCCCGGCGACGGCGGCCTGTTCCAGAATGTGACGCGGGTAATGGGTCGGGAAGGCGTCCAGAACGCGTTTCAACTGACGCGCTTCATCCACCACGCGGGTCAGGTCCTGCCCGATGATTTCCTCGCCCGAACCCAGTTTCAGCACGGCCCCTTCAACCCCCTGATTGATCAGATAGTCATCCAGCGCCGCCTGATCCTTCAGATAAACCTCTGACTTTCCTCGTGAAACCTTATAAAGCGGCGGTTGCGCGATATAGAGGTATCCGCCCTCGATCAGCTCCGGCATCTGGCGGTAGAAGAAGGTCAGCAGCAGGGTCCGGATATGCGCACCGTCCACATCGGCATCGGTCATGATGACGATCTTGTGGTAACGCAGCTTTTCGATATTGAACTCATCCCGGCCAATACCGGTGCCCAGCGCCATCACCAGATTGCCGATTTCCTGGCTCGACAGCATCCGGTCAAACCGCGCGCGCTCAACGTTCAGGATTTTCCCACGCAGAGGCAGAACAGCCTGAGTCAGCCGGTCCCGGCCCGTCTGGGCGGAACCACCTGCCGAGTCCCCCTCGACCAGGAAAACTTCGGTCTTGGACGGGTCCTTCTCAGAACAGTCTTTCAGCTTACCGGCCAGATAGTTCACATCCATCGCCGTCTTGCGGCGGGTCAACTCGCGCGCCTTGCGGGCAGCCTCACGCGCCAGTGCGGCTTCGATGATCTTGCCGACGATCCCCTTGGCCTCGTTCGGGTTCTCCTCGAACCACTCGGCCAGCTTTTCGTTCATCAGACCCTCGACCGCAGGGCGAACTTCGGACGACACCAGCTTGTCCTTGGTCTGCGATGAGAATTTTGGGTCGGGCACTTTGACCGACAGAACACAGGTCAGACCTTCACGCGCGTCATCGCCGGTAAAGCTGACCTTTTCCTTTTTCGCGATCCCACTGGATTGCGCATAGTTGTTGATCGTCCGGGTCAGAGCACCCCGGAAGCCCGCCACATGCGTACCGCCATCCCGCTGCGGGATGTTGTTGGTAAAGGGCAGCACCGTTTCGTGATAGCTGTCATTCCACCACATCGCGATTTCGACACCGATGTCGTCGCGCTCACCCTTGATATAGATCGGCTCGGGCATCGCCGGAGTTTTCGACCGATCAAGGTATTTGACGAATTCCTTGACGCCGCCGTCATAGAACAGCTCGGTTTCCAACCGTTCCGCAGGGCGTTCGTCGATCAGGATGATCCGCACGCCCGAGTTCAGGAAGGCCAACTCGCGCAGGCGTTTCTCCAGCGTCTCAAACGAGTATTCCAGATTCGAGAACGTATCGGTCGAGGCCAGAAAGCGCACCTCGGTTCCCGTACGGTCGCCGCAGTCCTGGACCACCTTCAGGTGTTCCGCCGTCTCACCGCCCTCAAAGCGCGCCACATGCTCCTTGCCGTTGCGCCAGACGCGCAACTCCAGCCAGTCGGACAGGGCGTTCACCACGGAAACACCCACACCGTGCAGACCACCCGATACCTTGTACGAGTTGCTGTCGAACTTACCGCCCGCGTGCAGCTGGGTCATGATGACCTCGGCGGCCGAGACGCCCTCTTCCGGGTGAATATCCACCGGAATCCCGCGTCCATTGTCGCTGACCGAGACACTGGAATCGGCGTGAATTTTCACGGTGACATGGTCGGCGTGACCGGCCAGAGCCTCATCAATTCCGTTGTCCACGACCTCATACACCATGTGGTGCAGACCCGAGCCATCGTCCGTATCCCCGATATACATGCCGGGGCGCTTGCGAACCGCCTCTAAGCCTTTGAGAACTTTGATGGAATCAGCGCCGTATTCCTGGGGTGCCTGTGCGTCTTCGGACATGCCGTTAGTACCTATATTATTTTGGTAACTTATACGTTTTCTGGTGGGGAATGTCACGTGCTCCCCCAACATTTTGTGTCATTCTCCGCCGATTTTGGCCGATCAGAGCCGATCCAGATCAGCCGCGATGTCTTCGGCGATTTGCGCCGCATCCACGTCGTCACGTTCGGCAGACAGACGCAAGCCCAACAGGTCAGACTGATACCGCGCGGCAAGCCGGTCCGCGTCGTGATCCGGGCCGATTTCCCCGGCTGCTTGCGCGCGGCGAAACAGGTCTGCAAAGCATTCCTTCATCTCAACCATATGCGTGCGCGCCTGACCGGCCAGATCGTGATCGCGGGCTTGCAACTCGGCATAGGTCTTGGACAGCATGCAGGCTTTGGTCGGCAATTCCGACGCCTCAATCACCCGAAGCGGCTGCGCCTTGAGCGCCCCAAGGGACCCCAATTCCTGCGCCATTGCCATCATATTGGCCACGCCGTCCTGCGCGTAGCGCTCTAACGCCAGCGCATAAAGTGCGTCCTTGGACCCAAAGGCTGCATAGAAACTGCCCGGCTTCAGCTTCAACTCCCGCTCCAGATCCTTCAGCGACGTCCCGGCCCAGCCATGACGCCAGAAAATGTCGCGGGCCTGCGCGATCAACGCATCACGGTCATACGAGGGTTTGCGGGGCATCATTTCACCAATTCTTGAACGTTCACTCAAATATATACTTGAGTGATCGCTCAAAAAACCCTAAATACGACTCATCGCGCCAGAAACAGGAGTTTTGACATGGCAAACTTCCCGTCCCACGACCTCGAATCCGCCCCGGAAGGATCCAAACCGCTGCTGGAAAAGTCGCAAGCCGCCTTTGGCCGCCTGCCCGGTCTGCACAAAGTGATGTCTGAAAGCCCCCAGCATCTGGAAGCCTACCAGGTTCTGCACGGCCTGTTCCTGCAGACCGATTTCGACAATGATGAGAAAACCGTTGTCTGGCAGACCATCAACGTGGAAAACGAATGCCACTATTGCGTGCCCGCCCATACCGGCATCGCCAAGATGATGAAGGTCTCGGACGAGATCACCGAGGCGCTGCGCAACGAAACCCCGCTGCCGTCCCCCAAGCTTGAGGCGCTGCGCACCTTCACCCTGCAAGTGATGCAAAGCCGCGGAAACCCGACCGAGGAGCAGCTGCAAGCCTTCTTTGACGCCGGTTATTCGCACCGTGCCGTTCTGGACGTGGTGCTGGGTCTGGCGCAGAAAACCATGTCGAACTACGTAAACCACATGGCGCAAACCCCGGTCGACGAGGTGATGCGCGGCTTTCTTTGGGAACGTAAAGTGGGCGAGCCCGCCTAAACGACGACCGAGCCCTCACCGCTGTCATTCACAATCAGCGTCTGGGCCCGGTCCCCAAGCTCTGAAAACAGCTCAGGCCCGGTGCCCGTCATCCAGGCCTGCGCGCCCAGCGCACAAATCTCATCATAGAGCGCTGCCCGCCGTCCGGCATCCAGATGGGCGGCCACCTCATCCAGCAACACGATCGGTGGCGCACCCACCATCCCGGCCAGTGCCCGAGCGTTCGACAGGATTAACGATACCAAAAGGGCTTTCTGCTCACCGGTCGAACAATCCTTGGCCGGAACACCCTTGGCCGCGAAAACACCGTACAGGTCCGACCGGTGCGGCCCGACCAAAGTCCGCCCCGCAGCCAGATCGCGAAACCGGCTTTCGTTCAGCGCCTCGCGCAGATCATCCGCCGTGTCCGGCATGGCCCCTTCAGTCTGTACCAGTTCCAGATCGGCCGATGGGAAAGCCGTTTCAGCCTGGTCCTGCGCAGCTCGCAAATGATCCAGTGCCGCCAAACGCGCCGCGTGGATGCGATAGCCAGTCTCAGCCATCTGCCCTTCTAACGCGGCATACCAATGCGCATCGCGCACCTGCTCTTTCAGCAGACGGTTCCGCTCGCGCATCGCCTTTTCATAGGTCAGCGAGGCCTCAGCGTGAGTGGGGTCAAAACTCAGCGCGATACGATCCAGAAACCGTCGTCGCCCTTCCGCCCCTTCGATCCACAGCCGGTCCATCGAGGGCACCAACCACACAACACGCGCCAGTTTACCCAGATCGATCTGGCTCGAGGCTTTCTCATCAATCCGAACCTGCCGCGCCGCGCCGCCTTCAGACCATGTCTCGATCTCAAAATTTTGCCCCTGCGTAGCCAGCAACCCGGTCAGTTTCCAGCCCAGCGCCTCGGGCCGCCGCGTCATCTCAGCCGCACTGGCCCGCCGCATCCCGCGACCGGGCGAAAACAGCGAGACCGCCTCAAGAATATTGGTCTTCCCCGCCCCATTCGGCCCGTGAATCGCCACCGGCCGCCCGTCCAAAGACAATCGTGCCAGCTTATGAGACCGAAAATGCGAGACCGTAAGCGCAGTCAGGGCCAATCCCATGACCCCACCCTTCTTCTTGTCAAAAATACGGTCGCCGAAGGCATCGCGCGCCAGCGCGATCAGACGCGCATCGGCATAACGACGTAAACCGCGCTGAGATCATTGCCCTCGCGCATCAGGGTCGGATCACCGGCTGAATTGAACAGGAACACCGCGTTTTCACGATCCACCTGCGACGCAATCTCCAGCAGGTATTTCGCGTTGAACCCGATCTCCAACCGCTCATCGCCATAGGCCACAGCCAGCTCTTCCTCAGCCGCGCCGCTATCGGGTGCGTTGACCGACAGAACCAGCTTATCCGCATCCAGCTGCAGTTTCACCGCGCGCGAGCGTTCGGACGAAACCGTCGCCACCCGGTCCACGGCCTGAGCGAATTCGGCGGCGTCCACTTCCAACTGACGTGTGTTGCCCTGCGGAATCACACGGGTGTAATCAGGGAAGGTGCCATCGATCACCTTCGAAGTCAGCGTGATATCCGGCGTGGCAAAGCGCACTTTGGTTTCGCTGACCGAAACTGCGATGTCCATCTCGTCATCATCCAGCAGCTTGCGCAGCTCACCCACCGTCTTGCGGGGCACAATCACGCCCGGCATATCCGCCGCGCCATCGGGCAGGTCCGCATCGATGCGCGCCAGACGGTGCCCGTCGGTGGCCACACAGCGCAGCACTTTACCGCCTTCGGACCCATCGGCCACATGCATGTAGACGCCGTTCAGGTAATACCGCGTCTCTTCGGTCGAGATCGCAAATTTCGACTTGTCGAACAAACGGCGCAGCAAGGCAGCCGAGGCGGTAAAGTTCGACTGATATTCCGAGGACGCCATCACCGGGAAATCCTCTTTCGGCAGGGTCGCGAGTGAGAAGTTCGACCGCCCCGCCTCAACCGTCAGACGCCCCGCGGCACTGTCGGCGGTCAGCGTCACCAGCGCCCCATCCGGCAACTTGCGCACGATCTCATGCAGGGTTGTGGCGGCCACAGTGGTTGCGCCCGCTTTTTCGACCTGCGCCGGGGCCTTGTCGACCACCTCGATATCCAGATCGGTGGCGCGGAACATGGCCTGATCGCCTTCGGCCTCGATCAGCACATTGGCCAGTATCGGAATGGTGTTGCGACGTTCCACAACGGATTGGGCCTGTGAAACGGCCTTGAGAAGGGTGCCGCGTTCGATGCTGATCTTCATACCCTCAATTCCTCTGACTTGCGTGCCGAAATGGGCGGGACTGGCACGTTAGCGGTTCCACCCTGAGGCACAAGGATTTTTTATGATTTTCTGGGTCGGAAAGGCCGTTGCGTCAAGGGGCGCGTGGCCGCGCAACCACAGTTGACGCGCAACCGTGGGGGAAAGCGCACAAAAACGCCCCGGCGTGAGGCACCGGGGCGTTTCTGATCGGCTTGAGGTAAGTCTTAAGCCTCCAGCGCGCGTCTCAGCATTTCCACATCTTCCGCGATCTGACCATCGGTGGTCTTCAGCTCTTCGATACGCTTGACGCCATGCATGACCGTGGTGTGGTCACGCCCGCCAAAACGACGACCGATTTCGGGCAGAGACCGGCTGGTCAATTGCTTGCACAGATACATCGCAACCTGGCGCGGACGCGCATAGGAACGCAGGCGTTTCGGGCCAATGATATCCGACAGGCGGATATTGTAATACTCGGACACCTTACGCTGAATCTCTTCGACGCTGATCTTGCGTTCCGACGCACGCAGCACATCCGCCAGACAATCCTGCGTCAGCTCCATATCGATCTCACGACCGACCAGAGATGCAAAGGCGAACAGACGGGTCAGCGCCCCTTCCAGAACGCGCACATTGGTCGAGATCCGATGGGCCAGAAACTCGAGCACGCCGTCAGCGATGGTCAGGTCGGGATAGGTGCTGCTGTAATGCTGTACCTTGTTTTGCAGAATGCCCAAGCGTAGCTCATAGTCGGTGGGGTGCAGGTCGACAACCAGACCGCATTGCAGGCGCGACTTTACGCGGTCTTCCAGATCCTTGATCTCACCGGGTGCACGGTCGGCCGAGATGATGATCTGTTTGTTCTGATCCACCAGCGCATTGAAGGTGTGAAAGAACTCTTCCTGCGTGGAATCCTTGCCGGCGATGAATTGCACGTCATCCACCATCAACACGTCGACCGAACGGAACAGATGTTTGAAATCCATCATCCGACGTTCACGCAGGGCTTGCACGAAACGGTACATGAACTGTTCTGCGGACAGGTAGAGCACGTTCAGATCAGGGCGTTTGGTCTTCAACTCCCATGCGATGGCGTGCATCAGGTGTGTCTTACCCAGGCCAACGCCACCATACAGAACCAGCGGGTTGAAGGTGACGGGACCACCTTCCGAGACGCGGCGCGCAGCGGCATGGGCCAGTTCGTTGGGCTTACCGACTACGAAACTGTCAAAAGTAAAGCGCGCATCCAGCGGGGCCGCCTGCAGCGAATCCAGCTCATTGCTTGAGGATTCTGCTGACTCGACCAGTTTCGGCTGTGTCGTGCTTGGTGCCGCTGTAGGAGCAGCTTCGGCATCGCCGGTCGGACGCACGGGCGAATTGGCCGCAACGCGAAAGGCCAGACGTTGTACCGATTCCCCGGCGGTGTTCATTTCGTACAGAATCAGATCGGCAAAGTTCTGACTCACATAATTGCCCATGAAATTGGTCGGCACCGAAAAGGTCGCAACACCATCCTGCAGATCCTGGAATTCAAGCGGTTCAATCCAGGTGGTGTAGTTGTTCTTTCCGATCGCCTTGAGCAGCTTGTTACGCAGTAGTCCCCATTTCTCTTGTGTCATTAAGCGCCTCACGCATCCCATTCTTTATTGGCTTTTCAGCCTTATTACCCAATTCCGGTTTCCCGGTTATTCGCGTTCACTCGGCAAAGGGTAGCCATTCGCCAAACCGCAGAGGTCTGGCGGGACTGTCCCAAAAAGGTCAGCACTGCCCGGTCAAAAACGCCTTGTTTCAGGCGCGGTATCGGCCGGGTTGCGCATCGCAAACATATTTTCGACAGGGCTAAGATCTTTGGTCCCCCAAAGACCTGCAGCAGACCGGCAAACAAGCAGTGACTGTTCGCCGACATTCGCTCCATGACCGTCCTGATGCCCGTCAGTCAGATCGTGAAACAGCCTGTCCCCCCAAGCGAGTGAATCGCTGAATTAGTGGTAACAAGAGGCTGCCGTGCACGGCAACGAAACTCTGATGTTGACTCGGGTCTTTGGCAGAAAGAATCTCTCGGCTTCGTGAAGACGCGGCTTTCCGGCAACATCCACAAAAAAAGGCGCCACCGAACGCGACGCCCTCTTTCAGCTTGCAGTCATGTCGGCTGACCAAGGGTCAACCTGCAGGATCAGCCCAGCGCTTTGACGCGGGCCGACAGGCGCGACATTTTCCGCGACGCTGTGTTCTTGTGGAAGACACCTTTGGTGACGCCGCGCATCAGTTCGGGCTGCGCAGCGCGCAGAGCTGCGGTTGCCGCCTCTTTATCGCCGGATGCGATCGCTTCTTCTACCTTGCGCAGGTAGGTGCGGATGCGCGAGCGGCGGGCTTTGTTAACTGCAAAGCGCTTGTCGTTCTGACGGGCGCGTTTTTTTGCCTGGGGCGAATTTGCCATGTGAGTCTGACCTTCGTTCGGTACGTTGAGTTAAGCGCGTCACGGATAAACCGCACCGGATCAGCATCACGAGTGTGAGTCGGGCCAAGCGGGCCGCACGCGCATGTATAGCGGCGCTAGTTATCCAAGTTTGCAGGGTTTGCCAAGCCGATTCTTTTGCGCCGGGCCGCAGACATAAAAAAGGCGGGCCGCGCCCGCCTGTATCGAAAGCCCGGGCTTTCTTATTTGTCGCGGAACTGCGCCGCGCGTTTTTCAAGGAAGGCCGCCATGCCTTCTTTCTGGTCCTCGGTCGCAAACATCGCGTGGAAGACCCGGCGCTCGAACAACAGCCCCTCGCTCAGCGTGACTTCGTAGCTGCGGTTGACAGCTTCTTTCGCGGCCTTTGTGCTGAGTTGTGATTTCTCGGCGATCTTCTGGGCCGCGCCCATCGTCTCTTCCATCAGCTTTTTGGCCGGGACCACGCGGCTGACAAGCCCGGCGCGCTCGGCCTCTTCGGCATCCATGAAGCGGCCGGTCAGGTTCATATCCATCGATTTGGACTTACCGACAAAACGGGTCAGGCGCTGACTGCCGCCAAGGCCCGCGATGACGCCAAGATTGATCTCGGGCTGGCCGAACTTGGCGGTGTCGGCGGCGATGATAAAATCGCACATCATCGCCAGCTCACACCCGCCGCCCAGCGCATATCCGGCGACAGCAGCGATGATCGGCTTGCGGATGGCGTTGAACCGGTCGTTCACATCCCCAAAGAAATTGCCGTCGAACACGTCGACAAAGCTGAGCTCGGACATCTCTTTGATATCGGCGCCTGCGGCAAATGCCTTTTCCGATCCGGTGATGACGATGCAGCGCACCTTGTCATTCGCGTCGGCCTCTTCCAGCGCCGTGCACAATTCCTGGATCAGTTGCGAGTTCAGCGCATTCAGCGCGTCCGGTCTGTCGAGCCTGATCAGCCCAACGTGGTCTTCGATTTCGACGACGATCGTCTCAAAAGCCATGAGGTATAAGCTTCCGGTTGTTCCGTTCAGGTACGATTCATTATCACGCGGGAAAGCTGGATCAAGCTATCTTTGGCATTGCGCACAATAGAAGGATGAGCGACCGGACTGGGTGATTCTCTTGATGGTCGCGCCGCATCCTTCGGTTCTGCAGGGCTGATTTTCGCGCCCGTAAACATCGAAACTGTGCTGAAAATATCCAAGTTCTCCATCGGCTTGGCGGAAATCGCGCAAGGACGAGCCACCCGCCTCAATTGCGTCCTGCAACACCTGCCGGATGATCGGAACCAATGCGGCCACACGCGCCGCAGAAATCTGTCCGGCTTTGCGACGTGGCGACACGCCCGCGCGATAAAGCGCCTCGCAGACGTAGATATTGCCCAATCCGGCAACGATTCCCTGATCCAGAAGCGCCGATTTTACGGGTGTGTTCTTGCCTTTGAACGCATCGATCAGATGCTGTTCGTGAAAATCATTGCCCAAAGGTTCGGGCCCCAGAACCGACAGCAGCTTATGCTGCTCGGCGGTGGCGGTGGGCAGCAGGTCCATCGCCCCGAACCGGCGCGGATCGTTGAACGTGACCCGCGCGCCATTGGCCATATGGAACACCACATGATCATGCTTTTGCGCCGCCGGGTGATCATGCACAAACTGTCCCAGCGGATCGCCCGAGACTGTCATCCGCCCGGACATACCCAGATGGATCAGCAAGGTCTCACCACTGCTGAGATCGGCCAGAATGTACTTCGACCGCCGCCGCAGCCGGTCCACCCGCTGCCCGGTCAGCCGTTCGGCCATGCGGTCGGGGAACGGCCAGCGCAGATCAGGGCGGTTCACATCGGCGCAGTCGATCACCACGCCCTCCATCGCGGGGGTCAGCCCACGGCGGACCGTTTCAACCTCGGGGAGTTCCGGCATGTACCCTCCTGATTGGTGACCAGCCTGCTTTCCAGTACCTGCACCAGTTCGTCATGTCCGGTTACATATTTCAGAATCCGCGCTGTCTTCCCATCGGAAAAACGCAGCACATAGGTCCCGTGATGTCTGAGGCTGATTTTTGTCAGCTTGGTCAAATCATAATAGCGCCGCTGAAACCGCCAACCGGTTGTGACCAATTCGGCGCCATCGATCGTCACCGTGTTCACCAGATGAAAAATCAGGGTGTAGATGACAAGCCCGACCAGCGACAGCTTGATCCAAAGTATCGTCTCGGGCTCCAAACCCGGGAAGACCTGGTCATCGGGCATAAGCTCGGGCTGGAAAAAGCAGACGTTGAATACATTGAACAGCGCAATAGCGATCAGGACAAGCAGACCCGGTGTCGTGCGAAAGGTCAGCCGCGTCAGCGATTGCTGCGCAGGTCGTTCGCTGCCCGCGCGCGAGATCGCCTCATCCACAGGATCATTGGGAAAATGTCGGGCGACGGCGTCCCATTTGTCACCCGCCCCTTCGGCACGATACACGCGCCGGATCGTCCGAAAGACCGCCCTGATGCGCCACCCCATGAAAACAAGCACCAGAAGAATGGACAACAAGACTGCCAAAATGCTTGCCAACGGAAAATCCCCGGTCATCTGAAATACCTGTCTGCCGTCTTACGCGGCGACTAAGGAAAATCTGTGGCGGGCCTGTCAATTCGCCGCCCCCTGCTACCATTTCGCGCGATTGTCTTCCCGGCTGCGCAGCCTATAAGGATGATCAACACAGACAAAGGCGTCCTTTCATGTCCGACACCAATGACAACACCACCCATTTCGGGTTCGAAACCGTGCCCGAGGCGGAAAAAGCGGGCCGTGTTCAAGGCGTGTTCAACTCGGTCGCCTCGAAATACGACGTGATGAACGATGTCATGTCGATGGGCATCCACCGGGTCTGGAAAGACGCGATGATGGATTGGCTGGCCCCGCGCCCCGGTCAGCGCCTGCTGGACGTGGCGGGCGGAACCGGGGACATCTCTTTCCGCTTCCTCAAACGTGCCGGGTACGGCCACGCCACCGTTCTGGACCTGACCGAGCCGATGCTGGTCGAAGGTCGCCAACGCGCCGAGGCTGACCAGATGTCTGACAGCCTGAACTGGGTGGTGGGCGACGCCATGTCCCTGCCGTTCGAAGACAACACCTTTGACGTCTACACCATCTCTTTCGGCATCCGGAACGTGACCCGCCCGCAGGAGGCGCTGAACGAGGCTTACCGTGTGCTGAAACCCGGTGGCCGCCTGATGGTGCTGGAGTTCAGCCAACTGCCCAATGACGGGCTGCAAAAGCTCTATGATCTCTACAGCTTCAACGTCATCCCACGCATGGGCAAGCTGATCGCCAATGATTACGACAGCTACCAGTACCTTGTGGAATCGATCCGCAAATTCCCTGATCAAGAGACCTTCCTGACCATGGTCCGCACTGCCGGATTCGAAAACGCCAAGTATCGCAACCTGAGCATGGGTATCGCCGCGCTGCATTCCGGCTGGAAAATCTAAATGCGCGGTCCTCACAACATCATCCGCCTGATCCGCACAGGCGCGACTCTGGAACGCACGGGCGCCATGAACGTGGTGCTGGACGCGTTCGAGGCCCCGCGTGCCCTGCGGTTCGTGGCTCATGCATTGGGCAAACCGTTTCAATGGCTGGGCTACAAGGGCGACCCCGACATGCCGCCCGCGACCCGCGCGCTGACGGCGCTGGGACCGGCTTACATCAAATTCGGTCAGGTGCTCTCGACCCGCCCGGACGTAGTCGGCGACGAGCTGGCCGCGCAATTGAGGGTGCTGCAGGACAAGCTGCCGCCCTTTCCGCGCGATGAGGCCATGGCCGAGGTTGCCAAGGAACTGGGCCAACCCGTGGATGAGATTTTTTCGGAGTTCAGCGAGCCCATCGCTGCCGCCTCCATCGCCCAGGTCCACAAGGCCAAGCTGACCAGCACAGGCGAAGACGTCGCCGTCAAGGTCCTGCGCCCCGGCATCGAGCGCGCCTTTCGCAAGGATGTAGACGCCTTCTATTTCGCCGCCCGCATCGTGCAGCTCTGCGCCCCCGGTGCGCGCCGCCTGCGCCCGATGGAAGTGATCGAGCATTTCGATGGCGTCGTCCGCGGCGAGCTGGATCTGCGTCTGGAAAGCGCTGCAGCTTCGGAATACGCCGCCAACACCAAGGATGACTCAGGCTTTTGGCTGCCCCCGGTGGTCTGGTCCCTGTCTGCCCGCCGGGTGATGACCCTCAGCTGGGCCGATGGTATCCCGCTGGGCGACAACGACGCGCTGGACGCCGCAGGCCATAACCGCCGCGATCTGGCCGAGCGGGTCCTGCGCCTGTTTCTGCTGCATGCCCTGCGCGATGGCTATTTCCACGCCGACATGCATCAGGGCAACCTCAAGGTCGCCGCCAACGGGGACATCATCGCCTATGACTACGGCATCATGGGCCATATCGATGAATACACCCGCCGGGTCTATGCCGAGATCCTCTTCGGCTTCATTCGCCGCGACTACAAACGCGTGGCCGAGGTGCATTTCGAAGCGGGCTATGTACCCGCAAATCAAGATGTCGACGAATTCGCCCGCGCCCTGCGCGCCGTGGGTGAGCCGATCTTCGGCATGGACGCCACCCATATCTCGATGGGCCGCCTGCTGAATTACCTGTTCGAAGTGACCGAACGTTTCGGCATGGAAACCCGGACCGAGCTGATCCTGCTGCAACGTACAATGGTGGTGGTCGAAGGCGTCGCCCGGTCACTGGACCCGCATATGAACATCTGGGAAGTCGCCCGCCCCGTGGTCGAGGATTATATCAAACAATCCATCGGCCCCCGCGCAGCGCTGCGCGATTTCGGTAAAACCGCGATGGTCCTGGCCCGGTTCGGCCCGCGCCTGCCCGCTTTGGTCGAAAACGCGCTGATCGCCCAAACGCAAAAAGACGAACCACAAGGATCACGCCTCTGGTCCGTTGCCCTGCCCGCCACCATCGGCGCAGCGGCAGGCGCAGCACTGGTCCTGCTGCTCAACGCATTCAGTTAAGCGCAACCCGCCTGCTTCATCTGTCTATAAATATCCTCGGGGGGAATCGCGCCCAAGGCGCGATGGGGGGCAGACAGCCCCCCTGCCCGATCCCGGATCAGAGCCGCTCAATGGCAAGGGCAATGCCCTGTCCGCCGCCAATACACATGGTGATCAACGCTTTGGAGCCACCTGTGCGCTCCAGCTCATACAGCGCCTTCAGGGTGATAATCGCCCCTGTTGCTCCAACCGGGTGACCCAGCGCGATGGCACCACCGTTCGGGTTCACTTTAGACGCGTCCAGCCCAAGCTCTTTGTTCACAGCCAAAGCCTGCGCTGCAAAGGCTTCGTTGCTTTCGATCACGTCAAAATCGCTGATGGACAACCCTGTTTTGGCCATCAGGCTCTGAACCGCAGGGATCGGGCCGATCCCCATCACCTCGGGGCGCACCCCAGCATGAGCATAGCCGATCACACGGGCCTTCGGTTTCAGACCGGCTTTCTCAGCCGCATCAGCCCGCGCCAGAACCATCGCTGCCGCGCCATCATTGATGCCTGAGGCGTTGCCCGCCGTCACACGACCTTCTTTCTTAAAGACCGGTCGCAGACCTGCCAGAACCTCTGCCGTGGTGGCCTTTGGGTGTTCATCAACCATGAAGTCGACCATGTCTCGCTTGACCTTCACCTGAACCGGTGTGATCTGGCTTTGGAAATACCCGGCCTCAATCGCAGCGGCTGCGCGAGTCTGGCTGGTGACAGCAAACTCATCCATCTGCTCACGGGTGATCTGGTGTTCATCCGCCACGTTTTCCGCCGTTACACCCATGTGCCCTGTGCCAAACGGGCAGTTAAGCGCGCCAACCATCATGTCCAGCGACTTGATATCGCCCATCTTGGCGCCCCAACGGGCTTGCTGCATTATGTAGGGCCCACGCGACATGCTTTCCGCACCGCCCGCCAGCGCGAAATCGGCATCACCCAGCATCAGGGACTGCGTTGCCGAAACGATGGCCTGCGCACCCGATCCGCACAGGCGGTTCACGTTCATCGCCGGTGTCTCATCGGGGATACCCGCCTGTTTCGCCGCTGCGCGCGACAGGTACATGTCCCGGGGTTCGGTATTGATGACATGACCAAAAACAACGTGACCGATCTGTGCGCCTTCAACGCCCGACCGCTCCAACGCGGCCTCGGTGGCGACGGTCGCCAGATCAATTGGTGCGGTTGAGGCCAAAGCCCCGCCAAATGTCCCGATGGCCGTGCGCGCACCGTCCAGAATCACTACGTCAGTCATATCTTTCTCCTCCAGAATCCGCGGGCATTATGCACGTGCAGCATAATTTGCAAATCGGACTCTCTGTCACGTGCAGAATTGACATTTCCCCCCGCAATCCCCACTAGATTCCGTCATGACGGAAAACACAGACGATATCCTGACGCGCCTGCCCGCCCGCCTGAAAGAGGCGCGCCGCGCCAAGGGCCTGTCGCTTGAGGCCGTGGCCAATCTCAGCGGCGTGTCCCGATCCATGGTCAGCCAGATCGAGCGGGGCGAAAGCAGCCCCACCATCTCGACCTTGTGGAACCTGACCCGCGCCCTGCAAGTGGATTTCGCGGGCCTGCTGGAAGAGGCCAACGCCACCGACCATATCGAAGTGCTGCGCCGCGCCGAGGTGCCCAGCATCGACAATATGGGCCAGAACTGCCGCATCCGTATCCTGTCCCCACCCGAAGAGGCCGGAGGGCATGAGGTCTATGACATCCAGTTCGACACCGAAGGCGCCCTGACCAGCAAACCCCATGCACGCGGCGCGCGTGAGCAGCTGACAGTGCTTGAAGGCGCCGTCCACGTCACCTCGGGCACCGCCACCCACAGCCTGCACGAGGGCGACACCGCCCGTTACGCCGCAGATGTGGCGCATTCGATTGTGTCAGACGGCCCGGCCCGTGTGTTTCTGATCGTGAAAAACGCCTGATACAGACTCAAATTCCGACTTCACGGATTTTTTTCTCAAATATTGTAATTCCCCCATTTGGGAATTACGTCCGTTATGTTAGATATGCGACTCAGATAACCGGAGGCCGCCATGGCAGATGCATTCTTGTCCCACATCTCGGACACCCTTTCGCAGATCGAATCTGAGGGCCTGTATAAACGCGAACGCATGATCACCTCGCCGCAGGGCGGTGAGATTACGGTGGGCGACAAACAGGTCATCAACCTGTGCGCCAACAATTATCTGGGTCTGGCCGATCACCCCGCGCTGATTGATGCTGCCATTGGCTCGATGGAGCCCAAAGGGTTTGGTATGGCTTCGGTCCGGTTCATCTGCGGCACGCAGGACATTCACCGCGAGCTGGAACAAAAGCTGGCCAAGTTCCTGAACAAGGACGACGCGATCCTGTTTGCCGCCTGTTTCGACGCCAATGGCGGGCTGTTTGAGCCCTTGTTAGGGCCTGAAGACGCCATTATCTCGGACAGTCTGAACCACGCCTCGATCATCGACGGGGTGCGGTTGTGTAAGGCCAAGCGCTATCGCTATCTGAACAACGACATGAACGATCTTGAGGCGTGGCTGAAACAGGCACGCGAAGATGGGGCGCGGCACATCATGATCGCAACCGATGGCGTGTTTTCGATGGATGGTTATCTGGCAAACCTGCCTAAAATTCGCGAGCTGGCCGACAAATATGATGCCATCGTCATGGTTGATGACTGTCACGCCACCGGTTTCATGGGGCCGAACGGGGCCGGAACGCCGGATCATTTCGGCGTCGATGTGGACATTCTGACGGGAACTTTGGGCAAGGCACTTGGGGGGGCAATCGGCGGTTACATCGCCGGGCCGCAGCCAGTGATCGACCTGCTGCGGCAGCGGGCGCGGCCTTATCTGTTCTCAAACTCGCTGCCGCCCTCGATCGTTGCTGCCGGGCTTGAGGCGATCCGTCTGGTGGAAGAGGGCGACATGCTGCGCGCGCAACTGTTCGGCAACGCCAAATACTGGCGCGCGGGGCTGGAAAAGCTGGGGTTCGACCTGCTGCCCGGTGAACACCCGATCATTCCGGTCATGCTGGGCGAGGCGACATTGGCACAGGATATGGCGTCGCGGCTGTTTGACGAAGGCGTCTATGTCTCGGGCTTTTTCTTCCCGGTCGTCCCGCGCGGTCAGGCGCGGATAAGGACGCAGATGAACGCGGCCCTAACACGCGACGAGTTGGACCGCGCCTTGGCGGCCTTTGGGAAAGTTGGCAAAGAACTGGGGGTGATCTGATGCGACCCAACACCATGAAAGCCCTTGAGAAATCAAAACCCCAAGAGGGTCTTTGGATGGTGCAGGCCCCGGTGCCCGAGATCGGCCCGGATGAGGTTCTGGTCCGTGTCAACAAGACCGGCATCTGCGGCACTGACATTCACATATGGAACTGGGATGACTGGGCCTCGGCTACGGTGCCTGTTCCCATGATCACCGGTCACGAATTCGCCGGCGAGATTGTTGAGATGGGGCGCAATGTGACGGGTCTTGAGATCGGCCAGCGCTGTTCAGGCGAGGGTCATCTGATCACCAATGACAGCCGCCAAAGCCGCGCGGGTAAGTTCCACCTCGACCCCGGTACGCGCGGCATCGGCGTGAACGAGCAGGGCGCGTTCGCGCAGTACCTGAAGCTGCCCGCCTTCAACGTGGTTCCCCTGCCCGACGATGTACCCGATGAAATCGGCGCGATCCTCGATCCGCTCGGCAATGCCGTCCACACCGCGCTCAGCTTTGATCTGCTGGGCGAAGATGTTCTGATCACCGGCGCGGGCCCCATTGGTATCATGGCCGCCGCCGTTGCCCGCCATGCAGGCGCGCGGCATGTGGTGATCACCGACATCAACCCTGATCGTCTGAAACTGGCCGAGCACGTTGTGCCAACTGTGCGCACCGTTGATGTGTCGAATGAGGACCTGCAGGACGTCATCACCGAGTTGGGCATGAAGGAAGGGTTCGATGTGGGCCTTGAAATGTCGGGCTCACAAATTGCGCTGGATCAGATGGTCGAGGCACTGGTGATGGGCGGCAAAATCGCTCTGCTGGGAATCCCACCCGGAAAATCCCCCGTTGACTGGTCACGTATCGTGTTCAAGGCCATCACCATCAAGGGCGTTTATGGGCGTGAAATGTTTGAAACCTGGTACAAGATGATCGCCATGCTGCAGAACGGTTTGGACGTCAGCCGGGTGATCACGCATAAAATGAAAGTCGACGACTTTGCCCAAGGGTTTGCCGCGATGAAATCCGGCCAGTCCGGCAAGGTGGTTCTGGACTGGACCTAACGCTCTGGCACCGCGCGGGTTTTGACCCTAAACAGAGGAAAACCCGCGCGTTTGGAGGAGCACATGGGCGATAACGACAGGTATCTGGAACGGGGAATCGAAGAGTCCCTGGTCACCGATTTCACGGAAACCCACCGCAAAAGCTATGGCGACTTTCTGCAGCTCAAGACCCTGCTGAACCTGCAAAATACATTTCAGGACCCCGCCCAACCCGATGAGATGCTGTTCATCATCATCCATCAGGTCAGCGAGCTGTGGCTTAAACTGATGCACCACCAACTGGTCGAGGTGCGCCGGTTCCTGCAACAGGACGGTTTTGGCCCGGCGATGAAGAATCTGGACAGGGTCAAAGCGATCCAACGACAGCTGATCGCTGCGTGGGAGACGCTGTTGACCATGACGCCCGCCGATTACATGACATTCAGGCAGGCGCTGGGCAGCTCATCAGGGTTTCAAAGCTACGGCTACCGCCAGATCGAGTTCATTCTGGGCAACAAGGATGCCGCCACCCTCAAGGTGCACGCGCATGATCCGGAAGTGATAGAGATGTTGACCGCCGCGCTGACGAAACCTTCGCTCTATGACGAGGTGTTGCAGATGATGGCCCGGCAGGGGTTCGATGTGCCTGACGAGCTGCTGAACCGCGACTTCGCCCAGCCCTATTCCGGCGACCCGCGCGTGGTGAAGCTGTGGGTGCAGGTCTTCCGCAACACGGACCGTCATTGGAATCTGTACGCGCTGGCCGAAAAGCTGATGGACGTGGAATCGCTGTTCCAGCGCTGGCGGTTCGATCATGTCACCGCGGTGGAGCGCGTGATCGGCAACCAGCCCGGCACCGGAGGGTCCAGCGGCGTGTCCTTCCTGCGCAAAGCCTTGGATTTGCGGTTCTTTCATGATCTCTACGATGTGCGCACCGAATTGATGTATGCGGATCAGGAGTAGGCTATGCTGTACCGAGGATTCACTCAGGCCGAGTTGGATCAGGAATATTCCCCCCGATCCATGATCGGTGGCGACCTGACCCCCTATGTCGATGCCTATGCCGCGCTCAGCGCCCAACACCGGGCGCAGATGGATTGTCACCAGAACCTCTCTTATGGCGACAGCCCCGAACAGGTCTTGGATTTCTTCCCGGCGAAAGGGGCCGGGGCGCCGCTGCACGTGTTCATCCATGGCGGATATTGGCAGGCGCTCAGCCAGCGTGAGTCGGCCATGATGGCCCCCGCGCTGGTCGAGGCTGAACAGTCCTTTGCCACCCTGAACTACACTCTGGCCCCGGATGCGCGCATCGGGGACATGATCGGGGAATGCCGCGACGCGCTGCTTTGGCTTGCGGCCAATGCAGGCGATCTGGGGTTTGATCCGTCCCGCGTCACCCTGTCTGGCCACAGCGCCGGGGCGCATCTGGCGGCGATGGTCATGGCCACCTCAGCCGACGCGCTGGCCCGCGCCGGGCTGCGCGTGCGCGACGTGATCCTGATCAGCGGGGTTTATGATCTGGAGCCGATCAGCCTGACGCCCGTAAACGACCCGTTGCAACTGACCCCGGTCGAGGTCCACGATCTGTCGCCCATCCTGCACCTCCCCGCCCCCGGCCCGCGCTATCGCGTGACCGTGGCCGAGCGCGACACGCCCGAATTCATCCGCCAAAGCCGGGATTATGCGGAACTGCTGCGCAAGGGCGGGCATTCGGTGAGTTTCGATCTGCAGAAGGGGATGCAGCATTTCGACATCATCATGCATCCGGGGGCGTTTTTGGCGGGGTCGCGGTAGTTAGACAGACGCATTGAGTGACGAACTGACCTAGGACGTACGCCACAAGGACATATAAGTTTTCGATTGTGCTATATGGCTCAGCATGAATCATTTTCCAACCACGAGGCGAGTTTGAGTAATAGCGGCGATAAGCTCTGGCGCAGTATCTTGGCAACGGTTTTGCCTTTTCTAGCTGGCTTGCTCTTCGCGCCATCTGTAGCAGTTTCAGCGACACCTGAGTTGGAAGCGAAGGCGAAGCAATTTCCGATTGTTTCTGGAACTGTTGTTGGAGTCAGATCCGATAGTGCCTTGCTGTTGAACCCGTTTGGCGAAGGCAATCAAACGATCATAGCAGTTCGTCAATGGGGCTACGAAATTGATCCCAAGCTTCTCAGCTTATCTGTTCTTGGTCGCAAGGTTACATGTTCGATATTGTACGATGACGGTGATATACGTAGCGGAAGCTGTTCACTTCAGTTTTTCTCCAGCTTCGAGGCCAGCATGAAATGGCGTGGCGCTGATAGCCTCGACAGCATTTCGATGTACTATGGCGTTCCACTTAGACAATTTCTGAAAACCTTAGGAATAGGCCGATACTGGTGCAGCGATCAGGATTGGCACTTCTTTTCAGAGCTGCCGCAGGAGCCGCCTTTCCGACGTGATCATTATCTAGAGCGCTGCGAGTACTTTATCCAAATTGAAACCGAAGAAGATGATCCGTAAGAATCATCAAAAAAGAGAGATATGCTGAATTTCCGGTAAGCAAATGGTGGTTACATTTCTTTTTTCGGAACAATCCCAACAAGACTTGTCCAATCGACGTTCGCACAAAGTCGTGCAACGCGCGGTCTTCCTTGAAATCAAAAAGCACTAAACAAGACAAAAACGGCGACCCAAAGGGCCGCCGTTTTCTGTTTCATCGCAACACCAGATCAATCCAGCGTACGCGTAACTTCTTCGCGCTCGAAGATTTCGATCACGTCGCCTTGGCGGATATCGTCGTAGTTTTCGAACGCCATACCGCATTCCTGACCCGACTGAACCTCGGCCACTTCGTCTTTGAAGCGCTTCAGCGTCTTCAGCGTGCCTTCGTGGATCACCACGTTGTCGCGCAGCAGGCGGACACCTGCGGAACGCCGCGCCACGCCTTCGGTGACCAGACAGCCGGCAACCTTGCCGACGCCGGTGACCTTGAAGACTTCGCGAATTTCGGCGTAGCCGATGAACTTCTCGCGGATTTCGGCGCTCAACAGGCCGGATGCGGCGGCTTTCACGTCATCCACAAGGTCATAGATCACCGAGTAGTAGCGGATCTCGACGCCCTTCTGGTTCGCCGTGTTCCGCGCCGAGGCATTGGCACGGACGTTGAACCCGAATATCGGTGCGCCCGAGGCTTCGGCCAGACCCACATCGGTCTCGGTGATGGCACCGACGCCCGAGTGCAGCACGCGCACGCGCACCTCGTCGTTGCCGATCTTTTCCATCGCCTGAACGATCGCTTCGGCAGACCCCTGCACATCCGCTTTCATCAGAATGGGCAGTTCGGTGACGTTTTCGTCTTCCTTGGCCTTCTGCATCAGCTGCTCAAGGGTGGTCGCGGCACCAGCGGCGGCGCGTTTGTCCTTGGCAGCTTGCTCACGATAGGCGGCGATCTCACGCGCTTGCGCTTCGGTCTCGGTCACGTTCAGAACGTCGCCCGCTTCGGGCGTTCCATTCAGGCCCAGAACCTCGACCGGAACCGAGGGTCCGGCCTCTTTGACGCGGTCGCCTTTGTCATTGATCAGCGCACGGACCTTACCGTATTGCTCACCCACAACGAAGATATCGCCCTGACGCAGCGTGCCGGTCTGAACCAGAACGGTGGCGACAGGGCCGCGGCCCACATCCAGCTGTGCCTCGATCACGGCACCTTGCGCGGCGCGGTCGGGGTTGGCTTTCAGTTCCAGAATCTCGGCCTGCAGCGCGATGGCTTCCAGCAATTCGTCCAGACCCTGACCGGTGATGGCGGACACTTCGACGTCCTGAACCTCACCCGACATTTTCTCAACGATCACTTCGTGTTGCAGCAGGTCGGTGCGCACCTTGTCCGGGTTTGCATCCGGCTTGTCGACTTTGTTGATCGCCACGATCATCGGCACTTGGGCCGCTTTGGCGTGGTTGATCGCCTCAATGGTCTGCGGCATCACCGCGTCGTCGGCAGCAACCACCAGAACAACGATATCCGTGACCTGAGCACCGCGCGAGCGCATCGATGTAAAGGCCGCGTGGCCCGGTGTATCCAGGAAGGTCAGCGTGGTGCCGCCATCGGTTTTCACCTGATAGGCACCGATATGCTGGGTGATACCACCGGCCTCACCGGCCACAACGCGCGCATCGCGGATCGCGTCCAGCAACGAGGTCTTACCGTGGTCAACGTGACCCATGATGGTGATGACCGGCGGACGCGGTTGCAGATCGTCATCGCTGTCTTCGACCTCTTTGATGACGTCTTCCACATCCGAATCGGAAACGCGGGTGACCTTGTGGCCAAATTCTTCGATAATCAGCTCGGCGGTGTCGGCGTCGATGGTCTGGTTCTGCGTGACCATCATGCCCATGTTCATCAGCGATTTGACAACGTCAGCCACACGCTCGGCCATGCGGTTGGCCAGTTCCGAGACCACAATCGCCTCGGGCAATTGCACGTCGCGGATTACCTTTTCCCGCTCGACCGCGCCACCCATGGCTTTCTGACGCGCACGTTCCTGTTTGCGCTTCATGGCGGCCATCGACCGTTGACGGTTGCCTTCGCCACCTGTGGCCTGACCCAGTGTCAGCTTGCCCGAACGGCGGTTGTCGTCACGGCCCTTGCCACGGCCACGCTGTTCACGCTCACGATCCTGTTTGCGCGGAGCAGCCGCAGGCGCGGGTTTGCTGGCAGGGGCGCGGGCGGCCTTGGGTTCTTCGGGCGCGGGGGTTGCAGCAACGCGCTTGGCGGCTTCTTCTGCCTCTTTGCGCTTGCGCTCTTCGTCTTCTGCCTTCTGGCGTGCACGTTCTTCGGCCTCGCGCTGTTCGCGCTCTTTGGCCTCTTGTTCCGCACGGCGGCGCGCGCGCTCTTCTTCGCGCGCCTTCTCGGCAGCCTCGCGGGCGGCGGCCTCTTCGACCTCACGCGCCTTGGCGGCCTGCAGCGCCTTCATCCGGCGCGCCATTTCCGCATCGGAAATCCCGGCTGGGCGACGCGACGGATCACCCGAGGGCGTTGCACCGCCACCCGGTTTTCCGGCACCCGGCTTGGGGACCACCACGCGTTTGCGTTTGGTTTCCACCACGACATTCTTGGTGCGTCCGTGGCTGAAACTCTGTTTCACATTTCCGGGGCGTGCCCCGCCACGAAGACCCAATGTCTTTTTGCCGTCACTATCGCTCATAAAGCTTCTTACCCTTCCGCGCGGCCCTTGCCGCCGTCATCCGTTTCGCGCAAGCCACGCAGGCGCTGCGCTTCCTCTACAACACGTTTGGCGAGTCCGCCAGAGGCCAGCGCCGCATGAATCACGGTTTGGCGCCCAAATGCCGCTCCTAACTCGTCCGCGGTCAGCCAGCCTATGTATTTTCCGAAGTGCGGCGTGCTGAGTTTCGACTTGCCGCGCCCCGATCCATCGCTGGCCTGAATCAGTACCTGGGCCTCTTCCCGGTCCAGCCACGTCTTGACCTTTTCATATCCGGCAACCGCGTCACCGGATTTGCGCGCCAGGCTGATCAGCTCGATCACCCGCCGCGCGACTTGCTTTTCGACCTCATCGACCAGGTCCGCTTGGGCAGAAACCTGCGCCTTGAACCCGCGCGAGAACAGCTTTTTGCCCACAGCCTTGTCCAGCGCGGCGCGATCCGCCGCCACATAGACCCCGCGCCCCGGCAATTTCGCCGCAACATCGGGAAAGACCTGACCGTCCGGACCCATCACAAAGCGGATCAGCCCGTATTTGGGCTGAACCTCGCCCGTGGCGATGCACTTGCGTTCGGGTCCGTCCGACCGATCCTTATGGACGCCACCGCGACCCATGTCAGCACCCCGAGGCCCTGAGATCAGGCCTCGGCCTCCTCTTCGGTCTCGACTTCTTCGTCTGACGCCTGTTCCAGCTCGGCCGGATCAACCCAGCCCAACATAATACGGGCGGTCATGACCAGATCCTGCGCCTCTTCCAGAGTGACGCCAAAGGGCTCAAGCACACCGTCATCCTTGATGCGCTCGCCGTCGACCGTGGTCCAGCCACCGGCCAGTTCCCAGTCGGCGCAGGTGGCGAAGTCTTCCAAATTCTTCACGTCATCCTTGGCCAGCGCCTCTACCATCTGGGGTGTGAGGCCTTCGAATTCAATAAGGCTGTCCTCGGCACCCAAAGCACGGGCCGCATCCAGCGCCGCTTTGGCTTGTGCTTCCAGGAATTCACGGGCACGGGTTTGCAGTTCCTGCGCCGTGCCTTCGTCCACACCGTCGATAACCAGCAGTTCATCCAGCTCGACATAGGCAACCTCTTCGAGGTTGGTGAAGCCCTCGGACACCAGCAGCTGGGCAAAGAATTCGTCCAGATCCAGGCTTTCCATGAACAGCTGAGTGCGGGCTTCGAACTCTTTCTGACGACGCGCCGATTCTTCGGCTTCGGTCATGATGTCGATGTCCAAATTGGTCAGCTGGCTGGCCAGACGCACGTTCTGACCACGACGACCGATGGCGAGGGAAAGTTGCTCCTCAGGCACCACAACTTCGATCTTGCCGGCTTCTTCGTCCAGAACAACCTTGGAAACCTCGGCGGGCTGCAGAGCGTTCACCAGGAAGGTCGGCTGATCTTCGTTCCACGGGATGATGTCGATCTTTTCGCCCTGCAGCTCGTTCACAACGGCCTGCACGCGGCTGCCGCGCATACCAACGCAGGCACCGACGGGGTCAATCGAGCCGTCATACGAAATCACGGCAATCTTGGCGCGCGAGCCGGGGTCACGGGCCACGGCCTTGACCTCGATGATGCCGTCATAGATTTCCGGCACTTCCATCTTGAACAGCTCGGCCATGAATTCCGGCGCGGTGCGCGACAGGAATATCTGGTGGCCACGAACCTCGCGGCGAACCTCTTTGATATAAGCGCGCACGCGGTCGTTAGGGCGATAGCTTTCGCGGCCGATCTTGTCATTGCGGCGCAGAACGGCCTCGGCACCGCCCAGATCGACGATGACATTACCGAATTCCTCGCGCTTGACGGCACCGTTGATGATGGTGCCTGCGCGATCCTTGAATTCTTCGTACTGACGATCACGTTCCGCTTCACGGACCTTCTGCAGGATCACCTGCTTGGCGGATTGCGCCGCGATCCGGCCCATTTCAACCGGCGGGACTTCCTCGACAAAGACGTCACCAACCTCGGGTGCTTCCATGTACTGCTTCGCCTGCTCGACGGTCATCTCGGCCTGATAGTTCTCAAGCTCTTCATCCTCGACCACGGTGCGGACGCGGGTGAATGTCGCCTTGCCGGTCTTGCGGTCGATCGAGACACGAATGTCCATCTCGGCCCCGTAACGGCTCTTGGCCGCACGGGCGAGCGATTCCTCCATCGCTTCGACAACCAGACCGGGGTCGATCATCTTTTCGCGGGCCACGGCCTCGGCGGTCTGCAGCAGCTCCAGCTGGTTGGCTGAGGTGATTGCCATCAGTTCGTCTCCTCTTCGGACCCTTCGGTCTCAATCTCGTCGAAAGCGTTTTCGTTTAAGGATCCAGCGTCTTTGCGCTGGCGCAGCATTTCCTTGATCAGGTCATCGGTCAGGACCAGCTTGGCGTCGCTCAGCCAGTCGAATTGCAGACCGATGGTGATCGTCTCATCCCCCTCGGGGATGTTGATCAGAACCTCATCCCCTTCGATCCCGGCCAGCTCGCCCTTGAAACGGCGGCGGCCGTCGATCAGCTCTGCGGTCTCGATCTTGGCCTCATACCCTTCGAACATCTCAAAATCCTTGAGACGGGTCAGCGGGCGATCGATGCCGGGGCTGGACACCTCAAGCGTATAAGCGTCAAGGATCGGGTCCTCGACATCCAGCGTGGCGCTGATGGCGTTGGAAATCTCGGCGCAGTCATCCACTTCGATGCCGCCATCGGGCTTGTCGGCCATGATCTGCATCGTGGTGGTCTTGCCGCTCATCAGGCGAATACGGACGAGTTCGTACCCCAGATCTTCGATCACGGGGGTGATGATCTCGGCCAGTCGCCGGTCGATGGCAGCTTTGGCTATCAGGTCGTTTGTCATCAGGTACTTCACCCTTCATCCGGGCACAAAAAAACGGGCGCGCGGCCCGTCGAATTTTCCGGTGGAGCCTTGAACCAGAAGTCCAACGCGCCGCTGTTGCAGATGCATATACGCAGGAGTTGCCGAGTCTGCAACCCCCAGCGTGAAACGTGATCAGGTCAGGCCAGCCACCACCGTTCCGCGATGCGCCCGTCATCCAGTGCGCGGGCGCTGCCGATCTGGCGCGGCATTCCCACATGACCGGCCACGGCCAGCGCCATGTCATCCTGACTGGGGTGATAGCGCAGACCGCGTTGATCCGTCAGTTCATCCCCATCTGGCAGCGCCGCGATATCCACATAAGCATCTCGCAACGCCTCAGCCCGAACTTTGGCGTCAGGGATCACGATGATCTCAAGCGCATCGGCCCATCCGGCCTGCCCGTCCTTGTAGTGACCCGCCACCCGGCGGCCAAGAAAATGCCGATCATCCTCGGCCCGTTCCACCCGGTAGCACCCGGTGCCATTGGCTGTGCGCAAGGGCGTCACGCCTTGTCCGTCGCGTGTGATGACGAACCGGCTGTCTGCCAGCAAAAATGGCAGGCCAGGGTTGGAGTCGGCCAGTTCCAGCCGCACCGAATCCGCCGTCAGCGCCTCGGCCCGTCCAACCTGTTGCAGCACCGAGACCACATCTTTCACATCCAAAGCTGCACCATCATGGAACGCCACATCGCCGCGCAGATCAAAACGCCACACCCGGGCATCTGCTTCTGTGTGCCACCCACGCGCCAACTCTCCGCGCAGGGTGCCATCGGGCGCGATCTCGGTGAGCGTATCGAACACAGCCCCGCGCGCCACCTGCTCCAAACTGTCATCGCGTGGCACGGCCAGACGCAGCGTCCCGCCCTTTTTGGGCGTGTCCGCAAGCGACGCACCCGTCGCCGCCAACAGAGCAGCGGCAGCACCTGAGGCGAATAAGGCACGGCGGTCAATCCGGGTCATGCCACCCCCTCGGCCACGCGGTCCATGATACGGACCAATTCGGCGCTGATGCCGGGTTCGGACAGCGCATGACCCGCTTGACGCACCATCTTGAGCTCGGCGTTTGGCCAGCGTTCGGCCAAAGACCACGCTGCCTGCGGTGGGCAGATCATGTCGTACCGCCCCTGAACTATGTGCCCGGGGATGTGCGCGATCCGGTCGACCTGATCCAGAATCTGGCCGTCTTTCTCAAGGAAAGCCCCATGGGTGAAATAGTGATTCTCAAGTCGGGCAAAGGCACGCGCGTATTCTCCGGGGCTTTCGCCGGTTGCGCCGTGCGAATGAATCGAGGCCAGCGCGTTCTCCCACGCCGACCAAGCCCGCCCATACAGGATTTCCGTCGCCCGGTCGCCCGAGAACAGGCGCTTGTGATAGGCGTTGATCGTATCCGATAGCTCGTCCTTTGAAAGCAGCGCGGTGAATTTCGCCCATTGCTCGGGCCAGAACTTGCCAGCACCGCCGCCATAGAACCAATCCAACTCGGCTTGCGTCGCCAGAAACACGCCGCGCAGCACCAGCCGGTTCACCCGGTCCGGATGCGCCTGCGCATAGACCAGCGCCAGAGTTGCGCCCCAACTGCCGCCAAACACCGTCCAATCGTCAATGTCCAGCAAGGTGCGCAGCCGCTCAATATCATCCACCAGATGCCAGGTCGTGTTATCCACCACCGACGCATGAGGCCGTGACCGACCGCATCCGCGCTGATCAAACAGAATCACCCGGTAAACATTCGGATCGAAATACCGCCGCATCGCCGGGCTGCACCCGCCCCCGGGACCGCCATGCAACACCACGACCGGCAGGCCATTCGGATTGCCGCATTGCTCCATATAAATGCGGTGCCCGTCGCCCACATCGACCATCCGCTGATCGAACGGGTCAATCGGCGGGTACAGATATTGAACTGCGCGCTTTTGGTCCGGGTACTTATCCATTAGGGCCCTATATAGTCTTTAAACGTAAAAGAGCACACGGAGACAGGAATGCAAGCGCATCCGAACACGGTGGACCCGTCCGAGATCGCAAAATTCGAGGCGATGGCCGCCGAATGGTGGGACCCGCATGGGAAATTCAAACCTCTGCACATGCTCAATCCGTGCCGTCTGGACTATATCACACAGCAGATTGCGGGTGAATTTGACCGTGATCTGAAGGCCGAAAAACCGTTTGAGGGCCTGCGCCTGCTGGATATCGGCTGTGGCGGCGGACTGCTGAGCGAACCAATGGCGCGTTTGGGGGCCGAGGTCGTCGGTGCCGACGCCGCCGAGGGCAACCTACCCGTCGCCCGCATCCATGCCGAGCAATCGGGACTTGAGATCGACTACCGCCACACCACAGCCGAGGACATGGCCGCCGCAGGGGAACAGTTCGACGTGGTGCTAAACATGGAGGTGGTCGAGCATGTGGCCGATCCTCTGGGTTTCCTGACCGCCTCGCAGCAGCTGTTGAAACCGGGCGGGTTGCTGATCTGTTCGACCATCAATCGCAACCCGAAATCCTATGCCATGGCCATCTTCGGGGCCGAGGTCGTCATGCGCTGGCTACCCCGCGGCACGCATGAGTGGAACAAGTTCATCACGCCCGACGAACTGTTCGACCTGCTGCGACAGTCCGGGCTGGACCCGGTGGACCGCAAGGGCTTCGTCTTCAACCCGATCCTGTGGAGCTGGTCGATCTCGGACCGGGATTTGAGCGTGAATTATGTGACGGCGAGTGTGAAGACCGGGTAGGGTGGGTTTTCAACCCATCTTGCCTGTGGTTTCCGAGAATTGATGATGGGTTGTAAACCCATCCTACGCTTGTTGGCCTACACGCGGTCAGGAAGCATAACGGATGAAGGCCTCGATTTTTTGGAAACCTTTGAAGCCTTTGTCTTCGGCCGCCTCAAGGAACGCATCAGAAACACAAAAGCGGTCGCGCAAAAAGCTATCCGCAAATACGTGGCGATCCTTGAGTTTATCGCTGCGCCAAACCAGCCTGGGCCAAGCCGAACTGCTGTAAAATCTAATCTTTCCTTTACGCACGACTGGCTGGACATCGGACTCGTCGACTATGACACCGCCGTCGACAAAGTCTGAGAACTTATGAAGAAAATACTCGTCCTTGATAATGCGCCCATCATCGCAATGCAGAACAACTGGATAGTAAAGGCTGTGTCCCGGATCCATTTCTTCGATCAAATCCCGGAACGCTTGACTGACGAGAACAACACCCAAACCTCCGCCCCGCATGAAATCCGTTAGCTCTGTATGCGATGAGGTTTGTTGAAAATCCAAAGGGTATTGATCTTCAGAAATTTCAAATGTCGGCATGTGAATTTTAGGGGTCGTTCTGTCAGCGCCGGTCGTTAGATCCCGCAACGCCCACGTCACGTCTTCTTGGTCTGAAATACTCTCATGCATAATCCATGGCATTCATGCTCATCCCTAAATTGTCAAAAGACAGAATGATTTAACCCGTTCTTTGATCGAACATTTCCAATTGATCGAGTTTTGTTGTCTTGCACTGCACCGCAGCCAAACCCTACTCCCCCTCCAACTGCAACCGCAAATCCCTCAGCACGGGCAACGTACTGCGGACGCGTTCCAGTCCCAGCTCTCCGACCACGCGGTTGATCAGCGGCGCAATCGAGGAAATCGCCTGATCTCTCGCCCTCCGACCGGCGGGACTGATGGCGACCATTTTGCGGCGGGCGTCGTCCCAGTCGGGGCGTATGTGGATGTATCCGGCCCATTCCAGCTTGGCCAAAGTGTTGGTCATCGCCCCGCGCGTCACGTGAAAGGTGCTGGCCAGTTGCGCCGGGGTGCGTTCATCCCCCACGAACACCAAATGGTTCAGCACCGAGAAATGCGAGATTTCCATGCCCTTGGGCAGCACCCGGCTCAGCCGGTTGCGCAATAGCTGGTCGGCGGTCAGGATCTCGCTGAACAGCGTGACCGCGAGGGCATTTTTCTCGTCCGTCATATCTTCGGTTCTGGATCAGGGGCCGGTGAAAGGCCGCACATGGGTCAATGAAGGCACGCGGCGGCGCGCCTCTGTCACAGAACTATCATCCAAATCGAAAATGTGAATGCCTGGATCGGTACCTGCGTCGATGACGACCTCTCCCCACGGGGCAACGACCATGCTGTGACCATGCGTGTACCGCGTTTTGCCACGCGTTTTCCGGTGTTCGCCGGTTTGCGCCGGGGCCAGCACCCAAGCGCCGTTTTCAATCGCCCGCGCCCGCAGCAGCGATTCCCAATGCGCCGCCCCCGTGACCGGCGAAAACGCAGCTGGCACCGTCAGAATCCGCGCCCCGGCCTGTGCCAGAGCGGCAAACAGATGCGGAAACCGGATGTCATAGCAGATGGCCATACCGACCTTGCCAAACGCGGTCTCGGCCACCACGGCGCGGTCGCCGGGGCGGTAATTCTTCGATTCGCGGAAGGTCTCAAAGTCCGAGACCTGCACGTCGAACATGTGGATTTTGTCATAGCGCGCCACGATCTGCCCCTGCGGGTCGATCATGAACGACCGGTTCGCAAAGCGGCCATCGGCATCGTGGGTTTTGATCCCCAACGAGCCGATCAGCAGCCACACGCCCAGCGCGCTGGCCTGTTCGCGCAGGCCAGCCAGCGTTATGTCATCTTCTTCGAACTGAAGAACCTCTTGCTGCCGCGTCGTGCTGTTGGACACGCAATTGGTCACCTCGGGCGTCAGGATGAACCGCGCGCCCTGCCCGGCGGCCTCGGCCATCATGGCGCGCACCGTGGTCAGGTTGTCAGACGGATCATCCGACGAGGTGAGTTGCAGCAGCGCGGTCTTCATGCCGCCAGCAGGCGGTCCAGCTTGCCCTGACGGTCCAGCTCATAAAGCTCATCGCAGCCGCCCACATGCTGCGAACCGATGAAAATCTGCGGAACGGTCCGTTTGCCGCCGGCGCGCTTGATCATCTCGGGCTTGCGCTTGGGGTGCATGAACACATCGACTTCCTTGAACTCGACGCCTTTCTGTTTCAGCAGGCGTTTGGCCGCGTGGCAAAAGCCGCAGAGCGGCGAGGTGTAGATTTCAACCGGTTTCATAAATCGTCCCTTCGGGTTTCGCGTAATCTTCCGCGAATTAGGCATCCTTGGCAACGCGCGCTAGGGTCAACACGAAAATATGATTTGCGCCTGCATCTTTGCAGACACGCGTACAGGCGGCCAGCGTCGCCCCCGAGGTCATGACATCATCCACCAACAGCACATCGCGGCCCTGCATCCTGTTGACCCGTTTGGGATGGGCCGCGATGGCGTTTTCCAGCGTGTCCGCGCGTTCATCGGCGGTTTTCCCATCCAGAACAGGGGTTTTGACGCGGCGGATCAGCAGGTCGGGGCAGGTTTCCAACCCGGTTTGCCGCCCAAGATGCTGCGCCAGCAGGGCCGACTGATTATAGCGCCGTTTGAGCAGCCGCGACCAATGCAAAGGCACCGGGGCGATCAGCATATCCTTGTGAAACAAGTCGCGGCCAGCCTGCGCCATCCACCCGGCGGCGGGCCGTGCCAGTTCCGGCCTGTCGCCATGTTTCAACGCCAGAATCATCGACCGTGCCTTGCCGTCATAAAGCAGCGCGGCGCGCCCGGCCTGCCAGGGGCGCGGCGTTTTCATGCAGTCATCGCATTCGATCCGGTGGCCATCTGCCTCACCGGGCAGGGGAACACCGCAGCTTTCGCACACCGTGCCGCCGATAAAAGGCGTCTCGCGCCAACAGGCACCGCAAAGGCCGAAATCCGTCTCGGTCAACTCACCGCAGCCCATGCAGCGCGGTGGATAGATCATCTGAACGGCGGTTTGAATCCGCGGCCAGATGCGATAATTGCGCCCTATGAAACTGCCTGAGTCCAACGCACCCTCTCTGTTCGATCGCAGGGCTTTGACCCGGCACCGTGCCCGCGCGCGGGAAGACGCCATGTTTTTGCATCACGCCGCGGTGGACGAGGTGCAGGATCGACTCTCCATGGTTAACAAAACCTTTACGGCCCCGGCGATCGTGACCCCGTTTGCGCAAGTCTGGCGGGATGTGTTGCCGGGCGCACATGTCGTTGGTGATGACGAGGTGCTGGACCTGACCCCAGGCGCGCATGATCTGGTGATCCACGCGATGGCGCTGCATTGGGCCAATGATCCGGTGGGGCAACTGATCCAATGCCACCGCGCCCTGCGGCCCGACGGGCTGTTGCTGGTGGTCTGTTTGGGCGGCGAAACCCTGCATGAACTGCGCGCGGCCCTCGGGCAGGCCGAGATTGAGGTGACCGGCGGACTCAGCCCTCGCATTGCGCCCATGGCCGAGCTGCGCGATTTGGGCGGGTTGCTGCAGCGGGCCGGCCTCGCCCTGCCCGTCGCTGACACCGCGCGCCTGACGGCGGAATATCGCGACCTGCCCCACCTGATGCGTGATCTGCGCGCGATGGGCGAAACCAACAGCCTGTCTGATCGGGTGAAACGCCCCACCAGGCGGCAGGTCTTTGCCCGCGCCCAGCAGATCTATGCCGAAAACTTCACAACTCCACAGGGACGTCTGGCCGCCACGTATGAGCTGATCTGCCTGACCGGATGGTCCCCCGATGACAGCCAGCAAAAACCGCTGCGTCCCGGATCGGCCCAAACCCGCCTTGCCGACGCGCTTGGGGCAAAAGAAGGCAAACTGTCCGATTGACGCCCGGGTTTTTCCGGTTATCTCAGCCCGGTACGCAGAAATTCAGGAAGCGACCCATGTTTGACGCCACTCGCCCATCCCACGCCCCCGCCGACCATCCCAAGGTCAAAATGGGCCGTGTCGGCATCCTGCTGGCCAATCTGGGCACCCCGGATGACTATAGCTATTGGCCCATGCGCCGTTACCTGAACGAGTTTCTGTCGGATCAGCGCGTCATCGACTACCCGAAATGGAAGTGGCAGCCGATCCTACAAGGAATCATCCTGACCAAACGGCCCTTCAGCTCGGGCGAGGCGTATAAATCGATCTGGAATCACGACAAGGGCGAAAGCCCGCTGA
Organism: Ruegeria sp. BE1; assembly: GCF_056538885.1. NCBI lineage: Bacteria > Pseudomonadati > Pseudomonadota > Alphaproteobacteria > Rhodobacterales > Roseobacteraceae > Ruegeria > Ruegeria sp. BE1. Next base: position 61,789 of record NZ_JBQFTY010000009.1, read on the forward strand.
TGACGATCACCAAGGACCAAACCACCAAGATGCGCGATGCGATGCAGGCGCGCTATGGCGATCGGGTGATGGTCGATTTCTGCATGCGTTACGGCAACCCGTCGACCAAATCAAAAGTCCGCGAGATGGTCGCGGCAGGCTGCGACCGCATCCTGTTCTTCCCGCTTTATCCGCAATACGCAGGGGCGACGACCGCCACCGCAAATGACCAGTTCTTCCGCGCATTGATGGAGGAAGCCTGGCAACCCGCCAGCCGCACCGTGCCTGCCTATTTTGATGAGCCCGCCTATATCGACGCTTTGGCCGGGTCGGTGGAACAAGCCTATGCGGCGATGAAGACCAAGCCCGATATTCTGGTCTGTTCCTATCATGGCATGCCGGACCGCTATTTGCAGCAGGGCGATCCCTATCACTGCCAATGCGCCAAAACCTCACGCCTGCTGAAAGAGCGGCTGGGCTGGGCAGATGATCAGCTGGTCTCGACCTTCCAGTCGCGATTCGGGCCCGAGGAATGGCTGAAACCCTATACGGTCGAGCATGTGGCCGAATTGGCGCGGCAAGGTAAGAAGAATATCGCCGTGATTGCGCCCGCGTTTTCCGCCGATTGCATCGAAACGCTGGAAGAGATCAACGAAGAGATCAAGGAAAGCTTTGAAGAGGCCGGCGGCGAGACCTTTACCTACATCCCATGCCTGAACGATGACGACGCGCATATTGCGGCGCTTGGCAAGGTGATCGAAGACAATCTCAAGGGTTGGCTGGACTGACCGGCCATTCAAACCCGATAATCAAGCATGAAAAAAGGCGGTGGAGAACTCCACCGCCTTTTCTCTAGATGGTGCTCGTCAAATTAGCTTGCGGCAACAGCAGCAGCAACAACGACCAGCAGGATCAGCGGCAGGATGATGCCCTGCGACGAACCTTGAGTTTCCTCAACAACAACCGGCGCTTCAACAATCGGCTCTTCCAGGTTGCCCGCGTAGGCGGTCGAAGCAGCAGCAGTCAGTGCAGCGGCGAGAACGAGTTTCTTCATATTAACCTCCAGAATTTGCACGGCTCCAAATAGCGAAACCGCACACCCAAGACTTACCTCGTATGTTTTTACTAATCAGCTATCCGACTGGAATGCAATTACAACTTGAGCGGCAAGCGGGTTCGTGCGCGAAAATGTCGTCAAATAAGCAACACTTGCGTGCCAACATTCGCCATTGAAAACAGTTCCGCAATATCCTCGTTGAACAGACCGATACAGCCGTTCGAAGATCTGCGCCCGATTTTGCGTGTATCGTGGGTGCCGTGGATGCGGTAATATTTCCAGCTCAGGTATAAAGCGTGTGTCCCCAATGGGTTATCAGGACCCGGAGGAATATAGCCCGGCCATTCCGGGTTGCGCTTTTTCATCGACGGAGTCGGCGCCCAGCTTGGCCCTTCGACCTTGCGGATCACACTGGTGCGGCCCCGGCGGGTCAATTCCTCGGTCAAAGGCACCGAGGAGGGGTACAGCTTGTACACGGTCTGATCCTCTGACCAATAATGCAGCGCGCGCGAAACGGTATCGACCAAAATTGCGCCGTTATCGGTATTCGAGAAGTAAGGCTGCCAGTCCAGCGCCCGGAATCCCGAGATGTTGCGGCGAACCTCCGGTTCCGGCTCGGGCGCGGGGCGCAGCGGGTCGCCGGGGATGTACTGGGCAATCGCAGGCGTCGCCAGCAGGGTCGACGCACCGGCCAGGAATCCGCGGCGGGTGGGGGTGTGAAAGTGTTTTTTGACCATGTGTCGCGGTCCTTTGCTAAGGCCAGGCTGAAATTAGATGTATTTTATGGCCAGAATGCTTCAGTCGCAAATCAAACCGGCAGAATCACGCATAAGCGCGGCATTGTGCGTTTGCCCCAGACGGTCTGTCGCGCTATGCCCTAGGTTAAATCAATCACCAGGTCGATCATGACGCGTATATTTTCCTTACTATTTGCCTGTTTTGTTGCACTGGCAGCATGTTCCCCCAGCAGCACCCCAACCTACGGGGCGGACGGACGGCCTCTGCCGACGGTTTACAAGATTCGCGGCAATCCCGAAAAACTGCAATTCCGCATGCTTGATTCGGTCAACGCATTGCGCCAGGCGCAGGGGCTGCAGCCGGTACAGCTGAACGCACAATTGAACGCCGCAGCCGCGACCCATTCCAAGGATATGGCCCGCCAAAACCGGCCGTGGCACTTTGGTTCCGACGGCTCGTCACCGATCGATCGCGCCCAGCGCGTTGGGTATTTCGGGACGTTCCTGGGCGAGGCGATCTCTGAGACCTATGAGACCGAAACAGAAACCCTGGCCGCGTGGATGCAGCAACCCGGCCCACGATCTGTGATCATGGACCCCAAAGCCAGCCAGATGGGCTTTGCCTGGCATCAGGAAGGTGGCGGCAAAATCTGGTGGACGCTGGAAATGGGAACCGGCGGCTAAAACAAAATGCCCCCGGAAAACCGGGGGCTTTTTTGTAACTGACAGCGTCTTAAGCAGCCTGCATCGATTGGGCTTCGGTCAAAATCGCATAGAGTTTGACCGGATCCGGATTGGCCCGCAATTTCGCACAAACAGATGTATCGCGCAGTGTACGCGACACCAAAGCCAGTGCTTTCAGGTGATCAACACCTGCCTCTTCGGGTGCGAACAGGGCAAAGGCCAAATCGACCGGCTGACGATCAACCGAGCCGAAATCAATCGGCTTTTCCAGCATGACAAAGACACCAGAGACAGATTCGAGCTCGGCCACGCGCGCATGCGGCAACGCCACGCCGTGGCCTACACCCGTAGGTCCCAGGCTTTCACGTTCCAACAGGCCGTCAACGACCGTCTGCGCGTCAAGACCCAGCGTCGTGTCAGCCACATCGGCAATTTCCTGAAACAGCCGCTTTTTGCTGGATGCTGCAGATAATACACGTACTGCTTCGGGCTTGAGTATGCTCGAAAGCTCCATTGTCACGCTCCATGGCGGGCCCCCGCTTGCGCAGGGGCGAGCCTAAATCTCTTGCCTGTTACGGATCGATCCAGCCGATATTGCCATCTTCCCGGCGGTAAACGACGTTCAACCCGTCCTTGTTTTCATTCCGGAACACCAGCACCGGGGCACCAGCCAGTTCCATCTGCATAACGGCTTCACCAACACTCAGCGACGGGATCTTGGTTTCCATCTCTGCCACGATCATCGGCTGCAGCGTTTCGGGCTCATCAGCCGATTCAGATTCGTCAGAGGCGAGGATATAAGAGGAAGCCCCAAAGAGTTCAACCGGCTCGGCGCGATCTTTGTGGTGGTCCTTGAGCCGCCGTTTATACCGGCGCAACTGGGTTTCCATCTTGTCGCAGCAGCCCTCAAACGCCGCGTAAATCTCGGTCGCGTGGGCCTTGGCCTGCGCTGTCAGGCCGGTGGACAAATGCACGGTGGTTTCGCAAACATATTCATGCGCAGAACGGGAAAAGACGACATTGGCGTCGGTCGGTCGCTGAGCATATTTGCCAACAACCTCGCCAAGTTCGGTCTGCACATGAGTTTGCAGTGCTTCGCCGATGTCGATCTGTTTTCCGCTGATTTGGTAACGCATGTGATCTCCTTCACAATTCACACCCATTCTGACGTCACGTAACGCGACGCACTTGTTTTTATCGGGTGGGGGATAACGGCAATTCCCCGGGTAGTCCTACCTTTCGCCCTTCCAGGAAGGGGCACCATGATCCAGTCGGGAACCGAAGAAATGCCATACCCCAATTGAGGCAAGAGACGACGGAAGAGTCAATCAAAACAGACGTGTATATACGTGATTTCCGCCATGCGTTCGGCGCATTCCTGCACAAGCTTATGAAATACGGAAATTTTCGCCCAAGTAGACGCGGCGGACGTTTTCGTTCTCGACCACCTCATCCGGACTGCCGGACATCAGAACCTGTCCGTCATGCAGGATATAGGCGCGGTCCACGATTTCCAGCGTTTCCCGCACGTTGTGATCGGTGATCAGAACCCCGATGCCGCGTTTCTTCAGATCGGCCACCAGATGGCGAATATCGCCTACGCTGATCGGATCGACCCCCGCAAAGGGCTCATCCAGCAAAAGATATTTCGGATCGGCGGCCAGACAGCGCGCGATCTCGACCCGGCGGCGCTCACCGCCTGACAGGGCCAGCGCTGGCGCACGGCGCAGATGTTCGATCGAGAAATCCGACAGCAGCTCTTCCAGCCGCTCCTTGCGGCGATGAGCGTGCTGAACTGTGATGTCGAGCACGGCGGCGATATTGTCTTCGACACTCATCCCGCGGAAAATCGACATTTCCTGCGGCAGGTAGCCGATACCCAAACGCGCGCGGCGGTACATCGGAAGGGTCGTCACAACCTGTCCGTCAATGGTGACCGTGCCCGCCTCGGGGAACACCAGTCCGGCGACCGAATAGAACGTTGTGGTCTTACCCGACCCGTTCGGTCCCAGCAGCGCCACAACCTCGGACCGGTCCAGCGTCATCGACACGTCGCGGATCACCGTTTTTTTGCGGTAGGATTTGCGTAGCTTTTCAATCTTGAGACCGGATTTGCCCTGGGCCACGGTCAGTTCGGGACGCGCCATCAGTTGGCGCCCTGCTGCAGAATGGTTTTGACATTGCCGGTCATCGTCGCGGTGCCTGCGGTCAGGTCGGCATTCATCTGATCGCCGCTGATTGTGCTGGGGCCTTGCGTCAGCAGCACATTGCCCTTCATCACGATCTCGCCCGAGTCGATGGTGTATTCGGCCCAATCGCCCTCGGCGGCGTCGGGTGGGCTGACCAGAACCACATCCTCGGTCGCTTCCATCCGTTCGATGCCCGACCGGTCTTCGTTATAGATGACCAGAACCCGTTCGGCCGTCAGACGCATTTCGCCCTGAATGACGATCACGTTGCCCAAGAATTCGGCTGACCCGTCCTCTTGATTGACGTTCAACCGCTCTGACGTCACCTCGACCGGCAGGGTTGGATCAGCTTTGGTCGCGCCAAACGCCACCTGAGTTTCCTGCGCCACAGCAGAACCAGTGCCAAACATCAGAGCAACACATAAGGGGACAAATCGAAAATCGAACACAGGTTATCTTTCTGCTTTTTCAGGCTCGTATATCAGTTTCACGCCATCTGTAAAAATAATATGCACAGGTCCATCGGTTTTTTCGGTACCAAAGCGCATGCGGCCTGCGGTGAAGTTCCCGATAATCCCGGTACCATTGACCTGCCCGGGCGCGTCGCCGCGGATTTCGTCCAGCGCGGTATTCAGCAAATCGGTCGTGATTTCAATGCCATCGGTCGAGGTAATGACAACATCCCCCACGAATGTGGCGGTGTTCTTGTCGGGGCGGATCATGCCCGAATTGGAATCCAGCGTGATCACCCCGCCATCGGACAGGCCCATCCGCCCCCGGAACTCGGCGGCGGTAGGAACCGAGTTCTCGGTGCCCTGCGTGGCCCGGATCGCCTGGATCTGAACCTCTTCACCCTTGCGGGTCGTGCCGCGATAATCGGGCTGCGTGACCACCTGATCTGCCAGCCGTTCCTCGATATCTTTCTGGGTGAACGGCACCTTCACATCGGTTTCAATACTGCGCGACAGAAGGAACACGGTAGACAGCATCAGGATGGCCACCAATGGCAGCACCACCTTGAAGAACTGAACCATGCGTGAATGTCCGTCCACCGCAATACCCTCCGCCTAGCCCAGCCCGACGCGCAGGCAGTCGTGGATATGCAACAGCCCCTGCGCCGGACCGGGAGCGTCGGGGTCTACGACAAAAAGCGAGGTGATCTTGCGGTCATTCATGATCGACACAGCCTCTTCCGCCATGGCGTTTGGCGCGATGGTCAGGGGGTTTTCAGTCATCACCTCGGCGGTGGTCTTGTCCAGCAAACCGTCCATGTTCCGGCGCAAGTCGCCATCGGTGACGATGCCCAGCAGGTTCCCCGCAGCATCGGTCACACCCACCACGCCAAAGCTTTTCTGGCTCATGACCAGCAGCGCCTCGCTCATTGGGGTCTCGATAGAGACCAGGGGCAGATCCTTGTGCATCAGGTCTTGCACAGTCGACAGTTGCGCGCCCAGCTTGCCGCCGGGGTGGAAGGCGCGGAAGTCTTCGGGTTTGAAATCGCGGTGTTTCATCAGCGCAATCGCCAGCGCGTCGCCCATCGCCAGCGTCAGCGTGGTCGAGATCGAGGGCACCATGCCAAACCCGCATGCCTCACCCAGCGACGGGATCAACAGGTGCACATCGGCCTGTTTCATCAGGGTGCTTTCCGGCTTGCTGGACAGGCCGATCAGCGGAATGCCAAAGCGGCGGGTAAAGGCCAGAAGGTTCACCAGTTCCGGCGCCTCGCCCGAGTTCGAGATGGCCAGAACCACATCGCCCTTGGACACCATACCCAGATCACCATGGCTTGCTTCGGCCGGATGCACGAAATAAGCGGGTGTGCCGGTGCTGGCCAGCGTGGCGGCGATCTTGTGACCGATATGGCCTGACTTACCGATACCGCTGATGATGATGCGGCCCGGAGCCTGCAGGATCAGCTGCACCGCTTCGGCAAAGCGGTCATCCAGCCCGTCGGCCAGAACGTCCAGTGCACGGGCTTCATCCGTGACGACCTGTCGGGCGGTTTTCAGAAATGCTTCGGAATCGGTCATGAGTGCGCAAAAATATCCGTTTCGGGCCAACCGGCGAGGTCAAGCTTCGCACGCATCGGCAAGAAGTCAAAACACGCCTGTGCCATCTCGGTCCGACCTTCACGGGCAAGGCGACCATCCAACGCATCACGCAACTGGTGCAGATACAATACGTCCGAGGCTGCATAGTCCAGCTGGGCATCTGTCAGCGTCTCGGCGCCCCAATCGCTCATCTGTTGCTGTTTTGAGATGTCGACACCGATCAGTTCCTGACACAGGTTTTTCAGCCCATGCCGGTCGGTATAGGTGCGCACCAGACGGCTGGCGATCTTGGTGCAATAGACCGGCGCGGCCAGCGCCCCGAACGCGTGGTACATCGCCGCAATATCGAAGCGGCCAAAATGGAACAGCTTCAGGACGTTGGGGTTCTCCAGCATCGCACACAGGTTCGGGGCCTCGGTCTGGCCTATTTCGACCTGCACGATGTGGCTGTTGCCATCGCCGCCCGACATCTGGATCACACACAGGCGGTCGCGATGCGGGTTCAGCCCCATGGTTTCGCAATCAATGGCCACAACAGGGCCCAAATCCAACCCGTCCGGCAGGTCGTTCTTATAAAGGTGGTTCGCCACGCGGGTCTTCCTTTGTCAGGTATCGCCCCCGAGATAGGAGGTTTGGGCCGCAAACTCAACGCTATCAATAGAATGCGACCAAGTTGCGCGGGTTTCTTGACCTTGGCGGTTTTGGGCTGACAATTAGGGCAGGTGCGAATTGCCACAACAGGTCCGACCCCAACATGCTGGATGTACTGCGAAACCGCGTTTACCGCCACTTGCTGGCGGCGCAGATTGTGGCCTTGATGGGCACCGGTCTGGCGACGGTTGCGCTGGGATTGCTGGCTTTCGATCTGGCCGGAGAAGCCGCCGGGCTGGTTCTGGGGACAGCTCTGACGATCAAGATGGTGGCCTATGTCACGGTCGCCCCCATCGCAGCCGCCTTTGCCGACCGTTTTGACCGTCGCCGGATGCTGGTGACTTTGGATCTTGTGCGCGCGGGCGTCGCGATCTGCCTGCCCTTCGTGACCGAGATCTGGCAGATCTATGTGCTGATCTTCTTTCTGCAATCAGCCTCGGCCGGATTCACACCGGCATTTCAGGCCACCATACCGGATGTCCTGACGGACGAGCAGGATTATACCAAGGCTCTGTCGCTGTCGCGTCTTGCCTATGATCTGGAAAGCCTGCTCAGCCCGTCGCTTGCCGCTGCGTTGCTGTTGGCGGTCAGCTTTGACAGCCTGTTCTGGGGCACGGGCCTTGGGTTCGCCGCCTCGGCACTGCTGGTGATTTCGGTGGCGCTGCCCTCACCCAAACCAACTGCGCGGCGCGGGATTTATGACCGAACCACCCGCGGTATCCGCCTGTACCTGCGCACGCCGCGTCTGCGCGGGCTTCTGGCGCTGACCTGGACAGCAGCAGCGCTAAGCGCGATGGTCATCGTCAACACCGTCGTCATCGTGCGCAGCGATCTCGGCCTGGCTGACAGCGCCGTGGCCATCGCGCTTGCCGGGTACGGAGGCGGGTCGATGCTGGCCGCCTTTGCCCTGCCCGGACTGCTGAACAGATACACAGATCGCAGCACTATGTTGACCGGGGCCGTCATCGCATTGGGAACCATGATTGCGGCTGCGGCTGCGTTTGCCCTCGGTCCGGTCTCGCTGTTCGGGCTAGCCTTGCTTTGGGCTTGCGCGGGTTTCGGCTATTCAGCCACGCTGACGCCTTCGGGCCGCCTGTTGACCCGCTCGACCCGCCCCGAGGATCGCCCGGCGATTTTTGCGGCGCAATTCACCCTCTCGCATGTGTGCTGGTTGTTTTTGTATCCGTTTGCAGGGTGGATGATGACGCGCTTTGGGGCCGCCCCCACGCTTGCTGCAATCGCATTGATCGCAGCGCCCGGCATTGTGGCGGCATCCCTGATCTGGCCGCACGCAACCGCGCGCACTGACACGTCTTGAGCCCGGCGCCCTCTCTGGACTACACCTTGCGCACCATGGACCAGTTAGACCGTCGTATCATCACCGCGTTACAACACAACGCCCGCGAATCAACCTCGAAAATCGCGGCAAAGCTGGGCGTGGCCCGGACCACCGTGCACGAACGCATCCGCCGGATGGAGGAAAGCGGTCTGATCGCCGGGTATTCGGTGATTTTGAACAGCTCCGAAGACGCCCCGCGCGTGCAGGTCGTTGTGCTGCTGGAAGTGCAGCAAAAGGAAACCACCCGCATCATCAAACGGATTGAGGCCTACCCCGAGGTAAAACTCTGCCTGTCCATCAATGGTGAGTTCGACCTGCTGCTGTCGGCCGAAGCCCCACGCCTTGAGGATCTGGATATTCTGGTCGACGATCTGGCCAAAATCCCCGGCGTGCTGCGCACCAATACCAGCGTCGTATTCGGGCGGCGGATTGATCGAATCTGATTGGCTGATAACCCTCTGTAAACCCAAGCGGGACTAGCTTGGCCGGGATGGATCAGAATCCCGGACCGGCAGAATGCCCTATCGATTTATCTTTGGACTGAGTTTCCTTGCGCTTGGCTGGGCGCAACAGGGCTTTGCCATGTCCGATGCCCGCGTGGCCGGGATATGCGACGCTGCCGCCCGGCGCGCGGCTTTGGCTGAGGGCGTACCGCTTGATGTGATGCGCGCCATTGCACGGGTTGAAACCGGACGCCTGCGGGATGGGCGGTTAGAGCCCTGGCCCTGGACCATCAATGTTGAAGGACAAGGGTTTTGGTTCACCTCGGAATATGAGGCGAAGACCTATGTCTTCAACATCTTCAAAGCGGGCAAACGCAGCTTTGACATCGGCTGCTTCCAGATCAATTATCGCTGGCACGGCAAAGCGTTCCGGTCCATCGACGCCATGTTCGACCCCGATGAAAACGCCACCTACGCAGCGCGCTTTCTGAACGACCTCTATGCCGAGCTTGGTTCGTGGCAGGCCGCTGTCGGGGCCTATCACTCACGCACGCCGTCGCTGGCCAACGCCTATTCCGGCCGGTTTCAAACCGTTCTTGCGCAGCTGGATCAAACGGTGCCGGTGGCACCGGAACCGCACGATCCCTTCACCGCTGCGGCGACACCCCTGATCCCCGTGACCCTGCCACAATCGGGCGGGGGCGCGTTGGGGTCACTTGTTCCGCCATCCGGCTCCGCCAGCGCCTTCATCTCGTTCAACTAGGAGGCACGCGTGCCCAAGATCGACACTCGTTCCCTGTTCTCACCGACCGTGCTGCTGGCGTTGGCGCTGATGACGGTCATCGTGATGATGATCCTGCCGATGCCCGCCTGGGTGCTGGATGTCGGGTTGGCGGCCTCCTTCGCGCTGGCGATCCTGATCTTTACGCTGACCCTGTTCATTGAGCGGCCACTGGATTTTTCATCCTTCCCGACGATCCTGCTGGCCTCGCTGATGTTGCGGCTGTCGCTGAACGTGTCCTCGACCAAGCTGATCATTGGTGAAGGGCATACCGGCCCCAACGCTGCTGGAGACGTGATCGAAGGGTTCGCCGATTTCGTCATGGGCGGCAGTGTATTCCTGGGTCTGGTGGTGTTCGGTGTGCTGTTGATCGTGAACTTCATGGTCATCACCAAAGGCGCGGCCCGCATGGCCGAGGTTGGCGCGCGATTCGCACTGGATGGCATGCCGGGTAAGCAGCTGGCCATCGACAGCGACATGTCCGCAGGTGCCATCGACCACCAACAGGCCAAAGAGCGGCGCGAGCGGGAACAGCAGGAAACAACCTTTTTCGGCTCGCTCGACGGCGCATCGAAATTCGTCAAAGGCGATGCGGTTGCCGGTTTGCTGATCACACTGCTGAATCTGGTGATGGGCCTGATCATGGGCGTGATCGTGCATGGCATGCCGATTTCCTCGGCGTTTGAGACCTATGCCATCCTGACCGTGGGCGACGGGCTGGTGTCGCAAATCCCGGCGGTGATCATCTCGATCGCGTCTGCGCTGCTGCTGGCGCGGGGCGGCACGCAGGGGGCGACGGATAACGCGATCTTCTCGCAACTAGGCAAACATCCGGCGGCGCTTGGCACCGTTGCGATGTTGATGGTGCTGTTTGCGCTGGTCCCCGGCCTGCCATTTCTGCCCTTCATTCTGGGGGCCAGCGTGCTGGGATATGCCGCCTTCAACGTGCACCGCAAACAAAAGGCCGAGGAAGAGGCCGCGCTGGAACCTGCCCCTCAGGACGAAACGCCGGTATCGCAGGCCATTGGCGACATTCTGGATCTGGACGACGTGCATCTGGAATTTGCCCCCGATCTGGTCAGCATGGTGCTGAACCCCGGCACCGGTCTGGACGCGCGGATCGCCAATATGCGCACCTATGTTGCGTCCAGCTTTGGTCTGATCCTGCCTGACATTCGTCTGACCGACCGCGCCGATCTGCCCATGGGCACCTATGTGGTCAAGGTGCAAGGCGTCGAACAGGCGCGTGGCGTGTTGAACCCCGATCTGGTGCTGGCGCTGGTGCAGGATGACCGTGACATGCTGCCCGAAGGCAATGACGTGACCGAGCCCGTCTATGGCGCCCCCGCCCGCTGGATTCTGCCCAAGGATCAAGAGGCCGCGGCGATGAGCGGGGCCACCATCGTCTCACCGCCCGAGATTCTGGCCACCCATCTGCTTGAGATCATCAAACAGAATTTCTCGCGTCTGCTGACGCTGAAATCCCTGCGCCGCCTGTTGTCCGAGATGACGCGGCTCAGCGATCCGGTCCGGGCCGAGGCAAACCGCAAGCTGCTGGATGAACTGATCCCCGACAAGGTGCCGATCGACACGCTTCATGCGGTGCTGCGGCTTTTGCTGGACGAACGTGTCTCGATCCGCAACATGGCGCTGATCCTCGAAAGCGTGGCCGAAGCGCGGCTGACCACAACACAACCCGAAGGCATCTGCGAACTGGTCCGGCAGCGGCTGGGCTTCCAACTGGTGGCCGAGATGAAGCGCGACGATGGCTCGATCCCGCTGATCCAGCTGGCCCCGGAATGGGAGGATACATTCTCGACCTACCAGATCGACGCGCCCAATGCAGGTCTGGACGTGGCGCTGCCGCCGAATCTGTTCAACAAGCTGGCGGATGGCGTGGTCGACAGCGTGGCGCAATCGGCCGATCACGGGGTGTTTCCCGCCGTCGTCACCTCGACCCGGCGGCGGCGGTTGCTGCGCACGATCATGCACGCGCGCGGCGTCGCCAATCCGGTTCTGTCCTTTGAGGAAATCGGGCTTGAGGCGCGCCCGGCCCTGGTCGGAACGGTGCCCGCGTGATCGCCCTGCCGCCCGAGCTGCTGCCTCAGCTGGGCGAGGGCCTGTGGCACCTGTTTGCCGTGTTTCTGCGCGTATCCGCCATGGTCTCATTGCTGCCTGCCTTTGGCGAACGCAGCATCCCGACCCGTGTCAAACTGGCCATCTCAGCGGCTTTTACACTGATCGTCACGCCCGCCATACAGGCTCAGATCGCGGAGCCCGGCCTGTTCCCGATGGCGCGCCTGATCGTGGTCGAGGTGCTGATCGGCATGGTTCTGGGCCTTGGCCTGCGCCTGTTTGTTCTGGCTCTGCAAACCGCCGGGTCCATCGCGGCGCAGGCAACGTCGCTGTCCCAAATTCTTGGCGGTGCGGCGGCCGATCCGGTTCCCGCAATGGGGTATCTGCTGACACTCGCCGGGCTGACGCTGGCGGTGATCCTCGGGTTGCACATCCGCGTCGCGCAGTTTCTGATCCACAGCTACACCTTGTTTCCCATGGGCACGGCCCCACTGGCGCAAGATCTGTCGCATTGGGGCGTGCAGCACATCGCGCGCAGCTTTGGGCTGGCTTTTGCGCTGGCGATGCCCTTTGTCATCGCCTCGCTGATCTATAACCTTGCCCTTGGCGTCATCAATCGCGCGATGCCACAGCTGATGGTGGCCTTTGTCGGCGCCCCCGCCATCACCTTTGCGGGCCTGTTTCTGCTGTTCGCTGGCACGCCTCTGATCCTGTCGGTGTGGTCCGATGCCCTGTTCGCCTTCATGGTCAACCCGCTTGAGGATTCCAGATGAGCGGCTCGGATGACGACAGCGACAAGTCCTATGAGCCGACGCCACAGAAACTGCAGAAAGCGCGCGAAAAGGGTGAGGTGGCCAAATCCAACGACCTGTCGGTCGTGGCTGCCTATACCGGGTTTGCCATCGCGCTTTTTGCGGCCGGGCAATTCGGCGTTCAGCAGTTGGGCAGCCTGTTTGTGGTCCTGATCGACCAGCCCCACTCGTTCGCGCCTTTGCTGACCGAAGGCCCCGCCGCCAGCCCTGTTGGTGGAATGCTGAAAACCGCTCTGCTGTCAGTGCTGATCCTGTTTGCCTTGCCGGCCAGCGCCGTGCTGCTAAGCCTCATCGCCCAGCGCGCGCTGGTCTTTGCCCCCAGCAAGCTGAAGCCCAAACTCTCACGCATTTCGCTGATATCGAACGCCAAGAACAAATTCGGACGCGGGGGCCTGTTCGAATTTGCCAAAAGCTTTGTGAAACTGGTGATCTACGGCACCTGCCTGGCTCTGTTCCTGCGTGCGAACCTTAGCGATATCCTGTCGGCCAGTGCCGCGCCCGCGCGCTCGTCGGTCATGCTGATGATGAACCTTCTGTTTCGTTTTCTGTTCATCGTCATCGCCGTGGCGCTGGCGATCGGTGTGGTGGACTACCTGTGGCAATATGCCGAGCACATGCGCAAGAACCGCATGTCGCGCAAAGAGATTCAGGACGAAACCAAGGATGCCGAGGGCGATCCGCATGTCAAACAACAACGCCGCCAGCGCGCGCAGGACATTGCCACCAATCAGATGATGTCGGACGTGCCCAAAGCGGATGTGGTGATCGTCAACCCGACCCACTATGCGGTGGCGTTGAAATGGACCCGGACGGCAGGATCGGCCCCGATCTGTGTGGCCAAGGGCGTCGATGAGGTCGCCGCCGCGATCCGCGCCCGCGCCATCGAATCCGGTGTGCCCATCCACTCTGATCCACCTACCGCACGCGCGTTGCATGCGGCGGTCGAGGTCGGCCAGGAAATCGCTGAGGAACATTACCGCCCGGTCGCCGCCGCGATCCGGTTTGCAGAAGCGATGCGCAAACGGGCGAAAGGACAGATCAGATGAAACGAAATGCGTTGTCAGATCTTGGGCATGTAACCGATGCGGCCTTTCAAAAGGAATACAACGCGCTGCGTCCGGTACTAGAGGCCGAAGCCCGCGTGCAGCAACAGCTGGCCCGGCTGGACGCGCAGGTCCGGCAAACGCGTCAGGACAGTGCCGCAACCGACGGGTATCGCGTCACTGGCACGGATGTTTTGTGGAACGGATGGGAATCCGCCACGCGCCGTGAACTGAATATGGAACTGGCCCGGCTGCGGGCCCAAAAGCTGGCGGCAATGGACAAGTTGCGGATGGCATTTAGCCGCCAACAGGCTGTTGCAAACCTGTCGGCGGCCCAAATGCTTGCGCTGAAGCAGGCGCAGGCCAAGAAACAGCTCGGTTAGACGTCCTGGCGGCTGACGCTCATGATCAGCACCTGCGAGACGTCATCCCCCAGATCCTTGCGCGCCATTTCCAGCAGCGCCTTGCGCAGAACCATCATATTGTCGGACTCGGTAAAGGCTCCGTCGAATCCGCCCGTGTTGGCGTGATCGAACATCACCTGTAGGAAGCCGTCACGCAGCTTGGGTTCAACCGCGTAAAAGGCCTCGGTTTTGCCGGGGGTGATCTCAAGGCTCAGCGACATGGTGACCAAAGCCTCAATGCGTTCGGCATCCACGACCGGCACCACGAATTGCTTGGTCAGTTTGAGGTATTCAAACGCGCCCGCATCATCCTTTTTGTCTTTGGTTTTGGCGGATTTCTCTTTGGGTTTGTCGGCTTTGGCCTCCACCTTGTCCTGCTTTTCCATGTCTTTGGCACCGGAGGGCGCCAGAAAAACCCCGGCACCGATCCCGGCACCCAGACCAACCAGAAGCATCAGTACGGGCAAAAGTTTCTTCATCGTATCAACCTCTTAATAGGGCAGAACAGCATCAAGAATCTGCTGGCCATATCGGGGCTGCTGCACATCCGTGATCTGCCCGCGCCCGCCATAGGACACGCGGGCCGATGCGATCTTGTCATAGGTGATCTCATTCCTGCGCGAGATATCCTGCGGGCGCACATAGCCCTGGACCAGCAATTCACGTAGTTCGAAATTCACCCGCAATTCCTGCGAACCCGAGATCGACAGAACCCCGTTTGGCAGCACGTCAACCACGGTCGCAGCGACGCGCAATGTCAGCTTTTCCTTGCGTTTGACCGAACCGTCACCGGTGCTTTCCGACGAGGATTCGATCTCGACCGCTTCGGCCAGGGATGCACCATCAGGCAAATGCTCTGCCGCCCTCTGCGGCAGTCCGAACAGGCCTACAATTCCCAGACTTTCCGATGCCGAACGCGAGCGTTCCGTATCGTTCGAAAATTCAGCCTTTTCATCCAGCTCGATCACGACCGTCAGGATGTCACCCTTCTTGATCGCCCGCTGATCCCCCAGCAATGAGCTCTGCCCCCCGCTCCATAACGAGGATCGGTCGACCGTGCGCTGCGGTTGCGTGTGCAGGGGTAGGCCCGGCCACAGCATGGCGACGTGCTCGGGCGAATCCTCATTGGGGGTAAAGCTTGGCGGCTTGCCCAGATGATCCGCCCGCCCGCAGGCCGATACGGCAAGAACGGCGAACAGCAGTGATTTCGTAAGTCCTGACATCATTTTACCTCGATTTGTCCGTCGGGCCGGATCAGGCCGGTTACGGTGGTGCGGGAAGACAGGTTCATGACCCGGATGCGGTCCCCGGCAGCCCCGCGCCCCAGCGCACGGCCTTCGGCGGTGATCGACAGCGGTTTGCGGTCAAAGATCAGCACCACCAGGTCATTGCGATCCACCAGGGCCGGCGCGCCGACATCCTGTTGGCGGATCGGGCGGCCGGGATAAAGGGCAACACGGGCCTCTTTCCCGATCAGAAACTCGGGGTTGGTCACCGCGCCGGGCACGTTCTGCGCCTTGAATTCCAGATCGGTGGCCGAGATGATTTCCTTGGCGCGAATAGTGCGGGTTGGCACCACGATGTCAGCCAGGGCTGAGATCGGCAGGATCAGCAATAGGATCAGAAACCGCATCACCGCACCTGCGTCGTTGCGCCCATCATCTGATCGACAGCGGAAATGACCTTGGCGTTCATCTCATATCCGCGCTGCGCCTCGATCAGTTCGGTTACTTCGCGCACCGCGTCGACCGAGCTGTCCTCAAGATAACCCTGCCGCAGGGTGCCCAGCCCGTCCTCGCCCGGGGTTCCCACAACCGGCGCGCCCGAGGCTTCGGTTTCCTTGAACAGGTTGCTGCCGATCGCCTCAAGCCCCTTGGCGTTCGAGAAACTGGCCAGCGTCAGTTCCCCCAGCAGCTGGCCGTCGGCGGTGTCATCGAAATAGGCATAAACCTCACCCGCGCTGTTGATCGAGATCGAGCGCGCATCGTCGGGAATTGTGATCTCGGGCGTGACGGCGTATCCGTCGGACGTTACGATCAGCCCCTCGGCCGAACGTTTCAGGCTGCCGTCGCGGGTAAAGCCCGACTGGCCGTTGGGCAGTGTCACCTCAAGATAGCCGCGCCCTTCGATGGCCACGTCCAGATCGTTGCCGGTGGCCGAAATGGCACCTTGCGCCAGCTGCACGGTCACAGCTGCGGGGCGCACACCCAGACCCAGTTGGATACCTGTCGGCAGAACCGTTCCGTCATTGGCATTCACCGTGCCTGCGCGCGCCATCTGTTGATAATGCAGATCCGCAAACTCGGCCCGGCGTGCGTTGTAGCCGGTGGTATTGGTGTTGGCGAGGTTGTTCGAGATCGTCTCAACCCGCATCTGCTGCGCCGTCATGCCCGTTGCTGCGATTTTCAATGCCCGCATGTTCAAATCCTCCGTTCTAAAGTCACCGCATCAGCGCCTTCAGCGCCCCGCGTACACGTTCGTCTTCGGTTTCCAGAAAGCTCTGGCCCAGCTCATAGGCTCGCTGAATCTCGACCAGCCGGGTGACCTGATGCACCGCGTTCACGTTCGAGCCTTCGAGGAACCGGTGCAAAACCACCGGATTGTCCACCGGGTCGATCTGCGCCTCGGCGCGGAACTGGGTGCTGCCCTCACGCACCAGTGTCTTGGGGTCTTCGACCCGGTAGATCCCGATCTGCCCCAAAAGCTGCCCCTCAATGCTGAGCGTGCCATCGCTGCCCACGTCGATTGAGGACGCGTCCGGCGGGATGAATACGGGCGCACCGTTGACGTCCAGCACCCGGTGGCCGTCCATGGTCACCAGATCGCCCTCGGCACTGGGGGAAAACGCCCCCGCCCGGGTCAGCCGATTGCCGCCGGGTGTTTCGACCATAAAGAAACCGTCGCCTTCGATGGCGAAATCGAAATCCCCTCCGGTCTCGGTCAGCAGACCCTGTTGCAGCGATGTATTGCGCACCTCGGCCCGCGCCATCGACAGGGACGGATTGCCCGGCATGTCGCGGACGAACTCGGAAAACACCAGCCCCTGCGCGCGGTAGCCGGTGGTGTTGGCATTGGCGATATTGTTCGCCACCAACCGCATTTCATTCATCAGCCCCGACTGGCGGGACAAGGTGGTATAGGCGGTATCCATCAGCGACCTCCGGCGATCAGCGGGATGAGGGTTGTGGTGAAAAAGGTCACCAGCGTCTGGGTCATGAAGCCCATGGAAATCCAGAACACGATGACGATGGCGATCAGTTTGGGCACGAAGGTCAGCGTCATTTCCTGCACCGAGGTCAGCGCCTGGAACAGGCCCACGACCAGGCCCGAGACCAGCGCCACCGCCAGGATCGGGACCGAGGTGATGACCGCGACCCAAAGCGCCTGACGCACGATGTCATAGAAGAGACCTTCGCTCAGCATCAGGTCAGACCGGCATCCGCAGAATTTCCTGATACGCCTCAACCACCTTGTTGCGGACGATCACGGCGGTTTCCACGGCCAGTTCGGTCTGAGCCAGCGCCTGTACCAGCGCATGCGGATCGGCCTGCCCGGTCATAGCGGCCTGCGACATCTGCTCAGAGTGTTTCAACGTCGCGGTGAAATCCTGAAAGGTGTTGCGCAGACCTTGCGCCATTCCGGCGTGATCGGGATCGGCCTGCGTGGCCGGGCGTGCAACGGCGTAATTCTGCGCCGCGGTCAGGGATCGGATATCCATTCTGGTGTCCTTTATTTTCTGAGAAGTTCCATAAGGCTCGACGACATCTGCCGTGTCTGGTCGAACATCTTGAGATTGGCCTCATAGCTGCGCTGCGCCTCACGGGCGTCGGCGATCTCGATCATCAGATCGACATTCGAGCCGCGATAATGCCCGGTCTCATCCGCCATAGGATGGCCGGGGTCGTAGATGCGCGAACCGTCGCGGCGGTCCAGCTTGACCCGCCCGGTCTGCACCACCTCACGCCCGTCTTTCTGCACGGTTTCGAACGGCACGGTCTTGCGGCGATAACCCGGCGTATCCGCGTTCGAGATATTCTCGGACACATGCCGCAGCCGCGCCGATTGCGCCCGCAGGGCACTGGTCGAGGCGGCAAGGGAATGGGAAAAATCACTCATCTCTCTGCCCCCTTACGCCCGGCCCAAACTGCTGCGCAGGATGTTCATCGAGGATTTGTAGATGGTCAGCGCGCGGTCATGCTGACGTTTGACCTCAACCGCTTTGAACATTTCTTCCTCAACAGAAACGCCGTTGCCATTGGGATCGCCCGAGGGCGCGGCCTCGTACTCGGCCCATGTCTGCGGGGCGCTTGCACCGTTCAGATGTGCAGCGCGGGTGGCGGTCATCGCGACCTCACCCCCCGATTTTTCGAATGCTTTTTGAAAGCCCTCAAGATCGCGGGGCTGGTAGCCCGGCGTATCCGCATTGGCCATGTTGCGCGCGATGACGGCCTGCCGTTGCCCGGCATGGGTTGCCATTGCGTACGCTGTTTTAAAGACGTTCAGGTCATAGAACATCGGGGCTTCTCCCTCGATCAATTTCAATCAAGGCTTAACCCCGATTCCTTTAGAAACCGTTTTCAGAAACCCGTTGGAGAACCCACGATGCCCGATCTCGACCCAAGCTTTCTGAAATGCAAATTCGACCGCCTGTCCGCAGTGCGCCATATGGGTCTTGTGTCCGGTGTGGCGCGCGGAGTCATTGAAATTCAATGGCTTGAGGGGCAGGCACGGATCGGCGACCACCTGACTTTGCGGCGACGCAGCGGCCCGGATCTGGCCGGAGAGGTGCTGCATGTCGAATCGGATCTGATTCACATGATGCCCACGGCGGCACCCGATGGCGTCTGTCTGGGGGATCGGGTGATTCTGGATCAGACCCCGGCTTTTGCGCCCGGGATGCACTGGCTGGGGCGGGTGGTTGATCCGTTCGGCAAACCGCTGGACGGCAAACCGCTGCTGCCCGGCACGCAGGAGCGCGACATCATGCAGGCCCCGCCCCCCGCCGTCGCCCGCAAACCGCTGGGCACCCGGATGGAGACCGGGCTGGCCATGCTCAACACCATGCTGCCGGTGGTTCAGGGCCAGCGAATCGGTCTGTTTGCCGGATCGGGCGTGGGTAAATCGACCCTGCTGGCCACATTGGCCAAGTCGATGCAGGCGGATGCCGTTGTTGTCGCGCTGGTCGGGGAACGCGGGCGCGAGGTGAATGAGTTTGTCGAACACGCGCTGGGGGCCGAGGGGATGAAGCGGTCGATTGTGGTGGCCGCCACGTCAGATCAATCGGCACTGGCGCGCCGGCGCTGCGCGTGGTCGGCGATGTCGGTGGCCGAATATCTGCGCGATCAGGGGCTGAATGTTCTGTTTCTGGCCGATTCGGTGACCCGCTTTGCCGAAGCCCATCGCGAAATCGCCGTCGCCATGGGAGAGGCCCCGTCGCTGCGCGGCTTCCCCCCATCCGTGACGCCGCTGATTGCCAGCCTGTGCGAACGCGCCGGACCCGGCACGTCAGGTCAGGGCGACATCACGGCCGTGTTCAGCGTTCTGGTGGCCGGATCGGATATGGATGAGCCTGTGGCCGACATCCTGCGCGGCGTGCTGGACGGGCATATCGTGCTGAACCGCGACATTGCCGAGCGTGGGCGATTCCCGGCCATTGACCTCAGCCGTTCGGTCTCGCGCAGCCTGCCCGGCGCGGCGTCCGAGGAGGAAAACCGCATGATCGCGGAAACCCGCAAACTGGTCGGCAGCTATGAACAATCCGAGGTGATGATCAAAGCGGGGCTGTATTCCGAAGGCGCCGACCCGCTGCTGGATCAGGCCGTGCGCGTGCATGAGGAACTGGATGCCTTCTTTGGCAAGGCCGAGCCGGATGGGATCAAAAACAGCTTCAACCATCTGCAACTGATTCTGCGGCGGGCCGGGCCCATGGCGCCGCGGTGAAATCTGAACAGTTTTAAGTGTTAAGCCCACCTTAAGACCTGCACGGCTACGCCTGTAGTCGGGTGATAGAAAAAGGTGGTGGAGATGGGTGCGCAAACCAATGCGGCGCCAATCATCATCAAGAAGAAACGTGTGTCCGGTGGCGATGGCCACCATGGTGGCGCGTGGAAAGTCGCATATGCCGACTTTGTCACGGCCATGATGGCGTTCTTCATGTTGATGTGGCTGCTGAATGCAACGACCGAAACGCAACGCAAAGGGCTGGCGGATTACTTCTCGCCGACGATTCCGGTCAATCCGGTGTCGGGGGGCGGCGATGGGGCCTTTGGCGGCAACAACATGTTCTCGGAAGACACGATGGTGATGGACGGATCCGGCGCGGCCAAGCGTCATCCCACGATCGCTCGGCAGGCGCGCGGGTCAATCGGCGTCAATCCCGATGGCGGCAAAGAGGCGTCAGACGATTTCTCGACGCTTGAGGCGCAGCTTTTGGGGCATACCGGCGAAAGCATGGTGTCGGACAAGGTGTTGAAACACATCGTCACGCGCGTCACCGACGAAGGGCTGGTGGTCGAACTGTTCGATACTGACGACCAACCCCTGTTCGAATCGGGCACAGATACGCCCACACCGATGATGCGGGCGCTGGCGCTTTTGGTGGCACGGTCCTCGGACCTGGTAACAAACGATGTGGCGGTCGAAGGTCATGTCCGCGCCTCACCGGTGGTTCTGGCGCGCGATCCGTCCTGGGATGTGTCGACCTCACGCGCGCAGATGGTGCGGCAATTGCTTGAAGATAAGGGGTTTTCGACGCCCCGGCTGGACCGTGTTACCGGCCATGCCGACCGGGAACTGTCCGACGAAAACCCCATGGCAGTGCGCAACAATCGGATCGAGATCATCTTTCTGCGCGACACCTGACAGCGAAAGGATAGGACGCATTTTACCTGTTAGCGCGCTGTTAAGGGGCAGTGCGCTAGCTGTTGCTTCAACGATTGACGCAACAGAAGGGCGTGCCAATGACGATTTCCTCCTCGCTGAATGCCGGTGTGGCCTCATTGAAGGCCAACGCCAACCGGCTGGCCACGATTTCCGACAACATCGCGAACTCTTCGACCTTCGGCTATAAACGGGTCGAGACGGATTTTCATTCGATGGTCACGTCCGGGCAGGGCGGCAGCTATTCGGCGGGCGGTGTCCGCACCACAAGTCAGCGTCTGATTGATCAGCGCGGGTCGCTGGTGACCACGAACAACTCAACCGATCTGGCGGTGCGCGGGCGGGGCATGCTGCCGGTGCGCCCAAGCTCGCAAATCGCGGGCGGCTCGAATGAGATGTTGCTGACCTCGACCGGCTCATTCCGCACCAATGAAGAAGGGTATCTGGTCACCGAATCTGGCCTCGTCCTGCTAGGATGGCGCGCAAACCCGGATGGCTCGATCCCGTCGGTTCCCCGCGATACCCCGGCCGCGCTGGAGCCTGTGCAGCTGAGCGTCAATCAGCTGTCGGGCGCGCCGACCACGCAGATGAACCTGCGCATGAACCTGCCTGCGACAGCAACGGATGCGGGTGCTCCCGGCGATTCTCAGCCCCTGTCGGTTGAGTATTTCGACAACCTCGGCAAATCCGAAAGCGTCGACATTGAACTGGTGCCAACCGTCCCCGCCACCGGGACCAGTAATGAATGGACGATGATCCTGCGCGATTCCGCCTCGGGCGGGGCGGTGATCGGGGAATATACGCTAACCTTCACCGACAGCCGCACTGCCGGGGGGACATTGGCCAGCGTCGCGACCGTTTCGGGCGGGGCCTATGACCCGGCCACCGGCAGCGTCATTGTCAACGTCGCGGGCGGCCCGATGGAGATCAATATTGGCGAGATTAATGACCCGGACGGAATCACGCAATTGTCCGACACATTCGCCCCGGTCTCGATCACACGCGACGGGTCTGCCGTTGGGACAATGACCAGCGTGCAGGTGGATGAAAACGGCTATGTCTACGCCTTCTATGACACTGGTGTCAGCCGTCGCATGTTCCAGATTCCGCTGGCGGATGTGCCCAATCCCAACGGCCTGACGGCACTGGACAGCCAGACCTATGCGCCATCACGCGAAAGCGGCACCTTCTTCCTGTGGAACGCAGGTGAGGGGCCGACCGGCGATCTTGTTTCCTTTGCGCGCGAGGAATCGACCACCGACATCGCAACCGAGCTGACCTCGCTGATCCAGACCCAGCGCGCCTATTCCTCAAGCGCGACGGTGATCCAGACCGTGGATGAGATGTTGCAGGAAACCACCAATATCAAACGCTGATTTGGGCTTTGAGCCGGAAAAGGGGGCTGTCAGATGAATATGACGACCGCATTCAACAACGCCGTCAGCGGTCTGACCGCCGCCAGCCGGGGCACATCGGTGGTTTCGGACAATATCGCCAATGCGCTGACCCCCGGCTTTGCACGCAGGTCGCTGGAATTGACGACGAATGTGATCTCGGGTCAGGGGGTGCGCACGGTTGGCGTGGTGCGCAACCACGACCCGGTCCTGACCGCAAACCGCCGCGCCACCGATGCCGAGCTTGGATATCAGACCGCCCTGTCACAGTTTCACACCGGTGTTGAGCGGGTCGTCGGGTCCGCGGATGACCAGACCTCGCTGGCTGCAAGGCTGGCGGATTTCGACAGCAGCCTGATCACGGCGGCCAGCTTGCCAGATTCCTCGGAACGGCTGGATCAGGTCGCGCGCGCAGGGCGCGATCTGGCGGATCGGATCAATTCCGCCTCGGAGGGCGTCCGACAGATGCGGTCAGACGCGGACCGTACCATCGGAAAACAGGTGGATCGCCTGAATCAGACCCTCAAAGACATTGAGAAACTGAATGCCCGAATCCCCTCGGTCAAACATACGGGCGGGGACGTAGGGGCATTGCTGGATCAACGGCAGGTTCTGATTGATCAGGTCAACGAATTGGTGCCCGTGAATGCGGTGCCACGTGCGAATGATCAGGTCTCGCTTTATTCCGATGGCGGTCTGATCCTGCTGGAGGGAACGGCGGCGCAGTTCTCCTTTACGACCACCGGCGACACCAAACCCCACATGACGGTGGGCAATGGCCTGCTGTCGGGTTTGGAAATGAACGGCAACCCGGTGCGCACCAGCGGCGACGGTGCGCAAATCCGGGGCGGCGCGCTGATGGCGCAGTTCCAGATCCGTGACGAGCTGGCGGTTGAGGTGCAGGCCAATCTGGACTCGGTCGCCCGCGATCTGATCGAACGGTTCGAAACACCGGGCCTGGACCCAACCGCACTGCCGACCGATGCGGGCCTGTTCACCGATGCAGGCAACCGGTTCGACGCGACGGCCCCGGCCGGGCTGGCCTCTCGCATCAGTCTGAATACGGTTGTTGACCCCGACAATGGGGGCGAAAGCTGGCGGTTGCGGGATGGTCTTGGCGCGGCAGCACCCGGAGATCCGGGCAATGCCACACAGTTGCAGGCGCTTGGTGCGGTGCTCAGCGACGCGCGCGCTGTGGCGGGGGCGCCATTTGGAACCGGGGCCATGCGGGCCTCGGACCTGACCGAGGCGCTGATGTCCCGAACCGGGGCCGACGCCCATGCGGCAAGCCAGCGCCTGACCTTTGCCAACAGCGCGCAGCTGGAAATGGCCCGGATCGAGGCCGAAGACGGCGTCGATACGGATCAGGAACTGCAGAACCTGATTGAGATTGAACAAGCCTATGCGGCGAACGCCCGGGTCATCTCGGTCGTGGATGAATTGATGGATACTTTGCTGAGGTTGTGATGATGAATTTGACTTCTATCGGTGATCTGGCGCGCGGCATGACGTTGAAGGCCCGATCGACCGAATTGAAAACCCAGATCGAAACCCTGTCTTACGAAATGTCCACCGGCAAGGTTCAGGATGTCTCGGGGCATCTGGATGGGGACTATTCCTACCTTTTGGATCTGGACCGCAGCCTGTCGCGACTGGACGCCTATCAGGTCTCAACCTCGGAGGCTGGCTTGTTCACCGATGCCATGCAGCTGAGCCTGACGACCATTGACGATGCGGTCAGTGAATTCACCGCCTCGATGCTGTCTTTCGGGACATCGAACCAGGCCGTCAGCCATGAGAACGCATCCGTTCAGGCCCGCAATGAGCTTGATACGATCATCTCGGCGCTGAACACGCGGGCGGGCGGGCGCAGCCTGTATTCCGGTGCGGCCACGGATGTTTCGCCGCTGCCGTCAACCGACACATTGCTGGCCGCGCTGGAGGTTGAGCTGACCGGCCTTGCCACTATCGCGGATATGCGGCAGGCGGCCGAGGATTGGTTCAACGACCCCGCCGGGTTCGATGCTGTGATCTATCAGGGCTCGGGCACGGCCTTGTCGCCCATGCAAATCTCCGAGAATGAAAGCGTGCGTATTCCGATCACTGCGACAGACCCAGCGCTCAAGGACGCGCTGCGCGATATTGCCGTGGCGGCGCTGGTGTCGGATGACAGGCTCAACCTGCCGCGCGATCAGCGCACGGCCTTGTTCACCCAGCTGGGGGTTGATCTGGCCAATACGCAGAATGAGGTGGTCAACCTGCGCGCGCAGGTCGGATCGGCCGAGGCGCGGATCGAACAAGCCGCCACGCGCAACAGCGCGGCCCAAACCAGCCTGGAATACAGCCGTAACAAACTGGTCGCTGCGGACCCTTATCAAACCGCGGCGCAGCTGCAGACCGTTCAGTTCCAGTTAGAGAGCCTCTATTCCGTCACCGTTCGCAATTCAAACCTGTCATTGGTGAATTTCCTCAGATGAGACTTCTTGTTTTCCTTTTGATGCTGCTGCCCGGCATCGCCCAGGCCGGTGCGATCCGCCTCAAGGACCTGGTGGATTTCGACGGGGTGCGCGGCAACGATCTGGTGGGCTATGGCCTTGTGGTCGGGCTGAATGGCACCGGCGACGGGCTGCGCAATTCTCCGTTCACCGAAGAGATCATGTCGAACATCCTCGAACGGCTGGGCGTCAACGTGAATGGCGAGGATTTTCGCCCCAAGAACGTGGCTGCGGTGTTGGTGACGGCCAGCCTGCCGCCATTTGCGCGGGTGGGTGGCCAGATCGACGTAACGGTGTCGGCCATTGGCGATTCCAACAGCCTTTTGGGCGGGACGTTGATCATGACCCCTTTGAACGCCGCGGACGGGCAGATTTACGCCGTGGCGCAAGGCACCGTTCTGGCCGGTGGCGCCTCGGTCGAGGGTGAGGCCGCCTCGGTCGTGCAGGGCGTTCCGACCTCGGGCGTGATCCCGTCTGGCGCGCGGGTCGAGCGTGAGATTGACTTTGACCTCTCGACCCTCACGCAGATGCGCCTTGCTCTGCGTGAGCCGGATTTCACCACCGCCAGCCGCATTGAGATTGCGATCAACACCGAATTCAACCGGGCGGTCGCGATCATGCGCGACTCGGGCACGGTCGAGCTGAACATCGCGGCGACCCAATCGGTTTCAACGGCGCATGCGCTGGGCCGGATTGAGAACATTCTGGTCGAACCCGAAACCAAGGCCCGCGTGGTGGTGGATCAGCGGTCGGGCACCATCGTCATGGGGCAAGAGGTGCGGATCTCGCGCGTGGCAGTGTCACAGGGCAATCTGACCCTGACGGTCGAAGAGGCCCCCATCGCCGTCCAACCCAACCCCTTTGCGCGCGGCGAAACAGTCGTTGTCCCGCGCACCATCGCCGGTATCGAGGAAGAGGAAGGCACCGGACTGGCCGAAATCCCCGAGGCCACCACCCTGTCCGAGGTCGTGGCGGGCCTGAACGCGTTGGGCGTGTCGCCCCGCGACATGATCGACATCCTCAAGACGATCAAGGCCGCCGGGGCGCTGCATGCAGAGTTCATAGTAAGGTAGGGGCGGGCTGCGCCCCTATTTCGATTTCCAGCTGTCCAGCCAGCGCCTGAACCGGTTGCTGCGATCCTCAATCGCGTCTCCGGCCGCGTACAGGCCATCTTCGACATTTTCAAGCATCGGGTCGATGCGCCGCTGGCGGAACCTGCGCCAGCGCACCCAAATCGCCCAGAGGATTGCGAAAAACACGGTCAGGAAGATGATATTGAACCACGGGATCAGCCGCACATCGGGGCTGTCCACCGGGCGTACCGAGACGACGTTGGGGAAGATCGACATCAGCTGATTGCGCCAGCCATAATGGCGCAGCACCACCCATTGCGGATTGTCTGCGGTGGAGACAAGGTTGGTCAGCTCTGCCTGCAGGTTCGAACTGTCGAGCTTGAAATAGGGCGGCCAGCCCCAGCCGGTATCTTCGTTGCGGTACACGCGCGGCTTGCCGTTCGGGCGGAAGGTCTCAACAAACCGCACATCACGGTTCACGGTCTGCGCGCCCTCTTGCCCGGTATCCTGCTGCGCCCAGAAGATCGAGTTTTCACCGAAATCGACCCGGCGCACCTCGGTCTTGACGATCCGGACCACATCCTGCTGCGGCAGCGTGTATTCCAGAACCGAGGCGACCAGACCCCAGAACACAATGATGAACACCCATTTTACATAGACCATCTATTTGGCCCTCACATGAAATTAGTAATATAGATCAGCAGGGCAATTGCCCCCAGCGGAATGACATAGACACCCAGAAGCAGTTTCTTGCGGAACGAGTTATCATACTGCCGCATCCCCCGCTCAAGAAATGCGTCACGATCGCCGTGCAACCCTTTCTTTTCCCAATGCGCAATCAGCTTGCGGCGGCGCACAAGCCGGGAATAGATCGACAACCCGACATAGATCACCGTCAGTATGATCAGCAGCGGGATCAGAAAACGGATTGCGACGAACATTCAGCCTCTCCCTACAGCGCCCCACGGGCCGACGCGCGCGATGATGTCATCGCTGACCCGATCTGCACCGCTCATATCCGGCTCATGCCCGAACAGCGCGGCGCGGGCGCCTGCCTTGTCCACCTGATACTCGCGCGCGAGGAAGTCGGCAACATAGGCTTTCTTGGTATCCGGCCACGTGGAATAGGTGCTGTAGAACAGTTCTTTGTGGCAGATGAACAACTGGCGCGGGTCCAGCGGGGCCAGTTCTGCCAGCAGCATATTCACCAGATCGCGGTTTGGCGTATCCGTCGCGCGTAATGTGTAGAAATAGGCCGGATGGTCCGAGGTGATACGCGGCCACGGCCCGCCATCGCTGGCCCAGCGCAGCAATTGGGCAAGGCCGTGAAACGCCTCGGGCAGGTGATCGGCGTGGTTGCGGGCCAGTCGGCGCATATCGCTGCGGTCCAGCCCCGCCAGATCAACGCCGGCATCTGCTGCGGCGTGAACGGTCAGAAAATCCATCTTTTGCTGCAAAACGGCGGCCGCGTTCACGCCCCGTGCCTCAATGATCGTTTCCACCAGATTATTATCGTTCAGAAAGGCTGCAATCCGATGCCGTTGCGTTGGTTCAAACACATGATCCAGCGGCAGGTCATCGGGCTTTTCGCCCATGCAAATCGCCGCCGGATAGTCCAGATCGGGAAACAGATAGAGCCCGCCGAAATGCGCCGTCCAGAAATTGCGCTGCTCAAACGCGGTGTGGCGCAGGTGGACCGGGTTGCGGGTGACATCGCCGGTTTCTTTGGCCGTCTCGATCATCCGGGCGATCAGCACATCGTCAAACCAGGCGTCCTCGGCGGTTTTGAACTGTTCGACCATGCCCGCCAGTTGTTCGGCCTTGCGCAGGGTGCCGCCGACCGTGTCGGCCTCAATCTCGATCTTGCGCAGGTTCAGCAGATCGGCAGGTGTGGTGAGTTTGAAGACCGAGTTCACCAGCTCTCCGGCCACGGCATCTGTGGCGGTCAGGGCAAACAGCTGCGCCTCGTTCATCTCGATAAATTCGCGCAGAATATCGCGCGAGGTCGAGAATTTGACGTTCAGCAAAGGTGCGCGTTTCTGTTCGGTCGTCAGCAGGATGAACTGCCGGTTCACCCCATTGGGGTTGAGGTAGAACGAGTCGTCCAATTCCTGCCCGATCTCAGGGGAATAGCCCGAGATATCCACGTGGAAATCCAAAAGCTGAGTGGTCCTGCCCGCCAGGTGCTGCAACGCGCGGTTATACCGCTCGATTAAGGCCGGGCTGGAGATGTGGACGAGATTGCCGAACATCAGACCTTTTTCGATTAGGCGGATCATTGCATTTGACCTCTCGCGCATCGCGGCTGCGCTGCATGCTTCGCTAACTTCATTATCGCGCTTGTCATTTTGACATCCATCGCCTGAAACCAAAAAGCGATATTGTAGCTACACTCAAAATACACCCCATCATCAGAAAACTGATAAATACGTCGCTTGGGGGATCTGTCGCCGCGCACAGTCCGTATTTGCCGAAATTCCCGGGCAATAGCGCTTTCCAATTGCAAAATGAAACAGTCGCTAAGATCCCTAAAGAAAATGAAAAAATGGCGACAGCACCAAGAAGTCCCCAAACGCCCCAACGCAACGGCAGGAAATGGCCCAAAAGAATTGCGAGACCAATGATTGCTAGCAACAATATCATGTGTTCGCCTTCCCTAACCGACGGCGCGCAACCGCATGAGCGACTCCGGCCAAAATCATCGCAGGTACGCGCTGTTCAAAGACGCAAAGATGAGGCTCAACCCTGCTGTCACCCCTTCCGCCCTGGATATAGCCACTTGTTCTATCCCATCCTCCTGAACCGCCAAACAACCACAACCGCCAACACCAACAACGGCAAGGCAAACGCCCGCGCCGTGATTTGCAGGTTGAACCCGATGTAGGACACCACGCTGCCCTCAAACAGGATCAGCGACTCTTCCCAAGTGGTGCCCTCGAACCCGCTGCCTGCGTTCACGCCGAATTGGGTCAGAAACAGCACCGCTACGGCGGCCAAAAAGCCGAACACGCCCCAACGCAGGGGCAGGATCAGACCCAAAACAAGGGCCAAACCGGTGATTGCGAGTGTCAATGTCATGTCGTTGCCTCCTTTGACCGACGGCGCGTAAACGCATACGCGCCTCCGGCCAAGATCAGTGCGGGCACGAACCAGAAAAACGCCATCCCAAGGAAATGTGATGGCATTTCAGCGGGACCAAAGGCGTGGAGCAATGAGGCCGGGCGCAGGACAGACGCGCCGTTCATCCAGATCTCGAACAGGGCGCTCCAGATATAGGTGACCGCGAAGATGATCAGCGCCAACAGGGCAAAGGCCCGTCGGGAGGGTGGTCTGCGACGGGCCACCGCGGCGCCAAAATACAAGCACGCGCCGATCAGCGACCCGAAGATCAGGATCAGGCCACCGGTCACCCCTTGCCCTCCAGATACCGCCGCTTGGCCTCTTCCATCCGGCCCATCTCACGCACCGCCTTGTCGATGGCGACCTCGTCGCTTTTGTCGGCATAGCGGAACTCGCTGTCGGCGTAGCGGTTGATCTCCTGCATCACCATGTCCACCGTGATCGGCTGGCGCAGGTCCTCGATCATGGCCTTCTTGGTGTCGTAGTCGCGGAACAGGAACAGGTCGGGGTTCTCCATCCACTCATCAGGCAGTTCGAAGTCCATCGCGCGGACCTTGACCGCGTCGGTGATGTTCTTGATTGCACGGCCCGTAAAGCGCTCATCCGCCTGTTGGATCGCCTTGAGGTAGGTGCCCAGCTTGGCGATTGTGTCCATTTGGCCAATCTCGCCCGAGACCCGATCATAGACCTGTAGCAGAGCATTCTCATGCGGGCGGGAATGGCTTTCGAAACTGGCAGCGACGGCCTTCTTGATCTCCTGCGCGGCATAGGCCTCGTGTTCGCCCAGCGGGATGTCGTGATTGCGGCCCATCAGCAGGTGCAGGATGTCGATGTAGTCTTCGCGCGTCTGCGGCCCGTCCACCAGAAACCGCGCGCCCGCCCGCTGGCGCAGGGCGTCGTCCACGTTCTCGGGGTAGTTCGAGAACATGCCAAAGGTGCAATTGCCGCGCACAACAGTGTTGGCACCCGCAAAGCTCTCCATCAGCACGGCGGTGATTTCCAGTTGGCCCGCGCTGGACTGCCGGTCGCCGCGCTTGCCCGCCAGCTGGTCGATATCGTCGATGGTGCCAAAGCCGATGACCGAGGGGTCGATGATCGTGTTGATAAACGCCTTGGCGTTCTGGCCAGATTTACCCTGATAGCTGTCGATATTGTCGGTGCTCAGGTTCTGATATCGGAACGGATAGCCCGCATTCTGGCAAAAATCGTTGATCAGCCCGGCCATCATCTGGATCAGGGTGGTCTTGCCGGTGCCCGGTTTACCGTCGCCCATGAAGGTAAAGATGAACCCGCCGAGTTCCGCAAACGGGTTCAGGCGTCGATCAAAATCATAGGCCATCAGCATCTTGGCCAGCTTCATCGCTTGGTATTTGGCGATATGGTTGCCCACCACCTCATTCGGTTCCTTGAACGTCATCGTGAGGGTGGTGGATTTCGCCTTTGAGGCCGGTTCAAACCCCCGGATCGTCAGATCGTCGGCCTCGATATGCCAGGCGGCGTTCTGGAACGGGGCCAGATGGCCTGCGGACCCCGCGCGCAAGGCGGCTTTGTCCATCAGCTGTTCGGCATAGGCGCTGGCGGCCGCGATCAGATGCGTGTCATCGGGGGCGTGCTTGGCCAAGGTCTGATCCAGTTCCCACAGCGCACCATGCAGGGCCAACTGGCCGTTATCGGTCAGAACCTCTTCGATCTCGCCAATATCGGCCGTGACCTCGCCCAAATGTGACGACATCAAATAGGCCAACGCATTGCCAAACGTGTGCAGCGTGACCAAAGCCTCAGCCGTCAGCAATTCCGAAAACTCGCCCTTGCGCGCGGCGGGCAAATCCCCGGACAGGTTCGCGCGCTTCAGATCGGCCAAAGGGGTCTGTTCTGCATAGGCTTCGGCCACCGCCAAAGCGATGGCGGCGGCACGGCGAATGGCTTGCTGAACAACCGCCTGCGACGGTGAAACCAGCGTATCGCCCTCGTCCGAGGCTTCAATCCGCTCAACCAGGTGCACCCCATCGGCCCGAACCGTGCGCCGGGTTACCAACCCCGGCGTCGTTGACCGAAATCGCCGCCCCGAGGAAACCCCCGGCGACCGTTCGACTGCCGCTTCAACCGCCTTGGCAACCCGGGGCGCGTGTTCAAAGCCGCTCAGCAAAGCGGTCGCTGCCGGATAGTGCTTACGAATATCGTCTTCGCGCAATTCCATTTGGTCTGACGTCAAACTCATCTGCTCAACCCTGCATCTTCTTCTCGTTCAAAATACGGTCGTCCCGCTGCCCGGCAGGACCCTTGCAGGGTCCGAAAGGGGGCGAAACTAATAGCGCAACACCTGCCCCGTCTTGCTGACCACGAATTTGCGCACATCACCAAAGCCCGGCGGGTTACGCTCGGCCAATACCTGAAACGGACGCTGAGGCAGAATGATCGACCGCTGCGTGCGCGTAGCCCCGGTCTCGGCCCCCTGCCCGCCAAACGGGTCCAGCGCAAAGACCTCGCGCTCGACTGTGGAAAACCAGCCAGCGCGCTCCTCGATCACCTCTTCGCTTTCCAGCTCTTCGGTGGTCCAGGCCAACGCCCAGTCCTGACCTTCGGGCGCCTGCGCGTCCTCCAGCACCTTCCGCAGAGGACCGGACTGCTCGGTAAAGGCCGAGGAATACATGGGCCCCACATGAATGCGGCGCATGTGTTTGGGGTGCAGGTCGTCGAAATCCTGATCGAAGCCTTTGGCGATGGTCACCAGTTTCAACCCACCTAAGGATTGCGCCATCAGATGCGCCTGCACCTCGGGCCAGCGGCGTTGGTCTTTGGGCAGGGCCGTTTTACCGCTGTCCTCCAACTGCATCAGGTAGATGACCGGCAGGTTGATCTGGCTGTCATAGACCGCCCAGTGGATCAGAAACTTCCGCCGATCCCCCTCATTCCCGATCCAGTGGCACTCAGGATCGTTGCGCGCCCAGAACAGCTCTCCCTTCAGCAATTCCTCGTAATAGAGCCTTTGTGACAGCGCAAATTGCAGCTTGGTGGGGATTTCCCGGTCGCCAATGATCGTCCGCACCATGTCGGTTTTCAGATCATCGGCCGAGGGCATATTCGCCAGATGCACCTGCGCCTGCTGCGCGTCATTGGCCATGGTCAGCAACTCGGCCGCCACCGGAAACCCGCTGTCGCGCTTGTCCATGGCAAGACTGCCAAAGAACCGACCCGTATCGCGCCCGACCAGCAGGTATTTCATGGACAGCGCGCGGAAGGTGTAGAGCAGCCCCGAGAGGTAACGCGACACGATCCGCACCTCTTGCTTGCTGATCGCACCTTCCGCCTCCATCGTCGCGGCCACGCGCAGGAGGTGGACGGTGATCACCTCGAATTTGCGGAAATAGCGGCGCGAGGCGAAGGTGTCGGTCAGCCCGACATGGTCTTGGGTGGGGTTATTCATCTCATTTTCTCAAATCCAAATCGTTCTGCAACCATTTATCAAGCTGAGCAGTTTTTAGACCTAGCCAGGGCCACCAATAACTAAGAACGCGAAGGAAAAGCGGTACAAAACGCACGACAAATGGTGTTGCGAAGGCAACGAAAAACCCCAATGCGCCAACCAGTTGTAGCAGCTTCACATTGACGACGTTACCTATCCACACCACGACTAAAAATGGGAAACATGAAAACACTGCCCAAAAACAGATTTTGAACCATCTTGGCTTTGCCTTAGGTTCAAGGTCTTTAAGGCTAATAATTCTAGTAGGCTGATTTGAGTTCTTGAATTCGAACAGCATCACCCACCATACAAATTCTTATCATGCTTCTCGACAATCGACGCAAACCGGCGGGCAAAGCGTTCATCCGCCTTGGCCTTTTTCTCCAGCACGTCGCGGGCAAAGACCATGTGGTCCTCATGCGCCTCAAGCATGTCGGCCATTTTCTGGTTGGTCGCGGTGCCGATTGCGGCCATTGCCGTCTGTGCCTCTTGGTCCGTCTGCACGCCGATCTCGTTGATACGGTGAGCCACGTCCTGCTGCTGCGCGGTTTTCAACGATTTGGTCAGGGCGTCATACAGCACCACGCGCTGTTGCGTGTCTGTCTGCAACTTGTTGATGAGTACCATCTGCGTCGCCGCCTGGTTCTGTAGTGAATCGACCCAGGTCTTGCCCTTTTCGATATACCGCTCCAGCGTTTGGGACTTGGCCAGCTTGACCTGCTCTTCCTGAACCTTGGCGTTGTATTGCTTGTTCAACTCGGCCAATTCAGTCTCTAACTGGGTGCGTGCGGCGGCGTCCTGTTCGACGCTGATCTTGTTTTCCAGCGTAATGATGGTCGGGTCCATGCCCTGAATCTCAGTGCGCAACGCTTCCAGTTCGGCCACCGTCGCCTCGCGATCATCCAGCGTGCCGGTCAGGTTGCTTTCAACCTTCACGCGCTGTTCTTCCAGCACCGACAGCTGACCTTCCAGCAGTTTGACGATCACGTCGGATTTGGCGATCAGATCCTGCAGCTTGTCGTCAATGTTGGCGGTGCGCATGCGCTCTTGCCGCATCGACTCGGACTTGCCCTTGGCGAAGATGCCAACAAAGCTCTCCCATCCGGTTTTCGAGCGCATCTCGTCGAAATCCTTGGAAAACGCGTTGGTGACATCGTCCAGCCCCATGATCAGTTCGGCGATATTGGCGTTCATTACCTCGGTATGGGCGTGTACGTCCTCCAAAGTGGCGTTTTCGATGTCGATATCCGCCTCGGCCGTGCCGATCTTGGCCCGCGCCGCGTCAATCCGCGACGTCAGGCTTTCAATCTGCGACTGGCTTTCACGCACTTTGGTCTGCGTTTCTTCGATCAAGGCGTCAAATTGGTGGTTCGACATCAACACTATCCCTTTTTTGTTCTATTACCCAATAAGATAGGGAATGTTACGATGATTTACATCCCCTGGACTGCTAATTTTCACCAAACTTTGGCAAACTCCGCCCCAAAAAGATAGGCGCGAAGCGCAGGGCAACGGGCAGAGTTTTTGATCAAATCTGGATTGATCCGCGCCGAACAGTGGACATAGACATTCCCGACCCCACCTGATTGGGTGCGCGAGACACTATTCCTGCCGGAGGCTGACCTATGCTGGACGCAACGACCGACCTGAAATCCATTCTCAAGAACCCGGACCTGCTGGTGACCCAAGCCTATATCGGCGGCCAGTGGGTGGATGGCGACAATGGCACCTTTGCCGTGACGAACCCGGCGCGCGGGGATGTCATCGCCGAAGTGGCCGACCTGAGCCGCGCGCAGGTGGCGGGCGCAATTGCACAGGCAGAGGCGGCGCAAAAGGAATGGGCCAAGCTGACCGGCAAGGAGCGCGCAGTCATCCTGCGCCGCTGGTTCGATCTGATGATGGAAAACGCCGAAGATCTTGGCAAGATCCTGACCGCCGAACAGGGTAAACCGCTGGCCGAAGCAATTGGCGAGATCGGCTATGGTGCGTCTTTCATCGAGTTCTTCGGTGAAGAGGCCAAACGGGTCTATGGCGAGACGATTCCGGGCCATCAGCGCGACAAGCGCATCATGGTGATGAAGCAGCCCATCGGTGTGGCGGCCTCGATCACTCCGTGGAACTTTCCTAACGCGATGATCACCCGCAAGGCAGCGCCAGCGTTGGCTGCCGGATGCGCCTTTGTTGCACGTCCTGCCAAGGAAACGCCACTGTCTGCACTGGTCATGGGCGTTCTGGCCGAACAGGCGGGCATTCCGGCGGGCGTGTTCAACGTTCTGCCGTCCTCCAGCGCCAGCGAGATCGGAAAGGAGTTCTGCGAAAACCCCGGTGTGCGCAAACTGACCTTCACCGGCTCGACCGAAGTGGGCCGCATCCTGCTGAAGCAGGCTGCCGATCAGGTCATGAAATGCTCGATGGAGTTGGGCGGCAATGCGCCCTTCATCGTGTTCGACGATGCTGATCTGGATGCCGCGGTCGAAGGCGCAATGCTGTGCAAGTTCCGTAACAATGGTCAGACTTGTGTCTGCGCAAACCGCATCTACGTGCAAGCCGGTGTCTATGACGCGTTCGCGGCCAAACTGAAAGCCGCCGTTGAGGCGCTAAAGATCGGCGACGGTCTGGCCGAGGGCACAACCACGGGACCGCTGATCAACGCAGAGGCGGTCACCAAGGTCGAAGAGCATATCAAAGATGTCACCGACAAGGGCGGCGCGGTTCTGACCGGCGGTCTTCCACATGATCTGGGCGGCACCTTCTTTCAGCCCACCATCGTGACGGGTGTGACGCAGGATATGATGGTTGCGCAGGATGAAACCTTTGGCCCGCTCGCCCCGCTGTTCAAGTTCGAGGACGAAGATGACGTGATCGCCATGGCCAATGACACGATCTTTGGTCTGGCCTCGTATTTCTATGCCAAGGACCTCAGCCGCGTCTACAAAGTGGCCGAGGCGCTGGAATATGGCATTGTCGGTGTGAACACCGGTATCATCTCGACCGAGGTCGGGCCCTTTGGCGGCGTCAAACAATCCGGTCTGGGTCGCGAAGGCAGCCATCACGGCATGGAAGATTACCTTGAGATGAAATACGTCTGTCTGTCGGTCTGATCCTTTGCGGCCACTGCCCCGGCGGTGGCCGCGTTTGTCACAAAACTGAAGCCAAACTGTCACAACGCCGCAACGATCCCGGTTCATTTCCCCTCTGATCCAACTGAGAGAGGAAATCCACCGATGTCGTTGCGCGCTGTCTGCCTGACATCTGCCCTTGCCCTGACCGCCGGTCAGGCCATGGCAGAGATGAATTTCAACCGAATTGCGTCTTTCCCCGTGGTGAAAAACATGGCCGAAGGCGCGGATACCACCCGCGAAACCTCGCCCGAGATCATCGCGGCCACCGCCGATGGCATGACGCTGGTGTACACCGACAGCCCGTTGGGCGTGATCGGCATAGTGGACATCACCGATCCGGCGAACCCTGCGCCTTTGGGAGCCATGGACGTAGGCGGTGAGCCGACCTCGGTCGGGATCGTTGGCGCGACGGCTTTTGTGGGTGTGAACACCTCGGAGAGCTATACCGCCCCGTCGGGCAAGCTGATCTCAATCGACATCGCGGGCAAGACCGAAACCGGTGCCTGTGATCTGGGTGGTCAGCCCGACAGCGTCGCCATCGCCCCCGATGGCAGCTTTGTCGCCGTAGCGATTGAAAACGAGCGGGACGAAGACCTGAATGACGGCATCATCCCGCAGCTGCCTGCAGGTGAGCTGGCGCTGGTGCCGCTGAAAGATGGCGCGCTGAACTGCGCGGGTATGAAAATGGCCTCGCTGACCGGTCTGGCCGAGGTTGCGCCGACCGATCCTGAACCCGAGTTTGTAGACATCAACGGCCTCGGTGAAACCGTCGTCACCCTGCAGGAAAACAACCACATCGCGGTTGTTGCCAAAGACGGCACCGTGATCAGCCATTTCTCGGCGGGCGCGGTTGATCTGGAAGGCATCGACGCCACAGATGAGCGCGGCGCGCTGATCTTTACCGAAAGCCAGCCGGGTCGCCTGCGCGAGCCGGACGCGGTGAAATGGATCGATGACAACCACTTTGCCACCGCCAACGAAGGCGACTACGAAGGAGGTTCGCGTGGCTGGACGATCTTCCACAAGGACGGCACCGTTGTTTACGAGAACGGCACCGAGTTCGAGAAAGCGATCATCCAGATCGGCCACTATCCCGACAAACGCTCGGACAGCAAAGGGGTTGAGCCCGAAAGCGTAACCGCAGCCACCTTCGACGGTACTCCGATGATTTTCGTAGGGGCTGAGCGCGCCTCGGTCGTGGGTGTCTACGACGCCGCTAACCCGGCGAGCCCGGTTCTGAAACAGCTGCTGCCGTCGGGTGTTGGCCCGGAAGGGTATGTGGCGATCCCCGAGCGGAACCTGCTGATCTCGGCCAATGAAAAAGACCTGATCGAAGATGGCGGCCCACGTGCGCATGTCAGCATTTTTGAATATCAGGACGCCCCCGCCGCCTACCCGCATCTGACGTCGAAAGGCGCGGATGAGCTGATCGGATGGGGCGCGCTGTCTGGTCTGGTCGCGGATGAGGACGGCATGATCTATGCGGTCAATGACAGCTTCTACGGTTTCCAACCCTCGATCTTCAAGATCGACCCCAGCCAGAAACCCGCCCGCATCGTGGACGTGATCCGCATCCACCGTCAGGACGGCAATCCTGCACAAAAGCTGGACCTTGAAGGCATCACACTGGACGGCGAGGGTGGGTTCTACGTCGCCTCGGAAGGTCGCACCGACCGCGTTATCCCGCACGCGATCTACCACGTCAGCGCGGATGGTCTGATCAAGGACCGCAAGGGCGAGATCGGCCTGCCCGCCGAGTTGATGGCGGTCGAGAAACGCTTTGGGTTCGAAGGTATCACCAGGGTTGGCGGCACCCTGTGGATGGCCGTACAGCGTGAATGGAAGGACGACCCGGACAACCATGTGAAACTGGTGGCCTACAACCTTGAGACACAGGAATGGGGCGCGGTCCACTATCCCAAAGCAGACCCGGATACAGGCTGGGTTGGCTTGTCGGAAATCGTGGCCTTCGGGGACCATGTCTATGTGATCGAGCGCGACAACCAGCACGACCACCGCGCCTTGACCAAAAAGGTCTACCGCATCCCGCTGTCCGAGATGACCCCGGCCCCGCTGGGCGGCCCTCTGCCCGTAGTCAGCAAAGAAGAGGTCCGCGACCTGCTGCCCGACCTGACCTCGACCGGAGGGTACGTTCTGGACAAAATCGAAGGTCTGGCCATCCTGCCCTCGGGCGAAGCATTTGTAATGACCGACAATGACGGCGTCGATGACGCGTCGGGAGAAACGATGTTCTGGTCGATTGGGCAAGTCACCGCTGGCAACTAGTTCGCCCCAACAGCATAAAGTGGCCCCGTGACGGAAACTCGCGGGGTTACTTGCATCGGACAGCCCATTTGCGACGCGTTTTCCGACCCGGCGTTCGTTATGTGTACTAAAGTGTATCTTTGTGTACCGAAATTTGAGATTATGTTTTCTTCATCTTTCAGGCCCGCACACCAAATTTAAGTGAAATCAATTCACCTTAGCGCGAAAAATTTGACTGTTGAACGCGCGCCCATTTTGCTTGTTCTTGCGCAGGAATTTCGGTTCCTCAGAATTCAGGCGAACACATCATGGCACAAGATCCCGTAACGCAACTCGACGACAAGCTGCGCGCAAAACGTGAATCATTCGACAAGATCCCGGTGATTGATATCGCGCCGCTGCTTGATGGCAGCGACAAGCATAAGGTCGCCAAGGAAATCCGTTGGGCCCTGTCCAACGCAGGTTTCATGTATGTCAAAAACCACAGCATCCCTCAGGATTACGTGGATCAGGTTTTCGACGTAACGCGCCGCTTTTTCGATCTGCCCTCGGACGAAAAGATGAAACTGCATGTCAGCAATTCCGATGTTGCCTTGCGCG
This sequence comes from Ruegeria sp. BE1, assembly GCF_056538885.1. Lineage (NCBI taxonomy): Bacteria > Pseudomonadati > Pseudomonadota > Alphaproteobacteria > Rhodobacterales > Roseobacteraceae > Ruegeria > Ruegeria sp. BE1. The sequence continues at coordinate 100,446 of NZ_JBQFTY010000009.1, forward strand.
GCTATATCGAGCCTTTCGGCGAGAACACCGATCCAACCAAGACCAAGGACCTGAAAGAGTGTTTTGACATCGGCCCGGAGCGCCCCGCGCTGGAAGGCCCGTTTTTTGGGCCCAACCAATGGCCTGTCACCCTGCCCGACTTTCAGGAATTGGTTTATGGATACCACGAAAAGATGGTTACGCTGTCCCGGCAATTGCTGAAGGGGATCGCGATCAGTCTGGACCTGAGCGAAGATCATTTTGACGGCCTGATGCAAAACCCGATCAGCATTCAGCGCCTGCTGCATTACCCTCCGCAGAATGGTCAGATCGACGAAAAAATCATCGGCATCGGCGCGCATACCGACTATGGCAACCTGACGATCCTGGCGCAGGATGATGTTGGTGGTCTTCAGGTCATGAACCGCGACGGCGCATGGGTTGAAGGAACCCCCATTCCTGGCACGTTCGTCATCAATATCGGAGATCTGATCCAGCGCCTCACCAATGATGTGTATCTGGCGAATTTGCATCGGGTCGTGAATACGTCGGGCCGCGAGAGGTACTCAATTCCGTTTTTCATTGATGCAGATTTTGGAGCAGAGTTTTCTCCTCTGGCATCATGTATCAGCCCTGAAAGCACCAGCCGCTATGCACCTGTGACGTGCGGCACCCATAAATTCTCGCGCTTTTCTGCCAGCTACGCGCATCTGAAGAAAGCAAGCTAAGGCACCCCCGCATTCGTCTGAGCGACAGGCAACGTCGATTGCGTTCCCAAAAGACAACAGCCCCATGCGCGTGCTGCAGGGGCTGTTTTCAAACTCAGTAGCTTGAGTACCGGAAATTTACCACGGCGTCGTTTTGAATGGCGCAGTGGGCTTTGATATAACTGCGCACATCATTGCTGTCCTTGGACCGGGCCACTTCCAAATCAATCAGATCGATCCCGTCCGCATTTGTGGTGTAAGACAAGGTGCGCTCGAAATCGACGGCGTAGTACCCTTGGTTGCTCATCGCGGTTTTGGTGCGATGCATGCACAAGCCGATGGCGTTTTCCTCAGGCGAGACGCTGGGGTGTTTTTGGTACTGGGATCCGTGCTTGTGGTGATGCTCGGCAATTGATGCCCCCAGCACGCCCGCCCAAGGCGACCCCGGCGATCACTTTGCCCGCATCATCGGCCTGGGCCTGAGACGTCGCCAGCGTTGTCACAAAGATGGCAGTGCAGATAGTACCAGCAATAGTGTGATTTCGGCGCATGATCCTGGGTTCCTTGTTAAAATTAATTCGGCAAAAGCCCCTCAAAACAAAGCCTAGCCCGAGGGCGCATATCATTGCCAGAGGTTTGGCAATTGGCCTCCAGCTTCCCTTATGTGTCAGAAAATATATAGTGATCCGGGTCGTGTATTGAAAAAGTAGTGTGTTTATTGAGTTCTAAGACGGGTTTATTTCGCATTTCGTCAGAGTTGGGATTGGTTTTCCTGTGCTCGTTACTGGCCGGGACACTGCTCGGTGCATTGGTGCTGAGCCTGTTTTTATCAGCGGAGCAGGTTGAAAGTGTTCGGCCCGCAACCCTCTTTGAATTGTTCACACGTATTGCCCTGATCGTAATCCTTGGAGGGATGGGGGGTTATGTGGCGCTTCGGTTCCGGGGCCGTTTGCGATCCGGGCCTTACGGGCTGCGGATTGACATACTGCTTGGTGTCTATTTGATCGGAGTTACCGCTGCTTTGTTGGACCCGTTTTCTACCATCAGATCCGAGTTCAACCTGATACGCTATCCCACTGCAATTGTCCTGACCGTGGCGGGTGCGGTGCTGATACATACTGTCGTGACCAAACCCCGTCACATGGTGTATCGGGTTTTGGGCGGCATGTTGGGCGTGGTTCTTATGATCGCGGCTGCGGATGAAATCCTGCAATTCCACGAAAGTATGAATACTCTTGGCGAAAATCTTGCTGCTGAAGAAACGGATATTGCCGGTCAGGATCTAGTGACGCTAGTCGTCGCGGTGGCAGGTATCGTCGCGGCGTTTCTGGTGGTCAGTGCCGTGTCATTTCTGGACAGACGCAGCATTTTTGGCACCAGCGGCCGGGAGGTGCTGGCGGCACAGCTTCTGTTTGCCGGGGGTGTCGCCTTTTTGACGGCCATGCTTCTCGATACGTTCGATACCGGGCTGAGCGGAGTGTTTTCCGCTGTCTTCAGCAGCCCGGCAATTCTGGCCGGCCAACCGCTGAGTGGTTATGTCGAAACGCTCGCCAATTCGCTGGAAGAGTTTCTGGAATACGCAACGGCAGTTCTGTTGTTGTCAGCCGCCTTTGTTTTCCATTTTGAACGGTAATGACCCGACATAACGACAACGCCCCGCGCCTGGAGGTACGCGGGGCGTGCAGTCTGCGATAGCCCCGAGAGGCAGGGCTATCGCTGTGCGGTCAGACGCCTCAGTTCACGGCCTTGGCGTCAACCACGTCCTTTTCGATCGACTTGGCCGACGAAATCTCGATCCGGCGCGGTTTCAGGGCTTCGGGCACTTCGCGCTTCAGCTCGATATTCAGCATGCCGTTTTCATGGCTGGCACCGGTGACACGCACGTGATCGGCCAGCGCAAAGCGGCGCTCGAACGCGCGGGTGGCGATGCCACGGTGCAGATAGCTGCGCTCTGAGTCCGCTGCGGCTTTCTTGCCGGCGACGATCAGTGCGTTTTCCTTGACCTCAACCGACAGGTCCTCTTCCGAGAAACCGGCCACAGCGACCGAGATGCGATAGGCATCGCCATCGGTCTTTTCAATGTTGTAGGGCGGATAGCTGGGCTGAGCCACGTCATTGGTCAGGACGCGGTCCATCATGTCGGCGATCTGGTCAAAGCCGATGGTGGCGCGGTGCAGCGGTGCAAAATCAAAGGTTCGCATGTATCATATCCTCATCTGAGCGATCTATGGTTTGCCCTCCGGTTCGGACGGGCGTTCAGTCAGTCAGGCCCCGTTTGCGGCGGCCCGATACAGATCACATGGGTAGAGGTTTGGCCGAGTTCAACCCCCGCCGGGGCTGATGAATTTGGCACCGGAATTCGACTTGCCGGACCCCACCTGCAACCGGCGGATCGACGCCTTGGGTTGGGGTGCATCGCGGCGCAAAATGGTCTTTAGCTCTGCCACGATTTCGGGCAATTCCATGCCATGTCCCACTTTGAACCCACCGCCATAGCTGACGGCGGATACGACGGACAGAATCTGCCAGCGCGAGCCTTTCTTGGCCAAAATAGCCGACCCGGAAGAACCGAAAGTGACGTCGCAATCAAAGCTGATCAGCCCATCCTGACGCCGCAGGATACGGCAGGAACGCTGGCGCGTGATCGCCTCGGCCCGCCCGCGCCCGTATGAGGCGACGCTGATCTCATTGCCGCTGACGCGTCCGCTGAACATGGCAAACGGGTCCGCCACAGAATGCGGAATCGGCTCATCCAAACGCATAAGCGCGACATCGACCCGAACCCGCGGCGCTGACACAGGCCCATTGGCGACAAAGTCGGGATGCGCGGCAATCTGGATGACCTTGCGTTCGGCCAGTGCCTCACCGTTGCTGAGCCCGGCGCGAAACGTCACCTCGCCCGGTTTGTAGGGTTGACCGGTGGCTTTATCCAACGCGCAATGCGCGGCCGTCAAAACAATATCCTTGGCGATCAGCGTGCCGGTGCAAAAACCGCTATCGCCGATATCCAGACGCCCGACGGCCTCCCACCCATACAGATCGTCGCGATCGGTCAATTTGCGTTTGACGCTTTGCGCGTGGGACATGGTCGATAGAACAAACAGGCACATAAAGGCGCTCAGGAAGTAACGCGTCATGGTTTTATGAACCTCGCTCCGATATTTCTATTGGTCCCGCCCTGGGCGGACTCGGCCTGAAATCCGCGACCCGCCGACAATTCCGACTGCAACACAGGCAGCGATGCATCGACCGCTGTCCCGACCGCGACGCGCTGGCCGTTATATTCCGCCTTGGCGGCGACGACGGACACGATGCGCGGACGATCGCCGTCAAAGGTGAACACCGGTGCGCCGGATGCGCCAAGCTCGACATCGCAGGACAAGACCAGCACCTCGGACTGACGCGTCATGACCGAGCAGACCTCTTGCAGGGACGGGGCCTCGGCACGGTCCTGTGCGTAAGAGACGACGCCCACCTCGGCCCCGCGACGGGGGCGGCTGCCGGTTTCAAAGGGGATCACCGTGGTGTTGCGGATCGGCTGCCACAGCTCGATCAACGCGATGTCATTGGCCAGCCGCGCGGTCGGTGTCTTCTGGCTATAGCGGTACTTGGGGTGGATCACAGCCTGCCGTGCAGCCCGATAGGCCGAGGCCCGGCCCAAACGCCAGGCCGCCAGAAACTCAACCTTCGCCAGATCGATCCGCCGACCGGTTTCCTTGTCGAACAGACAATGGGCTGCGGTCAGCACCAATGTCGGAGAGATCAGCGTTCCGGTGCAAAACCCTGTGCCGCCGATATCCAGACGGCCCACAGCCATCCACGCCCGCCCTGCATCGGTGGTATCGAGGCTTTTCAGCCCAGTATCCTGCGCCATCGCAGCCATCGGCATCAATGCCAGCGCAAATGCCCTGATCCAGTGTCGCAAGCGGTTCTCCGGCCTTTCCATTGGTTTCAGTGCTACGGGCTCGGTGGGGCGAAAATAGGGCGACCGCGCTGGATAGGGTTTCGGCGTGCACCTGATGCAGCGCTGCATCATTCCCGTCTGGCAAGTTCGCATCACTGGTCCTACTGTTCCGCCCATGACCTGGATCGACCGCGCCCTCATGTTCTCGACACTGGATTACGCCGCTGTGCTGCTGTTGCTTGGCGCGTGGCAATGGATTGGCTGGCGGATCGAACATCCCGCGCCAAACCGGCAATCGGTTGCGATGATGATGGATGATTTCCGCCGCAGCTGGATGCATGAAATGGTCACCCGCCAACCGCGCATGTTTGACGCGCAGGTGGTGGCCACGATGCGGCAGGGCAGCACGTTTTTCGCCTCGACCACCATGATTGCCATCGGGGGTGGGCTGGCCCTGCTGGGAAATACAGAGCGTTTGGCCGGTGTTGCCAGTGATCTGGCCATCGGCAGCGCACCTGCTTTGGTATGGGAGGTCAAGATCCTTGTCGTGATCCTGTTTCTGGCCAATGCGTTCCTGAAATACGTCTGGGCGCATCGGTTGTTTGGCTATTGCGCCGTTCTGATGGCTGCTGTCCCGAACGACCCCGACGACCCCCAGGCCTATCCGCGTGCGGGGCAGGCAGCGGAAATCTGTGTCACTGCCGCGCGCAGTTTCAATCGCGGGCTGCGCGCCACCTATTTCGCGCTGGCTTCCCTGGCCTGGATTCTGGGACCTGTCGCCCTGATCGCGGGCACCGCCATCACACTGGGCGTTCTTTACCGGCGTGAGTTCGCGTCCCAATCCCGATCCATCTTGCAGACACTGCCACCCCACACAGAGTCGTGATCCCCACGCCCCCTATCCGCTTCTATATTCACGATATGCGATATCTGATTCTCAGCGCCTTACTGGCCACGCCCGCCTTTGCCGATCCTGCCGTGATCGAAAACGTCTCAGCCCGCCAAAGCGGCGACACTTGGCGATTTGACGTGACGATCCGCCATCCCGACACAGGCTGGGACCACTACGCCGATGGCTGGCGTGTGCTGGATATGGACGGAAATGAGCTGGGAATGCGCGTGCTGCATCACCCGCATGAGAATGAGCAGCCCTTTACCCGGTCTCTCAGTGGTGTGGTGATTCCCGACGGCACCACGCAGGTGCAGATTCAGGCCCGCGACAATGTCGATGGCTGGAATGACGGCACCACGGTTGTTGACCTGAACTGAGCCTCAGAAAATCCCGAGGCTCAGCCCCGCGGCCAAGGCGGCGCCGATCTCACGGCATTTCTCCAGCTGATCCTCTGGGATGGTCTTTTCGGCCAGAATTGCCTCGGGCGTTTGCGCGTGGGTGCAGATAATCAAAGGCGGCTGTACCTCTTTCAGCCGCCAGCCTGTTGCGATGCGGGCCATCTGGCGGGCGGCGTTTTCACCGTCGGACCCTGCGCAGACCATCTGCGCATAGGGACGGCCTTCGATCCTGCCCAGCACCGGATAGTAGCTGCGGTCGAAAAACTCCTTCATTAGACCCGAAATTGCCGCCAGATTCTCGGGTGCGCAGAAGATATAACCGTCTGCAGTCAGCAGATCATCCGGCTCGGCCTGATCGGCGGTTTTCAGAACAACATCCGATTCTTCCCGCGCGGCCTCTGCCGCGGCTTCGGCCATCTGTCGGGCCCCGCCAGTGCGCGAATGGTAAACGATCAAAAGCTGCGCCATGTCAGACCCGGTGATAAGGACCGCCCGACAGGATGGTTGCGGCCCGGTAAAGTTGCTCGGCCAGCATCACACGGACGAGCATATGGGGCCAGACCATCGACCCGAATGAGATGGAAAAATCGGCCTTCGACCGCAGATTAGGGTCTATTCCGTCCGCTCCGCCAATGATCAGCGCCAGATCCTGCCGCCCGGCATCGCGCCAGCCACCCAGCTTTTTGGCAAAATCCGGCGAGGACATCACCCTCCCACGTTCGTCCAGCGTGCAGATCACAGCACCCTTGGGCAGCGCCTTGCGCAGCAAAGCACCCTCGGCCCCCATACCTGCATTTTTCTTGTCTTCAACCTCGATCACCCGCGCGGGACCAAGGCCCAGCGCACGGCCAGTCCGGTCAAATCGGGTCAGGTAATCGTCAAGCAGGGTCTTCTCGGGTCCGGCGCGCAATCGCCCGACCGCAACTATGCTGATCCGCATATCTCTCTCGCCTCCGGCCCTTCAATAATGGCCGGGATGGCGCCTCAGTTGGCTGAGGCGCTGCCGCCCTGAGGCAGCCACATCTTTTCCAGCTGATAGAATTCACGCACTTCGGGGCGGAAGATATGGACGATCACGTCGCCCGTATCGATCAGCACCCAGTCGCCGGCATCCTTGCCTTCGACCTTCGAGGTGAAACCGAATTCCTGCTTGATGCGATCCGTCAGCTTTTCCGCCATGGCCGCCACCTGACGGGTCGACCGACCCGAGGCAATCACCATGTGATCCGCGACAGAAGACTTACCTTGCAGGTTAATCTGCACGACGTCTTCGGCCTTGTCATCGGAAAGTGAGGAAAGGATACGCTCAAGCAGCTTGTCGCTGATTGACTGAGAGTGGGCCATCACGCTGGCCCCGTCATCGGCGGGCAAACCCGCCTGGGTATGTAGAGACAGGACATAGTCCTCCTTTGCTGCGCGCCATCAAATCCCGGCGCCGGGGTACTAATAAGGTAACAAGGGGAATGCAACATTTCAATGAACGCGCCATCAACGCCGCGTCAATCCTCTGCGATCTGTTGCGGGTCTGCGTCGGGCAGCAGGCGCACCTCGCGCTGCGGGAAGGGCAGTGAGATACCCTCGGACTTGAACGCATCCCACAGGGCCAGATAGACATTGCCGCGGATATTGGTCAGCCCCTTGGTAGGATCGCTGATCCAGAATCGCAGCACATAATCCACGCTGCTGTCGCCAAACCCGATGATGTGACACACGGGTTCATGTGACCCACCGCTGAGGACACGGGTCACAGACTTGACCGCGCGAATGGCCGTCGCCCGCACCTTGTGCGGATCGTCGCCATAGCTGGTGCCGAAATTCAGATCCAGCCGCACGAATTTATCGGAATGCGACCAGTTCACCACCTGATTGGTGATCAGGTCCTCATTCGGGATCAGGTATTCCCGCCCGTCCCGTGTCACCACCGAGACATAGCGCGCGCCCAGCGCGTTGATCCACCCGAAGGTGTCGCCCAGCGAGATCACATCGCCCGGTTTGATCGACCGATCCATCAGAATGATGATGCCAGAGATCAGGTTCGACACGACTTTTTGCAGACCAAAGCCGATCCCCACGCCGATGGCGCCGGACAACAGCGCAATCCCGGTCAGGTCAAATCCCAGCGTGCGAATGGCCGCCATAAAAACAGCCCCGTACAGCAGCACCTGAATGCCCTTGGCCAAAAGCACCTGCATAGACGGTGTGATGTCATCATTGCTGCGCAGCCCGCGCTCGGCGGCACGGGTGCCGATGCGGGCCAGCGTCAGAAGAATGCCGATCAGCAGCGTGGCCTTGAGTATTCCCAACGCCGAGATATGAAGATCACCGATGGAAATCGCCACCCCGTCCAGAAATCCGGCCACGTCATCGGTCAGATTCAGGGCAATAAGCGTTGCATAGACCCACATTGCCCATTTGAAGATGCGGCGCAGGGTGCGGTTGCGCACCAACCGTGCCACTAGCGCAATCGCCAACCATGCAGCAGCCAGAGTGGCAATGACCCCGATGATATAGCTGCGCGAGGGCCAGGTGACATTCTGCATGAACAGATAAAGCCCCCAGGACAGCAGTACGAAATAGACCAGTGTCAGGCGCTGCATCAGCTGCACCAGAATGCGCAGCCGCCATTTCGGCCAACCCGTGCGCGCCCGCGCCCATGTATCCCACCGGCCCTGCGTGGACAGCTTCAGCATATAGGCCAGCGCCCAGAGCAGCAGGATGATCACCAGCTGGTACTGACGCCATCCCGGCGTGACGACCAACTCATAGAAATTCTGAAACTGCGAAGAAAATGCCCCGACCATATTCTCGTAAAGGTCTGACAGGGTCCCGGGGATAAGGTCTTGATTCATTCATGTCTCCTGCCGGTCAGCTTGAACAGCAAAACCCGGCGATGCAAGCCTGACGCGGTTTTGAACCTTGATTGACAGCAAACCCCGATATATCTGGTCGGCATGAGACTCACTGTAGCCCAACTTCAGAATCTGGAAGACCGCGCGCGTTTGCGCGAACGGTTCTTTGGGGCTGCCCGCACGGTTCTGGCCCGCCTATCCGCGGCCTAAGCCACCTCGCCAGCTATTTCTCATTACATACGGGAGAGGACCGATGTCCCCCAAAACACTCTATGACAAGATCTGGGATGCCCATGTCGCCCACGAAGCCGATGATGGCACCTGCCTGCTCTATATCGACCGCCACCTTGTGCACGAAGTGACCAGCCCGCAGGCGTTCGAAGGGCTGCGCATGGCGGGCCGCAAAGTGCGCGCACCGGAAAAGACCATCGCCGTGCCGGATCATAACGTCCCCACCACACCCGACCGCGTGAACGGCATCGAAAACCCGGAATCGCGCATTCAGGTCGAAGCGCTGGACAAGAATGCCAAGGATTTCGGCATTCACTATTACCCGGTGCATGACGTCCGTCAGGGTATCGTCCATATCGTCGGCCCCGAACAGGGCTGGACCCTGCCCGGCATGACCGTTGTCTGCGGCGACAGCCACACCGCAACCCACGGCGCGTTCGGCGCGCTGGCCCATGGTATCGGCACGTCCGAGGTCGAACACGTTCTGGCCACGCAGACCCTGATCCAGAAGAAATCCAAGAACATGAAGGTGGAAATCACCGGCAAATTGCAGCCGGGCGTGACCGCCAAGGACATCACTCTGGCCGTGATCGGCGAGACCGGCACCGCTGGCGGCACCGGCTATGTCATCGAATATTGCGGCGAAGCGATCCGCGACCTGTCGATGGAAGGTCGCATGACCGTCTGCAACATGGCCATCGAAGGCGGCGCCCGCGCCGGCCTGATTGCGCCGGATGAGACCACGTTCGAATATGTCAAAGGCCGCCCCCACGCCCCGAAAGGCGCTCAGTGGGAAGCTGCGATGGACTGGTGGAAGACGCTCTTTACGGACGAAGACGCGCATTTCGACAAGGTCATTACCCTGCGTGGTGAAGACATCGCACCGGTCGTCACGTGGGGCACCAGCCCCGAGGATGTGTTGCCGATCACCGCAACCGTTCCGCATCCCGACGACTTTGAGGGCGGCAAGGTCGACGCGGCCCGCCGTTCGATCGAGTATATGGGTCTGGAAGCCGGTCAGAAGCTGAGCGACGTGGAAATCGACACCGTCTTTATCGGTTCTTGCACCAATGGCCGCATCGAAGACCTGCGCGCCGCAGCGGAAATCCTGAAGGGCAAAAAGATCAAGGATGGAATGCGCGCCATGGTCGTTCCGGGCTCGGGTCTGGTGCGTGCGCAGGCCGAAGAAGAAGGTCTGGCCGATATCTTCAAAGAGGCCGGGTTTGAATGGCGTCTGGCGGGATGTTCCATGTGTCTGGCGATGAACCCCGACCAGTTGCAACCGGGCGAGCGCTGTGCCGCCACCTCGAACCGCAACTTCGAAGGGCGTCAGGGCCGGGGCGGACGCACCCACCTGCTGAGCCCCGCAATGGCTGCCGCAGCGGCGATCACAGGACGTCTTACAGACGTCCGTGAATTGATGTAAGGTCCGCTCATATCTAGATATTTGAGGGATTGAAAACATGAGTGACTGGGTCAAATGGCTGCTGCTGGGGCTGCTGTCGATTGCGTTCGGCGTCTTTGCGCTGGGCAATGCGATTGCGGCGTCCGTGGCCGTAACGGTGATCACTGGCATATTGCTGCTGATCTCTGGCGCGTTGCAGGTCGTGGGCGGTTTCACCGTCGAAGGCACCGGCAACAAGATCCTGTCGCTCATCATGGGTGCGGTCATGCTGTTTCTGGGCTGGTCCTTTCTGGATCATCCGCTGCAGGGCACGCTGACGCTGGCGACCGTGATGCTGATCCTGTTCATGGCAGGGGGCATCGCGCGGGTCATTCTGTCGTTCCAGATGAAAGGAACGCAGTTTTTCTGGCCCACGATGATCTCGGGCATCTTGTCGATCGTCCTTGCCGGTATCATCTGGACATATGTCGGAAGTGACCCGCAGGTCTTGCTGAGCATTCTGGGGATCTTCCTGGGCATCGAGATGCTGTTCAACGGGCTCGGATTGGTCTTTATGGCGTTCTTCGTCAAGAACGCACCCACAGGCGAAACGAAAGAAGCTTAAACGCGAGGCACGGGCGCGGCCCTACCCCGCAGGAGTGTAGACATGGAAAAGTTCGACAAAGTCCACGGGGTGGCCGCCCCAATGCCGCTGATCAATATCGACACCGATATGATCATTCCGAAAGTGCACCTGAAAACCATCAAACGGTCCGGCCTAGGCGTCGTACTGTTTGACGAAATGCGCTATCACGATGACGGGCAGGAGAATGAAGAGTTCGTTCTGAACAAACCCGCCTATCGCCAGACCGAGATTCTGGTGGCCGGTGACAATTTCGGCTGTGGCTCATCGCGGGAACACGCGCCCTGGGCGATCAAGGATTTCGGCATCAAGGTCGTGATCTCGACCAGCTTTGCCGACATCTTCTTCAACAACTGCTTCAAGAACGGCATCCTGCCCATCGTGGTCGAGGAAGAGCATCACGCGATCCTGATGGATGACGCACACAAGGGTGAAAACGCCCGCATGACCGTGCATCTGGAAGATCAGCAGATCACCACCTCGGATGGCGTGGAAATCACCTTCGATATCGATCCGCACCGCAAGCACTGCCTGCTGAATGGTCTGGACGATATCGGCCTGACGATGGAAAAAGATCACCACATCGACAAATTCGAAGACCACGCAAGTCAAGCCCGCCCCTGGGTATGATTCTGGGGACGAATCTGTGGACACTCAACCTAACGGGGTCGCTTTGGCGGCCCCATTTTCGCTATTGGGTGTAAATCTGCTGAAACCACAATATCTTGATATTGCATTAACGCTCATGTTGGTTTTGCGTCAGAAATGATGCAATCCCGCACCAGTTGCGCCATCTTTTTGCCCGAAATTAAGTGTTTTCTGCGCCGTGGCTTGAGCGAAATGTCGCTTATGGCCAATGTTGGCGGAAACAGGCACCCGTCACCAAGACTTTGGGTATTTTTAGGCTTCCGCCAGAAATAGAATTGGCGGGCACAAGTTGGAAAGACGTCGGCGAAGAACCGATCGCTCCAGTTTGAAAGGGTTCGGATAGTGATTGCGCGCACAACAGGGGCGGCAATTCGGGGACTACTGGTCGCATTGATGGTGCTGACCCCCGCGTTGTACTTGCCCGTATCGTCAACAAACGGCACCGAGATTGTCGTCTTTCTCGCTATTCTCGCGTTTTTTCTGACGTTTGCCGAATACAACTCGGCCTTCCCCAGCTTTATCGAATTCCGCGACGCGCCGCCTGTGAACCGTCTGCGGTTTGTCGGGCTGATGTCGATGATCACGTTTCTGACGCTGATCTGCAAGAACATGTACACGCCGAATGAACTGACCGCTACGGCGTATCGTTTGGGTCTGGGCGTCGCGAATGTCGTCGATTTCCCCTATTCCCCGGTTCGTCTGGTCGTTCTGATGTTGCCGGCAGATGCCAGTGCACCTTTGGTTGAACTGGTGCGAATCGCGGCCGGGATCGCCTATGTCGCGGCGCTCGTGACCATCGCCAGCTTTGCCTATGCGGTGAAACTGCGCGGGTGGCCCACTGGAAACGGTGCATTCAACGTCTGGACCAACCTGCCCCTGTTCGACCCCACCAAGGGCGGAGATGTGGTCACGCGCCTGCAGCGGGACGGTCGTCTGAACATCTCGATCGGGGTGCTGCTGCCGTTTCTCATTCCTGCGCTGATCAAGCTTTTGACCGATTACGGCAATCCGATCTCGCTGAGTAACCCGCAAACCCTGATCTGGACGATGTGCGCCTGGGCGTTCCTGCCGGCCAGCATGATCATGCGCGGCATGGCGACCCTGCGGATTGCCAGCCTGATCGTCGAAAAGCGCCGGGCCTACTCGACTGCCGATTCCACTCAGGCCGCATGATCCGGCTCCTCCTTCTGGTGCTGCTGTTGCCGGTTTTGGCGCAGGCACAGACGGTTCGGATAGCCACCTACAACACTGAACTCAGCCGCGACGGGCCGGGCCTGCTGCTGCGGGATATCCAACGCGGTGACCCGCAGGTGCAGGCGGTGACCGAGGTATTGCTGACCACGCGTCCGGATATTGTCACCTTGCAGGGGATCGACTGGGACTTGAACGGTCAGGCTCTGGCCGCATTGGCCGAGACGTTGCGCGCTGCGGGTCTGGATTATCCTTACGGATTCGCCACGCAGCCCAATGCCGGGATCGAAACCTCGCTGGACCTGAACGGAGACGGGCGCGCCAATGGCCCCGCAGATGCGCAGGGCTGGGGGCGGTTTACAGGTCAGGGCGGGCTGGCCGTTCTGTCGCGCTATGAGATCGCAACCGACCGCGTACAGGATTTTACCGAGTTGCTATGGCGCGACCTGCCCGGTGCTCAGTTGCCCGTAACCGACAATGGCCCGTTCCCGTCCGAGGACGCCCAGCGCATTCAGCGGCTTTCAGCCGTGGCGCATTGGATCGTGCCGGTGGACACGCCCCTGGGCCCGCTTGACCTGCTGACCTTTCATGCCGCCCCACCCGTGTTTGACGGACCCGAGGATCGCAACGGCCTGCGCAACCGCGACGAAATTCGCCTGTGGTCGCTGGTTCTGGATGGCAAGCTGGGGCAAAGGCCAAACGGCCCCTTTGTGATCGCCGGAGATGCCAATCTGGACCCCGACCGGGGCGATGGCCGGACCGAGACGATCCGCGCCCTGTTGCGTGACCCCCGCCTGCAAGACCCGCGCCCCGCTGACGCGTTGGGGGCCGCAACCACTGTTGACTGGAAAGCGGTGGGGAAAATGCGGGTGGACTACGTCTTACCCTCAGCCGATCTGCAGGTGACGGGGTCCGGTGTTTTCTGGCCCGCGCCGGACAATGCTTTGCGCGCCGTCGCGGAAAAGGCCAGCCGGCACAGGTTGGTCTGGGTCGATGTGGCGGCACCCGATCAGCCGTCAAACTGACCTCATCGCTTTGTCACGGCGATTGCCGAAATTTCCGGAACGTGTATTCATTTTTGAATGGACAAAGCACTCACCCATGCCGACTGGTCCCTGATCCAAAGCTTTCTTGCCGTGGCCGAGACAGGGTCGCTGTCGGCGGCTGCGCGGCAGTTGGATCGCAGCCAGCCCACACTGGGGCGCCAGATTCATGCGCTGGAAGACGAACTGGGCGTATCCCTGTTCGACCGTCACGCGCGGGGCCTGAAACTCAGTTCGGTGGGTGCGCAATTGCTGCCGATGGCGCAGCAGATGCATCAGGCCATGACCTCATTCAGCCTTGCGGCGGCGGGGCAGTCGCAGCAATTGGAGGGGTCGGTGCGGATCACCGCCTCGGTCTTTGCGGCGCATCATCTGTTGCCGCCGGTACTGGCGCAGATCCGCGCACAGGAACCGGCCATTCAGCTGGAACTCGTGGCAACGGACGCCATCGAAAACCTGCTGTATCGCGAGGCTGACATCGCCGTGCGCACCCACCGCCCCGAACAACTGGACCTGATTTCGCGCCATCTGGGGGATGTACAGCTGTGTTTTTGTGCCGCCACGACCTATTTGGACCGCGCCGGACGGCCCGAGCGGCCCGAGCAACTACTGGAGCATGATCTGGTCGGCTTTGACGCCAATGAGCAGATGATCACCCGGATGCGGGCGCGGGGCTGGAATGTCAGCAAGGACAGCTTTGCCACACGGTGCGACCTGCAAAGCGCCTATTGGCAACTGGTGCGCGCGGGTTGTGGCATCGGTTTCAGCCAGCTTGAAGTGGCCGAGGCCGACCCCGAGATCGAAATCGTCATCCCCGATCTTGAGATGCTGCCGCTGCCCGTCTGGCTGGCCGCACCGCAGGCCATGCGCCAGACCCCACGCATCCGCCGGGTCTGGGATTTGCTTGTGAAAGGACTGAAAGCCAGCCTTTAGAGCGGGCCGGTATAGGTGCCACGCGCCGGGTAATTGTTGCCGAGTGTAAACTTCAGACCGCCCACAATATCGGACATGGCCGGGCGACCAAAAGGAGTGGTCTGCTGCCATGCGTAATAGAGCGTGCGATCCGGCGCGACATAGAAATGCCCGGGCTCGGCGAACATATCGGGCTCGGCGCTGCCGTCGCGCGCGGTCGAGATGTTCAGGCCCCAATCTTCACGCGCTGCGGCCATAGGCAGGCTGTGGCCCACGCGCACACGCGACACACCGGCTTTTTCGACAGTTTCTGCGGCGCGTTCGGCGGTGTCGGTGGTGATCATGATCACTTCGACACCCAGCGCGGCAAAGTCATCCAGCGCGGCTTCGACCTCGGACATCTGTTTGATACAGATCGGGCAATGCAACCCACGATACTGAATCACCAGCGTGCCGTTTTCGCCCTTGTCCGCGTCCAGATCAAAGGTTCCGTGGCCCACGGTTTCGATTTTCAGGCCTGGGACGGGATTTCCCGGTGTTAACATGTGTTTTCCTCATGATTTGGCGGGATCGTCTCATTGACCCGCTCGGGTGCAGACGCTAGGCCCTGTGCGACGAAACGCAAGGAGATCCTTCATGTCCAACCCCTCGCTCCTCATCCTGCCCGGAGACGGAATTGGCCCCGAAGTTATGGCCGAAGTGCGCAGAATCATCGACTGGTTCGGCGAAAAGCGTGGCCTTCACTTTGACGTGAGCGAGGATCTGGTCGGCGGTGCCGCCTATGACGCGCATGGCAAGCCCCTGTCGGACGAAACCATGGCCAAGGCGCAAGAGGTCGACGCGGTTCTTCTGGGCGCGGTGGGCGGTCCGAAATACGACGATCTGGATTTCAGCGTAAAGCCCGAGCGCGGCCTGCTGCGCCTGCGCAAGGAAATGGACCTGTTTTCCAACCTGCGCCCGGCCCAGTGCTTTGACGCGCTGGCCGACTTCTCGTCGCTGAAGCCGGAAATTGTGTCCGGCCTGGATATCATGATCGTGCGCGAACTGACCTCGGGCGTGTATTTCGGTGAGCCGCGCGGCATCTTCAACGAAGGCAACGAACGGGTCGGCATCAACACCCAGCGCTACACCGAATCCGAGATCGAACGCGCCGCACGCTCGGCCTTTGAACTGGCGATGCGCCGGAATAAGAAACTGTGCTCGATGGAAAAAGCCAACGTCATGGAATCGGGCATTCTGTGGCGCGAGGTCGTGGACCGTGTGGCACAAGACTATCCCGAGGTTGAGCTGACCCACATGTATGCCGACAACGGCGCGATGCAGCTGGTGCGCGCACCCAAACAGTTCGACGTGATCGTGACCGACAACCTGTTCGGAGACATCCTGTCGGATTGTGCCGCGATGCTGACCGGCTCGCTGGGCATGCTGCCCTCGGCGTCGTTGGGTGCACCCATGGCCAATGGCCGCCCCAAGGCGATGTACGAGCCCGTACATGGCTCGGCCCCCGACATTGCGGGTCAGGGCAAGGCGAACCCGATTGCCTGTATCCTCAGCTTTGCCATGGCGCTCCGCTATAGCTTTGAGCAGGGCGAGGAAGCAGGCCGTCTGGAAGCCGCGATCGAAAAGGTACTGGCCGACGGCGTCCGCACCGCCGATCTGCTGGCCGAAGAAGGGGTTGAGCCGGTCTCGACCACCGAAATGGGCGATGCCATCCTGACTGCACTGGATGACAGCCTGTAAGCAGGCACGCGTAATGACAGCAAAGGCGGTGCCCGGCGCACCGCCTTTTTTTGTGGCTCAGTTTCCGAAAATGTTTTTCAGCAGGTTGTTGATGGTGTCCTCGAACCCATTGCCCTGCCGACGCCGCTGTTGCCGGGGCTGGGCCGTCTGTACGGGCGGGTCAGGGGCCAGCATCGGCAGTGGCGTGGGTGTCATCCCTTCGGTCACGCGAACCATCGTCTCTTTCCAGATTTCCGCAGGCAGGCCACCGCCCGTCACGCCAGACAAGGGCGTGTTGTCGTCATACCCCATCCAGACACCTGTCACGTAATCTGCGGTAAAGCCAATGAACCACGCATCCCTCGCAGCCTGGGTCGTGCCGGTCTTGCCCGCCACCTGCCATCCTGGCAGTTGCGCCCGCGCGCCGGTGCCCTCGGACACCACACGCTCCATCATCCAGGTCAGCTGTTTGGCCGCCTTGTCGTTGATCACCCGCTCACCAATACCGGTGCTGGTCTGGATAACTGGCGTGTTATCCCCCAACAGCTTGAGTTCGGACAACCCAAAGGGTTCAACCGCCGAGCCGCCGTTCAGGATACCGGCATAGGCCCCCGTCATCTCGATCAGCGTGCTTTCGGATGCGCCCAGCGCCAGGGCCGGACCTTCGGCAAGGCTGCTTTCGATCCCGAACTCGCTGGCCACGGTGCGCACGTTGTCCAGCCCTACATACTCGGCCACTTTCACGGCTGGCACGTTCAATGAGTTCTTAAGCGCATCCGCCAGCGTCACACGGCCATAGTATTTCTTGGTATAGTTCTTGGGACACCACTGTCCCGAGCCGGGGATGTCCACGCAATAGGGCTCATCCATGACCGTATCCAGCGGCGAATGACCAAGTTCCAGTGCGGTGGCATAGACGAATGGCTTGAACGAGGACCCGGTCTGGCGCAACGCCTGCGTGGCGCGGTTGAACGCGCCCGAAACCCGCGTCTTGCGCCCGCCAACCATGGCCCGCACAGCCCCGTCCGCCGACATGACGACAATTGCGGCCTGCGCCTTGGAGCCTTCGCGCACCTTTTCCTCAAAAATGTATTTCAGCGCCTCTTCCGCCGATGTCTGCAGCCGTTGATCCAGCGTCGTGCGGATCACCACGTCATCGGTGGTATCGGTGCCAAAATAGCTGGGCAGTTCGGTGATCACCCAATCGGCGAAGTAGCCGCCCGCCCGCGCCGCGGCTGCCTCGGACAGCTGGGCCGGATTGCTGCGCGCACGGCTGGCCTGGGACGCGGTCAGATAGTCCTGCGCCTCCATCAGCCCGATCACCAGCTGCGCCCGGTCCTGCGAGCGTTGCAGGTTGTTTGTCGGCGCATAGCGTGTGGGGGCCACCAGCAGACCGGCCAGCATCGCCGCCTGCGCAGGATTCACCTCGGCCGCCGAGATGCCAAAATAGCGCTGGCTTGCGGCCTCAAACCCGCGCGCACCCGCACCCAGGAACGCACGGTTCAGATAGATGGTCAGGATTTCATCCTTGGAGTATTTCACCTCCATCGCCATCGCATAGACCGCTTCCTTGGCCTTGCGCCACAAGGAGCCCTGACGGCAATCGGATTCGTAGGCAGCCTCGGATTCCCACTCGCTGGGCACATAAGGCACGCCCAGACACAACAGTTTCGCGGTCTGCTGCGTGATGGTGGACCCGCCATGGCCGGATAGCGGCCCACGCCCTTCGCTCAGGTTGATGCGTACGGCGCTGGCGACACCGCGCGGGCTGACGCCGAAATGGCGATAGAATCGCTTATCCTCGGTGGCGACCACTGCGTTTTTCAGATGGGGTGAGACAGTATCAGCGGTGATCACCCCACCGAACTGATCGCCACGCCAGGCAAAAACCTTACCCTCGCGGTCCAACAGCGTGACAGACCCACGCGCCCGACCATCCAGCAATGCATTCACATCCGGAAGCGAGGTGTAGACAACCCCAATCGCCAGAGCCAGCAGCATGGCAGCCACCGCACCCACGCGCCACGTGATGCCCCAGATCAGACGCCAGATCCAGCGGAACATCCGACGGAAAAACCCACCGCCACCACCGGATTTCTTACGTGTTTTCTTGCGCGCTGTCTTGCGCGTCGCTGTCTTGCGCGAAACTGCTTTTTTGCCCGCAGGCTTTGCAGCACGCTTGGTCGCCGTGGGCTTGCGCCTTTTCGACGGGTATCTCTTATCCGCCACCAGCGGAGACTTTCGGCGCCTGGACTCAGTCATGCTCAAACTCTGCCCGGTTATCATTTTGAGGCACCATACCCTGACAGGCGCGTGAAGTAGAGGTCAGAAATGCCGTAAATCACCCTCATCATTGCGATTAAAAAATAAGCAAACAGCCCAATTTGTGCAAAAATTGTGCAACTTGCCGCTAAATTCCCCAATGTTTTGCCCCGGAATCGTTCCGTACAGCGTCTGACCACGCTCTTTTTCTGCAAGTGCAAACAAGCCGGACAGACCGGGAAGCAGAGGGGACCAACGTGAAACTGATCATTGCGACAATCAAGCCGTTCAAGCTCGAGGAGGTGCGCGAGGCACTGACCGATGCGGGCGTCCGCGGCATGATGGTGACCGAAATCAAGGGCTTCGGCTCGCAATCCGGTCACACGGAAATCTATCGTGGCGCCGAGTACGCCGTGAATTTCGTACCCAAGATCAAATTGGAAATCGTGGTTCCTGCCACGATGGCCGACCAGATCGTCGAAACCATCACCAACACCGCCAAGACCGGCAAGATCGGCGACGGCAAGATTTTTGTCCTCGATGTCGAGCAGGCCCTGCGCGTGCGGACCGGGGAAACGAACGAAGAGGCGCTCTGAGCGCCGCCACTCAACACTATCCGAGGACGAACAATGAATCTGATGAAATCTCTCATCCCTGCCGCCGCGATTGTCGCGCTGCCGCAGATGGGTCTGGCGCAAGAGGCCGCCGTCGAGGGCGAAGCTGCGCTGCACACCCAGTATATCTTTACCACGCTGCTGTTCCTGATGGCGGGCTTCCTGGTCTTCTTCATGGCGGCAGGTTTTGCCATGCTCGAAGGCGGCCTTGTGCGGTCCAAGAACGTGGCCATGCAGATGATCAAGAACGTGGCGCTGTTTTCCTTTGCCGCGATCATGTATTGGCTGATCGGCTTTAACCTGATGTATCCCGGCGACGGCTGGACCATCGCAGGCTGGCTGGGTCCGTTCTTCTCGACCACGCAGCTTGATGCTGTTGGCGTGGCGCCTGCGGATGCGGCGCTGGACTATGCGTCCGTTGGGTCGGACTTCTTCTTCCAGCTGGTGTTTGTCGCTGCAACCGCCTCGATCGTATCGGGTGCCGTGGCCGAACGCATCAAGCTGTGGCCCTTCCTGATCTTTGTCATCTTGCTGACCGGTGTGATGTACCCGATCTCGGGCTCGTGGCAGTGGGGCGGCGGCTGGCTGTCTGAAGCTGGCTTCTCGGACTTCGCCGGTTCGACCGTGGTTCACTCGGTCGGTGGCTGGGCGGCTCTGGCGGGGTGTCTGATCCTTGGCCCGCGTATCGGCAAGTACAAAGACGGCAAAGTGCACCCGATGCCCGGTTCGAACCTGGCACTGGCAACCCTGGGTACGTTCATCCTGTGGCTGGGCTGGTTCGGCTTCAATGGCGGCTCGCAGCTGGCAATGGGCACCGTGGGTGACGTTTCCGACGTGTCGCGCATCTTTGCCAACACCAACATGGCCGCAGCCTCGGGTGCTGTTGCAGCCCTGATCCTGACGCAGGTTCTGTACAAAAAGCCTGACCTGACCATGGTTCTGAACGGCGCACTGGCCGGTCTGGTGTCGATCACCGCTGAACCGCTGGCCCCGACCCTGTTCGGCGCGCTGTGGATCGGTGCAGTGGGCGGCATCATCGTGGTCTTCGCGGTTCCGATGCTGGACAAGTTCAAGATCGACGATGTTGTCGGTGCCATCCCGGTTCACCTGTTTGCGGGTATCTGGGGCACCATCGCCGTAATCTTCTACGGTGAGGCATCGCTGGGCACGCAGCTGCTGGGCATCATCGCCTACGGTGTGTTCACCTTTGCCGGCGCTCTGATCCTGTGGGGCATCCTGAAAGCTACCCTTGGCATCCGCGTCAGCGAAGAGGACGAGATCAACGGCCTCGACATGGCGGAACTGGGCATGGAAGCCTACCCCGAGTTCTCGAAGGGCTAAGCCTTGAGTTAACCACTCAAAGGTCGGGCGTTCGCGCCCGGCCTTTTCTTTTGCAAGCAAACAAAAAAGCCGCGCTGGATTGCGCGGCTTTATTCGTTCGTGCGTCGGTCGTCAGACACCGACGTCGACAATCGCCTTAGCCAGAATCGGCACTGTGGTCGCATTCAAACCGGCAATGTTCAGACGGCTGTCGCCCACCATGTAGATGCCGTGGTCGTTGCGCAGTTGCTCGACCAGTTCCGGCGCGGCCCCCAGACGCGAGAACATGCCGCGGTGTTGCGCAACAAATCCAAAGCGATCCGAGCCGGTCAGGCGCTGCAGCTCATCTGCCAGTTGTTGACGCAGACCCAGCATGGACAGGCGGATCTCTTCCAACTCGGCCTGCCAATCGGCGCGCAGGGCGTCATCGGTCAGGATCGTGGTGACCACGCGGGCCCCGTGATCCGGCGGGAAGGAATAGTTCTGGCGGTTCAAAAACGCCAAAGTCGCCTGATTCAGAGCCGTCTGCGCCGCATCGTCACTGATCGCCATCAGCAGGCCAGTGCGCTCGCGATACACGCCGAAATTCTTCGAGCAGGACGCCGCAATCAGGCAGCGTTTAACGGATGAGGCCACCAGACGGGTCGCCTGCGCGTCTTCTTCAAGGCCGTCGCCAAAGCCCTGATAGGCAATGTCGATCATCGCCACGAGGCCAAGCGCGTTGATGATGTTCACGACCTCTTGCCATTGCACCATGTTCAGGTTCGCCCCGGTCGGGTTGTGGCAGCAGCCGTGCAGCAACACGACGTCGCCCGCCTTGGCGGTTTTCAGATCGGCGATCATACCGTCAAAATCAACGCCACGGGTTTCGCCATCGAAATAGCGATACGGGACGGCCTCCATCCCCAGATAGTTCAGGATCGACAGGTGATTGGGCCATGTCGGGTTCGATACGAAGACGCGGGCCTCAGGGTTGGCCATGCGGATCATCTCAAACGCCTGACGGCAGGCACCGGTGCCGCCCGGGGTCGCGACGGCGGCGATATTGCCGCGCGGAACCGCCGTGCCAAGGATCAGATCGATCATCGCATCCGCATAGGCCGGATCACCGGCCAGACCGGTATAGGCCTTGCTCTCCTGCTCTTCCAGAATGCGCTTTTCGGCGGCTTTCACCGCGCGCATGACGGGGGTCACGCCTTCGGCATTCTTGTAGACGCCCACGCCCAGATCGATCTTTTGATCGCGCGGGTCGTCGCGGTACATCTGCATCAGCGCCAGGATCTTGTCGGCGGGCTGCGGTTTGAGGTTCTCGAACATCAGGTCTCTCCGGTTGCGACGGGCAGGGTCGGGAAGGCACCCCATTCAGCCCAGGAGCCGTCATAAAGCGAATGGTCTTTCTTGCCCATGCGTTCCAACGCAAGGCTGAGGATCGCGGCGGTCACGCCCGACCCGCATGAGGTGATGGCGGGTTTCGACAGGTCCACGCCCGCCCCCTCGAACACGGCGCGGCAGTCATCGGATGACTTCATCGTGGCGTTCTTGTTCAGAAGTTCGGTAAAGGGCACGTTGCGCGACCCCGGAATATGACCCGACCGCAGCCCCTCGCGCGGTTCGGGCGCGGTTCCGGCAAAACGGGCGGCAGCGCGGGCATCGATGATCTCATGATCGGCCAGCTTGGACGCGGCCGAGACCTGCGTGACGTCCCGCACCAGATGGTTCTGAACCCGCACCGTCATGTGGCGGTCGCGGATCACGGGGGGCAAATCCTCGATCTCGCGCCCTTCGGCCTGCCATTTGGGCAAGCCACCGTCCAGAACAGCGATGTTGTCCTGCCCCATCAGGCGGAACAGCCACCAGACACGCGCCGCAGACATCAGCCCGGCCCCGTCATAGACCACCACCTGATGCCCATCGCCCACGCCCATCGCCCGCAGGCGCGACATGAATTTCTCAACCGGGGGGGCCATATGCGGCAGGTCCGAGCGATGGTCGGAAATCTCATCAATATCAAAGAACCGCGCCCCCGGAACATGCCCGGCATCGTATTCGGCCTTGGCATCCCGGTTCTGTGCGGGCAGATACCACGAGCCGTCCAGAATCCGCAGATCCGGGTCCTTGAGATGGGCGGCAAGCCATTCGGTAGAAACGAGGGTTTTCGGATCGTCCTGCATCAAAGCCTCCCCTGAATACGGTTGGTTTGTCCCTATACGCGCGCGGTTAATGGTTCAAGGCTGGATCAGCCAATCGCGGCCAGCGCATCAAGCTGCGCATAGTGATGCATGTTCAGAAACCTCGCGCCATTTTCGCCCGCACGGTAGCCATGCGGCAGGTCAGCGGCAAAGCGCAGGCCCTGCCCGGCCTGTAGCGGCACCCATTCACCATCCCGCAAAATCTCAAGCGCGCCGTTCAGGACAAAGACCTCTTCGGTCACGCCGGTCGCGTGGGCGGCAGATTCGTGGCTTTGGTTCGGTGCGAGATCGACATGAAAAGTCTCGGCCCGCAGGGCAGGATCAAAGGGAAAGACAATCTTGACCTCGATCGAGCCGGGAAAGGTCACCGTGCGAAACACATCCGGGGTGGCCGTATCGCGCAAAGCGTCAGACCCGATCAGTGCGCTGAGCGGCAACTGGAACCCTTTGGCGATCTTCCACAGCGTCGCGATGGTAGGGCTGGATTCGCCGCGTTCGATCTGACCCAGCATGGCTTTGCTGACGCCGGTCATCTCGGCCACTTTGGACAGGCTCAGCCCCGAGGCCGCCCGCACATCCCGTAGTTTCAGCGTAATGTCGTCAGGTGCCATATCGCTCGTCTTTCGAATCCTCTTGTGCGTTATAGCGCACATGTGGTACGTGCGTTATAACGCACATCTCCCGCATATCGCAACCGGGGCAAAAGGGAAACAGCATCATGCCAATGTACCGATCCAGAACCTCTACCCATGGCCGCAACATGGCCGGTGCCCGTGGCCTGTGGCGCGCCACCGGCATGACCGAAAGCGATTTCGGCAAGCCGATCATCGCCATCGTCAACTCATTCACCCAATTCGTGCCAGGTCACGTGCACCTGAAAGACCTTGGCCAGATGGTCGCGCGCGAGGTTGAAAAGGCGGGCGGCGTTGCCAAGGAATTCAACACAATCGCCGTGGATGACGGCATCGCCATGGGCCATGACGGGATGCTGTATTCCCTTCCCTCGCGTGAGGTGATCGCGGATTCGGTGGAATATATGGTCAACGCCCATTGCGCCGATGCGATGGTCTGTATCTCGAACTGTGACAAGATCACGCCCGGCATGCTGATGGCCGCCATGCGCCTGAACATCCCGGCGATCTTTGTCTCGGGCGGACCGATGGAGGCAGGCAAGATCGACATCGCCGATCTGGACGCCAAAAAGATCGACCTCGTGGATGCCATGGTCGCAGCCGCCGATGACCGGTTTACCGATGAACAGGTCCAGCATATCGAGGAAAACGCCTGCCCCACCTGCGGGTCGTGCTCGGGCATGTTTACCGCGAACTCGATGAACTGCCTGGCCGAGGCGCTGGGTCTGGCCCTGCCGGGCAATGGCTCTACGCTGGCCACGCACTCAGATCGCAAAGAGCTGTTCCTTGAGGCCGGTCGCCGGATCGTCGAGATCACCAAACGGCATTATGATCTGGACGAAAAGGGCTTCCTTCCCCGCGAAATCGCTACGTTTGATGCGTTCGAGAACGCGATGTCGCTGGACATCGCCATGGGTGGCTCCACCAATACCGTGCTGCACCTGCTGGCCATCGCGCATGAGGGGGGCGTCGATTTCGACATGTCCGACATGGACCGCCTCAGCCGCAAGGTGCCCTGTCTCTGCAAGGTCGCACCCAACACCGAGAACGTGCATATGGAGGACGTCCACCGCGCCGGGGGCATCTTCTCGATCCTCGGCGAACTCAGCCGCGCGGGGCTGTTCCACGAACACTGCAACACGGTCCATTCCGGCACCATGGGCGAGGCGATTGCCAACTGGGACATCAAGGTCGCCAACAACCCCAAGGCGCAGGACCTGTTCAAAGCCGCCCCCGGTGGCGTGCGCACCACGCAGGCGTTCAGCCAGTCGAACCGCTATAAAGAACTGGACACCGACCGCGAAGGCGGCGTGATCCGGTCCAAGGAACACGCGTTCAGTCAGGATGGCGGTCTGGCGGTTCTGTTCGGCAACATCGCGCGCGACGGCTGTATCGTGAAAACCGCCGGTGTGGACCCGGCCAGCCTGACCTTTACCGGCTCAGCCTATGTCTGCGAAAGCCAGGATCAGGCGGTGAACGACATCCTGACCGGCAAGGTAAAAGAGGGCGACGTGGTGGTCATCCGCTACGAAGGCCCGCGCGGCGGGCCGGGCATGCAGGAAATGCTCTACCCGACCTCCTACCTGAAATCCAAAGGTCTGGGCAAAGCTTGCGCCCTGCTCACCGATGGTCGTTTCTCGGGCGGCACGTCGGGCCTGTCGATCGGCCATGTCTCACCCGAAGCCGCCGAGGGCGGTGTCATCGGTCTTGTGCATCAGGGGGACAAGATTGAGATCGATATCCCCAACCGCTCGATCCATCTGGCGGTGTCTGATGAAGAGCTGGCGTCGCGGCGGACCGAACAGGATGAAAAGGGCTGGCAACCAGCAGCACCGCGCAAGCGCAAAGTATCTACGGCGCTGAAGGCCTATGCCAAACTCACTACCAGCGCGGCCAAAGGGGCTGTGCGTCAGGTCTGATCTTGGTGGGAACGTTAAGCAAAAGGCCCCGCTGTCTTGCACAGCGGGGCCTTTTTCATTTGGATAACGCAACAGGGGGGCACAGAGGCAGATGACAATCTGGCGACCACGTCAAGGCATTCAGGTCAAAGCAATCGGTTTGCTTTGGAAGGGATCGCGCCTGTTGGCCGCTGATGTCCATGACGACAGTGGCGCAGTCAAGGGCGTACGCCCACTGGGCGGTTCCGTCGAGTTTGGAGAGACGTGGCAAACGGCTTTGCAGCGCGAGTTTGTTGAGGAACTTGGCGTGCGAATTGAAATCGCCGGGAGCCCTATCGTTATGGAAAACATCTATCACCACGAAGGTGAGGTCGGCCACGAGATCATCTTTGCCGCCAACGTAGCTCTGGCAAACCCGTCCTCTCTACCGGATGCTGACATCACCTTTACCGAGGACAATGGCACCCTTTGCACGGCGCGCTGGCATCACCCAGAAAATCTGGGTAGGGCAACTGGCCCTGACCTCTACCCAATCGGCCTGAAAAAACATCTCGGCACAATCTGATTCTATCCAAAAGGCTCCCGCGCCCGATCCGCACCATCGGCTTCGCCGATGCCACGTTCGGTCTTGGGCCCGGCGCCGCGCAGAGCGCGGCGCCGGGCCCAACCAGAAGAGATGTCTTGTCAGAGACATTGACGATGGGCGGGAGATCCCTGCCTTGATCAGTCGCCGAGCTTGGCGTGAACCTCATCCAGATCAATTTCGCCGATTGGCATTTTGTTCGCCGGATTTTCGAAATCGTATTTGAACAGTTCAAAATCCTGTTTGTAGATCTCGTACACAAGATGCATCGACAGATCATCGAAGTAGTCTTCAACCGGATGCGCACGCTTGGGGCCGTGCCCTTCGGATTCATTGAACCGCGGGATATCGGACAAGGTCACCGCATGCGGTACGTCGAGATGATCCAACACGCCTTGCATCCCGTCATTGAACTTCTCGGTCCAGAATATCCGGTCATACCGCCCGCCATTCACGATAAAAGTCGAGACATGGCCCGACATGGCGGACCAATGGATGTCTGGATCCATCGGCCTGCGCCAGCGGATCGTGTCGCGCGCAAACAAAAGAAACCGACGAAAGCTGGCGATCTGGTCGAACTCCCCCTTGCCGTCATCGCCACCGACCTCGATGCCGTAATTGTAGATCAGCGTCGGCACCAGGTTACCGCGATAGCGTTTTCCGTTCCGCTGAATACCGCAGATCTTGTCAAAGAATGAACTCAGAATCCGCGTATAGGGATTGCGCACGCAGGTGAAGGAATAGGACGCATGGTTTCGGATATTCTCTGAAATCGGGCCCTGGCTACGGTCAAACGCCCATTTATGCATCCCGCCTTTTGCATCGTGGATGTCACCGTCGAAAAACTGACCATGATCCGAGTAATACATGATCTGACCAATGGTCGAGCAGGCACATTTCGGCACGACCCGGTATACCATGCTTTCGCTTTCGGTCATCCATGTGCCGGGAAAACCCATATGAAACGCCTCCTTAGCAGGTCAATACACACTCAACACGCCTGCCTTTGTAGCCAAAGAACCAAAAATATTCTGTTTATTCAATCGCTCATCCTCAGTATCACGGTCGACACAGGCAGAAACAGGTGAAGCAGACATAAAATGGCCAGGATTGCCTACATTCTTCTATGCCACAAAGACCCCGAGGCCATCATCGAACAGGCCACACAGCTAACAGCTGCGGGGGATTGCATGGCGATCCACTTTGACGCCCGCGCCAGCGCCGCCGCTTACGCGCGCATTCAAAGCGCGCTGAAGGACAACCCGAATGTCGCTTTTGCGGCCAGGCGCATCAAATGCGGCTGGGGGGAATGGTCTTTGGTTCAGGCAACTCTGAATGCCTTGCAGGCCGCCGTCGATGCCTTTCCCCGCGCCACCCATTTCTACATGCTTTCGGGCGATTGCATGGCGATCAAAACCGCCGAATACGCCCACGGGTTTCTGGACGAAAACGACAAGGATTTTGTCGAAAGCCACGACTTTTTTGCCAGCAACTGGATTAAGACCGGCATGAAAGAAGACCGGCTGATCTATCGCCATTTCTTCAATGAACGCACCCAGAGCAAACGGTTCTACACATCGTACGATCTGCAGAAACGCTTTGGTCTGACGCGTGAGGTGCCCAAGGACATTCAGGTGATGATCGGCAGCCAGTGGTGGTGCCTGCGCCGCCGCACGGTTGAGATGATCCTGGACTTCCTGAAACAGCGCCCGGATGTGATCCGCTTTTTCTCGACCACCTGGATCCCGGATGAGACGTTCTTTCAAACTCTCGTTCGCCACCTGATCCCGAAAGAGGAAATCGAGAACCGCACCCTCACCTTCCTGATGTTCTCGGATTACGGGATGCCGGTCACCTTCTACAATGACCATTACGACATGCTGCTGGGTCAGGATTACCTGTTCGCCCGCAAGATCAGCCCCGAAGCGCATGAGCTGAAAGAGCGGCTGGGCAAGCTTTATGCCAGCGAAGGGGTCGCGTTTCAGATTTCGGGTGAGGGCCGGAACCTGTTCAGCTTTCTCACCGGGCGCGGACGTGTTGGCCGCCGTCACGGCCAAAGGTTCTGGGAGGCCGGGAATACCCTGGGCCCCGAGCGAGAGGTTTTTCTGATCGCCTGCAAGAAATGGCATGTGGCCAAACGGCTGGTCGATCAGATCATGTCTGAAACAGACATTCCCTGCGTTGAATACCTGTTCAACGAAGAGGCCACTCCCCTACCCGATCTGGGTGGCATTGAGACCACCCTGACCAAACGATCCCGCCACCGCCGCGCCGTTGTACGGATGCTGTTTGAGCATTTTGAAACCGACAAGCTGGCGATCTGCGTGGACCCGGCCAATCTTGATATCATTCAGGATTTCTGCGCCGATCAGGCCAAGACCCATGTGCTTGAGATCGAGTGTGAGTATTCCGACGACTATCTGATCGGCCACGCCCGGCGCGTGGGTCTGGCGGGTGAAAACAGCCCCGCAGACAGCGTCGCCCGTCTGGTGCCGACCCTGCTCAATGCGATGGTCTATGAATCCGAGATGATCCGGGGGGCGGGGATAGACGGGTATTTGCGTATCCGCGAAGCCAACCCTCGGCCCGAAAATGAGGCCGCCGTTGCAAAATTCCTGGGGGTTTCACAAGACAAGGCCCAGGCCATAATGCAGCTGGATTACCTGTTTGCGGATTGACCCGGCGATGGTGTTGCGCACCGCCGGGTTCTTGGATCAGATGTCGAACTTGACGCCTTGCGCCAGCGGCAATTCAGCCGAGTAGTTCACGGTGTTGGTCTGCCGCCGCATATACGCCTTCCACGCGTCAGATCCGCTTTCACGCCCGCCGCCGGTTTCCTTTTCACCGCCGAATGCGCCACCGATCTCGGCCCCCGAAGGCCCGATATTGACGTTGGCGATGCCGCAATCAGATCCGGCTGCGGTCAGGAATTGCTCGGCCTCGCGCATGTTCAGGGTGAAAACGCAAGACGAAAGGCCCTGCGGCACGTCATTTTGCATCTCGATGGCGTCGTCGAAATTTTCATAGCCCATGACATAGAGGATCGGCGCGAAGGTCTCGGTTTTCACCGTCTTGGTTTGGCCGGGCATCTCGACAATGGCGGGCTGCATGTAGACGCCGCCCGGAACACCTTCGGTCACGCGCGCGCCGCCGAATACGGTGCCACCTTCGGCCTCGGCGGACTTGAGCGCGGCGGTCATGGCCGCGCCGGAGGCCTCATCGACCAGCGGGCCGATCAGTGTGCCGTCAGACAGTGGGTTGCCGATGGGCAGACCGGCATAGGCTTTCTTGAGGCGGCCGACCAACTCCTCACGGATCGAGTTATGCACGATCAGACGGCGCAGTGTGGTGCAGCGCTGACCGGCAGTCCCAACGGCCGAGAACACAATCGCCCGAACCGCCATTTCCAGATCGGCTGAGGGGCCAACGATCATCGCGTTATTGCCGCCCAGTTCCAGAATGCACTTGCCAAACCGCTGCGCCACCACAGGGGCCACCGCGCGGCCCATACGAGTGGAGCCGGTGGCCGAAATCACCGGCACATCCTCGCTGGCCACCAGTGCCTCACCCAGAGCGGCACCGCCGATCAGGGTTTGCAGCAGATGGTCGGGCGCATCGCCGAACCGGGCCAACGCGCGTTCGAAAATCTTCTGGCAGGCCATCGCGGTCAACGGCGTCTTTTCAGACGGTTTCCAGATCACCGTATCGCCGCAAACCAGCGCAATCGCCGCGTTCCACGACCAGACCGCAACAGGGAAGTTGAAGGCCGAGATCACACCGACCGGGCCCGCCGGGTGCCATGTCTCCATCATCCGGTGGCCGGGGCGCTCGGATGCGATGGTCAGGCCGTACAACTGCCGTGACAGACCCACGGCAAAGTCGCAGATGTCGATCATCTCTTGCACTTCGCCCAGACCTTCGGATGTGATCTTGCCGGCCTCCCAACTGACCAGCGCGCCCAGATCGTCCTTGGCAGCGCGCAATTCCTCACCCAGCAGGCGGATCAGCTCACCCCGGCGCGGGGCGGGCACGGTGCGCCACGCCTTGAACGCGGTTTTGGCGTTGGCAAAGATGGTGTCCATGTTGCCAGCAGGCGTTTCATGCACCTCGGCCAGCAGGCTGCCGTCGATGGGGGATCGCACGGCCAGCGAGCCACCGGTCAGGTCCTCAGCCGTCAGGTCCAGATTGGCAAGGGTGGTTTGCGCAGTCATCACGATGTCTTTCATGTCTTAAGCCGCCTTGTTTTGTTCGGTTACGTCGCCAGCGCGATAGAGCCGGCCAAATTCAGTGTTGAGGAAATCCGAGAGCTTCACCTGTTCTTGCCGGACAAATCCCTTGCCGGGCAAAGCGCCTGTGCGCATCAGGTCAACCACGCCCAGAACGCCTGCGGCGGTGGTGACCTGAATGGCGCTCCAGACCTGACCGTTGAGGGTGCGGGCAAAGCTTTTGTTGATCAGCGATTTCTCACGCAGGGCCCCGTCGATCATGCCCTTGGCGGTGCAATAAACCAGCACCACGTCCTGATCGGTGCTCGGCAGCGCGGTTTCAAAGATGTCTTTCAGCAGATCGCGGCGATGTTCCAACCCCAGATCCTTGAGCAGCAGCTTCAGTATTTCGCAATGGCCGGGATACCGAATCGAGCGATAAGAGACTGCCCGCGCCTTGCCTTCCAGCGTTTCGGGCAACGTGCCCAATCCGCCTGAGGTGTTGAAGCATTCATACTCTACCCCGTCATGTCCCAGCACCTCATAGTCTTCCAGCGGGGCTGTCTTCACGCGTTCACCATTCACGATGGCATCGCAGGGATTGCAGTATTCGTTGATCAGCCCGTCGGTGGACCAGGTCAGGTTGTATTTCAGCGCGTTTGTCGGGAAAAGAGGCAGCGCCCCAACCCGCATATGCAGGCTGTCCAGCTCGTCAAATTCCGCCGCCAGCGCAGCACCGGCAATGCCAACGAAACCCGGTGCCAAACCACATTGCGGCATGAACGCAGATTGGCTGTCCTTGGCCAGTTCGCGCACGGCATTGGTGGCAGCGACATCCTCGGTCAGATCAAAGTAATGCGCGCCTGCGGTCTTGGCTGCCTTGGCGATCTTCGGCGTCAGGAAAAACGGGGCCGCCGAGATCACCGCATCAAACCCGGCCAGACCTTGCGCCAGCTGCGCCTCATCCGACACATCAATCTGCCGGGTCGCGATGCCCAACTGATTGAGCACCGACAAAGCGGCCAGATCGCGGTCGGCCACGGTGACCGAGTAATTGGATGACGATTGCAGCAGACTGGTGATCATCTGACCGATCTTGCCTGCGCCTATGACACAAATATTCCAGCTCAAAACGCGCCTCCTCTTTCGTTTTGTGAAAGTATGAGGCGCAGATTGTTCAATCCGCAGAGGGTATCTTGCCGAAAACGCCGAAAGCTACGTCATTATATCGGATTTTTCGTCAAAACGATCAATCAGGCGATCTGCGCCATGCGAGATGCGACCGCTGCGGCCGGCGGGGCCGCGCTGACGACGTTCATCTGCACCAGCGCCTCTTTCGCCGCTTCGACCACCGCGCGCATCACGTCGGCATCCATCCGTCCGATACAGCCGACCCGGAAGCTTTCGACCTCGGTCAGTTTGCCGGGATAGATGATAAAGCCCTGATCTTTCATCAGATCATAGAACCGGCCGAAATCAAAATTCGGATCCGCCGGACAGAAAAAAGTGACGATGATTGGCGACAACCACTCATCCGACAGCAGGGTTTCAAACCCCAGATTACGCATCCCCGACACCATGACATCACGGTTGCGCTGGTACCGCGCACCACGCCCGGCCACGCCACCTTCGGCGGCATGTTCGGTCAACGCCTGCAGGAAAGCCGCAACCACATGGGTCGGCGGGGTAAAGCGCCATTGGCCGGTTTTCTCCATCGCGTCCCATTGCGCATGCAGATCCAGGCTCAGCGAGGGGCAATTGCCTTTCGCCTCGGCCAGCGCCGATTTGCGGGCCAGAACAAAGCCAAAGCCCGGCACGCCTTCGATGCATTTATTGGCCGAGGAAACCAGCGCCTCGAAAATGTACTCGCCCGGTTGCAGCGAAATCGCACCAAAAGCGGACATGCTGTCGATCAACAGCTTGCGACCGGCAGCCGCCGTGGCCTCGGAAATCTCGGCCAGCGGGTTCAGGATGCCCGAGCTCGTCTCGCAGTGAATGGCAACAACATGGCTGATTGCCGGGTCATCGGCCAGAATCTGCACCACCTCGGCCCCGCGGGGCGGCAGGTAATCGCCCTTGTCCAACACAACATGCGCCCGCCCGGAGTAAGCCAGAGTCTGTGCTGCGCGTTTGCCATAGGCCCCGTTGGCCAGAACCAGCGCTTTACCGTCGGGTGGGATCATCGATGTCAGCATCGCCTCAACCGCGAAACTGCCCGAACCCTGCATGGGCACGCAGTCATACGCGTCTTTGCCATCGCCCAGCAAATCCAACAGACGGGCCCGCAATTCGGCTGTCATAGCCCGAAAATCGCCATCCCAACTGCCCCAATCGCGCAGCATCGCCTGTTTTACAGTATAAGAGGTGGTCAACGGCCCCGGTGTCAGCAGATAGGGCTCACCAAGTTCGGGGCGGGGAAAGGAAGACATGATCTGAAGCCTTGTTCCTGAAAGGGCACATCCAAGGACTATTGATCGAACTCCATCTTATCTATGCCTTATAGCTTTTTTCTATGATGCGGGTCCTGTCAGAAATCCGACATAAACGCCGGTGCCACACGGCACGGCAAACCTGTAATGGCCTGCCGCACCGCTCAAATTCTCTTAGTTAGGCACTGATATTGCACCGGGCGGGCCCTACGCTTCGGGATTTAGACCCTCGGTCGAGAGGTCATCCAGCCGTGGCATCAACCGCAGCAATTCGCTGGCGTATTCGGTCTGCGGATTGGCGAACAGGTCGTTGGTTTCCTGCAACTCGACCACTTTGCCCTGTTTCATCACCGCCACCCGGTCGCACATCTGACGCACCACCGGCAGGTCATGGCTGATGAACAGTAGGGTCAGGCCCAGATGTTCCTGCAAATCCTTTAGGATGTTCAGGATTTGAGCCTGAATGGACACGTCCAGCGCACTGGTGGGTTCGTCACAGATCAGAAAACGCGGCTGCGTCGCCAGGGCGCGCGCGATGGAAATCCGCTGACGCTGACCGCCCGAGAACTCATGCGGGTATTTCAGCCCGGCCTCGGACCCCAGGCCCACCTGATCCAGCAGCTCATCCACGCGGCGTTTGATGTCAGCCCCCTCCATCAGCTTGTGATGGCGGATCGGTTCGGCCACGATGTCATCGACCCGCATACGCGGGTTCAGCGAGGAATAGGGATCCTGAAAGATCATCTGGATGTTCTTGCGATAGGCATCCAGCGCGGCGCGGTTGGTCAGGTCGCTGACTGTCTGCCCCTCGAAAGTGATGGTGCCGCCATCAACTGGGTACAGCCCCGCAATCATCCGCGCCACCGTGGACTTGCCCGAGCCGGATTCGCCTACAACGCCAAACACCTCACCCGCGCGGATGTCAAAGCTGACATCGTCCACAGCAGTGAAATAGGTGCGGTCCCAGGGCAGCAGGCCCTTCTTTTGCAGGAACTTCTTGGTCAGGTTGCGTATCTCGAACACCGGTTTGGTGGTGTCATTGTCAACCTTGGGCCAATGGCGCGCCATGTCTTCGATGGCAAACCGGGTCTCACGCCCGCCATAGCTGATCTGCGGAAAGCGGTGCAGTTTCAACGTCGGGCGCGGCACGGCGGCGATCAGGGATTTGGTGTATTCGTGGCTGGGCTGGCCCATGACCTGAGAGGTCGGGCCGCTCTCAACGACCTTACCCGCATACATCACCGTCACCTTGTCCGTGGTGTCGGCAATCACGCCCATGTCGTGGGTGATCAGAATGACGCCCACCTGACGTTCGGTCGCCAGTTCCTTGATCAGGTCCAGAATCTGCGCCTGAACCGACACGTCCAGCGCCGTGGTCGGTTCATCCGCGATGATCACATCCGGCTCGGTGCACAATGCCAGGGCAATCACCACGCGCTGCCGCATCCCGCCCGAAAACTGGTGCGGGTACTGATCCAGCCGCGTGTCGGGGTCGGGAATACCGACCCGGTCGATCAGATCGCGGGCGCGTTTTTTGGCCTCGGCGTCCGAGCCGCCCAGATGGGCCTGAATCGTCTCAACCAGTTGCTCGCGCACAGTAAACAGCGGGTTGAGCGAGGTCAGCGGGTCCTGAAAGATCATCGAGATCTTTTTGCCGCGCAGCCCACGCATCGCATCCGCATCCAGACCGCTGATCTGATCACCGCTGAGTTTGATGGTACCGCTGGCAATACGGCCGGGGCGGTCCAAAAGGCCCATGATGGCAGCACCGATGGTGGATTTACCGGCGCCGGATTCGCCCACCAGACCGTGGATTTCGCCCGGCTCCACCGACAGGTCCACATGGTCCACGGCAGTGAACAATTGGCGGCGGGTCGGGAATTCGACCGTCAGGTCATTGATCGTCAGAAGGCTCATGAAATCACCGCAGCTTGGGGTTCAGCGCGTCGCGCAGCCAGTCGCCCAGCAGGTTCACAGACAAGGCCAGCGCCAGAAGGGTGCAGGCCGGGAAGAACAAGATCCACCACTCACCCGAGAACAGGAACCCCTGCCCGATACGGATCAGCGTGCCCAGCGACGGCTGGGTCGGGGGCGCGCCCACGCCAAGGAAGCTCAGCGTTGCCTCGGCAATGATCGCCAGCGCCAGCGAAATGGTGGCGATCACCAGAACCGGGCTGAGGACATTGGGCAGGATATGGCGGAACATGATCGGGAACGATCCGCGACCGATCAAGCGCGCAGCCTGAACGTATTCCTTGTTCTTTTCTACCAGTGCCGCACCCCGCACGACGCGGGCAAATTGCACCCAGTCCGACAGGGCAATCGCGACGATCAGCACATAGATCGCCATCGCGTTGCGGTATTCCGGCGGGGTCACGCCCTTGGCGATGCCAAAGATCAGCATGGCGACCAGAATGGCCGGAAAGGTCAGCTGCACATCGGCAACCCGCATGATCAAAGTCTCGATCCAGCCGCCGTAATAGGCCGCCATCAGCCCAAGGATCACGCCGATGATCATTGCCAGCACCACGGCCGAGACCCCGACGAAAAGCGAAACCCGCAGCCCGTACAGGATGGTCGAGAACACATCGCGGCCCTGATCATCGGTGCCAAGAAAGAAGGTTTCCTGCGTGAACGCGTTGGGCGTGCCGGGTGGCGTGAAGCCGTTCATCA
The DNA here is from genome assembly GCF_056538885.1 of Ruegeria sp. BE1. Classification (NCBI taxonomy): domain Bacteria; kingdom Pseudomonadati; phylum Pseudomonadota; class Alphaproteobacteria; order Rhodobacterales; family Roseobacteraceae; genus Ruegeria; species Ruegeria sp. BE1. The sequence goes on from NZ_JBQFTY010000009.1 coordinate 135,751, forward strand.
GGTTCAGCGAGGCCGGATCGAACGGGTTATACGGCGCGATCAGCGGCGCAAAGATCGCCGACAGCACCAGTACAACCACCACCAGCGAGGCAACAATCGCCACCGGTGAATGCCGGAAGGACCAGGCAAAATCGCTGTCCCAGAACTTGGCAAACCGCGTCTTTTCGGGGGTTTTGGGGGTATCCAGGATATCGGTCATGTGGCCCTCGCGTCGACACGCAGGCGCGGGTCAATGGCATAATATAGAAGATCGACAATCAGGTTGATCGTCACGAACATGACCGAAATCAGCATCAGATAAGCGGCCATGACGGGAATATCGACAAACTGGATCGCGTTGATGAACAGCAGGCCGACGCCCGGCCACTGGAATACTGTCTCGGTGATGATGGCAAAGGCAATGATCGAGCCCAGTTGCAGACCCGTGATCGTGATCACCGGCACCAGCGTGTTCTTCAGCGCGTGGCGGAAATTGATCACCCGGTCCGACAACCCGCGCGCACGGGCAAAGCGGACATAGTCGGCGCGCATCACCTCAAGCATTTCGGACCGGACCAGTCGCATGATCAGCGTCATCTGATAAAGGCCCAGCGTGATCGCAGGCAGGATCAGCGCCTTGAGGCCCGAAGACGTCAGGAAGCCGGTAGACCAATTGCCAATCATAACGGTCTCGCCCCTCCCAAAGCTGGGGAGGAGGTCCAGTTCGACCGAGAATATGTATATAAGCAATATCCCGATCAAAAACGTGGGCAGGGACACCCCGATCAAAGATACCGTCATGATGACATTCGCGGCGATCCCTTGTCGTCGGATGGCGGTGAACACGCCCAGCGCGATGCCGATGGTTATGGCCAGAAAGCCCGAGACAAAGGCCAGTTCCAGCGTGGCTGGCGCGCGCTCAAGCAGGATGGTCGACACCGGGCGGCCCTGACGGTACGAGACGCCAAAATTGCCCTGAACGGCCCCTTGCAGGAACTTGAAATACTGGACAGGGAAGGGTTTATCCAACCCCAGCTCGCCCCTCAGCCGGTCAATATCGGCCTGGGTACGCTCTTGCCCCAGCATATTGTCGATTGGATCGCCGACAAAGCGGAACATGGAAAAGGCCACAAGCCCCACGACCAGCAGCACGATCACGGATTGGAACATCCTTCGGATGATATAAGCGAACATTCGTTTCCCTCGTTGATCGGTGTCTCTAGGCCGTCTTTCAGCGAATGGTCAAGGTATCGCTAACGCACAAACGTTACGTTTTGTCAGTTCACCGTCACCCAGCGCAGCAAAAAGAAGTTATCCGGGCGCTGCGTCAGCTCGATATTGCTGCGTGTTCCCCAGACCAAGGGCTGCACATACATGGGCACATAGACCTGTTCGTCCTGAATGATCTGCGCGACCTCATCCAGCATGGCCTGCCGTTTATCCGCGTCCAGTTCCGACTGGATCATCGGCAACAGCTCATCCACGCGTGGGTTCGAAAAACCGCCGAAATTCCAGCTGCCCAGTTTCTTTTCTTCGTTCGGCGTAGCCACGAGGAACCGCACAGGGTGTTCCGCGTCAAAGGTGCCCGGGCTCCAGCCCAGCAGGTACATGTCGTAATTGCCTTCGCGCAGCTCGGGCCAGTAGTTGCGCACCGGCATCGCGTCGAGTTCTGCGGTGATCCCGATCTGCGCCAGCATCGAAACGACAGCCTGACAGACGGCCTCATCATTCAGATAGCGGTCATTGGGGCATTTTAGTCCGAAAGAAAAGCCATCGGCATAGCCGGCCTCGGCCAGCAGGGCCTTGGCGGCCTGGGTATCAAAGGCCGGACGGTCCGCATTGGCCTGTGAATAGCCGCTCATCGCGGGGCTGACCAGTTGCGAGGCCGGTTCGGCATTGCCGCGCATGATGGTTGCAAGGATTGCGTCCACATTCACCGCCTGCGCCACCGCCTTGCGCACGCGCGGATCGCGGAACGGGTTTGGTTTGCCCGCGTCATCGGTGTATTTCAACGCCTCGGCCTGATGATCAAAGCCCAGCATGATCACGCGGGCCTCGATCCCCTGAATGACTTCGACGTCGGCATCGTTCTGCAGGCGCGCAACATCCTGAATCGGCACCGGATTGATCATATCCACATCGCCCGACAACAGCGCGGCCACGGCGGTGGCCGGGTTCTGGATCGGGTTGAACTCGGCGCGGGTGATGTTGTGTTCCGCCGCGCCCCACCAGCCCTCATGCGGCTCTAACACAGTGCGAAGACCCGGTTCGCGCGCTGTGACTTTGAACGCGCCGGTGCCATTGGCGTTCACAGTGGCAAAGTTGCCCGTTTCCTTATCCGGTACAGTCGCATCGTTGGCCTCGGTCCAGCCCTGATCCATGATCATCCAGTTGGCAATCGAGGACGGAAACAGCGGATTCGGCGCGCTGGTCATGATGTCGACCGTATAGTCATCGACCACAATCACGTCGCTGACCGGCGCAAACCAGCTGCGGGTGTCTGCGGCCTCGCCCGAGGCGCGCTGATAGCTGAACAGAACATCCTGCGCGTCAAAGGTGCTGCCGTCGTGAAAGCTCACGCCCTCACGCAGGTTAAACCGCCAGCCTTCGCCATCGCCGATCGGCTCCCAACTGACGGCCAAGGCGGGTTCGACGCTCATGTCCTTGCCGCGCCGTACCAGCCCTTCGTAGACGTTGTTGAGAAATCCAAGAACCGGGGCCGAGTTGACGGCATGCGGATCCATCGTTTGTGGATCGGTGGTCGAAGCCCAGGTGAATTCTTTGGCTGTGGCGGGCAGCGCCAGCATCGTGCTGGCCACAAGAATAGCACGGATCATGATCGCGTCCTCAAAGTGGTTTCGGGAAAAACATGGAAGACAACTCAACACCCCTGTTCGTATCAGAGGCAAACGGGGGCCGATTTTCGGCCCCCGCTACGCTTAGTTCATGGTGAAGTATTTGACCTTGGGCTGATCTTCGGCATCCACTTCGATGCCCACACCATCCGCCATTCCCCAGTTCAGAACCTGGTGGTGGATCGGGATGTACAGCGCTTCGTCCTGCACCACGCGCCAGATGTCTGCGATGTCGGCATTCCGCGCGTCCAGATCCGTGTTCGAGGCCAGCGACTTGATCTTTGCGTCCAGCGCATCGTCCTGATAGCCGGTGCCATTCCAGGTGCCGATCTCGTCTTCGCGGCCATGCACCAGGAAGTTGAAGATGTATTCCGAGTCATATGTCGGAACACCCCAACCCAGCATGTAGAAATCGGTCTTGCCGTCGGTGATCAGCGGGAAGTGCTGCGCCTTGGGCTTGGCATCCAGATTCACGGTCACGCCGATCTGACCCAGCATCCCGACAGCCGCCTGACAGATTGCCTCATCGTTGATGTAGCGATCATTCGGGCAGTCCAACCGCAGCGAGAAGCCATCGGGATAGCCTGCTTCGGCCATCAGTTCTTTGGCTTTGGCCAGATCAGTTGCGGATTCGCCATCCATGTCAGCGGTCCAGCCATTCACGAAGGGCGGCGCAATCATGCCCGCGGGCTGCGACTGACCACGCATCACGACCTGTTTGATCGCATCACGGTTGATCGCCATCGACATCGCCTGACGCACACGCACATCGGCCAGAGGGTTCTTGCCGTCTACATTGTCCGCTTCGATGTCATCCGAGCCCTGGTTCATACCAAAGAAGATGACGCGGTTCTGCGGCGCTTGCTTGACCATCAGGCCGTCGGCACCATTGACGCGGTCAATGTCCTGCACCGGCATATCCTGAAGGAAGTTCACCTCACCCGACAGCATCGCCGCTACGCGGGTCGCTGCGTTCTGGATGGGGGTATAGATGATCTCGGTCACTTCCATCGGGAACTGGTCGATGCCCCAATAGTCGTCGTTGCGCACCATCACGGTTTTCACGTCAGGCTCGCGGCTTTGCAGTTTATATGGCCCCGTGCCGTTGGCGTTGGTGGTCGCATAGGTGATCTCGCCGCCTTCGAAATCCTGAACGTTGACGGTGTTGTTCGCCTCGGCCCAGCCTTTGTCCAGAATGAACAGGTTGGTCAGGTTCGACGGCAGGATCGGGTTCGGGCCGTCGGTGACCATCTCAACAGTATAGTCATCGATCGCGCGTACTTCGGTGATTGAGCCGATCAGCTCTTTCATGTCCGAGTTCGGCTGCTTGGCGCGCTCAAAGCTGAACACCACGTCCTCGGCGTTGAAATCCGCGCCATCGTGGAATTTCACACCTTCGCGCAGCTTGAAGACCCAGACATTCGGATCATCGGCCTTGGGCCCCCACTCGGTCGCCAATGCAGGCTCAAACGCGCCGGTCACGTCGCGGATGATCAGCGGTTCATACATCTGGTGGCGAATGGTGTGCGACGGACCTTCGTTTTGCGAGTGCGGGTCCAGCGTCAGCGCATCGCCAGCGCGCGCCCAGCGCAGAGTCTCAGCCGAAGCGCCCGTTGCCATCAACGCAGTCGCGCTGGCAGCCAGCATCAGGTTTCTTAGGATCATTTTAGTCTCCCCGGTTATTGTTAGCGCCGCCATTCGGGCGGCAGGCCGCTTGGGCGGCCATGATGTGACAGATCATCCAGATCATTTTGACAGTTGCAACACAAGAATGTGAGATCGTGTGACAACCTTAGGGAAATTCATTCAAATCTGCGGTCTAAGCAGATCAACTCTCACGCAGAATATCTGAACGTTGATGGGCATCCTTCGGGAAAACCCTGCCGGAATGCAGGCATTGAAAGATGTGATGGAACACCAGACCAGCCTCACCCCCTGGCTCTTCGGCTCCGAAATATTTGTGTCCGGTTGGCAGGTCGTAGCGTGTGTTGATGTCATCACAATCGACCTGGAACACATTGCGCGGCGTGCGATCGATATTCTCGGGGCCTGTATGCCCCAAACGGCGTGAAGCGACCTTGTTTTTCAGATTCGCCGCCTTGCTGGCCCGCAGCGCCAGATCATCCGAGGCGAAATAGACCACGACATTACGCGCGGCATGGCTGATCAGCACACCGGGCTCATCCTCGTGCACGGTTTCGTTGACCACATCGGCTGCCACCATGAAGATATTGCGAAACAGCAGCGGCACGCCCGACGCCAGATCGTACCGGTTCCACGCAATCAACGTCTGCCGCAAGACCCGGTTGCCCATCGAATGGGCCAATAGGTTGATCCGTTTCAGACAGGGGGCAGTGTCGGGCTCATTGTCTTCGCTGTTGCGCCATTCCAGAAACCGCTCTAGCACCCGGGCAAAGGAAAACCCGCTTTGGTCCGCTGACTTCTGATCATCCCAGTACTTTTGGACAATGCCCTCTTCGGCATCGCTGGGCCAGATCAGCGGCAAAACCAGCACCTCACCCGGTTTGGCGGCATCGCACAGGCGCTGCAGTTCGGCCGCGTCGTGAAACACGACGTCCGGCAGGTTGTTGAAGCCGTGCAGATACAGCAAAATCTGGCGGCACTGACTGTCACGAACCCGGCGCAACAGCTCTTTGCTGGTGATTTCGGTGTGATTCCCGTCTGCCCCTGTCTCGCAATAAAACACCGAGTTCGACGGCGCGTTATTATTCAGATCAAAGGTAAAACGGCGGCCTTTGCGGGTGCGGATACTTTGGGTTGGAAACCGGTTGGTGATAAAAAGCATAAGAAATCCCTCAGGCGAAAGACTGTTTTGAATGCGATGAGCGTAGCAACCGCGCAACGATCTGTCAGCTTTTGACTGCAAAGGCAGTTGTGCGCCTCAATGCAACTAAACCCAAGGTTGACTAAACGCGTTTCAGGCCCGTATCCACAAAGTGTACGAGCAATAGCACTGCAAAATGGCTGCATCTGAAACGTCGGTTCTTTACCTGTCGCCCTATTTCTGGCCCGAAGATATCGGGTCTGCCCCCTACAGTGTCGATCTTGCGCGCCATTTGTCCAGCGCGGGCTATGCCGTTTCTGCCCTGACCTTCCGCCCGCATTACCCCAGCGCTGAACCCTTTGCAGAATGGTCCAAGGGCGCGCGAGACCATGAGGCACTGGATGACATACGGATTGAACGCGTGCCGGTCAGCCCGCGCGGCTCGGGTGGGTTCAAGGACCGGATCAGGAACGATCTGCGCTTTCTCAGCCGTGCGCTTGGCCGTGCGATCCAGGGAAGCTATCGGCAAACGGACCTGATCATCGCCTATGTGCCCAGCATTCTGACCCTCTACGGGGCCGCAGCCCTGAAACTGCGCAGCGGCGCGCGGATCGTGGCTGTTGTACATGATATTGAAAGCGGTCTTGCGGAATCTCTGGGCCTTTCAGCCCATCCCTTGATCTTTAGGACCATGCGTTTTGCCGAACGTTTGGGTCTGAATTTTGCAGATGAAGTCATCGTGCTGACCCAAGGGATGAAGACTGAGCTTGAGCGGATCGGCTGCACAAAACCTGTGACCGTATTACCGATCTGGTCCAAGGTCGCCGCGCAGGTCCCGATTGATCCGACGGGTCCACCGCGGGTGATGTATTCGGGCAATTTCGGCAAGAAACAGAACCTCGATCAGCTTCTGCCGCTGTTGGCTCATCTGTCCGACACCACACCCGAGGTCGAGATCATTCTGCAAGGCAACGGGTCCGAGCGAGCAAGGTTTGAGGACGAGATCCGCCACCGGCGCATAGAAAGCGCCCGTTTTCTGGATCTCGCACCAGCCAAGCAGTTTATCCAATCCCTACAGAGCGCCAATGTACATCTGGTGCCCCAAGCGCTGAACGTGGCGAACTATGCGCTGCCCTCAAAGCTGTTTTCGATCATGTCCGCCGGGCGACCGTTTGTCTGCATCGCCGAACCGGGCAGCCCCCTGGACCAACTGGCCCAATCCTCGGGCGCGGGTCTCTGTGTTCATCCCGGGGATGAGTCCGGCCTGTGTCAGACGGTGTCTGATCTGCTTGCCGACCCGGTTCGACAACAACAGATGGGCGATGCCGGTCGCTTGTTTGTACAGCAAAACATGAATCGCGATACGATTCTGGAAGCATACCGCTCGGTTTTTCAGCGCGTGTTTAGCGCCAGACCACAGGGTTAATTCGCGCTGTGGTTGTTCGCGTTAACCATTTATTCAGATTTCTGGCATTTCCCTCAACACAGGACAATGAACACAACAGCTAGCATGATCGCTTTGGATGCACGGGCCGCCGCCCGCTTTGACGCGCGGATGCGCATGGTGCTTTGGATTGGCCTGATCCTCAGCGTGCTGCTATTTGCATTTCAGCTGGCCCTTCAACCCGAACTCAGCCTGTTGATTCATTTGTGCTGCGCCTTGATCGCAACCGCCATGGTGGCTTTGCACAAGGACGGATGGCGCGCGTTTTTCTACTCGTCCCCCTATTGGACTTTCAGCTTTATGCTGATGATGAATGCTTCGGTGCGGCTGGTATCCATAGATTTCAATATCCTGGGCCCGGACCGGGCGGCGATGATTGTGCTGGTGTCCCAAAGTGCTGTGGCCCTGATCGGCCTGCTGGACGCGCTTGTGCCCAACAGATCACGACAGGCAACCATTGCTGCGGCCCGGCGCACAAACAGCCTGTTCTATGTCTTCCTGATCAGCTCGGTTTGCGTCCTGGTGCTGCGCTATACGGGGGGTATATCCGCGATTGTCGCCACCAGCTTTTTCTACCTGCTGCCCATTCTTGTGGCGCTCAGCTTTCTTCGGACCGGAGCACGGGCGCTTGACCCTTGTTTTCTGGGGCTTTTCGGGGCCTATAGCGTTCTGGCAGTGATCGACAACAGCCGGACTGATCTGTTGTCCTTTATTCTGCTGGGCCTCGTCTTGCTGATGATTTTTGGCCGTCGTTTCATCACCTGGCAGCGCGTGGTCGTGGCCTATTTTCTGGTGCGGTTTCTGACGGTTTTCTCGGCGGTCTCTATTGCGGTGCGCCCGCTGCGAGAAACCCCAGACCTGATGATACGCGAGGCTCTTGCCCGCCTGTTTTCCACCGAGACACTGATCACGCTGATCAACCCGTTCCACACGCACAGCGCCTCTTTCGTCTATGCCGAGCGTCAAACCGGCGTCAGCCTGTTCCGGTCGTATTTCTTTGGCGGCGGCGACACGTCGATATTTGATCGCCTGACCTTGTTGCCACAAATGGACATCGTCACCGGCCGTATCGTTGTGCCAACGGGCTTGGATTTCGCCAAACTGTGGCAGACCACCATACCCAGCGCGCTGCCGAATTTCGGGCAGCAGAAGATCACCATGCTGGGCGATGAACTGGTCTGGGAGCTGGCCCTGCGATCCCGCGAAAGCGTCGGCCGCCCCATGATCACCTCACAGGCCGAGGCGTGGGCGCTTGGTGGCTATTGGGGCGTATTCCTCATTTCCACCTTTGTATTCGCGTGCTGGGCTGTGACCTACCGCCTGATGCTGCGCTATTTCGGCCTGCGGACCGTGGTGCAGGCGTTCAACGCCCTATTGGTCGGCTATGGAATTCTGACCACAACCATTCTGGGGCAAACGCTGACCATGTTGCGGGCCCCGCTGCAGGTTTTGGCCCTGTGCCTGCTGGTCGGTCTGGGCCTGCGGCTTTTGACGATGTGCGCCCCGACCCCTGCACTCCGACCCGCCGCGGGGCACCCGGAATGAGGCTGCTTTACGTTGGATCGAAATCCGGAACTTCTTTGCAGCGGGCCGAGGCCGCAAAGCGCCTGGGGCACGAGGTTGTGCATATCGCCCCGGACCGCGCCCTGCCCAAACACTGGAAGCTTTGGCTCAATCGTCAGGGCGGGTTTGGCATCGATCTTCTTGTTTCGCGGACCTTGAAGCACGACATCAATGGCGCGTCATTCGATCATGCCCATGTCGACGGCGGCGAGGTGATCGGCCCCAAAAGCATGACCCTATTGCGGGGTGTTGCCCCCAAGATCAGTCACTATACCGGGGATAATCCCTATGCCACACCCACGCCCGAGCGGAAACGCTGGGCCCTTTTCCAGAAGGTGCTGGGCCAATACGACCTGACTGTAACGGTTCAGCGAGACGGTCAGGAGAACGCCATGCGCGCCAAAGGCGCGCGCAATCCGCGCGCCGTTCTGCAATGCGCGGATGAGGTTGTGCACAGACCGTTCGACACCCCCATGGACCCGCAGTGGCAGTCAGAGGTCGCCTTTGTCGGAACCTGGATGCCGGGCCGCGAGGCTTTCATGCAAACACTGATCGAGGCCGGGTTGGATCTGGCGATCTATGGGCCGCGCTGGCACAAAGCGGTGAATCATGCTCTGCTCAAACCCTATATTCGCAGCAGCTATCTGGAGGGGCGCGACTATGCCGCCGCCATCGCCGGTGCCCGGATTGCGCTGGTTATTCTGAACACCAAAAACTGCGATACGCACACCAACCGCAGTATCGAGATCCCCGCCATTGGCACAGCGATGTGTGCGATCCGGACCCCAACCCATGCACGCCTGTACGACGGCACCCGCGAGGCCCTGTTCTTTGACACCGCCGAGGATTGCGCGGAACAGTGCAAACGCCTGCTGGCCGAGCCTGACCGTCTGCGGGCCGTTGCCCGCGCCGGACAGGCCCGCGCCCGGGCAAACGGCACATTCAACGAGCCCCTCATGTCCAGCATTCTGGAACATGCGAAAGGCGCGCAAGTATGAGCGCGCCCGAGAAAATCGTCTTTCTGGGGCTTGAGACCTACAGCTTGCTTGGCGGGCTGCAGCAGTTCAATCGCCGCTTTGTCAAAGCGCTGGCCAATCGGGCGGTGGAAACAGGTGGGGCGCGTCCGCAGATTATACTACGGCGGGATCAGGTATCGGACATGCCCAAGGACATAGCCGCTGACTTCCATCCCTGTGGCAGCCCTGCCCCGAGGATGTTTCGCGCGGCAGTGAAGGCCGCGCGGGGGGCCGATATTCTGATTGCGGGCCACGTCAATCTGCTGCCGGTCTTGAGCGCATGTTCCATGGTTGCACCCCGGGCACGCCGAGTCCTGGTCGTCCACGGGGATGAGGTTTGGGGCGACCCCGTTTATCGCGCGCGACAGCCGCTGGACGCAGCGATGATGCGGCGTCTGGATCGGGTTATCTCGGTCTCGCAATTCACAGCCGACCGGATGGCGCAGGCGTTTGGGCTGTCGCCTCAGCTGTTCAGCGTCTTCCGCAATGCGGTGGATGATTTGCCGCTGCCTGATCCAAGTGATGACGAACCCCCGAACATTCTGTGCGTGACCCGATTGGCCGCACATGATCACGGCAAGAACGTTGACAAACTGTTGCGGGCCTTCGCCCTGCTGAAACAGCGGCAGGTGGATGCGACCCTGACGATCGTGGGTGGTGGTGTCATTCGTCCCGTATTAGAGACACTTTCAAATGAACTTGGCCTATCCTCCAGCACTCGGTTCACTGGTCGAATTTCGGATGCGGCACTTGCCGCCGCCTATGCGCAAGCCAACGTATTCTGCCTGCCCTCGGAAAAAGAGGGGTTCGGAATTGTGTATCTCGAAGCGTGGTTGCGGGGCCTGCCGGTGATCTGCGGGGACCGGGATGCGGCGCAGGAAATCGTTTCGGACGGGAGGGACGGCTATGTCGTCGACCCGTCAGACACGCAGGCTTTTGCCGACCGGCTGGAAACCCTTCTGAGCGACCGGATACTGGCGCGGCAAATGGGGGCAGAGGGCCGCCGAAAGGTCAAAACACAGTATCTAATGGCGCACTACGAACAGCAATTGCAGAGCATCCTGAATGCGGTGGCCGCATGAGAGTGCTGCGCGTGATCCCGACCGTTGATCCGGCCTATGGCGGCCCGGTGCACGGCATGAATGCGAGCTCGGCAGAAATGGCCCGCGCGGGCTGGCAGAACGAAACCGTCACACTCGATACACCACAGGCGCCGTGGCTGGCACAAAGCCCGGTTCCGGCCACCGGAGTGGGGCCAGGTGTCAGTTCGGTCGGCTATACCCAAAAGCTGGCCCGCTGGATTGCAAATAATGCGCATCGTTTCGACGTGGCCGTGATTCATGGCGTCTGGCACTGGGCCTCGGTCGGTGGCGGGCGCGGCTGCCGCAGGGCCGGGTTGCCCTATGTTGTCTATACGCACGGTATGCTGGACCCGTACTTTCGGCAGGTGAAACCGGTCAAACACTGGGTCAAACAGGCGTTTTGGGCCGCGCAAGGCCCCGTTTTGCATCATGCCCACCGCGTTCTTTTCACCGCAAGACAAGAGGCTGACGCTGCACGCGGCGGGTTCATCGGCCCGCCCTACACCGAAGCGGTTGTCGCTTATGGCGCGAGCGCACCGCCAACGTCGGACTCTGCGGCAAGAATTGGCGCGTTTCGGAAAAAACTGAACCTGACAGCGGATCAACGGTACATCCTGTTCCTCAGCCGGCTTCATCCAAAGAAAGGGGCCAATCTGTTGATCCGGGGGTTTGGACAGGCCGCTGTGGACGATCCAACGTTGCAACTAGTGATCGCAGGGCCGGATCCGGGAAACATGGTGCCGGGCCTGCGCGATCTGGCACGCGTTACCGGGATCGAAGGCCGCGTGCATTTCCCCGGGCCGCTGTCAGGCGACCAGAAATGGGCCGCGCTTGAGGGGGCCGAGGCGCTGACCCTGATCACCCATCAAGAAAACTTCGGCGTGGTTCTGGCCGAGGCGCTGGCGTGTGGAACGCCGGTTATCACAACGCGGCAAACAAATATCCATGCCGAGCTTTCGGACACGGGCGCAGCCATCATTTGCGACAACACAAGCGCCGGTGCGGGCCGGGCGATTGCAGAGTTTCTTGCCCTATCCGCCCCTGAACGCGCGGACATGAAACGTGCAGCGCGCACCGGATATGAACAGCGATTTACCACGCATGCGGCGGCGCAGGATCTAATGGGCGTGCTGCAAGACGCAAAAAGGTGCGCGCAGTGACACGGCCTTTGGACGCGCAGCACAGTTCACCGGTGACAGGCGGCCCGAATTTCAGTGCGCGACACCGGCTTTTGCGGCTAATCTGGGGGCTTTGGTGGTACCTGCTCTGTCGGTGGACGCCGCCACCCCTGCATTTCTGGCGCATTTGGTCGTTGCGCCTGTTTGGGGCAGATGTTCATTCCACAGCGCGCGTCTATGGCTCAGCCCGTATCTGGTACCCGCCCAACCTGACGCTTGAACGATATACTGTTCTGGGCCGCCGGGCGAATTGCTACTGCATGGACCGGATCGTGATCGAGGAATTCGCCACAATCTCGCAGGATGCAGAACTGTGCGGAGGAAGTCATGACATAGATGACCTCCACGACCAGTTGATCACGCGCCCCATCCGCGTCGGGCGGCAGGCCTGGGTGGCCGCCGGTGCCTTTGTCGGGCCGGGCGTCGAGCTGGGCGAGGGGGCCGTTCTTGGTGCGCGCGGCGTTGCGATGACCTCATTGCAGCCCTGGGGCGTTTACGCCGGAAATCGTGCGCAGTTCATTCGCACGCGCGCGAAATTTGATCGGTCGGACTTGGTGGGGAATTAGATCGGTTTCATTGTCCGGTAGGCCACGGGTTTCATTGTTTGTTCCACGCCTGTTGCCGGGCCACCGTGCGCTCACCTAAGCAAAAACAAACGTTCGGGCGAAATTTTTGTCGCTGACGAAATCGGGCCTGAGACAGCGCGCCACAGGACAGGCTTTGTGGTCGACCCTGCGGGCCTGTGACCACCTGATCCCGTTACGAACACATCCCGGGGCCGCCAGAGGTTGGCCCTATTCATTCAACATCACGGAGATCTGGCATGATCAGTTCTGGCATTTCCATCCCCAGCTTGTCTGTCCGCAGGCGCAGCGCGGGTTTGCTGGCCTTCAACCCGCTGGCGCTGTTTGACCTGACGGACAGGTCCAGCCTTTCGCAGGATCTGGCAGGCAACGTCCCGGTCAACGACGTGCAGCAGGACGTTGGCCATGTGAAGGATACAAGCGGCAACGGGCATCACCTGTCCGCACCCAGTGACAGCGCACGGGGGTTTTATGTGACGGGCTATCCCAATACCCTGTCCGTTGGCACCTCGTCCGCCCCATCGGCACCTTATGACGGTTTGACGCAAAGCCACCTGATTCAGGATGGCGCAGAAGACGCCGATCTGCGGGGCGGATGGTTCCATGATTCCAACTATTTCGGCCTGATGGGCCGACAGTTCCCATCTGCCACCCGCAACAGCGGCAACATCCCGGCGGCAAATGGGCATAGCGTGTCGTGGAAGGCCTCATTTATCGTGGATCGCGACTTTGCGATCCGCATTGACGGCGGCGACAACCTGCTGGACCGGTATCGTGTGACAATCAATGGCGTGGCACATAAACCCGTCAATCACGCAGGCGTCGGACCCGGACGGCGCTGGTGGGCCTTCAAACTGCCGGCAAAAGCTAACCGCGTTGTCGTCGAAGGGTTCGGCGATGCCCGCTGGTTTGGGTTCAAGACCCGACCGGGCGCATCCGTCAGCGCCAGCGCCCCGGGGTGGCGGACCATCGTATTTGGCGACAGCTTTACCGCAGCCGCGGGCGCCAGTGCGCCCTGGAACGGGTGGGTCAACCTGCTGCGCCCGCACGAAGAGTTCAGCTCCGTCGCTAGCGGAAATGGCGGCACCGGCTATGTCAACGACAGTTCGGGCGCCGAGCGAACACTGGCCGACCGCATCGTAGATGACTTCAACCGTATTTCGGCAGCCTCCGGCGCGCCGGACGAGGTGGTCATCGCCCTTGGACTGAACGATGTCGGCCAAACCGGGGTCGAGGCGGGCGCCAATGCTGCGTTCAACGCCTTGCGAAGTGTCTATTCCGGGCCGGTTTGGGTGATCGGCCCATGGGACCACCACGCCCCCAACACCCCACCCGCTGCCTGGAGCCAAACGCGCGACAGCATCCTGTCTGCCACACAGGCCCGGCCCGGGTTCACCTTTGTGGATATGGAGGGATTTGCTTTTACCAAGGCCGATTCTACCCACCCGGACGATGCCGGGCACAAGGCAATTGCCGAACACCTTTTGCCGCGCCTTGCAGATACAGACGCGATCCCGGTCGTTCCGCAGATCTCAAACAGCAAAGGGCGCGTCATGGGCAATGGCAGCGCGCTCTTTCAGGCTGCAACCCGGTTTGGGCTGGGAGAAAACCCCGGGCTTACTGTTGTTGCCGCCCTCAACACCGGCCCGGCCCTGTCTGCGCTGGAAAGGATCTGGCATCTGGGCGATGTTGGCGCAGGCAGTCTGTCGGGGGGCGTGGACGACGATGGCATTGTCTGGAACCATTCCGACGGCGGCAGCCGGTTTGGGACGATCAGCAATGGCACCAATGTGGTCATCGCGTGGCGCAGGCCTGCCGGTGGCAGCTACGGCGACAGCGACGTGTTTTTGAACGGGGCCGCGCAACCCCGGACCATGATCGACAACCCGGCTTTGCTTCCGGCGGACGCAACGCCGCTTTTTCACCTGTTTGGTGGGGTTGGCGGGCTGGAGCCCTTCGCCGGAGAGATTGCCGCATTGGGCATCTTTGATGCGCTCTCAGACACGGACCTGACCGCCGTCATGACTCAGTTTGCGGGTCGTTACTTGCCTACCGTATCGAACTGAATAGACTCTAATTAAAGGTCAATTCGACTGAGTCAAAAAAGCATCAGTCTTCAAAACTCAACCATTGCCCGGCCCCCAAAGCCGGGCATTTTGTGTTTTGATCTGGCCCATATCACAATGACATGTAACGTGACGGCGTTCTTGCCGAATACGTCAAAAGCCGGACCCCATGCAAAGAAACGCCAAGGAGTTTTTCGCCAATAGCGGCGCGCAGGTTTATGCCCGCGGTGTGACGGTAGGCACACAATTACTGTTGATGCCCATAATGATCTCGACCTGGGGGCTAGAGGTTTACGGCGGCTGGCTGGCGATTGATTCTTTGCGGTCCGTGTTCTCGCTGGCTGATCTGGGGCTGGCGCAGATCGCCGCGAATGAAATGACGCAATTGACGGCGGCAAAACGCACAGGCCGGGCGCGGGTCGTCAATGCCTCGGCCTGGGTAATGCTGATCGGAGTCTGCGTTCTGTTGCTGGCGCTGGGTACGGCGGCAAGCATGCTACCACTTGCCGATTTCCTCAGAATCTCGCAATTCGCCGATCAGGTCCCGCTGACCTTTTTCCTGCTGACCATGGTGGCCGCCGGTTCGATCCTGTTCGGGGCTGTGGGCGCAGGGTTGCGGGCCAGCGGGCTCTATTGGCTGATGGTCGCTACCACCGCAACCTATCAGCTTGGCGTCGCAATCGCCCTTGCCTTCTGGGGACTGGCCGGAGGAGGGTATCTTGCCGTCGCGGTCACGATTGTTGCGCTTCAGATCACCCTGTTTTCGGTCGCGACCACGATACTCTGGGTCAAGCACCCCTGGACCCGCCCGAATGTGCGCCTGATCTCTTTCACCAAGATTCGCAACATGCTTGGGCCGTCGCTGTCCTACATGCTGTACACGATCACCAATCTGGTCACGATTCAGGGTGTGAATATTCTGGTTTCAAGCCAGCTTGGGCCGGACAAGGTCACGATCCTCTCAGCGATCCGCACCCTGACGCGGGTTGGCCGTATGTGCGCCGCCATTTTCATCTATGCGCTTGAGCCGATTTTCGCGCGCCTCAGCGGCGAACAGGACCGGCAGACCGGCGCACGGATATTCAGGTTGATGGTCTGGTCCGGGATTTGCGGATCGGGGCTTTATTGGGTTGGCATGATCACACTAGGGCCCGGTTTTCTGGCGTGGTGGACGCGTGGAGCCGTCGCAGGCTGGACCCCGCTGCTGTATCTGATGACCACGGCCATCGCGGTTGAGATCGTGTGGTTCACCCTGCAGACCCCTTATGTGTCCACAAACCGCCATTCCCTGCTGGCCATCTGGGTCGCTACCGCCGGTGTTCTCAGCACATTTGCGACAGGGTTTTTACTGGCCCCTTTCGGATTGATCTCGGCGGGTGCAGCGCTGCTGGCGATGCACCTCTTCATTCTGGCCACGACACTTCGGGTTATGCGACGCCACCCGCCATTTGGGTGACGAGGCGCCTTACCCTTTAGCGCCTTGTCCTCTTGCGTAGATGTCTTCGTATCTGACGATGTCGTCTTCACCCAGATAGGTGCCGGTCTGGACCTCGATCAGGACCATGG
>NZ_JBQFTY010000010.1:0-37891 GCF_056538885.1 Ruegeria sp. BE1
CCAGTCTCTCCCGAGTGTCCCGCCGTCTCTCCAGCACGTCCGACCGTCTCTCCGATCCGTCAGCACCGCCTCAGCAGCGCCGGTGAAGGGGTATTTACGGATTAGGTCTGGGACCTGCAACCCCCATTTTGAAAAAACTTCACATTTCTCGACAGAAACTTCCAAACCTTAATAAAAGCAAAAGGTTATCTTCAAATTTCGAGCTGAATTTCCGCTTTTCTGCGGGTTTTGGGACGACGCTTACCTGCTTATCGGCGGAATCGTACCCAAAGCTTGGTAGGCGCCTGTTCGTTGACCAACAAAAACGCCGCCCGAGTCCCCTCGAGCGGCGCAATTCACAGGATTGATCGAAGCATTACTTCAGATCAAATCGGTCGGCATTCATCACCTTGGTCCAGGCCGAGACAAAGTCAGCGACGAATTTGCCCTTGGCATCGGCCTGACCATAGACCTCGGCCAGTGCCCGCAGTTGCGAGTTCGAACCAAAGACCAGATCGACACGGGTGCCGGTCCACTTGACCTCACCACTGGCGCGGTCGCGACCTTCATAGACGCCCTTACCTGCGGGCTTCCATTCGGTGCTCATGTCCAGCAGGTTGGTGAAGAAGTCCGTGCTGAGCGTTCCGACGCGATCCGTGAACACACCGTGCTTGGTGTCACCGAAGTTTGCCCCCAGAACGCGCAGGCCACCGACAAGCGCCGTCATCTCGGGCGCGGACAGGGTCAGCAGTTGCGCGCGGTCAACCAGCAGCTCTTCGGGTGAGACGGTATACTCGGTCTTCTGGTAGTTGCGGAAGCCGTCCGCGATGGGCTCCATCACGGCAAAGCTGTCCACATCTGTCTGGTCCTGCGACGCATCGGTGCGGCCGGGCGTGAAGGGAACCTCAACATCCTGACCACCCGCCTTGGCCGCCTGTTCGATACCAACGGACCCGGCCAGAACGATCACATCGGCCAGAGACACTTTCTTGCCGCCCGACTGCGCGCTGTTGAACGCGGCCTGAACGCCTTCCAGCGCCTCAAGCACTTTCGACAGCTTCATAGGCTCGTTCACGGCCCAGTCTTTCTGCGGCGCAAGGCGGATACGGGCACCATTGGCCCCGCCACGCTTGTCCGAGCCACGATAGGTCGAGGCCGAGGCCCATGCGGTCGAAACCAGATCGGACACCGACAGACCGGTTGCCGCGATCTTGGCTTTCAGGTCGGCCACATCCGCATCATCCACCAGATCGTGATCCACGGCGGGGACGTTATCCTGCCAGATCAGCTCTTCGGTCGGGGCTTCTTCGCCGATGTAAGCCGCGCGCGGACCCATGTCGCGGTGGGTCAGCTTGAACCATGCGCGGGCAAAGGCGTCGGCGAACTGGTCCGGGTTCTCGTGGAAGCGTTTCGAGATCGGGCCGTAGATCGGGTCCATGCGCATCGCCATATCGGCGGTGGTCATCATGGTCTTGACCTTTTTCGACGGATCATGGGCCTGCGGGGCCATGTCTTCTTCTTTGACACCGATCGGCTCCCAGATCCACGCGCCCGAGGGGCTTTTGGTCAGGTTCCAGTCATAGCCGAACAGCAGATCGAAAAAGCCATTGTCCCATTTGATCGGGTTCGCGGTCCATGCGCCTTCGATACCGGACGTGGTGGTGTCGTCGCCCTTGCCGGAGCCAAACTTGTTGATCCAGCCAAAGCCCATCTCTTCGATCGGGGCGGCTTCGGGTTCGGGGCCAACCAGATCGGGATCGCCCGCACCGTGCGCCTTGCCAAAGGTGTGACCACCCGCAACCAGTGCAACGGTTTCTTCGTCATTCATTGCCATCCGAGCAAAGGTGTCGCGAATATCGCGGCCCGAGGCCAGAATGTCAGGCTGTCCGTCAGGCCCTTCAGGGTTCACATAGATCAGGCCCATCTGCACTGCGGCCAGCGGGTTTTCCAAATCACGCTCGCCCGAGTAACGGCTGTGCGGGTTGTCGGTGGGGGCCAGCCATTCGGTCTCGGTACCCCAATAGATGTCTTCCTCGGGCGCCCAGATGTCTTCGCGGCCACCGGCGAAACCAAAGGTCTTGCCGCCCATGGATTCGATGGCGCAGTTACCGGCCAGGATCATCAGGTCGGCCCAGGAAATCTGGTTGCCGTATTTCTGCTTGATCGGCCACAGCAGACGGCGCGCCTTGTCGAGGTTGCCGTTATCCGGCCAGCTGTTGAGCGGCGCAAACCTTTGGTTCCCGGTCGAGGCACCGCCACGGCCATCAGCCGTCCGGTAAGTCCCGGCGCTGTGCCACGCCATGCGGATGAAAAACCCGCCATAATGGCCATAATCCGCCGGCCACCAGTCCTGCGAATCCGTCATCAGCGCATAAAGGTCTTCTTTCAGCGCTTTCATATCCAGCGACTTGAACGCCTCAGCATAGTCGAAATCGGCATCCATCGGGTTCGAGGCCGGTCCGTGCTGGTGCAGGATCGACAGGTTCAGCTGGTTCGGCCACCAGTCCCGGTTAGACCGGGTGCCTGCGCCGTGCATTACAGGGCATCCACCTGCTTTGGGGTTATCACTTCCGTCCATGACGATCTCCATTCCTGGCTAAATTCCGGCACATTTGCGCGGTTCAAAACTCGGTCGATCAAGTACTTATGTAGAGACCCCTTAGCCCCATCCAAGACGCTACGGAAACTTATCCGTATCTTTGGAAAGGGCGCCGCGACTCTTCTGTCTTGTCACGGCTAGAGATAGCAAATCAGTATCATGCAAAAAAGTTTTGTTTGATGATGAAAGTCATAGGATTTAATTATGATTTTTCCATGCCGCGTGCTGGTTCTGCCCAAGCCGCGCCAATAACCTTGGGTCACAACAGCGCTGCAGCAATTGTCTTTTTCCGCTGTCCCGCCACAGTCTGGACATCACAAAGAGACCGCGAACGCGTTGGGGAGGATTGGTATGGAGTTCGACTATGTGATCGTCGGAGGCGGGTCTGCGGGATCGGTCCTGGCCAATCGCCTCAGCGAAGACCCGACCAAAACCGTCTGCCTGCTTGAGGCCGGAGGGCATGGTGACAGTATTTTGGTCCGCATGCCTGCGGCAGTCGTGGCCGCCCTGCCCGGACGTCCCAAGATCAACAACTGGGCGTTCGAGACGGCTCCGCAGCCGGGGTTGAACGGTCGTCGCGGGTATCAGCCACGCGGCAAGACGCTGGGCGGGTCCAGTGCGATCAATGCAATGCTTTACGTCCGGGGTCAGCGTCAGGATTACGACGGCTGGGCCGAACAGGGGTGCACCGGGTGGGATTGGGACAGTGTCCTGCCCTATTTCAAACGGTCCGAGAACAACGAGGACGGCGCGGATCAGCTGCATGGAGACAGCGGCCCATTGCAGGTGTCGCACCAGAAAGCACCGCGTCCAATCACCCATGCCTTTGTCGAGGCCGCCGAGCAAATGCAGCACCGTCGCGTTCACGACTTCAATCGCGGCGACAACGAAGGCGTGGGGCTGTATCAGGTGACCCAGTTCCACGACCCGGCCCGCAATGGTGAGCGGTGCTCGGCCGCGGCGGCCTATGTCCATCCCGTCATGCACCGCCCGAACCTGACGGTCCTCACCCATGCCCACGCCAAAAAGCTGACATTTGACGGCAGGCGCGCGACCGGTTTGATCTATAAGCACAAGGCCAAAGGGCCGGACATCGCAGTGACCGCCCGGGCCGAGGTTCTGGTCTGCGCCGGCGCATTCATGTCACCGCAGCTGCTACAGCTGTCCGGTATTGGCGCGGGAGAGGAACTGACCCGGCATGGCATCGCGGTACAGCACGACCTGCCCGGCGTGGGCAAGAACCTGCAGGACCATCTGGATTTCACCTTGTCCTACAAGACCCGGGACACAGACACGTTCGGGATCGGCATCACCGCGTCTGCCAGGCTGCTGCGCCACCTTTGGCGTTGGCGCAAGGACGGCGTGTCCATGGCCGCCACGCCCTTTGCCGAAGGGGCGGGGTTCCTCAAGACCTCACCAGCGCTGGACAGGCCCGATATTCAGCTACATTTTGTCATCGCGCTGGTCGATGACCATGCCCGCACACTGCATTACGGGCACGGGTTCAGTTGCCATATCTGCAAACTGCGCCCCGAAAGCCGGGGAACAGTGGGCCTGCACAGCGCTGACCCGTTTGCAGCACCGGCGATTGATCCGGCCTTTCTGTCCGACGACCGCGATCTTGAGACGATGATCAAAGGCGCCCGGATGACGCACGACATCCTTCAGGCCCCGGCCCTAAAGCCCTATCGGCACAAAGAGATGTTCGGTACAGATAGCGCCCGGACGGATGCGGATTGGGAACAACATATCCGCGCCCGCGCCGACACGATCTATCACCCGGTGGGCACCTGCAAGATGGGCACCGACGGCATGGCCGTGGTCGATCCTGAACTACGTGTACGCGGAATCCAAGGGCTGCGCATTGTGGATGCCTCGGTCATGCCGACGCTGATCTCGGGCAATACCAACGCGCCAACCATCATGATTGCCGAAAAAGCCGCCGATCTGATCAAGGCTGCCGCGCGCTAGGAGTCCTTCATCAGCGCCTCTAAACCGGATCGGTATTCAGGATAGAGCAGGCGCACGCCCAGTTCATCCTTGATCCGGTTGTTTCTGACTCGCTTGTTCTCGCTATAGAAACTGCGGGCCATGGGGGTCAGGTCGGCCTCGTCAAAGGGCACGGCAGGCGGCAGCGGCAGGCCCTGCAGTTCGGCCGCATAGGCGATCACGTCCTGCGGCGGCACCGGTTCGTCATCGCAGACATTGTAGATGGCACCGGGATTGGGCGCTGCCATCGACGCGGCCAAAACCTGCGCGATGTCGGCCACGTGGATACGGGAAAACACCTGTCCAGGTTTGATGATACGTCGCATCCCCGCGCGTTTGAGCTTGGAAAACGGGCCGCGACCAGGGCCATAAATGCCAGCCAGACGAAAGATATGAACCGGCAATCCGGGAATGCGCCGCCATTGCTGTTCGGCCTCAAGCCGCCATTTGCCGCGCTGCGCGGTGGGGGTTGCTGGGGTGCTTTCATCCACCCATGCGCCATCATGGTCCCCGTAAACGGCGGTTGTCGACAGATACCCAACCCACGCGAACTGACCAGCCCGAGCGGCAATTTCTTCGCCAAAGGCGGCCAGAACCGGGTCGCCATCGGCCTTGGGCGCGGTCGAGATCAACAGATGGGTCACGCCATCCAGATCCGGAACCTGCCCCGGCCAGATCACCGGTTCAGCCCCCGATGCGCGAATGGTGGCCGATTGGGCCGGGTCCCGCGTGGTTCCAACAACGCGCCACCCCTGGGGTTCAAGGACCCTCGACAGGGCCTGCGCCGAATATCCGTGGCCAAATGAAAACAGAGTTCTTGTCATAGCGCCTTTGATGATCTGCTCTTTCGGAACATGCAAGCGCCCGTGCAGGAATACTTGATTCGAATCCCGGTTGCGCATTTCATTTGAGCATGACCCAGAAAACTCCAAACCTGCACGCGGCATATGCGCTGCAAACGCCAGAGGATAACAAGCAGCTCTATGCCGAATGGGCCGGCGACTATGATGACACCTTCGCCGCGCGCGAAGATTATCAGCTGCACATCCATACGGCCCGCGCGTTTGTGGCGGCCCATGGGCAGGGTCCGGTTCTGGACGTGGGCGCAGGCACCGGCCTGTGCGGCGCGGTGCTGGCCGGGTTGGGTGCCGGACCGATCGATGCCACCGACATCAGCGCCGAGATGCTGGATCAGGCCATGCGCAAGGACATCTACCGCGACGCGATTGAGGCCGATTTGAATCAGGGCCTTCCAGTGCCGCACGATAGCTATGCGGGAATCGTGTCCTCGGGAACCTTCACACATGGCCATCTGGGGCCCGAAGCCCTGACCGCCCTGTTGCGCGTGGCGCGGCCCGGTGCACAATTTGCCCTGTCTATCAACGCCAAACACTATGAGAAACTGGGGTTTGCCGACGCCCTGCACAAATTGGCACAGGGTCAGATCCGAAACCTGACCCTGCCCGAGGTGCGCATCTACGGCGATCTGGCCGCAGGCCCCAACAAGGACGACACCGCCCTGATCGCTTTGTTCGAACGGGTCTGACGCCTAGGTATACATCTGTTTCTTGTAGGCCCGCGTCCGTGTCGTCGCCTCGGCCGAGCCGTCGTGATAGGTGCCGAACCACTTGTCGAACGGAATCTCGGAGGTGCCGTAGTTGCATTCGAAATACCGGTGATGCAGCTGGTGAAAGAAATCCCCCGCACGGGCGGCCTCGGTGTCCTTTGCTTTCAGCTTTTCGAACCCTGAATGCGACAGAACCGGGCTGATCTGCTGGAAATAGGTGTGAAACAGCAGGTGCAGCGGATGTGACGGCACGATCAGGTGAATGAAGTAGGTGGTGAAGTACAACAGGTTCTCGTACCAGTGGTTCGAAATCCCGGACCATGGACCCACGTTCACATTGCGATGATGCACGGCGTGGACGTGTTTATAAAGCTTTGGGTGATGCTCCAGCCGGTGCACCCAGTAGAAATGCAAACCGGACCACATGGGGATGAACAGCATCCAGACCACGCACCAGACCGGCGCACTGGCCCATGTCACCGTGGGCACATACCCGTTTGCCATCGCCCAGTAGATCACCCACTGGTACACGGTTGCCACGGTCATCGCACTGCCCAACGTCCACCAGATATTGTCCCAGACCTGATTGCGAAAGGTGAAGACGCCATTGTCGCGGGTCAGGTCGCGGCGGTCGAATTTCTTGTACATGCCCTGACCTTTGCGCATGTACAGCCACCAATGCAGCCCGCCCGCAACCATGATCTGTGGCACCATGTTGAGCAGCCAGATGCGGAACATCCAACCGGGCGCAAAGCTCTGCATTGTCTCTAATGCGGGGAAAAACAGCGCATAGGCGCCCACCGCCAGCACAAGGCACAGGGTCAGGGCCGTGATCTGCAGCCACGCGCCGCTATACCATTTCAGCACCGCCTTCGGGCGCAAAGGCCAGCTGAACAGCGGGTTCAATCCGACGGGACCTTCGGGGTGGTAATGCCAGCGCGCGGCTTCTGGATCCTGGGTTGCATCTGTCATGTCTGGTGTCCTTAGCTCGCGTAATCCGAACCCTCTGCGTCCAGCAGAGCTTTGATCTCGCGCAGGTGGGCGGCGGCCTGATCGGGATAATCGTCCAGCTCCTGCGCGGTTTTCTCGGCGATCTCGTCCGACAGCACGCGCAGGGGCTGGCCGGTTTGCAGGGCGCGGATATAGGTCTCGGCCGCGCGTTCGAAGTAATACAGGCGGTTGAACGCATCGGCCGGGTCACTGCCAATCACCAACACCCCGTGATTGCCCATGATCATGACCTTTTTCTTCGGGTCCGACAGCATTCCGGCGCAGCGTTCACCTTCGCTTTCAAAGGCCAGACCACCGAACTCCTGATCAACCACGTAGCGGTTGTAGAAAGTGGCGGTGTTCTGATCGATCGGCGGCAAGGTGCTGTCGGCCAGCGAGGCCAGAACCGTGGCAAAGATCGAATGCACATGCATCACGCAACGCGCATGGGGACACTGCCGGTGAATCGATCCGTGCAGGCCCCAGGCGGTGGGGTCCGGTGCACCGGGCTGTGCCATCACATCGGGGTCATTCGCATCCAGAAACAGCAGATTTGACGCCTTGATCCGCGCAAAATGCATCTGGTTGGGATTCATCAGGAACTGCGTGCCATCCTCATTCACCGCAAGGCTGAAATGGTTGGCGACACCCTCATGCATGTTCAGCCGCTCGGTCCAGCGAAAGGTGGCGGCAAGGTCCACGCGGTCGGACCAGTGATCGATATTGGGGCGCAGGTTGGCGACGGACATGGCGGGCTCCTGTAGCGGGCTTTTGAAAACCGTGCCCGCCACGCGCCCGTTTGACCAACGAAAAAAATGCACCTATTCCATTAGTCAAACTTATGGCAAGGTTATGCACATGCAGAAATCGCTTCCACCGCTGGGATGGCTGCGCACGTTCGAGGCCGCCGCACGCCATCTGTCCTTCACCGGTGCGGCGCGCGATCTGAACATGACCCAAAGCGCGGTGAGCCAGCAGATCAAGTCACTGGAAGGGTATCTGGGTCAGCCCCTGTTTCTGCGCCGCCCTCGCGCTTTGGAGCTGACCGAGGCCGGAATCACCTATCTGCCGGTGGTCCGCGACGCCTTTCGCACCTTATTGCGGGGCACGCAGGCGGTAACCGGCGCGCAGCAAAACGCGGTGCAGGTCCAAAGCAATATCAGTTTCGCGGTCAACTGGCTGGCCCCGCGCCTGCCACAGTTTCGCGCCGAACATCCCGAAGTGCAGCTGAACATTTTTACCGAGCTTTGGGAACCGCGTGAGATGGCCGAGGGCGCGGCGGTTGAAATCCGCTATTCCCTGCGCCCATCGGACACGGTGCGCACCGAGCTTTTGCGAACCGATCACTACTATCCTGTCTGCGCCTCGGGATATGACGTGACCCTTGAGACGTTGCAGGATCAGCCGCTGTTCGATTGCTCGAACCTGTTGTCGAACTGGGCGAATTGGGCGGAAGAACAGGCTCTGACATGGGAAAATCCACCTGTTACCTATGCGACAACCTATCTGGTGAGCCTGTCGGTTGCGATGGCGGGTGGCGGCCTGTGTCTGACCCATGACACCATTGCGCGCGATCTGATCCGGCAGGGACGGCTGGTGGCCCCGTTCACCCACCGCGCGCCCATGGCAGAGGCGTATTACCTGTTGCTATCCCCACAGGCCGAGGAAACACCCGGCGCGCTGGCCTTTGCCGATTGGCTGCGCAGCGAGATGGAGGCGGACCGGCTGGCGTGAGCAAAGCCCTCCCGCCCATCGTCAATGCCGCTTGCGCGGCACCTCCTCTGGTTGGGCCCGGCAGCGCTGACGCGCTGCGTGACGGTTTGATGATACTGCCTCAGCAGGGGTTGCACCTTTTTACACATTCAGAAAAGTTGAGCCATGGAACACGCACCCTTCCCCAGCTGGCCCGATGTCGCCCCGCACCTGATCGCAGTCGCCGCAGGGCGCGAAGCCGCAGACCTAGTGATACACGGCGGTATCTGGGTGAATGTCCACACCCGCGAAGCCCTGCCCGGCCATGACATAGCCATCGCAGCGGGGCGCATCGCGTATGTCGGACCAGACGCCTCGCATTGCGTTGGGCCCGATACGCAGATCATCGAGGCAAACGGGCGATACATGCTGCCGGGCCTGTGCGATGCGCATATGCATATTGAATCGGGTATGCTGACCCCGGCCGAGTTTGCCCGGGCGGTGATCCCCCATGGCACCACCTCGATGTTCACCGACCCGCATGAAATCGCCAACGTGCTGGGGCTGGACGGCGTGCGGATGATGCATGACGAAGCGCTGATGCAGCCGGTGAATATCTTCACGCAGATGCCCTCTTGCGCGCCATCGGCCCCGGGGCTTGAGACAACCGGCTATGAGATCACCCCCGAAGACGTGGCCGAGGCGATGAGCTGGCCCGGTATCATCGGATTGGGTGAGATGATGAATTTCCCCGGTGTGATCCATGGCGATCCCAAGATGCTGGCAGAAATCGCGGCAACTCAACGCGCCGGGAAAACCGTAGGCGGGCACTATGCATCGCCCGATTTAGGACCTGATTTCGCGGCCTATGTGGCCGGTGGCCCCGCAGACGATCACGAAGGCACCTGCGAGGCCGACGCCATCGCGCGGGTGCGGCAGGGGATGCGGTCGATGATGCGGCTGGGCTCGGCCTGGTATGACGTGGAAAGCCAGATTACGGCGGTGACCGAAAAGGGGCTGGACCCGCGCAACTTTATCCTGTGCACCGATGATTGCCATTCCGGTACCCTGGTCAATGACGGGCATATGAACCGCGTGGTGCGGCACGCGATTGCCTGCGGCTGTGATCCGCTGATCGCGCTGCAGATGGCGACGATCAATACGGCCACCCATTTCGGGCTGGAGCGTGAGATCGGATCGATCACCCCGGGACGGCGGGCGGATATTATCCTCAGCCCGGACCTGACAGACCTGCCGATCGAGATGGTCATAGCCCGCGGTCAGGTCGTGGCCGAGATGGGCGCGATCACCGTGGACTGCCCGCATCTGAACTGGCCGGACAGTGCCCGTAATACTGTCCATCTGGGCCATGCGCTGACCTATACGGATTTCGAAATCAAAGCCCCCGAGGGCGCCAACCGTGTGCGGGCCAATGTGATCGGCGTGGTGGAAAACCAGGCCCCGACCAAAGCGCTGAAGGCGGAGCTGCCCATCATCGGCGGGCTGGTCGAGGGCGAGGGCGATGTCTGCCAGATCGCTCTGGTCGAGCGTCACCGTGCGACCGGAGGGGTCACGAACGCGTTTGTCTCGGGCTTTGGGTATCAGGGAAAGATGGCCATGGCCTCGACCGTGGCGCATGACAGCCACCACATGATCGTCGTGGGCACAGACCGCACGCAGATGGCGCTGGCGGCGAACCGGCTGGCCGAGGTGGGCGGCGGCATCACCCTGTTTCGCGATGGACAGGAACTTGCCTTGGTCGAACTGCCCATCACGGGCCTGATGTCCGACAGCCCGGCGGCAGATGTCGCCGCCAAGGCCGATCAGATGGTCGCGGCGATGCAGGACTGCGGCTGTCAGCTGAACAACGCATATATGCAGCACTCGCTGCTGGCTTTGGTCGTTATCCCCGAGTTGCGGATTTCCGACCTAGGGCTGGTAGATGTGCGGACCTTTGAAAAGATCGATCTTCTGGAACCCCTTGCATGACTATCATCAAAACGCCTGACGTCCCGACGCCCGAGACGTTCACCGACCCTGCCGCGGCTGTGGCACGTCTGGAAGAACTGTATGAAACGGCAACACGCTTTCTGTGCGACAGCTTTGCCTCAGCCATCGAACAAGGGGCCCCACGCGAACGATACCGGGCCTTTTACCCCGAGATCCGTATCAAGACCTCGTCCTATGCCCAGGTCGACAGCCGCCTGAGTTTTGGCCACGTGTCCGAACCCGGCACCCATGCGACAACTGTCACCCGGCCTGATCTTTTCCGGTCATACCTGACCCAGCAAATCGCCCTGCTGATCCGAAATCACGACCAACCCGTAACGATTCAGGCATCCGATACGCCCATCCCGGTGCATTTTGCCGTAGCCAACAACCCCGATCTTGTGGTGCCGCATCAGGGGGCCGCTGGCTTTACCCTGCGCGATGTATTCGACGTGCCGGACCTGACTACAACCAATGATGACATCGTGAACGGCGTCCACGACCATGAAGAAGAGGTCGGACCGCTGTCGCTGTTCACCGCGCAGCGGGTGGATTACTCGCTGGCCCGTCTGTCACATTATACCGCGACCGACCCCAGCCATTTCCAGAACCACGTTCTGTTCACCAACTATCAGTTCTACGTCTCGGAATTCGAAAACTACGCGCGCGAACAGTTGGGCGATCCCGACAGCGGATATACCAGCTTTGTCTCGACCGGAAATGTTGAGATCACGACGCCGGACGGCGTGTTGGAGCAACCTCTGAAACTGCCTCAGATGCCGACCTATCACCTGAAACGGGCGGATGGATCCGGGATCACTTTGGTCAATATCGGGGTGGGGCCTTCAAATGCCAAAACCGCAACCGACCATATCGCGGTGCTGCGCCCGCACGCATGGCTGATGGTCGGCCATTGCGCCGGGCTGCGGAACACGCAGGCGCTGGGGGATTTCGTGCTGGCCCATGCCTACCTGCGCGAAGACAAGGTTCTGGATGACGATCTGCCGGTCTGGGTTCCGATCCCGCCACTGGCCGAGGTTCAGGTCGCGCTGGAACGGGCCGTGGCCGAGGTCACCAAACTGGACGGTTATGAGTTGAAGCGTATCATGCGCACCGGCACCGTCGCCTCGGTCGACAACCGCAACTGGGAGTTGCGCGATCAATCCGGTCCGGTGCAGCGGCTCAGCCAATCCCGCGCCATCGCTCTGGATATGGAAAGCGCCACCATCGCCGCCAATGGCTATCGGTTCCGGGTCCCCTATGGCACGTTGCTTTGCGTTTCAGACAAGCCGCTGCACGGCGAATTAAAGCTTCCGGGTATGGCGTCCGCGTTCTATACAACGCAGGTCAGCCGGCATCTGGCCATCGGAATACGCGCGATGGAACACCTGCGCGGCATGCCGTTAGAGCGTTTGCACAGCCGGAAATTGCGTTCATTCGACGAAACGGCCTTTCTCTGAAGCAAAAAAGCAACGTTTTCCCCATATTTTTAGGGTTTTCAGCGCTACTATTCGTTGTGTTCGTCCACAATATCCCGTTACAGTTACGCCGTGAGGCCCTATTTATCGGGCACGTTAAGGAGACCAAGAAATGGCAAAGCCTATGACAAAGACTCAGCTGGTTGCTGCTCTCGCTGAGGAAATGGGAACCGACAAGAAAGCCGCAAACGCCGCGCTGGAGGCCGTGACCGGCCTGATCACCCGCGAAGTGTCGGCTGGTGGTGCGGTAACCCTGCCCGGTGTTGGCAAAATCTACTGCCGCGAACGCCCCGAGCGCATGGTGCGCAACCCCGCCACTGGCGAGCAGTTCAAGAAAGAGGCCGACAAGGTAGTCAAGATGACCATCGCCAAGGCTCTGAAGGACAGCGTGAACGGCTGATCCCGGCTGTCACCGCAAAACGATCAAGGGCCGCCGGTTGGGGGCCCTTTTTCTTTGCCCGCAGATCTTGCCTTCAATGCAGGCTCAGCAGCACTTCCAGATCTCGACGGCTAAGCCGTGTCATCAACGCCTTGTCCTCCGATGTCAGTTTTGCGCCTTTGCGGATATAGGTCTCAAGATAGGTCGCGATTTCGCTGGTCGGTCGATAATACAGATCGGGGGATGCATGGCTGAGCTCATTCACCAACCGCAACAGCAGCCTCTTCTGCTTTTCCGAATCCAGATCTTTGCGTTTTTCTTCCAACATTGCGATCCCCGATTTCACAGGTATTACGTAGGGCACCTCACGCCAGTGCCAACCGGGAAAAGAAAAACGGGCGCCCCAAAAGACGCCCGTTTAGAGATTGCCGTTAGGCTGATTTAGTGAACCGTCTCAACCTTGTGGAAGTCCAGATCGCGGCCTTCGGGCATCGAGTCGATGCTCAGCACCTCTTTGCGCTTGGTGATCAGGATGTAGACCACACAGGCGAGGTATAGGCCCACAACAACCGCGCCGATCCACTGAATCTGCAGCCATTGGCTTTGGAACAGCAGGGTCAGCACGAACAGCAGCACCACGTTACCCGCGACATAGACAGCCTTGCCAAAGCGTTCGACCGTCATGTTCAGGTTGTCGGTGTACAGGCGGATCAGTGAGTCGAGCGAGTTGATCACAAAGGTCACACCAACAATCACCATGGCAATGTTGGTGATCCCTGCGGTGCTGATCCCGTTCAGGTGGTAGTAGTAGAGAACCGTGAACCAGATCGCCAGCGGGATCGACGGGAAGATCAGCAGCGCCGCCAGCAATTGCCAGGTTTTCAGACCGCCAACAAAGCGCGAGGTGAACTGGCCAATCATGATCGACCATGCAAACCACCAGAACAGGTAGAAGGCATGATAGTCGGTCAGCGGCAGGACGAACTTGTGCAGGTTGGCGAAGTAAGCCCCGATATTGCTGCCGGTTTCTGCGAACCCGGTAAAGCCCATGCCAGCTGCGGCCCACATGCCGATGATCAGCGCCAGGAACAGGAAGGTCGAACCCACCGACAGGATGCGCACATATTTCAGATCGGTCGAGGAATAGGCCGCTGCCAGAATAACCACGAACACGATGATGTAGAAGGTGGTGACAACGGATTCACCGTCTCCGACCTCGGGCAGGTAGCCGGGCAGGTAGATCAGGAACAGGCTGGCGGTAAAGGCGCAGGTGCCGATGATCACCACGTTGTTGATCAGCTTAACCAGCGGAATCTCAAAGAACTTCACGCGCGGTTCGATCACGCAGAAGTAGAAGGCCGTCAGGAAGTAGAAGGCCCAGATCAAAAAGCCCCAGAACCCGAATTCGATTGCCAGCGGGTTGGCAAAGGCATAAGCGGGGTCTTCGGCATAGCCGCCGAACTCGGTCAGCGGGAACATGATCAGGCCAACATCCAGTCCGGATGTGAACAGGATTGCAATAAAGGTGAACAGGTGCACGGGCGTCACGCCCACACAACGCAAGTTCCACCACTTGACCACGAAGAAGGCGACCAGGCCCAGGGCCAGCAGGACGCCAAACGACAGTATGTACTCTAGCAACACTTAACACACCTCCCATTTTTGTTATTTGGTGCTACGGTGGTTATCTTTTATTGGTCGGTCAATCAATAAAAACGGTCAGGCATAGCGCCCTGTAGACCAGATGTGCCTTTTTTGACGCAAAAGACGGGCTGCCTTGCAGCGCAGCGGAATTTCATCAACAGTGCGCAAAACGTCTGAGGGGGCTGGTATGGACCTGCGCGCCATTGCCATGGGGCTGACATTTGCGTTCATCTGGTCGTCGGCCTTTACCTCGGCCCGGATCATTGTCGCGGATGCGTCGCCACTGTTTTCACTGGCGCTTCGGTTTCTGATTTCCGGGGTCATCGGCGTGGCCATCGCGCGGGCGATGGGGCAAAGCTGGTCCCTGACGCGATCACAATGGCGCGCGACCATTCTGTTCGGGGTTTGCCAAAATGCTCTTTATTTGGGTCTGAATTTCTATGCGATGCAAACGGTCGAAGCCTCGCTGGCTGCGATCATCGCATCGACCATGCCTTTACTGGTGGCGCTGGCGGGATGGTTGTTTCTGGGTGAAAAACTGCGCCCAATTGCCGTGCTGGGCCTGTTCGCCGGATTTGCAGGCGTGGCCCTGATCATGAGCACCCGGATCAGCGGCGGTGTCGATATGTTCGGCGTGGCGCTGTGCTGCATCGGGGCGCTGGCGCTGACTTTTGCCACCTTGTCGATCCGAGGCGCGACCTCGGGCGGCAATTTCATGATGGTTGTCGGCTTGCAGATGCTGGTGGGCTCGGCCGTGTTGTTTGTCGCCGCCCCGCTGTTTGAGACGATCCGTATCAACCTGACCGTCCCGCTGGCGCTGGCCTTTACCTATACCACCCTGTTCCCCGGCCTTCTGGCCACCCTGATCTGGGTACTGCTGCTGGACCGGATAGGCGCAACCCGGGCGGCCACCTTCCATTTCCTTAACCCGGTCTTCGGCGTCACCATCGCGGCGATCCTGTTGGGCGAAAAACTTGGCCCGCTGGACGCGGTTGGGGTTGGGATCACCACACTTGGCATTCTGGCGGTTCAGCTGTCGCGGCAGCCTGTTCAGGGCAGCAAAGCCTCAACCTGACGCAACAGCCGGGCTGAGTCCGGTTTCACATTCGCACCATAGGTCGCGACCACTTCGCCCGCAGGGTCCAACAGGATCTTGTTGAAATTCCAGCTTGGGACAAACCCGGTTTGCGCCGCGACCGCCTTGTAAAATGGGTGCGCCTTAGCACCCTTAACCGGAGTGATGTCGGTCATAGGCAAGGTCAGGCCATAGTTGAAATCGCAGAATTCCTTCACCTCTTCGGCCGAGGCCAGCTCTTGGTTGAACGAATCCGATGGCACCGCCAAAACCACAAGCCCTTTGTCCCCATAGGTCTCGTGCACATTCTGCAGCGCTTCATATTGCCCGGTGAACCCGCAATGCGAGGCGGTGTTGACCACCAGAACCGGCTGGCCCCGCCAGTCTTCGATCGACAGGGTGCCGCCATCGATGGACGCAAACTCCCCTGCCAGCGGAGCCGCCTGCACCACCCGGCCCAGCAGAATCAAAACTGTCAAAACAAGTATTCTGAACATCACCTGGCCTCCTTTACCCCTCATTACGCACCAAATCCCGCCTCAGATCACCCGCACGACTGCGAGAGGCGGGAAAATAGGGCTTTGATTTCCGCGCACCCGCCCCCAAATTATGCCCAAGATCACAAAAGACCGGAGGAGCCATGACCCGATACACCAAAGACCCCGAGGCCATCGCCGCCCTGTCCCCCGAAGAATACCACGTCACGCAAAACAGCGGGACAGAACGCCCCGGCACCGGCAAGTTGCTGAACAACAAAGAGCCGGGCATTTATGTCGACATCGTTTCGGGCGAGCCTTTGTTTGCCTCGACCCATAAATACGAATCCGGCTGCGGTTGGCCCAGCTTTACCAAACCCATCGTGCATGAGCATGTGGAAGAGTTTCACGACGCCACCCATGGCATGATCCGCACCGAGGTTCGATCAAAACACGGGGACAGCCATCTGGGCCATGTCTTCCCAGATGGCCCGCGCGAACATGGCGGGCTGCGGTACTGTATCAACTCGGCCTCCTTGCGGTTTGTCCATCGCGATGAGATGGAGGCGCAAGGCTATGGCGACTATCTGATCCATGTGGAGGAAATCCAATGACCGAACACCGCGCTGTTCTTGCAGGGGGCTGCTTTTGGGGCATGCAGGACCTGATCCGCAAACTGCCCGGCGTGTCTCGCACCTGCGTCGGCTATACCGGCGGCGATGTGCCCAACGCCACCTATCGCAACCACGGCACCCATGCCGAAGGGATCGAGATTTTCTTTGACCCCGCCAAGATCACCTATCGTGAGCTGCTGGAGTTCTTCTTCCAGATTCACGATCCGACCACACCTAACCGTCAGGGCAATGACCGCGGCATGAGCTATCGGTCCGCCATCTACTATGTGGACGAGGACCAGAAACAGTTGGCTTTGGACACCATCGCGGATGTAAACGCCAGCGGCCTGTGGCCCGGCAAGGTCGTGACCGAGTTGGAACCCGTCGGCGATTTCTGGGAGGCCGAGCCCGAGCATCAGGACTACCTTGAGCGTATCCCAAACGGCTATACCTGCCATTTCCCGCGCCCCGACTGGGTGCTGCCCAAACGCGACGCGGCTGAATAAAAGGGGGCCCCTGCGGGGGCCTTACCCAATTGCCACCCTCGGACGGCCGCTGGCCTCAACCGTGATCGTGGCCTCGACGAAAACGTCCTGCGACTCGACCCGGGCGGTGCGGATATCGCGGTCCACGACCACGCGGATATCCGCAGCACCCGCTTGGCGCACTTCGCCTTCGGCCTCGGTGCGCAGCACAGATTCCAGAAGCTCCAGCGCCGCGTCGGATTCGTTGAAATCCTGCGGCCCGTCTTCCAGATGAACCCGGAACCGCCCCTCAGACGGTGAGGTCACCGTGCCCGTTCTGCGCAAAGTCAGGCGCCCAACGACAGCCCCGATGGCATTGGCCACACCTGCGTGTTCGGGCAAAACCATACGACAGCGCAGGCGCTCTCCGACCGCAGGGTAATAGCTGGGGGCCGAGGCCCCAAGCCCCACCACATCGACGTTCAGCGCCGTATCCAGCGCCAGCAAACCGCGATGACCAGACAGGCCCTTTTGGGTCAGAACATGGCGCGCCAGCTCGGCCGAGGGGATGCCAAAACTCTCGGCTTCTTCCGCAAAAGCAGTCTCTAACAAGGTCAAAACTGTCTGATCAGTCAACTGATCGATGATCATCTGCGCCAGCTCGTCCGGCGTTTGCGCCAACCTGTCACCGGAACCGACCCGCTTGCGTGCCACAAGCTCCAACGCTTTGCGCGCAGCCTCGGCATCCCAGGCATCCAGACGGCCCAGAACATGGCTAGCATCCGACGGCGTCACGCCCGAGACCTGAACGATCCCGCGATCCACCAAACGCGCCAACGCACCGTTTTCCATCCGCGTACGCAGCAGATCGCTGAGCGGCATAACCCTGTCGCCCAGCCGTTCCAGCAGAGCCTCCTCCCGCGCGCCCAAACCATCCGCATGGATGCCCTGCACCCGGCGCGCAAATCGGGTATCGTGTTCACCCACCGTAGATGCGCGCAATTGGGCGTCCAGCACAGCATGGACCACCTCGGGTGCCTCGGATGCAATCAGCGACACGGGCAGCACCCGGCGCGGGCCAAGGAACACGCCGCCACCAAGCCCTTCGGTCTTTACATGCACCTGGCTGTCGCCGCCCAGACCATGCGTGCGCATGGCGACCGCCTCAACCATGGTGCGGAACCCGCCGACCCGCGCCCCTGCCGGATCAATCGCAGGCTTGCCATCACGGATCAGCGCCACATCGGTGGTCGTCCCGCCAATATCAGACACAAGCGCATTCTCTGCCCCCGTCAGCCAGCTGGCCCCCACAATCGACGCCGCCGGGCCGCTCAGGATCGTCTCAATCGGGCGCTCGCGCGCTTGCTCGGCGCTCATCAGCGCGCCATCCCCGCGCACGACCATCATGGGCGCTGTGATGCCCAGCTCCAGCAACCGATCCTGCGCCCGCCCGATCAGACGGTCGATCATCCCGATCAGCCGCGCGTTCAATACAGCCGTCACCGCCCGCTTTGGGCCATTCAACTTGGCTGACAGATGGTGCGAACACGTGACCGGAGCCCCCGTCTTTTCAGCAATGATCCGCGCCGCCTCTAACTCATGCGCGGGGTTGCGCGTGGCGAATTGCGCAGCCACCGCATAGCCCGAAATCCCTGTGTGAGAGTCTAGGAACCCTTCCAACGCCGCCACATCCAACGGCGCCGCCTGTCCACCCGCATGGCTGTGACCCCCGGAAATAACCAATGCCGGATCACCCTTTAGCGCATCGCGCAAACCATGCTTGTCCAGATCACCGTCCTTGAAACCGATATAGATCAGCGCCACCCGGCCACCTTGTCCCTCAACCAGCGCGTTGGTGGCCAAAGTCGTCGACAAAGACGCCATCGAGATCTGATCCGGCGACACCTTTGCCGCATCCAGCACCGCCTGAATCGCCTTGCCCACACCAATCGCCAAATCGGACCGTGTGGTCAGAGACTTGGCCGAAGCGATCACCTCACGCTCATCCCGGATCAGCACCGCATCCGTATAGGTTCCACCTGTATCCACCCCCAAAGCCAACGCCATCGGGATCTCCTTTCTGTTCGCTGCAGATGGGTGTAGCGGTTTGGACCGACACGTCCAGCCTGTTTGCGGCACTTATGACAATCGTTGCACCGCCCAGCGCGCCGCATCCGCCACTGCGGGGGCGGGGTCATCGGTCAAACCCTGCGCAACAGGCCGCAGCGTGTCCAGGCCCGAGTTTCCAATGGCATAAAGAACATTGCGCACAAACCGGTCCCGCCCGATGCGTTTGATGGGGGAACCGGAAAACTTCGCCCGAAATGCAGCATCATCCAGCTCTGCCAGCTCTGACAGCACGGGCGCCTTAAGATCATCGCGCGCGGCATAGCGTATATCGCTGGCCGCCACCGCAAACTTGTTCCAAGGACAGGCCGCCAGACAATCGTCGCATCCATAAATCCGGTTTCCCAGCTTGGCGCGCAACTCTTCTTCGACCGGGCCTTTATGTTCGATGGTCAGGTAGGAAATGCAACGCGTCGCATTCAACTGATACGGGGCGGGAAACGCATCCGTCGGACAGGCTTGCAAACAGGCCCGACAAGACCCGCAGTGATCCACCTCAGCCATGTCCGCAGGTAGATCAAGCGTTGTAAAAACAGACCCTATAAAGGCCCAATTGCCCCATTCGCGACTAACCAGATTGGTATGTTTGCCCTGCCAGCCCAACCCCGCCGCGTGGCCCAGTGCCTTTTCCGGCACCGGCGCGGTATCCACAAAAACCTTCACCTCGCCCCCGCCTTCGGCAATCAACCACCGGGCCAGACGCTTGAGGCGCTTTTTCACCAGATCATGGTAGTCCTTGTTCTGCGCATAAACAGAAATCGCGGCCTTGTCGGGATGGTCCAGAATCTCGGTCGGATCATGCTCGGGCGCGTAACTCTCGGCCAACATGATCACCGACCGCGCCTCGGGCCACAAAGCAGCCGGGTTGCCGCGCCAATGGGTCCGTTCGGCCATCCAGCCCATCTGGCCATGATACCCGGCGTCCAAAAACGCCTGCAACCGCGCCGGCACATCCGGTACATCCCACGGCCGGCAAACCCGACAGGACACAAACCCCTCGCCCAGCGCCTGCGCCACCAGTTTGTCTTTGAAACCCGATCCGCTCTTCATCTGGCCAAAAATATCCTCGGGGGGAAACGCGCCCCGGCGCGATGGGGGGCAGACAGCCCCCCTGCCACCCTATCAGAAATCCAGATCGGCGTAATGGGGCGGTGGCCGGAACCCCGGCACCTGATCGGCCAGAATCGACCGAAAGGCAGGCCGTGACTTGATCTTGGCATACCAATCCTTCACCGCCGCCGACCGGTTCCAATCCACGTCCGAGATGTAATCCAGCGCCGACAGATGCGCCGCAGCGGCAAAATCGGCCAGCGTCATCTGATCACCCGCCAACCAGCGCCGATGATCCAGCAACCACGTCATGTAATCCAGATGATACTTGATCGCCTTTGCCCCGGCTTTGACGTTCTTGCTGTCCGGATGACCCTGTCCTGTCACCTTCTTGTTCACCCGCTCATACAACAGGTTCGACGTCACCTCGTGATGGAACTTGTCGTCAAACCACGACACCAGACGCCGCACCTCATATCGGGCCTCGGCAGTTTTCGGCATCAATGGCGGTTCTGGGCGCGTTTCTTCGATGTATTCGCAAATCGCCGCGCTCTCGGACATGGTTTTGCCGTCCAGCCGCAGGACAGGCACTTTGCCTGCAGGGTTACGGCGCAAAAAGTCCGGGTCCTTTTCCCAATATCGCTCTTCGACCAGCTCAACTTCGATCTTCTTTTCCGCCAGAGACAGACGGACCTTGCGGCAATACGGGGACAGGGGAACGTGAAACAGACGCGCCATGGGCTTCCAATCGAACCAGTGTATACCCCTCAGCTTTAGCCCCGAGGGATGTGGAATTTCAATCCTCGAAACAATCCGCGCGCCCATCTGCGCGGATGGTGGCCGCCCCGTCCAGGATCGCGGCCGCCCGTCTGCGGGTCCGAACCGAGGGATCGGTGACCGACCGATTGCGCGGAGATGGCAGGATCGCGGCGATCCGCGCTGCCTGAACCGGGCTGAGCTGCGCGGCGGACACGTTAAAGTTTGTCTGCGCCGCCGCCTCGACCCCAAAGACACCCTGCCCGGTTTCGGCCACGTTCAGATAGACCTCAAGAATGCGCTGCTTGCTCCAGACAATCTCAACCACCGGCGTGATCGAGGTTTCCAGCGCCTTGCGCACCCAACTGCGCCCCTGCCACAGGAACACGTTCTTCACGACCTGCTGCGAAATCGTCGAGGCACCACGCGATCCGCCGCCTTCAATCGCATCGCGGATCGCCTCGACGTCAAAGCCCCAATGCAGGCAGAAATTCGCGTCTTCTGCGGCCACAACAGCGCGGGCCATGACCGGAGAGACCTCTTCGATGGGCACCCATTCGCGTTCCACCTTGCCCAGACGCCGCCATTCCGACCAGATCGTATGCGTCACCGGCGGATTCACCACCGAGTACAACGCGACCAAGCCGACCAGAAGCACCACGCATCCCAGAACGCCACGCAGAATCCAGCGGCGAATCTGCGGCAGGATTGGTGTCTTGGCTTTTGATGCCTTTTTCTTTTTACCGCTTTTCTTGCGGACTGCTTTCTTTGCCATGTCCCAGCTATACGCCCTGTGGCATCAGTTTGGAACGGGTGTTGTTGCGGCCCGAACACAAGAAAACCCGCACATCACATGGACGCGCGGGTTTTCGTTTTCGTTACTATGGCTGGCCTATTCCGCCGGAACCGCCGCAACCTCATGTGTCAGAGGATGGCTGAGTTTGTTCAGCATTTCCTTCGGGCACACCTGCAGGAAATGGGCTTTCTCGACGTCCCAGTGTTGCAGAATGTCAGCGGCCTTGCGGCTGTTGGTCTCGGCCTGATGGGTTTCGATCAGCGTTTTCAGCTGGCCTTCCCAATGGTCGACCGTGACCGGACAGGTCACCAGCGTTTCCATGTTCATCAGCGCCTCGGCCTTGCCCTCGGGGTCATACAGATAGGCCATGCCGCCGGTCATGCCCGCGCCGAAATTGGCCCCGATGTCACCCAGAATCACCGCCACGCCGCCGGTCATGTATTCACACCCGTTCGAGCCGCAGCCCTCAATCACCACTTTGGCGCCAGAGTTGCGCACGGCAAACCGCTCACCCGCGCGGCCTGCTGCGAACAGGTGGCCGTCGGTGGCCCCGTACAGAACCGTGTTGCCGATGATCGTGTTGTCATCCGCTTTCAGCGGGCTGACCTGCGGTGGGCGCACAACGATCATACCGCCGGACAGGCCCTTACCCACATAGTCATTGGCATCGCCCGAGACCTCAAGCTTCAGACCCGGCGCCGCAAACGCGCCCAGTGACTGACCAGCCGAGCCTTGCAGTTTCACATGCAGATGATCGCTTTGGAACGTGTTCCGCATGCCAAAGTTCTGCACGATATGGCTGGACACGCGGGTACCCACGGTCCGGTGCGTGTTCTGCACCGCGTAAGACAGCTGCATCTTTTCACCGTCTTTCAGGAACCGGGCCGCATCGCGCACGATCTCAGCGTCCAGTGTATCGGGCACCGCGTTGCGGTCCTTGTCACGGTTGTAGACGATGTCATGCGCGCCATCGACGGTGATCAGCAGCGGGTTCAGGTCCAGATCATCCAGATGCGCCGAGCCCCGGCTAACCTGCGCCAGCAGATCGGCCCGCCCGATGATCTCATCCACCGAGCGCGCGCCGAGGCTGGCCAGCAGCTCGCGCACTTCCTGCGCGTAGAAGGTAATCAGGTTGACGACCTTGTCGGCATTGCCGGTGAACTTGGCCCGTAGGCTTTCATCCTGCGTGCACACGCCAACCGGACAAGTGTTCGACTGGCACTGACGCACCATGATACAACCCATCGCGATCAGGGCGGCGGTACCGATGCCGTATTCCTCGGCCCCCATCATCGCGGCCATGACGATGTCACGACCCGTGCGCAGGCCCCCATCGGTGCGCAGGGTCACGCGGTCGCGCAGGTTGTTCATCGCCAGAACCTGATGCGCCTCGGTCAGGCCCATTTCCCACGGCAGACCGGCGTATTTGATGGACGTCGCGGGCGACGCGCCCGTGCCGCCATTGTGACCCGAAATCAGGATAATATCCGCTTTGGCCTTGGCCACACCAGCGGCGATCGTGCCCACGCCCGAGGACGCCACCAGTTTCACCGTCACCTTACAGCGCGGGTTGATCTGCTTGAGGTCATAGATCAGCTGCGCCAGATCCTCGATCGAGTAGATGTCGTGATGCGGCGGCGGCGAGATCAGCGTCACGCCCTTGGTCGAATGCCGCAGACGCGCGATCAGATCAGTGACCTTCATGCCGGGCAGCTGACCGCCCTCACCGGGTTTCGCACCCTGGGCGACCTTGATCTCAAGCTCTTCGCACTGGTTCAGGTATTCGGCAGTCACACCGAACCGGCCCGAGGCGACCTGTTTGATCTTGGCAGACGGGTTGTCGCCATTCGGCTCCGGCACGAAATGCGCCGGATCTTCTCCACCCTCGCCACTGTCGGATTTGGCACCGATCCGATTCATCGCCACGTTCAGGGTCTTGTGCGCCTCGGGCGATAGTGCGCCCAGCGACATGCCCGGCGTGACAAAGCGTTTGCGGATCGAGGTGATCGATTCGACCTCTTCAATCGGCACCGGCTTGCCCAGCGGTTTGAAATCCATCAGGTCGCGCAGGTGGATCGGCGGGTTCGACTGCATCTTGGCGGAGTACTGCTTCCACAGCTCGTACGAGGCGCGGTTACAGGCCATTTGCATCATATGCATCGAGGTCGCTTCCCACGCGTGGGTCTCACCCGACTGGCGCGCTTTGTAGAA
This sequence comes from Ruegeria sp. BE1, assembly GCF_056538885.1. Taxonomy (NCBI): domain Bacteria; kingdom Pseudomonadati; phylum Pseudomonadota; class Alphaproteobacteria; order Rhodobacterales; family Roseobacteraceae; genus Ruegeria; species Ruegeria sp. BE1. Next base: position 23,876 of record NZ_JBQFTY010000010.1, read on the forward strand.
ACCACCGATGGGCAGCACGTCCAGACCGCTTTCCCAGCCCTTGGCATGGATTTCCTCGGCCTTGGCCTGGATACCAGTGACACCGATGCCCGAAATCCGACTGGTCATACCAGGGAAGTATTCAGCCACCATCGCGCGGCTCAGGCCCACGGCCTCAAAGTTCAGACCGCCACGGTACGAGGAAATCACCGAGATACCCATTTTGGCCATGATTTTCAGCAGGCCCTGATCGATAGCCTCGCGATAGCGCGCGACGTTTTCGGTCAGCGTGCCATCCAGCAACCCGCGATCAATACGGTCGGCCAGCGAATCCTCGGCCAGATAAGCGTTCACCACGGTCGCGCCACAACCGATCAGCACGGCAAAATAGTGCGGATCAACACATTCGGCCGAGCGCACGTTCAGCGAACAGAAGGTTCGCAGCCCCTGACGCGTCAGATGCGAGTGCACGGCACTGGTCGCCAGGATCATCGGGATCGCCACACGCCCCATCCCTGAGTTCATGTCGGACAGCACCAGATGCCCGGCACCGGACCGAACAGCCTCTTCCGCTTCGGCTCTGATACGGGTCAAAGCGGCATTCAGCGCCCCCTGACCCGGTTCAAAGCTGCAGTCGATTTCCGCCAGCGGGGAACCCAGGTTTTCGACCAGCTTGTCCCACTGCGCGTTGCCGACAAAGGGGCTGCCAAGAACAATGATCTCAGTCTGGCTGCTGTCTTCGTCCAGCACGTTCTTCAGGTTGCCGAACCGGGTTTTCAGCGACATCACGCGGTATTCGCGCAAGCTGTCGATGGGTGGGTTCGTCACCTGGCTAAAGTTCTGGCGGAAGAAATGGCTGAGCGGGCGGTATTGCTTGGACAGCACCGCCGAGGGCGTATCATCACCCATCGAGGCCAGCGATTCCTTGCCATCCTCAGCCATGGGCGCAAGGATTTGCTCCAACTCTTCCACCGAATATCCGGCAGCGATCTGGCGTTTGCGCAGCTCTTCGCCAGTGAATTTGGGCGTCTCGGCGACACCGGCCAAAGCGTCATCCAGATCGTTGATCTTGTTGACCCATTCGCCAAACGGCAATGCGCGGGCCAGCTTGTCCTTGATCTGGGTGTCGCGATAGAGCTTGCCGCGCTTCATATCCACGGCCAGCATCTGACCCGGACCCAGCGCGCCCTTTTCGGTAACCGATGCCTCATCAATCGGCACCATGCCGGCCTCGGACCCAGCGATCACCAGACCATCACCCGTCACCACATAGCGCATCGGGCGCAGACCGTTGCGGTCGAGGCCGGCGCAGACCCAGCGGCCATCGGTCATGGCCAAAGCGGCGGGGCCGTCCCACGGCTCCATCACCGAATTGCAGTAGGAATACATGTCGCGCCACGCCTGCGGCAGCTCAACCGCCTGCTTGGACCAGCTTTCCGGCACCAGCATGGTTTTCGCCATGGGCGCCGAGCGCCCCGCGCGTACCAGCACCTCAAAAACCGAGTCTAATGCAGCAGAATCCGACGATCCACCGGCGATGATCGGCTTAATGTCTTCGGCATGATCCCCAAATGTGGCCGACGCCATGCGGATTTCATGGCTTTTCATCCAGTTGACGTTGCCCTTCAGCGTGTTGATCTCACCGTTATGGGCCAACATGCGGAAGGGCTGCGCCAGCCACCATTGCGGGAAGGTGTTGGTGGAATAACGCTGGTGGTAAATCGCAAAGGCGGACTCGAACCGCTCATCCATCAGATCGGGGTAGAAGACGGCCACCTGCTCGGCCAGCATCATGCCTTTGTAGATGATCGACCGGCAGGACAGCGACGCCAGATACAGGCCCGAAATCCCCGCAGCAGCAGCAGCCTTTTCGATACGGCGGCGAATGACGTAAAGCTCACGCTCAAACGTCTCTTCGTCCACGCCCTTGGAGTTCGAGATCAGAATCTGCTCAATCTCGGGCCGGGTGGCGTTGGCCTTGTCACCCAGACAGGTCACATCCACCGGCACATGACGCCAGCCATAGATGTAATAGCCCATGCGCAGAACTTCGGTTTCCACGATGGTCCGGCAGCTTTCCTGCGCGCCAAAGTCAGTGCGGGGCAGGAACACCTGACCAACGGCGATCAGCTCATCCATGTTGGGCTCGTGCCCGGTGCGGCGGATCTGATCATAGAAGAAGGGCACCGGAATCTGCACATGGATTCCCGCGCCGTCGCCGGTCTTGCCATCGGCATCCACAGCGCCGCGGTGCCAGATCGCCTTAAGCGCGTCGATCCCCGCATCCACCACCTTGCGCGACGGCTTGCCGTCCACCGACACAACCAGACCCACGCCACAGGAAGAATGCTCTTCTTCCTCGGAATAGAGACCATTTTCCGCCATCCACTGACGTTTCGTTTCCTCGGCTTTGACCCAATCGGCATCATATTTGGTCATTGGCTGTCTCCTTGTTCCGGCTGGGCAAACATGGCTTCGACCTGTGATGTGGTCATCTGCCGGCGTTCACCTGCGAACGCGTACCCGTCGGGCTTTTTGTCGATAAATAGTTCCAGTTGCAGATCGTGGCCTGTGTCCTGAAACAGGCCCGCTGCCATTTGAGTATGTCCGTGCATCTCACCGGGTGCGGTGACCCGGTACCACAAGGCCGACCCGCATTCGGTGCAAAAGGCGCGCTCGGCCCAGTCGGAGGACGTGAAGGTTTTGACCGGACCAAGTGCGGCGTAACCGGGTTCGGCCTGAAAACTCACCAGCATGGAACTGGTCCAACGGCGGCATTGATCGCAGTGGCACGCCCCCAGCGCGTTTTCCGCCGGGGTGGCGGTAACGGTGACCGCGCCGCACATACACTGGCCTTGCAATTCAGGCATGCTGACCCTCCTGAGCGCTGGGTTATTCCGCTGCGACCGCAGCTTTGGCGTTGAAGCGATCGAGGATCGCATCGGCACAATCGCGCCCGTCGCGGATCGCCCACACGACCAGAGAGGCGCCGCGCACGATGTCACCGATGGCATATACCCCGTCCATCTCGGTCTCGCCGGTCTGGAAGGCCGCCTTGACGGTGCCCCAGCGGGTCACGGGCAGGTCGGGCTGGCCGAACAGGGTGGGCAGATCTTCGGGTTCAAACCCAAGCGCCTTGATGACCAGATCGGCGTCTTCGACATAATCCGCGCCTTCGATCACCTCGGGGGCCTGACGGCCTGTGGCATCGGGCTGGCCCAAGCGCATCTTTTGCACCATCACGCCCGAGACATGATCGTCGCCGGTGAAGCCCTTGGGGGCGCTGAGCCATTCAAAGATCACGCCTTCTTCTTCCGCGTTCTGCGTTTCACGCTGCGAACCCGGCATATTGGCGCGGTCGCGACGGTACAGGCATTTGACCGAGGTCGCGCCCTGCCGGATCGAGGTGCGCACGCAATCCATTGCCGTATCCCCACCGCCGATCACGACGACCTTTTTACCGGAGGCATTCAGACGACCATTGTCGAAATCTTCCACACTATCGCCAAAGCTTTTGCGGTTTGAGGCGGTCAGGAAGTCGATCGCTTTTTCAATACCGGCCAGACCGCTGCCCGGCATGGACAAGTCGCGGGACTTGTAGACGCCGGTCGCGATGATCACAGCGTCATGCTTACCACGAATTTCTTCGAATTTCGTGGCGTCGACGTCGCAATTCAGCTCGAACGTAACACCGCCATCTGCCAGCAGATCATTGCGGCGCTGCACGATGTCCTTTTCCAGCTTGAAGCCCGGAATACCATACATCAGCAAACCGCCCGCGCGGTCGTAACGGTCATAGACGGTGACCTGAATCCCCGCACGGCGCAGCATATCCGCCGCTGCCAGCCCTCCGGGGCCGCCACCGATGATGCCAACGCTTTCGCTGCGCTCAGCCCCGGGAACAACCGGTTTCACCCAGCCTTTGTCCCAGGCGGTGTCGGTGATGTATTTCTCAATCGTGCCGATGGTAACCGTGCCATGGCCGGATTGTTCGATCACGCAATTGCCTTCGCACAAGCGGTCCTGCGGGCAGATGCGGCCACAGATTTCAGGAAACGTATTGGTGGCCTGGCTGGTTTGATAGGCCTCTTCCAGACGCCCTGTTGCGGTCAGGCGCAACCAATCCGGGATGTTATTGTGCAACGGGCAATGGGACTGACAGTACGGCACACCACACTGGCTGCAGCGGCTGGCCTGCTCTTCCGCTTTGGCCGATGCGAATTCAGCATAGATTTCGTCAAAGTCTTCTTTGCGGTCATCAGCGGCACGCTTTTCCGGCATGACGCGATCAATCTGCACAAATTTCAACATCGGCTGCTTTGCCACGGGTCTTACTCCATGAATTGGCTGAGTTTGACCTCTTTAAGAGATACAGTTTGATTTGAAAAGTCAAATGTACTGACCTATTTTGAAGAAAAACGCCGAGGTGTCACAAATTATTTGGGAGCCTCATGTATTTTTAGTTCCGAATCGGACCTATATGCGCGCTTTCCTTTTCTCCACTGCGCTTATACCCATAGCTCGCAAAGAATACGTGACGGCAGCACGGCAGGCAAAATGAGTCTTTTTCACTTGATTCTTGCGGCAGTTATTCAGGGTATCACTGAATTTTTGCCGATCTCATCGTCAGGTCACCTGATCCTGCTGCCCAGCCTCACAGGTCTGGACGATCAGGGACTGGCCATTGATGTGGCCGTTCATGTGGGCACGCTGGGGGCCGTGATCGTCTATTTCTGGTCCGACGTGAAACAGGCCGCCGCCGGGTTGCCGCGGGCACTGAAGGGGCGCGCCGATACCCCGCAATCCCGGCTGGCGATGTGCCTGATCATTTCAACGATTCCCACTGTGATCGGTGGGGTGATTCTGTTTGAAACCGGCCTCAGCCAATCCCTGCGGTCGATGTCCGTGATCGCGTGGAGCATGCTGATCTTCGGGCTGGTCCTGTATTGGGTGGATCAGAAAGCCCCTCAGACAAAACAGGCGCAGGAATGGGGTCCGCGCGACGCGCTCATCATGGGATTGTGGCAGGTGCTGGCGTTGATCCCCGGGACGTCACGGTCCGGCATCACCATCACCGGCGCACGGCATCTGGGTTATGGGCGCGAGGATGGGGCGCGGATTGCGATGCTGATGTCAATCCCGACGATCCTGGCGTCGGGCGTACTGATGTCCGCCGAGGTGATCCGCCACGCTGATGCGCAACTGGCAAAGGATGGCGCGATTGCCGCCGCCTTTGCCTTTGTTTCGGCCCTGTTGGCGCTGACCCTGATGATGCGCCTGCTGCGCAGTGTCAGTTTCACGCCCTATGTCATCTATCGGGTGATTCTGGGCGCAATCCTGCTGGCGATTGCCTATAGCTGATCAGGTCCGCAGATTGCTGGCCGATTTCTGAATCTCGTCATACTGGCCCGAGGGGCGGAATTTCCACAAATAGTCGGGCAACACTGATTCCAAAGCCGCCGGTTCAATGCCCAGATCGGCAAAACCACGGGCCCCCTCGGACACCACGTTGTCACGACGCAGATTCCTCAGTTGATCGCGCGTCAGGATGGAGTTGGGAAACAGCTGAAAGCTGACGAATTTCACGATATCCAGAACACCCGCCATGATCCGGGCCGCAAAGAAGGGCAGTCCGATGATCACCCGACGACGGTGAATCACCCCAAGCATCTGCTGCATCAACGCGCGGAAGCTTTTGACCTCGGGGCCGCCCAATTCATAGGTTCCGGCCCGGGCCTCGCCCAGAAGGCCCTGTACAGCCGCCTTGGCGACGTCATCCACATAGACCGGCTGAAACCGGGTATCGGCCCCGACCAACGGCAGGAACGGGCCCATACGGGTCATGCCGGCAAAGCGGTTAAAGAACTGGTCTTCGGTCCCGAAAATGACCGAGGGGCGCAAGATCACAGCATCGGGCATATGCGCCAGAACCCCGGCTTCACCCTGGGCCTTGCTGCGGGAATAGGCGCTGTCCGAATCCAGATCCGCCCCGATGGCCGAGATATGCACCATTTTGCCAACGCCCTGCTCGGCCGCGATCCGCGCGATCCGCTGGGCACCCTCGGCCTGAACGGCGCCAAATTCGTTCTTGCCGATCTCGTTCAGAACCCCGACGCAGTTCACAACCGCATCGGCCCCCTGCATCACTGCGGCAACCGACGCGTCATCGCGAATGTTGCACAGAATGGGCTCGACTTGTCCTACCACACCATAGGTTTTGACGAACATCGCCTCGTTCGGGCGTCGCACGGCAACCCGCACCCGCCATCCCTTGTTGGCCATACGGCGCGCGATATAGCGACCGACAAATCCCGATCCGCCGTAAATGGTGACGAGTTTCGACATTCTATGGCTCCTGCTGGGTGGCTTTGCATCACAATTAGCGTCGAGACCCCTGTCAAACAAGACGCTAAATCGCCGCGCGTGTCAGCGAGATCACAGGCCGATCCGGTGCAATTTCGGTGCCGGTCAAAAAAGTTTTAAAAACTCACAGAATCCGGTTGACGCCCCCGGCCAGTCAGCTTAAACGCCCCTCCACGACACCTGCCCAGGTGGCGGAATTGGTAGACGCGCTAGCTTCAGGTGCTAGTGTCCGTATGGACGTGGAGGTTCGAGTCCTCTCCTGGGCACCATATCCCCGACATTGAAAACAGAGCAGTTCCCTTGTCCAACGGGGTACGGGTTTGTGCTGTACGTTCAAAGGATTCGGGCTTTCGTTGCCCCATGTCTGTCTGGGTTTTCCGCTTGAAGAAAATGACGCGACGTCGCGAAAAATGGTTTACGGATGAGCCTCTTTACGTAAAGGTAAGTTTTACCTTCACTTTTCGATTTCCCCTTCAAAATATGACGCAAGACCCTGATTTCTTCCCCCTTGCGCCAAAAAATCCGCTGCGTAAATGGCCTCTGTCGCTGCGGATCACCGCTCACGGATTAACGATCCTAGAGCCTCGTACCAACGGGTTCGGATCAGGTCCGCAGCGGCAAATTTTTTGAGACCATATTTTCAGGGACCAGGACGATGCGTATCAGATCATTTTTCAATCGCTTTGCCGGATTCAAAAAAGCGCCGGTCGCAACCCGTAAGGGCATGCAAGGACAGTCCGGGGTTTTCCCGCACAAACCCGCGCCAATCCAAAGATCGGAACTGACGGCGCTGTTTCGCTCGGTCCTTGAAGAAAAGCGCGACGATCTGCCTTCCAACCGGAAATAAAGGGCGGCCCTTGCCCAAAATGGTGTTTCCCCGACCCGTGGCATTCATATAAATAGCGAAGGGTCTAAACTCTGGCCCCTATGGCCGGGATTAAACACCATGAAAATAGACGCGCATCATCACCTTTGGGATCTGAACGCGGTGCACTACCCGTGGCTGATGGAGGCGGGCGCAGTCCGCTTTTTTGGTGACCCCTCCCCGATTCAGCGCAACTATTTGCTGCCTGAATTTCGCAAGCAAGCAGAGGGGTTCATGGCATCGGTCCATATTCAGGTCGGTGCCGCCGACCCTTGGGCCGAAGCACAGTGGGTTCAGAGCGTTGCTGACAAAAACCCCGATTGGCCGCTGGTGCAGGTGGCGTTTTGCGACCTGACAGCCGAGGACCTGCCAGATCAGCTGGATCGGTTGCAAACCCTGTCCTCGCTGCGCGGCGTGCGCCAAATCATTGGCCGCGCGCCAGGTGAAGATCAGCTGTCAGGTACAAATGACCTGCTGGACGATCCTCGTTTTCTGGAAGGGTTGAAACAGCTGGGCGACCGGGGTCTGTCCTTCGACCTGCAATTGCTGCCTGAATTGATGGAACGCACCACCAAAGTGCTGGATCAGGCCCCCGGGACAAAAGTCGCCCTGTGCCATGCCGGGTCGCCGCATGACCGATCCGTGCAGGGGATCGAGGGTTGGGCAAAGGCGCTGCAATCGCTGTCCGGATTGCCTCAGGTCACGTGCAAATTATCGGGGCTTGGGATGTTCGATCATGGTTGGAGCGCGGACAGCGTCAGACCCATTGTTGAGACCTGCCTGAGCCAATTCGGGCCGGATCGCTGCATGTTTGGCTCGAACTTTCCGGTGGACAGCCTGTCATCCACGTATGCCGATCTTCTGGAACGTCACACCGCGCTCGTGCCCAAGGATCACAATGCACAGGTTTTCGGAGGCACCGCACAAGCGTTCTATCGGATAGGGTAACGCGCCGCCCGTTCAGGGCCGAAACCGTTGCCTACAGGGACGCGTCCTTGCGGGTTGAAACTGTTTACCGAATAATGCTGTCACGAACCTGTCACGGGTTCGGCGTCTGATTACGGGAGGGGTCATGCGCGTTTTGATGGTTGAAGATGCCGAAGATCTGGCCGAGGGCGTGGTCGCCCATCTGGCTCGGTCCGGCGTCGTGTGCGATCTGGCGACCACCGTGGATTCGGCCCGTGATTTCCGCGCGGTCCAAAGCTATGACGCGATGCTGCTGGACATCAATCTGCCCGACGGATCCGGCCTGAATTTCCTTGGCAAGATGCGTGCGGCGGGGGATCGCACGCCGGTTCTGATGCTGACCGCGCTGACCTCGGTCGAGGATCGTGTGGCCGCATTGGACAAAGGCGCCGACGACTATCTGGGCAAGCCCTTCGATCAGCGCGAGTTAGAGGCACGGCTGCGCGCCCTCGTCCGTCGTGACGCTGACCGCAAGAGCGAGCAAATCACGCTGGGCCCTCTGATCTACGCCCCCAAGGATCGCAGCGCCACGCTGGACGGCAAACGCCTGACCCTGACCGCGCGTGAGGCCGCCGTGCTGGACGCCCTGATCCGGCACGAGGGTCAATTCCTGTCCAAGGCGCGGCTGTACGACTCGCTTTACGGTTTCGAAGACGCAGATGTGGGCGAGAACGCGATTGAGCTTTACATCGCCCGGCTGCGCAAGAAATTCGCGGGCAGTGCGGTCAGCATCACCACGCAACGCGGGGTCGGGTATCGGATCGGTCTGGATGGCTAAGCTGCACCTGCCCCACAGCCTGACCGCGCGGGTGCTGAGCGCGGTGATGTTGATCCTGATACTGGGTGGCTGTCTGGTGGCCCTGTCCATCTGGGCCAATGGACGGCTGGCGGCGCGGCAAGCCTATGACCGGCTGCTGCTGGGCGCGGCCACGGACATCGCGGAATCCGTGCGCATTCAGGACGGAGAGCCCTTTGTCGACCTGCCCGTTTCGGCCTTTCAACTGCTGGCGCAAGCCCCCGATGACCGGATTTTCTATGCGGTGCAGGTACCCGGTGGGCCATTTATCACCGGGCTCGACCGCGACACGGTGATCGAAGTGCCAGATGAGGCGGGCACGCCGCTGTATTTCTCAGCTGATCTGAACACCGAACCTGCGCGTTTTGTCCGCGTCACCCGGCTGTTTGCCGAACGGGATTTCTCAGGCCAGGTCGAGGTGCTGGTGGGCCAGACCCTGCGTGCGCGGCAGTCCATGACCGCCGGTTTGATGCGGGATGCGCTGTTGCCCATGGGCGTTGCCGGGGCTTTGCTGCTGATCATGTCGTGGTTTGTCACGAGGTCCGCCCTGCGCCCGCTTGAGGCCCTGTCCGAGGATCTTACCCGGCGCGACCCGCACGACCTGACGCCGATGGCCAGCGATGGCCTGCCGCGCGAACTACAAGTGATGCTGAGCGCAATGAACCGGTTCATGGGCCGTCTGGACCGGCAAGTGGACACGATGCGCAACCTGATCGCTGACACGGCACATCAGTTGCGCACGCCTGTGGCTGCGATCCGCGTTCAGGCCGAAATTGCACAGGACGACCCCGATCCGCCGGCCCGTAAGCGGGCGCTGGACCGGCTGTTGGGGCGGACCCGGTCGCTGGGCACGCTGCTGGATCAGCTTCTGTCTCGCGCCATGGTCATCCACCGTATCGACAGCGCCCCCCGCCGCCCCGTCGACCTGCGCGAGGTGGCACTGGACGTTCTGGAACACAGCGACCACGAGGTTATCGCGCCCGGGGTCGAGGTGCGTCTGGACATCGGAGAAGCGCCAATTCTGGTCAATGCCGACGCCTTTTCGCTGGGCGAAGCCGCCAAGAACCTGTTGGGCAACGCGCTGCGGCACGGCAAACCCCCGGTCAGCATTGGTGCCGTGGTCGAGGATAACCGCGCCGTCCTGTGGGTGCGCGATCAGGGCTGTGGCCCGGCAACCCCCATTGCGGATCAGTTGGGCGACCGGTTCAACCGCACCTCTGGTTCGGGTGAAGACAGCACCGGGCTGGGCCTGTCCATCGTGAAATCAACCGCCGAAGCCTTTGACGGCAAGGTTGAAATGCACCGCGATGAGAGCGGATTTCGCGCAGCACTCAGCTTTCCCAAAACCAAACGAGGTACGCGATGATCCGAGGGCTGCTGATAGCAATTTGCCTCACCACCACCCCCCTGCACGCGCAGGAGGCGACAGCGCGTTTCGGCAGTGGGGATGAGCCGATGCTGATCCGCTCGACCACCGATATCGCCATCATCGCGCCGGTTGTGGAACGGTTCGCCGCGCTCAACCCCGATCTTTCGATCACCTATGAACAATGGGGATCGAACGCGTTGTTTCAGCACAGCCGCATGGTGTGCAGGGACGGAGAAGACCCCGCCGATGTGGTGTTTTCTTCGGCCATTCAACAGATGGTCTGGCTGGTCAACTCCGCCTGCGGGCATCGATACAGCTCGCCTCTGACCGAGGCACTGCCGGATGCCAGACGCTGGCGGGATGAGCTGTGGGGCATCACCACCGAACCCGCCGTCATCGCCTATAACAAAACCCTTCTGAACGATCAGGACGTACCACGCGACCGGTTTTCCCTGCTGGACGCGATGCGTACCCAACCCGATCTGTTGCGGGGCCGGGTGGCGACATATGACATCGCGGCTTCTGGGTTGGGCTATCTTTTTGCCTATGGCGACAGTCTTGAGGCCACGACCTTTGGGTCCCTGATCGAAGGCTTTGCCCGCATCGATGCGGTGGCCACCTGCTGTTCGTCCGAGATTATCCGCGACGTGGCCAACGGACGGTTCCTGATTGCCTATAACGTGCTGGGGTCCTACGTGGCCAATGCCGACGCGCCGGGCGTGGGTGTGATCCTGCCCGAGGATTACACCCTTGTCCTGTCCCGCGCCTTCATGATCCCGGCACAGGCCCGTAACAAAGACGCCGCGACCGAATTTCTGGATTTTCTGCTGTCCCCCCAGGCGCAGTCTCTGCTCGCCGCATCTGGCCTTGTCGCGCCGATGGACACAGAAGATACCAACCTGACGCCCAGCGCCCGGCGCTTTATCGCGCTATCCCCGGCGCTACTGGTCGCACGGGACCAGAACCGCCGGGCCGAGTTGTTCAAACTGTGGAATGATGCCTTTGACGTCGAGACAGCGCGTTAAGCCTGCTTTTCGACCACAGGCTCACCATCGGCATTGACCGCCGGTTCCGCGTCAGGTCGGACGGGCTGAACCTCCATCTCAATGACCTCGGCCTCAGCCGTGTCGTCAACCTCTTCGATTTCTGCTTCAGGCTCGGCCTTGTCCTCAAGCGCACCGACGATCAGCGGCAGCATGTGAACGCCTGTTGCCGTGGCAATCTCGGGCGTTTGCGGGGTCTGCCAGCTGAGCGTGTCAAAGCTGTGACAATTCTGGCAAACCGGGGCCCATTCAGGCTGAATGTCATGGCAATTGTCGCAGACCCATTGCGGCCCGCGCGGCGCATTCAGCGCCTTGGCCAGCCAGCCCTGCACCACCGCGTCCGAGGCGCCTTCGCCCCGCTCAATCGCGGCCATCAGCGTATAGGCACGGGCATCGGCCTGTTTTTCCACCACATCGCCCAGCGCCCGACGGGCTTCGGGGAAATCCTCGGCCACGATGTTCAGCTCGGCCAGAATAAGACGGGTTTCGGGGTTTTCAGGATGGATGCGCGTCAGGGCCGCAAAGCGCTTGATCCGCGCCTCAGCGGTTTCATCCGGTGCAATTTCGGCAAAGGCATGGGCCAGATCGGGGTGCGGCTGCACCTCCCACGCTTTTTTCAGGATCTTGGTCGCGGCACGCGGTTTGCCCTTTTCGATATAGGCCCGCGCAGCCATGGCGGCGGCAGGTACCAGATCGGGCGACAGGCGATTGGCCTCAATCGCGTGTTCGCGCTGTTCGACCGTGGCGTCTTCGTCCAGAATCCCCTTGGCCTCGGACAGGGCCAGAACCGCATCGCGGCGCTTGAACACGTCGCGCGGCAGGTGGCCCGCCTTCAGCTTGGCGGTCAGGGTCGACCGCGCGCCTGCCCAATCCTGAGATTTGGTTTGCAAGCCCAGCAGGATATCCTGCGTCTCGGCGTGGCGCGGTTTGATCGCCAGCGCCTTTTCGGCCAGTTTGCGTGCGGTGTCGTCGTCGCCCTCGGCCAGCTTCTGCTTCATGATTCCGCGCACACCGACAAAACGGGTGGCGTTATTGGTGACCAGCTTTTTGTAGGTCTCAGACGCCTTCTTGGTGTCGCCATTCATCTCGGCCGCCTGTGCCACCAGAAGGTTGGTCAGCTCGGGCTTGTTCAACAGCTTTTCGGCCTTGGCGGCCTTGGACATGGCGATCCGCCCCTCGCCCGAGGCCAGCGCCATGATCCCATCCGTCAACGCCTGATACCCACGCTGTTCGCGGCTGCGGTCAAAATAACGCGACAGCGCGGTCTCATCCCCGTTGAGGAATTTCAGCGTCGCGATCAGCAGGGTCAGCAGTTTGAAGAACACCCAGATCAGCACAACCAGCACGCCCAGCGCGATCACCGATTGCAACGGCCCAAGCGTGAATTCCTGACCCCATGCGGTGATCTGTACGCCGCCGCTGGTTTCCATCAGGAACATGGCGCCCAGGGCCAGCAGGCCGATAATCGCTACAAAAACAAGGATCTTTAACAATGACCACAGCATGGCAGGTCCTTCAGTTCGAGTTTACGCTGGATTGCAGCGCATTTGCGGCGTCCACGGCAGCCAACCGTGTCTGCGCCGTCTGTTCCCATTCCGCCATTGCAGCCTGAGCCGCCTCTGGCAGGGATTTCAATTCGGTCAGCGCCTTGGAAATATCGCCGCTGCCAACAGCGGCCTCGGCCCGCGACAGGATCGCATCGGGGCTGTCGCCCTCTTGCGGTGTCACTGAACGCGCGCCGGTCTGGCGCTGTAGAAACGCAACGATTCCGGTGGTGGCATCCGCATCCCGGGCATCCGCCAGCGCGGTTCGGGCCGCAGGCGCAAAGGATGCGCGCAGTTCCGCCAGGGTCGCCACGCCCTCGTCCGCCGGAGCCGCCAAGGCCCCCGGAACGCTCACGCCACCGGCGGACAGTTCAGCCAGCAGGTCACCATAGGGCTGTCCGGCCTCCAATTGGCCGTTTATTTGCGACACAACAGCCGCGTTGGTTGCGGCTTGCGCCTTGGCCGATGCCTGAGCCTCAAGCGCTTGCGCGTCCGAGACCATCTTTTCCACCTCGGCCCGCTGCGCGGCCAGCGATTCCTGCAGCTTTTTCAGCTCGGCCTCAAACGCGGCCGACGTTTCGGTGGACGCACCCTGCGTCAGCGCATTGCTTTCCAGATCGCTCAGCCGGCTGGCCAGAGGGTCGATTTTGCCCGCCAGACCGTCGAGGCTGGATTTCAACGTGTCCAGTTCGGCACTCAGCGGAGCGACCTGATCCGTCAGCGCGGCGATCTTATTGTCTACATCCGACGTGTCGGGCTGAGCGTTCTTTAACGCTTCAATCTGGCTGGTTTGATCGTTGATCTTCGCCTCAAGCGCCGCAAGCCCATCCGAGTTGTCCGATCCGAACAGACCGGCACTGCCTGCGACAAACCCGATCCCGGCTGCGATCACACCACCCAACAGAGCGGGCATAAACCCGCCCTTCTTTTCCTGCGCGGGCTCATTTCGTGGTTCAGTCGCAGGTTCTGCGACCTCCTCCACAACCGGCTCTGCCGCCATTTCGGCTTCGGCTTCGGCTTCGGCTTCGGCTTCGGCTTCGGCTTCGGCTTCGGCTTCGGCTTCGGCTTCGGCTTCGGCTTCGGCTTCGGCT
>NZ_JBQFTY010000011.1:0-6957 GCF_056538885.1 Ruegeria sp. BE1
AGATCGGGCGTGGCGCTGTCCACCGCCGCCTGAACCGGCGCGATCAGATCGGGCGCATGGGCGCGGAATGCGGCCACCATATCGGCGGCGCGGAACAGGAAGATGCCCGCATTCCATTTGAAAGTGCCAGCCGCGACCATTTCGGTCGCGCGGGCCAGATCGGGCTTTTCGACAAACTGTTTCAGCGCCACCGGCGCCCCGTCGCCCGCTGGCGCGGCCAGTTCCAGATAGCCATAGGCGGTCTCGGGGTGGGTAGGCGTGATGCCAAAGGTCACCATCTGGCCCTGCGCCACGGCGTCCAGCCCACGGGCCACGGCGGCCTGAAACGCCGCCACATCGGGCACCACGTGATCCGAGGGCGCCACAAGCAGCACCGCCTCCGGGTCCTGGGCCACGGCCTGTAGCGCGGCGGCCAGCACGGCGGGGGCGGTGTTGCGGCCCTCGGGCTCGATCATGATGGTGCCCGGCTCAATGCCCGCAGCCTGCAGCTGTTCGACCACGATAAAGCGGAAATCCGAGTTCGTCAGCACAACGGGGGCCGCAAAGCCAAGCGCCGCTGTGCGCCCTGACAACCGCCGCGCCGAGGCCTGAAACAGCGTTTCCTCGCCCACCAGCGGGACAAATTGCTTCGGATAGCTTTTGCGCGACAAAGGCCACAGGCGCGTGCCCGAGCCGCCACAGAGAAGGACGGGTGTGATCAACATGAATAAGCTCAAATTCCGATGGTCTGCTCAGTCGTCCTAGTCAACACAATACGCCATGACAAGACCAGCCGAAAATCCGACTAGGGTACTGCAGTCAGATACCGGGGGGGACCGCCGTCCAAACACACGCCGCTTAAGACGCCTGTCGCATAGGCACCGGTGTCGACAGAGATACGCCCCTGCCGGGCACCTGCAGTGGCCACGATTGTGTGCCCATGCACCACCCACAGCCCATCGCCGCGGGCCGTCGTCTGGAACGAGGGATGCCCCCAGAGCAGATGTTTGCGCAACTGCTCCTTTGGCGGTTTTTCCGGGTCTGCACCGGCATGAACGATCAAGACATTTCCGGTCAGGGCCCATGTCTTGAGCCCGGCGACCCATTGATACAGGTTGTCACCCATCGCCGCGTAGAGCTGATCGCGACACTCCGTCAGCTCATCACCGTTCATTTCTGTGCGGATGCCGCGCACCCCGAATGAGGCAAGGGTCTGTAACCCCCCATTGCGCAGCCAACGCGCGCCATAGGTTTTGGAATCTTTGAGGAATTGCAGCATCATGTCTTCGTGGTTGCCCATCAGGCATGTGAGGTCCGGACGAGCGCTGAGCAGGCGCAACACCTGCGCGCTGTGTTCGCCCCGGTCAACATAGTCGCCCACCAGCACAATCCGATGATCCTGCGGGACCTCCGCCAACAGTTTTTCAAGCTGCGCTATGCAACCATGCACATCCCCAATCACGCATATCGGCGCATTCGGATTGGGCGGCAAAAACCTGCCGCGCCGCCCAAAGCGTTTGAGTAGCGGTGTCAGCACGATGCGCCGGTCTCCTGCCTGTTTCGCGGGCCTTGGGTCATGCGACCGGCCCCTTGCATTCACAGGGTGATACCTGCGCCTCAGATCGTGGGCAAGCCCGGGCTCAGGCAGAACGGCAAGCAGGCACGCCCATGCGGATCAATTCGCTGCCTTTGACCTTGTGAACGCCGCGAATCCGGTTGCGCGCCTTGGTCATGAACCAGGATTTCAGCGGCTCGGGATAATAGGCGGCCATGACCTTGCTAAACCGGTCGAAATCCTCGGGCGACAGTTTGCGCCCGTTGCGGGACGGGCCATGAAAGCCAAAGATCGTATCGGAGTCCACGCAGGTGCCCGGAAGCCCCAGGAACATTGTGCAGGTTGAGTAGCAGATGCGTCCGCGTATTTCGACCTGAATGCCATTGCGCTGCAGGTTGTCCAGCTCGACCAGACGATCATGCAGGTATCCGCCGCGATCTGTTCCCACAACGTATAACTGCTGTGCCTCGGCGCGGCCGGGTATGTTCACAAGACCAAGAAACGCAATCGAAGACACCAAAACGGGCAAAAACCGGCGCGCTGCGTGCGCGGTTTCTGACCGTCCCCGCAGCGCGAATACAGGACGTCGGTCGATCAAGCGCAGCATGTTTCTATCTCCGGTTCCAGTGAGGGCCTGGAACCGGATTACTAAGCTGCGACGCCGTGCATATGCGCCACCTGTGGCAAAAAATGTCCTTAAATCAATGTTTTAAATTGATTTTAAGGGAAATTCTCTGCTTCTGAGCTGGAAAGGCCTCAGGGCGCGAGGCTCAATTGTCCAATCTCGTCAGCGTTTGGGATCAGCTGGATTTCATCCGACGCCTGGTGCGCCGCTGCATGCGCCACAGGTCACACCAATACGAGGGCTGCCAAGGCTTGGTCAAAGCGACCTGCCACCATGCGCGTTGCTCTTGAAACAGCTTGGCCTCATAGTCTTTTTTCGTATAGCGCTTGGGCAACGCGATATAGATATTCGACGAAAGACTTTGGTTTTCGGCCGCATCTTCGGAAAGGGACTTGCCGGAATTCACCGTCAACATGGCGGCAGTCTGCAAGGCCAGCAGCTGTTTCAGACCGAATTCATGTGTCGAAGGATGCACGTAATCGACGACAGACCCCGGTCCATTGCGGCCCATATCCGTCCAGTCGGCATCCATCGCGGCATTTGTGAACACAACCGTGCCCTGAAGGCTGTCCCAATCGCTATATGTGTTGCTCCAAACTGCTGGGCGAACGATATCGCGCAACATGTAGCCTTGCGCCAGAAACAGGATCGCCCAGAAGCTGGGCCAAGCAACCAGCAGGTCCTGAACCTCTTGTTTCGCCACTGGTACCGGTGTGAAAACGACAATATCCGCGATACTTGTAATGCAGCGGACGCTGTCTTCTGCCTGACTCAGGCTGGCTGCGGGCACCCCGCCTGTAACATGTACAATCCGCAGAACGCCATCTTTGGCAACTGGGATCTGGGACAGCGTTTTAAACGTCGTATGTCTTACATTCGACAGATCATGCGACCTGTAAGCCTCGCACCAACCCAAGTGATCCGGACCTTCCAGAACAATCACTTCACCGATCTGTGGCTTGCACGCTGAAACAACGTTTTCAACGGCCAAGCTTCTTGTTTCTTCATCAGTCATTCAGAATACACTCTGGCGGTATGTAAGGCCGGTCATAAAAACCTGCTGAGCTTTGCGGGCGTGCGGACGTATCAAAAGTGTTGCCCGGATATCTCTAGCCTCTGTTTCTCGGACATTGAATGGGCGATTTCCGTAAATGAGCTCCAATTGCTGCCAAGCAACAGCGGCGCGCGTGACAGCAGGATCACATCGGCAAGCGCGTATTTCAGCTGCATTTCCGATCGATCATAGACCGACCGTTTCAGGCTGGTGACACGATCGTGGTACTTTGCGGCAAACGCGTCATAGGATTCCGAGTTGTCGGACGCGAGGAAGATCGTCGAATACTCCCCCGATTCCAGCAGTTCATCCAGACGCTTGAAGAAAAAGCCATAGTGGGACCTGCTGCGGGCCCGTCTGGAAATCTCATCTTCTGTTTTGGACCAGCCGCCGGGTACATCACCATGCGGGTCTGTTCCGGCGCCACCATTCATGCGCACATGCACCGCTATATCGTTAGGGCTGCGGACCGAGTCGATCAGGTCCTGCACTTCAGCGCTGGGTTTGAGATCGCGCAGAAAGCTTTTTTCCAGCGGGCCGTAGGGCTTTCCGAAGGTGAACCGATAGGCCGATTGAATAACGATATCGCGCGAGGTGTGAACCAGGCTTTTGGATTCGAAGGAGTCCCGAAATGCCTTGTTCATCAAGTCCACATGCTGGGCATTTTCCGGTTCGTTGTCGCTGGTCTCTTCTACCGGGCCGTCATAGTCAAAAAGGGATGCAAAACGGCAATCGCAATGTTCGTCGCGCACCCATCTGATCACCAGCTCGCGGTCATGGACCTTTGCAAAAGCTGCGGCCGACGCGATGGCGCGCATGCGGTTGCCCAAACCATGCTGGGCGTCAACAATAAGCTTGGGCTTGCGGCCGAGGTCGCCGATAGCAGCGGCGGCAGGCTCACTTTGGTCCTGCGGCTCCGGCGTTTGGCTGCCAATGATGACCAGCGCATCTTTCAGCGAACGGGTCATCAGCGCGAAATCAACCGTTTCGGGTGACGTGGTGACAACAAACCCCGGAAAGATGTCCTGAATAGCGACATACGCCGCAAGGGCACGCTCGGACCGCGTTCCGATCAGATTGGTGTCCACGCCAAAGGGGTGTGTTCGCCGCAGCCTAACATTCCCGTCTGTGGCGCTCAGAACCTGAAAACCCGCCATCGGATAGCTGACACCCCATGGCGCACTGGACGCCGTGAATTCGCGGTTCAGAGCGATCCAGAACTGGGGATATGTCTGTATCTCATCCCAGCCCGTGACAGGCTTGCACCTGGGGCGGGCCACACGCCGAATGTCAGAGTGATCAATGTGGTTGATTGTGCTCGGGTCAACATCCACACGTTCAACCCCGGCTTCTTCGAGACGGGTATAGAGATCGTCGTCATCCCACCCATACGTGACGATCCGTTCATTGAAGCCATTGACACCCAGCAAGTCTGCGCGCCCGGTGACGAAAAACCCATTGACGTGGCTTTGTCCCGCAGAGGCGTTTCGCCAGTTCCCGGCCGTCAGCTTGCCGACGCCCATTGTGTTCTTTTCGAAAAACGCCGTGTCGAGAATGATGTCGCTGTCGACTTTTACAATCTTGTCCCGCGTGGTTGCCCGAAACCCCACATTGTAGGCATGAGACAAGATCCACGCCCCTTCGTCCTCGACGCGAACAATGCGCAGGCGCGGATCTTGAATGCCGGCCTGTTCAAGCGTGATCGCGACCGGTATCTCTGAACTCCAGTCCACGACGACAACTTCGTCGATTTCCGGGTGGGACAACCAGGTCGGCAGCGTGCGCGCCAAATGGTCGTTTCTGTTCATGCAGCACGACACAAGCGAAAACCCCGGCGCAACGTCGGTTTGCGGTTGGAATGCCTCTTTGGCATCTTCAACGTCAGGCAAACGGTCCCAGACATCCGGTGACTTCATAAGCGCCGAATACAGCGAAGCAACTGTCGCCGGGGATTTTGCGTTGCGCACGGACAATTGGGTACGAATATGGCTGTTCAGTATGTCGCGCGCCCGGGAGGTGTTAGTATCGTCATTGGACGCGATCGCCTCTTGCAAATTGGCGACTATATCTTTCGAAGATTGCATTTGTTTCCCAGCCCGAGACTTTTATTCGCAATGGCACTCGTTATTTGCGAAGTGCCGCACATTCTATTCGATCCTAGATTGTCTTAAAACAACACCGGCCCCGAGTAACTGTTTACTCGCCCATGTCAATTGTCAAATATGGCGCGCACTTGGGCTGACATCAGAATTTGCGCCGAGTAAGCGATCTTACGCCTGAAAAACCACAATACGCGCCGGGTTTTTGGCAGCCATCTTTGGTGTGCCTGACCCAAGTCGTCGACTTGGCAGCAGATCTCCACGTTCAACGCCAATATCCGGCCGATAGCCCGTTCCCCCTTGGCGACAGCAACCTGCCGGTGCTCCCGAGCGGCTGGGAGAAGACAAGCCTGCAAGGTCTCTGGTTTTCCGGTCAGGCTTTGAGTTATTTGATCAACAAAGATCCATTTGCTTGCAGCACTGATGCGCATTTGGAACAAATCCAAAGTTCAAAAGTGTCGAGCTTACTCAATTCCCTATACAGACCGAATTCTCGCACTAAGCTTTGGGGTCTGATTAAGAGTTAAGAAGTTACGCACATGTCCTTTTTACCAACCCCCCGCCAATACCTGATTTGGTCGGCGGCCGTTATCTTTCCGACCATAGTCATCGGCACATTGGCGTTTCTTGTCTCAAACGCAACAAACAGCGAGTTCGGACGGGTACTAGAGGAGGTCTTCTGGATTGACGGAGAGTCCAACGTGCCGACGTTCGTCAATTTCTCGTTTCTGATTTTGGCCAGTGCGTTCATGGCCCTGGCGTCTGTTCAAGCCTTTTCCACCAAAGATCAGTGGCGCTGGCATTGGCTGGGCCTTGCTGCGCTTTTTCTGTTCGCGGGGTTTGACGAGGCAGCGCAAGTCCACGAAGCCGTGGGCACCTACTTGACCAACGGCATTGAAGGAAGCGGCCTTTTTGCCTGGGAATGGGTCATCTACGGCTTTGCAGCCGTTGTCGTCCTTTTCTTACTCGGGTTTAGATTCCTGGTATCCGGCATGGACCCTGCACCGCGTCGGTATTTAATTGTCGGAGTTCTGTTCTATCTGGGTGGAGCCCTTGGACTTGAGATGATTCAAGCGTTTTTATGGTTCCATGACATGGAGAATGGCCGGTTCGTCCTGATCGCAGAAGAAGCCTTCGAAATGTTCGGAGCCGCGTTATTCGGAGCGACCGGGCTTAGGCAATTGACACTAAGAACTGATGGTGAAGGGGAAGGTTTCATCAAGCCGTAAATTTGTTCTTTTGACTCTGACCTATTGCCATGTTCGAGCTCTTCCACTGGGTTGTGTCCGGGTGCCCATGAGCGACCTGTTTCCACGTAGCTTATACGTCAGAGGAGGTTTGATTGTTAAGCGAACGGTCCGTTGGAGTGTTTTCGGATTGAACGGGCTGTTTGGGGTTTGGTTGCGGGGAGAGGATTTGAACCTCTGACCTTCAGGTTATGAGCCTGACGAGGTGAAGACGTTAAGCGATTGATCCAGTGGATCACTTGTAGTCTGAACGGGCTGTATTGGGATTTTCTGACGCTGGTTGCGGGAGTAGGATTTGAACCTACGACCTTCAGGTTATGAGCCTGACGAGGTTTGATCGTCGAGCAAACAGTCCAGTGGACTGTTTGTAGATCGAACGGGCTGTTTGGATTTTGGTT
>NZ_JBQFTY010000012.1:0-2500 GCF_056538885.1 Ruegeria sp. BE1
TTGGTTGCGGGGAGAGGATTTGAACCTCTGACCTTCAGGTTATGAGCCTGACGAGCTACCGGACTGCTCCACCCCGCGCCAGGTGTTCTTTTCATCGTTTAGAGAGACTGTTGGGCTTTTTCTAGGTTTGGCGGTGACCTACTCTCCCGGGGCTTAAGCCCAAGTACCATTGGCGCGGCAGTGCTTAACTTCCGGGTTCGGGATGGGACCGGGTGTTTCACTTGCGCTATGACCACCAAACCGAGGAAAAGCCCATGTCGACTTTCTTGCGGAGCAAGAAAGCGACAGGTGGCAGGCAGCGTATTCGCTTGCGAATGCGCGGTGCCACTCGGTTGTATAGTCAATCAACAGTGCCGTTTGCGTTGGCACGCGCTGTCCTTGGTCAAGTTTGGTGTATGCTTTGGTCTTGTCTTTCCATTACTGGATCAAATCAAGCCTATCGGGCGATTAGTACCGGTCAACTGAACGCATTACTGCGCTTACATCTCCGGCCTATTGACGTGGTGGTCTTCCACGGCCCTCAGGGAGACCTTGTTTTGAGGGGGGCTTCCCGCTTAGATGCCTTCAGCGGTTATCCTGTCCGATCATAGCTACCCAGCACTGCCGTTGGCACGACAACTGGTCCACCAGTGGATCGTTCACCCCGGTCCTCTCGTACTAGGGGCAACTCCTCTCAAGTCTCCTACACCCACGGCAGATAGGGACCGAACTGTCTCACGACGTTCTAAACCCAGCTCACGTACCTCTTTAAACGGCGAACAGCCGTACCCTTGGGACCTGCTCCAGCCCCAGGATGAGATGAGCCGACATCGAGGTGCCAAACACTGCCGTCGATATGGACTCTTGGGCAGTATCAGCCTGTTATCCCCGGCGTACCTTTTATCCGTTGAGCGATGGCCCTTCCACTCGGGACCACCGGATCACTATGGCCGTCTTTCGACTCTGCTCGACTTGTCAGTCTCGCAGTCAGGCTGGCTTCTGCCATTGCACTCAACGAGCGATTTCCGACCGCTCTGAGCCAACCTTCGCGCGCCTCCGTTACGCTTTAGGAGGCGACCGCCCCAGTCAAACTACCCGCCACGCAGGGTCCCGGATCCGGATAACGGACCGCGGTTAGACATCAAGAGTGCGAAGGGTGGTATCTCAAGGGAGGCTCCACCGCGACTGGCGTCACGGTTTCAAAGCCTACCACCTATCCTGCACATCACAATCCTGATGCCAGTGCGAAGCTGTAGTAAAGGTGCACGGGGTCTTTCCGTCTAACCGCGGGAAGCCTGCATCTTGACAGGCAATTCAATTTCGCTGAGTCGATGTTGGAGACAGCGGGGAAGTCGTTACGCCATTCGTGCAGGTCGGAACTTACCCGACAAGGAATTTCGCTACCTTAGGACCGTTATAGTTACGGCCGCCGTTTACCTGGGCTTCAATTCAAGGCTCTCACCTCTCCTTTTAACCTTCAGGCACCGGGCAGGCGTCAGACCCTATACGTCGTCTTGCGACTTCGCAGAGCCCTGTGTTTTTAATAAACAGTCGCCACCCCCTGGTTTGTGCCCCCAGCCCCTAGTTGCCTAGGAACCGGGCCTCCTTCTCGCGAACTTACGGAGGTATTTTGCCGAGTTCCTTCAACATCGTTCTCTCAAGCGCCTTGGTATGCTCTACCAGTCCACCTGTGTCGGTTTAGGGTACGGTCTGATGGAGGGCTATTTCCAGGAACCACTCAGCAGCCCAATCAATCCGATAAGATTGAACTACATCCGTGATCCGTCACATCCTCCTGGCCTAGGAATATTAACCTAGTTCCCATCGCCTACGCCTTTCGGCCTCGGCTTAGGGGCCGGCTTACCCTGCTCAGATTAGCTTTAAGCAGGAACCCTTGGACTTTCGGCGAGAGTGTCTCTCACACTCTTTGTCGCTACTCATGTCATCATTCTCACTAGTGATCTCTCCACCGGATGGCTCACGCCCCGGCTTCATCGAAAGAACTCTATCCTGCGCTACCGCCTATTCGGCTACTTGAGCGCGCTTACGCGCACCGCATAACCGGCGGCAATACAGGATGAGTTCTATGTCACACTACGCTCTGCTACCATGCCTTACGGCATCCTAGACTTCGGCTCATGGCTTGAGCCCCGTTACATCTTCGCCGCAGGACAACTTATTTAGACCAGTGAGCTGTTACGCTATCTTTAAAGGATGGCTGCTTCTAAGCCAACCTCCTGGTTGTTTTGGTCGTCCCACCTGCTTTCCCACTTAGCCATGAATTGGGGGCCTTAGTCGTAGGTCAGGGTTGTTTCCCTCTCCACTACGGACGTTAGCATCCGCAGTGTGTCTGCCATCTAGTACTCCCGGGTATTCGGAGTTTGGTTAGGATCAGTAAGCCTGTGGGGCCCCATTACCCATCCAGTGCTCTACCCCCCGGGGTATTCGGATGACGCTCTACCTAAATAGATTTCGCAGAGAACCAGCTATCTCCGAGTTTGATTGGCCTTTCACCCCTAGG
>NZ_JBQFTY010000013.1:0-4016 GCF_056538885.1 Ruegeria sp. BE1
GCGGCGTTTGGGCCGAGGAGGTAGTCTTTGAGGTCTGGTTTGTGGGCTCCGATGACGATGAGGTCTGAGTCGGCGTTGTCGGCGGTTTTGAGGATTTCCTGATAGGCGGTGCCGGTGGCGACCACGTGGCGGACTTTCTCGTTCCGCTCGGCGCCGATCGCGGCGATGCACAGCGCGGTCAGCTTGGCCTGCGCGTCTTCCAGGGCCTTTTCGTGGAAGTCGGACTGAAAGAACCCCGACACCCAGCTTTCTCCAAAGTCCGGCAGGACGGTGACAACGTCCAGCTGGGCCTCATGCTGATCCGCCAGGCGCGCGGCAATCTTCAGGACATTCTCGTCCAGATCGCCGTTGCTGATGTCCACGGCACACAAAACAGCTTTGATCATGATGTCACCTCTTGTTCGTTTGTGCGCGCGGCGCGGGTGCGTTGCAGGAAGGCGATCAGGCCCAGAAGGATCAGCGCCGGGATGAAGATCAGCTCTTTGGGCGGCTGGCTTTGCGGGGCCTGCACGGTGGTGATGCGGACGGGGTCGTCGGCGTAATAGTCGAAGTTCGCCAGCTCATCGGCGACGGGCGTGCCGAACAGCGGCTCATCGAGCTTGACCAGACCGTCTTCCTCCAGCGGGATCAGGCCCAGGGCGTCGATGCGGGCGGCGCCATCAGCCTCGTCGCCCACGGTCAGGACCACGGTGGTCTCGGTCATGTCGCCGGTGTCAAAATCGGGGCCTGCGACCTCGATCCGCAGGGTGCTGCCCGGGGTGGCGTCACCCACGGCCTGTTCCAGCTGTGCGGGCTCGATCTGCGCAAAGGGCGGCGCGATGCGGTTCATGAAGAAGTCCGGGCGGAACAGCGCGAAGGCAATCAGGATCAGTGCGACGCTTTCATAGATGCGGTTTTTCGTCAGGAACCAGCCCATCGTGCCGGCGGTGAAGATCAGGATCGCGATGGTGGCGGAGATGGCCACCAGAATGCCCTGCACCCAGCCTACATCGATCAGCAGCAGATCGGTGTTGAAGATGAACACAAACGGCAGCGCCACGGTGCGCAGGCTGTAGAAGAACGCGGTAAAGCCCGTGCGGATCGCATCGCCACCCGACACGGCGGCGGCGGCAAAGCTGGCCAGACCCACAGGCGGCGTCACATCGGCCATGATGCCGAAGTAGAACACAAACAGATGCACCGCGATCAGCGGCACGATCAGACCGTCCTGCGCGCCAAGCTCGACCACCACGCCAGCCATCAGCGAGCTGACGACGATATAGTTCGCCGTGGTCGGCAGGCCCATGCCCAGAATGAGGCTGAGCAGACCCACCAGCGCCAGCATGGCAATGAGGTTGCCGCCCGACAGGAACTCGACCAGATCGGCCATCACCTGACCCACGCCGGTCAGCGTCACGGTGCCCACGATCACGCCTGCGGTGGCGGTGGCCAGCGCGATGCCGATCATGTTGCGCGCGCCGTCGATCAGACCGTTCCAAAGGTCGGCCACGCCCGCCATGAAGGCGTTTGCGGTGTTGTTCTCACCCCGGAAGATCGATTTCAGCGGCTTCTGCGTCAGCAGGATCACGAACAGCAGCGAGGTCGCCCAGAAGGCCGACAGGCCCGGCGATTTCTGCTCGATCATCAGGAAGTAGACCAGCACGATGATCGGCAGCAGGTAATGCAGACCGGCCTTGTAGATCTCGGCAATCACCGGCAGCTCGACCTCTTTGGCATTGGGATCATCCGGCACCAGATCATCCACGCCTGCGGCCAGTTTCAGCAGGATCAGATAGGCCACCACAACCAGCGCCGACAGCACCAGCCCGGACGCCCCCGGCATCAGCGCAATCACCCCTTTGATCGGGTATTGGATGCCATAGCACAGCCCGGCAAAGCCTACGAAGAACACCGCCATGCCGCCGATTGTGCGACCCATCGACACCACGCGGTTGCCCAGCGTCGGCATGTTCCGCTTCACCGCCTCAAGATGCACAATATAGACCAGCGCGATGTAGGAGATCGCGGCAGGCAGGAAGGCGTGGGTGATCACCTCGACATATGAGATGCCCACATATTCCACCATCAAAAAGGCCGCAGCGCCCATTACCGGCGGCATGATCTGACCGTTCACGGAACTGGCCACCTCGACCGAGCCCGCCTGTTCGCTGGAAAAGCCCACCCGCTTCATCAGCGGGATGGTGAAGGTGCCGGTGGTCACCACATTGGCGATGGAAGACCCCGAGATCAGGCCGGTCGCCGCCGAACCCACCACAGCCGCCTTGGCCGGGCCGCCGCGCAGGTGCCCCAGCGCGCCAAAGGCCATCTTGATAAAGTAATTGCCCGCGCCCGCCTTATCCAAAAGCGCGCCGAACAGCACGAACAGGAACACGAACTTGGTCGAGACGCCCAAAGCGATGCCAAACACGCCCTCGGACGTGATCCACATATGGCTCATGGCCTTTTTCAGGCTGGCACCCTTCCACTGGATCACCTCGGGCACCCAGTCGGACGAGCCAAAGAACACATAAGCCAGGAAGATCGTGGCGATGATCGCCATGGCGGGCCCGAGCGCGCGGCGCGCGGCCTCAAACAGCAACAGCAACCCGCCCAGAGCGACCCATTTGTCCACGTCATCGGCCAGCAGGCCATTGTTCACGACTTTTTCGTAGAAAATATAGCCATAGAGCGCGATCACCGCGCCCACCACGCCCATGATCCAGTCCTGAATGGGGATGTAACTGCGCGGGCTGGATTTCAGCGCCGGATAGGCCGCAAAGGCCAGAAAGATCGCAAAGGCCAGATGGATCTGGCGCGAGTTGTTCACCACGCTGCCCGGCAGAATGGCGTTCGACAAAGGCGAGGCCAGCACCACCTGAAAGACCGACCACAGCACCGCGACAATGGCCAGAAAGATCCCCACATTGCCCGCCGGATTGCGTGCCCCCGCATCCGAGGACGCCACCAGATCCTGAAGCTCTTCTTCGGATAGCGGTGTGTTGGAGTGTGTGTCGGAACTCATCTGGCGTCTCCCCGTCATATGGCCGTTTCGGCCTTATCGTCTGCCCGGTTCCCCCGGGTGCAAAAGGGGCGCGCCCGTCACAGGCGCGCCCCGCATCAGGTCCGGCTTACTGCAGCCAGCCTTTTTCTTTGTAGTATTTCTCGGCCCCCGGATGCAGCGGCGCCGACAGACCGTCCGAGATCATCTCTTCGGGCTTCAGGTTCGCAAAGGCCGGGTGCAGCTTTTTGAAATCATCAAAGTTTTCAAAAACCGAGCTGACAACCGCATAGACCGCATCATCCGACACATCCGCCGAGGTCACAAAGGTCGCGCCCACACCAAAGGTCGTGGTATCCCCGTCCGAGCCGCGATACATGCCACCCGGAATGGTCGCGGTGCGGTAATAGGAATTGCCGTCGATCAGGCCATCGATCGCCTCGCCGGTCACGTTCACCAGAACGGAATCGCACGCGGTGGTCGCTTCCTGGATCGAGCCCGACGGGTGACCCACGGTGTAGATCATCGCGTCGATCTGGTTGTCGCACAGCGCCGCCGACTGTTCGGCCGCTTTCAGCTCGGAGGCCAGTTCGAAATCATCGATGGTCCAGCCCACGGCTTCCAGCACAACATCCATCGTGCCGCGCTGACCCGAGCCCGGGTTGCCGATGTTCACGCGCTTGCCCTTGAGGTCTTCAAAGCTGGAAATCCCCGCATCGGCCCGCGCCACAACGGTAAAGGGTTCCGGATGCACCGAGAACACCGCCCGCAAGTTCTCAAACGCGCCCGCGTCTTCGAATTTCGAGGTGCCGTTATAGGCATGGTACTGCCAGTCCGACTGCGCCACACCAAACTCCAGCTCGCCCTCGCGAATGGTGTTGATGTTGTAAACCGACCCACCCGTCGATTCCACCGAACACCGAACACCATGCTCTTTACGGCCCTTGTTCACCAACCGACAAATCGCGCCACCCGTCGGATAATAAACCCCAGTAACACCACCCGTACCAATCGTGATAAACTCTTCGGCGTATGCGGC
>NZ_JBQFTY010000014.1:0-1372 GCF_056538885.1 Ruegeria sp. BE1
ATGGCAAAGGAAAAGTTTGAGCGTACAAAACCGCACGTCAACATCGGCACGATTGGGCACGTTGACCACGGTAAAACGACGCTGACCGCAGCGATCACCAAGTATTTTGGTGACTTCAAAGCGTATGACCAAATTGACGGTGCGCCGGAAGAGAAAGCGCGCGGGATCACCATCTCGACCGCCCACGTGGAATACGAGACCGAGAACCGCCACTATGCGCACGTTGACTGCCCCGGCCACGCCGACTACGTCAAGAACATGATCACCGGTGCCGCTCAGATGGACGGCGCGATCCTGGTTGTGAACGCCGCTGACGGCCCGATGCCGCAAACACGTGAGCACATCCTGCTGGGTCGTCAGGTTGGCATCCCGAAGATGGTCGTGTTCATGAACAAAGTCGACCAGGTTGACGACGAAGAACTGCTGGAACTGGTGGAAATGGAAATCCGCGAGCTGCTGTCTTCGTATGAATATCCCGGTGACGATATTCCGATCGTTGCAGGTTCGGCTCTGGCCGCGATGGAAGGCAACAACCCGGAGATCGGCGAAGAGAAGATCAAGGAACTGATGGCGGCTGTTGATGACTACATCGACACCCCTGAGCGTGCTGTTGACCAGCCGTTCCTGATGCCGATCGAAGACGTGTTCTCGATCTCGGGCCGTGGTACCGTTGTGACCGGTCGTGTCGAGCGTGGCGTGATCAACGTTGGCGACGAGATCGAAATCGTCGGCATCCGCGACACCAGCAAAACCACCTGCACCGGCGTTGAAATGTTCCGCAAGCTGCTGGACCGTGGTGAAGCGGGCGACAACATCGGCGCCCTGCTGCGTGGTGTGGATCGTGAAGGCGTTGAGCGTGGTCAGGTTCTGTGTAAGCCGGGCTCAGTAACACCGCACACCAAGTTCGAAGCCGAAGCCTATATCCTGACCAAGGAAGAAGGCGGTCGTCACACTCCGTTCTTCGCGAACTACCGTCCTCAGTTCTACTTCCGGACCACGGACGTGACCGGCACCGTGACCCTGGCCGAAGGCACCGAGATGGTCATGCCCGGCGACAACGTGTCGTTCGGCGTTGAGCTGATCGCGCCGATCGCGATGGAAAACGGTCTGCGCTTCGCGATCCGCGAAGGCGGCCGTACCGTCGGCGCGGGTGTTGTGTCGAAGATCATCGAATAATTCGCGCAAGCGAATGATCAGACAGAAAGGGCGTCCCGAGGGACGCCCTTTTTTGTTTGAATTCGACAATCCCGAGACGCACAAAAAACAGTGTGTCGAAAATCATCGAGTAAGGCGCGAGGGTGCGGAGATTATTCGTCGAATAATCTCGGACCCAACCGTTGACTCAAAGAAGGCCGTCCCAAACAGGGGCGGC